>NZ_JARESG010000014.1 GCF_029076445.1 Pseudarthrobacter naphthalenicus
TCACCCAACTGCGCGCCGACACCGTCGCAGCCTGGCTCCTCGGCGGGGAAGCCGACCTCATCCCCTCACCGAAAGCCCAGGTCCTGGTCACCGTGCCGGTGTTCGCACTGATGGGCCTGACCGAGGAACCCGCCATCCTCGACGGTTACGGACCCATCCCACCATCCATGGCCCGCACCCTCATCGCCGATGGTGCAGAGTCCTTCCACCGCGTCCTGGTTGACCCCCGCAACGGCGCACCCCTCGAAATCGGCCGCGACAGCTACCGGGTCCCCAAAGCCATGAGGCAATGGCTGCGCCTGCGGGACGGCAAATGCCCATTCCCCGGCTGTAACAACCAATCCCTGGACAACGACGCCGACCACATCCTCGCCTGGGCCAACGCCGGAACCACCGGCATCACCAACCTCGCCCAACCATGCCGCCGCCACCACCGGCTCAAACACACCTCACCCTGGACACCCACACCGGCGAGCGCCACCGAACCTCCCGGATAGATTTCCCCCACCGGCCGCCACTACACCAGCGAACACCCCGACTTCGAACGACCCATCTGGCCAGAAAAGGTGGACACCGCCGGGTTCGACACTGCCGGGTTGGACACCGCCGGGTTGGACACTGCCAGGCTCGACGCCGCCATGTTGGACACTGCCCTCGCTCGGGGCGTTCCCAACACCGTTCCCAGCTATACCCTGCCCCTGCACCTGCCTCGACCCTTGTCTCTGCCCGAAGATGATCTTCCGGAGTATGTGCTATTTCCTGATGACTCGCTCCCAGGGCGGCCCCTACCCCAGGATCCCTTTTTGAAGTGGGCGTCTCAGGGCTGGGGTTCTCAGAGCCGGGCGACGGACGGTTGGATGGCTGACGCCTGGTCGGCACCCACGGCAGATACGACCGTGGGCCGAACCGCGGAACTATAAGCCAGCAGGCGCTGGCACCGGTCCGCAGTTCGGCCCAGGGCCGGACTCGTTAGCTATTCAGTTATTCATCAGGGAAGTTATTCAAGAAGGCGGTTATTCAAGAAGGCAGTTATTCAACAGGCCAGTGGCGCCCTGGATCGGGCAGGTTACGTATTGGGCGTTATCTATCAGGCGCGTTGCGGCGAACCCAGCTCCACGGGGTCTTCATCCGTCAGGTACGCCAGCTCGGAGTGGGCAGCGAGGTCGATACCCCGAAGCTCGTCTTCCGGCTTGATACGGAGGCCAATCGCACGGTCCAGGATCTTCGCCAGAACCCAGGTGACCCCGAACGAGTAGGCCAGCACTGAGACAGTGGCCAGCGCCTGGATGCCAAGTTGCTGGAAGCCGCCGCCGTAGAAGAGACCGCTCACACCGTTCGGAGCCTTATCGGTCGCAAAGAGCCCGATCAGCAGGGTACCGATGATGCCGCCCACCAGGTGGACGCCTACGACGTCCAGCGAATCGTCATAGCCCAGGCGGAACTTCCATTCGATGGCGAGTGAGCAGACTGCGCCGGCGATGGCCCCGATGGCCACTGCACCCAGCGGGCTCACGGCACCGCACGCCGGAGTAATGGCAACCAAAGCGGCGATCAGGCCCGATGCCGCGCCCATGCTGGTGGCCGCCCCGTGACGGACCCGTTCAACCAGCGCCCAGGCAAGGAGCCCCGCCGACGCCGCTACGGCCGTGTTCAGGAAAACCACGGACGCCGACTGGCCGGCCGAGAGTGCCGAGCCCGCGTTGAATCCGAACCAGCCAATCCAGAGCAGGCCAGCGCCGATAAGCACCAGGGGCCGGCTGTGCGGCTTGGTGTGCTCCATCTTTGGCCAGCCGGAACTCTTTCCAAGAACCAGGGCCAGGGCCAGTGCGGCGGCGCCGGCGTTCATGTGTACTGCCGTGCCACCGGCGAAGTCGATGGCCTTGATGCCATTGGCAATCCAGCCGCCGGTAACGCTTCCGTCGGCAGACGAGAAGGCGAACACCCAGTGCGCAATGGGGAAGTAAACGACCGTGGCCCAGATGCCCGCGAACAGCATCCACGCACCGAACTTCATGCGCCCCGCCGCCGCTCCCGCAACCAGCGCGGTGGTCACGCAGGCGAAGAAGAGTTGGAAGGCCGCGAACAGGATGAGCGGGATGGATGCCGAGTCGTCCTTGGCCAGCATTTGTCCCATGCCCGGAAATTCGGTGATATCACCGATCAGCCCCAGGCCCCCCACAGAGTTGCCGAAGGCCAATGAGTAGCCGAACAGCGCCCAGAGCACAGCCACGAGGCTCGCGCCGCCGAAGCACATCATCATCATGTTGAGAATACGGCGGGACCCCACCATGCCTCCGTAAAACAGGGCGAGGGCGGGGATCATCATGCAGACCAGCGCGGAGCTGGCCAGAATCCAAGCGACATTTCCCGAATCCATGGGAAACCCCTTTCGTGATGCGAAGAGCGAACGGTAATCGCCCGTGAGAGCCGCTCCGGAGGAGGGACGCGGAATCCGTACCACGTTCACTGGAGGGCAGCTATTGCCGTCTGATTCCCACTGTAGGACTGCCGTTTCGCGCTGGGTTTCCGCCTTGTTAAATCATCGTTTCAGTCATTCACCTGCGAGTTTCAGAGGTCACTCCAGTTTTCGCCACCAAGCACAGCGGCCACGGACCCTGGTGGGTCCGTGGCCGCTGTGACATAAAAGCGCTGTGACATAAGCTGCGCTGTGGCGGGAGCTATCCGGGCGGATGCCTTAGATGAGGCCCTGCGCCAGCATGGCGTCAGCCACCTTGACGAAGCCGCCAATGTTCGCGCCCAGCACGTAGTTGCCCGGCTCGCCGTATTCGTCCGCGGTGGACGCGCAACGGTCGTGGATTCCCACCATGATCTCGGTGAGGCGCTGCTCGGTGTGTTCAAAGGTCCAGGAGTCACGGCTGGCATTCTGCTGCATCTCAAGTGCCGAGGTTGCAACCCCTCCGGCGTTGGCTGCTTTGCCCGGTCCGAACAGAACGCCGGAGTCCTGGAACACCGCCACGGCCTCCCGCGTGGAGGGCATGTTGGCACCTTCACCGACAGCGACGAGGCCATTGCGCACCAACCGCGCGGCAGCATCGCCGTCGAGCTCGTTCTGCGTCGCACAGGGAAGTGCCACCGTGGCATCGACGTCCCACACTGACCCCGCTTCCACATAGGAAACGCCGGGACGGCGGAGGCTGTAATCCTTGAGCCGTCCTCGTTCCACTTCCTTGACCTCACGCAAAAGTCCGACGTCGATACCCGCCTCGTCCACGATGTAACCGGAGGAGTCGGAGCACGCAACCACGCTGGCACCGAACGACTGCGCCTTGGCTATGGCGTTGATGGCGACGTTGCCGGAGCCTGACACCACAACGCGCTGGCCGTCGAAGGACTTTCCGCGTGTTTTCAGCATTTCCTGCGTGAAGATGACGGTGCCGTATCCGGTGGCTTCGGGGCGCACCAGGGAGCCGCCCCAGGAAATTCCCTTGCCCGTCAGGACGCCGGATTCGTAGCGGTTGGTGATGCGCTTGTACTGGCCAAAGAGGTAGCCGATTTCACGTCCGCCCACACCGATGTCGCCGGCCGGCACGTCCGTGTACTCGCCGATGTGGCGGTACAGCTCGGTCATAAAGGACTGGCAGAACCGCATGATCTCGGCATTGCTGCGGCCGCGGGGATCGAAGTCCGAGCCGCCTTTGCCGCCGCCGATCGGCATACCGGTCAGGGCGTTCTTGAAGATCTGCTCGAAACCGAGGAACTTCACGATGCCCAGGTAGACCGAGGGATGGAAGCGCAGGCCGCCCTTGTACGGGCCCAGGGCGGAGTTGAATTCAACCCGGAAACCCCTGTTGATCTGCACCCGGCCTGAGTCGTCGGTCCACGGGACGCGGAAGATGATCTGGCGCTCGGGCTCGCACAGCCGCTCCAGGATTGCGGCCTCGAGCAGTTCGGGGTGCCTGTCGTGGACGGGGCCGAGACTCTCGAAAACCTCGGTCACTGCCTGGTGGAATTCGGCCTCGCCAGGGTTTCGCGCCAGTACCGTATTCCGGATGGCTTCAAGCCGCGCGTCCACACTGTCTCCTCAAATTCGTTAAATGTTCAACATCAAATGATAACAACCGAACGTTCCTGTCCCGCCCTTTATGTCGTTCGCCCGGAAATACGTCCTCAGGCAGGTAGCTCAAGCCGTCGTTTAGGGGGCCCGGAACGACAGAGAGCGCAACCCAGTTGGGTGCGTGGGCGCCGGACGTGAAACCATACCCAGCATGGCCCAGAAAATTGCGTACCAGGGTGAGCCCGGCGCCAACTCAAATATTGCGTGCATGGACATGTTCCCCGAGCTGGAGAGCGTACCTTGTGCCAGCTTCGAGGACGCCTTTGAGCTGGTGGCCAGCGGTGAGGCCGAGCTGGCCATGATTCCGATCGAGAACTCCATCGCCGGCCGGGTGGCGGATATCCACATTCTGCTGCCCCAGTCGAACCTGCAGATTGTGGGAGAGTTCTTCCTCCCCATCCACTTCGACCTGCTGGGCATTCCGGGCAGCACCATCGACGGCGCCACCGAGGTCCACAGCCACATCCACGCCCTGGGGCAATGCCGCCGCCTGATCCGTGACGCCAAGCTCCGCCCCGTCATCGCCGGCGATACGGCCGGCTCCGCACGGGAAGTCCGGGAGTGGAACGACCCCACCAAGCTGTCCCTCGCGCCACCGCTCGCGGCCCGGATCTACGGCCTGGAGGTGCTGGCCTCGCGCGTCGAGGACGATCCCTCCAACACCACCCGCTTTGTGGTGCTGGCGCGGGAAAAAGACCTGCCCACCCGGGAGGAACTGCCGGGTCCGGCGGTGACCAGCTTTGTGTTCCGCGTCCGGAACGTTCCGTCTGCGCTGTACAAGGCACTGGGCGGCTTCGCCACGAACGGCGTGAACATGACCCGGCTCGAAAGCTACATGGTGGGGGACGAGTTCGCCGCCACCATGTTCATGGTGGACGTGGAAGGCCACCCCGAAGACACGCCGCTGCGGCTGGCGCTCGAGGAACTCGAGTTCTTCACCACCGAAGTACGCATCCTGGGCGTCTACCCCGCGGCCGAGCACCGCACCCAGCGGGCTGTCAGCCGCTAACCGGCCGACGCCCGCTCCGGGCGGCTGCTGCGTTATTCCTTCGCGGCCGTCCCGTCAGGCTCTGCGGGCTCGATCTTGGCAATGGAACCAGTGGCCGGGGCCACGGGCGGGGTGAGCACGGAGGCGTAATCGTGCTGCGTTGAGTACGTCAGGAAGCCCAGGTGGGCCTCGTAACGGTCCAGCACGTCGTCGATGATCTGCTGGTGGGTGACACCCATCAGGTCATACCCCTCCGAGCCGGTCTGCGCGAACACCTCAACGCGGTAGTACACGTCGGTTTCGCGGGACATGCGGCCGCCGAACATGGGCACCGGCGCCTCCACGGCCTGGACCTGGTACAGGAAGTCGCGGTGGTTCGGGATCCGGACAACCAGCGCATGGCTGGAGATGTTGGTGTCCTCGTTGGGGATGATGTCCAGGGTTGCCTCGTAGCCCTGCTTCGTGAATTCGCGGAGCACGTCGGCGAGGGCCGGCTGCACGACGCGTTCCATGAACTGGGCCACCTGCTTCTTCGACGGGTAGGCGCGCATCCCGGCCAGCCGTTGCCGCCAGGTGCGGTCCGGCACCATGCCGCCGTGCGCCGCCGTCGACTGCCTGCGCAGGACCTGGCCCTCGCGCTCAGCCCGCTCCATCCGCAGCGCCTTCGAGAACGAGGCCATCACCAGCCACGCGATGATGGTCACCGGCAGGGCGAAGATGAGCGTGGCGTATTCCATGGTGGTCACACCACCGGCAATCAGCATGGCGATGGTCAGCAAGGCGGTGAGGACCGCCCAGAAGATGCGGAGCCACTTGGCGCCGTCCTGGGACGGGTCCGGGATGGAGGAGGAGAAGTTGGACATCACCATGGCGCCGGAGTTGGCGCTCGTCAGGTAGAACAGCAGGCCGGACAGCGTGCCCAGGCCAATCAGGAAGCTGGCGCCGGGGAACATTTCCAGCAAGGCGTACCAGCCCTGTTCCGGGCTGTCCACGGCCAGCTGGGCGAACTCTTTGTTCCCGCTCAGGACCTCATGCATGGCACTGTTGCCGAAGATGCTCACGATCAGGAAGTCGCACAGGACCGGGGCGGTGATGGCGGCGATGACAAACTCCCGCAGGGTGCGGCCGCGGGAGATGCGGGCCAGGAACAGGCCCACGAACGGGCCCCACGCCAGCCAGAAAGCCCAGAAGAAGAGCGTCCAGCCGGCCATCCACTGGGACCCGCCTTCCTCGTACGCAAAGGTCTGCAGGGTGCGGTCGGGCAGGGTGAACAGGAACCGGCCGATGTTCTCCACCATCGCGTTCAGCAGGAACGAGGTCTTGCCGGTTACCAGGATGTACAGCAGCATGGCCGCCGAGCTCCAGATGTTCAGCTCCGAAATCCAGCGGATGCCTTTATCCACGCCGGACGTGCACGCGGCGATGGTCAGCACGACGGCGACAATCACCAGGGCGATCTGCAGCGCGAGTCCCTGCTCCAGGCCGAATATCAGCGCGAAGCCCACGTTCAGGAGCACCACCCCGATCCCCATGGATGTGGCAACGCCGAAGACCGTTCCCACCAGCGTGACGATGTCGATAGCGTCGCCGATGCCGCCGCGGACCCGCTTGCCGAGCAGCGGGTAAAGGGCAGCGCGGATGGAGAGCGGCATGCCCCACCGGTAGGCGAAATATCCCATAGCCATGCCGAGGAGGGCATACATGGCCCAGCCGGCTACGCCGTAGTGGAACATGGTCCAGACCACGGCATCCGCGGCGGCCGCCGGAGTTTGTCCCTGGCCTGCCGGCGGCGACATGTACTGGCTGATGGGCCCGGTAACGGAGAAGAAGAGCATGTCGATGCCCACCCCGGCAGCAAAGAGCATGGCCACCCAGGTGAAGAGCTTGTACTGGGGCCGCGAGTGGTCCGGGCCCAGACGGACAGAGCCTTCCTTGGAGAAGGCGACCCAGAGGACGAACCCGATCACCACGGTCACGGTGAGGACGTAGAACCAGCCCACGTTCTCTGCGATCCAGGCCACCACCGTCTTCATGGTGGACTGGGCGTTCGCAGGCACCAGCATCGCCCAGACGGAGAAGGCGATGATGATGACCGAGGCGATGACGAATACACGCCAGTTGACTTTAGGCTGCGGGGCCTCGATGAGTTCGGCGGGGCCGCGGCTGAGTTCCTGGCTGGAAACCGGTGGTCGGTTCTCAAATTCCGGGCCGCCGCGCTTGCGATCTGTACCGCCAAGCTGACTGCGTGGAACTAATGCCTGCGGTGGTCCGTCTGCCGGACGCCGCGTGTCTTCTTGTTCAGCCATGGAATCTCATGCTAGTACACGCGGCCAAAACGGGGCCCGGCCGGAGGTCGTCTGTACCCCCGCCTCGGGCGTCCGATTTCACGGGAACGGAGGCTTCTTCCCAGTGTCAATTCACGCCGGTTTGTGGCCCGCGGGGCCATCGTTTTCGCCGTTCAAACGGGTTTACGGCTGGGCAGGAGGGGCGCGAAGAAGGCCGCAAGTTCCGCTGTTGCCGACAAAGGCAGCACGTTCGCCACATACTGGTCCGGCCGGACCACCACCACAACGCCGTCCCGGTGCAGGCCGCGGAGTTCGAAGATGTCAGCCTTGGGATCAGTGGCGTAGACCTTCTCGTAGTCCCTGAGTTTGAACGGTCCCACGTATGGCTTGAACACCTCCGGGACGGTGCCGATGTCCACGCTGGTGTGGTCCTGTTGGTAGATGACTTTGACGTCGAACCAGGCGTCCCGATCAGCTCCCGACGGCGTCGCATCGAGCGGCGATTCGGCTGAGGTCGCGAGCCACCCGGCCAGGTCCGTGGTGGGTGAGGGGGCGCCTGCGGCTGCCGGGTCCGCGAAGACGTAGATGCGCCAGCGGCCATCGGCTGTGGCATGGTGCCCAAGGTGGATGGGGTTCGCGTCGCACACCCGGACCACCGGCGCAGACTTGAACCGCTTGCCGATGGGGAAGCCGGCCGCCAAATGCTGGTGGGTGGCTTCGGCAGTGATGAGGGACGGCGTGTACTGGGTCATGAATCCTGCGGGGAACTCGGCCGTCCTGACATAGAAGTCCTCCAGTTCGGAGGGGTTCTCGAACTCCTCCGGCTTCTTCGCCATCATGGTGGACCATACTTTGTCGAAGTCGATGAGGTTCTTCGCCACCACCTGGCGCTCCGCCGAGTACGTGGCGAGCAGGCTGGCGGGGCTACGGCCTTCCAGGACGTGTCCGAGTTTCCAGCCGAGATTGAAGCCGTCCTGCAACGAAACGTTCATGCCCTGGCCGGCCTTGGCGCTGTGTGTGTGGCAGGCGTCGCCGGTGATGAAAACGCGTGGCGTGCGCTCGCCACGCTGGTCCGGAAGGACGTCGTCGAACCTGTCCGTCAGGCGGTGCGCAACCTCATACACGCTGTGCCAGGCAACGTTTCTGACGTCAAGCGAGTAGGGGCGCAGGATGGCGTTCGCATGCGCGATGATCTGCTCGATCGTGGTGCTTCGCACGGCGCCCTTGTTCGCCGGGTCCACTTCACCGAGATCCACGTACATCCGGAAGAGATGGCCGCCTTCGCGCGGGATCAGCAGGATGCTCCCGCCTGCCCCGGACTGGATGGCGCACTTGGTCCGGATATCGGGGAAATCCGTGACGGCGAGGACATCCATGACTCCCCACGCATGATGTGCCTCGTCGCCGGCCATGGTGCAGCCGATGGCGGCCCGCACCTTGCTGCGCGCGCCGTCCGCACCCACAACGTATTTGGCCCGGACCACGCGTTCTTCGCCCTCGTTCGGACCGACGGCATGGGCGAGGGTGACGGTCACGGGATAATCGCCTTCACCCACTTCGAGGCTGCGGAACTCGTAACCGTAGTCCGGTTTCATCCGGGTTGGCGCGTCCGCCATGTATTCGGCGAAGTAGTCCAGCACGCGGGCCTGGTTGACAATCAGGTGCGGAAATTCGCTGATGCCCATCTCATCGTCAACAGCCCGCGCGGCCCGGACAATCCGGGAGTGGTCCGCGGGGTCAGGCTTCCAGAACGCCATCTCGGTGATGCGGTACGCCTCGGCGATGATCCGCTCGGCGAAGCCAAAGGCCTGGAAGGTCTCCACACTGCGGGCCTGGATGCCGTCCGCCTGGCCGATCACCAGCCTCCCGGCACGGCGTTCCACAATGCGGGTGGTGATGCCGGGAAATTGGGAAAGCTGGGCGGCCGCGAGCATTCCAGCCGGGCCGGTGCCGACAATCAGCACGTCGACTTCGCCCGGCAGGTCTGCAGGCCGGTTGAGACCGACGCCGGCGGCAGGCTGGATGCGGGGGTCCCCTGATACGTAACCGTGGTGATGGAACTGCACGGGCTTCCTCACTTCGTTGTGTGAATGTACTCGATAGTACGCTTCACGCCCCGCGATTTCAGGAGCAGTGCCAGGCCGGGCTTTGTGCGCCCGGCGAGGAGACCCGTACTAACCGAGCGCGGGGGCCACCGTGGTGCCGGAACTGAACTGGCGCCGGGCCCAGCGGGCGAGTTTCTTGCCCTTGCCCTTCCACCAGCTGTCCTCGTCCTTGTCATGGTGGAGGCGGAAGATGATCGCCACCATCACGAACGTGGACATGCAGACGTCAGTCCAGGACCAGGACAGTGCGGCGATGAGCGCACTCATGCCGGTGGCAATGATGGACGGGACGGCCAGCGTCCGGAAGACCGTGCTGGCTATATACCGGCGGTGCGATCTTGGCACCGAGAGTGCCCGCACCATGTCAAAACAGGCGCAGACCACCACAACGGTCTGCCCGAAGGCCAGCAGGATCAGCCCGATGCTGGACCCGGCAAACATAACCACTGAAGAACCAAACACGTGAAACCCCCAGAGTCTCGAAGTGCCGCTGTGAGACCAGCAACGGTTCCATTCAAGACACTGCGGGCCGGCGGGTCACCAGTAGTGGGTACTCGAATTTTCCGGGTGGCCGATTCCGGGGTTCTTGTTTCGGGTGCGTCTACTTGCCCAGGGCCCGGGGGCGCCAGACCACGACGGCCTGCGAGCGTGCGCGCGGACGCTGACCGCGGGCCAGGCTCACCACGTCGCCTGCCGCGCCGGCGGCAAAAATCCTGGAGTCCAAGGGATCACGACGGCGGGCCACCTCCTCGGTCAGCTCGGTCACCTTGCGCTGGAGGGCAGCCACCTGGTTCTCCAGTTGGAGGATCCGTTTGATGCCCTCCAGCGAGACGCCTTCCTGGGAGAGACGCTGGACCTCGCGCAGCATGTTGACGTCCCGCTGTGAATAGCGGCGCGACTTCCCCGGCGCCCGGCTGGGCGAGACGATGCCCAGCCGGTCGTATTGCCGGAGGGTCTGCGGGTGCATATCTGCCAGTTCCGCCGCCACCGAGATCACGAAGATCGGCTGGTCAGCACTGATATTCACGGTCTGCTCCGCTGATTACAGCCGGGCCTTGGCGGCCAGGCCCTGCCGGACATCGGCGTCGGCGGTGGCCTCGGCGAACGCCTTGACGGCCGCCTCAGCCTCCTTGTTCAGGTTCTTGGGCACCGCGACGTCGATGGTCACCAGAAGATCACCGGTAGCCTTTGACGTTTTCACGCCGCGCCCCTTCACCCGGAGCGTGCGGCCCGAGGGCGTGCCGGCCGGGACGCGGACCTTGACCGTCTCGCCGTCAATGGTGGGAACTTCGATGTCCGCGCCCAAAGCAGCTTCCGGGAAGCTGACCGGTACGTGGATGCGGAGGTTGTCGCCGTCGCGCGTGTAAAAAGCGTGGGGCTGGACGGACACGGACACCACCAGGTCGCCGTTGCCGGCAGGTGAGGGCTGGCCCTTGCCGCGGACGCGCACCTTCTGGCCGTCCTTGATGCCGGCTGGCACCCGGACGTCAATGACTTCGCCGCTGGGTTCGCGCAGGCCGATGGTGGTGCCGCGGATCGAGCCGGCGAACGAAATGCTTGTGGACGCGGTCCGGTCGGCGCCCTTCTGGGGTGCACGCTGGAACCCGGTCTGGCCGCCGAAACCGCCGCCGAACAAGTCCGCGAACTCGGGCGGAATGCCGCCCGAGGTGCTGAAACCGCCGGCATGGCGTCCGGCGTTGCCGGTGAACAGGCCGCCGAACATGTCCTCGAAGCCGCCACTGCCAGCGCCGGCACCGCCGGGAGCAAACCTGGCGCCGCCACCCATGGCACGGATGGCGTCGTACTGCTGGCGCTCGTCCGGATCAGAAAGCACCGAATAAGCCTCGGAGATGTCCTTGAACTTCTTCTCCGAGGCAGCATTACCCGCGTTGGTGTCCGGGTGGTGCTGGCGGGCAAGTTTCCGGTACGCCTTCTTGATATCGGCGTCGGAAGCGTCCTTGGCGATACCAAGGATCGCGTAAAAGTCCTTGTCCACCCAATCCTGGCTAGCCAATGGCGTTTCCTTTCTAAGTCTTGAAATAAAAGCTCTCCGCGGTACAGGGGCCCCCGCCCCTACGCTGGGTGGCTACGGATCTGCGATCCTTAGCCACCCAGCTTCGGCAGGCCCGATGCCACTCCCGGGGCCCCTGTACCGCTGCGAGCTTCGTGGTTACCTCACCTTAGGCGAGATGACCGCACGCGCGGAGGCCGGATATGGGGCGGCGGTGTGGAGGGCACCGCGAAGCGGGCACCGCCCCATATCCGGCGTAGCGCATTGGTGACCCCTAGGCCGGTACCGCGACAACAACCTGGGCTGCGCGGAGGACGCGGTCGCCTGAGCGGTAGCCGGAGCGGAGGACCTGGCTGACGGTGTCAACCTCGATGTCCTCGCCCGCCTGCTGAATCAGGGCCTCGTGGATGTTCGGGTCGAACTCCACGCCGGTTTCGGCGATGCGGACCAGGCCGTACGTCTTCAGCGCGGTCTCCAGCTTGGTGGCGATGGCCGCGAACGGACCGTCCGCGAGGTCACCGTGCTGGCGGGCGGCGTCGATGTCGTCCAGGACCGGAAGCAGGGAGTTCAGGACGCCGATGACGGCCATCTCCCCTGCCACGGCCCGGTCGCGCTCGACGCGCTTGCGGTAGTTGACGTACTCAGCCTGGAGCCGGAGGAGGTCGTTCTTCAGCTCGGCCGCCTCTGCATTCGCTGCGCCCTGGGCCACCGATTCCTCGGCCGGCACCTCCACCCCGTTGAGGATTTCCTCAGCCTGGGCGAGGGCATCCCCGTCGGAGTCCACCGGTGAGTGGGCCTGAGCGTGCTGCTCACCCTCCGGGTGCCGGGCCTGCCCGGTCACCGGGTCAACCTTGCGGTTGTCCCGGATGACCGGATCCTGGCGGTCGCCTGCCTGCCGCTCCTGGTTTTCCTGGCTCGCGGGTGAGCTGTGCTCTTCCTCGTTACCGTGGTGCGGCATGGCTACTTCTTCGCTTCGTCTTCGTCGATGATCTCGGCGTCGACGATGTCTTCATCAGCAGCCTTCTCGCCGCCCGCAGCACCAGCGGCACCGTCAGCACCGGCAGCGCCGGCAGCGCCGGTGGCGCCGTCCGGCGAACCGGCCTGGGCGTAGATGGCCTCGCCGAGCTTGCTCTGGGAAGCCTGCAGCTTCTCGAAAGCGGTCTTCACG
This sequence comes from Pseudarthrobacter naphthalenicus, assembly GCF_029076445.1. Classification (GTDB taxonomy): domain Bacteria; phylum Actinomycetota; class Actinomycetes; order Actinomycetales; family Micrococcaceae; genus Arthrobacter; species Arthrobacter naphthalenicus. The sequence continues at coordinate 12,633 of NZ_JARESG010000014.1, forward strand.
GCGGCGTCATCCGTGCCTTCAAGGGCCTTCTTCAGGGCGTCGACGTCGGACTGAACCTCGGTCTTGACCTCTTCGGGCAGCTTGTCGGCATTGTCGGCGATGAGCTTGTCCACCGAGTAGGCGAGCTGCTCGGCCGTGTTGCGGGTGTCGGTTGCCTCGCGGCGGGCCTTGTCCTCGGCTGCGTGTTCCTCGGCGTCACGGACCATGCGGTCAATGTCTTCCTTGGACAGCGCGGTGCCGCCGGTGATGGTCATGGACTGTTCCTTGCCGGTGCCCTTGTCCTTCGCGGAGACGTGCACGATGCCGTTGGCGTCGATGTCGAAGGTGACTTCAACCTGCGGGACGCCGCGCGGAGCCGGCGCAATGCCGGTCAGCTCGAACGTGCCCAGCGGCTTGTTGTCCCGGGTGAACTCGCGCTCGCCCTGGAAGACCTGGATGGCCACGGACGGCTGGTTGTCGTCGGCCGTGGTGAAGGTCTCGGACCGCTTCGTGGGGATGGCGGTGTTGCGCTCGATCAGGTGCGTCATGACGCCGCCCTTGGTTTCGATGCCGAGGGACAGCGGGGTGACGTCGATCAGCAGGACGTCCTTGCGTTCGCCCTTGAGGACACCGGCCTGGAGTGCGGCGCCGACTGCGACGACCTCATCCGGGTTGACGCCCTTGTTCGGCTCCTTGCCGCCGGCCAGTTCCTTGACGAGCTCGTACACGGCGGGCATACGGGTGGAACCGCCCACGAGCACGATGTGGTCGATCTCGGAGAGCTTGATGCCGGCTTCCTTGATGACGTCCTGGAACGGCTTCTTGGTGCGGTCCAGCAGGTCCTTGGTGAGGTCCTGGAACTTCGCGCGGGTCAGCTGCTCATCCAGGTGGACCGGGCCGTCGGGGGTGACGGACAGGTACTGGAGGGAGACGTTGGTGCTGGTGGAGGAGGAAAGTTCCTTCTTGGCCTGCTCCGAGGCTTCGCGCAGGCGCTGCAGGGCGATCTTGTCCTTGGACAGGTCGATGCCCTTGACCTTGAGCTGCTTGAGCAGGTAGTCCACAACGCGCTGATCCCAGTCGTCGCCGCCGAGGTGGTTGTCACCGGCGGTGGCGCGGACCTGGATGGTGGAGAAGTTGTCTTCATCCTTGCCGACTTCGAGCAGGGACACGTCGAACGTTCCGCCGCCGAGGTCGAAGACGAGGATGAGTTCGTCTTCCTTGCCCTTGTCCAGCCCGTAGGCCAGTGCTGCGGCGGTGGGCTCGTTGACGATGCGCAGGACGTTCAGGCCTGCGATTTCGCCGGCCTCCTTGGTGGCCTGGCGCTGGGCGTCGTTGAAGTAGGCAGGCACGGTGACGACGGCGTCGGTGACCTTTTCACCCAGGTACGACTCGGCGTCGTTCTTCAGCTTCATCAGGACACGGGCGGAGATTTCCTGCGCGGTGTACTTCTTGTCATCGATGGACACGGACCAGTCGGTGCCCATGTGGCGTTTGACCGACGCGATGGTGCGGTCGATGTTGTTGACGGCCTGGCGCTTGGCGATTTCGCCGACCAGGACTTCGCCGGACTTGGAGAACGCAACGACGGACGGCGTGGTGCGGCCACCCTCGGCGTTGGCAATAACGGTGGGCTCGCCACCTTCGAGAACGGAGACGACGGAGTTGGTGGTTCCGAGGTCGATACCTACTGCACGTGACATATGTGCTTCCTTCTTTCCTTGGAAACTTGCTGGCGCCCACTCATTGAGCGTTCTGCACTCAACTTTACTCCGGGCACAAGCGATGTCAATCCAAAGTTGAGCGAAGTCCGCTCAACTTTGGATTTTGCACAGTGTGGAACCGCCCGGATTCCTCGTCATTCCGGGCTTTTGTCTGGAAAACAAAGTACGACGGCGGCTCTGCGTTTCGCTGTAGGAGAACTTTCCAGCAGCTTTCGCCGCCGTGGTCACCCGTGCAGCGGGCCGCGTTCCTCGTCAGTGGTGTTGACCTGGCGGTCGGTCAGTCCCTCGCGGATGGCATCCTCGGTGCGGGCAGTTCCGGAGGCGCCGGCATCACCGTAGTCGCCGTCGGGGTATTCGCCTTCCTCGGGCTCCGTCTCCGCGGCGCCCACTACACCGGCGTCGCCGTAGTCACCGTCCACGTACTGGCCGCCTTCACCTTCCAGGCCCGGAGCAGTACTGGCCTTGCGCGGCTCGTCGCCGGCAGCGGCGTCATGATTTTCGCTCATGGTGGCTTCTCTTCCTCGAGGTTCTGCGTCCATGCGGGCGCACTTGGAGTGTACCCAGACCGGCCCGGGCTAAACAGGGGCAGGCCGCAATCCGCATCCCCGTCAGCGCGCGGCCACGAGTGCCTGCGGAGCGGCCTGCTTCATCCGTGTCTGCAGCCACTTGAGCTGTGTAGAGGTTTCCGACTCGCACTCTGCCACCACGGCGAGCAGGTCCTTGTCGCGGAGTGCGGCCGCCGCCTGTTTGACCATGGTCCAGGTGATATCCACGAAGCTGGCCAGAAGGTAAAGGTCCTGCAGGTCACGCAACAGACCAACCGGCCCGCTGCGGGTCTCCGAAAGACCTACCGCATGGAGCCGTTCCGGTTCGTTGTCCGGCGCGCCCTCGCCGTAACGTTCCACCACGGCCTCCAGCTTCTCCTGATGGCCGAGGCATTGCCGCGCCAGGGTAAGGCAGAGGAAATAGACATCAGGTTCCTCCCGGTGTCCTTCAGCCACCTCGACGAACGATTCCGCCAGCGTCACCTCAGTCCTGCGGAGCATCCCCAAATAGATCCTGAGGTTCATGGCCGGCCTCCCGGCGAGTTGACGGCGTCCGGAAAATTGGGTGGATCCCCGGGCTCAAGAAGTTCGGATGCTGCCGCCTCCGGGCCTCCCCTGGTGGCTGGGACCCGGGCGGCCTCCCGCGGCCGGGACGCCGTCGTCGTGGGTGCCGGAGCGGGCCCGGCGGCATCCCCAATCCGCTCCACCCTGACGGCGGCATTCTTGAACACCGGCTGCTTGGACACGGGGTCCCACTCGGTGAGCGTGAGTTCGTTGGCGGCAGTCGGGTGCTCCCCCGGGACGCCACCGGCATCCCAGTAGCCGTAATGGAAGGGCGCAAACACGCTCCCTGGCCGGATGCCGCTGATGCGGACCGGCACTTCGATGGTGCCCCGGCGGGAGGACACCCGCACCAGATCGCCCTCGGAGATGCCCAGCGCTTCACAATCGGCCGGCGCCATTTCCACCCAGGCCCTCGGCGCGGCTGCCGTCAAGGGCTTGGAACGGCCCGTCTTGGTGCGCGTATGGAAGTGATAGGCGGTCCGGCCGGTTGTGTAGCGGAGCGGATACTCCGCGTCCGGCTCCTCGTGCGCCGGGGTGTACTGCGTTGTGCGCAGAAACGCCCGGCCGGCAGGAGCGGAAGCCTTATATTCCGTGGGAGGAATGGAGGCCCCGGTCAGGAGATCGTGGCCGTAACTTTCGCAGTACTCCGGCCGCGTGGGGAAGATCCCGTCGTCATAGAGCCGCACCCGGCCGTCCGGATTCCCGTCATTGCAGGGCCACGGGATCCCGCTGCCGCCCCGGAGCTTTTCGTAGCTGATGCCCGAGTAGTCGCAGGGCCGGCCCCGGGAGCATTCCTTCCAGGCCTCGAAGGCGTCCTCGGGCCCGGTCCACGTCAGCAGCGGCTCACCGTCCTGCGTGCGGAAATCCATCCGGCGCGAGTAGTCCAGGAAGATCTCCAGGTCGGGGCGGGCTTCGCCCGGGGGTTCAACGGCTTTGTCCGAGAGGTGTACGGTCCGGTCCGCGTTGGTGAACGTTCCCGCCTTCTCGCCCCAGCCGGCGGCGGGAAGGACGACGTCGGCCGCCTGGGCCGTTTCCGTCAGGTACAGGTCCTGGACCACCAGGAAGAGTTCCGGCTTGGCGAGGATCTCCCGGATCCTGGGCAACTGCGGCATGGACACGGCCGGATTGGTGGCTGAGACCCACAGGAATTCGATGGAGCCCTGCTCCGCGTACCGGAAGATCTGCATCGCGTGCGTGGGAGGCACCCAGTGCGGAATGATCCCGGGGTCCACCTTCCAGAGCCGCGCCAAATCGTTGATGTGGTCCTGGTTTTCCCAGTTCCGGAAGCCCGGAAGGTCGCCGTCGGCCCCGCATTCCCTGTTGTTCTGCGCGGTGGGCTGCCCGTTCATCTGCAGCAGCCCGCAGCCGGGGCGCCCCAGCATGCCGCGCAGCAGGTGCAGGTTGTTGACCTGGCAGGACGAAGCGGTGGCTTGGGAGGACTGGTAAAACCCCTGGAGCACGGTGGACAGCACCCGTTCGGAAGAGCCGAATATGCGTGCGGCTTCCCGGATGTCCGCGGCGTCCACACCGCAGGTTTCCGCCGCAGCCTCGGGGGTCCATGGCTCCACGGTCTTCCGAAGCTCCTCGAGCCCGAGTGTATGCGCGTCCACGTAGTCGGAGTCCTGCCAGCCGTTGTGCAGGACCTCGCGGACCAGGGCGTGCATCAGCGCCAGATTGGTGCCCGGCTTCAGCGCGAGATGGACGTCCGCATACCTGGCCACCTCGGTATCGCGCGGGTCCACGCACACCACCCTGGGACGGTCCGGTCCCGCAATCCTGTCCAGAACCCTGGACCAGAGGACCGTCTGGGTCTCGGCCATGTTGTGTCCGTACAAAAAGATGGCATCGCAGTGGTCGATGTCCTCGTAGGCGCCCGGCTGCCCGTCGGCGCCGAAGGATTCCTTCAGGGAGGCCGCTGCCGTGGCCGTGCAGAGGCGGGTGTTGCCGTCCATGTGGGGCGTGCCGATGCCGGCTTTCCCGATCACGGCCAGGGCGTAGTACTCCTCCAGGAACAGCTGGCCGCTGGTGTAGAAGCCGTGGCTCAGGGGCCCCCGGGTCCGGAGCAGTTCCTTGCTTCGCTCCACAATGCGGCCCATGGCGGTGTCCCAGCTGCATTCCACCAACTGCCCGTTCTCGCGGATCATCGGCTGCGTCAGGCGGTCCTTATGCGACACGCCCTGCCAGCTGGCGAACAGGCCCTTCGGACCCAGCCGTCCATGGTTCACCAGGTCACCGGCCCGCCCGCGGATGCCCACCATGGCGCCATCCTTGACCGCGATGTCGCAGGCGCAGCCGTTGCTGCACAGGACACAGGCGGACTGCACCCAGCGGTCCACGTCCGCTTCCTGGACGCCGCCGTCGAGCGTCTGGTCCACCCGGACCGGCCACAGGCCGCCACGGGCGTACGGCGTCCGGCTCCCCCAGATTTCAGCGATGCGGTCAGCCATGGCGGCCTCCTGGCTCTTGCGGCAGCGAAAGAGTTTCTGCTGAACAGGCTAGACCCGGATGATGCGGAGCGAAAGGGCAGTAGGCTTACTATTTCCGCCGCCCCACATGCACCCCAGGCCCCGTGGCGTGCATGCCCGGCGTGACGCTCGGGCGGTTAGCTGCCGGCGAAGCCAGTCAGGCGCGCAAGAACCGCCAGGTGGTGCTCAAAGAGGTCATCGCGGGCGCGGAAGGTGTCCGGCCCGTACTGGCCGAAGATCTCGAAGCTCACCGCGCCGAAAAGCGACGTCCACACCAGCGCTCCATTCGCGAGGAGGCTGTCAGGCACCGTGAGCCCGAGTCCGGAACGGATGGATTCGAGGTCGGCAGCCAGCGGCGAACGCACGACGGCGGCACTCGCCGGCGTGGACAGCCCACCCGCCCGGTAGGCGGCATCAAGGATCCCGACCAGGCTGTAGATCACCCGCGTGCCGGGCGCTGTGGTCTGGCTGGCGGGCGCCTGGTAGCCGGGCACCGGGCTGCCGAACAGGAGTCCATAGCGCGCCGGCTCGCGCAGCGCCCACTCCCGGACAGCGAGCCCCAGCGCCGCGAACCGTCCGGCGAAGTCATTCTCAGGCTTCGCATTCACCGCCTCATCCACGGCGTCGCCGAGCTCGTTGTAGGCGTCCACGAGCAGCAGAGTCAGGAGTTCGTCGCGGCTGGCGACGTAACGGTAGACGGCGGACGAGACAACGCCTAAATCCCTCGCCACGGCACGGAGTGAGAGTGCCGCCGCACCATGGATTGCCAGGTGGTGCCGCCCCAGCCGGACAATATCGGCAATGGTCTGGGCGCGGGCCCGCTCCCGGGGTGTCCGAAGGTTGGCGTCGGGGTTCGCGGGCTTGTCGGTCACCACACCAGCATGGCATAACGCAGAGCACTGTCAACAATTGAGAGCACTGCTCTTGACCGGCCCAGGCGACCGGGTGCATTCTTAGATGAGAGCAGTGCTCTCAGAGCCTGGACCGTCCTGAAGGGGAAGCCATGAACGATCTACACGTTGTCACCGGAGCAGGTCCGGTTGGCTGGGCCGTTGCGGAACAGCTGGCGGAACAGGGCAAGCACGTCAGGGTCCTGACGCGTTCCGGCTCCGGCCCGGAGCATTCGCGGGTGGAACGCCGGGCGGTGGACGTCCAGGACGCCGCCCGGGTACGCGAAGCACTAAGCGGCGCCGCCGCTGTGTTCCACTGCATCCACGGGTCTTCCTACACGGCCGACGCATGGCGGGCCGAACTCCCCCGCGCCGAACAAACAGTGCTGGCCGCAGCGGGCGAGGCGGGCGCCGTCGTCGTTTTTCCCGAAAGCCTCTACTCCTACAGCGAGCCGGACCGCCCCATGATCGAGGCGGGACCGCGGGCTGCCCGGGGTGGCAAGCTCGGCGTCCGCACCGACCTGCTGAGAGCCCGCGACGCCTCCCCCACCAACACGGTCAGCGTGGTGGCCGGCGACTTCTTCGGCCCGCGGGTCCGGAACTCGCACGGCGGCGAGCGCATGGTGGCGCCCGTCCTCGCCGGAAAGAAGCTCTGGGTCATGGGCAGCGCGGACCAGCCGCACTCATTCACCTACGTCCCGGACCTCGCGGCCGCGATGATCATGTCGGCGCAGACACCGTCGCTATGGAACAGGGTGTGGCACGCCCCCACCGGCCCGGCTGTCACGCAACGCCAGCTGGCAACCGCATTCGCGGAGGCCGGCGGGGCCGCCCAGCCAAAAATCGGCGCCATCCCCGGCTGGGCCCTGCGGGTCATGGGACTCTTCTCGAAGGACCTCGGGGAGCTCGGCGAAACCCTCTATCAGTTCCAAAAGCCGTTTGTGATGGACTCCGCCGTGAGCCAGGCCGCCCTGGGCCTCCACCCCACGCCCCTCGCCGAAGCGGCTGCGGCCACCGTGGCCTGGTGGCGGAACCGGGGCTGAGGGTCACTCCTCCACGTCCCGCCACCGTCCAACTACCGGCGGCCGGCGCCCTCCGCCTCCAGCTCCAGGCCGTCCGGCTGCTGCAGCGCGTCCGCTTCCGGACGGCCCAGCTTGCTGGGCCACCAAATGCGCGGGCCGATGTCGTAAGTCAGCGCCGGAACCAGCAGCGAACGCACCAGGACGGTATCCAGCAGCACACCGAAGGCCACAATGAAGGCCAGCTGGACCAGGAACATGATGGGAATGATGCTCAGCGCGGCGAATGTGGCGGCCAGCACCACGCCGGCGGACGTGATCACGCCCCCGGTCACACTCAGTCCACGCAGGATGCCGGGACGCGTCCCGTGCTTGAGCGACTCCTCGCGGACCCGGCTCATCAGGAAGATGTTGTAGTCCACGCCCAGGGCCACCAGGAAGACGAATCCGAACAGCGGCACTGTGGCGTCGGCCCCCGGGAATCCCAGCAGGTTGTTGAACACCAGGGCCGAGACACCCATCGCCGCGCCGTAGGACAGTACCACGGAAAGCACCAGCAGGACGGGCGCCACCACGGAACGGAGCAGGAGCATCAGGATGAAGAGGATCACCACCAGCACAATGGGGATGATGATGACCAGGTCGCGCTGGGCCGTGGTGTTCGTGTCCAGGGCAGTGGCCGTGACGCCGCCAACCAGGGCACCGGCGTCGATTGCCTTGACGTCCTGGCGCAGCGCCTTGACCACGTCCTCGGCTTCGATGGAATCCGCCGCGTAGTTCAGTGTGGCGTTGATCAGGACCTTGCCGTCACGGACGTCCGGGGCGGTAGGAGTTCCGGGGGCTCCGGTGATGGGCACACTGCCCGCAGCCAGGAGGTAGGCGTCTCCCACGCCGTCGGCCGTCTTGACCTTCGCGAGGACCTCATCAGCTTTGCCCTGATCCGCAATCACGACGGCGGGACTGCCGCTGCCGGCGTCGAAATGGCGCGCCAGCGCGTCCTGGCCGTCAACGGCGTTGGACGCGGTGAGGATGACATCCGTCTGCGGCACCCCGTTGGCCTTCAGTTGCAGAATGCCCGTCGAGGCCACCAGCAGCAGGAGTACCGATGCCACCCACACGGTGCGCGGACGGCGGGAGACCAGCGATCCGGTGGCACGCCAGATGCCCTTCTGCCCTTCCAGGCCCGTGACGAGCTCCGGTTCCCGCTGATCTTCGGGGACCAGCTTGGGACGGAACGGCCAGAAGGCTGCCCGGCCCAGGAGTGCCATGAGCGCGGGCAGGAGGGTCAGTGCGGCGAACAGTGAGCAGAGAATGCCTGCAGCCGCCACCGGGCCAAGGCCCTTGTTGGAGTTCAGGTCGGAGAACAGCAGGCACAGCAGGGCGATGATGACCGTGGCGCCGGAAGCCACGATCGGCTCCACCGACGTCTTCCAGGCCGTCAGCACGGCAGCGGTCCGGTTGTGCGTGTGGGTGAGGGCTTCACGGAACCGGGCGACGTAGAGCAGCGCGTAGTCGGTGGCCGCGCCGATCACCAGGATGGACAGGATGCCCTGGCTCTGGCCATTGAGCTGGATCCAGCCGAGTTTGGCCATTCCAAATACGAGCAGGATGGCGGCGCACAGCGCGAACACCGAGGTCAGCAGCACCGCGATGGGCAGCAGCAGGGAGCGGTAAACGATCAGGAGGATCACAAAAACGGCGCCCAGGGCCACCAACAGCAGGATGCCGTCGATTCCTGCGAACGCGCTGGTAAGGTCCGCGGCAAGGCCGGCGGGTCCGGTGACAAACGTCCGCATCCCTTCCGGAGCGGCGTCAGCAACCGTGGTCCGCAGTTCCTTGACGGCCTCCTTCAGCTCACCGGAGGAGGCAATGGGGGCGACGAACTGGACGGCCTTGCCGTCTTCGGAGGGGATGGGGCCGATCACCGTGCTGCCGAGCTTCAGCGCTTCCAGGTCCGCTTTGAGGGCTGCCGCCTTACCCAGCTGGGCCGGGGTGAATGCGTCACTGCTTTCAATCACCACCACGGCAGGAACTTCGTTGGAATCCCGGAACTTCGTCTGCCACTCCTGCGCGGCTGTTGCTTCGGCGCTTGCGGGCAGGAAGGATGCCTGGTCGTTGGAAGAGACCTCGCTGAGGCGCCCGAAAGTGGGTCCGCCGATGCCGGCCACGGCCAGCCAGGTGAGGACCAGAAGGACCGGGATGAGCCAGCGAAGCCAGAACGGAACCCGCGCGCTGTGTTGGGGACTGGTTTTCATGATTCCTTCTGAGCTTGGGAACGGAGGCGTACAATTGATTCCATCATAGAGTATCTCCACCATAGAGATAAGTGCCTGTCATGCAATTTCGGTTTCTGCCAGGCAATCACGGGTGGAAGGCCCGCGGACGGCGCTGCTGCAGTAATATCCGTCAGGGCGTCAGCACCAAACAGCGGAGAGCCACATGCATGACGCGAGCTAGCGGAGGAGGCAGGACATGACGGACGATACGTTCCAGCCCCCTGCCGACGCCGGCCCCCAGTCCCTGATCCGCCTGCTGCAGGAATTCACGCTTGAGGCCAACAGGTATGCGGACTCGGCGGGTGCCCAAAATGACATGCACCGCACCGACCTGAATGCACTGGCCGTCATCATGCGCCACACGGCCAAGGGCCTGGTGGTCACCCCGGGGATCCTCCGGAAGGAACTGCACCTGAGCTCTCCTGCCACCACGGCCCTCATCGACCGGCTGGACCATTCGGGCCACGTAATCCGCGAACGGCATGCATCAGACCGCCGGCAGGTTCAGCTCCGGATGACGCCCAAGGCCTTCCAGGACGGCGGGGCCATGTTCATGCCCTTGTCCCGTCACATGGGCGCCGCCATCGCTGCCTTCTCCCCCGAGGAACTCGGCGTTGTCACCCGCTTTATGACAGCCATGGTCGATGCCACCATCGCCGCCCGCCAGGAAGCCTCCGAACCTGGTCCGGCCAGCCCCGCCACTGCATCCGCTGAGCCCCCTCCCGCCCCAACTGAGTAGCGCGAACTGTCGTTTTGAGCGGTCAAAACGACAGTTCGCGCTACTTAGTTGGGCGGAATGCACGACGACGGTTCCTCCCATTCCCGCCACCGCGGCGGTAGCGTTTTGGTTATGAGTGCGCAGCAGCCCGAAGACGACGATGTGTACACGCACGGCCACCACGAGTCCGTGGTCCGCGCCCATGCTTCCAGGACCGCGGAAAATTCAGCGGCCTTTGTGATTCCGCACCTCACTCCGGGGGCCTCCGTGCTCGACGTCGGCTGCGGGCCCGGAAGCATCACGTGCGATTTCGCGGTGCTGGTGGCGCCCGGGAAGGTCACCGGGCTTGACCGGTCGCCGGACATCATTGCCCAGGCCACGGCGCTCGCCGCTGAACGCGGCGTGGCCAACGCCGAGTTCGTCACCGGCAACATCTATGACCTCGACTTCGAGGACGAGACGTTCGACGTCGTCCACGCCCACCAGGTCCTGCAGCACCTGACCGATCCGGTGGAAGCGCTGCGGGAGATGCGCCGGGTGGCCAAGCCCGGCGGGATTGTGGCCGTACGGGACGCGGACTTCCATGGCATGAGCTGGTACCCGCCGCTGCCGGAACTGGACGAGTGGATGGACCTTTACCAGCAGATCGCCCGCCGCAACGGGGCCGAACCCGACGCCGGCCGCCGCCTGGTTTCCTGGGCCCAGTCCGCGGGCTTCACCGACGTGGCGCCCACCAGCAGCAACTGGCTCTACGCCACCAGCCAGCAGCGGAGATGGCAGGCGCGGGTGTGGGGTGAGCGGGTGCTGCATTCGGCCTTCGCGGACCAGGCGCTGGAGTACGGCTTCGCCAACGAAGCGGACCTGGCCCGGATCTCCGCGGGCTGGCACCGCTGGGGATCCACCGACGACGGCTGGTTCCTGATTCCGAACGGCGAGGTCATCGCCCGGGCGTAGGAGAGGGCGGCCCCGCCCCTGGCCTGGCTGGACACGTCACTGCCCCTGGTGAACCGGCACTAAACTTGGCAGGTGCAATTCTCCCTGTGGCTCGCGCTCGCCGGCGCGGGCGTCCTGATCAGTTTCACTCCGGGTGCCGGCGCCATCAACACCATGAGCAACTCCCTGACCTCGGGATTCCGCCGCTCCATCTGGGGGATCCTGGGCCAGCAGGCGGCCCTGGTGATCCACGTGATCATCGTGGCTCTCGGCGTGGGCGTGCTGGTGGCCAGTTCACCGGTGGCCTTCAACGTGATCCGTTACGCGGGCGCCGCCTACCTTGCCTACCTCGGTATCCGCCAGTTCCTGAGCAAGCCGGACCTGGACCGGGAACAGGCTGCCGTCCTCGGGAACGAGCCGGCCTGGTCCATGTTTCGGCGCGGCCTCTGGGTCAACCTCCTCAACCCCAAGGCCATCGTCTTCTTCCTCGCCTTCATGCCGCAGTTCATCCGGCCGGAACGGCCGCTCCTGCCGCAGTACGCCGTCCTCACCACCACCGTGGTGGCGATCGACATCCTGGTGATGTGGTTCTTCTTTGCTTTAGCCGCCAAGTCCTTCCAGCGGTTCACCCACGATGCCCACGGGCAGACGGTCCTGAGCCGGATTTTCGGTGTCCTCTTTGTCGCCGTGGGTGTCCTCCTCGCCGTGATCCACTAGCAGGTACGCTCTATTTCATGACCCCCGCACCTGTGATCATCGCCATTGACGGGCGATCCGGCGCAGGCAAAACCACCCTGGCCATCGAGCTCGCCGCGCAGCTGCGGAACCACCACAAGGTGGCCCTGTTCCATCTCGAGGACATCTACCCCGGCTGGAACGGCCTGGCAACGGGCATTGAACGCTACGTGTCCACCGTCCTCACCCCCCTGAGCCGCGGGGAAGCAGCCACCTGGACCAGCTGGGACTGGGCAAATCATTACGACGGCGACACCCGGGTCACGCTGCCGGCCGAGATCGTGATCATCGAGGGTGTGGGGGCCGCCGCCGCGGAAGCCCGGCCCCTGCTCAGCGCCGTCATCTGGGCCGACTCACCGGAGGACGTCCGCCGGACACGGGCACTGGAACGCGATGGCGGCACTTATGAGCCGTTCTGGGAGCAGTGGGCGGCGCAGGAAGCTGATTGGCTGGCGACGGATGACGTCCCCGCACACGCCAATATCCGCGTGCTCAACCAGGCAGACGGCTCGGCCCCGGAAGACGTCCTGCAGGCCCTCGCCTACCTCCCCGTGCTGGGGCCGGTGGTGGTGCCGGAACGTGCCGGCCGCCGCGGGCTCCGGCTCCGGGCGGAGCGCCTGGCCGCCCGCCCGGACACCGCTGCCCTCTTCGCGTCCCTCTACGGCACATCCGCGCGTGCCGCGTGGCTGGACTCCTCGAATGCGCCCGCCGGCCCCGCCCCGGAGCAGTCGCCGGCCACCGAACGCAGCCGCTTCAGCATCCTTGCCGACGACTCCGGAACGTACGGCCAGTCGGTCACGCACCGCTCCGGCGAAACTGTGGTGACTGCCGGATCGGCAACAGTCCGCGTGCCGGGGCCGTTCTTCCGCTGGCTTGATACCGTCTGGGGACGCAGGGCTGTCCGCACCCCCGATGACTACCCCGGGGATTTCGCCCTGGGCTGGCTGGGCTGCCTGGGTTATGAGCTCAAACGCGAAACGGGCGGCTCGGACATGGTGTCACCAACCCCTGACGCGGCGCTCATTTTTGCGGGCCGTGCGGTGGTGGTGGACCACGTCGAGGGAACAGCGTGGCTGCTGGCGCTGGAGGCACCTGACGCGGACACGTGGCTGGCCGCCGCACGGAGCGCCGTCAACGCACCGGCCCTCAACGCAACGGCCCTCAACGAAACGGCATTCAACGAAACGGCTCCCGACGCAACGGCAGCGTTTACCAGCCGCGACACCGAGGCCTCCTATAAGCAGAAAATCGCAGCGGCCCAGGAAGAAATCCATGAGGGGAACTCTTACGAAGTCTGCCTCACCACAACCCTCACGGCGCGGCTGCCTGCCGCGGCGGCGGCCCCGTGGCCCACTTATCTGGCCCTGCGGCGGAGGAACCCGGCACCCTTCGCGAGCTATCTGCGGTTTACCGGGCTGACCGTCGCAAGCACCTCACCGGAACGCTTCCTGCGCATCACGTCCGACGGCGGCATGCGCGCCGAGCCCATTAAGGGCACCCGCCGCCGGGGTGCCGATCCGGAGCAGGACCGGCAGCTGCGCGAGGACCTGGTTTCTTCGCTCAAGGACCGTGCGGAGAACATCATGATCGTGGACCTGCTGCGGAACGACCTCAGCCACTTCGCAGAGCCCGGGTCCGTAACGGTCAGCAGGCTGTGCGAGATCGAAAGCTATGCCACGGTCCACCAAATGGTGAGCACCATCGACGCGCGGTTGACGCCCGGTGCACCGCGGGCGGAGGCCGTGGCCGCCTGCTTCCCGGCCGGGTCCATGACCGGTGCCCCAAAAATCAGCACCATGGCTATCCTGGACCGGCTGGAGGACGGCCCCCGGGGCCTGTACTCGGGCGCGATCGGCTACTTTTCGCTGAACGGTGCCACGGACCTGGCTGTGGCAATCAGGACGCTGGTCATCGCTACGGGGGACGGCAACCAGGAAGCGCCGACGGCGGAACTGACTCTCGGCGTCGGCGGTGCCATCACTGCCGACTCGGTACCGAACGAGGAGTACGACGAGATTCGGGTAAAGGCGCACGGTGTGCTTTCCGCTCTGGGTGCGGAATTCCCGGCCGGCTAGGCATGCGTACCGGACGGGGTTTTTTCTCGCCGTAGGTGACCAGCGCACCGGTCAGGGCAATGGCCAACACCGCTGCCAGGATTGCCAGGACCGGGTTGACCCACTGGGGAACCGTGTCATACACAGGGTTGCATCGGTTTTGCAGCGGGAAGTAAAAAGTCCCGTCATGCTGGTGCCTCAGCCGGTAGTTGATGTCCAGCGCCTGGCCGGCAGCCTCACAGGTGTGGTCGAGGTCGCGCGTAAAGGTCGAGACCTGGACGAAGGTGATCCCCGCCAGCAGGGTGAAGGACAGCGCCGAAACGCGGAACCAGACGCGCGCTACTTTCGACTGTGGCATATCTGTCAGCTCCCTCGGGCGGCGCCTTGGGCAGCCGGGATCCGAATGGTCCGTCTTCATGAACCGATGCTTTCAGGTTAGCCGCCCTTTCCACGCCGCTCCAGAGCGGACCGGATCAATTTTTGGGCAAGAATCCGGCGCTACTGAGGCGCTACTGGACTGTGGCCGTCAGCCTGGCCACGTTATCGATGTAGCGGGCAGCAAGGGGCCGCTGACGCCACTCATCGAGTTTGAGCTCGGTCGAAATGTCCCGGTACGTGTTTTCCACCGCCCGCATGCTCTCCACGATGTCCGCTCCGAGCAGCATCACGGAGACTTCCAGGTTCAACGAGAAGGACCGCATATCCATGTTGCTGGAACCCAGGACGGCCACTTCGTCGTCGATGGTGAAGTGCTTGGCGTGCAGCACAAACGGTGCCTTGTAGAGGTAAATCCTCACCCCGGCTTCCAGCAGCGCCTCGTAGTAGGAGCGCTGGGCATGGTGGACCAGGAACTGATCGCCCTTTTCCGAAACGAACAGCTCCACGTCCACGCCCCGCTGGGCGGCAGTGGTGATGGCGTAGAGGAGCGAGTCGTCGGGGACGAAGTACGGGCTGCAGATCGAAATCCGCTGCTGCGCGGAGTAGATCAGGGTGTTGAAGAGGCGGAGGTTGTTTTCCGTGATGAACCCGGGCCCGCTGGGCACCACCTGGGCCGTGACGGTGCCCGGCTCCGGGTTGGCCGGGAGCTGCAGCTGGTGTTCAAGGTTCTCGTCGGTCTCGCTGAGCCAGTCCGTGGCAAACACGACGTTCAGCGTGGTGACGATGGGCCCGCGCAGGCGTGCCATCAGTTCCACCCATTCGCGGCCGGCTTTACGGTGCTTGGGGTTGTTGTAGGACGGTTCAATCAGGTTCTGCGAGCCGGTGAAGGCGATCTCTCCGTCCACCACCATGATCTTGCGGTGGTTCCGCAGGTCCGGGCGGCGCCACTGGCCTTGCGTGGGCAGCAGCGGGAGCATGCGCCGCCATTGGATCTTGCTGGCCTTGAGGCGGTTGAGGAGGTTGCGGTAGCCCTTGACCCGCAGGGTGCCGATGTGGTCGAACAGCACCCGGACTTCAACCCCGCGCTCCGCTGCCTCTTCCATGGCGGTCAGGAGGTCGTTGGTGACGTGGTCCGTGCTCATGATGTAGAACTCGGCGTTGACGAACTTCCGGGCACCGCGGACCGCTTCCGTCATGGCCAGGATCGAGTCCGGGTAACCCGGAATAAGGTCCACGGAGTTGCCGTCCACCATCGGCAGGGACCCCAGCCGGCGGTTCAACTCCCCAGCGGATTTCACCCAATCCGGGCCGGGGTAGTCGCTTTCGACGTCGGCCAGCGCCGAGATGCCGGCACGCACCCGGGTGTTGACGATCTCCTGCTGCGCCCGGCGCCGGCTGGATAGCCTGAAGTTCCCGAAAAGCAGGAACAGGGCCAGGCCGACGAACGGGACGAAGAAGATCCCCAGCAGCCAGGCCATGGCTGTGGTGGGGCGGCGGTTGCCGGGAATGATGCCGATGGCCAGCACCCTGATCACCAGATCCGCGATGCTCAGAAGCACCACAATCCACGTCGGCGCAGTACCGGCAAGCGAAATCGGCCACAACACTGGAAATACCCCCGGGGAGTGCGCACCGGCGGACGGATTCCGGCCAGGCAATGACCACAGCTTATCCGCGCCCGGCCCGACTAAGCTGGAGCCATGACCTCTCCCGCGCCCGTGGTGCTTGTTTTCCTTGACCCTGCCCGCCCGGAAGGCCGCCTGGCCGACGCTTCGCAGCCCCAGCTGATGGCGACGGACCAGGGCGCAACCCGCGGGGACGGCGTGTTCGAATCCATGCTCGCCGTGGGCGGGAACGTCCGGAAGCTGCAGGCCCACCTGAACCGGCTTGGCGCTTCCGCCGAAACCCTGGACCTGGTCATCCCCGCACAGGAGCAGTGGCGCGCGGCCATCACCACAGGCGTGGCTGAATACCGCTCCCAGCACCCGGCGCCTTCACCGGCCGAGGACGAACTGGTGGTCAAACTGGTGGCAACCCGCGGCCCGGAAGGTGCTGACTCGCCCACATGCTGGGTCCAGGTATCCCCCGTGGGTGCGCTGGGACGCCGGCAGCGCGAGGCCGGCATCGATGTGATCCTCCTGGACCGCGGGTACGACAGCGACGTTGCCGAGCGCGCCCCCTGGCTGCTGCTGGGCGCCAAGACCCTGTCCTACGCGGTGAACATGGCCGCGCTGCGGCACGCACATAAACAGGGCGCCGACGACGTCATTTTCCTTTCCGCCGACGGCCGGGTCCTGGAGGGCCCCACGTCCACGGTCCTGCTGGCCCATTTGGAAACAGCCGACGACGGCGCGGGCGCCACCCGCACCGTGCGCCGGCTCATCACGCCGCAGCTGGACACCGGCATCCTTCCCGGCACGTCCCAGAATGCGCTTTTCCGGGCTGCGAAGGCCGCAGGCTGGGAACTGGGCTACGGCCCGCTGGAGCCGCAGGACCTCCTGGACGCGGACGCCGTGTGGCTGATTTCCAGCATCCGCCTGCTGGCACCCGTGAACCACATCGACGGCAAGGAGATCGGCACGCCGGCACTCCAGAAACAGCTGACGGCCGAACTCAACGCTCTCTACGCAGGGATTCAGTAAGCCCCATGACGGTGCGCAGCGCGGGCATCCTGCTGTACCGGCACGGCGGGGCGGGAGGGCTCGAAGTCTGGATCGGGCATATGGGCGGCCCGTTCTGGGCAGGCAAAAAAGTACACTCCTGGTCCCTTCCCAAGGGTGAATACCAGGATGACGAGGACCCCCTGGTGGCGGCCCGGCGCGAGTTCACCGAGGAAATCGGCACCCCGCCACCTGCCGCTGACTACGTCCTGCTTGGCGAATTCCGCCAGCCATCAGGGAAGCGCATCACGGTATTCACCGCGGCGGCGGACTTCCAGCCCGCCGAAATTGTGAGTAACACGTTCCCCCTCGAATGGCCGAGGGGTTCCGGGACCATCCAGGACTTTCCCGAGATCGACGACGCCCGCTGGGTTTCCGAGGCCGATGCGCGCAGCAAGCTCGTCAAGGGTCAGCTCCCGATCCTTGATGCCCTCGTCAAAGACCTGTTGGAACGGCAGGATCATCCGTAAGGTTTGGTCCATGAACTCGCACACGGATCCGATCATCAAATTGACCTTTGACGAATGCTGGGAGTTGCTCGCTGACGAAATCGTGGGCCGCCTGGCACTTGTGGTGGATGCCCATCCCGAGATCTTCCCCATCAACTACATCCTGCAGCGCAGGAGCATTGCCTTCCGCACCGCCGGCGGGACCAAGCTGTGGAGCGCGGCGTCGGAGCGGCCGGCGGCGCTTGAAATCGACGGCTACGATCCCGGTACCGAGCAGGCCTGGAGCGTCGTGGTGCGAGGCGATACGGAGTTGATCGAAGACCAGGCTGAAAGGGATGCCGTGGACGCCCTTCACCTGGAACCGTGGCAGCCCGGGGACAAGAACTTTTACATCCGGCTGACCCCGCGGGCGCTCACCGGCCGCCGGTTCCGGGTCAACAAACCGGACGTCTGGAACACCCGGGCCACGGACCGGCGCCGCGCGTCCTTCGAATAACCGCAAGCCATGAGCAACGATGCCCGTATTCCCGTCATCCTGGGCGGCGCCCGCACCCCGTTCGGCAAGTTCCGCGGCGGGCTTTCAGGCCTCTCCTCAAGCGAACTGGGCGCCCACGCCATCCGCCACGCCCTGGCGCGGACCGGAGTCGCTCCGGAACAGATCCAGGCCGTCATCGTGGGCCAGGTGATCCAGGCCGGTGCCGGCCAGGGACCCGCACGGCAGGCCAGCCTCGCGGCAGGGATCGGCTGGGATGTGCCCACCGTAACCATCAACAAACTGTGCCTGTCCGGGCTGACCGCCGTGATCGACGCCGCCCGGATGATCCGCGCCGGGGAGGCCGACTTCATTGTGGCAGCTGGCCAGGAATCGATGACGAACGCCCCGCACCTGCTGCCCAGGCTCCGTGCCGGCGTGGCAATCGGCGACGCTGCGCTGCTGGATTCCTTGAATTTCGACGGCCTGCAGGACCCCCGTTCCGGTGAACTGATGGGTTCGGCCACCGACGCCGGGAACGCCCGGCTTGGCATCGGCAGGGAGGACCAGGATGCCGTCGCGGCCCGTTCCCATCAGCGCGCGGAAGCCGCCCGGGCGGCCGGCATCCTGGCCGCGGAGATCGCTCCGGTTGAAGTGCCGCAACGCCGCGGCCCCGCCGTCGTGATTGATGCGGACGAGGGAATCCGGGCAGGTACGACGCCGGCGGGGCTTGCCGCCCTGAAGCCCGTCTTCTCCACAGCGGACTCAGCCACCATCACCGCCGGGTCCTCCTCACCGTTCTCCGACGGAGCGGCCGCCGTGATTGTGGCCAGTAAGGCCGCGGCGGAAGCGGCAGGACTGGCGTGGATCGCGGAAATCGGCAGCCACGGCCAGACCGCTGGACCGGACGGTTCGCTGCACTCCCAGCCTTCACGAGCGATTGAACGTGCCCTGAAACTGGAGGGGCTCGCCGTCGGGGAACTGGACCTCATCGAGGTCAACGAAGCCTTCGCCTCGGTGGTGCTGCAGTCCGCCAAGGACCTGGGCATCGACGCCGAACAGATCAACGCCGACGGCGGCGCCATCGCCTTGGGGCATCCGGTGGGTGCGTCGGGGGCGCGCCTGGTGCTGCACCAGGCCCTGGCACTGCAACGCCGCGGCGGCGGACAGGGCGAGGCGCTGATCCTCAAGGCCTGACTCCCTCCGCCAAATCAACGCCAGCCGGATAGGACACCATGGACACTTTACTTACTGCCGAAGAGGGTTTCGGGACCATCTCCGTTGCCGCAATACTGGCTGAATCAGCCGCCCGTTTCCCGGAGTCCGCGGCCCTCGTGGTAGGCGAGGAGCGGGTGACCTACAGCGAACTCTGGGAACAGACTCGCGCTTATGCCGGTGCGTTGCGGGCCCGGGGCGTGGGCCACGCAAGCCGCGTGGCCCTGCTGATGCCCAACGTACCTGATTTCGCCAGGGTCTACTACGCGGTCCTCGCGCTGGGCGGCGTGGTGGTGCCATTACATGCGCTGCTGAAGGCCAGGGAGATCGAGTACGTGCTGCGCGACAGTGGCGCGCAGCTGCTCGTCTGCGCCGGGCCGCTCCTTGAAGAAGGTGCCAAAGGCGCCGCAGCCGCGGGTATCGACATCGTCACAGTGCTGGTGCCGGAGGGGACCGGGGCCGCCGCTCGGCTGGAGACAGAAGCGGCAGGAGCCGAGCCCATAAGTACGTGGCTGCCGCTGCGGCCGTCCGAGACGGCTACGATTCTCTACACATCGGGAACCACCGGCCAACCCAAGGGCGCCTTGGGCAGCCACTTCGCCCTGGTTGAGCAGACAAATACGCTGCTGACCAGCACGTTCGACCTACGCCGCGGTGACGTCATCTTCGGCGGACTGCCGATGTTCCACACCTTCGGCCAGACGTGCGTCCTGAATTCGGGGCTCCGGGCGGGGGCCACCATCGTGATGCTGCCCAAATTCAGCGGCGAAGCAGCCCTGAATGCCCTGGCCCGCCACAACATCAACATCTTCTTCGGCGTGCCCACCATGTACATCGCCCTGCTCGAAGCCGCCCGCACCAACCCCGGCCGGTCCAATGCCCTGCGGTACTGCATCTCCGGCGGCGCGTCGCTGCCGATGGCGGTGATGGACAGGTTCAAGGCGGAATTCCGCTCGGATATCTACGAAGGCTATGGCCTGACCGAGACGTCCCCGGTTGCCACCTTCAACCATGTCGGAAAATCACCGCGGCCCGGAACGGTAGGACAGGCCATTTGGGGTGTCCAGGTGGAGATCGCGCGGGCGGACATCCAAAATGCCATCGAACTGCTGCCTCCGGGTGAGTTAGGCGAACTGGTGGTCCGGGGGCACAACCTCTTCAAGGGCTACCTCAATCGCCACGAAGCAACTGCCGAGGCGATGGTGGACGGCTGGTTCCGGACCGGCGATCTGGGCACCAAGGACGGGGAAGGCTACCTCCGGATCCTGGACCGGAAGAAGGAGATGATTATCCGGAACGGCTTCAACGTCTACCCGCGCGAGGTGGAGGAAGTCCTCAGCCGGCACGCGGCGGTCCTCAGCGTTGCCGTCTATGGCGTCCCCGACGAAACACACGGGCAGGAGGTGGCGGCCGCCGTCGTCCTTAATCCGGGCAGCAGCGCCACCATTGATGAGCTGCGGGACTTCGCCGCGTCGGAACTTGCCGCCTACAAGTATCCGCGGATCATCACCCTGGTCACGGAATTCCCTACCGGTCCCAGCGGCAAGGTCCTCAAGCGGGAACTCACCGCCCGTCACCAGGCCCCGTAGCATACGAAGGCGACAGCACGTCCTGGGACGGGCCCTGAGGGGAGCGGGCCCCGCGAGGGACAGGTCAGGTGGGGATAATCCCGAACAGGACGCGTTTCTTCACCATCACCCACAGCAGGCCCAGAATCGCCGCATACGCAGCGGTGTTGATCAGGATGTGTCCCTGCTGGAGGACCGGGATGTTGGCAATCACGGCGATCAGCACCACGTGCAGGATGAAGACGTACAGCGTGGCCTGCCCCAGCGGAATGAGGAACCAGCCCAGGGCCCGCTCCACCGGTTTCCAGTACGCGGTGAGGAACGCGTAGGAGGCCACCACCAGGACCAGGACGTTGAGCAAACGGCCCGGGTCCAGGTAGGTGCGGGCAAAAAAGGCGTCGTACATCAGCCGGTAGGACGCGTCCGGGATGATGGCCAGGCGCAGGTCGAACCCGTTGGCGAGGTAAGGGTTGCACCAGGACAGGAACGCAAAAACAAACGCGAGCACCGTGGACGCCACCACTACCCAGTGGTGCGCCGACAACCAGGCAATGATGCGGTGCCGGTGGAACCCTGCCACGAGCCCCAGGACAAAGAGCACCTGCCAGACGAGCAGCGGGAAGGAGTCCTCAAACTGGGACGGCAGCAGCCTGACCCGGGTGGCAGCGCCCACCGCATACAGGCCCAGCGTTCCGGCCAGCACCCACAGGGCCTTGCCGCGGTTGAGCGCCGCCAGGATCAGCGGGCTCACGAGGAGCAGCACCACATAGAGCCCCATCACGTTGAACTGCCAGGGCCCGAATTGCAGGAGGATGATGGCGGGCAGGACTTGGGCCGGGACCGGGAATTGCAGGAGCGTTTCCATGCCGGCGTACAGGTCATAGGTACGGCCGACGGCGTTGTGCCCGGCGCCGCCGGTTCCCTGGTCCACGTACGTGGTCAGCGCGTCGGTCTGGAAGAACGGCAGCAGCGAAAGCAGGAAGACGCCCACCAGGACGGCCAGGGCAGTCACGTACAGCTTGCCTGCCCGGCGGGAGGTCAGGTCAACCACCTTGCCGAAATCTTTCTTGACCCGCGGGCCGTAGACCGTCCCCACCACCAGTCCGGAGAACAGGACGAACAGCTCGGCGCCGGAGACAAACCCAACGGCCTCATGGGTGAATAGCTGGAACAGCGATGTCATGCCCAGGTGATTGACCACCACAAAAACGATGGCCAGCCCGCGGAGGAGGTCAACGCGGGAGTCCCGGTTCGACGGCACGCCATAGCCCCAGCCGGCCACCGCCCCCATGCGCCGCGGCAGCTGCCACAGGGCCACCAGGATGATGAGCATGGCAGCGGCGACGCTCCAGGCCGCCGCCCCGGAGAGGGAATTGGCGCGGGCGGCCTGCTGGCCCCCGCTGACAGCCGTCACCGGCCCGGTGGTGAGCCCCGATTCCGTCAGTCTCTTGCCCGCTGCCTCGGCAATGCCGCTCCTGCCCGTCAGCCGCCAGTCGATGCTGATCACTCCGGTGTCCCGAGTGCTGGTCCGCTCATCCCAGACGACTGCCGCCATACGTGCGAACTCAGCGGAGGTGGCGGCGGCCAGGGTTTGGTCCCACCAGGATGTCTTGATGTCGGATTCCGCGGCGCCGCCCGCGGCCGGGCTGTAGAAGGCCGCTGTCTGGAGGAGCATGGGTTTGTTCCGCCCGGCGGCGTAGGCGGCATAGAAATTCTCATTGCCGGACTGCGTCAGCATCGCGGACAGCTCGCCGGCAGCGGGGACGGTGTTCACGGCCGAGTTGCCGCCGGTGTCGTCGTGATACGCGGTGAGTCCCACCCACTCCACCACGTCATCGCCGGGGTAGTACGGCGCGTAGGCGGAATCCGCGCCGTTCCAGTTTCCGTCGCCGTTGGTGTCCAGCAGGGCAAAGCCCTCGGACCCGGGGGCGGGAGCGTTCCTGCTCCGTTCAAAGGGGTAGTCCCGCCCAAGGTACGGCTGCCACACCATGACCGTGCCGGCGTCGTCCGCGGTTTTGAACGCCGCGGCAACGTTCCGGAAAGCCGTCTTGTAGGCGGCCGGCTGCTGGCCCCACTCCACCCAGCTGGAGTTCATGTCCGGGGCGAACCGGATCAGGACGGCGCCTTTGAAGCCAGCCGTCAGGTCCCCCACCTTGGCGGCGAAGTTTTTGGCGGCGGCCGCGTCCACCTGGTCCAGTGCTGCGGTGGGCCGCACCGTGAGAACCGCGTGGGAACCCTGGCCAGCGGCCTGGCCGAGGTACTCGCGGATGTCCTGTTCCTCGCCGGGCCCCACAGGCAGGGAAATCTCGTGCCCCAGCAGGGCCGGTGCAGCACCAAGCCGCTCGGCAAACCCTTGGGCTGAGTCCTCGCCCCACTCCAGGACGGCCCCCAGCAGGGGCTTGCCCTTCGCCGGCTCAGGCTCGGCCGCGTTCGCTGCGCCCGCGGGCAGCAGGCTCACCAGGAGGAAGAGTGCCGCGAGGAGCGCCGCCAACAGCGGGCCGCGCCTCCGGATGTCCGACGGCGGCACGCGCCAAAGTGTGATGGCTGTAGGCATGCTGGTGTGAACCTTCCCCCCGGACGGTCATGTGATTGGCGGCCGCTGCCACCGCGAGAACTCTATCGGTGTTGCAGGCAGTGCCCTATCAACGCCGTCAGTCAACACCGCCAGTCAACGCCGCCCGAATCAGCCGGCCAGGATGACCAGCCGCACCAGGCGCTGGGCGCAGGAGACCCGGACAAGGGTCGACGGCCCCGCAGCCGCCCGGTTGTTGACTCCGGTGTCATCGCACCAATCCAGGTTGTACGGGTACGCGGTGACGCCGGCTTCCCCCGGGGACATGTCTGCCGGGACGGTGAACACCAAAGTGAAGCCGCCGTCGTCGGTCATGGGGGCGAGCTCATCCAGGGCGGGCGTGCCGGCCGCGTTCAGCAGTTCCACCCGGACCCGGGCAGCCTGGCCGTAGCGCGCATCACAGCCGGCGTCCGGGGCGCTGACCGTCACCATGTCCCCAGGTTTCACTTCCGCCGGAATCACCGTGAACGCGGGCGGCATGCACGGCGGCGGTGCCACAACGTTCCGGCAGCTGTTGAGGGCAGCCGTGAGAATCGCGGCACACAGCACCACGGTGATGAGGCGCGGCCACGCGACGGTCAGGCGATTCCCCCGGTCTTTGCCCATGGTCCGATTGTTGTGCCCGGTAGCGGCGGATGGAAGCACGTGTTGGTTACGGAACATGACGCCGGCGGCCGTGCGGCGGGCCGGGCCGGGTGTTACGTTTTTGGGGAGTAATGAGAACCGGCGCCAAGCCCTGACTGGCCGGTCGGCAACCCTCCTATCGCGGCGGGGTGCCTCAGGTGAATACTCGGCATATCGACCCATTCGAGCTGCAAGCGTGAAAGAAGGAGATCGTCGTGTCCGACGCACCTGTTCCCGAGGAAAAACTGTCCTACCGGCTCATCACCGGCACGGACGACCGCACGTTCTGTGAGCGGATTTCCGCCGCCCTCGCCGAGGGGTACGTCCTGCACGGCAGCCCGGCCGCGACGTTCAACGGCACCGCCGTGATCGTTGCCCAGGCCCTCATCCTTCCGGCGGCCATCGCCAGTGCGGATGCCGCCGTCGCCACCGCCGTGGAGGATCTCGAGGCGGGCGACGATCTTGAGTTCGACGGCGAGGGCCACGCATGAGCTACGCCGGAGACCTCACGCCGCAGGAGGCCTGGACCAAACTGGAACAGGGCGCCATCCTGGTGGATGTCCGCACGGAGGGCGAATGGGCGCACATCGGCATCCCGGACACAAAGGCGACCGAAAACGATCCCCTCTTCATCCCGTGGACCTTCCCGGGCGGGATTCCCAATCCGGATTTTGTTGACCAGCTGAAGCAGCAGGCGCCGGAGGACACCAGCACCGAACTGGTTTTCCTCTGCCGCTCCGGCCAGCGCTCCATCGCCGCCGCCCTTGCCGCCACGCAGGCCGGATTCACCTCCTACAACGTCCTCGAGGGCTTCGAAGGCGAGCCGGACCGCTACGGCGGGCGCACGGTCAACGGCTGGAAAAACCGCGGCCTGCCCACCAACCTCGGAAGCAAATAAATGACTTTCAACGACGAAGCTGCCGGCTGGAGCCCCGACACCCAGGCGGTCCGCGGCGGTTTGGACCGCACGCAGTTCCAGGAAACCACCGAGCCGATCTTCCTGAACTCGGGTTTCGTCTACGAGTCCGCCGCCGCCGCCGAGCGCGCGTTCACCGGCGAGGATGAACGGTTTGTCTACTCCCGCTACGGCAACCCCACGGTGGCCACGTTCCAGGAACGCCTCCGGCTTTTGGAGGGCACCGAGGCATGCTTCGCGACGGCGTCGGGCATGTCAGCGGTGTTCACCGCCCTGGGTGCCCTGCTGGCTGCCGGTGACCGCGTGGTCGCCGCCCGCTCGCTGTTCGGTTCATGCTTTGTGATCCTGAATGAGATTCTGCCCCGCTGGGGCGTGGAGACGGTGTTCGTGGACGGCCCGGACCTGGAGCAGTGGCGGGCGGCGCTTGCCGAGCCGACGACGGCGGTGTTCTTCGAATCGCCGTCCAACCCCATGCAGGAAATCGTGGACATCGCCGCGGTCAGCGAGCTGGCGCACGCGGCGGGTGCCACCGTGGTGGTGGACAACGTCTTCGCCACCCCGTTGCTGCAGCGCTGCGGGCAGCTGGGCGCTGACGTGATTGTCTACTCCGGCACCAAGCACATCGACGGGCAGGGACGCGTGATGGGCGGTGCCATCCTGGGCACGGCCGAGTTCATCAACGGCCCGGTCAAGCAGCTGATGCGGCACACCGGTCCGGCCCTGTCCGCGTTCAACGCCTGGGTCCTCACCAAAGGCCTCGAAACCATGGCCCTGCGCGTCAACCATTCGTCCGCGTCCGCGCTACGGCTCGCCGAATGGCTCGAGCAGCAACCCGCCGTCAGCTGGGTCAGGTACCCGCTGCTGGCGTCGCACCCGCAGTATGAGCTGGCCGCCAGGCAAATGAAGGCCGGCGGCACCGTGCTCACCCTGGAACTCGCGGCAACGGGCGGCCGCTCCGGCAAGGAGGCTGCCTTCGCACTGCTGGATGCGCTGCGGATCATCGACATCTCCAACAACCTAGGTGATGCGAAGTCCCTTATTACCCACCCGGCCACCACCACGCACCGCGCCATGGGCCCGGAAGGCCGCGCCGCGATCGGGCTCAGCGACGGCGTGGTGCGCCTGTCCGTAGGGCTCGAGGACGTGGATGACCTCATCGGGGACCTCGAACAGGCGCTCAAGCACGTCTAGCGGCGAAGCTGGCTGGACGCCGCCTCCCGGACTGCCGCGCTGAGCTGGTTGAGGACCGGGGAGTCGATCTTCCAGCGCTGCCAGTACAGCGCAACATCAACCGGGTTGTCCGGCGCCAGTTCCACGAGGTCCCCGCTCCCGAGACCGGCCAGGCAGTGCTGCTCGGGCAGGAGCCCCCAGCCCAGTCCCAGCCGGATGGCCTGCGCAAATTCGGCCGACGACGGCACGTAGTGCCGTGGCGCCGCCAAGTCAGTGCCGGTCAGCGCGCGGAAGAATCCTGCCTGCAGGTCATCCTTCCGGTCGAAGTCCACCACCGGTGACCGGCTGCCGGCCACGAGGCCGGACCCGTCCGGCCACCAGCGGCGCACGTAGGCCGGGCTGGCCACCGCACGGTACCGCAGTGACCCCAGCGGCTCCACGCTGCACCCCGGAACGGGCTCCGGCGTGGCGGTCACGGCTGCCATGACCGCGCCGGTGCGCAGCTGCCGGGTGGAATGCTGTTCGTCCTCCCTCCGGAGTTCAAAACAGACGCCCGGTTCCCCCGGAAGACTCGCCAGCGCCGGCAGGAACCAGGTGGACAGCGAGTCGGCATTCACCACCAGCGGGATGGGCGCGCCCGGTCCGCTTTGGCCGCCGTCCAGCTCCTGGCGTGCATCCCCCTCCAGCTGCCTGACCTGCAGGGCAAATCGCAGGACGGCCTCCCCGGCGGGAGTCGGCCGGACCGGACTGGTGCGCTGCAGCAGGATCTGGCCGGCCGCATCCTCCATCGCCTTCAGCCGCTGGGAAATCGCCGACGGCGTGACGTGCAGGGTGCGGGCTGCCGCTTCCAGGGTGCCCTCCTCCACCACCGCGGTAAAGGTCCTGAGGTGCTCCAGCTGAAACGCTTTCATTAGTTTTCCTTCATATAAGTAAGAATGTTTAGCTGGAGTAATCCTAGGCCGGACCGTACCTTGAACCATATGGACTCCACAGAATTGCTCGCGCCCGCAGCGCTTGGCTTCGGCACCGGCCTGGCCCTCATCGTGGCCATCGGCAGCCAGAACGCCTTTGTCCTGCGGCAGGGCATCCGCGGTGAGCATGTGGCCGCCGTCGTCCTCATCTGCAGCGTCTCGGATGCCATCCTTATCGCGGCCGGGATCGCCGGGGTGGGGGCCTTGCTGCAGGCGAACCCGATGGTGGTGGACGTGGTCCGGTTCGCCGGAGCGGCGTTCCTGCTGGCCTACGGCGTCATGGCGGCGCGCCGGGCGCTGCATCCGGGCGCCCTAACGGCGGCCGCCCGGCAGCCCGCCGTCGGCCTCGGCGCCGCACTCGGCACCGTGCTCGCCCTGACCTGGCTCAACCCTCACGTCTACCTCGACACCGTCCTGCTGCTGGGATCCGTGGCCAACCAACAGGCGCATGACGCGCGGTGGTGGTTTGGTGCCGGCGCCATCGCAGCCAGCGTGGCGTGGTTCAGTGCGCTCGGCTTCGGGGCCCGCGCGCTGCGGCCCTTCTTCGCGAAGCCCGCCTCCTGGCGCATTCTGGACGGCCTCGTGGCTGCCGTGATGCTGACATTGGGGATACGGCTGGCTGTCGGCGGCTGACAAACCACGGCAGCACAAAAGGGAATGGGCCGGAGAAGCTGTTGAACCTCTCAGACCTGCCGCACGCGCAGCAGGTCCGGAACTTCATCCACCTCAGTCATGCCGGATGTGCCGCGCATGGTGATGCCCACGGCGTGGGCAACAACGGCGCCCAGCCCGCTGTCCTCAGGCGACACTTCAGCAGCCGCCTCCCGCACGCGGCACTGCTCGGCGGCACCGGTACCCCGGGAAATGATGTCCTCCACACCCTGCCTGGCAAGGGACAGCTCCCCCTGTTCGGCGAGCACGGGCGCCAGGTAATCCACGAGCGCACGCACCACGTCCACCGCCGGCGCGGGCCGGAACGTGCCGAAGTCCAGCAGCTCGCCGCCCAGGCCGCTGCTGCTCGCCTGCCAGGCCGCCATCCGGAGCAGCACGGTGGGCACCGGGGCCGGTTCCACCCCCTCGCGCCATTCCCGGCTGGCCGTCTCCACCAGGGCCCGTACCAGCACGGCGATCAGGGCGGCATCCTCAGCCCGGAGGCAGACATCGGCAACCCGGACCTCAACCGTCGGATGGTTCCGGGAGAGCCGGGCGTCGAAGTAGATCATGCCCTCGTCCAACATCACCCCGCTGTCCAGCAGCCGCGTCACCACCCGGCGGTACTGGGAATACGTGCCGAAGATGCCGGACGGGCCGGACGTTGGCCAGCGGTTCCAGGCCTGCGTGCGGTAACTGGCGAAGCCTGTGTGCATCCCCATCCAGAACGGCGAGTTGGCACTGAGGGCGGTGAGGACAGCCAGTTTGTCCCTGATCCTGTCCAGCACGGCCACGCCCTCTTCGTTGGACTCGATGGCCGTATGGACGTGGAAGCCGCAGGTCAGCTGTTCCTGGGCGGTCAGGCCAAAGCGCTCCAGCATCCGTGCATAACGCGGGTCCGGGGTGGTGTGGCTCGCCAGCCCGAACGGGGAAGTGGCCAGCGCGGCCACCCGCGCGCCGAATTTGCGCGCTGCCCGGTCCGCGAGCAGCCGCCCGGCCCGGATCTGCGGGAGCAGTTCGGCATACTCGCGGCACGGGCGCGTCTGCGTCTCGATCTGCTCAAGCTTCAGCTCGGCACTCAAGCCCATTTCGTCGTCGTACGCGGTGTGGTCCCGGGTCCTGCCCGCTTGCTGGTCCGGCGGGGCGTCGTCGGCCGCCAACCGGTGCCCTGAAAGCAGGGCATCCGCCAGGGCAAGCGGCAGCCCGGACTCCGGATCAACGATCAGGAGCTCTTCCTCGACCCCGAAAGTTCGCATGACTATATTGTGCGCCAAGCCGCCGGGGGTGCGGCAGCCCGGTCCGGGTGGCAGGACGAGGCCGAGGGGCAAGCCAACCGCGGCTAGTCCTGGAAGTACTCCACCTTGGCGCCGATGGCGTTGAGCCGCTCGGCCAGGTCCTCATAGCCGCGCTCGATCACGTAGATGTTGCGCAGCTCGGAGACTCCCCTCGCGGCGAGCATGGCCAGCAGCAGGCACGCGGCCGGGCGGAGGGCCGGCGGGCAGCCCACCTCGGCGGCGCGCCACTTGGTGGGTCCGTTGACGTAGATCCGGTGCGGGTCCAGCAGCTGCACCTGGGCGCCGAGCCGGTTCAGCTCCGTGAGGTAGATGGCCCGGTTCTCGTAGACCCAGTCGTGGATCATGGTCTGGCCGTGGGCGTTGGCGGCGATGACCGCAAAGAACGGCAGGTTGTCGATGTTCAGCCCGGGGAACGGCATGGGGTGGATCTTGTCCTCCGGCGCCCGCAGCTCGGACGGCTTGGTGGTCACATCCACCAAGCGGGTCCGCCCGTTCCGGGCCATGTATTCTCCGGAGATCTCCAGCTTCTGGCCCATCTGCTCCAGCGTGGCCAGCTCGATCTCCATGAACTCGATGGGGACCCGCCGGATGGTCACCTCGGAGTTGGTCACAATGCCGGCGGTGATCAGGCTCATGGCTTCGATCGGATCCTCGGACGGGAAATATTCGATGTCGGCATCCACAAACGGCCGGCCGGTGATCTTCAGGGTGGTGGTGCCCACGCCGTCGATCTGCACGCCGAGCATCTCCAGGTAGAAACAGAGGTCCTGGACCATGTAGTTGGGGCTGGCGTTGCGGATGATCGTGGTGCCGCGGCGGTGGGCCGCCGCCATGATGGCGTTCTCGGTCACGGTGTCCCCGCGCTCAGTCAGCACAAAGGAGCGGTCCATGGTGTCCGGCTGCGGAGCGCGGACGGCGTAAAAACCCGCGGTGGCCTCCACCGTGAGGCCGAACTCGCGCAGGGCCTGCATGTGCGGTTCCACCGTTCGGGTGCCCAGGTCGCAACCGCCGGCATACGGCAGGCGGTACTCGGAGCTCTCGTCCAGGAGGGGCCCCAGGAGCATGATGACGCTACGGGTGCGGCGTGCCGCGTCCACGTCCATGGCGGCCAGGTCCAGGACTTCCGGGCGGCGGAGTTGAAGGTCGGTGTCGTTCAGCCAGGTGCATTCCACGCCGATGCTGGTCAGCACCTCCACGATCCGGTTGACCTCTTCGATCCGGGCGAGCCTGCGCAGGACTGTGGTGCCGCGGTTGATCAGGCTGGCGCACAGCAGGGCCACCCCGGCGTTCTTGCTGCTGTTGACGTCCACTGCCCCGGACAGGGTCCGGCCGCCTTCGATCCGCAGGTGGGTCATCTGCGGTTTGCCCACCTTGAGGATGCTGCGCTCGAAGATCGTTTCGAGGCGCTGGATCATCCTCAGGCTGAGGTTCTGCTTGCCCTGTTCCATGCGGGCGATGGCGCTTTGGCTGGTTCCCAGCGCTTCGGCCAGCTGGCCCTGAGTCCAGCCCTTGTCGATGCGGGCGTCCTTAACAGTGGCAGCAATGTGCTCTGCAGTTTCCTGAGTCATAGCTAAAAAATATCATAAATGAGTTATTTTGGGTCGATAGCCTAGCGGTTCGGCGGGGATTGGACTATAAATATCCACCTCATGCGATACACGTCTCATTCATAACGGTTTTGAATCACCCGTCACCGCCGGACTCCCGCCCGTTACCGCCACACGAAGTTCCAGGTCCCCATCCCGGCGGCGGCAACCACGGCGGCGGCAGCGATCAGCACCCCGCCCAGCACCACCCAGGCGTCCAGCACCGAGTAGGTGGATTCCCGCGCCCAGGTGCGGTGGCCGGTCCCAAAGCCCCGCGCCTCCATGGTGACGGCCAGCCGGGAGGCGCGCCGGATCGCCTGGACCAGGAGCCCGAAGCCCTGGCCGAGGGTGGCCCGGAGCCGCTCCAGCGGGCCCCCGTGGGAGCCCACTCCGCGGGCACGGCGCGCCATCCCGATGGTTTGCCATTCCTCGGCCAGCAGTCCCACCAGCCGCATCGCCGCCAGGGTGCCGAGGACGAACCGGTGCGGGAGCCGGGCCTTCTGGGCGAGGGCGTCGGCGAGGTCCGTCGGGTCGGTGCAGGTCATCAGCAGGATCGCCGGCAGGGCTATTGCCAGGCCGCGCAGCATGAACCCGAGTCCCAGCTGCAGGGAACCTTCGCTGATGGACCAAATGCCGACGTCGAGCAGTACAGCGCCGCTGTCCGCGGCCACAATGGCTGTGCTCCAGCCGCCCACCGCTGCCGCGATGATCAGGGGCCAGCCGCGCTGCCAGAGCAGGCGCAGCGTCAGTCCGGCCAGCGGAAAGAGCGCCAGTTCCGCAACCAGCGCCACCGAGGCGGACACCCAGTCGATGGAGAGCGCCAGGACCAGGGTGATCAGGAAGACGGCGGCGAATTTGGCCAGCGGATTGGCGCGGGTCAGTACGGCGTGGTTTCCGCCCAGCGTCAGGGCGTCCCTCATCCTGTCCCTGCTTCCTGGCGGGCGCCGCCCCGGGAGGCCGGGCCGAGCCGCAGTTCGGTGCCGCCCAGGACGGCGGTGAATTCTTCGTCGTGGGTCACGGAGACCACGGACGTCCCTTCGTCGAGCAGTTCGGACAGGAACGAGGCGAGCTCGGCCCACGTGTTGGCGTCCTGGCCGAACGTGGGTTCGTCGAGCACCAGGACCCGTGGATGGGCTGCGAGGACGGTGGCCACCGACAGCCGGCGCTTCTCTCCACCGGACAAGGTGTAGGGGTTCGCCTCCACCAGGTGGGTCAGGCGCAGCCGCTCCAGCAGTTCGTCCACACGTTCCTCCCCGTGCCCCAGATGCCGCGGACCGAACATCAGTTCATCCCGGACGCGCCCTGTGACGAACTGGTGCTCGGGCTCTTGGAACACCGTGCCGATCCGCGAAATCAGCTGCTTGGCCTTCCACCTGAACGGATCAATTCCGGCGCCTTGGGAAAGCTCGACGGCGGCGGAAACCTTTCCTGCCACCGGCGCCAGCAGTCCTGCGAGCGTCAGCGCGAATGTGGACTTCCCGGCGCCGTTGGGTCCGGTGACGGTCAGTGCCTGGCCGGCCCGGACCTGGGCGGTGATGCCCGTTTGGACGGGAACCGGCGGGATGGTCCGGAACCCCCGGCGTCGCGGGCGCTCACGGGACACTGCAAGGTGCTCGGCTGCAAGCAACAGCTCCGCCGTTCCGCCGGAGCTACCCGAGCTTCCGGAAGCGCCCAAGCTGCCGGAAGCGCCGGTCCGGGGACGCGTGGCCGGAACATACCCCGGCACCCACACCCCGGCGTTGATCAGCATGTCCCGCGCCTCGGCGAGCACCCTGTCCGGCGGCCCGTCCAGGAGCACTGCGGAGGAGCCGCCGGGGGTGCCGGAAGCAGTGCCGGCCCCCGCAGCCGCGCCGGGCTGCAGCACCACGATCCGGTCCACCAGGTCTTTCCAGACGGACACCCGGTGTTCCACCACCACCAGGGTGGCCCCGGTTTTATCGAGGGAGCGGCCCACCGCGTCACGGACCTCCAGGACGCCGGCCGGGTCGAGGTTGGCGGTCGGCTCGTCCAGCAGGATCAGCCCTGGCCGCATCGCAAGGATCCCGGCCAGCGCCAGCCGCTGCTTTTGGCCGCCGGACAGGGCCGACGTCGGGTGGTCCAGGGGAAGGCCCGCCGCACCGTCCGGGCGGCCGGCACTCCGCAGCCCGACGTCGTCGAGCGCTTCGTCCACCCGCCGCCAGATCTCGTCCCGCGGCACGGCCAGGTTTTCGGCGCCAAAGGCGACGTCGTCACCCACGCGGGAGAGGACGACCTGGGTTTCAGGGTCCTGTTGCATAAGTCCGGCGCGGCCGCGCCGGACACGCGGCGCGGCGCCGTCAATCAGCAGCGTGCCCGTCTCATCGGCGTCGTCCCCTTCGTCCCCCAGCACCCCGGCCAGCGCATGCAGCAGTGTTGATTTGCCGGCGCCTGAGGGGCCCAGGAGCAGCACCCGTTCACCGGGTGCGATGTCCAGGTCCAGCCCGTGGACGGCGGGTACGGCGCGGCCGGCGTGCCGCCACCCCCAGCCGCGGGCGGACACGGCTGCGGGGCGCACGGCGGAGGCGCCGGCGTCGGAAGCGGCCATCAGTTGAAGACGGGCTCCGAGGAGGCCTTCCGGGACGCGAAGGAGCTCAGCACACCGGTCCTCGCGAGGCCGCGGGTGGCCACCCAGGACACGGCACCGGCGATTACGGCGCCGGAGATGGCGCAGAAGAGAATGTAGGCGGCTTTGTCGCCGGCCTCGTAGGCGATGTTCCAGCCCCACGGGAGGAACGAGTCGTTCAGGCCACAGAAGAGGCCTGCCCCGGCACCTGCCAGCATGGCGGTGGGCAGGTTGAACTTCCGGTAGCCGAACGCGGCGAACACCAGTTCCGCGCCGAGGCCCTGCAGGATGCCGGAGATCAGCACGGTGGTGCCGTACTGGGATCCCATCATGAGCTCACCGGTGGCGGCCACGGCCTCGCAGAACAGTGCGGCGCCCGGCTTGCGGATGACGAGCATGCCCAGAATGGCCGGAATCATCCAGCCGCCGGAGATCAGGCCGGTCAGGGGCGGGTAGGTGGCGTTCATCGGTGCCGAGACCAGCGCCGCGCCCTGGTCCCACGCCCAGAAGATCACGCCGCCGGCGATGGCGATCAGAGCCGCCACCACGATGTCCACTACGCGCCAGGTGTAGCCGGCCTTCTTGATGCTTACTGTTGTCATGTCAACCTCCTGAGGTACAGGAGGGGAGAGTATTCGCGGTTTCGGCCCGGCCTGCGCCGCCCGGATCCGGACACTCTGAGAAGCTCGACTCCCTTGCGCCGGTACTAACCGGATCAGGTTCGAGGGTCTGCGGCTGTCCGCACTCTCAGCGCCCACCACCGGCTGCATTCCTGCAGTGCCCGACGGCGGCGCTCCCCTGTCGTAATAAATCTGCCCTGATGGGCGTGACCCAGTTTACACCGCAGCCGCGGTAGATTGTGGGCCATGACTGCCGAACCGTCCGATGTGACCCTGTTCGATCCCGATGCCGGCGGGAGCCAGCCCCCCGGTTCGCTGGAGGCATTGATTGCCAGGATCGACGGCGAGATCAGCGAGCTGCAGTTCCCGCGGTTCAGCAAGGACGATTCGCTCAACCTGGGGCTGCTGCTGGTGGAGCTGGGCAAAACGAGGAAGCTGCCCATTGCCATCGACATCACCAAGGGCGAGCAGGTCCTGTTCCACGTGGCCCTGGACGGTGCCACGCCCAACAACGAGCACTGGGTGCGGGCCAAGCAGCGCACAGCCGCGCGGTACGAAATCCCATCGCTGCTGGTGGGCCTGCGGGCAAGGCTGCGGGGCGGCAGGATCGAGGACCAGGGCTGGTATGACGAATCCGTCTATGCCGCACACGGCGGGTCCTTTCCCGTGTACGTTGCCGGCGTGGGCGCCGTGGCCACCGTGACCGTCTCGGGGCTGCCGCAAATGCAGGACCATGACCTCGTGGTGGAGGCCCTCAGGGAGATTCTGGGGTCCATGCGCCCTGCCTGAATGCCGGCTGGGACGCTGATCACGTTAGGCTAAAGGCAGTCCCCCGATCCGCCCACAAGGAGTTCACCCCATGAACCTGTTCATCAAGCTGCTCGGCACCGGAATCAGCCTCGCCGCCGGGTTTGTCGGCACCAAGGTAGTCAACACCGTCTGGGAAAAGTCCACCGGCCGGAAGCCCCCCACCGGCAAGCACGAAGACACCCCAACGAGCCTTCGGTCCGCCCTGACCTTCGCGCTGATCTCGGCCTCGGTCAGCACCATCATCCAGGTCCTCGCCAACCGCGGCACGCAGCGGGCCATCACCCGGTTCGCGAAGACCCAGGACATCGTCTAACGGATTTACCGTCCGGCTGCCGGGCTGTGGCTCGGCGCTCTTGTTCGGGCCACAGCCCGGCGCTCTTGTTCGTGGCTCTTGTCCGGGTAAAATCCTCAGCGGTCAGGACTCTTCGTCGCGGGCCGACTTGGCCGCTTTCTGGACCACGGCCTCCAGGTCATCGGAGCTGAGCAGCTCCCGGTGCATGTGCTTGGTGCGGTAGCCGGCCCGGCCCACCATGTGCGCGGACACCGGCACCGTCAGCAGCTGGAAAATCCATGCCACCAGCAGCACCGGCCACACCCACCACGACCGCATCTGCAGGCCGATGGCCGCCAGGAGCAGGAACAGTCCCAGCACCTGAGGTTTGGTGGCCGCGTGCATCCGGCTCAGCAGGTCAGGGAAACGGAGGAGCCCGACGGCGGCCGCCAGGGACATGAGGGCACCCGCCACCAGGAATACCGCCGTCACGGTGTCGATTACGTTGTCCACCAGGCTCGCCTCAGGATTCATGGGTCTGCTCCCGCCGGTCGGCCACGAAGCGTGCCACTGTCACGGAGCCGATGAAGCCAACCACCGACAATGCCACGAGCAGCATCAAGTTGTTCAGGTGCCGGTTCACGGCCATGTCGATGCACAGGGCCGCGCCGAGGATGGCCAGCAGCACATCGGAGGCCAGCACCCGGTCCAGCAGCGAGGGGCCCCGCGCAATGCGGATGATGGCGCCGGCCGCGGCCGCCGAGAGGATGACTGCCGTGACAGCCAGGACAATTTGCATCATGCCGGGGTCTCCTGCCGCACTGCTTCGAGTTCTTCCCTGCTGCCCATGATGCGGATCAGACCGGCTTCAATGGACCGGACTTCCTTGCGCAGGCTGGCCACGTCCTCGGCGTTGCTGATATTGAGCGCGTGCAGGTAAAGGGTGGACGTTGAACGGTCCACTTCCACAACCAGGGAACCCGGGATCAGCGAAATCACGTGCCCCACGGCGGTGACGATGAGGTCCTGGTGGCTCCGCAGCGGGACGGCGACGACGGCGTTGATCACCTTGGGGCCGCGGACTACCGCCAGGTACATGACCTCGATGCTCGCTGCCGCCACCCGGGCGATGAACCGCAGGGCGAAGGGAACCGCGTGCAGGATATTGAACCTGCCGCTGAGCTCCACCGGCGGCAGGTAGAACATCCGGGCCACCAGCACGGCCAGCAGGGCACCGAAGAGCAGGTTGCCGGGACTGAAGTCCTGCCAGAGCGCACCCCAGACGATCACCAGCCACACCAGGAGGGGAATCTCCTGGCGCAGCGAAAGGCGGCGGCGGCTCATTCGCCCCCACCCGCTTTCAGCGCCAGGGGCGGCACCTGGGTGTCCTCACCGAGCACCGCCTGGATGTACGAGGACCTTTCCAGCATCTCCTGGGCCGCCTGATCCGCCACCTTGAACAGCGGGCCGGCGAAGACCGTAAGGGATACGCCCAGCGCCACCAGCCCGAGGGTTGAGCCCACCATGGTGCGGGGCAGCAGGGTCACGCTGTCGCGGCCGGCCCGCCGGCCGGTGGCTGATTCCTCGCGCGCCGCCAGGAGAACGGGGTCCGGGTGCTCTGCGTCCGAGGGCTTCCGCCAGAACGCACGGTTCCAGACTCGCGCCACGGCGAGGAGCGTCAGCAGGCTCGTGACCACGCCGCCGATCACCAGCGCGTAGGCGAGCGGAGTCCCCAGTTCAATGCCGGCCTGGATCAGGCCCACCTTGCCCAGGAACCCGGAGAATGGCGGTATGCCGGCCAGGTTCATGGCGGGCACAAAGAACAGGAGCGCCAGGACGGGGGAAAGCTTGGCCAGTCCCGCCAGCCGGTCCACCGAGGAACTGCCGCCCCGGCGTTCAATGAGGCCCGTGACGAGGAACAGGCTGGTCTGGATGGTGATGTGGTGGGCCACGTAGAACACGGCAGCGGCCAGCCCGGCCACCGAGGACATCGCCAGCCCGAACACCATGTAGCCGATGTGGCTCACCAGCGTGAAGGACAACAGACGTTTGATGTCGCTTTGGGCGAGGGCGCCGAGGATTCCCACCACCATGGTCAGGAGCGCCACCACCATTAAGGGAGTGTTCAGGCTGTCGCCGGGGAACAGCAGGGTCTCGGTGCGGACCATCGCATACACGCCCACTTTGGTCAGCAGGCCGGCGAACACGGCGGTGACCGGGGCGGGCGCGGTGGGATAGGAGTCCGGAAGCCAGAAGGACAGCGGGAAAACGGCCGCCTTGATGCCGAAGGCCACCAGGAGCATCACATGCAGCAGCGTCTGTGTTCCCTCGTCCAGGTCCGCGAGCTTGATGGCGAGGTCTGCCATGTTCACCGTGCCGGTGGCGCCGTAAACCATGGCGATGGAGATCAGGAACAGGACGGAGGACACCACGGAGACCACCACATAGGTGACGCCTGCCCGGATGCGGGGTCCCGTCCCGCCCAGGGTCATCAGGACGTAGCTTGCCGTCAGGAGGATCTCAAAACCGACGTACAGGTTGAAGAGGTCCCCGGACAGGAACGCGTTGGACACCCCGGCCACGAGGATCAGGAAGGTGGGGTGGAAGATCGATACGGGGGCGTCCTGATCGCCGTCGGCCATGCCCTGCCCGGTGGCATAGATGAGGACGGCCAGGCTGACGGCGGAGGAGACCACCAGCATGAGCGAGGAGAACTGATCCACCACCATGGTGATGCCCCAGGGCGGCAGCCAGCCGCCGATGTTCACGGCGGCTGTTCCGCCCTCCCACACAGAGGCGAGCAGGGCGCATTCCAGGAGCAGCGTCAGGGACAGCACACCGATGCTGACCGCCCGCTGCGCCCGGGAATGCCGGAACAGCAGGAAGGCCAGCGCGGCACCAAAGATGGGAAGCAGGACGGCAAGCGGGGCAAAGCTTGTGATGTTCACTTCACACCTCCTTCGGGGCCGGGGGTTACGTTTCGGGAACCGGGTTGCTCTTCGGCCGCGGCATCCACCGCGGGAATCGTCCGGGCGCCGGCCACCACCGACTCCCCGGACTCTTCAGGGTCTGATTGATCCGCATAGTCCGAAACGCCGCTGCCGTCGCTGCCAAGCATCGTCAGCGGAAACTCGGACGTCTCGGCCGGGATCTCGGCGTCGTCCTCGGCATCGAACCTGGGCGTCGCGGCCACGCGGCGGTCCTCGACGTCGTCCTGGATCTCATCCTGGCGCGCCAGGACCCAGGTGCGGTAAATGATGCCGAGCATAAACGCGGTGACGGCGAAGGAGATCACGATCGACGTGAGGATGAGTGCCTGCGGCAGCGGGTCCGCGTACTCGTTGGCACCGGTGTCCTTGTTGAAGAACGGAGCCAGGCCGGCATAGCCGCCCGTGGTGAGGATCAGCAGGTTCGTGGCGTTGGTCAGGAGCATCAGCCCCAGAAGCACCCGGGTGAGGCTGCGTTCCAGGATCAGGTAGATCCCGCACGCAAACAGGGCACCCATCACCATCAGCAGGGTCAGGTTGACACTCATCCTTGGCCCTTCACTGTGGTTTCGGCGGTGAGGCTCACGGCCTCGTGCCCGTCGGTTGAAACGGCACCGGCCATCGCGTCCTCAACAAGGGAGTCCGGTGCCGGTTCGTCCTCGTTTCCGTCAAAATGTTCGTCGATCTCGGAGCCCAGGCTGCGGAGCACGTCCAGCACCAGGCCCACCACCACGATGTACACGCCGATGTCGAACAGGGTGGACGTGACGAACTTGATGTCGCCAAACACGGGGAGCCAGAGTTCGATGATGGCGCTCTGGAACACCTGGCCGCCCAGCAGGAGCGGCACCACACCCGAGGCGGCCGCCGTCGCAAGACCAATGCCCAGCAGGGTGCCGGCGCCTACGGGGGTGGCCTCCCGCAGTTCGAAGCGCCCGCCGGCCAGGTAGCGGATGGCGAGGGCGAGTCCCGCCGTGAGGCCGCCGGCGAAACCACCGCCGGGCAGGTTGTGCCCGGCCAGGAGGAGGTAGAGCGAGAAGATGATCAGCGAGTGGAAGATCAGCCGCGTCACCACTTCGAAGATGATGGAGCGCCGCTCGGGGGCCAGGGTCCGGCCGGCCACGATCCAGGCGTCCCGTGTGGAGGCGGCAAACTTCCGGCTGAGGGCCAGCGACGCGGCTTCGCGGGATCCCGGGTCCGCTGCCGATTGCCGTCCCACGCTGCCTTCGGCGATGGTGGAGGACATCCTGAGCCGGTCGCCCCGGCCGCGGACAAAGATCAGGCTGGCGACGCCGGTGGCCGCGAGCGCGAGGACGGAAATTTCGCCGAACGTATCCCAGGCCCTGATGTCCACCAGGGTCACGTTGACGATGTTCAGTCCGCCGCCGCCCTCGTACGCCAGCCTCGGAAACTCCAGCGACACGGGGGCAGCCACCCGGGCGCCCATCGCGTAGATGGCGGCGAAAACCATGGTGATGCCGAAGGCGGCGCCGATAATCACGCGGACCACCCGGTATCTCCCGCCGGTCCGGTCTCGCAGCTCGGCCGGCAGGCTGCGCATGGCCAGGACGAACGCCACCAGGATGATGGTTTCCACCAGCACCTGGGTCAGGGCCAGGTCCGGCGCGCCCTGCAGCGCGAACATCAGGGCAATCCCGTACCCGGTCACCGACACCATCAGCACGGCGAGGAACCGCCGGTTGGCCTTGACCGCGGCCAGGGCCCCGATCACGATCCCGGCACCCACCACGGGCTGGAGCGGGGAGAACGGATCACTGAAGTACAGGTTCGTCGGCAGGGTTTTCCCGGCCACAAGCATGGTGGTCAGCGGGAGCGCAAACGCCATGGAGAGGATCACGGAGAGATAAAAGTAGAGCGAACCACGCTGGGTGCGGCCGGTGATCCACACGGCCACATCATCCAGCGCGCCGATGGTGAGCTGGTAGAACCGGTCCCCGTCGATCCAGCCGGGTACCCGGGACTGTGCCCGCCCCACCAGCTTCCGGCCTGAGTGCATGGCCAGGCCGAGGACGAACGTCAGCGCCGTCAGTCCGAGCGCCGGATTCAGCCCGTGCCACAGCGCGAGGTGCCCGGCCTGCTCAACCGGTGTGCCGGCGTCGGCCGCGGTGGACGCAAAGAGGGCCGCATACGGCTGGATCCAGGCATCCACCGGGGTTGGCCACAGGCCATAAACAATGGTGAGGAGGCTCAGGAGCGCGGGGGCCGCCAGGAAGGAGGGCCGGACGGCCTTGAACGGTGTGGGATCCACGCCGGACTTGACGGCGAACGCCCCCCACATGAATCGGGCGCTGTAGGCGAACGTGAGGACCGAGCCCAGGACGATGCCCGCAAGCACAACGGTGCTCCAGGGGTCTCCCCCGGAGGCGTGGTGAACGAAGGCCTCCAGGACCGATTCCTTGGCGACAAAGCCGGCCAGCAGCGGAACGCCCGCCATCGACGCAGCGCCGATGCCGGCCACAATGCCCAGCGCCCGGGACGAGCGGAAGACGCCGGAGAGCTGGCGGACATCACGCGTTCCGGCCTGGTGGTCGATGATGCCCACCACCAGGAACAGGGTGGCTTTGAAGAGGCCATGCGCCAGGAGCATGGCGAGGCCGGCGAGCGCGGCGTCCGGCGTTCCGAGTCCCACCACCATGGTCAGGAAACCCAGCTGGCTGACGGTGCCGTACGCAAGGATCAGCTTAATGTCGGTCTGCCGCAACGCCTGGTACCCGCCCACCAGCATGGTGGCCAGGCCAAGCCCCAGCACAACGGGCTGCCAGTAGGCGGTCTCCGAAAAACCCGGCGCAAGCCTGGCCACCAGGTAGATGCCGGCCTTAACCATGGCTGCGGCGTGCAGATAGGCGCTGACCGGCGTGGGCGCCGCCATGGCGCCCGGCAGCCAGAAGTGGAAGGGCACCAGCGCGGATTTGCTGATGGCGCCCACGAGGATGAGTACGACGGCGGTGGCGACGATGCCGCTGTCCGGTCCGGTCACCAGCGTGGCCGCCTGCGCCATAATCGCCGAAATGCGGTAGGTTCCGGCGCTGTAGCCCAGCATGATCAGGCCCACCAGCATGGCCAGGCCGCCGGCGGTGGTGACCATCAGGGCCTGCAGGGCGGAGCGCCGGGCGGCCAGCCTGGTGCGGGCAAAGCCGATCAGCAGGTAGGAAAGGATGGTGGTCAGTTCCCAGAAGATGAACAGCAGGAGCAGGTCATCCGCCACCACCAGGCCGAACATGGCCCCCGCGAAGGCGAGCAACTGCGCTCCGAAGCCACCCAGATCCTGGTCCTTCTCACTGAAGTACCGGGCGCAGTAGATCAGCACCAGCGCGCCCACACCCAGGACCAGCAGGGACGTCACCCAGGCCAGCGGATCCAGCCGGAAGGCCAGCTCGAGCTTCAGCCCGGGGATCCAGGGAATGACCTCTGCCACGGCCCCGGAGTCCGAGTAGACGGCGCCGTACTGGAACAGCAGCCAGATGAAGGACGCGGCAGGCACGGCCGCCAATGCATAGAACGCGTTACGGCCCCACATCCTGAACAGGAGGGGCGCCACAGCAGCCACCGTAAACTGCACGGCAAGGACTGTGATCACTGTTATCTCCGCAACGTCAGGGATTCGTAAACAAAAAAAGTTAGGGCAGGCGGTCAATCGTCAGGTTCGGTGGCCACAGTTTATCAAGCCGTTCCAGCCGTTTTCCGCGCGAAGGCCGCCGGCCGCTCGATTTTGCTGAGTGTCAGGCGTATTATGCCCGCCCTGTTCGCCACGGGCGGATAACATTCAGGCTATGAACACCGCCAGCGCTCCTGAGGCCACCCAGCCGCCATCGGAACTCGCATCCGGACCCCGGGCCACCGGCAAGGGCCGCGTGCTGGCCTGGGCTGCCTGGGACTGGGGGTCGGCGGCGTTCAACGCGGTCATGACCACTTTCGTCTTCACGGTCTATCTCACCTCCAGCGCCTTCGGCGACAAGGACCAGTCCTCTGCCGTGCTGGGAACTGCGCTGGCCATCGCTGGCCTGGCAATAGCTGTCCTCGCTCCGGTGACAGGACAGCGCTCGGACAGCGGCGGGCGCCGCAAGCTGTGGCTGGGGGTCAACTCGGCCGCCGTCGCCGTTCTGACAGGGCTGTGTTTCTTCGTTGTCCCGGGCCCGGAATTCCTGCTGCTGGGCGTCTCCCTCATTGCCCTGGCGAATGTTTTCTTTGAGTTTGCGGGCGTCAACTACAACGCCATGCTCACCCAGGTGTCCACCCCAACGAACATCGGCAAGGTCAGCGGGTTCGGCTGGGGAATGGGTTATCTTGGCGGCATTGTGGCGCTGTTGGTGGTGCTGCAACTCTTTGTGCAGCCGAGCTTCGACTGGTTTGGCGCCTCCACGGAAGCCAGCCTGAACATCCGGCTTGTGGCGGTGTTCTCGGCGCTGTGGTTCTTCATCTTCGCCCTCCCGGTCCTGTTCGTCGTTCCGGAACTGCCCCGGCCGGCGCGGGCCAAACAGCTGGGCTTCCTGGCCTCTTACGGTCTGCTGGTCCGCCGGATCAAGGCGATCTACGCCACGAGCCCCCATACGATCTATTTCCTCCTCGCCAGCGCAGTCTTCCGCGACGGGCTCGCAGCAGTCTTCACGTTCGGCGGGATCATTGCGGCCGGCACCTTCGGCTTCGAGCTGCCCCAGGTCATCTTCTTTGCCATCTTCGGCAACGTGGTGGCAGCGGTTGGTGCCGTCATCGGCGGGTTCCTGGATGACCGGGTGGGGCCCAAGGCCGTCATCATGGGCTCCCTCATCGGACTGCTGATCGCCGGTGCCATGATCCTGGTCCTCGGCAACGGCAACTACGTGTTCTTCGGCACGGCCTGGGCCGGCGCCACGACGTTCTGGGTCTTCGGGTTGTTCCTCTGCCTCTTCGTAGGCCCGGCACAGTCATCCTCCAGGGCCTATCTGGCCCGGCTAGCACCCACCGGCGAGACCGGCGAACTGTTCGGCCTGTATGCAACCACGGGCCGGGCCGTCAGTTTCCTGGCTCCCGCATTGTTCACGCTCTGCATCACTCTGGCTACTCCCCTGGTGGCGCCCGGCGAGGCCCAGCGCTGGGGAATCCTGGGCATCATGGTGGTCCTGCTCGCCGGCCTGCTGGTCCTGCTGCCGGTGAAACCGCCCAGCAAGGCACCCATTGCCCAGGTACCTTCCTCCTAGCCGGCCCGTCATCCCGGTAACGCGCCACACCGCGCCGGTGTTTGGAGCCGGCTTTCCCGAGCGGCGGACCGGCACCCGAAACCGGTGTGCGGCGACTAGTCTGGACGTATGAACGTGGACGAAACGGACCTCCCCGGCCTGGGCCGGCGGAAGGATTTCATGACGGCATCCGGACGCCGCATCGGCGTCGTGGAGCTGCGGGAAGGCCAGACGGAACTTATCGTTTCCACCTGGGACGATCCCGACACCTGCCAGGCTTCCATTCCCCTGACCGGGGACGAGGCAGCCACCCTGGGCAACCTCCTGGGCGGGCAGCACCTGGCCATGAAGCTGGCCGAGGAACACCGGGATGTGCCCGGCATTGTGACCCGGCAGTTCTCCATTGCCCCGGATTCCCCGTTCCAGAACCAGCCCATGGGCAAGGCCTGCATCCGCACCCGCTGCGGCGTCTCGATCGTGGCGATCATGCGTGAAGGCGAGGTGCTCCCCTCGCCGGGACCCGACGTCGTCCTTCATTCCGGCGATTTGCTGGTGGCCGTGGGAACCCAAGAAGGCCTCGACTCGGCGGCCGATATTCTCCGCAACGGCTGAGCCTGATGGACCCGCTGGCCCTGACCCTCATTGAACTGGGGGCCGTTGTGTTCTGCCTTGGCCTGTTGGCCAGGCTGGCCGGACGGATCGGAATGTCACCCATCCCCCTCTATCTTGTGGGTGGGC
The DNA here is from genome assembly GCF_029076445.1 of Pseudarthrobacter naphthalenicus. GTDB lineage: Bacteria > Actinomycetota > Actinomycetes > Actinomycetales > Micrococcaceae > Arthrobacter > Arthrobacter naphthalenicus. Next base: position 56,240 of record NZ_JARESG010000014.1, read on the forward strand.
TCGCCTTCGGGGCAGGCGGGGTGGTCAAGCTCGATGGTATGCACGAATTCGCACATCTTTCCGGCGAAATCGGGGTCATCCTGCTGTTGCTTATGCTCGGATTGGAATATACGGCTGCCGAGCTTTTCACCGGTCTGCGCAGGTCCTGGCAGGCCGGTGTTCTTGACCTGGTCCTGAATTTTGTACCGGGCGCGGGGTTGGCGTTCCTGCTCGGCTGGGGGCCGGTGGGTGCCATGGTGATGGGCGGCGTGACCTATATATCCTCCTCCGGAATCGCCGCGAAGGTGATCACCGACCTCGGCCGCCTCGGCAACCGGGAGACGCCGGTGGTCCTGTCCATCCTGGTCTTCGAGGACCTGGCCATGGCCGTGTACCTGCCTATTCTGACGGCCACCCTGGCGGGGGTGAGCTTCCTGGGCGGCCTGACCACGGTGGGCATATCCCTGGCAGTGGTCACGCTGGTCCTGATGGTGGCCCTGCGCCATGGCCACCACGTCTCCAAGGCGGTGCACAGCGAAAACTCCGAAGTCTTCCTGCTCAACCTGCTCGGGGCTGCCCTCCTGGTGGCCGGCGTCGCATCGGCGATGCAGGTCTCCGCGGCGGTGGGCGCGTTTATGCTGGGCATTGCCATCTCCGGCGCCACGGCCCACAGCGCCACCCGGATCCTCGAACCGCTCCGGGACCTGTTTGCCGCCATTTTCTTTGTGGCGTTCGGCCTCAACACCGATCCCTCCACCATTCCCCCGGTCCTCGGCTGGGCGCTGGTGCTGGCCGTCATCACCGCCCTCACCAAGATGATCACGGGGATCTGGGCGGCCAAGCGGGCGGGCGTCGGCCGTCCGGGCCGGTTCCGGGCGGGCGCCGCACTGATCGCGCGTGGCGAATTCTCCATCGTGATCGCCGGCCTGGCCGTCGCCTCGGGTGTGGTTCCCCGCGACCTCGCCGCCCTGGCCACGGCCTACGTCCTCCTGATGGCCATCATCGGCCCCCTCGCCGCCCGTTACGTTGAGCCGGTGGTCAAGGCCCTCGGCCGAGCAGCCGGGGAGCCGGGCGGCCGGCCCGCGCACAGCACCCCTTAGCTTCCCCCGCCGCGCCCCTCGCCCCGAGCCCACCTCGCCCTCCTTCAGCTGGCCCACCTTCATCGAGAGGAGACGTCTCGGCGCTAAGCCGCCCGCTTAGCGCGGAGATCTCGCCTCTCGACGCCCCAACCAGCCCGGACCAGCGCGTCCAGCACCCGGTGCGCGCATCCGTCGAAGCCCCAGGTGCGCACGTGGCCGGCGGTCACTGTCACCGACTGCCAGCCAACGGCGGCAATGGATTCGTCCCGGCGGATGTCCGATTCGCGCTGCCGGGCCTCGAGGTGGTGCCGGCCGTCGTAGTTGACGGCCACCTTGAACTCGGGGAAGGCCAGGTCCGGCCAGGCGAGCTCCCCTCCGGTCGGGTCAAGGACCACGTGGCTCAGGGTGGGCTCAGGCAGGCCCAGCCGCCCCATCGCCAGCCGCAGCCGCGTCTCCGGCGCTGAGTCAGCACCAACCCGGCAAAGCTCCAGCGCCTGCCTGGCTTTTCGGATACCCCGGACGCCCTGGGTGGTCATGACCTGCTCCCGGAGGTCATCCAGGGAACAGAGCGCCGTCCTGACGGGCCCGAAGCTCCTGGCCTGGCTGCAGATGAAGTGGTCCCCTGCCGCCACCAGGCCTTCAAGGCCGAGGACGGAGGCCAGGTCCAGCCACGTCCGGGCAGGCGAGGTGACCGGAACGCCGTCGAGCATTGCTACATCCCCGGCGCGCAGGGACAGCCGGTGACCGGCAACCCCTTTTCGTTCCGGCCGCGCTTCCCCACGGGCTTTGGCCAAGTGGATGATCAGGTCGTTTTGCACGACTAGAGGCAACGGGCAGCCCCACAGCAGCCCGGCCGTCCCGAGGCAGCAGACCGCGCCGGGAGTCAGCGCCACCAACAACGAGCAGGTGTGGTGCAACGGCTGCGCTTCATCCCAGGGAACGCGCATGCCCCGGCTGGGCACATAAAGGTCGCTCCGCCAGGCACGCCCGGCAGGGACGCCGGCATCCATCTGCTGGGCCAGCGTGAATGAGCGTCCAGAGAGGTGGTCCGGGAGGGCTGAAGGTTGCCGCATGACCCCATTGTTGGCACAGCACCTGGCAGCCACGTGGGTTATCCACAATGTGGAGGAACAGTTCCTGCCGAGCCCTGCGTTCGAGAGGCGGGCTCTCGCCGCTAAGAGGCGTTCTTAGCGGCGAGACGTCGCCACTCGACGAAGGACCGGGCCCGCTTAGATCTCGGTGCGGTGGAAGTTCAGGTGGCTGCGGCTGGCGGTCGGGCCGCGCTGGCCCTGGTAGCGGTTGCCGTACTCGCCCGAACCGTAGGGGTGTTCGGCCGCGGATGTCAGCCGGAAGAAGCACAGCTGACCGATCTTCATTCCCGGCCACAGTTTGATGGGCAGGGTGGCCATGTTGGATAGCTCCAGGGTGACGTGTCCGGAGAATCCGGGATCGATGAAGCCGGCCGTCGAGTGCGTCAGGAGGCCCAGCCTGCCGAGGGAGGACTTGCCTTCGAGGCGGGCTGCGATGTCGTCCGGCAGCGTGACTGTCTCGTAGGTGGAGCCGAGCACGAACTCGCCGGGGTGCAGGATGAATGGCTCGCCGCGGTCCACCTCCACCAGCCGGGTCAGCTCCGGCTGTTCCTCCGCAGGGTCGATGTGGGCGTACTTGTGGTTGTCGAAAAGACGGAAAAACCGGTCGATCCGCACGTCCACCGAGGAGGGTTGGACCATGACGGGATCGAAGGGTTCGAGGACGATCCGTTGGGAGTCCAGTTCAGCGCGAATGTCGCGGTCAGAGATCAGCACGCCTCCCAAATTACTATGCGTTGTCCACAGCGCCCATTCTTTCGTTGTTGCTGTTGCCTAGTGAGGCTAATGTTGCCTCAGGATGTCAGCCACCGGAGGTCTCCCGGCTGGTACAACTGAACTGATCTGGGGTTGGTTTGAAAAACTTTGCGGCGCCCGCCGTTGTGGCTATGTTGTGTGCCCTCGCGTTGGTCTCTCCGGCGGCCGGGCTGCACTCTGTCCCGGGGGAACACGACTCCTCGGCGGGGGCTGCCGGTGCGGTGGGACCGCGCGCGGTCACGCTGGGTCCTCCGGGCATGGCGGACGACGACGGCGGCGCACCGCGTGAGGATACCGGCACCGGATCGCTGCTCGCCCCAGCCGTGGACCCGGTGATCGCACCGGCGGCGCCGGCCGGGGTACAGAACACGGTGCCCGCGGCGCCCCAGCCGGCAACCGCGCCGGCAACCGCGCCGGCAACTGCGCCGGCACCGGCGGCCGCCCCGGCCAGAGCCTCCGCAGCCGAAGTTCCTTCGGTGCCGCCGCTGTGGGCCCCCGACGAGGAACTGGCGCAGAACAAAACTGCAGCGCCCACCCCGCAGACCTTCGCAGCGGAACCCCCGGCCGCGGGGAAGCTTGCCACGGAAGCGTTGGTCCCGGACAACAACGCAGCGGCCATCCTGACTGTCTTCAACAAGATCAATGAGTACCGGTTGGCCAACGGCCTGGCCGCGGTCAAGTACCACCCCACGGTGGCCGGGTTGTCCCAGGACTGGTCAGACAACATCGCCTCCCGCGAAGTGATTGAACACCGAGCCAGTTTTTGGACGGACGCCCGCGCCATGAGCCCGACCAGCGCCGGTGAGGTCATCGCCATCCGCACGGACCGCGATGCCGCCCAGCTGGTGGAATGGTGGAAAGGATCACCCGGCCACAACGCCATGCTCCTGGACCCGCGCTTCAACGTCATGGGCGCCGGGATTTCCTACACGAACAGCCTTTACACCATCTGGGGCGTGGTGAACTTCTTCGGCTACGCCACCCTCCCGGCCGGCACCCTCACCTCGCCCGGCAGCAGCCCGAGCGGCGGGAACGCTTTCCCGCCTGCCGCGCCCACCATGTGCGACGCCGCCGTCAAGCACATGCCGCCCACGCTGAACCTGAAGACGGCATCCATCACCAGCGCCGCAGACCTTGTCACCGTGAATACCGGCGGTGAGCTGGTCAACCGCCCCTCCACAGGGAACAGGACATACGGGCCGGCCAAGGTCATCAATTCCTTCTTCAGCAACGTCAAGGAAGTCTTCGTCACCGACTGGGACCGCAACGGCACCTTTGACATCCTGGCCCAGTGGAACGACGGCCGGCTGACGCTTCATCCCGGCTTCGCCGGCGGTGGCTTCGGGGCCGCGGTCACCCTCGGCCAATCCGGCTGGGCAGGCATGACCCTTGCCGTGGGCGGTTGGTGCGCCAATAACCGGCTCCCGCAACTCGTGGCCCTGGACACCTCGGGCAACCTGTGGCTCTACCCGAACATCGGTGCGGCGGACATGTCCTCCCGCACCCTGATGACAGGCGGGGTATCGGCCACCCGCCTTGCCATGGTGGATTATGACGCTGACGGCTTCCAGGACATTCTGGCCCGAAAGTCCGACGGCGCGGTGCAGCTTTACCGCGGAGCCGGCACCCCGGCGCCCCGCGCCGAAGCCAGGGCCACCGTGGCCACCGGCTGGGGGGATGTCACCGGCATCCGGCCGCTGCGGGACGTCACAGGCCTGAACTCCACGGGGGTGGCACTGCGCCGGGCCAACGATGTGGTGCAGTACTGGGACCTGACCGGCGGACGCCTTGCCTCGCCGTCGAACATCACCGGAAGCTGGGCGGGGCAGCGGCTGGCGCAATAGCGGCGGCCAGCGCCGGCAGGAACGGACAAACGCAGCGGCCGGCGCAGTAGCGCCGGAAAGCTAGGCGGCCGAGGCGGCAGCCAACACGTCCTTGAGCCGCTCCAGCTGAACAACTTCAGCCTTCATGGCGCGCTGGATGCCGGTGTTCATCAGCCCCAAGAGCCCCTTGGGCTGGCATTCGAGCGCGAACCGGACGCGCGTTCCGGCGGGTTCGGTGCTGAAGTAATACCCGCCGGAGGGTCGGTTGTGCCCGGCGATGACCTGATACCGGATTTCGGCCCCGGGCCGGGCCTCGGTGATTTCAAAGTCTGCCGGCACCGGCCAGCCGGACCGGCCCAGCACTGTCTGCCGGTACACGGAGCCCTTGGAACCGGCAACTCCGGATGAGACGCTGATGCTGCGGATGCCGGTGCGCCACTTGGGCAGGTTCATCCCGTCGATCAGGAAGGTGTACACGTCCAAGGCGTCACGCGGGACGAGTACCTCGTGTTCTGCGAATGCCATGGGATCCTTCGGTTAGCGTCAAGGCGGCGGCGATAGCCCGCCCCACCCCCATGGCACTGCAGCTAACGGGTTCACAGTAGCGACTGGTTTTGCTCCGGACCTAGCCACGGGCAGGGACGTTATTGAAGAGTTACTGGATTACGCCGGGCAAACCGGGCCCGGGGCGGACACGCCCCTTCAGGGTGGGCGTGTTGTCGGGACAGGCCCGCATCTGCGCTAAGCTAAGTTCTGCCCCACGCACAGGGGGCCACGCGGCTGTAGCTCAATGGTAGAGCGCTAGCTTCCCAAGCTTGATACGCGGGTTCGATTCCCGTCAGCCGCTCCACTGCGTAAATCCCTGCCCTTACCGGGCGTTCCGCGCCTTCCTAACCCCGCGTTCCACGGCCTTCTTCAACGCCGCCAGCCGCGCCGCCTCCTGCTTCCGGAAAGCACCCTCCTTGGCCGCGGCAAACAGTCCGCCGAACCCCTTCAGAACATACTGTGCCGTCACGGTCAGCCGCGTGCTGTCCGCCACCGGGTACACCACGCAGGAACAGGTGATGGTTTCCGTGCGGCTCTCGAGTGTTTCGGACCAGGAGCGGTCCTGCACCAGGTCCCGGAGATGCAGGGAAACCGCCTCCTGCCCGGGAACGGCGGCGCGGGCTTCCTGGTCGGTGCAGAAGGCGTAGACGTCCTGCCGTCCACAGGGGATGAGGACGGTGCTTTCGATCGTGATGGATCCCATGATGCTGTTCCCGTACTCCCGTGAGCCCGCCCGGCGCAGTGCCCAGAGCGACATTTTCACACCGGACGCGCCGAGGCACAATCACCGCCGCACCCCGGCCCTTCCGATATGCCGGGCCACCCTGCGCCAGGCCCGTTAGGTCCGCCCCTGTATGGTCAGAAGTCAGGAACCTCTTCGGTTCCGCTACAGGAGCAATCATGGCTGACAAGTCCCCGCGTCAAGCAGCATCCAAAAAGGCCGGCAAGTCCATCAAGGAAAAGCGCGCTGACAAGCGGGCCGCCGCAGCGCCTTCCAGCTCCCTGGACGTCACGTCCAAGTCCACCAAAAAGAAGTGAACGGCCAACAGAGCCGGCTCACCCTCGGCGTCCTGGCGTCGACCCGGAAACCGGACGAACGCCGCCTCCCCATCCACCCGCTGCATTTCGAACGCATCGCCCCCGAACTGCGCCGGCACATCATCCTGGAGCAGGGCTACGGCGAACGCTTCGGCCTCTCCGATCACCATCTCTCGTCCCTGGTCGGCAAAATCGCCACCAGGGAGGCGCTGCTGGCCGAGGCCGACGTCGTGCTCCTGCCCAAACCGCAGCCGGAAGACCTTGCGGAGCTGCGCGATGGCCAGGTCCTTTGGGGCTGGCCGCACTGCGTCCAGGACCGCGCCATTACCCAGCTGGCCATCGACAAAAAGCTCACCCTCATTGCCTTCGAAGCCATGAACCACTGGGCGAGCGACGGCGGTTTTGGGCTGCACGTGTTCCACAAGAACAATGAGCTGGCCGGGTACTGCTCGGTGCTGCACGCTCTCTCGCTGACGGGCTCAACCGGTGATTACGGACGCCGCCTCAATGCCGTGGTGATCGGTTTCGGTGCGACTGCCCGCGGCGCCGTGACCGCGCTGAATGCACACGGCATCCACGACGTCCAGGTGCTGACCAACCGCGGAGTCGCCGCCGTGGGCGCCCCGATCCATTCGGTCAACATCGTTCAGTTTGATCACGACGACGAGGCCCCCTTCCTGAGTCAGGTCATCTCCGACCGGGGCCGGGTTCCGCTGGCGCCGTTCCTGGCCGAAAGCGACATTGTGGTCAACTGCACCCTGCAGGATCCGAACAACCCGCTGACGTACCTCCGGACGGAGGACCTTGCGGCGTTCAGCCCGGGCAGCCTGATCGTGGACGTCTCGTGCGACGAGGGCATGGGCTTCAGTTGGGCACGTTCCACTACCTTCGCCGAGCCGATGTTCACGATGGCTGACCACATAAATTACTACGCCGTGGACCACAGCCCGTCCTACCTCTGGAATTCCGCCACCTGGGAGATCAGCCAGGCGCTCATGCCGTTCTTGGAAACGGTCATCGGCGGCCCGGAAGCCTGGGACTCGAACGAAACAATCAGGCGGGCCATCGAAATCCGCGACGGCGTGGTGCTCAACAAGGACGTGCTGGAGTTCCAGCAGCGGCAGGCCGAATACCCGCACCTGCCGGCCTAAGCAGCTGCCGGCTTAGGCCGCCGCCGCGCCCACGATCCTCACCGGGTGGCGGCGGTCCTTGAGGTTCACGCGGAGCTTCAGGGCACCTTTCCTGGCCAGAACGACGCCGACTGTCAGGGCGGCGAGCACCGGCACCCCGCCTGCCACCAGCAGTGCCACGTGCGGGTCAACGTGCTCGGCAATCCAGCCCAACATCGGCCCGCCGATGGCCTGGCCGCCGATCAGCACCATGATGTACAGGCTCATGACGCGTCCCCGGATGGCAACGTTCGAGCTGATCTGGACCAGCTGGTTGGACCCGGTGAGGAACATCAGGCACCAGAATCCGGACAGGACCATCACGGCGCCGAACCAGAGCATGGACGGAGCCAGGGCCGCCAGGCAAAGCATCAGGCCATACATTCCGGCGCAGAACACCACGGACCGGAGCCTCAGCCGCCGGCGGCGGGTGGAGGCAACGGCCCCGGCGAGCGCGCCGAGGGCCACCAGTGCGTTGAGCAGGCCATAGCCGCCGGCACCGACGTCGAACACGTGGTCCGCGAAGGCCGCGAGCATGACCGGCAGGCTCATGGCAAACACCGCGATGAAGCCGGCCATCAACCATGGCCAGTAAATGGTCGGCTTGCTGAGCGCGTACCGCAGCCCTTCGCGCAGCATGCCCTTCTTCTTCGGCGCCGGCGGGCTGAGGAACAGTTGGTCCTTCCGCAGGAGCAGCAGCATGGTCACAGTGGAGCAGCACGCCACGGCATTGGCAGCAAAGGCCCAGCCGGCACCGACGGCGGTCAGCAGGACACCGGCGAGGGCCGGCCCGATCAGGCCGCCCAGCTGGAAGGTGGTGGAGTTGACGCTGATCGCGTTGCGCAGGTATTTCGGACCCACCAGCTCATTGACAAAGACCTGCCGCGCGGGCTGGTCCAGCACCGTGACCAGTCCCAGCATCAGGGCGACGGAGTAGACATGCCACACCTGGATGGCGCCGGTCAGGGACAGCACGGCAAGGGTGGCCGCGAGGATGGCCGCCAGGCTTTGGCACAGCATGAGGATCCTGCGCTTGGCGAACCGGTCGGCCACCATCCCGCCCCACGGCCCCAGCAGGAGGGAGGGCATAAACTGCAGCGCCACGGTGATGCCCACGGCGGTCACGGAGCCGGAGAGCTCCAGCACCAGCCAGTCCTGCGCGATGCGCTGCATCCAGAGGGCCACCACGGCGACAAAATGGCCGATCGCGAAGATGCGGAAGTTGGGGACCTTCAGCGAGATGAAGGTGTGGCGCCACGGGAGGTGTTCGTTGACCACCCCAAGATGCTGGGTCCGGGGCGAAGCGGCGGCGGACGCGGAATCGATGACGGGCTGGCTGACGGTTGCCGATGTGGGCGGTGGGGGAGCCACGGATGTGTCCTCAGGGGAAGCGGGCGGGTGGGGATGCTCCCACGCTAAGCTGGAACCCGATGATTATGTAGACCTATCCTGGCTATAACTAGCATCACGAAACGTAATGGGGCCCGAGCCGGACCTGCGAAAACAGGCAACGGCGCCCAGAGGAGTCCGCCAGTGTTTGAGCCCGCACAACTTCGGTCGTTCCTTGCCGTGGCCGAGACGTTGAGCTTCACCAAGGCCGCCGAACGGCTTGGCCTGGCCCAACCAACGGTCAGCCAGCACGTCCGCAAGCTGGAAACCGCCGCCAAGCGCATCCTCATCAGCCGCGACACCCGGGACGTCCGGCTGACCGATAACGGTGACGCCATGGCCGGATTCGCCCGCAGCATCCTCTCGGCCCATGATGCTGCCGCCCGCTACTTCTCCGGCTCGGCCATGCGCGGCCGGCTCCGCTTCGGCACGGCCGACGACCTCGCCATCACCGGACTCCCCCGGATCCTGCGCGAATTCCGGCAGGTCTACCCCCAGATCAACCTCGAGCTCACCGTGGGCCAGAGCGACCAGCTGTACAAAAAGCTCAACGCCGGCCAACTCGACCTGGTGTTTGTGAAGTGGGTGGCCGGCGCGAAAGACGGGACCGTTGTCCAGCACGACACCTTCTCCTGGGTGGGGCTGGAGCAGACGTCCCTCAAGCCGGCGGACACGGTGCCGCTGATCGCCTACCCCTCCCCCAGCCTCAGCCGGAAACTGGCCATCGACGCGCTCGAAGCCCATGGCCGCACGTGGCGCATCACGTGCACCACCCGGCAGATCAGCGGGGTACTGGCGGCCCTGAGGGCCGGGATCGGCGTTGCCGTGATGCCAACCTCGCTGGTTCCCGAGGATTTGAAGATCATCACCCGCACCTTCGACCTGCCGCCGGTGGGTGACGTCGATTTCACCCTGATCCGCAACCCGCTGGCCAATACCGAGGTGATCGATGCCCTCACCCAGGCCATCGTGGGCCGGACTCTCAAGAAGGCCATTTAGCCTCACCCGTAACACAAAACCATTGAAGAAAAAGCCAGCCTCCTCTATGCTTGATTACCCATGGGGTCAAGCAAAGGCCGGTTCAACACTACGAGCGCGCCCCGCAACCCATGGGGCGGCCGTGCTCTGGAAGGCAGCCAATGACGACAGCCGAGAACACCCATTTCCACACCACGTATGCGCCCCGACATAACACCGCACGCCCGCTGGCCACGCATCATCCCAGCTACAGCGCCGGCATCACCCACGCCGCCGAGTACGTCGGCAAGCCAACCTGCGACAAGTGCGGCACGGACGAATTTATCTACCTGGAATCGTATGTCCCTCCGGTTTACCGGCGTGACGGGGCGGTCAGGACACTGGGCGAAGTCGCTTACACCTGCACCCGTTGCGAAGATTTCTCCGCCCACAACGTTCCGACGTCGTGGACTCCCCCGGGCTGGTACCTGGGCTAACTCACAATGGTCTCCGGCCGCCGCCTCCAGCGGGGCCCTCCTAACAAACAGAAAGTCCCGACGGCCACCCTTGGTGGCCGTCGGGACTTTCCCGTATGCGGCTGCCCTGCCGCGCGCCGGCTCCTAGATCAACGCATCCGAGAGGTGATTCGGCGTGCCGAACCGGTGCGCGGTGATGCTGATGGCCTGTTCGTGCAGGAACGGCAGCAGTTCAACACGGCCGGCCTCGGTGACCGGGTGTGCGTAGACCGCCACGTCCGGGCGCCCGTCGACAGCTTCCGCGAGCGCGGTGGCATCGCCGCCGATCAGCCGGATGCGCGCACCGGACAGCTTGCCCGCTTTGGCGAGGCGCGCCGCTGAAGCCAGCCATCCGGCGTCGGCCTCCACTGTCACCTCGATGTCCAGGCCGGTGAGGACGGCCCGGAGCTGGACGGGAAGTTCGACGGCGGTGGATACGGTGAGTGCCGAACCAGCCTGGACACCGGCGGCCACGGTCCGGGCCAGGTGCGCCAGCGGAGCACCGTCAGAAAGGCGGATGGTGACCGGGAGGGCCCGGTACCGGAAGATGTTCCGTTCGGCGCTGAGGCCGGAGACGTCCTTGGCGGTGCCGAACTCGTCGGCCCAGGCCTTGGCGTCGGATGCGAGGGAGCGCTGCAGGAACCTCAGTTCCCCCGGCTGCAGGGCGCCCGAAACAGCGTTCAGGACACGCTTCACGGCCGCATTCGCGACGTTGGCCGTGGCTGCGCTTTCCTTGCTGGTCCAGTCACCCAGCCCCGCCAGGTAGTTGGGGCCGCCGGCCTTGGTGCCGGCACCCACTGCCGACTTCTTCCAGCCGCCGAACGGCTGGCGCTGCACAATGGCCCCGGTGATGCCGCGGTTGACGTACAGGTTGCCGGCCTGGATGGAGTCCAGCCAGACGGCCAGCTCATCCGGGTTCAGCGAGTGCAGGCCGGCGGTGAGTCCGTACTCGATCTGGTTCTGGATGGCGATGGCCTCTTCCAGGGTTTCGGCAGTCATGACGCCCAGGACCGGTCCGAAGAACTCGGTGAGGTGGAAATAGGACCCGCGGCGGACGCCATGGCGCACGCCCGGGCTCCAGAGCCGGCCGGTCCCGTCCAGCTTCTTCGGTTCCACGGCCCAGCTTTCGCCTTCGCCGAGGGTGGTGAGGGCATTGAGGAGTTTGCCGCTGGCAGGCTCGATGATCGGGCCCATCTGGCTGGTGGGATCCTGCGGGTAGCCCACTTTCAGGGAGGTGACGGCGTCGATTAGCTGGTTGTGGAAGCGCTTGGACTTGGCGACCGAGCCCACCAGGATCACCAGTGACGCTGCGGAGCACTTCTGACCGGCGTGGCCGAACGCGGAGTAGGCAACGTCCTTGGCTGCCAGGTCCAGGTCCGCACTGGGGGTGACGATGATGGCGTTTTTGCCGCTGGTTTCGGCCAGGAGCGGGAGATCCTTGCGGAAGGACCGGAACAGCTCGGCCGTCTCATAGCCGCCGGTCAGGATCACGCGATCCACGGCGGGGTGGGAGATCAGCTGCTGGCCGAGCTCCCGTTCGCCAAGCTGCACCATGGTCAGCACGTCCCTCGGAACGCCGGCCTCCCACAGCGCTTCGATCATCACCGCGCCGCTGCGGCGGGCCTGCTTCGCCGGTTTAATCACGACGGCGGAGCCCGCGGCGAGTGCCGCCATGGTGGACCCTGCGGGAATGGCGACCGGGAAGTTCCACGGCGGCGTCACTACGGTGAGTTTGGCCGGGACGAAGGTGGCGCCGTCGACCTTTTCCAGCTTGCGCGCCGACTCCGCATAGTAGTGCGCGAAGTCAATGGCCTCGCTGACCTCGGGATCGCCCTGGTCCAGGGTCTTGCCGGTTTCGCTGGCCATGACTTCAAGGAGGTCTGCGCGGCGGGCCTCGAGGACGTCGCCGGCGCGGTGCAGGATCTCGGCGCGCTCGTCCCCGGACAGGGCGCCCCAGGCCTTGCCCTTCTCGATGGCCGCCGCGATCACGGAGTTCAGGGTTGCTTCATCACCGATGGTGGCTTTTTCCACCGCAGCGTTGCCCAGCGTGGAGGTCGGGACGCGGTCCAGGATGGCGCGGCCCCAGTCCCGGTTGGCGGGCAGGGAGGGGTCCGTGTCCGGAGTGTTGTGGAACGAATCATGCGGCAGGGGCTGCGGCGGGAGGCTGCGGTTCTGCTGCCGGTTGGGCGGGGGCACCTCGTCGTCGAGCTTGTCCAGGGAGGCAAGGAAGCGCTGCTTTTCCCGCTCGAACAAAACTTCGTTCTCACTGAGTTCGAACACCGCGGACATGAAGTTGTCCTGGCTGGCACCCTCTTCGAGGCGGCGGATCAGGTAGGCGATGGCGACGTCGAACTCGGCCGGGTGCACCACCGGGGTGTAGAGCAAAAGCGAGCCGACGTCCTTCTTGACGGCTTCAGCCTGGCCCTGCGCCATGCCCAGCAGCATCTCGAACTCGATACCCGACTCCACTCCGCGCTGCTTGGCGAGCAGCCAGGCAAAGGCGATGTCAAAGAGGTTGTGGCCGGCCACGCCGATGCGGACGTTGTTGATGCGGTCCGGGTGGAGCGCGTAGTTAATGACGCGCTTGTAGTTGGTGTCCGAGTCCTGCTTGGTGTGCCAGGTGGCCAGCGGCCAGTCGTGGAGGGAGGCTTCCACCTGTTCCATCGGCAGGTTGGCGCCCTTGACCACACGGACCTTGATGGCGGCACCGCCGTTGGCACGGCGTTCGGCGGCCCAGTCCTGCAGCCGGATCATGGCGGCGAGCGCGTCCGGGAGGTAGGCCTGGAGGACGATGCCGGCTTCGAGGTTCTTGAACTCGGGTTTGTCCAGGATCCTGGTGAAGACCGCGATGGTCATGTCCAAGTCCTTGTATTCCTCCATGTCCAGGTTGATGAACTTGGCTTTCTGGCCGGCGCCGCTGCCGGCGAAGGAGGCGGCGCGCTGGAACAGCGGAGTCAGCTTCTCCACGACATGCTCAACGGCCTCATCGAAGGCCCAGGCGGAGTGCGGGGCCACGGTGGAGGAGACTTTGATGGACACGTAATCCACGTCCGGGCGGCCCAGCAGTGCGTGGGTGCCTTCGAGCCGGCGGGAGGCTTCGTGTTCGCCCAGGACAGCCTCGCCCAGCAGGTTGACGTTGAGCTTGATGCCGTCCTTGCGGATCTTGGCGATGGCCGGGCCGAGCTTGGCGTCGGTGGCGTCCACGATCAGGTGGCCCACCATTTCACGGAGGACCCTGCGGGCGATCGGGATGACCACCTGCGGCAGGACCGGGGCCATGGTCCCGCCGAGCTGCACTGCGCGGCGCATGTACCAGGGCAGGAACGCCGGGACCTTGGGGGCGAGGGCGGCCAGGTTCCGGGCGGCGACGTGCAGGTCCTCGGGGCGCACCACGCCGTCGACGAAACCCACCGTGAATTCCAGCCCGTTCGGATCCTTCAACACGCCGGCGAGCTGCTGGGCTGACGCATCCACGGGCACCTTGGACGCTTCGGTCAGCCAGCGCCGGACCAGGGTGATGGTGTCCGCCGCGAGGGCACGGGCCTGCGGAACGTCCGTGTGCCCGGTGGTTTCCGTTGCAGTGTGAGTCATGATCGCTCGTTCTTTCCTTGATCTGAAGGGGTCTTATTCATCAGTATGAGCTTCAAATCACTTAAGATAAAGCGACCTTTTCTAAGCAATACAGGTTAGAAATCCCAACCCTTCCGTGCCCCGACGCTCTCTCACTTAATGCGGTTTTTAGGGCAACGCTCTCTCACTTAACGCAGAAAACCGGAAACGCTCTCTCACTTTCCTGAAGAAAGTGAGAGAGCGTCCGGCGAAAACCGACATTAACTGAGAGAGCGTCCAGGGGGTGGGGCGGAGGGGTTGGGGGTGAGTGGCTGGGGTGGGTGATGCCGGCGGGTCAGGGCAGGTGGCGGTGCATTTCCACGGCTTCCTCGTGGCGCGGGCTGTTGGGGTTCATCAGCGAGTTTTTCCGGCCGTAGAAGAAGTAGATAGCCAGTCCCACGATCAGCCACACCACGAACCGCAGCCAGGTCTCCCAGTGCAGCTGGGTCATGAGGAACGCCGAGGCGAGCATGCCGAACAACGGAACCACCGGCATGAACGGCAGGCGGAACGTTCGCGGGGCGTCGGGCTTCTTGTAGCGGAAGATGATCACCGAGAGGCAGACGACGACGAACGCGGCCAGGATGCCGATGTTCGTCAGGTCGGCCACGGCCTTGATCGGGAAAACGCCGGCCAGCAGCGCCGAAGCCACGCCCGCGATCCAGGTGACACGCTGCGGGGTGCCGTGGCGGTCGGTCTTGGAGAACCAGCCGGGGAGCAGGCCGTCGCGGCTCATGGAGAACCAGACACGGGTCACGCCGAGGAGGAAGGTCAGCATCACGGTGAGGATGGACAGGACCGCGAACACCGAGATGATGGTGGCAATGACCGGCAGGCCCACGCTGGTGAAGGCCGAGGCGAAGCCGGCTTTCGGATCGATGTCCTTGTAGTTCTGCATGCCGGTCAGGACCAGGGTGGCTGCCACATAGAGCAGCATGGCGATGATCAGGGACAGGATGATGGCCTTGGGCATGTGCTTCTTGCCGTCCGTGGCCTCTTCCGCGGCGGTGCTCATGGCGTCGTAGCCGAACACGGCAAAGAAGACGGTTGCGGAGCCGGCGAGGACCGGGCCGAACCCGCTGGGCATGAACGGGTTGTAGTTGTTGGTGTCGATATAGAAGACGCCAAGGCCGATGATGAACAGGATCAGGACGACCTTGATGGCCACCGCCACCAGCTCGAACCTGCCAAATGCCTTGGTGCCCCTGGACAGGATCCACGTCACCAGGAGGCAGACTGCGATAGCCGGGATGTTGACGATTCCGCCCTTGCCCTCGTCCGGCGTCGAGGTCATCCACACCGGCATATGGATGCCTATGCCGGACAGGAAGGCGTCAAAGTACCCCGAAATGCCGATGGCCACCACGGCAACGATGGCAATGTATTCGAGGAGCAGGTCCCAGCCAATGAACCAGCCGATCACTTCACCCAGGGCAACGTAACCGTAGGTGTAGGCGGAGCCCGCACGCGGGATCATGCCTGCAAACTCCGCGTAGGAAAGGGCAGCCGCTGCGGACGCCAGGCCGGCCACCAGGAAGGAAATCAACACCGCGGGCCCCACACCCGGCGTATCCTTGCTGCCTGCGGCCACCAGCCCGGCGAGGGAAAAGATGCCGACGCCGATGATGCCGCCGACGCCGATGGCGGTCAACTGCCAAAGCCCGAGGGATTTGAACAGTCCGCTGTGCTTGTTTTCTTCTTCGATGTCATCGATAGGCTTGCGCCGCATGATCGACTGACTTATGTCTTTTGTGCTCATCAGGAACTCCTGCATGGGGTGCGGCCCCAGCACGGCACCCTTGCGACTAGCTGCGGCGGGCTGTGATGGGGGTAACTCAGGTACAACAGTATGCAAGCACTCTTTGCGTTAGATAAAGTGAATCTTTCTAACCAATATCCATTAGATTCGTCAAGGAATGTGGCCATGCTCGATGTCCGGCGCCTCAGGCTGCTCCGTGAACTGAAGATCCGGGGAACCCTGGCAGAGGTCGCGGAGGCACTGCAGTACAGCCCGTCGTCAGTTTCGCAGCAGCTGGCCCTGCTCGAAAAGGAAGTCGGAGTGGAACTGCTCCGGAAAACCGGACGCCGCGTCCAGCTGACACCGCAGGCCGAAGTCCTGGTGGCGCACACCGCCCAGCTGCTCGAGACGCTGGAACAGGCCGAAGCGGACCTGGCGGCCTCGCTGACCACCGTCACGGGAACGGTGCGGATCGCCGTTTTCCAGTCCGCGGCGCTGGCGCTGATGCCGGGCACCCTGACCCGGATGACGGCGGAGTACCCCGAGGTGCGGATCGAGATGACCCAGCGGGAGCCGGAAACCGCCCTGCACGAGACCTGGGCGCGCGACTTCGACCTGGTGATTGCCGAGCAGTATCCGGGCCACGCCGCGCCCAGGTACCCGGAACTGGACCGGGTCAAACTGACCACCGATGCCATCCGGCTCGCCGTTCCGCCGACGTCCGACGGCGGGGCCGCCATCCGGTCGATCGAGGACACCGCGGACCTGCCGTGGGTCATGGAACCCCGCGGCGCGGCATCACGTCACTGGGCGGAGCAGGCATGCAGAAGTGCCGGTTTCGAGCCCGACGTCCGCTTCGAAACCGCCGATCTGCAGGCGCAGATCAGGCTGATCGAGTCGGGGAATGCCGTCGCCCTGATGCCGGACCTCGTCTGGACCGGCCGCGGCACCACCGCCCGGCTGCTGGAACTGCCCGGCGACCCGCACCGCACCATTTTCACCTCTGTGCGCCGCTCCAGCGCCCAGCGGCCCGCCATCCTTGCCGCCCGCCAGATGCTCGCCGCCACGGCCGCGTCAGTCAGCGGCCCGCCGGAGCGGTGACCGACAGCGGCGCGGTACCGCCGGAGCGGTGACCGACGACGGCGCGGTGACGGACCGCGGCGCCCGGCAGCCGCCGTCGTACTTCCCTTTTTTATGCGTCCCGTGTGCGCGCGCCCCTGTTTAGTACGTCACAGCGCGATGCGGGGGCCGGCGATAGACTGGACTCCTTATGAATCGCACAATGTTCAAGTCCAAAATCCACCGGGCCACCGTCACGCATGCTGACCTCCACTACGTAGGTTCGGTCACCGTTGACCTGGACCTCCTTGAGGCCGCCGATATCCTCCCGGGCGAGCTCGTGGCCATTGTGGACGTTACGAACGGTGCGCGCCTGGAGACTTACACGATTGCCGGCGAGCGCGGCTCAGGCGTGATCGGCATCAACGGGGCGGCGGCGCACCTGATGCACGAGAACGACATCGTCATCCTGATCACGTATGCCCAGATGACCTCGGAAGAGGCTGCGGCGTACGACCCCAAGGTTGTCCACGTGGACCAGGACAACAGGATCGTCCAGATCGGCAACGACCCCGCCGAGGGCCACACCCCGGGCCTGATGCGCCCGCCGCATGCCCTGAATAACGCCGTCCTGTAGCCGGAGCGTGAGTTCCGGCCCACCCCGCCCCCGCACCCTGGGAGGCTGCCGGTGGTAGGGGTGCTGCAGGGCTTTTTTGTGGTGTGGTTCATCATCCTGGTGGGCTGGTTTGTTGGCCGGCAGCGGATCCTGGGCGAGAACGCCCGCCAGGTCCTGAGCGCCCTGACCTTCTTCGTGGCCAGCCCGGCCCTCCTCTTCGAGACCCTGAGCAAGGCCGAGCTGCGGGAAGTCTTCGCCGAGCCGCTGCTGGTGACCGCGGTGGCGGCCCTCTCCAGCGCCCTGGTGTTCTTCGGGATCGTGAAGTTCGTCCTGAAGCGTGCCCTGCCGGAGGCGCTGATGTCCTCCATGGCGGCGTCCCTGGCGAACTCGGCGAACCTGGGCATCCCCATTGCCGTCTATGTCCTGGGCGACGCCAGTTACGTGGCGCCGCTGCTGATCTTTCAGCTGGCTTTCTTCACCCCGCTGTTCCTGATGATCCTGGACGCCAGCACCAGCAGCCACCGCACCACGGTTGGGGGTTTTATCCTCATGATCCTGCGGAACCCCATGATTGTGGGGTCGGCGCTGGGCCTGTTGGTGGCCGGGATGAACTGGCAGGTGCCGGCCCTGGTCATGGAGCCGATCCACCTGATCGGCGGTGCGGCCATCCCTACCATGCTGATTGCTTTCGGCATGAGCCTCCACGGCAGCCGGCCCCTGCAGGCCGCGGCCGAACGACGGCTGGACACCATCCTGGCCAGTGCCTTTAAGCTGGTGGTGCAACCGGCCATGGCCTACCTTTTTGCCCGCTTTGTGCTGGGGCTGGACGGGCACCCCCTGTTCGCGGTGGTGGTGGTTTCTTCCCTTCCCACGGCGCAGAACGTTTTTGTTGCCGCCAGCCGCTACTCCACGGGCCTCACGGTGGCCAAGGACACGGTCCTGATCACCACGGTGGTGGCCGTGCCGGCCATGATTGGCGTAGCCCTGCTGCTGAACTGACCCGCTGCTGCACCCACCCTGAACCGACCGGACCCAAGGAGCCAGATGGGAACAATACTGGACACCGTTGTGATTGGCGGCGGAGCGATGGGCTCCGCCGCCGCCTGGGCGTTAGCCCGCCGCGGCCGGCAGGTCACGCTGCTGGAACAGTTCGGACCGGGGCACCACATCGGTGCGTCACACGGCAGCACCCGGAACCTGAACCCGGGCTACCACCGGCCGGAGTACGTGGCCATGCTCGCCGAAGCATTGGCCCTTTGGGATGAACTGGAGCAGGACAGCGGCGAGCGGCTGCTCACCCGGACGGGGATCGTCAACCATGGTCCTGATCCGCGGCTCCCGCTGGTGCAGGCGGCACTGACCGAGGCAGGCATCCGGGCCGAGTCGCTCCGCCCCGACGAGGCCGCCGAGCGGTGGCGCGGCATCCGCTTTGACCAGCAGGTCCTCTACATGCCCGACGGCGGCCAGCTGAACCCGGAGGCAGCGCTCCCCGCCTTCCAGCGGCTCGCCGCGGCCCGCGGCGCCGAGATCCGGCATCACACCAGGGTGGTGGAGCTGGAAATCATGGACGACGGCGTCCGGCTCACCGTGGAGTCCGGCGGGACAGGCGGGACCACCGAGGTGGTCACCGCCGGGCAGGCAGTGGTGACCGCCGGCGCCTGGACCGCGAAACTGCTGGCCAGGGCGGCGGGTAGCGGCACGCTGCGCCTCCCCCGGCTCACCGTGACCCAGGAACAGCCGGCGCATTTCCGTGTTGCCGACGAACAGGCTGTGTGGCCCGGCTTCAACCACACTCCCGGGTCCGGGCCGGACTACAGGAACTGGTATTCACCGGTGTACGGGATGCAGACGCCGGGCGAGGGCATCAAGGCGGGCTGGCACGGTGTGGGCCCGGTGGTGGATCCGGACAGGCGATCCTTCCTCCCGGAACCCGTCCAGCTCGCGGGGCTGCAGGACTATGCCCGGACGTGGTTGCCCGGCGTCGACGCTGATTCCCTTGAGGCCATCAGCTGCACGTACACCACCACCCCGGACGAGGACTTCATCCTAGACCGGATCGGCCCCCTCGTGATCGGCGCGGGCTTTTCCGGGCACGGCTTCAAGTTCACCCCGGTGGTGGGACGGATCCTCGCGGACCTGGCCACCGGTACCCGCCCCGCACCGCAGATCTTCTCCGCGTCGCGCTGACCGCCAGCGCCCTGCAGGCTACCCTGCAGGCGACGGCACCTTCACCTCCGGCCTGTGCTGGTCCAGAAGCCGGGCGCAGCGAATGAAGCCCAGGTGCGAGTACGCCTGAGGGTGGTTGCCGAGGTGCGTTTCGGTGCCGGGATCGTACTCCTCGGGCAGCAGCCCCGTGGGGCCGAACAGGTTCACCAGCTGATCAAAGAGGTCCCAGGCCTCCTCGATCCTGCCCACCGCAACGTACGCCTCAATCAGCCAGGTGGTGCAGATGTGGAAGCCTCCCTCCAAACCCGGCAGACCGTCGTCGTACCTGTACCGGAAGACGGTGGGACCCACCCGCAGTTCACGTTCCACGGCCGTCACCGTGTCCAGGAACCGCTGATCGCGGACGTCCAGCAGGCCGGAGAGCCCGATGTGCAGGACGGCCGCATCCAGGTCGGGGCTGTCGTAGGCAACGGTGTAGGAGCGCGCGGAGTCGTCCCAGCCCTCGCGCAGCACCTCGTCGCGGATGGCCTGTGCCGTGGGTTGCCACGCGGGTTCCGGCGTCCTGCCGAACCGGGCGGCTGTCCGGAGCGCCCGGTCCAGCGTCACCCAGCACATCACTTTGCTGTACACGTGGTGGCGCGGCGGCCGCCGGGCCTCCCAGATGCCGTGGTCCGCCTCATGCCAGCGGGCCAGCACGGCGGCGGCCATCTTCACCATCAGCTGCCAGTGCTCTTCGGCCAGCGTGCCGTTCCGTTCGCTGAGCGCGGCAATGAGTTCGGCCACGGGTCCGAAGACGTCCAGCTGAACCTGATGGTCGGCGGCATTCCCGATCCGGACCGGACGGGAACCGGCGTACCCGGGCAGTGTTTCGATGATGGCTTCGGTGGACAGCTGCGCGCCCGTGACCGAATACAGCGGGTGTAGCCATTCCGGGCCCGGCGCGTGTTCGAGGATCCGCCCCAGCCACTCCAGGAACCCGGCTGCCTCGGCCGTGGAGCCCAGGTCCACCAGCGCGTGCACCGTCATGGAACCGTCCCGAAGCCAGCAGTACCGGTAATCCCAGTTCCTTGTCCCGCCAATACCCTCCGGGAGGGAGGTGGTGGGGGCCGCCAGCACGGCGCCGGTTGGCTCATGAACCAGGGCGCGCAGCACCAGTGCCGAACGGCGGACCAATGACGGTTTCACGGACGGCAGATCCAGGTCCTGGACCCAGCGGCGGGAGCGCAGGGCCACGCCGGACCGCCGGTCCACCTCACCGCCCGGATCTGCGGCACGGGGTTCCGTGTCACCGCAGCGCAGGTTCAGGACCACCGGGCCGTCCTGCAGGTTCACGGTGGCTGTCGCCGTTGCGTGCCGGCCGTCGGAGGTGATCACGAAGCTGACGCCCGGCGCGGAAAGGACAATCGGATCGGCCGTGCCCGTGATGTGCAGTTCGTCGTCGCGGGCCTCCATGCTGAAGGGCACGTTGGCGTAGTCCGGCCGGGGCGCGAAGACAATCCTCGCCGCGCCGGTGCCGGAAAGCACCCGGACCAGGCTGGTGATGCCTTCGGGTGCCGGTTCCAGGTAGTCCGTGACGGTCACGTCCGCCCATCGCGTCTCCACAATCATGGTGCTGTCCACGTACCTCTGCCCGAGCGCCTGCGACTTCTTCACCGGTTCCACGGAGAAGTGCCCGGCCGCGTCTCCGCCGAGGATGTGGGCAAAAAGCGAGCCTGAATCGGGCAGCGGGTGGCTCATCCAGCAGACTTTGGCATCCGGGGTGAGGAGCGCGGTGGAGGAGCCGTTGCCGATCAGGGTGTGCCGCTCCAGTCCCACCGCGTCTTCGCCGAACAGCCAGGCGCGCCTGAGCTCAAACAGGATGGCAAGGACCCGGGCAAACGATTCCGGGTTACGGAGCCGGTGTTCGGCCCGGGTATCGCCCGGGCCGACATGCAGCCCCAGGTCGGGGCCCCGGAGTGTGCCGATGGCAAGCTCATCGCTGTAGGCGTCGCCGGCGTAAAGGGCAGCGCTGGCGCCAAGCCGGGACCGGAGGTTTTCCAGTGCGTCCGCCTTGGACGGCTCCACCACCGAAAGGTCCAGCACGGACCCGTCGACGATGAAGAACAGCCCGTGGGCCCGCGCGATCGCCCTGGACGTCTCCGTCACCGACTCCACCACGTCCGGCGCTGCCGGCCGGGTGTGCACGGAGACCGCAACGGGCTTGCGCTCGATCCAGACACCTTCCTGGAAGCCCACAGCCCCGGAGAGGGCGGTGCTGACTTTCTGGAGGATGACCTCGGTGGCCAGCGGCTGGACGTGCGCGAACTGCATGTCTGCTTCGGCCCCGTGGGAGCCCACCAGATGGACTTCGGCGGGGAGGCGGGAGACGGCGGCGAGATCACGCAGCGAACGTCCGGAGATGACCGCGGCGTGGGTGTTGGGCAGGGCGGCGAGGGCGCGGAGCGCGATTGCGGCATTGCCCAGGGGCAGGGTTTCGGTGGAGATCCCTTCGGCGTCGCACAAGGTGCCGCCGTAGTTGCAGGCAACGAGCAGCCCGGGGACACGGGCCAGGACTTTGAGTTCCGCCAGCAGAACGGGGGTGAGGCCTTCGTCTGCGGCATCTGACTGGACGAATGCGCGCAGCAGGCCCAGTGGCAGTGATTTGGTCAGGAGCGCGGTATCCGCCACGCTCTGGTTGAACGGAGTAGGCATTTGCTTAACCTTCCAGCGGAAACGGCCGGTACTGCAGCCGCTCCCCTCATTCTCCGCCGCCGTGGTTTCCCGGAAAAGTCCCGATGGTTGCATGTGTGTAAATCCGCCAACCGGCACCCCGCCAGCTTTCGACAATGTTCGCCTTTGCCTCTTGACGTTCTTTATTGTGCGTTTATGATAGATATCGTGGTGCAAGTTCCACAGGGTTCGCATTTTCAAGGGGAGCCATGGTCACGGCGATCCCGGCACTGGTGATCTGTCTCCTGCTCCTGCGACGCCTCGTAGCCGGTTTGACGCTCGGCTCCAGCAAAGGATGAACGTGGACAACCAGAACAACGCTTCCATGGACTACATCACCGCCCGCCTCGGCTCCGAAGGCTCCCCGATGCTGGCCTTCGGCGGCGACTACAACCCCGAGCAGTGGCCCGAGGCAACGTGGGAGGAAGACGTCCGGCTGATGCGCGAGGCCGGCGTCAACCTGGTCAGCGTGGCTATCTTCAGCTGGTCCCTGCTGGAACCGTCGGAGGGCGTTTACGAGTTCGGCTGGCTGGACCGGATCCTGGACCTGCTGCACGCCAACGGCGTGCGTGTTGACCTGGCAAACGCCACCGCCTCGCCGCCGCCGTGGTTCAGTCACAAGTACCCCGAGTCGTTGCCGGTAACGGCCGACGGCGTGCGGCACAGTTACGGTTCCCGGCAGGCCTTCGCTGCCTCCAGCGCCGACTACCGCAGGGCAGCCGCAGCCCTCACCGAACAGATCGCCGCACGCTACAAGGACCATCCCGCCGTCGTGATGTGGCACGTCCACAACGAGTACGGCTGCCACAACCAGCCGGACTTCTCCGACGGCGCCGCCGCCGGTTTCCGCCGCTGGCTCGAACGCCGCTACGGGAGCCTCGAAGCCCTCAACGCCGCCTGGGGCACCGCGTTCTGGTCCCAGCGCTACTCGGCATGGGAGGAAATCCTGCCCCCGCGCACCTCCGGGACGTGGGTCAACCCCACCCAGCAGCTGGATTTCGCCCGTTACTCCTCCGATGAGCTGCTCGAATGCTACAAAGCCGAAGCGGCCATCATCCGCTCGCACTCCGGGCACCCGGTCACCACCAACTTCATGGGCTTCAACATGGGCCTGCACCAGCCGGTGGACTACTGGCGCTGGTCCGAGGAGATGGATGTGGTCTCCAACGACCACTACCTCATCGCCGAGGATCCGCGGAACTTCCAGGAGCTGGCGGCCACGGCGGACCTCACCCGCGGCTGGGCCAAAGGCAAGCCGTGGCTGCTGATGGAACATTCGACGTCGGCCGTTAACTGGCAGCCGCGCAACATCGCCAAAGCTCCCGGCGAAATGCTGCGCAATTCTCTGCAGCACGTGGCCCGCGGGGCGGACGGGGCGCTCTTCTTCCAGTGGCGCGCCTCGCGCGCCGGTGCCGAGAAATTCCACTCCGGGCTGCTCCCCCACGCAGGCACGGACACCAAGGTCTGGCGTGAAGTGGTGCAACTTGGCCAGGCGCTGCGCAGTCTGGCCGAAGTCAGCGGCTCGGTGGTCACCGGGGCCTCGGGCCGTGTGGACGTCGCCATCCTGCACGACACCGACGCCCGCTGGGCGTCCGAGCTGGACTCGCACCCGAGCGTGGATGCCTCGAACATCGCCGAAACCCGGCGCTGGCATGATGCGTTCTACCGTGCCGGCATCCCCACCGACTTCGCCCGGAGCACCGACGACCTCTCCGGTTACCGCCTGGTCATTGCCCCCATGCAGTACCTGCTCACCGATGCGGGCGTGGCCAACCTGGACAGGTACGTCCGCGCCGGCGGCCACTTGGTGGTGACCTATTTCTCCGGGATCGTGGACGAAAATGACCACATCAGGCTTGGCAGCTACCCGGGCGCCTTCAGCGGCCTGCTGGGCGTGGAGATGGAAGAGTTCTTTCCGCTGCGGGCAGGGGAAAGCGTCCTGCTCAGCGGCTTCGGTCCGGGCAGCTGCTGGAACGAGCTCGGCCGGGCCACCACCGCCGAGGTCCTCGCGTCCGTGGCCGAGGGGCCGACGGCGGGCTCTCCGGCCGTCACCCGCAACCATGCCGGCAGCGGCCGCTCCTACTATGTGGCCACCACGCTCGCACCCGAAGGCCTGGGCAAGCTGGTCACCATGGTCTGCGCCGATGCAGGAGTAGAGCCGCTCGTTCCGGACCTGCCGGAGGCGGTGGAAGTTGCCCGGCGCAGCAAAGACGGAACAGACTGGACGTTCTGCATCAACCACGGGTTGGCGGGCGTCCGGCTGCCGCTGGAAGGCGTTGACGTCCTGACGGGCGCTGAGCTCAGCGGCGGACTGGGGCTCGCAGCCGGTGGTGTCGCCGTCGTCCGCTCGGCTGCCGTCCAGCTGGCCGGTACCGCCGCCAAGCCGTCAACCCACTCAAGCCGTTAGGGACTCCATATGCTCGCCGCAGCCCGTCATTCAGCCATCCTCGCCGAGGTCCAGCGTGAGCGGATTGTCCGTGTTGCGGACCTGGCCAGGATGCTGGGTGTTTCGCTGATGACGGTGCGGCGGGACATTGAAGCCCTTGATGCGGCGGGTGCCGTGGAGAAGATCCATGGCGGGGCCAAACTGCCGGGCGGAGCCAGTACGCACGAGCCGGGTTTTGAGCTGAAAGTGACCCAGCTTAAGGACGAGAAGATGGCCATCGCCCGGGCGGCCGCCGCCCAGGTGCGCGAGGGAATGGCGGTGGGCCTCAGCGCGGGCACCACCACCTGGGCCCTGGCCCAGCTGCTGTCCTCCGGTCCGCGGATCACCGTGGTCACCAACTCGGTGCGGATTGCCAACGTGTTCCACCAGAGTTCGTCACCCTCCACCGTGATCCTCACCGGCGGCGAGCGCACACCCTCGGACGCGCTGGTGGGCCCCCTGGCCACGTCCTCCCTCCGGCAGCTGCACCTGGACGTGCTGTTCCTCGGCGTCCACGGGGTGGACGCCGACGCCGGGTTTACGACGCCGAATGTGCTGGAGGCCGAAACCGACCGTGCGTTCGTGGCGGCGGCGCGGCGTGTGGTGGTCCTGGCCGACCATACCAAGTGGGGCACGCTTGGCATCAGCACGATCGCCGCCCTCGAGGATGCTGATGAACTCATCAGCGACGACCTGCTCGGCGGCGAAGCCCGGCGCATCCTCGGCGAACGGGTGGGCCGGCTGCGGCTGGCCCCGACCACCGCTCCGCCGGATGCCGTTACCAGCACCGTTAACGGATGACCAATGACACCTACTGTTCTACCCGACCCCAACAGAGCCTTTAATGGCCGCCCCGTAAGGAACTCCTAGCATGGACCGGATCACCAAGCGCGCCTACAAGCTTTCGGACGGGCGGGACCTCATCTACTTCGACGACGCCGACACGGTGCTCCCGCCGGACCGCGGACCGGACCTCCGTGAGCCGGCGGTCCGGCCGCCCACCGCCACTATGCGGCAGGATGCGCTGACCGGCGAGTGGATCTCCATCGCCGCCGCGCGGCAGAACCGGGTGGTCCTTCCGCCCTCGCACCTGGACCCGCTGGCCCCGGCATCGCCGGACAACCCCTCTGAAATCCCCAGCCTCTACGATGTGGCCGTTTTCGAAAACAAGTCCCCGTCCTTCGGCCCTGGGCTGGCCGGCCCTGAGGCAACCCACGACCCCACCGTGCCGGAGGGCCTCGATGACCTGGCCAGGATAGGCCTCGGACGCAGCCGGCAGTCAGTGGGCCGCTGCGAGGTGGTGTGCTTCTCCCCCGAACACACCGGTTCCCTCGCCGGCGTCTCGCTTTCCCGGATGCGGACGGTGGTGGAAGCCTGGGCGGACCGGACTGCCGCACTGTCCGCGCTGCCCGGCGTCGAGCAGGTCTTTCCCTTCGAGAACCGAGGCGAGGCGATCGGAGTGACGCTGCACCACCCGCACGGCCAGATCTACGCCTACCCGTACATCACCCCGCGCACGGCCCAGCTGGTCCGCACCATCGAGAATTATGGCGGCAGCCTGTTCGAGGACATCCTCGGGTTCGAGCAGAAGTCCGAGCGGGTGCTGCTCCGTGGCGAGCACTGGACGGCGTTCGTCCCGTTTGCCGCGCGCTGGCCGCTGGAAGTGCACATCCTTCCGCACCGGCATGTCCCGGACCTGGCGGCGACCACGGACGAGGAACGCGACGAGTTCGCCCGGCTGTACGGGCAGCTCCTGCGCGGCGTCGACGCGCTGTACTCGACGCCGACACCCTACATCGCCGCATGGCATCAGGCCCCCGTCAATGTCCACCGGGACGATGTCCGGCTGATGCTGCAGCTGACCTCACCGCGGCGCGAGGAGAACAAACTCAAGTACCTGGCCGGGTCCGAGGCCGCGATGGGGGCGTTCATCGCCGACATTCCGCCCGAGACCGCCGCCGCCCGGCTGCGGGACGCGATTGACCGGGCCGCCATTGATCAGGCCGCCGTTGACCAGGAAGGCACCGCATGACCACCACCGAACTTTCCCAGCAGGGACGCGAGTTCTTCGCCGGCCAGTTCGGGCAGCCGCCTGACGGCCTGTGGTCCGCCCCGGGGCGGGTCAACCTCATCGGTGAACACACGGATTACAACAACGGTTTTGTCTTCCCGATCGCGATTGAAAAGCGCACGGTTGCCGCGGCCGGCCTCCGTTCAGACCGCCGGCTGCGGGTGGCAAGCAGCTCGTTCCCCGGCATGGTGGAGGTCAGCCTCGACGAGCTGGACCCGGACGCCCTGCAGGGCTGGGCTGCGTATCCCCTGGGCGTCGCCTGGGCCATGGCACAGGCGGCGGGCGAAAAGGGGATCCCGGGCGCCCAGCTGGCGGGCGTCGACCTCACGCTCACTTCGGATGTCCCGGCCGGGGCCGGCTTATCGTCCTCGGCCGCAGTCGAGTGCGCCGCCGCCCTTGCCCTGAACGAGCTCTGGGGTTTGGGGCTGGGCCGGGAAGAGCTGGCCCGGATCGGCCAACTGGCCGAAAACCGGGTTGTGGGAGCCCCCACGGGGATCATGGACCAGTCCGCCTCGCTGCTGGGCGAGCCGGACCACGGCATTCTGCTGGACTGCCAAAGCCTGCGGGCGGAAAGCGTGCCCCTGGGTTTTGCCGCCGCAGGTCTCGGACTGCTGGTCATCGACACCCGCACCAGCCACTCGCACGCCGACGGCGGCTATGCCAGCCGCCGCCGGTCCTGCGAGGAGGGCGCGAAGGCGATGGGCGTCCCGAGCCTCCGCGCCCTCGGCCCCGGGGACCTGCCCCGCGCGGCGGGGGTACTGGATGACGAGACCTTCCGGCGGGTCCGGCACATCGTTACCGAGAACCAGCGGGTGCTGGACACCGTGGCTGCGCTGCAGGCGGAAGGCCCCTCCGCCGTCGGGCCCTTCCTTAACGAATCACACGTCTCCATGCGCGACGACTTTGAGATTTCCACCCCGGAACTGGACCTGGCCGTCTCCGCAGCACAGTCCCTCGGCGCCCTGGGCGCCCGCATGACCGGCGGCGGTTTCGGCGGCGCGGCAATAGCCCTGGTCCGCAACGGGGACGCGGCCGGGATCACCGAAGGACTCATCCGGGAATTCGCCCGCGCAGGCTTCACGGCCCCCAGCATCTTTCCCGTCAGCGCCTCGGCCGGCGCCCGCCGGGAGGAGTAGCCGCGGTTAGACCCGGGCCAGTCCGGCCACTTCGGCGAGCAGTTCCACGGAGCGGAGCCGGGCCTCGGTGCCGGTGTTCTGGTGCGCCACGATCAGTTCGTCGGCGTCGGAGTGCTTGGCGAACCCGTCGAGGTAGTCCAGGACGGCGTCCGGGGTGCCGACGGCTGAGTACGTCATCATCTGCGAGACGTGCTGCCCCTGCGGGGAGTCCAGCACCATGTCCGCTTCGTCGTCGGTGAATTCGCGTCCGCCGCCGAAGAAGAGCCCCACGCGGGCGCGCAGGGTGGCCCGGAACGCCGCCTGCGCTTCGGCGGCGGAATCCGCGGCGATCACGTTGACGCCGGCGATGACGTGCGGTGCGTCCAGCTGGGCTGAGGGCTTGAATTCGCGGCGGTAGAGGGCCACGGCGTCCTGCAGTGCGTTGGGCGCGAAGTGCGAAGCGAACGCGTAGGGCAGCCCCAGCTGGGCAGCGAGCCGGGCACCGAACAGCGAGGAGCCCAGGATGTAGAGCGGCACATTGGTGCCCTTGCCGGGGGTGGCCTCCACGCCCTGGATGCGGGTGGGACCGGTGAGGTAGCCCTGCAGTTCCAGCACGTCCTGCGGGAAGCTGTCCGCGGACATCGGGTCCCGGCGCAGCGCGCGCAGGGTGTTCTGGTCGCTGCCGGGAGCGCGGCCGAGGCCAAGATCGATCCGGCCCGGGTGCAGGGTCTCCAGGGTGCCGAACTGCTCGGCGATGGTCAGGGGCGAGTGGTTGGGCAGCATGATGCCGCCCGCGCCCAGCCGGATGGTGCTGGTGTGCGCGGCCACATGGGCGATCAGCACGCTGGTGGCCGAGGAAGCAATGGCGGACATGTTGTGGTGCTCGGCGTACCAGATGCGCCGGTACCCGAACTCCTCGGCCCGCTGGGCCATCGCCACGCTCCCCGCGAAACTGTCCGCCGCCGTCTGGCCTTTGCCGATGGTTGCCAGGTCAAGGATGGAGAGGGGGAGCGTCACGTCGGTGCCGGCCTTTCAAATGCGTTGCGTAGGAGTGGGCGCGCCAAGTTACGGCGGCACACTGTGAACAACGACGGCGGCACGCGGGTTATTTCATTCCGCGATGGAATACTCAGCATGCTGAGCGTGTTGCCGCCCCTATGAGCCAAAACACGAACCAGACGGAACCGTCCGCAACCATCGACCTCAAGGACCTCGGAACCGTGCACCGCCTCGGCTTCGGTGCCATGCGCATCGTCGGCGACGGCGTGTGGGGTGAACCGGCAGACCGCCAGGCGGCAATCGCCGTGCTGCGCCGCGCCGTTGAACTGGGTGTGGACTTCATTGACACCGCGGATTCCTACGGGCCCAACATCAGCGAGGAAATCATCGCCGAGGCCCTGCACCCCTATGCGGAGGGGCTGAAGATCGCCACGAAGGTGGGCTTCACCCGGACCGGGCCCAACAAGTGGATTCCGGTGGGCCGGCCGGAGTACCTGCGCCAGCAGACCGAACTGAGCCTGCGCAAGCTGAAGGTGGACACCCTGGACCTGCTCCAGCTGCACCGGATCGATCCGAAGGTGGACGCGGAGGAGCAGTTCGGCGTGCTCCGCGAACTGCAGGACGAAGGCAAAGTCAAGGCCCTGGGCCTGTCCCAGGTGAGCGTGGCCGAACTGGAGGCGGCCGGAAAACACTTCACCGTCTCAACGGTCCAGAACCGGTACAACCTGACGGACCGCAGCTCGGAGGATGTGCTCGAGTACGCGGAGGCGAACGGCATCGGTTTCATCCCCTGGGCACCCATCTCGGCCGGCGAACTCGCGCAGCCCGGCGGCCCGCTGGATGAGGCGGCCAAGCGGCTGGGTGCCACAGCCTCCCAGGTGGCGCTGGCCTGGCTGCTCCGCCGTTCCCCCGTGATGATGCCGATTCCGGGTACCGGCTCGGTGAAGCACCTGGAAGAAAACCTGGCAGCGGCCGCGCTCCGGATCGACGACGCAACCTACGCAGAGCTTGAGGCGGCCTCCAAGGCAGCCGCCGAGTCCTGACCACCGCTTATCCCGCAACCTATCCGCCGGAGATCCGGCACACAGACAGGAGCCACAGCATGCCAAATATCTTGATGGTCGTATCGGCCGCCGATTCACTCACCATGAAGGACGGCAGCGAACATCCCACCGGCTACTGGGCCGAGGAACTGGTGGTCTCACACCAGACCCTCCGGGACGCCGGCCACACAGTCCACATCGCCACGCCCGGCGGAGCAAAGCCCACCGTTGACCAGGTAAGCCTGGCCCCGGAGTCGGCCGGCGGCAAGGAACGGGCGGACAGCTTCCGCGACTACCTGGCCCGCATCGACGCCGAGCTCTCGGCTCCCCTGGTGCTGGCCGACGTCGACATCGCCGGCTACGACGCCGTGGTGATGCCCGGTGGCCACGGCCCCATGACCGACCTGTACAAGGACGCCGATCTGGGCCGCCTCCTGGTGGCTGCGGACAGTGCCGGAAAAATCATCGCCCCGTTCTGCCACGGGCCCGCCGGGCTGCTCAGCGCAACGCTCGACGACGGCTCGTTCGCCTTTGCGGGCCGCCGCCTCACCGTCTTCACCAACGATGAGGAACTGAACGGCGGCACCGGGGAGAACACCCCGTGGCTGGTGGAGGACGCGCTGAAGGACAAGGGCGCAGTCATTGAGAACGCGGCGTCCTGGAGCTCGAACGTGGTCCGCGACGGCAACCTCATCACCGGCCAGAACCCGCAGTCCAGCGAGGACGTGGCGAAGGAAGTCGTCAGCGCGCTGGGCTGATCGTTTGATTGTTTGGCGGTCGCGTCCTGCGCACGCAGGAAGGGGCCCGGCCTGATGGCCGGGCCCCTTCTGTGCGGCGCACATCCTTGGGCGCCGTTCCGATGTCCGTTTCTGTACTGAGGTATGCCGTCTGTACTGAGGTGCCTAGACGGCGCAACCTCCCGGGCCAACACTTGGATCGATGGCGGCGATTTGCTTCTGGATGTTTGCCAGCTTGGCGGTGAGGTCAGTCACGATGGCCGTCTGGGCAGCCACGGCGTCCTTCTTGGCCCCCTTCTGACTCTGCACCTCGCGAAGCTTTGTCTGGGCTGCTACGACCTGTGCATCAAGGGTGGTTAGCTGCGATTGCAGGGATGCAAGGTTGGCCTCCGCGGCGGTGATGTCGCCGGTCAGCTGATCGAGCTGCTTCAGCAGTGGCGCCACCCGGGTCTGCAGGCTCAGGACTTCGCCTTCCTTGGCAGTGATTTGGCCATTGAGGTCGGCAAGTTTCGCCGAAAGACCGTCACCGAGCTGATTCAGCGTCGCAATCGCCCCCATTTTGGCCGTGACCGCCTGGTTGGCTGCATCCACGGCCGCCTGAAGGTCCGGCAGCTGACGCTGCAGGTCAGAAATCGCGGCCTTCTGCCCCTCCACCGCGGCGTTGGCCGCAGCCAGGTTGGCGTTGGCCGAAGCCAGGTCCGCCTTCTTTCCGTCCAGAATGAGCTGCTGATCCGCGATGGCCTGCTTGGCGGCTTCCACTCCCTGCGTAAGGCTCGGGAGGGCTGCAGCCAGGTCATCTACCACCTTTTGCTGCTCGGTGACCGCGTTGCCTGCTGCTGTGGCCGCAGCGTTGAGCGTTGCCAACTCGGTCTGGAGGCCGGTGAGCTCGGTCTGCTTGCCCTCAACGGCAGCGTACGCGTCTTTGGCCGCCGTCTGCAGAGCCGACACCTGATCCTTCAGTGTGGCAATATCCGCCTGCTTGGCGGTGACCGCCGCGTTGGCGGCGTCGAGCGAGACCTGCAGCGGCGCGGCCTGCTGCTGCAGGTTGCTGCTTTCTTTCTGCTTGGCCAGCAGCTGGTCATTTAGCGTATTGACCTGAGTCTGGAGCTCGGTCAGGTTGCCCTGCAGCCCGGAGATCTGCGTGTTTTTGTCGCTGATCTGGGTGTTCACGGTATTGAGCTGTGTCTGCTTCACCGCCCGCTCGTCCTGGAGGTCACGCTTGGCCTTGGAATTGCCATTGATCGCATCGATGCGCTTGGTCAAGTCTGCGATTTCAGCCGTAAGAGTGTCCTTTTGTGCCTGCAGCGCGGCCAGTTCGTTCTGGGCTTTGGTCACCTCCGCCTGCTTGGCCGTGACGGCGGCGTTGGCGGTGGCAATCTGGCCCTGCACCGCCGTGATGTCAGCCTTGGCGGCAGCGATCGCGGCGTCGTTGTCGCTCAAGGCCTTCGCTGCCGCCGCAGCCTTCGTTTGAAGTACCCTCAGGTCCCCCAACGCCACGTTGATGGCGTCGTTCTGGGCTTTGAGTGCTGCCGAGGCGGCGTCGGCCTTGGCCTGGAGGTTTGCCAGCTCACCCTGGGCAGTGGCAATTTGGCCTTCCTTATTGGTCACGGCGATGCTCGCGGCCATGGCGGTTATCTGGAGCCCGTTCAATGTCGCCTCAGCGGACGCAACCTTGTCCTTCTGGTCCTGCAGCGCCTGGGCGGCGGTGGTGCCGGCCTGTTCCAGAACTGAGAGTTGCGTCTGGGCCTGGGTGACCGCCTGCTGCGCGGAGGCTACGGCGGCAGCCGCCTGCGCCGCTTGGGTGGTCAGCGCTGCCAGCTGGTCCTGGGCTGCCTTGATCTCCGCTTCCTTGGTTGACAGGTCGCCGGATGCCTGGGCAGCGGATTGCTTGAGTCCGTCAAGCTCGGCCTGGGCCGTGGCGATGGCTTGGCTATTGGCTGTCAGCGCCGCGTCCAACTCGCCTGCCTTTGCTTTGAGGTCCGCCACTGCTGCCTGTGTGGTCGCGAGGTCAGCCTGAAGCGGCGACAGTTGGTTGGTCACGTCGGTCTGCTGGTCCTTCAACCCAGCCAAGGCAGCCTGGGCGTCAGCAATCGCGCTGGCCTTAGCCGCCTGCTCATCGGTGAGCCGGTCAACTTCTGACTGCGCATTGGCCTCGTCCTTCGTCAGGGCGTTCTCCTGCGACGTGAGGTCATCCAGTGCTTTTTGGGCGGCGGCAACGTCTGCGGCCAGTCCATCGGCCTGAGCTTGGAGCTTTGCTTTGTCTGCCTGCAGGGCGGCGATGGCGGCAGCGTTCTTCTTGACTGCAGCCTTCATCAGATTTTCCTGGACGAAGCCCCGGTGCGCCTGCTGATTAATCACGCCGTTGCAGATGCCGGTGACCCCGCTCGGAGCGGCCATGGCGGGCTGGACCAGGACCAGGCTGCTGGTGAGCAGGCCGGGCAGGATAACCGCAGCGGCGAGGCGACGGGCAAAGACGGATTTGGACGCTGCAGTAGTCATAAAGAAAACTCCCCATTGAGACCGGTGGTGCGGCCACCTGGCCGCTCATTACCCCACCGTAGAGGGATCGCCGGGGGTGCACACGCGTAGTCGCCACCCGTCTTTTTTGGATGAGTACTCACATTCGCAACCGGTTTCCGGGGCACTACTTGGTTTGTGACGGCCCCTGACGCCCGGTTAACGGCCGTTACCCCTCATATCGCACCGTTTCGGCGGCCTTTGATCGGGTGCTGATGCTCACGGATAGTAGCTGCCACAGGCGTTATTTCCGCTGCATCACCGTCAACTTTCAAGGGGCAATCATGACCAGAGTCAAAACCAAACAGGCTGCCGCCGCAGCACTCGCACTGAGCTCCCTCCTGGCGCTGGGCGCCTGCTCGGACCCGGGCGCGACGGCGGCGGCGGCACCGGCGTCGGGCGCCACAACTACCGCGGCGGGCAAGACGTTTAATCTGACTCCCGAGCAGGACCGCTTCAAGGTGAACGTCGATCCGGAGGCGGCGGCACTGGTCCCCGCCGCCATCAAGGCGGACGGCAAACTCACCGTGGTCACCACCGGAGGCTCAGCTCCGCTGACGCTCTTCGCCACGGACAACAAGACGCTCATCGGCAGCGAAGTGGACATCGCCTACGCGGTGGGCGCAGCCCTGGGACTGGATGTCGAAGTGCTTCCCGTCGCGTGGGCCGACTGGCCGTTAGGCGTCGAATCCGGGAAGTACGAGGCAGTCCTGTCCAACGTCACCGTCACCGAGGCGCGGAAGGAGAAATTCGACTTCGCAACCTACCGCAACGACCTTCTGGGTTTCTACGCCAAGGCCGACACCACCATCGGAGCCATCAAGGAAGCGAAGGATGTGGCCGGCAAACGCATCATCGTCGGTTCCGGCACCAACCAGGAGGCAATCCTGGTGCGCTGGGACGAGGAGAACAAGGCGAAGGGCCTGGAGCCGGTGGCCTTCCAGTATTACGACGACGACTCCGCCTCCACGCTCGCCCTCCAGTCGGGCCGCGCGGACCTGACGTTCGGCCCGAACGCATCGGCCGCCTACAAGGCCGCCAAGGACGGCAAGACCAAGGAAGTGGGCACCCTGAACGGCGGCTGGCCCCTTACTGCGGAGATCGCGTTCACCACCCAAAAGGGCAACGGACTCGCGGTCGCTGCCCAGACGGCCCTGAACCAGCTCATCGACGACGGCACCTACACCAAGATCCTGGACCGCTGGGGCCTGACATCCGAGGCCATCCAGAAGTCCGAACTGAACCCGGCAGGCCTTCCCAAGAAGTAGCCTGCCGATGCAGAATCCCCGTCTCGCTCCAGCGAGGCGGGGATTCTTTTTGCCCGACTACCTGTCCGCGGTACGGAGGCGAAGGACAACATCGCCCAGCGCATCGAGGGAGGCGAAGAGGGATTCCCGGTGTTCGGGTGAGAGCTGCTCCAGCACTTCCTCCAGGGAGCCCGTCACCGCAGCGTCGATGCTGCTCTTGTTCCGTCGGGCCTCATCGGTCAGGGACAGCAACGACTTTCGTTTGTCGTCCGGATCCGCAACCCGTTCCACCAGCCCGCGCGCACTGAGTTCGCGGACGGCGGCGGAGACGTTCGAGGGCTTGATGTCCAGCGCGGCCCCCACTTCGGTGACGCTCGATCTCTCGTTGCCTTCCAGGTATCCGAGGATGACCCGCTCCGTGGCGGGCAGGGGTTCAAAACCGGCCCGGATGGGGCCTTTGCGTTGAACCCACCAGGCCAGCTCCAGGAGCGCCTTCGCCGCCTCATGCACTTTTTCCATTCCACAATTTTGCTATGCTTACATACATATGTCAACATAACTAACTCGCTGAATCAGAGAAAGTGAACCGCCCCACCACATGACCACGACTTCAAAAGCATCAGTGTCTCTGATGACCATGCTGGCGCTCCTCAGCGCCCTGGGCCCCTTTGCCATCGACATGTACCTGCCAGCTTTCCCGCAGATGATGCAGGACCTGAACACCACCGCAGCCTCCATCCAGCTGACACTCACCACCTTCATGCTCGGCATGGCCGTCGGCCAGCTGGTCATTGGACCACTTTCCGACCAGTTCGGCCGGCGCAAGCCGCTGCTGATCGGCGCCCTCGCATGCCTGGCGGCCAGTGTGCTCTGCGCCGTGGCACCCAACATCGAGACCCTGATCGGCATGCGCTTCCTGCAGGGATTCGCGGGGGCGGCAGGCGTGGTCCTGGCCCGCGCCATCGTTTCCGATTCAGCCCGCGGCGTGCACGCCGCCAAGCAGTTCGGCATCCTGATGGCCGTGGGCGGCATCGCTCCGGTCCTCTCGCCGCTGGCCGGCGGCGGTGTCATCGGCTTCGCCGGCTGGCGCGGTGTGTTCTGGGCCCTGGCTGTCCTGAACCTGCTGATGGTCATCGGTTCCATCACCATCGTGAAGGAAAGCCTGCCGCGGGAACACCGCAGCAAGGGCGGCGTGAAAGAGCTGTTCGCCAGCACCGGACGCGTGCTGGGCAACCGGCGCTACCTTGGCTTCACGTTCGCGTTCGCCTTCGCCATGGCGGCCATGTTCGGCTACATCTCCGCCTCGCCCTTTGTCTACCAAAACATCCTGGGACTCAACCCCACGGCATTTTCGCTGCTGTTCGCCGTGAACGCGCTGGGCATCACCATCACCAGCGTCGTTGGCGTCAAGCTGATTGGCACCCTGAGCCCACTGCGCATGACGTACATCGGCGCCTCGGGCCTGGTGGTGTTCAGCGCCGGGCTGCTGGCAGTGGTCACGGCAGGGAACACGCCGCTGTTCCCGACGCTGGCGCTGCTCTTCCTGGCCATCTCCTCCCTGGGCTTCATCTTCGGCAACGCCGCGGCCCTGGCCACGGACCAGGTCAAGAAGTACGCAGGCACCGGGTCCGCAGTCATGGGTGCGCTCCAGTTCACCCTGGCCGCCATCGCGTCGCCCCTGGTGGGCCTCGCCGGAGAAGGCAGCGCCACGCCGATGGCCATCGTGATGCTGGTGGCGGGGGGCATCGCCCTCCTCAGCCTGATCACGCTCACCCGCGGCGGCGCACCCCTTCCGGCCGCTGCCGGGCAGGAGGAAAGGCAGCCGGCAACCGCATCCCGCTGACCCGCAACAGTTCTACAGCAGCTGCTCCCACACCGTCAGCTGCAGCCTGACGGTGCCGCGGGTAACCGCACCTTCACGGGAAGGTTCGACGACGGCGCTCCCCTCGCCGCCGTCGTCGTCCTTTCTCCCCAAACCCGCCGCACGCATCAGGCGTGCACCGTCTCCGCGGCTTCATCCGCGGTGCGTACCGGTGTTCCCAGGCCGAGGTTTTCGCGCAGCGTGGAGCCGGCATACCCGGTGGGATAGACCCCGCGCGCCTGGAGTTCGGGCACCAGGCGGTTCACGATGTCGTCCAGGCCGGTGGGAATCAGCCACGGCGAGATGTTGAACCCGTCCACAGCGCCCACCCGCGCGTACTCGGCCAGCTGGTCCGCCACCTCAACGTACGAACCCGTAAAGCTGGAATCCACCCGTGCGGTGCGGGAGGTGACGAACTGCCGGATCGACAGGCCCTTCTCCTTGGCCTCTGCCCGCCACTGGTCCGCCAACTGCCGCGCTTTGGCGCCGTGGAAGCCGCTGCCGCGGGTCTCGGAGGTCTCCTCCACCACTGGGTCGATTTCCGGCAGCGGACCATCCGGATCGTATTCCGAAAGCTCGCGGCCCCAGAACTGCTCCAGGTAGGCGATGGCCTGCTGCGGGCCGATCTGCAGGCTGCGCACCCACTCCTTCTTCTCTGCCGCCTCCGCAGCGGTGGGGGCCAGAATGAACTCGCTGGCCGGCATGATCTGGACGGCGTTGGCACCCCGGCCCGCGGCCAGCAACCGCCCCACGAGGTCCTTGCGGAACTCCACGGCGGCGTCGAATTTGGGGTGCGCGGAGAAGATCACGTCCGCCTGGCGGGCAGCAAAGTTGCGGCCCTCAGGCGAGTCGCCGGCCTGGAACAGCACCGGGCGGTACTGGGCGCTGCGCGGCAGGCGCGGGGTCACATCCACCGTATAGTGCTGGCCCTCGTGGAGTACCCGCCCGGCAGGACCGTCCGGAGTTTCCCACGAATCCCAGATCCGCTTGGCCGTCTCCACGAACGCCTCCGCATGCTTGTACCGGTCCGCGTGGTCCAGGTATCCCCCGCGGCGGAAGTTGGCCCCGGTCCAGGCGTTGTCGGTGGTCACGATGTTCCACGCGGCGCGCCCGCCGGAGATCAGGTCAAGCGAGGCGAGCCGGTGCGCCAGGTCGGCGGGGTCGTTGTAGGTGGTGTTCTGGGTGGCCACCAGGCCGATGTTCTTCGTGACGGACGCAAGTGCCGCAAGCATGGTCTGCGCGTCCGGCCGGCCCACCACGTCCAGCGCGTGCGGCCGGCCCAGATGTTCACGCAGGCGGAGCCCCTCGCCCAGGAAGAACGCGGCGAACAGCCCCCGCTCAGCGGTCTGGGCGACGCGGCGGAACGACTCGAAGTCCGTCTGCGAGCCGGATTCGGCCGCCTTCCAGATGGTGCCGGAGTTCACGCCCTGAAAGAAGACGCCGAACTGGATCTGGCCGCTCGGAGTGAAGACCTCGGATTTAGCACGGTTGTGCTGTGACATGGTTTTCCCCTTAGTTTCCGGCGCCGACGGGCGCAGTAGCGGCGTTGGATGCGGCGGTGGCGTAGCGGCTGGCGGGGCGCGAAAGCCCCAGCAGGTCACGGAAGGTTCCGTCCTGGAGCACCGGGCGGAGGACGCCGCGGCGGCGCAGTTCCGGCAGCACCAGCCGGCCCAGTTCCTCCAGGTCAACCAAGAGCGACGCCGGGTGGAGGCGCACGCCGTCGGCCTCCTTCAGGAGTCCGGTAAGGAAGTCCGTGAGACCGGCGGCGGAACCGGCGTAGGCAGCACGGCCGGAGTCAAAGCCAGCCGCCCGCCCGGCCGCGGCCTGCCCGCGGGCGTCCAGCACGACGTCGAGCTCGGCGATCACCGCAACGCCGGCACCCACCCGGGACCGCGCATCGCGGACCTCGGCGGCCAGCAGTTCCACGGTGGGCGCGGACACCAGCACGGCGTCCAGGGTGTCCGCCGGAACCTCTCCCAGCAATGACGACGGGGCCAGGACGGGCAGCTGCCCCTGCAGCGGCCGCGGAATGATGGACGGCCCCTTGACGGAATAACCCGCGCCGGCAAATCCGGCAGGCGTTTCAACGTCAACGGCCGTATCGATATCGATATAGTGCAGCTTGTCCACGTCGATGTACCGGCCGGTTGAGACATCGCGGATCACGGCGTCGTCCTCCCACGAATCCCACAGCCGGCGGGACACCTCGATGGAAGCGGCGGCCTCCTGACCCAGCGCGGCGCCGGTCACGGAGGAACGTCCGACGGCGGCGGCAGCCTCAGCTGATTCCGCCGCGGTTGCGATCCACCCGGCGCGGCCGCCGGAGACGTAATCGAGGCTTGCCAGCTGGGTGGAAACGTGGAATGGCTCGGTGTAAACGGTGTCCACCTCGGGGACCAGCGCGATGCTGCGGGTCAGCGGTCCGGCGTAAGCGGCACGCTGGAGGGCGTTGGCGCGGCCGGACGCCGGGGCGTCCGCGAAGGTGGCCACGTGGAACCCCGCGGATTCCGCCGCGAGCACGGCACGGGTGATGTCCGTGCCGTGCCAGCCGGCGCCGTCGAGTTCG
This sequence comes from Pseudarthrobacter naphthalenicus, assembly GCF_029076445.1. Taxonomy (GTDB): domain Bacteria; phylum Actinomycetota; class Actinomycetes; order Actinomycetales; family Micrococcaceae; genus Arthrobacter; species Arthrobacter naphthalenicus. The sequence goes on from NZ_JARESG010000014.1 coordinate 95,057, forward strand.
ATGGCAAGGAACCCTGCCTGATGTATCGAAGAGGTGCTCATGGCCGGTCCTGACGTTCGTAGGGAATCTTTTCGCCGGCCTCGATGGGCACGGGCAGCCGGTTTTCGGCCGGCGGCAACGGGCAGGTGGCCAGGTCCGTGTAGGCGCAGGGCAGGTTCACAGCCCGGTTGAAGTCCAGCAGCACCGCCCCGTCCGCAGCGGGCGCCACCGAGAGCGACCGGTTGGCCGCATACGTGGTGTTGCCGGACGTCTGGTCCGTGAACAGCACGGACAGGACGCCGGGGGCATGGCCGTTGAATGCAGTCAGCGACAGTTCCTGGCCTGCCAGCTTGAAACGGATCTCGCCCGGCGCCTCATACACATGCTGGATGCCCTCTACGGCGGCACCCACCGTGGTGGACCGCGGCGCCTCGAACGGCACATAGGTCCCGCGCACGGCATAGGCCGCATCAGGCGAATAGGCAGGCGTCCCCTGGTAGGCCTGCAACAGCGGATTTTCCGGATGACGCGGCCGCACGATGTATTCGCCGCCGCGCTTGGCCAGCTCAATAACAGTGTCGCCGGACGCCAGGTTGATGCCGCCGCGCTCCTCGACGGGGCCAAGCTCAACGGCAGCACCGGACGCAGTGTTCAGCTCCCTGCCATCCCGCTGCAAACTTTCGCCGTGCTCCAAAACCACGCGGACGACGTCGGACTCCACGCTCCAGGTGCCCGGCGCTCCTTCCAGCCGGGCGGGTTCGTCGCCCAGCCAGTGCAGGTGGGTCACCGCCAGGAAACCGTGCGGGTGGGCGCGCTGCTGTTCGTGGGCGGCGTGCCATTCCTGCCAGTCGGCGTCGAAGGACTCGAGGGCTGTTTCGGTGTGTACTGCGTTCATGATGCCCTCCCGGACGGTGTGGCTGAGGGGGTGGCCTGGGTGGCCGCCAAGTTCTCTTCAGTGATGGTCTTGGATTCCGGCAGGGCTTCCTCTGACAGGCCCCAGCGTTCCAGGACCTTTCCGTAGGAGCCGTCCTGGATGACCTCGTTGAGGGCCCCGGTGATCACCGGCGCCAGCCCGTTGCCGCGCAGTGTGGTGGCGGCCACCAGGGTTTCGGACGGCCAGCCGGCGTTGACCTTGCCCACCACTTTCAGGTCGTCACGGGTGTTCTCCCGGTACACGGTGGACGGGTACGGCGCGATGTTCAGGTCCGTGCGGCCGGAGGACAGCGCCAGGATGGTGTCGGCGTCGGACGAGTAGTACTGCAGCGTGGCCGGCGCCTTGCCCTTGGCTTCCAGTTCCTTGTTCCAGGCCAGCAGGATTTTTTCCTGGTTGGTGCCGGACCCCACGGAAATCTTCAGGCCCGAGATGTCGTCCGCGCCCTTGATGTCGTAAGTGGCGGATTTCTTCGCTTCGAACCCCATGTACGCGGCCCGGTAGCTGGCAAAATCGAACAGTTTCACACGGTCCTTGTTCACGCCCACGTTGGAGAAGACGGCCTCAAAGTCGCCGGACTGGGTCTTCAGCGGCCAGTTCTCCCAGGACGTGACCTGGACATCGAGCTCCAGGCCGAGCTTGTCCGCCACCAGCTGGGCGATGTCGAGCTCGGAGCCGATCGGCGTCTTGTCGTCCGTGGCGTGGAAGGACAGCGGGATGGAGCCGGCGGTGGTGGCCACGGTCAGCTTGCCGTCCTTGCCGATGAGCGCGGGGACCTTGGCGGCGAGCGCGGGATCCTTCTCTGCCCGGATCCGCTGCTGGTCCGGCGAGGTGTTGTAGACCACGCCGTTGCGTGCCGCCGTCGTTTGCGCTCCTCCGCCGGGGTTGCCGGCGGCGGAGGCGCCGGGGTCCGCGCAGCCGGCGAGCGCGGCTGAACCAAGGAGTGCGGTGCCGAGGAGGACGACGGCGGGACGCGCCGCGAGTGCGCGGCGTTGGCCGCTGGTGGGGAAAGCCATGGGAGTTCCTTAGATGTTGAAGGCCGGTTCGAGCACTTTGGAGAAGAAGCTCCGGGTGCGGGGCTCCTGGGGGTTGGCGAAAATCTGTTCGGGGCTCCCTTGTTCCACAACCTGGCCCTCGTCCATGAACACCACGGTGTCCGCCACGTCGCGGGCGAAGCCCATCTCGTGGGTGACGATGATCAGCGTGGTGCCGGACGTGGCAAGTTCCCGGATGACGTCCAGGACCTCGTTGACCAGTTCGGGGTCAAGGGCGGAGGTGGGCTCGTCGAACAGCAGGATCTTGGGGTCCAGGGCCAGGGCGCGGGCGATGGCCACGCGCTGCTGCTGGCCGCCGGAGAGCTGGCGGGGATAGGCGCCGGCGCGCTCCTTCAGGCCCACCCGGTCCAGAAGTTCCAGGCCGCGCTTCCGGGCTTCCTCCTTCGTGCTGCGGGGTTTGTCCGTCCGGGGGGCCACCACCGGGGCCTCGGTGACGTTCTCCAGGGCGGTGAGGTGCGGGAAGAGGTTGAAGTTCTGGAACACCATGCCGATTTCGGTGCGCTGCCTCAGGATGTCCTTCTCGCGCAGCTCATGCAGCCGCCGGCCACGGACCTCATAGCCCACGAGGGTTCCGTCGATGGCGATATGACCGCCATCCACCTTTTCCAAGTGGTTGATGGTGCGCAGCAGGGTGGACTTGCCGGAGCCGGATGGGCCAACAATGACGGCAACTCCGCCCGGCTCGACCGTCAGGGTGATGCCCTTCAGTACTTCGGTGGCGCCGAACAACTTACGGACCCCGGTGATCTCCACCAGGCCGCGGGTGGCGGAGGGGACCGTTTCGGTTCGGGCCGGGGCGACGGCGGCGCTCATCTGGTGCTCCTTGCTTGGTTGGGTGCCACGGCGTGGGTGGCAAAGAATGTGCGGGCCTTCTGCAGGGGCGTCAGCGGCAGGCTCCGCACTGCGCCCTTGGAGTAGTGCCGCTCGATGTAGTACTGGAACACGCTGAGCACGGAAGTGATCACCACGTACCAGAGCGTGGCCACCAGCAGCAGCGGCAGGACCTGCTGGGTGCGGTTGTAAATGACCTGCACGGTGTAGAACAACTCCGAGTAGGCCAGGACGTAGACGATCGAGGTCCCCTTGACCAGGCCGATGATCTCGTTGAACGCGGTGGGCAGGATGGCCCGCATGGCCTGTGGCAGGACGATCCGCGTGGACCGGCGCCAGGCCGGGATGCCCAGGGCGGCCGCGGCCTCGAGCTGGCCCTGGTCCACGGAGAGGATGCCGCCGCGGATGATCTCCGCCGAGTAGGCGGCCTGGTTCAGGGTCAGGCCCAGCACTGCTGCCGCAAACTGGCTGATCAGTGTGGTGGTCTGCACCTCGAAGAAGCGGACGTCGGTGAAGGGGATGCCAAGGCTGATCTTCTCGTACAGGTAGCCCAGGTTGTACCAGAGCAGCATCTGAACCAGGAGCGGCGTGGAGCGGAAGATCCAGGAGAAGGTCCACGAGACGGATACCAGCAGCGGCGAGGCGGACAGCCGCATCAGCGCCAGGATGAAACCCAGGACGAACCCGAGGATCCCGGAAATGGCCGTGAGTTTCAGCGTCTCCAGGAGCCCATTGACCACGGACTGCGCGGTGAACCATTGCGCCACCACACCCCATTCCCAGCGCGGGTTCGTTGCCAGGGACCAGACGACGGCGGCGACGCCGAGTGCCACGGCCGCGGTTCCCACCCAACGCCAGGGGTGTTTCGAAGCCACCAGGGGGTAGCCGGAGTAGTCGGTGGCCGGCCCGCGGGCCCCCGCCCCGGGACCGACTGGCCCGGAATCCGGCTTCGCCTGTCCCGGCTCTGCCGTCGCCAGCTCTGCCGGCCGGACCACGTTTGTTGTTGAACTCATGCGCCACCTCGTTTCTGATGCGTCGGGCTGTGTTCACCGGAACGTGTTGCCCGGTGTGCTGGCTGCAAATCTAGGGGCGCCGGGAAAGGGCGGGCAAGGCGCCAGGTTGCATTGGTTCACGCGGCTTAGCGCAGCGTCATGAGTCGGTTTCTTTCGCCGTTTGACCTGCGGTGACGCGGAGTTAACCGGCATGACCAGGCCCTCGACCACCCCCGCGGGCGCTGCCTAGCATGGGCACTCAACTGCCGTTCCGGTGGCCAGCTGCCCAGCGGCCTGACTCCCGGACCAACCCCTGTCAGGAGCCCCATGCCAGCGCACGTACCTTCCGTGGTTTTCATCGGCGGCGGTCCGCGGACAGCCGGGGTGCTGGAACGCATCGCTGCCAACAAGGCAGCGCTTTTCCCGGGACGCCTGGACATCCACGTGGTGGAACCCTACGAGCCGGGATCCGGCCGGATCTGGCGCTACAACCAGCACCCGGGCCTGATGCTGAACTCCACCGCCGCGGACGTCACCATGTTTACCGACGCCTCCGTGGCATGCAGCGGGCCCGCCGTCGACGGTCCGGGACTCGCCGAGTGGGCTGCCGGGGTGACGGACGGCTCCATCACGGACGTCCCGGAGTTCCCCCTCGCCCTCCGGGAGCAGCTGCGATCCCTGACCCGGGACGCCTTTCCCACCCGGCAACTGCAGAGCCAATACCTGGAGTGGTTCTTCCGCCGCGCCGTCGCCAACCTCGGCGGGACCGTGACCGTACACCGCACCACAGCCACCGCGGTGGAGCCTGCCGCCGCCGCCCCAACGGACCGGACGTACGACGCCGGCACGCACCTCGTGCGGCTGGCGAACGGCCGGACGCTGCGCGCCGACGTCGTGGTAACTGCACTGGGGCACACAGACTCGCGGCCGGACGCCGCGTCCGCTGCCTGGTCCGGCTTTGCGGCCCGCCACGGCGGGTTCCACGCGGCGCCGAGCTACACCACCGACGTCGACTATTCAGCCCTTGCCCCCGGCCAGGACGTGATTGTTGCCGGGATGGGGCTGGCATTCGTGGACCTCCTGGTGCTGCTGATGGAGGGACGTGGCGGCCGGTTCGAGGAAACCCCCGACGGCGGGCTTCGGTACCGGGCATCCGGAAGGGAGCCGCGGCTGTGGGCGGGGTCGCGGCGGGGCGTGCCCTACCACTCCAAAATTTCCGCTGCCCTCCGCGGTGAGGCGCCCGGTGAACTGCGCTTCTTGACCGCCGACGCCGTGGGCACGCTGCTGGAGCGCCACAGCGAGCTGGATTTCGGAACGCAGCTGTGGCCGCTAATCGCCAAGGAAGCCGGGTACGAGTATTACCGGGAGCTCTTCACCGGCAGCCCGGACCGGGTCAGCACTGGCTGGGCTGAATTTTCCGCCCGCTTCGCCGAGCTGGACTGGTACAGCGCCGCCTGCAGGGAGCTGGTGGCATCAGCGGTCCCCGAGCCCGGCCTGCACCTGGACCTCGAGGCCCTGGACCGGCCGTTCGCCGGTGCGACGTTCGGCGGTTTGACCGACATTCAGGCGGCGGTGGCCCGCTACATCCAACGCGATCTCGAACTCCGGGACAGCCCTGACCACCCCGAGACCCTGGCCCTCTTTGTGGCGCTCCTGAAGGTGTACATGGAGCTTGGCCGGCTGGTCCCGGCCGATCGCCTCAACCCCCGCTCCCGGCACACCGTCCACGGCTGGTGGCACGGGTTTTTCAGCTTTGTGGACTCCGGGCCGCCGCCGCGGAGGCTGCGCGAGATGCTGGCGCTGCACCGGGCCGGGCTGCTGAATTTTCTGGGTCCGGGCCTGCAGATCACGGCGGACGAGTCCACCGGGGAGTTTGTTGCCGGCTCTGCGCAGGCCGGGTTCAGCGTCCGGGCCGGGGCGCTCATCGAAGCGCGGCTGCCGGCTACTTCCGTGGCCCGTTCGCTCAACCCGGTGCTGGCGTGGCTCCACACTTCGGGACTGGGAAGCGAACAGCAGCTGCTCACGGCGGACGGCATTTATTCGACGGGGAAGCTGCTCGTCTCGGACCGGCACGAACTGCTGGACGGGGACGGCCGCGCGCACGGCCGGCTGTTCGGCGTTGGGCCGGGAACCTCCGGCTGGGGCGCCGGTGCCTTCGCCAGGCCGAATACCAATGCGGCCCCGTTCCGCGAAAACGACGCGCTGGCCAGGAATGTCCTGGCAGTGGCAGCGGAACTGGCCTCCCCCGGCTCAGGCACCGCTTCCTCGGCCTCCACCTGCCCAACCCGGCAGGATTCACCTGCCCAACCCGCCGCCGTCGGAAAGGCATGAACAACCATGACCACCAGCAACCCTCTCCCCCCGGAGGCCCTCAGCCCGGCCGTCCTTGACCCCTCGGCGCTGAAGGTCCTGCTCCTCCCCATGCACGATCCGCGGGTCCGTCCCCTTTTGGACGAACTGGCCGTGGAGTACGACTCCCGCTACGGGGACCGCTTTGGCCGCGGTGCCGCCGCCGAGGAACTCAACCGGTACCCGGCGTCGGAATTCGAAGGGCCGGGCGGCGCCCTGCTGGTGATCCAGGAAAACGGCGGGTCCGTGGCGGGCGGCGCCTTCCGCCGGTACAACGCGGACACCGCGGAGTTCAAACGGATCTGGACCCACTCGTTACACCGTCGTCGCGGGCTGGCCCGCCTGGTGCTCGCGGAATTGGAGGCGCTGGCAGCCCTGCGGGGCTACCGCCGCGTCCACCTCACCACCGGCCCCCGCCAGCCCGAAGCCAAACACCTGTACCTCACCACGGGCTACGAGGCACAGTTCGACCTCGCCAGGGATCCCGAACTGATCGGGTCCCTCGCCTTCAGCAAGGATCTTCCGGCCCCGGTTCTACCAGGCCGGTAGTGCCGGCACGGGCCCCTCAACGTCAATATGCTCGGCGTCACCCCGTGCCAGCCACTGGAGCAGGCCTTCGCGGTCGGACGCCACTCGCAGCCCGCCGTCGCCAATGACCCATTCGTCCCGTTCTTCGGTCACCAGCGTCATGCCGGGGGCACCCTTGCCGCGCAGCGACCGCACCACGGCTTCGAGGGCGTTCAGCAGGGAGTCCGGATCGGCCTCCTCGATGGTCCAGGCGGTGTTGAGGTCGTGGTGATGCACCACAACTTCGGCGATCCGGAGCGCCACGATGGACGTGGCGGGAAGCGGCTTGCCGTTCAGCTGCACCTCCGTGGCGGCCAGTTCACCGCTGAGCCGCCGGGCCTGTTCGGCGAAGTTTTGGGCGGAATCCCGCACTTCCCGGATGAGCTCTTCCCGTGGCAGGGCCGCCAAAGCGGCGATCTCCGCGGCCCGGGCCTCACGGGAGGCGTACAGGGGACGCTCCTCCCCGGAGGTTGCCCAGTCGATGAGCTTTACCAGGGCGCGCCCGCTGGAGGCGACGTGGGCAATAACGTCGGCACGGGTCCACCCCTCACACAGCGAGGGAACCGCCATCTCGTCGTCGGCAAGGGATTCAACGGTGGCCAGGAACATGTCCGTCTCCCTGCCGAGGCGGGACAGGTCGGAGTGAAGGCGTGCAGGGTTGATCATTTGGCCAGCCTACCCACCGGCCGGTTTCCAGACCACCGTTCTGCGCCGCCGTTCCATACCCAGATCGTCTCGACTGAGACGCCCGGCGGCGCCGGGGGAAACTCTTCAAAAAACGGCCATTTCAGATCACCAGCATATGAATACCCCCCGGGCGGAAAGCCGGGGTTTTCCCTCATATGTTGCGCATCACACCTCTGTCAGGCTGAAGGAACTCGGAGGACGGCCCCTCGGATTCTCCCGGTGCCGCAGGCCTCCACTTAAGTCAGAGAGGACTTGGGGACTATGTCACAACCGCATGCCGTTATTGCCGAAAATCCGCAAAAGGAAACGCGCACTGCCAATTGGGTGGCCTTCATCATCTGCACCGCGCTCCTGTTCGACGGGTACGACCTCGTCATCTACGGCACCGTCCTTCCCGGGCTGCTCGCGGACCCGGGCCAGATTGGAGCGTTTGATGCAGTCACCGCCGGCCTGCTCGGCTCCTGGGCCCTGATCGGGGTCCTTGTCGGCTCCCTGGTCTGCGGCGCGGTGGGGGACTTCTTCGGCCGGCGCCGGCTGATGCTCCTGGGCATAGCCTGGTTCTCCATCGGCATGTTCGCCACAGCCTTTGCCACCAGCGTCCCCGCCTTCGGTGCCCTGCGCTTCGCAACCGGGCTCGGACTGGGCATCGTGATTGCCAGCGCCGGTGCCACCATGGCCGAATTCGCCCCGGCCGGACGCCGCCAGTTCTACAACGCAATCGTGTACTCGGGCATCCCGGCAGGCGGAGTCCTGGCCTCCATCCTGGGCATCCTGTTCCTCGACAGCATCGGCTGGCGCGGGCTTTTCATCATCGGCTCGCTGCCGCTGCTCTTCCTCCTGCCCATTGCGTGGCGCAAGCTTCCTGAATCACCGCGGTGGCTGCTGTCCCGGGGACGGGAGCAGGAGGCCCTCGCCGCAGCCCAGCGCACCGGCGTACCGCTCATCGAAGAGCGGATCATCCAGCAGGTCGGCGCCGCGCCGCAGAAGTCAGGTTTTGCCGCAGTGTTTTCCCGCCAGTTCGCGGCCGCAGCCGTCCTGTTGGGCCTGATGTCTTTTTGCGGACTCCTGCTGACCTACGGCCTTAACACCTGGCTGCCCAAAATCATGGAAGGCTACGGCTACGGGCGGACCTACTCGCTGTTCTTCCCGCTGGCATTGAACCTCGGCGCCGTGGCGGGCGGCCTGCTGGCCTCCCGCCTGGCGGACAAGAGCGGACCCCAGCGGGTCATCGCCGCCACCTTCGCGCTGGCAACCATCTCCCTGGCCCTGATGACTTTCAGTTTTCCGCTGCCGCTGCTTTTTGTCTTTATTGCCCTGGCAGGCGTCGGCACGCTGGGAACCCAGGTGCTGATCTACGGGTTCCAGTCCAACTACTTCACCACCAATGCCCGGGCGGCAGGCGTGGCCTGGTGTGCAAGCGTGGGCCGGCTGGGAGGAGTGCTCGGTCCCATCATCGGAGGCTGGCTGGCCGCCGCCGGGATCGGCGGATCCACTGCCTTCTACATCTACGGGGCCGTCGCCCTGGTGGGCGCCGTGGTCACCGTGCTGGTTCCCCGCCAACGCAAGCTGGAGGAAGCCGAACACAAGGTGGAGGAAATCGCGGAAAGCAGGACAGAGGACAGCGTCCGGGCCGGTCAGCCCACCTAGTCCAGCCGGCCAGTCCCGTCTCATTACGTGGCTAAAGTAACCTAGTAGGGCTTATTATGGTTATTCTTTGAATCAATCATGAGGCCCGGGAACGTGGGGCCGGTCAGCGGAAGGACGGGACTGCCTTGGACATCCGCCAACTGAACTATTTCATTGCGGTTGCTGAAGAGAGGCACTTCGGCCGTGCCGCCAAGCGCCTGCATATGGCGCAGCCGCCGCTCTCGCAGCAGATCCGGCAGTTGGAGGATCAGCTTGGCGTCAAGCTGCTCAACCGGACCACCCGCAGAGTTGACCTCACGGCGGCGGGTCAGCTCCTGCTGGACCGGGGACGGCAGATCGTCAACGAGGTCGCCACGCTTCAGGCCGACGTCTACCAGGTGGGGCGGGGCGCAACGGGGGTCCTGCGGGTGGGCTTTTCGGGGTCGGCAACCTACGGCGTTATGCCCCGGATCGCCCGCCTGGCCAAACAGGTCCTGCCCGGCCTGTCCCTGGCCCTGCACGGTGAGATGCTCACGCCCTCCATGGAAGCCGGGCTCCGTGACGGCACCCTGGACGCAGCGTTGCTGCGTCCTCCGGTCGCGTCCCAGGACATCGACTACCGGACAGTGACCCGGGAGCCGCTGGTTGTGGCGCTTCCCTCGTTCAGCGCGCTGGCTGTGGATCGGCCGGTGGCCATGCACGAACTGCAGGACCAGGACTTCATCGCTTACGGGCCCGAGTCCGTGCTCTACCGCACCACCGCGGACCTTTGCCGCCAGGCGGGCTTCCAGCCGCGCATCACCCAGGTGGTGGGGGAAACCTCCACCATGTTGGCGTTCGTGGCTGCGGGCGGCGGGGTGGCCATCATGCCGTCCAGCGTGCAGGCCTTCCAGCTTGAAGGTGTGGCTTACCGGGAAATAGAGAATGTCCCCGATGTTGAACTGGCCGTCGCCTGGCTGCGCGGGCATCAATCGGCGCTGCTGCACAACTTTCTGGAGGTGGTGGTGACCGCAACTGCGGGAGCCGCGGCCCCCTCCCCCGGCCATGCGCCGCTTCCCACTGATGAAAGGCTCTCCCACTCATGAAGATCGCGGCCATTGAGGCGATTCCCTACTCGATCCCCTACCTTCATCCGCTGCACTTCGCGTCAGGGTCCGTGCACGAGGCAGACCACGTGCTGATCAGGCTTCGGACGGAAGACGGCGTAGTGGGCACCGCTGACACGCCGCCCCGCCCGTACACCTACGGTGAGACGCAGAAGTCAATCGTTGCCGTGGTGGAGGATATTTTTGCTCCGCAGCTGATCGGCGTCGACATTTTTGACCGCGAGAAGGTCCAGGAAATCCTCTACCGGACGGTGCATAACCAGACCGCCAAGGGTGCCGTGGACATCGCCTTGTGGGATGCCCTCGGCAAAACACTGGGTCAGCCGGTGACAAAACTGCTGGGCGGCTACACCGACTCGCTGCGCGTCTCCCACATGCTCGGTTTCAAGCCGGCCCAGGAGTTGCTGGCGTTGGCCCTGGAGTTCCGCGAAAGCTACGGCATCAACACTTTCAAGCTCAAGACCGGCCGCCGGCCCCTCCACCTCGACGTCGAAGCCGCCCGGGTCCTGCGTGAGGGCCTCGGCGACGAGGCTGAACTCTACATGGACGCCAACCGCGGCTGGTCGGCCAACGAGGCGGCCGAGGTCCTGCGCCGCACAGCCGACTTGGGGCTGCAGTTCCTTGAAGAGCCCGACGACGCCCGGGAGGTCCTGGGCCGCCGTCGCCTCGTCACGAACTCCCCCATCCCCATCGCCGCAGACGAATCGGCCGCCAACCTTGGCGAGGCCGCACGGGAAATCCTCACCGGCGGCGCCAACCTGCTGGCCGTAAAAACCGCCCGTTCAGGCTTCACCGAGGGGGCCAAGATCGTGGGGATGGCCGAGGGCATGGGCGTCGATGTTTACATCGGCAACCAGATCGACACCCAGGTGGGCACGGCGGCCTCGGTGACCTTCGGCGCCGCGTTCGCCCACACGGCCAAACGGGCGGCGGAACTTTCCAACTTCCTGGACATGACCGACGACCTGCTGGCCGAACCCCTGGCCATCACCGGCGGACGCATCCGTGTTCCTGAGGGCCCCGGGGTGGGCACCGCTGTTGATGAGGACAAGCTCGCCCTGTACCGCACCGACCGATAACCGCTTTTTTCGCCAGCAACCGCTTTTCTGAAAGGACATTCATGAAATTCCTGGTCCACATGGACGTAAACCTGCCCGCCGACCTGCCCGCGGACGAAGCCGCAGAGCTCAAGGCTACGGAGAAGGCCTACTCACAGGAGCTGCAGCGTTCCGGCAAATGGCCGGAAATCTGGCGGGTGGTGGGCGAGTACGCCAATTATTCGATCTTCGACGCCGAGTCGAACGACGAACTCCACGACATCCTGCAGAACCTGCCGCTGTTCCCGTACATGGAGATCTCGGTGGTGCCGCTCGCGAAGCACCCCTCCGACGTCAAATAGGACACACCCGGCCGGTGTTCCGGGTCAGTCCTTGGCCCGGAACACCGCGGCGAGCTCGCTGCGGGAACGGATTCCCATCTTCCGGTAGAGCCGGGTCAGGTGGTACTGCACCGTCTTCTCCGCGAGGAACAATGCCCGGGCCGCCTCTTTGTTGGTGGCGCCCCCCGCCACCAGTTCGGCCACCGCCCGTTCCTGCGCGGTGAGCTGGAGGTGGTGGTCACTGGCGGCTGTCAGCACCGGGTCGGCGGGGTCCGGGATGTTCCCGACGTCGAGCCCTGTCGCCTTGAGCTCGCGGTCGCAGCGTTCCACGTACGTGGCAGCCCCCAGGGTGTCATAGAGGTCACGGGCTGCGCGCAGGACGGTTGAGGCCAACCGCCGTTTGCCTGCCCGGCGCATGCTCTGGCCGAACGCAAAACTGATCCGGGCGCGCAGATACGGCCTGTTGAGCCCCCTCAGGTGCCCCAGGGACGCCTCGAAATGCTCCCTGGCGGTGTCCGGGTCTCCCTGCGCGGCCACCAGCCGGCCCCTGGCCCAGGCCATCCGCGCCATGTCCGAGGGTATTTCCCGCTCCCGCGGCACCCGCTCGAACGACGTGAGGAACGCGTCGGCGGCGTCGAGCTGGTCGGTCATGACCAGGGCGTTGACGTACGTGTCCTGCCAGGGCCAGAAGGACACGCGGTGCTCGGTCCACGGGTCGAGCTCGGTCAGCGGCTGCAGGACAGCCAAGGCGCCTTCATAGTCCGCCCGCGCCTCGTGGAAGCGGGCGCGGGCGAGGCTCGCCGGCACCTGCATGGCGCGGTAGGTTCCGGGCTGCACCGCGGCCTGGGAAACGTAGTACCGCGCCCGTTCCCAGTCTCCGCGCATGGACCAGAGCTCGGCCGCGGTCCAGTAGAGCAGCGGGCGGATCAGCGGCATGCGCGAGGTCTCGAGGCGTACGGACGCGCGGGCCACGGTGGCTGCGGCCGCATCCCAATTGCCGAGCACCAGGTGGGTGCGGGCCAGCCACGCCTCAGCCCACAGGGAGATGCGCATCGACCCGCCCCGGTATTCGGTGGGGGCCGCCGACTCGAAGTTCACCAGGGCCGTCTCCACGTTGTCCAGGCGCAGGGCCAGCCAGCCGGCGCCCATCTGGACACGCTGTTTCTGGGCGTTCTCGGCAGCATGTTCGAACGCCCGGAGGTAGGAGGCTTCCGCCTCGGAAACCCGGCCTTGGGCGTACAGGCCCAGGCCGTAAATGGCCTCCGATTCAATGTGGGCGGGGGTGTCGGGCTGCGTAAGCTCCATGGCCCGTTCGGCCCAGGTGGTGATCATCGGGCCGTCCCAGGACGCGACCCCGTGCAGGACGAAGCGCTGCGCCACCTGCGCGGCGGCAGAAGGATCATGTTCGGGGTTGGAGGTGCGCCAGGCCATCTCCAACTGTGACTGCGCGCTGTCGTTCTGCCCGGATGCGGTGGAGAGGTAACCCAGGACGGAGGAGCGCAGCGGCGACGGCGGCAAGGCGTCCACTGCCGCGGTCCACATCTGGGCCTGGGAAATGTTGCCGGAGCCCACCAGGGCATCCACGGCCCGAAGGAGCCTGTCATTCCGGGAGCGGATGTCCCGGGAAAGCCTGGACGCGGAGAACAGCGCCGTTGAGGCGTCCTGCCACGCGCCCACCCGGGCCTGGCGCCGCGCATAGTCCTCCAGCTCGTCCGCCAGGGATTCGTCCGCGCCGGGCGTGGCGGCGACCCGGTGGCCCAGCCGTTCGCCCTCAGCCTGCACCGCCTCAGCCGCCCGCCGGTGAAGCGCGATCCGCCGGCTGGGAACGATCTGTTCGTAGATGGCCTCCGCGGTGCCCGGTCCGGAGAAGACGACGGCGGAACGGGCCTGGTCCACGGCCAGTCCCAACAGCCCCGCACGGTGTCCCTCGTCAAGGGCGTCCATGACCGGGCCCACCCTGCTGACCTCGGAAACCTCGGCCATGCCTGCGGCACTCCCCAGCACTGACGCGGCCTCGGCAACGGCAACCAGCTCCGGGGACGCCGCGGCCAGGACACTGCGCACCCGGGCACGCACCCGGGACGTCGGAGGCAGGGAGGGGAACCAGGTCTGCCAGGTTTCCGCCGGGAGCTCCTGGAGCAGTTCCACCACCGGCTGGGCGAGCCCGCCGGTGTGCTGCACCAGGCCGTGCGCCGCCGTCGGGCTCAGATCGATGCCGAGCATCCGCCTGGCGAGATCCTGCACCTGCGCCGGGGTGAGCGGATCCAGCGGGATGGTGGTCACCTGGTGGCCGGTCAGGAAGTCCAGCGTTCCGGCGGGGACGCGTAGGGCGTCGTCCGGGTTGAGGGTGAGCACAAACAGGATCCGTTTGCCGTGCAGCCGGCGCATCACGAACGTGAGGATGCGCAGGCTTTCGACGTCGAGTCGGTGAACGTCATCGACGGCCACCACCACGCTGCCATGGGACTGAAGCCCCGCCAGGTGGGTGCTGAGCGTGGATGCGTAATTAACCACCTGCGCCGGGGTGAGTGCCGGGAGGGGGCCTGCGGGCAGGGCAGGGCCGCCGTCGTAATCCTTGGGCGAACGCAGCGGCGCCGTAAGCATCAGCTGCGAGTAGCCGGCGAGGGGAAACTGCGCCTCCCACTCATCCCCCATGGCGGACAGCACCCGGACACCGCGGGCACCCGTGCGGCAGTGTTCCAGAAAAAGGTCCAGGACGGCGGTCTTGCCGGCTCCGGCGGGACCGGAGATCACGACAGCACGTACGTTGCCCTTGCGGACGGTCCGGAAAATCTCCAGCAGCTCCGCGAAGACCCCCGCCCGGCCAACAAGCGGCAAGTCCTCCGCCATGTCACCGTGTGTGGAGGCCGACGTCATGGCCGCAACTCTACCGGAGAGGCCCTGCCGGGCCCGGCGGCGGCCATCGATCACGGGTGCGCTCAGCCCAGGTCCCCGCCGGCGACCGGAAGGACGCTTCCGGTGACATAGGACGCTTCATCTGATCCGAGGAACACGATGGGTGCGGCCTGTTCGTCCAATGTCCCGTACCGCTTCATAAAGGATGAGTCCACGGTCTGGTCAACGATCACCTGGTACCAGGCCTTCTCCGTGGGGGATTCGGCCTCCGGACCCCGCTTAACCCTGCGGGGCGGCGCCTCGGTGCCCCCGGGGGCTGCGGCCACCACGCGGATTCCGCGGCCGCCCACCTCCATCGCCAGGGACTGGGTCAGGGCGTTGACCCCGCCTTTGGCTGCCGCATACGGAACACGGTGCATGCCGCGGGTGGCCACCGAGGAGACGTTGACGATGGTGCCCGAACCCTGCTCCAGCATGGCCGGCAGCACTGCCCGGCAGGTCCAGAGGGTGGGGAAGAGCGAGCGGCGGATCTCTTTCTCGATCCTGTCCTCGTCATACTCCTCGTAGGGGCGGGCCCAGATGGTCCCGCCCACGTTATTAACCAGCACGTCAACGCGGCCGTGGGCGGCGAGCGCCGCGTCCACTGCCTGCTGTGCACCGGCGAACGTCTCCAGGTCCGCAGTCACGGAAGTGGCCGAGCCTCCTGAACCGGAAGCCTGCGCGGCCTCCTGGATCCCTTGCGCCACCTCATGGACCAGTTCGGCCCGGTCCACCAGGACGACGGCGCCGCCCTCGGCTCCGATCCGTTCGGCCACTTTCTGCCCGATTCCCTGGGCGGAACCGGTCACCAGCACCACCTTGCCGGCGTACCGGCCGGGGGTAACGAACTGGCCGGAATAAGGAGTCGCCATCAGTTGCCGGCCTTGGCGTCGATCGCTCCGGCCATGGTTTCTTTGGCATCGTGTGCGTGGGCCATGATGACCTCCCGCACCCGCGCCTTGTCCTGACGCTCAAAGGCGTCAACCACATCAAGGTGGTCCTGGGTCACCCGCTCGAAGATGGCGGTTCCCGCTTCGAAGGCCGCGGCCATCTGCGCGTGGACGTCCAGGCGGCGGTAGGACTCAAGCAGCATGGGGTTGTCGCAGACCACAAACAGGTATTCGTGGAACTCCTCATTGGTCCGCGCGAATTCCTCCGGTTCCTGGACGGCCCCGGCAGCCACAGAGCACGTGGTGGCCTCCGCCAGCCGCCGGAACTGCTGCAACTGCTCCTCGCTGAGGCGGCCCAGCATCAGTTCGCTCACTGCGAGCTCGAGGCCCATGCGCGCATCCAGCTGGGCGAAGCTGTCCTCCTTGCGGAAATCCAGCCGGCCGGTTTCCAGGGAGGAGACCGCCTCGCTGCGGCTCATCGTGTCGCCCTCGGCTTCGATCTTCGCTGCCGCTGCGGGCGCGCCTGTTTCGGCGTCACCGCCGGTGGTTTCCTTGGGGGCAAAACGCTCGAAGTAGAAGTTGGCGGGCTCGATGCCCTCAGAATCCAGCCACTTCGACACGGCGTTCACCATGGGGGGCGGGCCGCACAGGTAGATGTCGACGTCGCCGTCGTTCAGGTGCTTTGGCTCGATGATCTGGGTGACATAGCCCGTGTGCGGAGCCGACGTCCCCGGTTCGGAGGCAATGTAGTCCCACGTGAAGGCGGGCAGTTTCGCCTCGTACTCGCGCAACCAGTCCAGGCCAACAATGTCCGCCTCACGGGTCAGGCCGTAGATCAGGTGGACCGGCGCCGACGGCGGATTCTCGGTGAGCTTCTCGAGGATGGACAGGAGCGGGGCCAGGCCCGTTCCGCCTGCCAGCAGGAGCAGGGGCCGCTTGGGCTCACGCAGGAAGAAGGAGCCGTAAGGACCCGTGAACTCGATGGTGTCACCCACCGCAGCCCTGTCGCGCAGGTATTCGGACATGGCGCCCTGCGGCGTCACCCGCACCATAAAGGAAGCATCCTGCACCTCGGGGCCGCTGCTGAATGAATAGGAGCGCTCGGCGTCCGTCCCGGGGACCTTGATGTTGACGTACTGGCCGGGCAGGAACGCCAGGCCGTCCCGGTTCTCCGCCTTCAACGTGAAGGAAACCGTCGACTCCGAATGCTTGTTGAGCTCCGTCATGGTGGACGTGAAGGTGGTTGCCGAGGTTTTCGCGGACTCTGACGTGGCAGGGATCTGGATGGCCAGGTCCGATTCCGGCACCGCCTGGCAGGTGAGCATATAGCCCTTTTCCAGCTCATCCTCTGTCATGGCATCGTCAATGAAGTCGCCCGGATCGAAGGAACCGGAATCGCAAAAGGCCTTGCAGGTTCCGCACGCCCCGTCCCGGCAGTCCGACGGAATGTTGATACGTGCCTTGTACGCGGCATCCATCACGGTCTCGTAGTCGCCGACCTTGATGACCTTGGTGACGCCATCCTCGAAGCTGAGGGCTACTTTGTGGCCCATGGTTTCCTCCTGGTTGGGACGCGTCGATGCGGCCCGGGTAAGTGCGGATGTGCCCGGCGGGCACGGATTGTGAAACGGCCTCAGCCGGTGCCGGCTTCAGGCCGGGCACCGGCGGGAGCCGTCAGATCATGTAGACGTCCACAACGTGGTGGATGTAGTCGTTCTTGAGGACGACCTTCTTTTTCATGATGACCGGCTCTGCGCCGGCGAGGTCGATCGTGTAGTGGCTGGTCCCGAAGTACGTGTCCGTGGTGTTGTACCGGAAGTAGAGCGTGAACCAGTTGAAGCGCACCTTTACCTGGTTGCCGTCGCGCTCCATGATTTCGACGTCGGTGATGTTGTGCCCGGTGCGGGGTTCCGGCAGGGAGGTGGCCGAGGACCGGTCCGTCTTGATCCGGAAGACGCGGTCCTCGATGCCGCCGCGGTTGTCATAGTAAATGAGCGAGATCTCGTTCTGCGGGTCCTCGGTCAGCCGGTCATCGACGTCCCAGGCGGGCATCCAGAACTCGGAGTCCGGGTGGTAGCACTGAAGCCACTCATCGAACTGGCGGTCATCCAGCAGGCGGGCCTCCTTGTAGAGGAAGGCACGGACGGTTTCGAGGGTGGCAATCTCCTCGGCGCTCTTGAGCGCGGCAGCGGGCATCGTCAGGTTGGTCATGGGTTCTGCACTCTCTTTGGTTCCACGTGGACGGGGGTCAGGCGGTGACTGGAACGGCGTCCAGCGCGGAGGTCTCTTCCTCCGCCAGGGCCCGGTCCATGACTTCCTTCCAGTACCCGTGCTGAATGGGGTACAGCCCCTCGTCCTCGGTGCGCACCCCGGAGGCGATGACCCTGGTCATGCCCAGTGCCTGGGCCTGCTCGTCAGGACCGGCGATCTCGTGGGTGGAACCGCGGGTCATGTCGTTCCAGGGCGCCGAGGTGGCCCAGTAGGTCTTGTTGCAGGACCGGAACTCTTCGAGGTCATCGGGGGTGGCCATGCCGGTGGCGTTGAAGAAGTCCTCATACTGACGGATCCGCTTGGACCGGTTCTCCTGCGATTCACCCTTGGGCGCGATGCAGTAGATGGTCACCTCGGTCTGGTCAGCCGAGATGGGCCGGAAGTGGCGGATCTGCGAGGAGAACTGGTCCATGATGTAGACATTCGGGTACAGGCAGAGGTTCCGGGAGATGTTGATCATGAAGTTGGCCATCTCTTCGCCATACTTCGTCACGAGTTCATCCCGCCGGTCCCACAGCGGCCGGTCCTCCGGGTTGGTCCATTCCTGCCACAGCAGCAGGTGCCCGTGGTCGTACGAATAGAAACCGCCCTTGACCTTGCCCCATTTGCCGGCGTCCATGGCCTTGGTCTTGTTGGCAGAGTCACCGGCGGTGCGGCGGGCCGTGGTGGCAGCGTAGTTCCAGTGCACGGCCGTGACATGGTAGCCGTCCGCCCCGTTCTCTGCCTGCACCTTCCAGTTGCCGTCGTAGGTGTAGGTCGAGGCCCCGCGAAGCACCTCGAGGCCTTCCGGGGACTGGTCCACGATGGAGTCGATCACCTTGGTGGCATTACCCAGGTGTTCTTCGAGCGGGAGCACGTCCGCCTTCAGGGAGCCGAAGAGGAAACCGCGGTAGGACTCGAAGCGGGCCACTTTGGTGAGGTCATGGGAGCCTTCTTTGTTGAAGGTCTCCGGGTAGCCCGCGTTGCGTGAGTCCTTGACCTTCAGCAGCTCGCCGGAGTTCTTGAACGTCCAGCCGTGGAACGGGCACGTGAACGTGGTGCGGTTGTCCGTCTTGCGGCGGCACAGCATGGCACCGCGGTGGGAGCAGGCGTTGACGAGGCAGTTAAGTTGTTCGTCCTTGTCGCGGGTGATCATCACCGGCGTGCGGCCGATGTTGGTGGTGAAGTAGTCCCCCACGTTGGGGATCTGGGATTCGTGGGCGAGATAAACCCAGTTGCCCTCGAAGATGTGCTTCATCTCCAGTTCGAAGATCTCTTCATCGGTGAAAATTTCGCGCTTGGCACGGATGACGCCGTTCTCACGGTCGTCGATAACGGCGTCGGCAAGGACGTCGCGGACGTGGGCCAGGTTCTCGGTCATGGCGTACTCCTTCATTGGAGGGTGCTGGACGGATGAGCGGGAGGTCCGGGCCAACCCGCGGTGCCCAGGGGGACGTTGTCACGTCAGTCTTCCCTACCGTGATCGCTCTCACATCAGGCAAACCCCTAGGTTCGGCCAAGGGTGTCTTTATGTCTGGTTAATGACAGAAAACAGGCCAAATCGATATTTGTAGCGTCCTGATTTCGCGCCTACGATGAGACGGACATCACGCGAGCTGCGTCGCCACAGGTTCAGATCCTGCCCCGCCGGTTCGCAGCGGGTACAGGACCAGTTCCTGCCCCCTATTCAAAGAGGAGTATGGACATCACCATGACCGAGACCCAAGCAGAAACCCGTAAAGAAGACGAAGGCACCGCAGTAGAAGCCGGCTCCAAGGCCACCGAACGCTTCAACGCCTCGGGCAAGCTCTCCCACCTGGATGTGCCGAAGGAGAGGGTGAGCCTGCTGGCGGGGGCCCTCATCAAGGCCGCCAACGACATCGTCGAAGAGCACCAGGTCACTTACGAGGAATACAACGCACTCAAGGCGTGGCTCATCAAGGTGGGAACCGACGGCGAATGGCCGCTGTTCCTCGACGTATGGCTGGAGCATTCTGTGGAGGACGTCAACTCCCAGGACCGCCCCGGCACCGTGGGGACCATCGAGGGGCCCTACTACGTCCCCGGCTCCCCGGTACTCCAGACCCCTGCAACCGTGGAAATGCGTGCGGACGAGGAAGGCACCCCGCTGCGCTTCAGCGGCCGATTCACGGACACCGACGGCAACCCGATCCAGAACGCCCAGGTGGAAATCTGGCATGCGGACAGCGCCGGGTTCTATTCCCAGTACGCCCCGGGCCTGCCCGACTGGCTCCTCCGGGGCACGATCAAGGCAGACGACGACGGCCGCTTCGAAATCAACACCATGCGCCCGGCGCCCTACCAAATTCCTATGGACGGGGCCTGCGGGCAGTTGATCGACGCCGCGGGCTGGCACGCCTGGCGCCCGGCGCACATCCACATCAAGGTCTCCGCGCCCGGCTTCCAGCCCGTAACCCAGCAGCTGTACTTCCCCGGCGACCCGCACAACGCGGACGACATTGCTTCGGCAGTCAAGCCTGAACTGATGCTGGACCCGAAGCCGCGCACCGACGGCGGCTCCGGTGAAGAAGTGGTCTACGACTACGTCCTCGCCAAAGAAGGCCAGCACAAGTAAGAGCCACCGCTGACAAGCGGGGCCGGCGCCCTCGGCCCCGGCCCCGAAGGCGCCCCGGAGTGCAGACTCCGGGGCGCCTGTATTTTTTGCCGCCGTTGCCAGGAGCCAGAATGCAGTCATCCCGTCCGGTCCCGCCCGCCGCTCCCCAGGCGGACACCCCTGCACCCTGCTTGTCCCCGCCACTGCTGGAACGCCCCGGCGTCCGGCCTGCAGGCCTGCGCCAGGTCTTCCGTGATGTGGGCCTTCCTTATGTTTCCAACGGGGTGATCGGCCTCATCTTCTCCGCGTCAGGCCCCATCGCCGTCACGCTGGCAGTGGGAGCGGCGGGGGGCCTTACCGAGGCCCAGCTCGCATCCTGGGTGTTTGGCATCCTTTTCTCAGGCGGGGCCGCCACCTTGGTGATGTCCCTGCTGTATCGGCAGCCTCTGGGCTTCGCCTGGTCCATTCCCGGTACGGTGCTCCTGGGGCCGTCCCTTCAGCATCTGTCCTTCGCGGAAGTGGTGGGAGCCTTCTTCACCTCCGGTGTGCTGGTCCTGGCGCTGGGCGCCTCCGGGGTCGTGCGGCGCATTATGGCAGCGGTTCCAATGCCGATAGTCATGGCCATGGTTGCCGCCGTATTCCTCAAGTTCGGCACTGATATCGTCTCCTCCACCCAGGCGAACCCCGTCGTGGCCGGGCCCATGGTGGTTGCCTTCCTGGTCCTTACGGCGGTGCCGGCCCTCGGCCGGTTCCTGCCACCGGTGCTGGGCACCCTGGTGGTGGGGTGCCTCGCCGTGGCGGCAAGCGGTCAGTTTTCCTTCCACGCGGGCGGCCCGGTTCTGGCGGCGCCGGTCTTCACCGCACCCGAGTTCACGTGGGCTGCCCAGCTCGAACTCGTGGTTCCGTTGGCCCTCACCGTGTTGTTCGTTCAAAATGGCCAAGGCATCGCCGTGCTCCGTGCCGCGGGGCATAACCCGCCGGTAAACGTCTTCGCCATCGTTTCGGGCGCGTTTTCGTTGTTCAACGCGGGCTGCGGCGCCGTCTCAGCCTGTGTTACCGGCCCGACCAACGCGCTCATGACGTCATCGGGAGCCAAAGAACGCCAGTACACGGCCGCCGTGGTGTTCGGTGTCCTGGCCATGATCTGCGCGCTGCTGGCTCCCGCCCTCACCAGGCTCATGCTCGCCACGCCCACGGAATTTATTCTTGCCCTCGGCGGCATCGCCATGCTCCGGGCCCTCCAGCAGGCGTTTGTCACCGCCTTTGCCACCACGTTCACCCTGGGTTCTTTGGTGACGTTCGTGGTGACCATGTCCGGCATGAGCCTTTTCAACATTCATCCCGCGTTCTGGGGCCTTGTCATCGGCTACGCGGTTTCCCGGGTGCTTGAGCACGCGGACCATGCCGGCGCTGACACCGGGCTGAAAAGCGGTACGTCTACACCCCATCTGAAGGCCCCGGCCAACTAAGCTAGCGGCATGGCCAACAAAACCACTGCAGAAAAGCTTGCCACCATCCAGAAGGGCTACACCCTGGAAGGTGCCACCATCGAGCTGGGCGCCGCCATTGTTGACGGCGAGCTTCACAAGGAAGCGCAGGTCCGGCTGCCGCTGGCCATGATGAACAGGCATGGGCTGGTGGCCGGCGCCACCGGCACCGGCAAGACCGTCACGCTGCACATGATGGCAGAGCAGCTGTCCACGGCCGGCGTTCCCGTCTTCCTGGCCGACATCAAGGGTGATCTCTCCGGACTCGCAACCGCCGCGGCAGGCAGCGACAAACTGAAGGCACGCACAGACAGCATCGGCCAGGCGTGGGCTGGCAAGACCTACCCCGTGGAGTTCCTGGCACTGGGCGGTGACGGGAACGGCATTCCGGTCCGGGCCACCATCACCTCGTTCGGGCCTATCCTGCTGTCCCGCGTGATGGAACTCAACGACACCCAGGAATCCAGCCTGCAGCTCGTCTTCCACTTTGCGGACAAGAACAACCTCGAACTGATCGACCTCAAGGACCTCCGCGCGGTCATCCAGTTCCTCACCTCGGACGAAGGCAAGGACGAGCTGGAGGAACTGGGCGGCCTCTCCAAGGCAACGGCCGGCGTCATCCTGCGCGAACTGGTGAACCTGGAGGCCCAGGGCCTGGAAAAGTTCTTCGGCGAACCCGAGTTCGATACCGCCGAACTTCTCCGGACGGCTCCGGACGGCCGCGGCGTGGTCACCTGCCTGGAACTCCCCACGCTGCAGACCAAGCCGATGCTGTTCTCGACCTTCCTGATGTGGCTGCTGGCCGACCTGTTCGAAGACCTGCCTGAGGCCGGCGATCTGGACAAGCCCAAGCTGGTGTTCTTCCTGGATGAGGCCCATCTGCTTTTCAACGGCGCGTCCAAGGCCTTCCTGAGCGCCATCACCACCACCGTCCGGCTGATCAGGTCCAAGGGCGTGGGAATCTTCTTCGTCACCCAGACCCCCAAAGACGTGCCCGCAGACGTCCTGGGCCAGTTGGCCAACCGGATCCAGCACGCCCTTCGTGCGTTCACCCCGGAGGACGCCAAAGCCCTCAAAGCCACGGTCTCCACCTTCCCGGTCAGCGACTATGACCTCGAGGAAACACTCACGTCCGCGGGGATCGGCGAAGCGGTCATCACGGTCATGAACGAAAAAGGCGCCCCCACGCCGGTGGCCCTCACCCGGCTGCGCGCCCCGGAATCGGTCATGGGACCCAGCACCGAGGACCTCGTCAAGAGCAGTGTGGCCGGATCGGCGCTGCTGGCCAAATACGGCACCGCGGTGGACAACATCTCCGCCTACGAAAAGCTCACCGGTAAGGGTGCCGCGCCCACGGGCGAAGCCGCTCCCGGCGAGCCGCCCGTCCCCGGCAGCACCGAATCCGGCAGTGCCGGCCAGGCAGGTGGCAGCCAGGCCGATGTCGATGCCGAGGCCCGGCGGATCGAGGAGGAGATCCTGGGCCGGCCCAGCAGCCGGTCCGTTCCTGTTCCGGACCGTGCCCCTGAGCGGGCACGGGCACCCCGCGCCCCCGAACCTGCACCTGCCGGCGGCGGGATTGCCGGCGAGCTCGCGGGTGCCCTCGGCGGGGCATTGGGCGGCGGACTCAAGAGCATGGTGCGGTCCATGGGAACGCAGCTCGGCCGCGAGCTGCTGCGCGGCGTGTTCGGCACCTCGTCCCGGCGCCGCCGATAGGCCAGACCGGACGATGCCCCGCGCGCCGATCGCCCGCCGTCGGACGCTAACAAAGCTGTTACGCTGCCTTGCGCCGTGCCGCCCCAGCTCCAGTGTTCAGCGGGCTTGCAGGTAACGTAAGGGGCGTGCAGATGAGTCAAGCGTTGGTGAAGATAGCGGCCGGATGGCTGCTGGGCTTCATGCTTGCCGTGGCTGCCTCCATTGTTGGCGTCAACGTGGTGAACAAGACCGTCGCGAGCCCGCAGCAGCCGGTCCGTGAGTACCTGGATGCGCTGCAGCAGGGCAACGGCGGGAAGGCTCTGGGCCTGCTGCGGGCCAGCGTGCCGCCCAGCAACGCGGCCATGCTTGACGGGACGGCGCTGAAGACCGCCGCCTCGCGCCTGGCCAACGTCACCATCGGTGAGCCTGAGAACCGGGCCGGCCGCCAGGTCATGGTCCCGGTGCAGTACACCATTGATGGCAGCCGCCTGCGCACCGAGTTCCTGTTGGAGGAGACAGGAACGGAATGGCTGTTCTTTAAGACCTGGGCGTTTGTGCCGTCGCGGCTACCCACCCTGCCCGTCACGGTGGTGAACTCCAGCGAAGCCAACCTGAACGGTGTCCCGGTGAACATGCCCGGCGGCCGGAACTCCTTTGCCGTCTTCTATCCCGGCGAATACGAGGCCTCCCTCAACGGCGTCTACTTCGCCGCACCGGCCACCCGCGCCACCATCACGTCCCGCGATGCGCCGGTGGCCCCGCTGAACCTTCTGACCGAGGCCACCGAACAGCTGCGCAAAGATGTGGGCCAGCGGGTGAAGGAGTTCCTGGACGGCTGCGCCGCGGAAGCCGTGAAACAGCAGAGGCTGCAGCCCGACTGCCCCTTCTATTTCTCCAGCACCAACAACGTGGACGATGGCACCATCAAATGGACCATCACCGAGTACCCCGAAATCTCCATCGCGCCTTTTGACGGCCGCTGGGTGGTTGCTCCCCTGGACGGCAAGGCAAAAGTGGAGGCAGTGCAGCAGAGCTCCTTCACCGGCGCCTGGTTCCCGCTGAACGAAGAAGTGGACTTCAGCTTCACCACCCGCCTGGACGTCGAGGGCGACACCATCAAGGTCACCCCGCTGCTGAGCTATTAGGGGGCGAACGCAAAAGAAGGCTGCCTCCCGTGACTCAATATCCCGGGAGGCAGCCTTTTGCGTAAGTACGACGGCGGTGGCTAGTCCATGCCGCGCAGGTCCAGGACCAGTTCCGTGTCGCCGTCGTCCGTGAGCAGCACGGGAATGCCCCAGTCCTGCTGGTACAGGTGGCAGGCGGCGTGGTCCGGGATCTCGCCGTCCTCGTTCTCGGGGCCGTCGCAGGCCGCGGCCCGGGCGGTGATGTGCAGGACGCCTTCCGGAATTCCCGTTGCCAGCTCCAGGGTCCGGAGCAGGCCCACAGACGTGCCGCCACCGGACACCAGCAGCTCCGGCGGGGTGGAGGAGATCTTCAGCTGGGTGGGATCGCCCCAGCGGTCGTCGAGCTTCTGGCCGGTTGGGGCCGTGAAGCGGACGGTCAGGTCCAGCAGGCCCGGAGCCACGGGGCTCTTGGGACGCTGAGTCTGCGAAGCGCCCTCGTCCACCTGCTGCGCCTCCTTGGGGATGGGCACGTAGACGAGCTGATGCTTGTTGGCCTCAACCACCACCAGGAGCGGTTCGGAGCCGGCAGCCCGGGTATGGTCCACGATCACGTCGCTTGGTTCAGACAGGCCCCGCGCCAGCGTGGAGACCTTGCCCGTTGCCGGGTCGTAGCGGCGCACGGCACCGTTGTAGGTGTCCGCGATGGCCACGGAGCCGTCGGGCAGGACGGTAACGCCCAGCGGGTGCTGCAGCCGTGCTTCCGCCGCCTCACCGTCGCGGAACCCGAAGTCGAACAAACCCTTGCCGACGGCGGTTTCCACGGTGACCGTGCCGTCGTCGCTGATGGCCAGCTTGCGGAGTGCGGACGTTTCCGAATCCGCTACCCAGACATTCCCGTCGGCGTCCTCGGCAAGGCCGGACGGCTGAGCGAACCAGGCTTCGTGGGCTTTGCCGTCCAGCAGGCCTTCCAGTCCGTTGCCGGCCACAATGGCCACAGCGCCGGTGAGCGGGTCGAAGCTGAAGATCTGGTGGGTTCCGGCCATCGCGACCACCACGGCGTTGAGCTTGGTGGACCAGACAACGTCCCACGGCGAGCTGAGCGAGACCTCCAACGGGTGCCCGCTGAGCTGCCCGGTGAACCCGGCAGCGTCCTCGTCCACCCGCGCGGGGCCCGTTTCGAGGAGCCGCTGAACGCCGTTCCCGGCGAGCGTGCTGGCCTTTCCGTCTGTGAGCGAGAGCCC
The DNA here is from genome assembly GCF_029076445.1 of Pseudarthrobacter naphthalenicus. Taxonomy (GTDB): domain Bacteria; phylum Actinomycetota; class Actinomycetes; order Actinomycetales; family Micrococcaceae; genus Arthrobacter; species Arthrobacter naphthalenicus. The sequence continues at coordinate 120,712 of NZ_JARESG010000014.1, forward strand.
GCGCAGGCGGTGGTTGACCGAATCGGCAATGACGACGTCGTAGCCTGCCTTCGCTGCCACGTCTTCCGGCAGCAGCACAAGGCCCTGGGGCTCGTTGAACCGGGCGGCGGCCGGGTCACCGGCGGCGGGGCCGTCCTCGTAGCCCTTGGTACCTGAACCGTAGGTGCGCAGCACCGTCTGGAAGTCGGTGCCCAACTCCACGAGGCGGTGGTGGCCGGTATCCGTCACAAGCCAGGTGCCGGCGTCGGACGCTTCAGTGTCAGAGGCGCCCGCCCCGGAAGTGCCCGCCTCGGAAGTGCCCCGTCCGGCGGGGAGGAAGAGTGCCTTGCCCGGGAAGCGCAGGGTACCTGAGGTCGCTTCCGGCGCCACGTAGGGGCCCGAGCCCCGGTGCAGGGTGCCCTTGGCCTCATGTTCGGCGATCAGCTCCGGGATGAGCACGGCCAGGCCGTCCGCGTGGCCTTCACCGGAGAGGTGCGCCACGATGTAACCCTCGGGATCGATGACCACCAGGGTGGGCCAGGCACGGGCGGTGTAGGCCTTCCAGGTGTCCAGCTCAGGATCGTCCAGGACGGGGTGGTGGATCTCGTAGCGCTCAACCGCCGCTGCCAGCGCCACCGGGTCTGCCTCGTGCTCGAACTTCGGTGAGTGCACCCCCACCGTGACCAGGACATCTGCGTACTTCTCTTCGAGCGGGCGCAGCTCATCGAGGACATGCAGGCAGTTGATGCAGCAGAACGTCCAGAAGTCGAGGAGCACGATCTTGCCGCGCAGGGCTTCAAGGTCCAGCGACTTCCCGCCGGTGTTTAGCCAGTTACGGCCCACCAGTTCGGAGGCGCGGACCCGGAGTTGGGTGCGTACGGTTTCGCTCATCAGCGTCCTTCCAGCTTGTTGCGTTCAGCCAATCTGGCGTCGCGTTCGGCCAATTTGGCAAACATATCGTTGTAAGCGGTGAGATCGGCGTCGTTATTCCTGTCCGCTGCCCGATCGGTGCGGCGGGTCTCGCGTTCATCGGAGCGTGACCACATGATGGCGACGCCGATCGCCACCAGCAGAGTGGGGACTTCGCCGATGCCCCAGGTCACCGCACCGCCCAGTTGCTGGTCCAGGAGGGCGGACGGTCCCCAGGGGCGGCCGAGGTTGCCGAAGTAGTCCGCCGCCAGCAGGCTGGTCCCGCCCATGATGGTGACGCCGAAGAAGGCGTGGAAAGCCATGGTGGCCAGCAGGAGGAGCAGGCGCATGGGATAGGGCGCGCGGCGGGGCAGCGGGTCCGTGCCGATCATGCTCAGCACGAAGATGTAACCGGTGAGCAGGAAGTGCAGGTTCATGAGTTCGTGGCCCACGTGCTCCCGCATCGCAAAGCCGAACGCGTCCGAGAAGTAGAACAGAATGATCGAGCCGGCGAAGTTTGCCGCGGCAAACAGCGGGTGCGTGACCACCTGGGAGAACTTGGAGTGGACAAAAACCAGCACCCACTCACGCAGTCCCCTGGAACCGTCCGCGCGTGCCGGAAGGGCGCGCAGGGCCAGCGTCACCGGGGCGCCCAGCACCAGGAACAGCGGCGCCACCATGGTCAGTGCCATGTGGCCCACCATGTGAGCGGAGAACAGCACCATCCCGTAGACAGTCGGCGGGCCGGAGGTGATGTAGGTCAGTGCCACAAGTCCCACCACCCAGTTCACGGACCGGAACCACGGCCACTTGTCCCCTCGCCGCACCACTTTGGCCACGCCAAGGAAGTAGGCCACCAGAGCGAACAGCACCACGGCTACCCAGAGCCAGTCCAGGCGCCATTCCGTGAACCAGCGTTCGGGGGTCAGCTCCGGCGGCAGCTCATAGCCCGACAGGATAAATGCCGGCGAAGCGTTGGGTGCGAAGCTGGTGGGTTCGGGCGGGGCCGAACGGCTCAGGGCGACGGCGACGCCCGAGGTGGCGCCCATGATCAGGAGTTCAACGATGACCAGCTGCCACAGCACGCGGCGGGCGGTAAATGCCGAGCCCTGGCGGCCCAGCTGCGGGATAACCCACTGCCGGTGCATCAGGCCGATGCCGCCGAGGACCACCGTCGCTGCCGCCTTAGCCAGAATGAGCTGCCCGTAGGGAGAGCCAAAAAGGTCAGCCCAGTTGGTGACGCGAATGCTTGCGTTGATGACGCCCGAGGCAAAAACCAGCACAAAAGCAAAACCGGCCAGGGCCGAAAACCGCCGCAGGGTGGGTTCGGTGATGTCTGTGCCCGCGCCCGGCTTCGGTCCCGCCAGGATGCCTGAGAGCAGGGCCAGCAGGATGATGCCGCCCACCCAAACGCTGACGCCCACTAGGTGCAGGCCCAGGGAGTTGACCGCAGCTGAATGGTCCGAGGAACTCGACGAGTGCCCGATCAACGCGGCGGGGACCAACCCGATCAGTGCCAGGATCAGCGTGAGCGCCAGACCGCCCAGGGATCTGACACCGAACAGGGCGGTGGTCACCACGGCCCCGATGATGGTGACGGCCAGCCAGGCACGGCCGGTGTCGATGTCGGTCATGAAGTAGACCAGGGCGCGCGTGAACTCAGCGTCCCCGGAGAGTCCCTGGCCTGCCACGTCCGAGTAGGTGAGGACCAGCACGGCGATGGCCGATAACGTCCAGACCGCGCCGGCGGCAGCGGCTATGGCCAGGGCCCGTGAAAACGCAGGGTGTTCGGGCGCGTGCGCATCGTTGGTCCGGGAACGTGGGCCGGCGCTCCTGGGAAGGATGCCGACCGCGAAGATCAGTCCGCCGATCACCGTTGCCAGGGACACGTTGTGGATGGCCTTGCTGATCGGCAGGCCCCAGCGGGCCAGCGCTCCGGGATCAGATACTGTTCGGGCCGCCGCCGCGCCGGAGAAGAGGAGCGCTGCGACCAGTCCCAGAAGCAGCGCTGCAAGCCCCAGAAGCTGCCAGGGCCGGGAAACCCCCACAGGCGCGGCGCCCGGCGTTGTACCGCCCCTGCCGGGGGCCGGTGAGGGTGTTGTGGGACGGGACTTTGCTGCAGAAGGCACCTATTCATTGTCCGCTACCCGCGCCGAGGCGGCGAATCGTACTTCACGGGGAGATGCAAAGGGGCGGCAACCCGAAGGTTGCCGCCCCTTTAGCTGGTGCTGAAGAAGACTACTTCTTCTTGGCTACCGCAGCCTTCAGCTTGGAGCCGGCGGTCAGCTTGACGCTGTGGCCTGCTGCGATCTGGATGGTCTCGCCGGTCTGCGGGTTGCGGCCGGTGCGAGCTGCACGGTCGGTGCGCTCGACTGCAAGCCAGCCCGGGATGGTGATCTTCTCGCCGGAGGCGACTGACGTTTCGAAAACTTCGAACAGTGCATCGAGGACGGAGTTGACGGCTGCCTGGCTGGTGCCGGCCTTGCCTGCTACCTCTGAAACAAGTTCGCTACGGTTCTTAGCCATTGATGTCCTCCTGGACGGTCACGATTTCTGGAGCCTGAACGCGGCATGCGTGCAAGCCACTGTTCGAAAACTTACCAGCTTGGGACGGCGAGGTCCGCAAATTCCGCGTGTTTCCGCGACTTTTTGACTTAAATCACCGGAATTTCGGGCTTTCCCGGGTGAAATTGCGCCCACAGCGGACGCTCTCTCACTTGATGCGGGTTTTCAGCCGACGCTCTCTCAGTTGATGTGGGTTTTCCGTGGACGCTCTCGCAGTGTGGGGTGTTCGACGGCGGTGCCGGGGATGGGTGCCGGGGGGCCGGACATGGTGTGGTGCACGACGGCGGTGCCTGCGGTGGGTGGTTGGGTGCGGCGGGTGCCGGCTGTGGGCTGGCCGGGTGGGGTGGGTGGTTAAAGTGGGAGAGCCTCCAGACTGTGTCTGGAGGCTCTCAACCGTTTTAATGGTGTTCCGGCGGTGACCTACTCTCCCACACCCTCCCGGGTGCAGTACCATCGGCGCTGTGGGTCTTAGCTTCCGGGTTCGGAATGGGACCGGGCGTTTCCCCCACGCTATGACCGCCGT
>NZ_JARESG010000015.1 GCF_029076445.1 Pseudarthrobacter naphthalenicus
CGGGGGCGACGATCTCTTTCACGAGCCATGACGCCCAGCCGAAAACCGGAACCACCCCGGCCCCTCCCAAGGCCACCGTAAACGACGACCACCCCACGTCAACAGGGGTACTTAAGAGATACAAGCCCCAAAACCACTATCTCTGGCGGTGGCGGGCGAAATTATTCGAAGCCGCCGGAATGCACCATTCCAGGTACTAGCCGGCGACCACGACGGCTATATGGCCCAAAGGTCAGCAAGTGTAGGTCTCGCCAGACCTACTACCGACTTTGCGCTGATTCTGCTACAAGAGAATTACAGATGAACTTCAATGGCAGTCCTCCCAATCGTTTATAAGGAACTGAGAAATGACCGTAGGGAGTATGCCTGCTGGACAAAAATACTGTCCTCGAAAAGAAAATTGGCTAGGGCATCCAATAATACAGCAGTGCCATTGAAATGCTCCGCTACGCATATAAGCCAGTCGTGATGATCCAGCCCTTGGGCGTCGACCAACGCGGCCCGCAACTTCGCATCAACATCAGTCGGAAAAGCAAATTTTTCGTGCCCAGCAAGCCAGGCCTTCAGTCTACTTTCGAGAACACGTTCGGGTGATTGAAGACCCGGAAGATAGGAAAAACCATCCACATCGGCTTCAGTCGCGCGCTGGTCACCATCTAGGATGCCAACAATCCGGTGGGGAACTTTGCCAGAGGTGCGATATGCCCTGAGCCCGTTGACAATTGTCCTGACAGCAGATTCTCCATCCGCGGCAAAGGAGATCCCCACGCAGTCCAGGAGACTTTTGTCTAATCTGCGTAGAATCATTTCAAGCATCTGCGCAGCAAATAAATCCTCTGTTACTGCTACACATCGCAATGAGCGCCTGAGACCCAGCCTACTGGCCAGTGCTCTAGAATCAAGTCCCGTCGATACGGACAACTCGGGTAACGAACTTATCAATGAAACCTGCCCGGCCGGCAGGGATTCAAAAACACCGGGTGAGTGGGTCGACATGATAATAGTCAAGTCCTTGTCCCCCGAAATAATTGCCAAGGCTTCAGTCAGTTTGCGCTGAGAAATCGCTGCAAGGTGCGTTTCAGGTTCTTCCAGAATTACAACACCGCCATTTGATAACTGATCAAGCCTCCATAGCAGGTATATCGTGGCGAGCTCACCCCGGCCCATCCCGAGAACCGTATAATCAGCGCCGTGAGTTGCAATCCGGAAGAACGGAACGGCAAAGTCCTCTTCACTCACCGATGTTATTTCAAAAGTATCGATATGGTCATACTGACGATTGAGTACATATGAGGCCAAAGTCATCATTTCTGCTGATGCGGGTGCCGGATCGACTCCTTCGATCAAGTCCAAATAGTTAGGATCTTCTCGCAACATCGCCAATATTTTGCCTGTTTCAATTGCCGCGTCAATGTAGTGAACGTTTTCAGGACAATGTCCGGACCTGACCAACTCCACCATGCCGCCCTGTCGGCGGATTTCCATACGGGACGACTTACCAGTTTCCTTTGAACGGTCGTCAGACCATTGAACTTCCACTTCGTCGACCTGTGAGAACCATCCCACGGCATCTTCTGGCAGCTCCACCGTGGAGTCCAAACACGTGCGGAGGGCCTGGAGGAGACTCGACTTACCCGCTCCATTGCCACCCGCGATTACTGCCATTCCATTGCCGAGTCCCACGGAAAAGCCATGCGGAACGCGAGGACCCCTCAATGTGATCGTCTTGGGGCTGGCGGAATAGTTCCTCGCAGGCAAGCGCTTGATTCGCTCTGCGATCTCGGCGAACCTTACACTGACCACGATTCGCCCCATCCGACACTGTGGGCATATTGGTACAGCTCGCGATCACTCGCAGCCCGAAGATCTAAGGCAAACAGGGCTTCATCTACGATTTTGGACGTCCGCAGCGTCGGTTCCCAGAAGCCTCCACACGTTAACAGGATCGCTCCGCACAAGTCCCGGAGTACCACGGAGGAGACGTCAGCAACACGAGCAGTAGACCGGTCATGGAAAATCCTAAGGGCGGTTGCCAGTTTGGCGTCCTCGACGATGCTGGGCTCCCATCGGTTACGTTCGATCCACTCAACACCTGCATAGAAGCGATTCATTTCTTTTTGAGGTGCTTTGTAAACTCCGCTTCGAGATACCAAACAAAGCCAAGTATGTATAGTTGCTTTGTTGGGACGAATTTGCGCAACATCCGAGTCAAGCATCGGGGATGCTAAAATAAATCTGACCGCATTCGTTGCATCATCTACGATGTCGTTAGGAAACTCATCAGCTTGGCGATACCGGGCAGTTATTCGACCAGCCGTTATTTTCTCGGTCAGAGAACGATTTTCCATAGTCAGCATTAGCCGACCCAATAGATCATCGTAGGCCATTCTTGCATTGGAAAAGCCGATTCGCTCCTTACTCAAGCCAGCTTTCGAAAAAGAGGTAACCAAGCTCTTGATTTGATTACGGGGACCACCTATAAATGCATTTCTTTTTTCTGCCTCCGTCAAGTTCGTCGGTTGGTTAAGGCGAAAAAAGAGCTCATGCGGTTCGTCGGGATCGTAATCAGTAAGTTCGAATATTCTTATTGTAAACTTTCTAAAGTTTCGCTTAATTGACGGGGGTAGCTGTTGAAATCTCAGGCCGTTGAGTGAAAGGAGCTCCTCTTTTTCAGGTTCGATAAACCCATCCACCGAGAAGGCACCGTCCATAAAGTCCCTTATCGCCGTAAGTCGCTGTTGCCCGTCGAGCACGTCACTTGTTCCTTCGGGACGCGCGACGAGATGCACTGGCGGAATATGCCAGCCTCGCAACACGGTATCGATCAGTCGTTGCTGCTTTTTCAGAGTCCAGACCTCCCCCCGCTGAAAGTCGGGCTGCAGGTCGTAATCAGCGTCGCTGATCCTGCGATATATAGTTTCGATGTCAGGATCTTGAGTATTGAACTTCATAAACTCCCCATAATAACAACCAGCTAACAAACCATCTGGGCCATACTAACCCGCTCGGAGAGTTGACAGGCATCATCGGTGGAATACACGCTCTCAATGCAAGGGCGGAACTTGGTGCAGCACATGCACTAACCCCCGCACTAGTGGAGCGTATTCACGTCAGCACAGGTGGCAGAGCGAGTCTCCGATGACGTAAAGCGCTACCCCACCCATCGAAGCGTAAGGTGTCGTCACCTTCCCATTGGCAGCGTGCCATAGAGAACTATTGCTGACGAACAAAACCTTTGATTGCCCACCGTCTTCCCAGGGCCCGGTTACTCGGGCGTATGAGCTGATTCCGCTCCTGGTTGGTCGTTTCCGGTCAATATCACAATCGACGTCTGCGATTGCAGCGGCTTCCAATGTGGAGCCATGGTCTCGATCCGCCCGTCCTCCAGTAGACGGTGGTGAGCTGCACCCGGAAGCAACCGAGGTTCAAGGACGTGTGTGGCCCTGGGATTGTGGTAGACGTCCATTCCTTCAATCCAGGTTTCCGAGTTCTCATCTGTGACAAACTCAATGTAGGGCCTAGGGCTTGGCGAGTCCGGGTTGCGGTCCGCATAAAACCCGCGACGAATGAGAACGACGTCGTTAGATCCGAAGCCTGCCCCGACACCCATTCTGTTGAACTTGGAAAGCGTAGCACTGCTATTGAAGATAACCGCGCTGATGTTTTCCGCCCCAGGGAGTGAGAAGAACCCTGACGGGACGGTCTTTTCTCCCCACCTATGCTCTACGACCTGGATAGGGAGGATTACAAGGGAACCGTCTGCGGCCTCCTTCGCCTCGTGCCTGTATCCGTACAGGTAGGTTGCAAGGGCGGTTCCGCTGTAAGTCATGGACATTGCGTCGTGGAAATCTTGAATGGCGAAGACCAACGGCTTACCGGCCACTACGGGCCTCTTCCAGTATTCCTTATGCAATTTTGCGGTCAGGGCTCCTGCATACCTGGTGGGTAGATAGTGCTGGACGTAGTGTTCAATTTCTGCTTCACTACTGGGCTTCTGCGACCCTATTGGCTTCCCATCTGTTCCGATGCTGGGGTTAATGGTGGTTGCCTCCATCGCAAATCCTCCAAGGGGCCCAATGGCAGTGAAATCGGGTGCTGGATCAGGCCGATCGACGAACAGTCCGGCTTCGGTCAGAGCAGCTGAAAGATAAAGCTCCCAAAGACGTGGGTCGAACCCCGTGGTTTGGAACTGCTCCACAAAGTTGCCGTCCACGTCGCGATTCCAGCGCATCATTGCGCCGATAATACGTCGGGCTGCAGAAAATCCCTCATCCGATGTCAAGTGCAGAAAGTTAGGGTGAAGCTTTTCTTCAGTGGACAGTGGGGCAAAGAAGTCGATCGGTTGTCCCGTCTCGTCGCCCTGTACGCGCAACGCTTCCAGATCCGGGAGAATTTGGAGGAGGCGGAGGTTCAGCGCGAGTACTGCACGCTCTGGTGTTTCGAAGAAATCAGTCTGATCGATAAAGCGATACCGCTCATTCATGTCTCGTGCGAGGATAATGCCACCGTAATCACCATCAGTCCTATCCATCACTATCGTCGATAGAATCCCGGCGTCCACGTCCTCAAACCAGGCAAGTTCCTCCATAATGAACACTCCCATTGGGGCTCGGGCATACGCCGCCAAGGCGCTAAATCGGGAACGGGATATCGTTCGCATGACAGGTTTCCTTTTGTTCTGGCAGGTGTCTGGCATCCGCAGACGTATGGAAGGAGCATAGCGGCCGACTACGGGACCGTCGCTGCGGGAGAAGCCGAGGTGCCGATCGGGGTTCATCGCCGTGGTGGCTCTTTCCGTTCCTTTCCACAATGCCCATCTCCGTCAGCATGCCGGTACTGGCCAACAATTGCATGGACACGTCACCCGCAATCTCCCGGTGACCCCGAGTTCCCGTACGTACGCCAACCCGTGGCCGAGCCGTCCCTGGCGCTAACTAAGCTACTGAACTCCGGTTGCGCAAAGCCGCCCGCTTGTCCGGCACGTCATCGAAGACAATCGTCCCCGGGCGCGAGGACGTCCACCAGTTGGTCTGATGGCAAGCGCCGAGAAGGGACCGTTTGTCGCGGAACCAATCGCAAAAGGCGCGCCCGGCTAAGCCGGACGCGCCCTCGGCGAGCACTGAACCCACCACGTGGGTTAAAGCACGCGATTCAGTCGATAAGCACCGGCTGCTTGTCACCGTCAGAAGCTTCAACACGAGAAGCAATATTTCGGCCGCCACGGTGGTGCAGCCAGTTCGCCGCGGCCAGAAGCGCCACGAGTCCAAAAGTGCTCAGGAGCTGGGGACGGGAGTCCTCGCCGATGAACCCCACCGTGAAGATCGCCGCGAGGATGAGCAGGCCGAAGCCCGTGAGCCACGGGAAGCCGGGCATCCGCAGGGGCAGCTCCGTTCCCTCGCGGTCGGCGCGGAGGCGCAGTGAGAGCTGGGCCATGAGTGCGGACGTCCAGACCAACAGGCACGTTGAGCCCACGATATTGAGCAGGACGGGAAGGACCTTCTCGGGGAAAGCCAGCTCCAGCACAACAGTTACAACACCGAAGGCGACGCTGGCCAGGACGGCCACAACCGGGACGCGGGCCTTGGACACCGAGGCAAGCAGGCGCGGCGCCTCACCGCGCTCGGCGAGGGAGAACGCCATCCGTGACGCACCGTAGAGGTTGGCGTTGAGGGCCGAGAGCAGCGCAGCAACGGCTACCAGGGTAATGGCGGTGGCCGCGCCGGGCATGCCGGCGGCGTCCAGCACCGCGGCGAACGGGCTCTTCAGCCCGGCCGAACCCACGGGAACTACGGCCGCGATGATGAAGATGGAGCCGATGTAGAAGACCAGGATGCGCCACAGCACCGTCCGGACTGCCTTCTTCACACTGCGGGCGGGCTCCGCCGTTTCAGCTGCCGCAACCGAGACGATCTCGGTGCCGCCGAACGCGAAGGCCACCACGAAGAGTGCCGTGGCGATGCCGGCGAAACCGCTGGGTGCGAAGCCGGCACCGGTGAAGTTGGACAGGCCCGGCGACTGGACGCCCGGCAGCCAGCCGAAGAGCAGCGCAGCGCCCACCAGGAGGAACCCGACGATGGCCGCCACCTTGAGCAGGGCGAACCAGAACTCGAATTCACCGAAGTTCTTCACACTGGTGAGGTTCACGGCGGTGAGCGCCACGATGAACACGAAGGCCATCAGCCACACCGGCAGGGCCGGGAAGATGGTGGCCAGCAGGCCCGCCGCACCGAGCGCCTCGGCTGCGATCACCACCACGAGCTGCAGCCACCAGAGCCAGCCCACCGTGGCACCGGCCACCGGCCCGTAGGCCTTGGCGGTGTAAACGGAGAAGGCCCCGCTGTCCGGATTGGCGGCAGCCATCTCGCCGAGGGCCCACATCACCAGGATGATGAGGGTGCCGGCCACGAGGTACGAGATCAGAACGGCCGGTCCGGCAGCCTGGATGCCTGCACCGGAGCCGATGAACAGGCCCGCGCCGATGGCGCTTCCCAGGCCCATCATGGTGAGCTGGCGGGGTTTAAGTGCGGCGCCGAGTGGGCGGCCAGACGTCTTTGTCTGTTGTTCCATTGGGGATTCCTCTGGTTGTAGGTGGAACGGGTTGGTAAAGGTCAGTGAGTGTTCAGGCTGCGTGGGCTTCCAACACCCGGAGCACGCGGTTGTTGGCGGCGGGCCCGGCAACGGTGATCCGCACGCCGTCCCCCTGGTAGGCCCGGACCATGATGCCGGCGTGGTCGAACGCGTCCACCAGCCTCGCCTGGAGGCTCTCATCGGCGCGGATCCACAGGAAGTTGCCCTGGCTCGGCTGCAGCTTCCAGCCCTGGGCTTCCAGCTCCGCGGCCATCCGTGCGCGCTCCTGCTTGACGTCGGCCACCCGCGCTTCCATCTCCTCCCCCGCGTCCAGGGAGGCGACGGCGGCCTTCTGGGCCAGCGCGCTCACGGCAAAGGGCAGGGCGGTGCGGCGCAGACCTTCGGCGATTGCCGCCGTCGTAATGGCGTACCCGACGCGCAGGCCGGCGAGCCCGTAGGCCTTCGAGAAGGTGCGCAGGATGCAGACGTTCGGGTACCGGCGGTAGAGCGCCAGGGAGTCGGGGCCGCTGCCCGCTTCGGCGTATTCCACGTAGGCCTCGTCGATCACCACGAGGATGTCGGAGCGCACGGATTGCAGGAACGTCTCGATGCGTTCGTGGCTGATCGGCACGCCGGTGGGATTGTTGGGGGTGCAGAGCAGGATGACCTTCGTGCGGTCGGTGACGGCCGCGGCCATGGCATCGAGGTCGTGGCCCTCGGCGTCGTCCAGCGGGATGCGGACCGGCCGGGCGCCTGCCAGCTCCACCAGGATGGGGTAGGCCTCGAAGGAGCGCCATGCGAAGATCACGTCATCCCCGGCGTCGCACAGTCCGGTGATGATCTGCTGGAGGACGCCCACGCTGCCGGGTCCCACCGCCACCTCGTCGGCGGTGACGCCGAGGTGGAGGGCAAGCCGTTCACGGAGTTCGACGGCGGCACTGTCCGGGTAGCGGTTCATGGTGCCGGCCGCCGCGGCCACCGCAGCCGCGGCAGCGGGCAGCGGTTCGTAATGGCTTTCGTTGCTGGCAAGGGCGGCGATGTCCATGCCGGCGCTGCGCCGGCCCGGGACATAGGCCGGAAGTCCGGCCACGGCGCCACGAAGGGTGGGAAGGACGGTGTCCGGTGCGATGAGGAGCTGATCACTGGTCATGAGGAACGATCATGATTGTGACCCGCCCCACAATGCAAGATACCCTCAACCCATTGGGACTTCTGCTCAACTTCTACTAACTGTGGTGAAAATATGACCATCCCGAACGCCCGCACCCTGGATTCCCTCGACGGCAGGATCATCCTCGCCCTCGACAAGGATCCCGAAGCCAGCGCCCTGGCACTCTCCCGGACACTCGGCGTCGCACGCAACACTGTTCACGCCCGGCTGGCACGGCTCGAGCGCAGCGGCGCGCTCCGCTCTTTCAGCCGGAGGCTGGACCCCGCCGCGCTGGGCTATGACCTGATGGCCTTCCTCTCCCTGTCCATCAGCCAGACCCGGACGGGCGCCGTGGAGGACGGGCTCGCCGCAATCCCGGAGGTCATCGAGGTGCACGCCACCACCGGCGACGCGGACCTCATGGCCAAGGTGGTGGCACGCAGCACCGCCGATCTCTACCGCATCACCAACGAGATCCTGGAAATCGAGGGGATCCAGCGGACCAGCACGGCCATTTCCGTACTGGAACTCATGCCGCCCCGCTACGACGGGCTCCTGTCCCGGCTCTCCGAGCAGGAGTCCCGCCCCTCCCACTAACGGCGGGGTGATGCACGCCACAAGTGGGCATATTTTCACTCGTACCCGCACTCCCCTGCCAAATATCCCAATCAGAACTAACTCTCTTGCCTATCAGTGGGCCAGCCCACACGATTTCTGCATGACTACTCTTACCGTCTCCGGCCGCGTCGCACAGGTTCTCAGCAGCTATGTCACCGATGTCTTCGGCGTGATGGGCAACGGCAACGTCTACTTCCTGGACGCCGCGGAACAGCTGGGCCTCCGCTTCTCCGCCGTCCGCCACGAAGGCGCCGCCATCGCCGCGGCCGACGCCTACTACCGGACCTCGGGACGGCTCGCCGCGGGCACCACCACCTACGGCCCCGGCTTCACCAACGCACTCACCGCCATCGCGGAGGCGGTGCAGGCGCAGATCCCCGTGGTGCTGGTCACCGGGGACGCCCCGAGCAGCGGCGCCCGGCCCCAGGACGTGGACCAGGCGGCCATCGCCGCAGGTCTCGGTGCGGCGACCTTCACCGTCACCCGCGATGCCGCGGGCTCCATCACCCGGCAGGCGGTGGAGTACGCACTCACCAAGCGCACCGCCGTCGTGATTGCCATCCCCTACGACCTCGCAGCACTCGAGGCGGACGAGGAAGAACTTCCGGCGCCGCTGGCACCAACGGTGATTGACGACGTCGACGGCGGCCTGGGGCAGGTGGCCCGCCTGCTCGCCGGGGCGAAGCGGCCGCTGATCCTCGCCGGCCGCGGCGCGCACCTCGCCGGCGCCGGCCCGGAGCTCCGCGAGCTCGCCGACCGCCTCGGCGCACTGACCGCCGGAACCGCCCTGGCGCTCAACCTCCTCAATGGCGAGGGGTACTTGGGCGTCGCCGGCGGTTTCGGCACCGACACCGCGGCCGGGCTCATGGGTGAGGCCGATGTGGTCCTCGTGGCCGGGGCAAGCCTGAGTCCCTTCACCCTGCGGTTCGGGCACCTGCTCGGCCCGGACAGCACCGTCATCCAGATCGACACCGCGCTGCAGCCGACGCACCCCCGGGTGGACGCGTTCGTCAGCGCGGACGTGAAGTCTGCTGCTTCGCGCCTCCTGGGGATGCTGGACGGCGGAGCTTCGGGCACCGCGTGGCGCGCGGAAGCCCGCAAGCGCCTGGCCGAAGGCCCGGGCCACGCAGCAGGTTCGGCGGAGACACCGGATGGCCGGCTGGACCCGCGCGCCCTGGCCTCCGCCCTGGACGCTGTGCTGCCGGAGCGGCGCACCGTGGTCCAGGACGGCGGGCACTTCCTCGGCTGGGCACCCATGTACTGGAACATCCCGCGGCCCCAGGACCTGGTGATGGTGGGGACCGCCTTCCAGAGCATCGGGCTGGGCCTGGCCAGCGCCGTCGGGGCAGCCCGCGCGGTGGAGGACGGCCGCACCCTGGTGCTGGCCTCGGGCGACGGCGGTTTCCTGATGGGCCTGTCCGACCTCGAATCGCTGATCGGTGCCGCTCGCAGTGCGATTGTGGTCATCTACAACGACGCCGCCTACGGAGCCGAAATCCACCAGTACGCCTCCAAGGGCCTGACCGACAAGCCCATGCTGATCCCCGAGGTGGACTTCAGCGGGGTTGCCCGCGCTCTGGGTGCTGAGTCCGCGATTATCCGCTCGCTTTCCGATTTGTCCGCGCTCCAGGACTGGATCGACGCCGGCGCCAAGGGAACCTTTGTGGCCGACTGCCGCATTACCTCCAGCGTCCGGGCACCCTGGATGAGCGAGTGGATGGCAGCTTCCCGGGCTGCGAAGGCTGCGTTGGCGGGGTAGCCGAATTTAGAAGCCAACGGCCCAGCATGGCTACGTTGTCATGCTGGGCCGATTTAGTTCTTTACCCCTGTCTCAGGGCATGCCGTGTCAGACGGTAACAGGAACGGTGACCGCGGCCGGTGCGATCTTTCGGTTGAACTCGTGCTGGACGATTGCGGGCCCGATGGTACCGAGAAGGAGTATCAACCAAAACGCCGCGTGACGCCCCAGGCCTCGATGCGTGAAAACCTCGACACCCACTGAGTATTTCCACAGCCAGACGATGTTGGCAATGGGCACGAGCAGCAACCATGCGGTGGGTATAGCGGTACCGTACTTATTCATTTCATTTTTCGTCTTCACACTCCAAACCAAAGAGTAGATTCCGAAAGTAACGATGGGCAAGAGTAGCGGCGCTGCAATGCTGCGATATTTCATGGTTCTCCTAGACACATTTCGTGGAACGGTCGGAGTAACACCTCTGGCGCATCACAGCGTCGTCGATTTCCACCAAAGTGACACTATCCGGGGTAATCACCGCCGAAGGCAAAACTAGGGCAATCTTGACGCAAACCTGCGCAGTGCGTCATATTGCACAGGCTGGGCGACTTGTCCTAAGTCGCTGGTCAGGGATTTCCGGTCCGTTCCTCAGAGGCACACTGTCCTACGTCCTTTGAACCACCCATCACTCATGTGCTTTCGGGGGCTACAACCCGACGGACAACGGGAATTCACGCCGATTGAAGAAGCTCCTGGTCATGGTCGGCTGGGATATGCTTCGTGCAGTTGTGACAAATGTAATGTTGGGGGCCAATATGAATTCAAAAATGCCGCTGAAGTTCGGGGCGACTCTAGTAGAGCTGATCCGGGCCCGGCACCCGATCCTCCTCGTGGAAACCCACGAAGGTGACAGGGTGATCGCTGCTGCTGAAGCTGTCGCCGTCAGCCCGGATATTCGGCGACAACGCAGGGTCATTGCCTACACGGTTTCCAAGGGACTGCACGCACCCGGGCAAGCGGGAAAGCCAACCGCTCCGGATGTTGCCCTCGTCGAGGCCACGAAGACACCAGAACCCACCATCTTCGTGTTCTTCGACCTCCACCACTTCTTGGGGTCGCAGGGGCGTCCGGCGGAGCCAACGATGGTGCGGGCAGTCCAGGACGCCGCGACAGCCTTTCGTACCGGAGAGGTCCCGCACACCCTCATCATCGTTTCGCCGGCTCTGACGTTGCCGGCGGATCTGGAGAAGGAAGTAACCGTTGTTGATCTTCCCTTGCCGACAGCAGGGGAAATCGAGGGTGTCCTCGATGAGATTGTCAGTGCGAACGCCGCGTCCATCGTCGTTGACCTGAGCGCGGACGATCGCCAAAGACTCATCCAGGCAGCACAGGGACTGACCCTGGGCGAGGCGGAAAACGCCTTCGCACGCGCCATCGCCTCAGACAGGCGGCTGGACGCTTCGGATATCGCCTTGGTCCTTGACGAAAAGCGCCAAACCATCAGGAAGTCAGGACTGCTGGAGTTCATCACGCCAGAGGGCACGATGAACGACGTCGGGGGCCTGGAAAATCTGAAGAAATGGCTAGAGAAGCGGAACGGCTCCTGGCTGCCCGAAGCGCAGCGCTGGTCCATCCCAGCACCAAAGGGTGTTCTCATCACCGGCATCCCCGGCTGCGGCAAGAGCCTCACCGCCACCTGCATGGCCACGCTTTGGGGACTTCCCCTACTACGCCTTGACGTCGGCCGAGTCTTCTCCGGTCTCGTGGGCTCCAGCGAACAGAACATGCGGGGCGCGCTCAAGCTGGCAGAAGCGGTCTCCCCATCCATACTGTGGATCGACGAAATTGAGAAAGGCTTCGGTTCGAGCGGCAGCGGAGACTCGGGCACCAGTCAGCGCGTCTTCGGAACGTTCCTGACGTGGATGCAGGAGAAAAAGAACCCTGTCTTCGTTATCGCCACCGCGAACAAGATCGACACCCTCCCACCAGAATTCCTCCGCAAGGGCCGCTTCGACGAGATCTTTTTCGTCGACCTGCCGACGAGAGAAGAACGGGTCCACATCTGGCGCATTCAGCTCGAAAAGCGGCTTACCGCCGGATCTGAAGCCACTGGAGACTTCGAGATAAACAAGGATTCGCTGGGCTTCCTTGCGGAACACACGGAGGGCTTTTCAGGAGCAGAGATCGCCGAAGCAGCAGTCAGTGCCTGCTTTGAAGCATTTTCGGAGCGCCGGCGCCTTAACGAAAAAGATCTCCGAAGGGCGATCACCAACACTGTTCCCCTGTCGGTCACCCAAGCGGAGCAAATCAAAGGAGTCCGGGATTGGGCTTCACAGCGGGCCGTGGCAGCAACGTCAACGAGTTCCAGAGGTGATTACTCCACCAGCGGGTCTGCAGCGCCTGCAGATGTAAACTCTTGGCGCGGTGGTCGGCAGATCGACTTTGGGGACTGAAGGCGATGAGTCTCGAAGTTCTTCTCATCCCACTCGGAATTGCAGCCATTGCCGCCATAAAAGAAGCGCGCAGCGCTGATCTTTGCGAAAAATGCAAGACCACCCGGATCAAGGATCAACAGCTCCTGCAGGACGCTCTCTTGGGTATGGGTGCCACCAGCCTCAGCGTAGCGGACGGTCGCATCACCGGTGGCAGCCCCTACGGCCGGATCACTTTCCAGCGGGTCGGCGAAGTCTTCCTCGGGCGAGTCGATGGCGCCGACGGCCAAGTCACAGACAACATGCTGGCTGCCCTGGATATGAGCGTGGGAGCGCTGCTCCAGCAGAGAACAATCGCGTCTCTGCACGAGCGGGCCGCCGAGATGGGGATGACCTTGGTCTCGCAGACCACGGCCAACGGAGAAGTCCAACTCGTTTTCGAACAGGCGACATGATGCAAAAAAAGACCATAACCGTCACCGTTTCGCCCTCTGGATCCATCACTGCCGAGGCCAGCGGTCCGGGTCCGGCATGTGCGGACGAACTTGCAGCTATCCAGGCACTCCTCCCCGATGCAGTCATCGTGGATTCCCGCCTGACACCTGCATACTTCCAGATCACCACTGCTCAAGAAACTGCAACTCAACAACTACAGCACGAAGGGGACAACGGACGATGACGCCCGAAGAAAAACTGTGTTCACGCACTTGGCGGCTACGCAACAGCGCCGGAGTCCTCTGGAGCATTCTCTCCTTCGGCTTCCTTACGGGCGTCGGATTCCTCATCCGAGGGGTGAAAGCCAAGAACAAGCTCTGGATCCAAATGGGCGTGGGATTTCTCGTCCTGGGACTCGGTCTTTTGGTGGCAACCGGATTCATTGACGCTGGCACAAAGGAAGCACCCGTCAGCTCCACGGCGAACACCATCTGGGGATGGATATGGTTCTCGACGTTCGTAGCCGGAGTCGTTCTATCAATAATCATGAACCGGAAGTGGCTGGTGTGGAAGGCCCACTCGGGCGACGCCAAGTGGTACGCCCAGGCTGGCACCTCCGCTCCCCCTGTCAACGCGCACACAGTTCCTGACCCCCACGCCGCTGCGGCGGCGGCCTTCAGGTCTACCGTCCCCTCAAGTCCAGCGCCGGCTGCCCAACCCGCCTCACCAGCGCACTTCTCCACTCCTCAGAGTGCCCCGTTGGCCACCGTTGACGTCAACGCTGCATCGGCCCAGGACCTCGCCGCATTGGGCATCGATTACGACACAGCCGGACGTATTGTGGAAGCCCGGACAAGTCGAGGACAGTTCACTTCCTTTGAGCAACTCATGTCTCAGGCCCAGGTACAGCCGCACCTCCTGATCCCGCACCGGCAAAAGCTTGCCTTCGGGGGCGGCGGGGTCAGCGCGGCCGAACAGGCCGCGCCGCAGCCGACCCGGCGAAATGCCAACCAAACGGCCCGCCGACTCGACCTTTGACTGCCGACGTTCTGCGCGTTGCCCGGGTCCTGCATGGGACAACAGCTGAAGGACCGGGGGTCCGGAGCGCCATCTGGTTCCAGGGCTGCAGCATCCAGTGCGCGGGGTGCATTAACCCCCACCTGTTCAGTTCGGCCGGCGGAAGCGACATGAATGTCAGTGACATCGTTCTAGCTGCCGTAGAAGGCGGAGTCGAGGGGCTTACTCTCATCGGCGGTGAGCCCTTCGACCAGCCCGCCGCTGGGGCGGAGCTGGCACGGATGGCCCAGGAACAAGGGCTCGGAGTCATCGCTTTCTCCGGCTACCAGTACGAGACACTCCTGCACAGGGACCAAGACACCGAACTGTTTCTTGGTGCTATCGACCTGGTCGTCGACGGCCCCTATCAGGCATGGAATCAGGAAACAGACCGGGCGTTGGTTGGGTCCACCAACCAACGCTTCATCCACATCTCCGATCGATACAGTTCCTATCGCCCAGAAATTTCCGCCAACCGCGTTGATATACGCGTCCTCCCTGATGGTTCCATCGACGTGGCCGGCTTCCTGGACACGAGCAACCTGAACGACCTGATGGAAGCGACGGGGACGAAAAGAAAGGCACGACGGACGATGACGGGGTAAGAAGCGACGCGCTAGGCAGATTCGATTCTTGACATCTCCGCAGGACCGCGGCACTCACGCAAGTGCCGCCGTCGGACATCCACGCCTCACATCACCGTCGGCTTCCCGGGCCGTCCCTTATGCTCCGCGCGTGCGATCTCAAAGCTGCTCCCGAACGGCAGCGAGTCCAGGTCCAGCAGCGGGTTGTTGTCCTGCGTCTCCACCAGCTTGCGGGCGGCTTCCTCCGATTCCACGCTGGGCATGGACCCGGGCAAGTGCCGCCGGGCTGATTCGGGCAGGAACCAGATGGCCACGGCGGCAACCGCAGCCACGGCCGTGAGGTAGTACGCAATCGCCATGTCGTCCCCGGTCAGTTCGATGAGGGACGCAATGATGAACGGGGCCGTCCCGCCGAAGCTGGCCACCGCCAGCTTGTAGGCGATGCCTATGGCCGAGTAGCGGTGCTCGGTGGGGAACAGTGCCGACCTCGCCGCGGCGAGGTTCGACACCGAAAACGCCACAGGGAACGCGACCACGGCCAGGACCAAAAGCCTTGCCGGGAGGCTGCCCGCCGCTCTCGCCAGGAACGCCGGAACTGCAAGCAACACCGTGCTGGCGGCCTGCCGATCACCGAGGTGTATTTCAGCGGGATCGCCCGCGCTCTGTGTGCTGAGTCCGCGATCATCCGTTCGCTGTCGGACCTTTCCGTGCGCCAGGACTGGATCGACGCCGGAGCCCAGGGAACGTTCGTGGCCGACTGCCGGATCACCTCGAGGGTCCGGGCCCCGCGGATGAGCGAGTGGATGCAGGCCAAACAGGGGGCGAAGGCGGCTGTGGCGGCTGGTCATGCCGGCGGGTAGGCCTGCGACTCATCGGAGCCCGGGGAGCTTGCGGGGCAATGACCGCAGGCCAAACAAAGCAGCCTGACCACAGGTCCGACTGGTACCATATCCAGTACACAAGGAGGAAGACATGGCAATCACCGCAAGCGAGGCACGGCGGGATCTCTTCGGCCTCATCGAACGCGTCAACCTCGATCACACCGAAGTCGAGATCACGTCCAAGCGCGGATCCGCAATCCTCATGTCCAAGGAAGAGTACGACGCCCTGGTGGAGACCACCCATCTGCTGCGGTCGCCGAAGAACGCCCAACGATTGCTCTCATCCCTTGCTGCCGTCCGGGATGGTCAAGTCACCGAGCACGAGCTTACTGATCCGTGACCGCCGGCCGAAGGCTGGCATGGACCGCCGAAGGGTGGGAGGACTACCTCTACTGGCAGACCCAGGACCGCAAGACACTCAGGCGGATCAACACCCTCATCGAAGACACCTTGCGCGATGATCCCTTCGAGGGCATCGGCAAGCCGGAGGCCCTGAAACACGCGCTGGCCGGAGCATGGTCCAGGCGCATCGATCAGGAACACCGACTCGTCTACATGGCGGATGACCAGTACGTGACCATCCTGCAGGCCCGCTACCACTACTAACGGCTGGTCCCCGACGACCGGCCGTCGAGGGCCGGTTACGGGAGGCCGGACCGGCCGGGGCTTCGTCAGCCGCGCACCTGCATGTCCACCCACACCAGACGGTGGTCGCTGCTGGGGAACGGATAGACCCCGGTCAGCCGCGAGAGCGGATCAGCCTGGGTCGGCCAGAACACGCCGGAGCCGAGCACCGTGGCCTTGCGTGAGGGCAGCACGTAGTCCGCCCGCAGGTTGCCGGGCGCGGTGTCGCCGAAGTCGGCGGTGTCGTAGCGGGGGTCGCCTTGATGGGCGGCGTTGGCTCCGCCCTGCAGGGCCGCCGCCTCCACGGCACCGGCGGAGGCTGGCAACGGGTCCACCACCTGCTTGGAATCCAGGAGCTGGTCGACCGCGGCCGCCACGGAGTCGCCGTCGAACGGGTCAGCGTTCTGGTCCCCGACGATGACGAACGGTTCGCTCGGCAGGAGCCCGCGCTTCATGCCGTGATCGTCCACGATGTACTGCGACTTGCCCGGGGTGATGTAGTCGGCCCAGAACCGGATTTCGTCGTGGTTGCGGCGGCCGTTCCGGTCCTCGGGGCCGTCGAAAGTGGGCGGCGTGGGGTGCGAGGCGAGCACGTGCACCGTTTCACGGCCCACCGTCACCGGCACGTCCCAGTGCGACTTGCTGGACAGGCGAACGACGTCGAGCTCTTCCTGCGAGAACCAGTCGGCCGGTTCGGGCGTGGCCGGGTTATCCGGCAGGAGCGCCCCCGGCATGTCCTTCCACAGGAAGTTTTGGAACGTCCGCACGTTCTCCGTGTCGATGGGGTACTTCGACAGGATGGCCATGCCGTACTGGCCCTCGAAGGCGCCGAACCCGAACGCGTCGTCGCCACCACCCACCTTGCCGTCGTTATTGAGGTCGAATGCGCTGGGGATCCCGGTGTTCGACGGCGCCACATAGGCGTGGGGGAAGTTCACCGGGTCAGCCCCGCCCTGACCGACCGCCAGGTAGTTCTCGCGGAACAGGTCGGCGGCGCGCATCCCGGGCACGTAGTCGAACTCATTGAGCAGGATGACGTCCGGGTTAGCACGCTGGATGACCTCGGCCACGGTGCGCGCCTGCTGGTTGTCCGGAGTGCTCAGATCCTTCTCAAGTTCGCCGGCGCTGGCCCGGTTGAGCGACAGGTTGTAGGTGGCCACCCGCAGGTCCAGCGTGTGGTCCTTCTTGGGCTCGGCGGTGGCCGGAGCTGCGCCGAAACCAATGGCGAGGCTGCCGAGAACAGCGGCGGTGGCGGCAGCGGTGAATGTGCGTCTCGTGGACATGGGACTCCTTGACAGGGAAAGGCGGCAGTAGGGACGAAGTTGCGTTCAACGTATGCCTCCGAGGTGACCACGAGGCGTACCTCAGGCGAACAGAGATGAAGCCCATCGCACCACCCGGCCGGGCGCTCTCCCCGATGGCACAAAAAGGAGGCCGACGGCGACACCCAGTGTCCGCCGTCGGCCTCCCTTAGTGCCCTCGCGGCGCTGTCCCCGCAGCGCGCTTGGAACCTAGGCCGCCGTGGGAAGCGTTACGTAGCTGCCCTCGATGACGCGTGCGGCAACGACGGGAGTGCCGTCTGCTGTGACATAGCTGCCGCGCGTGGTGGGGTGCAGGCTTCGGGTGCCGGCGACGGCGACATAGCTGCCCTCGCCGCCGGCGGGACCAGCCACGTAGCTGCCGCCGCGCACTGCGGCGTCAGCCACGGAGGTAGCGGCAGCAGTCTTGACGGTGGTTTCGGTTGAGGATGCTGCGGGGCGTTCGGTCAACAAAGTCATGGTTTCTCCTTAGGTTTTGCAGTATGAGGGCCATACAGGTTCTTGTGCCGCTCAAGCAGGAGGGCGGTCGCACGTTGTCGCTTGCCCTGCTGGCCCGGGTATGTTCACCGGTGCGGCACTCAAGGGCTTCGATGGCCTGCCTCCAACCCTATGGGCTTATCGTGAGCTACTCAAAATAAGGTGCCCTTCGACACCTTCACGCGTCGCGGGACAACTGCCCCGACGACGACGACGACGGCGAGTAGCGCCGACGCGGGGCCGCCAGGAACGGCGACGGCGGGTCTTCTTGAAAGTACGACGGCGGCGCGCACCTTGAGAGCGCGCCTTTGGCCGCCGGCCAAATTGTCGTACCCCCGTTAGAGGATGTTGGTATGGGAACCAGCGCGGGGACGGGGACAGTTATGGAGGCTATCTATGCCACCGTTGCTGCTCTCGCCGCGCTCGATGCCGAGGACGCTGCCCTCGCCTCCACCGGTGCTTCGGCTGTGGCCGGGGACGGTGTGGATGTGCTGGCGCGCGCGTACGAAATTCGGTTGGAACGGATGGGGCTGGAAAAGAAGCTGGAGGCCCAGGCTGCAGCCAGGAAGGCCAGGTCCGTGGCCGAAGCCATGGACCTGCAACACGCGATGACCCCACCAGACGCGCCCCTGCATGAGCGGACCTACACCGAGATGTCCACGGTTGAGGAAATCGGCGGGATCCTGACCATCAGTTCCGGGGCCGCGTCCGCGTTCGTGGATCAGTCCCGGCAGCTGTGTGCATTGCCGCCGGTCATGGACGCCCTCTCCACAGGCAGCCTCTCCTGGCAGCAGGCACGGATTTTCGCCGACGAGACCGAGGCTTTGGATCATCCCGCCGCGGCCGCTTTGGTGGCGCACTTCCTCGACCCCGACGCCCCTAACCCGGCGAGGGGTTGCCCCGCGCCGGAACTGGTGCCGGCCCGGTTACGGGCAAAGGTGCGGGGCTGGCGGGAACGCCATCACCCGGAATCGATCGAGAAGCGTCACCGCAAAAGCGCCGCGGACCGGCGGGTGGAATTCACTCCGGACCGGGACGGGATGGCCTGGATCGCCGCATACCTGCCGGCAGACCAGGCGTTGGCGATCTCGAACGAGCTCACCGCCACCGCCCGCAGCCTCCAAGGACCTAACGAACCCCGCACTCTGACCCAACTCAAGTCCGACGAATTCGCCAGACGCCTCCTTACCAACAGAACAGCCACCATCCCCACCACAGTCTCCCTCCAGGGCGAGGGCGACGCGCCGGAGGACCCGCTTGGCGTGGCCACTCTCATGGGCTCCGATGAGCCCATGCAAGAGTTCTGCAGCTTCGATACTGCCGCAAACAGTGACCGCCCCGACCAGGCTGAACCGGTGTTGAGCGGAACCACCACGGATCCGGATGCAGGCAAGGCCCCCACGCTCCGCGCCGAGGTTCTCGTCACCGTCCCGTTCTTCGCACTCCTGGGCCTCACCGACGAACCGGCAGAGCTAGACGGTTACGGGCCCATTCCCGCCTCAATGGCCCGTCAGCTCCTCGCCAACGGCGCCGAATCGTTCCGCAGGGTCCTGCTCGATCCCAGCGACGGAACACCCCTGGAAATCGGTCGCACCAGTTATCGACTCACCAAGGCGATGAAAAAGGCGCTGCAGCTGCGGGACGGCAAGTGCGTATTCCCCGGCTGCAACAACAACTCCTTAGACAACGACACCGACCACCTGCAGGCGTGGCAGCACGGCGGAACCACCGGAATCAGCAACCTCGCACAGCTCTGCCCCCGCCACCACGGCCTGAAACACAACAGCGGGTGGACCCCCACGGCCTCAACCAGAGATGAGCCACCCGGCTGGACATCACCCACCGGCCGCCACTACCAAGCCGAACAACCCGACCGCGAACCACCACAATGGCCGCCGGGAGTCCTCCCGTCCCGCGTCAATCCGTCGGCAATCGTTCCGCCGAAAATCAGTGGGTCGGAAATAGGTTCACCGGAAGATGGTTCATCCCTAGTCAGTCCGCTGGAAGGGCTGCTGCTCCAGCTCTTGTCCGGATGATGGGCCACATATTCAAGGTGCTCTAACCACGTACTGAAGCTCGGTTATGAGGACTTGCACGAGGGCGGTGGAGCCCGCTGTCCGGCGCCGCCTTGGGCTCCCCCGCATGCAGATTCCCGTCGCTGAAACTTATGCACCGCCGTCGTGGTTTCCGCCGACGCCATAGGAAACCCACAGGTCCGCCGCATACCATGGCGCACATGAAATCTCCCCGGGACGTCCGCTCCGCCGCCGTTGTCATCAACGCCGGATCCCGCCGAGGAGCGGCCCACGAACTTGCCGTGGACACGATGCGCAAGGCAGGCGTGCCCGTCTCCGCCGTGCACGCCGTGCTGTCCGGAGGCGAGCTGGCCGGGACGCTTGACCAGGTGCTTGCGGACGGGCACGACCTGGTGGTTGTCGGCGGCGGCGACGGGACGGTGTCCTACGCCGCCGGCCGGGTTGCCGGTACCAACGTGGTGCTCGGTGTTCTTCCGCTGGGCACCGCCAACGACTTCGCCCGCACACTGGAGATTCCGAGCAACCTTGCCGAGGCGTGCGCCACCATCGCAGAAGGCAAAGTGGTGGACATCGACCTCGGCCGGGCCAACGGCGAACCGTTCCTCAACGTCGCCTCCGCGGGCCTGTCGGTATCCGTGACCGAAGCCCTCAGCCCCCGGCTGAAGCGGTACATCGGGCCGCTGGCCTACAGCATCGCCACGGTTCTGGCCTATGCCCGGCACAAACCGTTCCGGGCCCGCCTCGAGTTCCCGGACGGGGACCACGAGCCGCTGGAGCTCGAGGACCTGCTGCAGGTGGCCGTCGGCAACGGCCGGCACTACGGCGGCGGCAACACGGTCTCCCCCACCGCCGGAATCGACGACCACCTCCTGGACATCTACGCCATCCTGGCCGGCCCGCTCCGGGAACACGTGAGCATCGCACGGCTGCTCAAGGACGGCAGCTTCATCGAACACGACCGCGTGTACCACCTGACCAGCCGCCATGTCCGGCTCATCACCGAGCCGCTGCTTCCGGTGAACCTCGACGGCGAGATCGCCGCCACCACGCCCACCGACTTCACCGTCCAGCGCAACGCCGTCCACGTGGTGGTGCCCCAGAGCAGCACCAGCGCCCTGTTCGACGGACCTGGCGCCGCGGACCAACCACCGAAATGACGCACGACGGCGGCGCCCGCCTTCCAGGTCCGGTCACCGGGCAGTGGTGGGACTCCGCCGTGATCTACCAGGTGTATCCGCGCTCCTTCGCGGACGGCAACGGCGACGGCGTGGGCGACCTCGCAGGCTTGGCCGCCCGGCTGTCCTACATCGCGTCCCTCGGCGTGGACGGGATCTGGATGACCCCGTTCCAGCCCTCCCCGCAGGTGGACCAGGGCTACGACGTCAGCGACTACTGCGGCGTGGACCCGCTGTTCGGCACCATGGACGAGTTCGATGCACTCCTGGGACAGGCCCACGCGGGGGGCCTGCGGATCCTGCTGGATGTGGTCCCCAACCACTGCTCCTCCGCCCACCCGCTGTTTCAGGCCGCTGTGGCCGCCCGGCCCGGCTCGCCGAAGCGGGAACTCTTCCACTTCGTCGAGGGCCGCAGGTCCGGGCCCGGGTCCGTTTCTGACGTTCCGCCGAACAACTGGCAGAGCGTCTTCGGCGGCCGGGCCTGGTCCCGCGCCAACCCGGACTCAGACACGGACACCGACTGGTACCTGCACCTCTTCTCCCCCGGCCAGCCGGACTGGAACTGGCGGAACCCCGCGGTGGGCGACTACTTCGAAGGGGTGCTCCGCTTCTGGTTCGACAAGGGCGTGGACGGCCTCCGGATCGACGTGGCGCACGCCCTCTTCAAGGCCGACGGCCTGCCGGACGCGCCCTCCGCCACCGACGTGGTGGACGGCCTGCGGTCCAACCCGCTGGTTTCGGACCAGGAGGACGTCCATGAGGTGTACCGGCGCTGGCGCAGGCTCGCGGAGAAGTACCAGCCGCACCGCCTGCTGGTGGGCGAGGTCAACCTGGAACCCTCCCGGGCCGCCCGCTACACCCGCGCCGACGAGATGCACCAGGCGTTCGCGTTCGCCTTCGTGAAGCTCGGCTGGGACCCGGAAGCATGGGCTGCCGTGGGCTCAGAGCTGGAGGCCGCGCGGCAGCTCCACGGCGCGGCGCCCAGCTGGGCGCTGGAGAACCACGACATTGTCCGGGCCGTGACCCGGTTCGGCGGCGGGAACCTTGGCGCCCGGCGCGCACGGGCCGCGGTGTTGGCGCTGCTTGGCCTGCCCGGCGCCGCCTACCTTTATCAGGGCCAGGAGCTGGGCCTGCCGGAGGTGGATGTCCCGCTGGCGGCCCGGGCGGATCCGATGTGGGCGCGCGGCGGCATCACCCGCGACGGCGCCCGCGTCCCGCTCCCCTGGACGGAGTCTCCTTTGTTGAGCCACGGGTTTTCCTCGGCGCAACCGGCGGCGGCGCCCTGGCTGCCGCAGCCCCCCGGCTGGGGTTCCTACGCGGCCGAAACCCAGCAGCAGGACCCCGGTTCCATGCTCGCTCTGGTGACTGCCGCCGTCGGCCTCCGCCGCCAGCTTTGGGAGCAGGGCGTGTTCACCGCGGACGACGACGGCAGCTGGCGGGTGGAGCCCGGGAACCTGCTAGTCTGCGAACGCAGCCCCCGGTTCCTGGTTGCCGTGGCGATGGGAACCGAACCGGTGCGGCTGCCGGCCGGGACCGTGCTGGCCACTGCCGCGCCGTTGGACACCGGCGGCTGGCTGCAGCCGGACAATGCCGCGTGGGTGCTGCGGGAACCCTAGGCCCGTGACCCGGGCGGCTGGGGAGCGTCCCGGCGCGGTGTCCTGCCGACCGGTTTCATCTCTGCGGCGAACCGAACCCCATCCTCAAAACTGGCCCCGTCCAGCCGCTTCACCAGGCGCTTGGCCTGCCGGAGCACGCGGGCCCTGTGGCCGGGCGCATCGGCGGCCAGGGCATCCAGGACGGTGTTCAGCCGTTCCAAAGACTGCCCGCCGATACGTTCCGTCCCGTTCCCCAGCCAGGTGCCGGCGTCGTGCACCAGCCCGTTCAAGGCCTCCCTGACGTCCGGGCGCTGCTCCGCGAGCATGGCCAGCGCGGGGCTGGCCGCGGCGAATTCCGCCCACCATGCGCCCAGGCCCGGGGACTCACGGAATGCTCCGTCCCGGAAGACCCGCATCGCATCGAAGCTCTTTGCACGGGACTCCTCCTGCCGGGCCTCGCGGAAGGCACTGGACGAGAACAGCGTCTCAAGGTGGCAGTCCAGCTGCGGGAAGCCGCGGAACACGCCGCTGATCTCCCAGTCCCCGTCCCCGGATTCGTCCCCGGACCACCGCCGATTGATCGGGATCGCCGGCGTGGCCACCAGCTCATCGGTGGTGGTGGTGAACGCTTCAGTGCCGATCCCGTCGTCGTTGTTCCCGAACGTCGCGTACCAGATCAGCTCCCACCCGGACATGGCGTTCTTGACCGCCGCCTTGACCGACGTGGCGGCCGAGGCCTTCACCTCCTCGATCGCGTCCTTGATCTGCTGCGGCGTGGGTGCCGCCAGCGCGTACTGGAAACTCGCGGCCACCTTGACCACCGCCAGCTGGACGGCATCCACAAACGCCGCGTACCCCGTGTTCGCCAGGGAGTCCGGCCAGCCGTCCTCCTCCATGAGGGACACCACCACACCGGCGAAAGCGGGGAGATCGTCTTCGCCGAGCAGGGCGCGCAGCCCGGCATCGTTGACGGGGATGGGTTTCAGCTTGGTGGACCAGAGGCCGACGGCGTCCGGCACCGGAACATCATCCCCTGCATCCACGTCCGTGTTGCCCAGGTTCCCGTGGCTTCCGTTGCTGGAAACGATGGTGGGTGAGCCGATCAGCCCGGACCCGGCCTCCACGGCGAAGTTGTCCCCGTCCACCTTGAAAAACACGGTCCAGATATACGGCTCCGCATTTCCCCACCCATCGCCCTCATCATGGCAATGGACATTCTGCAGCACCGTTTCCAAATTCAGTGTGGCGCGCATGGAATTACTTCCCGCCACCGTCATCAAGCATGGGCTGTTCTTCTTCACCGGGTAACGGCCGGTGCACCGGCCCGCGGATTTGGCGGCGGGCCATGGATTGAATCCTCGGCGCTTCAGCCGTAACCGTCAGGCCTGAAACAGCGGACGCGGCGCAGCGGCCCGAAGAACTCAACTTGCTGGTAAAACACATTCGCCCCGGACCGTACTGGGTACTGCCCCAGATATTGAAGGAAAAGGCCCACCAGCTGTAAAGAATTCCGTTTTCGCAGCCTTTCAGATGGCTGGCCAGCCCGTAGCCGGTCTCCTCAACCCAGCTGAAGTCATAACACCACTTGGTCACTTTGCGCGTGCACGTATCGAACCACTCCCAGGGCCACGCCCCGGGACACCAATACGTTTCCGTTACCACTACTTGCTGCGGCATGGCCGTCTCCTGACACTCCGCCGGCCGTGCTGCGGGCAGGCCGACATCCCGGCATGACGCCGGGGCAACACGATAATTAGGACCGGCTCCGCTTCCGGAACCGTGGCAGGCGCAAAAGCCTGTTAAGGAAAGCGGCGCGCTGTTCACAGCTGCTGCACGGCGGGATTCCGGCCAAGGTTGTCAGATCCTTAACCGCATCGCCCAGCCCGATGCTCTCCCCGTCACTTATCCAAAAAGGAATTATTCGCCGGTCCTGCCAGTGGCGGGACCGCGCAGGCCATTCCTGAAATTGATTGCGGGCCATAACCGATCCCTTTTTGAATGTCACCGGCAGGGTCTTTTACCTTTTCGGCTGCCGCTGCCTACGGTTCAATATCATCCTCGCCGGAGACGAAGCCGTCAATGGCTTTTGAGCTGATTACTAAAGTCGTTGGATACTCTCATTTTCGCGGCTGCTCGGCCGTTCCCATGCTTGTTCGGTAGCACATAACTCCAGGCGAACGGAGATGAATACCCACCGGAAGGAGGCCGGCGACGGCACCCCGCGTCGCCGTCGGCCTCCCTTTCAGTGCGGTGCCGGGACGGCCGCCCGGTTAGGGCATTTGTCCCCTGTTCGCCGACCGGCGCCGGGACTACTCTCAGCCGCATCAGCATCCACCGCCGTCGAGGAGCCGTCATGCCCGGGTTTGTGCAGATCATCGAATTCAAGTCCTCCCGCATCAAGGAGATCGAAGAACTGGGCCGTCCCTCCAGAACCGAGGGAAGCACTACGCCCACGTTCCGCCGCATTGTTGCCACGGCTGACCGGGACCACCCCGGGACCTACTTCACCATCATCGACTTCGATTCCTTCGACTCCGCGATGGAGAATTCCGGCCGGCCCGAAACGTCGGAGTTCGCAGCCAAGATGGCGGAACTGTGCGATGGGCCGGTGATCTTCCACAATCTCGATGTCATCTGGGAGGACACCGGGGACGGGGCGGACACGCCAACACCTTGACCGTTGTCCGGGCTCAGACACTCCTGCGTCCGAGAAAGTTTCGTGCGCAGTTGGCGATGACTTCGGCGTCTTTCGGAAAACCTATGAAGTTCCCCGAGGTCCGTCGGATGAGCCACCGCAACCCGATGAACCAGATGCCCGGAGCCGGCGAAGCGGGCCCGTGGCGCAACGGTGCCCCTGCGGGATCCGTCAGGTCCTGCCCTAGCCAGCTGAAGGCGCCAGTGTAGCCCGTGCACCAGACAACGCTGCCGATCCCTGCGCGCCGGAGGCGAAGGTGGCGGGGGTGTTTCCGTAGCTCAACAGTTCGGCAACGAAAGGTACCCGCGCGGCTTACCTAAATTAAAATCACCGTCTGGACAAACCCTTCGGGCCCTCCTTGTGAACCCCGGATCAATGTCGGCGGAGGATGCCTTTGCCGGATTAGGTGGCGACGAGGAAGTCTTCGAGGAGGACGACTTCGAGGCCGGCGGCGGTTTGGGCTTGCCGGAAGGCTGCGAGGTCTGCGGCGAATTCGGGTCGGAAATGCATCAGGACGATGTCGCCGGGGCGCAGGGTGTTGCCGACCTGATAGTCCATGTGGCCTGAGTTGGCCTTCGCTTCCCACGTGATGATGGCCTTGAGGCCGGCGTCGGCGACTGCTTTGCGCATCACGTTCGAGTACGCTCCACCCGGAGGACGGAAAAGGGTGGGCCGCCGTCCGTACTGCTGCTCGGCGTAGGTTTGCATTCCGGTGATCTCGGCCAGTTGCTGACTGTAGGACATGTCCCGAACCATGTTGATGTTGTGGCTGACCGTATGGTTTTCAACGAGGCTGCCCTGGGCCTTGAGGGCCTTGAAGAAGTCCGGGTTGTCCTGAACATAATTGCGGGTCAGGAACAGGGTGGCGGGAAGGTCGGATTCTGCCATGAGTTCTGGCATCCGGGGTGTCTTGGCGATTCCGTCATCGATGGTCAGGAAGACCACCGGGTGCTGGGTCTGGATCCTGGTGATAACCGGGGCGAGTCCGTTCTGGACTGGAGGAAGGCGGTAGTCGGGGGTAAAAGTCTTCCGGAGCCGCTTGGAGGACGTAGGCGAAGGCGTCACCGAGGGGTCTGGTGATGACACCATCACCGGGGATGGCGCACCGGCTGCCGGTTCCATTTCAGCAGTCTCTGGTCCGGCGCAGGCGCTAATCCCGGCCGCCAGGGCTGTGCCGACTAGCGCGAGGGCAGCCCGGCGCCCAACACGTGCTCGAGTGCGTGTTGCGGGGTCAAAATACATCACGGGTCTACTTTCAACCAGGGCAGGGAAGACGTTCAAGCTTCATGATGGCATGAGGGTAGAGCCCGCGGATCAAGGCGGGGCCCGGCAGTGCGGGCTCAGCCCTAAGGAGTTCGGGTCAGCCCTCGGTGTCACCCACCGCGACGTGGACCTCGTTGGTGACGGCGGTGCCGTGCTCCACGGTCCGTGAGACGGTGCAGTACTTCTCGTGGGAGAGGTCCACCAGCCGTTCCACCATCCCGGCGGCCTTCTGTCCCTCGTCCGTATCGGGAAAGGCCAGGTTGAAGGTCAGGTGCAGCCCGTCCACCCGGTTGGCACCGTCCTCCACCACCTTGTGGCCGGTGGCCGAGACCTGGAAGGCCGTGGGCTCGGCACTTCGAGCCGTCACGGTGTCCACGTCGATGGCCGAACATCCGGCGATCGCCGCCAGGAGCAGCTCCACCGGGCTCAGCAGGCCCTCGCCGTGGCCGAATTCAAGTTCCGCGCCGGCGGCATTACGCGCCACGTAACGGGCCGTGGCCGTACGGGTCAGCTCGACGGAACGCAGCGTGGGGTCTTCTGTTTCGCTCATGGGACCATGATGCCACCGGTGAGGCCGCGGGCCGGGATGCCGTTTCCGTGCACCCGGCGCCGCTGAGGAGCAGAATGATCCCCATGGACCTGCAGGCACCTGCCCCGGACACCGGAACGCTGCGGCGCAGCATCTCCCTGGGCCAGCTCATCTTCTTCGGCCTGGTCTTCATCGGGCCGGCCGCCGCGGTGGGGATCTTCGGCACCCTGGATGCGAAATCGTCAGGCGCGGTGGCAACGGTATACGTCATCGCCACACTGGTCATGGGGTTCACCGCGCTCAGCTACATGCGCATGTCCCGGGAGGTGCCCCGCGCCGGTTCGGTCTTCGCCTATGCGGGAGCGGGCATCGGCCCGCGGGCCGGCTACGTCTCAGGCTGGATGATCCTGCTGGACTACCTGCTCATACCCTCCGTCGCCTACATGTTCACCGGGATCGCCCTGAATTCGCTGTTCCCGGCCGTCCCCATCTGGGCCTTCGTGGCGGTGGCGGTCCTGGCCACCACGGCCCTCAACCTCGCGGGGGTTCAGGTCGCTTCCAAGGTGATCACCGGCGTCGTGCTCCTGGAAGTGCTGGTCCTGCTGGTGGTGCTGGTGTTCGGGGTCTGGGTGCTGGTGTCCCACGGACCCACGCGGCCCTGGCTGAGCCCGTTCACGGGGATTGGCGGCTTCTCAATTACCGCGGTCCTGGCTGCGGTGTCCGTGGCTGTCCTGTCCTTCCTCGGCTTCGACGCCCTGGCCACCTTCGCCGAGGAGGCCAAGGGCGGCGTCCGGATGGTGGGCCGTGCCACGATGCTGTGCCTGGCCGTGGCCGGGGTCCTGTTCGTGGCGCAGAGCTACGTGGGCGCCCTGCTCTCCCCCACCAGCCCGGCGGAACTTGCCGCCAACCCCGCGCTGGAAGGTGCCGCCTATTACAACGCGGTGGATACCAGCATCGGCCCGTGGCTGCACTGGCTGCTGGCCTTGTCCAAGGCCGCGGGCGCTGCCTTCGCGGCGATGGTGGGCCAAGGCGCGGGCAGCCGCATCATCATGGACATGGCCCGCGAACGGCGGCTGCCCCGTGCCCTGGCCACGGTCTCCGCCCGCACCGGGGTGCCTGTGCGCAGCATCCTGCTCGCCGCGTCCGGGAACATCATTGTGGCCGTGTGGGCGGCCACCCGCGGCGACGGCCTGGACATCCTCAGCTCGGCCGTCAACGTCGGGGCCATGACGGCGTTCATCCTGCTGCATGCCTCGGTGATCGGCTACTTCCTGGTCAAAAAGCTGGGCCCCGGCCCGGGAAACTGGTTCCTCCACGGCGCAGTTCCCGCCGTCGGGGCCGCCTTTTTGGTAGTGGTGCTGGCGTCCGCCACGCCCGTTGCCCTGACGGCGGGACTCATCTGGTTTGTCCTGGGCCTCGCCGTGGCCGCGATCATGTTCCGGCGGCGGAAAGGCGTCGAGTCCGGCGCCTGACCCAGCCCGCGGGCCGCGGCCCGCGGCCCGCAGCCTGCAGCCCGCGGTTCCTGGTTGCCTACGACCCTCTACTTGAGCCCCGGGATCAGCACCGGGGTGTTCCGCTTGTAGGCCTCGTAGTCGGCCTGGCCGCCCCACTTCCGCTCGGCCTTCTTCTCGAGCATGGGGATGCCGCTGGCCTTGGTGAGCAGCAGCGCCACAAACACGGGGGAAATCAGGGCCACCCACTGCCAGCCTTCCAGCACCGGAACCGCGATCAGCAGCACGCCGATCCACAGCACAATCTCGCCGAAGTAGTTGGGGTGCCGGGACTTCGCCCAGAGCCCGGTGGAAATGAACCTGCCCTCGTTGGCCGGGTCCGCCTTGAACCGGCTCTTCTGGTTGTCCGCCACCACCTCGATGCCGAACCCGACTGCCCACACCACGACACCGGCCAGCGCCCACCAGTCCAGCGCCACCCGCGTGGCCGACGTAATGGCGATCCAGGCCGCCGCCGCGGTGAGGACCACCCACAGCCCCTGCACGGTCCAGGTGTTCAGGAAGCGGACAAAGGAGGGCTTGATTTCGTCAAAGCGATCGTCCTTGCCGTGCTTGGTGACCCGGCGGAACAGGAAGGTTCCCAGCCGCAGCGCCCACACCATCACCATGGCCGCCAGCAGCCAGCCGCGGGCGTCCATGTCCGGGCTGAGCAGCACCAGGAACAGCGTGATGCTGATATACGTCAGGGCGCCGGTGAAGTCGTAAAACCGCTCCGTCTGCGCCTTGAACGCCGGGATGAACGCCAGCCACTGGATCAGGAAGGCCGCGGCCACTCCCAGCCCGAACAGCGGCCAGCCGCCCACAGCGGCACCGCCCTGACTGCCGGCAACCGCCACAAGCGCGCCGACGAGCACCACCACAGGCAGCACGATGGCCGCCTTGCGTTCTGATTCCTTGGTCATCAAAGCCCCTTTCCCGCCCGCAGCCCTTGCCGGACATAACGCTAGCCAGTCACTATGCTAGGCCAGCTAATATTCAAACCGATTTGATGGTTCCACAGTATTGGGTATTATGAGTACATGCAAACGCAACAAGATGGGATGACGGAAGCCACGTCCTTTCATCCGGCCGCGTTCATCCTGCAGGGGATGTTCGCGCTCGCCAATGAGACCGAACGCGAGGTGGCCCGCACCCTGGGCCTGAACCTCACCGATTACCGTGCCCTCTCGGTGCTGGCCCAGGTGGGGCCGGTGACGGTGGGAAAGCTCGCCGAGGAACTGGGTGCTTCCGCAGCCACCACCACCGCGATCGTCAGCCGGCTGGAAGCCCACGCCTACGCGGTGCGGCTGCGGAGCGCCGAGGACCGGCGGCACGTGCGGGTGAACGTCACCCCCGCGGCGTCCCGGGACATCATGGATCTGATGCGGCCCCTGGTCGCCGCCACCAGCACGTACCTGTCGGCGCTCCCCGCCGCAGACCAGGCCGTCGTGGAGGCCTTCCTCCACGCCGCTGCCGGCCAGATGCAGGCCCATTTGAACGCACTTTCACAAAAGGATGCCCGTTGAGAGAGATCACCTCCCCGCCCCTGGTGTCCACCGCCGGCCACCGGAACGCCACCGACCTGCTGATGCAGCGGTTCCGGTCAGACCCCGGGCACGTCGCCTTCGAGGTGCGCTCCGGGGGAGCCGCGATCACCGAGCCCTGGCGGCAGGTGACCACGCAGCAGTTCGTCCACGAGGTCCGGGCCCTGGCCAAGGGCTTTATCGCCGCCGGACTGCAGCCGGGCGAATCGCTCGCCATCATGTCTCCCACCCGCTACGAATGGGCCCTGGCGGACATGGCGGCGTGGTTCGCCGGCGCCGTCGTGGTTCCCATTTACGAAACCTCGGCCCTGCCCCAGGTGACCGCCATCCTCAAGGACGCCGAGGTGCGCCTCGCCGTGGCGGGCAGCGCCGCGCACGCCCTCCTGCTGGAACAGGGATTCGAGCAGGCCGGGACGGCCGGCCTCGGCGTGTGGACCATGGACGCCCGCCAGGTCAGTGACCGCGCAGACCTTGCCAGGCTGGCGGCGGCGGGCGCGCACGTCCCCGATGCCGCCGTCGAGCAGCGCCGCCTGCTGGCGGATCTGGACTCGGTGGCCACCATCGTCTACACCTCCGGCACCACCGCGGCGCCAAAAGGTGCCCTCATCACCCACGGCAACTTCGTGGGCCAGGTGCTGAACGTGGCCGCCGCGTACACCGAGGTGGTCCGGGGTGACGGGAACACCATCATCTTCCTGCCCATGGCCCATGTGCTGGCGCGCGGACTCCAGCTGATCTGCCTGGCCAACGGCATGCGCATCGCGCACCTGTCCGATCCCCGGGACGTG
Organism: Pseudarthrobacter naphthalenicus; assembly: GCF_029076445.1. Classification (GTDB taxonomy): domain Bacteria; phylum Actinomycetota; class Actinomycetes; order Actinomycetales; family Micrococcaceae; genus Arthrobacter; species Arthrobacter naphthalenicus. The sequence continues at coordinate 30,997 of NZ_JARESG010000015.1, forward strand.
GTTCCCGCCCTCGGCGCGCTGAAACCCACGTTCCTGGTGGTGGTCCCGCGCGTTCTGCAGAAGATCCAGGCATCCGCCGCGGCCGCCGCCGCGAAAAAGAAACTCGGGCCGGTGTGGGCTTTGGCGCAGCGCACCGCCGTGGAATGGGGCAGGTTTGCAGAAGCGCACGACGCCGACCCCACCGTGCGTGCCCCGTTCGGCCTGCGTGCCCGGCATGCACTGTTCGGCCGCCTCTTCTACGCGCGGCTCAGGACGCTGGTGGGCGGCCGGCTGGACTTCCTGCTCTCCGGCGCCGCCGCACTCGATGCCGAACTGTCCCTGTTCTTCCGCGGCCTGGGCCTTCCCGTCATCGAGGGCTACGGGCTGACTGAGACCACCGCCCCGCTGACCGGGAACATGCCCGGGTCCATCAAGGCTGGCTCCGTGGGCGTCCCCATGCCCGGCACCACGGTGCGCATCTCTGAACAGGGCGAGGTGCTGGCCCGCGGCGTGGGCGTTTTCGCCGGTTACCGCCGGGCCGCCGACAACGAAGAAGCCTTCGAGGATGGGTTCTTCCGCACGGGCGATCTCGGGGCCCTGGATGAGCGGGGCCGGCTTACCCTCACGGGCCGGAGCAAGGACGTGATTGTCACCGCCGGCGGCAAGACCATCTCGCCCGCCATCTGGGAAGGCTATGTGGAGGGGGACCCGCTCGTGGCACACGCGGTGATGGTGGGCGAGGGCAAGCCCTACCTCGGCGGACTGGTGCTGCTGGACCCCGAGTCCGTGGCGGCCTGGGCCGAGCGCGAGGGCATCTCCGATCTGGCCGGCCTGCGCATTCCTCACGGCGGGGGCGCAGTGCAGATCGACGACAGCCGGCTCCTGAGCGCCATCGGCAAGGCAGTCAACGCCGCCAATGCGAAGATCGCTCGGTCCGAGCAGGTGCGCCGCTTTGTCCTCCTGCTCACGGACCTCAGCGAGGCCAACGGCTTCGTGACCCCCACCATGAAACTCAAGCGCGGCGCCTTCACCGAACACGCCCGCCCCATCGTCGAAAAACTCTATGCCGAATCAGGGAGGCGCGCATGAACGCCCAGGGCAACGCCCCAGTCAAAAAGTGGTTGCTGGCCTATGCAGTGGCTGCGGTGCTGTTTGCCGTGCTCGACGTCCTCTGGATCACCACCGTGGCCAGCCGGCAGTATGAAAGCCAGATTCCGGGCCTGCTGGCTGACAGCCCCAACGTGGCCGGCGCTGCAGCCTTCTATCTCATCTATGTCGCGGGGATGGTGCACTACGGCATCAGGCCGAACCAGCAGCGGGCCACCATGCGGCAGCGGGTGGCCGGCGGGGCGCTGTTCGGCTTCTTCACCTATGCCACCTGGGCGCTCACCGGGCTGGCAGTCCTCAAGGACTTCCCCGCCCTCGTTGCGGTCACCGACATTGCCTGGGGCGTCGCGGCCTGCAGCGCCGTCACCTGGCTCGCGGCCACGCTTTTGAAGCTGGGCCTCGTCAGGCACCCTTCCGCGTCCTAGGGACAAGTCCATCGCCCCCCGGGACTACCGGGGAACAAGCCGCCAGAGGGACGTGACCTCGGCGGAGCGTGCCTGGAACAGCGGATCGTTGGGGTCCGATGCCTTCGCATGCGTTGGCCGGGTGTCGAGCCGTTCCGTCACTTTCAGCCCGGCCGCTTCGATGGCGGTCAGCAGGTCCTCCCGCGAGCGCAGGCCAAGGTGTTCGGCCAGGTCGGAGAGCACCAGCCAGCCTTCACCGCCGGGCTCCAGGTGGGCGGGGAGTTCGTTCAGGAACCGGAACAGCATCCTGCTGCCGGGGTCGTAGACGGCGCTGTCCAGGCTGGAGTGCGGCGTGGCCGGAAGCCAGGGCGGGTTGCAGACGATCAGCGGTGCGCGTCCGGGCGGGAACATGTCCGTCAGGACGGCTTCGGCACGGTCCGCGACGCCGAGGTTCCGGAAGTTCTCGGCGGCGCAGGCGATGGCGCGCGGCTGGTTGTCGGTGGCCACCACGCGGCGGACGCCGCGGCGGGCGAGGACGGCGGCGAGCACCCCGGTGCCGGTTCCGACGTCGAACGCCAGCGTGTCAGCCGGCAGCGCAGCAGTCGCCACGAGGTCCACGTACTCGCTGCGGGTGGGGAAGAACGTGCCGTAGTGCGGGTGGATCCGGCCCTGCAGCGCCTCGACGTAGACGCCGTTCCGCCGCCACTCGTGCGCGCCGATGGCCCCGACCAGCTCATGCAGGGACACCACGGAGGGTTCGCCGATCTCACCGTACGCTTCCGCGGCGGCCTCCCGGATGTCCGGTGCGCGGCGCAGCGGCACCACCGGACCGGGGTCAAGGGGAATCAGCAGCAGGCCGAGAATGCGTGCACGGTGCGAGGCGGCCTGGCGGTGCCGGTAGAACTGATCGGCGGGGATTCCTCCGGTCTTCTTTCCGGCGCCTACCCGCCGGTCCAGGGCGTTGAGGATCTGCCGCGCGTTGTGGAAGTCACCGTGCCAGAGCATCGCGACCCCCTGGGATGCCATCCGGTTCGCGTCATCGGCCGTGAGGGAATCGTCCACCACTTCCACCCGCGTGGGCGCCGGCCGGCCGTTCGCCGAACGCCAGCGCGCGGTCCTGCTCTCGCCGGCCTCGGTCCAGGTCACGACGGCGGGTTCCTCCGCCGCAGGGGTGTGCGCGGACGCGGGGGGGCTGGCGGGAGCTGCTGGGTCAGTGCTGATAGAGGTTCCATTCCGGGAAATTCGGGGGCCGGAGTCAGGCCCTGGTCGATGGCCCCGGGGACCCTTGAGCTACCTTGTCAGGATACAGGGGTGCCGGCCCGTCACCGCTCCCCCGCCCTGCCTTCGGGTCCCGCGTGCGCCGCCCTTCCGGCCTCGTATCCGGGGCCGAACGGCAGCGTGGCCATGTCCAGCAGGGGGTTGGCGTCCTGGGTTGCCACCAGTTCGCGGGCGGCCTGCTCCGAATCCACGCTGGGCATCGACCCGGGCAGGTGCCGCCGGGCGGATTCGGGCAGGAAGTAGATGGTGACCGCGGCGATGGCCGAGGTGGCCATGAGGTAATACGCGGGCATCAGGTCGTTGCCCGTCAGTTGGATCAGGCTGGCAATAATGAACGGCGTGGTGCCGCCGAAGATGGCCACGGCAAAGTTGTACGCGATCCCCATGGCCCCGTAGCGGTGGGCCGTGGGGAACAGCGCCGGCAGCGCGGAGGCGAGGTTGGCCACGTAGAACGTCACCGGGAAGGCCACCAGGGCCAGGCCGGTGACCGTGGCCGGGATGGTTCCGACGGAGATCAGGGTGAAGGCCGGCAGCGCCAGGACCACCGTGCTGATGGCACCTATCCACAGCACCGGGCGCCGGCCGATCCGGTCCGAGAGATGGCCGGTCAGCGGAATGCACAGGGACATGACCACCAGGACCGGAATGGTCAGGAGGGTCCCGTGGATTTCGTCGTAGCCCTTGTTGGTGGTCAGGTACGTGGGCATGTAGGAGGTCAGCGCGTAGCCCACCGTGTTGGCGGCGGCCACCAGGATCATGGCCAGCACGATCCGCTGCCAGTGGGCCTTGAGGATTCCCACCGGGCCCAGGGGACCGAGCACCTCCCCGGTTTCGGGGTGCCTGGCCGTCTCCGCCTCGGCCTCAAGGGTTGCCCGGAACGCCGGCGATTCCTCAATTTTCATCCGGAAGTAGATCGCAATGATGCCCAGGGGCCCGGCAATAAGGAACGGAATTCGCCAGCCCCAGGCCTCCATCCCGGCCTGGCCCAGGATGAGCTGGAGGACGGACACCAGACCGGCGCCCAGGGCGAAGCCCAGATAGCTGCCCATGTCCAGGAAGCTGACAAAGAAGCCGCGGCGCTGGTCCGGGGAGTGCTCACTGACGAACGTAGTGGCGCCTGCGTACTCGCCCCCGGTCGAAAACCCCTGCACCAGCTTGGTGACCACCAGCAGCACGGCGGCCCAGATGCCCAGGACCGAGTACCCGGGGAGCAGACCGACGGCGAACGTGGCCGCGGCCATGAGCATCAGGGTCATGGCCAGGACCTTCTGCCGGCCGATCTTGTCGCCCAGCCAGCCGAAAAACACCCCGCCCACCGGGCGGGCGATAAACGTGGCCCCGAACGTCCCCAGGAGGAACAGGTTCTGCACGGCTTTGTCCGCTTCGGGCAGGAACACCGGCCCCATGGTGGTGATCAGATACCCGAAGACCCCCACGTCGTACCATTCCATCGTGTTCCCGACGATGGTCCCGCCCAGCGCTTTCCGGAGCGTCCGGTGGTCAACAACATTGACGTCTGAGACGCGGAGCCGGCGCTTCTGCAGAGGTTGCCGGGTCATGGCTGCCCCACCGCCGCATCGAAACTACCCCCCAGCTGGCATTCAGGCACTTGTACCTCCAGTGGACACACGCCACCGACGGATGGCGCCGTCTTTGGCATTGGACTCGCGATGCTGGCGAAGCCCGGGTGCCCGGCAACCGTGCCGGGCTGACAGGAAGAGCCGAATGGTCAAGGTGCGGACGGAACCCTGCGTTCAGTCCCGGCCCAGGTCCCATGGCGGCTGATTTTATGTGCTTCGACCATTCTGGCACCGCCACCCGGGCGCATCAATGAAATCCCAGGAGGAAACCACCCATGCGCCACGTCCTGACTGCTGCGGCAGCCGCCGCCCTCATCGCCGCCATGGCGAGCCCCGCCGTCGCCGCCCCGGAGAACGGGGCCGGCACGCCGTCGTCGAACGCTGCCGGCGCTGCCACCTCGGCGATCAAAGTCAACGAACGCAACGTGTCCTTCGACCTGCAGAGCCACCGCGGCGGCCGCGGCGAGTGGACCGAAGAGTCCCTCACCGCCTTCGCCAACTCCCTGAAGCTGGGCGTGACCACCCTGGAGCTGGACACCCACCTGACAGAGGACGGCAAGGTGATCGTCTGGCACGACGACACCATCCAGGCGAACAAGTGCGTCGACACCGCACCGGCCACCGCCGGCGACCCCGAGTTCCCGTACGTGGGCGACCGCGTGGCCGAGCTGTCCCTGGCCCAGGTCAAGACCCTGGACTGCGGCTTCATGCAGCTGCCCGGCTACCCGGACCAGGACGTCATCGAGGGCAACCGGATCGCCGAGCTCAAGGACGTGTACCAGCTGGCCCGCGACACCAACGCCGCGAAAGTCCGCTTCAACGTGGAAACCAAGGTGAACGACAGCGAGATCGGCGGCGCCGGCATGGAGTCCCTCACCCGGGCTGACCCTGGTGGCACTCTCCAGCGGCGACGCCTGGATGGGCGTGGGCCAGCCCGGCAAGAGCCCCAACCTGGGCGGCATCGACATCGACGACTACAACGGTTCGCTTCCCAAGGCGGCAGCCGCCCTGGGGTACGACGCCGTCTCCCCCACGTTCCGTTCCGTCACCCCTGCGATGATCACCGATGCCCACGCAGTGGGGCTGCCCGTCATCCCCTGGACCGTGAACACCACCGCGGACATGGCGCGCCTGATGGACCTGGGCGTGGACGGCATCATCACCGACTACCCCACCCGGCTGCGCACCCTCATGGAGGAACGCGGGCTGAAGCTGCCCAAGGCGTACGAGGCCAAAGGCTAGTTTCCCCGGCGTGGCCGTGCCGCTTCTAAGATGAGGGATGGACTTCGAGGACACGCTCTGGACGGTGTTGGGCGCCGGGCTGGTTCTGCTGATGCTCGTGGACGTCTTCCGTACGCTCCTTTACCCGCACGGCTCCGGGCCCCTGGGCCGGGCGATCATGCGCGGGTTCTGGCTGGTGTCGAGGAAACTGCGGGGCCGGGGCACGTTCATCGCAGCGCCCCTGGCGATGGCGGCCGTCATCGGTGCGTGGGCCGGCCTGGCGGCCGTCGGCTGGGCCCTGCTCTACCTGCCCCACCTGACGGACGGTTTTGTTTATGGTGCCGGGGTTCCGCTGCAGGCCGACTTCGCCGAAGCCCTGTACATGTCCCTGGTCACGCTCTCCACGGTGGGCTTCGGCGACATCGTGGCGGCGCATCCGGTGCTCAGGCTGGTGGTTGCCCTCGAGGCCGTCACCGGATTCGGGTTGCTGACGGCAACGGTCACCTGGATCCTGCAGACCTTCCCGGCCCTCAACCGTCGCCGGGCGCTTGCCCATCAGCTGAACCTGCTCCGGGAAGCCGCAGGTCCGGCCGGCCTCCTGGCGGTGAACCCGGCTCACGCGGCCGGACTGCTGGAGTCCATCGCCGGGAACGTGGCGTCGGTGAGCATAGACCTCCTCGCGTTCCACGAAACCTACTACTTCCGTGAAATTGAGCAGCGCGGTTCCCTGCCGGCCACCGTGGCCTACGCCCAGGAGCTGGTATCCCAGGCGCAGCGCAGCGAGAACGCTGAACTCCAGTTCGCAGGCCGCATGCTCCATGCCGCCCTCGAAGGACTCGCGGAAGTCCTGCGCGGCAAATTCGGCCACGCCGGAACCACATCCGCCGATGTGTTCGACAGCTACGAACTGCACCACCGGCACGTGCGGCGCCGGGATCCCGGCGCGGAATAGCGTCGGGACCCGCGTGCAGGGTGGGCCAAAATGGGGCAATTGCCCCATGCCCCTGCCGCGGCCCGGTCATAGGCTCGGGTCATGGAGAAAAGGAGGCGGCCATGACCATCTACCAGCCGCAGACATCAGCAGAGGCAACACCGAAACTTGCCGAACTTCCGGACGACGCCGCCGAGCATTTCGCTGGCTACGCCGTCCTGGGCCTACCTTTCAGCAGTGGCCACTACCTGGCCTTCCGGGATTTTCCGGTCAGCTCCGTGGGCCCCGGCTACCGCTCCGTCTGGCACCGCACACCCGCCGGCGAGTGGACCATCTACGCCAACACCGCACCCGAATTCAGTTGCGCCCGCTATTTCGGGACGGCCGTCCAGCACACTGTGGAGACCGACGTCGACATCCAGTGGAGCGAGCCGTTCACCGCCCGGATCACGGTTCCCGGCGCCGTTGACTGGCGCCTGCAGCTAGGCACGTCCGCGGCCACCAGGATGCTGACGGCCATGGCCGTGCGGATGCCGGAACGCCTTTGGCGGAACGAGCTGGTGCTCCGGGCCATGGGAGCATTCGCCGGCCCGCTGCTGAACGCCGGCAGGATGAAGGTCGCGGGTGTGGTGCCGAACGGCCAGACGTTCCAGGCCCAGCCGCGGCAGTTGTGGCTGGTGACGGAGTCCCGGGCCACAATCCAGGGCGCGGACGCGGGAGTCCCGGGGGCACTCCCGGTCCAGGACCACCTGGCGGACTTCTGGCTTCCGCAGCGCGGCCTGTTCGGGGCCCGGGTGGGCGTCAGGTTCCCGTCCACCGCGCCTCCCGCCGGACCCGGTCCTGCCCGGGTAAAGGCCGGGAAGAACCAGGCCGCATAACCGCCGCGAGCGTGGTCCCTACTGCCATGGCTGACGGCTTCCTAGAATGGCAGGTGTGATGCAGTCACCGGCTGCGCCCCGGCGCAGCGAAGTCCTGGCCGCGCTGTCGCTCGCCATCGATCTGGGACTGGGGCAGCCGATGGAGCACATGCTGCGTGCGTCCCTGCTGGCGTTACGGATCGCCGGGGCAGCGGGCGTTGACGCCGCCGGCCAAGGCAGGATCTACTACGCCAACCAGCTGGCCTGGATCGGCTGCCACGCGGATTCCTTTGAACTGGCCGCGTTGTTCACGGATGACATCGCCTTCCGCGCCGACTACTACAACCGTGACCAGCACGGCCTCCCCATGTACGCCGGCATGTTCAGCCATGCCGGTGCCGGCCTCCCGCCGCTGGCCCGCGTTGCCCGCTGGACGCGTTTCGCGGCCACCGGCAGCGGGGCCGTGCGGACCATGATTGCCTCGCACTGCGTCTCCGCCGGGGTGCTGGCCAGCAGTGTAGGGCTCGACGACGGCGTGGCAGGCCTGCTTGCCCACACCTTCGAGCGGTGGGACGGCAAGGGCCTGCCGGCGGGCGTGTCAGGGTTGGACATCCCGTTGGAGATGCGGATCATGCAACTCGCGGACACCGCAGAGGTCTTCCTGCGCCGGGAGGGGCTGGCCGGGGCGGTGGCCATGGTCCGGGCGCGCCGCGGCAGCCAGTTCGATCCGGCGCTGGCCGGGCTGTTCCTCGACCAGGCCGCGGCACTCACCGCAGGACTCCTCGACGTCGACTGCTGGCAGGCCGCCCTTGACCTGGCTCCCGCTGACGCTCCCCTGTCCGGCGGCCAGCTGGATGCGGTGCTGCGCGCGATCGGCGACTTCGCAGACCTCAAGTCTCCCTACACGGCCGGGCATTCCCGCGCCGTGGCGGCCCTCGCCGCCGCCGCCGGCGAGGAGCACGGGCTGCCGGCGGACGACGTCGGGGAGCTCCGCCGTGCAGGCTGGGTTCACGACCTTGGCCGGCTGGGGGTGTCCAACCAGGTGTGGGACAAGAAGGAACCCCTCACCGCGCTGGAGCTGGAACGCATCCGCATGCACCCGTTTCTGGGCGAGCGGATCCTCAGCCGCGTTCCCGGGCTGAAGGGCGAGGCGGCCCTCACCGGCGCACACCACGAGCGGCTCGACGGGTCCGGCTATCCACGCGGGCTTGCTGGAGCGGAGCTGGGGATCAAGCAGCGGATCCTGGCGGCTGCCGACTCCTACCATGCCTCCCTGGAGCCACGTCCGCACCGGCCCGCGCTCACGCCGGCTGATGCGGCTGCCCGGCTCCGGCGGGAAGTTTCAGCAGGAAGGCTCGGCAGCGAAGCGGTGGAGTCCGTGCTTGTGGCGGCCGGCCAGCAGCCCCGCCGTCCCCATGCCGCCGCAGGCGGGCTCACCCCGCGGGAAGTGGAAATCCTCGGCATGCTCTGCCGCGGCATGACGCCGGCCGAGATCGCCAGCACCCTGTTCCTTGCCCGGAAAACCGTCCGCAACCACGTGGAGCACATCTACACCAAGATCGGTGCAACCAATAGGGTGGGTGCCACGTTGTTCGCGATCAGGAACGGCCTGACCGAGTACGGGGCGCCCACCACCTAGCGGCTGTCACAGGACCTTGGAGAGGAACTCCTTGGTGCGCCCGTGCTGCGGATTGCTCAGGACCTGCCGGGGCGGGCCGGCCTCCACCACCACGCCTTCGTCCATGAACACCAGGGTGTCCGCCACTTCGCGGGCGAAGCCCATCTCATGGGTCACCACCACCATGGTCATGCCGCTCTTGGCCAGTTCCTTCATCACCTCGAGCACCTCCCCCACCAGTTCCGGGTCCAGGGCACTGGTGGGCTCGTCGAAGAGCATGAGCTTGGGGTCCATGGCCAGGGCACGGGCGATGGCTACCCGCTGCTGCTGCCCGCCGGAGAGGTGCGCGGGGTAGGCATCACCTTTGTCCGCCAGCCCCACGCGGGCCAGCAGCTCGTTTGCGCGGGCGGTGGCCTTGGCCTTGGACAGGCCCTTCACCCGGATGGGGGCCAGGGTGATGTTTTCCATCGCCGTCAGGTGCGGGAACAGGTTGAAGCGCTGGAACACCATGCCGATTTCCCGGCGCTGCAGGGCCGCTTCGGAGAGCTTCTGCTCATAGAGCTTGCCGCCCTTTTGGCGGTAGCCCACCAGTTCGCCGTCAATGGAAAGCCGGCCGGCGTCCACCCGTTCCAGGTGGTTGATGCAGCGCAGGAACGTTGACTTGCCCGAACCGCTGGGCCCCACGATGCACAGGACCTGGCCGCGGGCCACTTCCAGGCTGATGCCGCGCAGAACCCGGTTGGTACCGAAGTTCTTCGAGACTTTCTCGGCCAGGACCATGGGCACGTCCGTCATCCTTTTCCTCCAAAGTCGTTGCCGAGCGGGGCGCCCGGCTCCCCCGGAAGCACTGTCCCGGGGATCGCCGCGGGGCCCGCCTCGGATGCCGCGTCCGACGCCGGCGATTTCCTTCCAGCGTCCGCCCGGCCGGTGCCGCGGGAGAACCGCTTCTCAATGAAGTGCTGGCCCACCATCAGCACCGAGGTGAAGAGCAGGTACCAGAGTGATGCCACAATCAGCAGCGGCACGGGGGTGAAGGTCACCGCGGAGATGCCGCGGGAGACCCCGTACAGGTCGATGCTCAAGGGGATGGCCGCCACCAGGGAGGTGGTCTTCAGCATGGAGATGACTTCGTTGCCGGTGGGCGGAATGATGATCTTCATGGCCTGGGGCACCACCACAAAGCGCATGGTCTGGCCCCAGGACAGCGCCAGCGCGGTGGCGGCTTCCTCCTGGCCGCGGTCCACGGACAGCAGGCCCGCCCGCACAATTTCGGACATGTAGGCGGCCTCGTTCAGGCCCAGGCCGATCACGGCGGTGATGAAGAGGTTGGTGAATATTCCGTTGGGAATGGTGACCCACGGGTCCATGAACGGGATGCCGATGGTGAACACCGGATAGATCAGGGACACCAGGCCCCAGAAGACCAGCTGCACGTACACCGGAGTCCCCCGGAAGATCCAGATGTACAGCCAGGCGATGTTCTTCAGGACCGGGTTGGGCGAAAGCCGCATGATGGCCAGCACCAGGCCGATCACGATGGCGCCCAGCATGGCGTAGACGGTCAGCGACAACGTCACCCAGGCCGCCGCGCTGATCCGGCGGTCGAAGATGTACTTGCCTACATCCGCCCAGCCGTAATCCGGGCGCTGGGCGGCGTCCAGCACAAACACCGCCAGCCCCAGCACCAGGATGACGGCAAAGAAGTTCCGCCAGGGGTGGCGCAGCGGAATGGCGACGATGGCCTCCGGCGGGGCATCGTCCACCGCCCGCCCGCTTCCGCTCCGCGGGCCGCCGCCCGGTCCCGCCTGGGTCATCCCGTCGGATTCCGCCCTGCTCATGTTCTGTTAACCCTTGGCCGCCACGTTGAGGTCCGCCTTCTTGATTCCGCCGGCTTCGACGCCCCACTTGGACAGGATCTTGGTGTAGCTGCCGTCGTCGATCAGGGTCTGGAGCGCCTTCTGCAGCGCGGGGGTGAAGTCGCTGCCCTTGGCCACCGGGATCCCGTAGGGGGCCACCTCGAACGCGTCCCCGGCGGTCTGCAGCTTGTCCTTGGTCTTGGAGATCGCGTACAGGGTCACGGGCGAGTCGGCGCTCATGGCGTCCACCTGCCCCACCGCCAGGGCGTTGGTGGCCTGGTCCTGGGCGTCGAACTTGAAGATCTGGATGGCCGGTTTGCCGGCGTCGGTGCAGGCCTTGGACTTCTTGGGCACTTCGTCGGTGTCCTCGTACGTGGTGGCCTGGACGGCCACCTTCAGCCCGCAGGCGTTGTTGGGGTCCACGGTCTTGCCCTTGGCGGTAGCCCACTGGATCCCGGCGGAGTAGTAGTTGACGAAGTCCACCTGCTTTTCGCGTTCCACGGTGTCCGTAAAGGAGGACATCCCCATGTCATCCTTGCCTGCGCGCACGGCCGGCAGGATGTTGTCGAAGGTGCCGATATCGAAGTTGACCTTCAGGCCCATCACCTTGCCCAGCGCGTTGGTGAGGTCCACGGACCAGCCGGCGGGCGCCCCGTTATCGTCCTTGAACTCGTTGGGCGGGTAGTTGTTGGCCATGCCCACGTTGAGCACCCCGGCGCTCTTGATCTTCTCCGGGAGCATCGCGGCCACGTCGTCGTTCTTTTTCACGTCGACGGCGGCGGCACTGCCGCTTGCCCCGGCCGAACCGGTGGCAGCAGGCTGGCTGTTGTCCACGCAGCCGGAGAGGGCAAGCGCGGTGGCTACGGTGAGGACGGGGAGTATGTATCGGGTGCGCATGGCTTCCTTAGCTTTCAGAGATTCTTTTTAGGTGGTGCCTGATGGTGCTTTTTCAAGAATTTCGCCGGAAGAGCGGATGTCACGCAGGATTTCCCCACCCCGTGCTTTCAGCTCGGGAATGCTCGAAACGCCTACCAGCGTCATGGTACGCCTGAGTTCGTCCGCGAGGATATCAATCACCCGCTCCACGCCGGGCGTGCCGGCGGCCACCAGCCCGTAGAGGTACGCCCTGCCGATGGAGCAGGCGTCGGCGCCCAGCGCCAGCGCCTTGAAGATGTCGCTGCCGCGGCGGATTCCCGAGTCCACATAGATCTCCAGCGCGTCCCCCACCCGCTGGCGGGACTCCTGCAGCACTTCCATGGGGCTGAGCATGTGATCGAGCTGGCGGCCGCCGTGGTTGCTGAGCTGGACGGCGTCCAGGCCGATCCGGGCCGCCTGGTCAACATCGGCCGGATTGACGCAGCCCTTGAGCACGATCTTGCCGGACCAGGCTTCGCGCAGCGCTTCGAGTTCCTTCCACCCGCTGGCAGCGTCGGAGTGGCCGAGGATGTGCTGCCACATGGACGGGGTCACCATGGACGTGGCCGCGGCACTGCGGGGATCCAGGTTCGGGAAGCTGATCCCGTCCGCCTTCAGGAAGTTGATCCACCAGGACGGCCGCCGGGCGATGTCCGCGACGGTGGAAAGCGTCAGAGCCGGAGGTGCCGTAAAGCCGTTTCGCAGGTCCCGTTCCCTGGACCCGAGGGCCCGGATGTCGACGCCGACAATCAGGGTGGTGAATCCGGCGGCTTCGCAGCGCGCGAGTTTGTCCCGGGCGGCCAGGGCATCGGAGCCGAGCCCGAAGTTGAACCAGCGGTCCAGTCCGGGATGGTCCTTGGCAATGGTTTCCATGGCCACGGTGCTCAGCCCGGCGAGTCCGTAAGGGATGCGGGCGTGCGCGGCGGCCGCCGCGACGGCGGACTCCCCCGCGGGGTGGAACAGGCGGGTGGCACCGGTGGGGGTCAGCGTCAGGGGCAGGGCACTGGTCTTGCCGAGCAGGGCGGTGCTGGTATCGGGGCCGGCAACCGGGCCCCACCGGGGCATCAGCGCCCAGGAGTCGAAGACGGCCCGGTTCCGGCGCAGCGTCACTTCGTCCTCGGAGCCGCCGTCGAGGTAATCGAAGATGCCCGCAGGCAGGACTTTCCTGGCCGCCTTGCGGTACTCCTCAACGCTAAAAGCGTTGGCCAGCACCCGGCGTTGCCTGGACAAAACAGGCGCCCTGAACTGGATGAGTTCCCGCGCTTCGCTGATCTTCAATCTTGGCCTTCCACTGCCGACGTTGCTTTCTTCAGCGTAGGAAGCACGCGGCCGTGTAACTATGGAGATTCAGACAAGGTAAGGGGTCAGCCATTAGCACTTACTACCAAAGACAGGATGCCGGAGAAGTACCGGGCAGTGCCGCTGTCCTGCAGAACCCGGGCCTGCCCACCCTTGCTGATGTGGCCCGGTCCACCAGTTCGGAAATCCTTAGCCTCGTGGACATGCCCGCTGATTCCCGGCAGCCGGTTTCCGGCTCGGTGCTCTATGATTCCACCGCCGTTCCGGCGAACTTTCCCGGCGCGGTTGCGCTGGCCATCGGCCTGTCACTCACCGGAAAACGGCTGCGGGCCAAAATCCAGGAGCTCCATCACGCCGGATATGTGGCAATCGTCTATAAATCCAACGGCAAACCGGACGCCGTACTCCGGGCGGTGGCCCGCGAAGCCGGGATGGCCCTTTTCCGGGCCTCCGACACAGTCCCCTGGAACCAGCTCGCGGAAATCATGGACGCGGCCGTGGTCCCGCACCGCCGGTCCGGCCGCACCCTGGTGGACATCCGTCCCGGGGATCTGTTCGATCTGGCCAACACCGTAGCCGCCCAGGCCGGGGGCGCTATCGCCATCGCCGATCCCGATCAGACGATCCTGGCCTACTCGACCCTCCCGGACCAGCCCATCGACGAGACGCGGCGCAGTTCCATCCTGAATCTGCACGTGCCCCATTCCGCCCAGACCGACAAGGACTACCGCCGCGTTCACGCGGCCGCGGAAGCGCTGGAGGTGGCCACCGAGGACCCCATGCTCCGGCGGACCGCCATCGCCATCCGCGCCGGCGCCGAGGTCCTCGGCTCGCTCTGGCTCCTGGAGCGCGCCGAGCACCACCATGAGGACGCGGCCCGGATTCTGGGCGAGGCGGCGAACGTCGCCGCGCTCCACATCCTGCACAAGCGCACCTCCTACGTCTCCAACCTCACCCGCCAGATGGACATGGTCCAGCCGCTGCTGTTCGAGCCCCAATGCGCCGAACTGGCCGCCATCCGACTGGGCATCTCGGCAGCTTCCATCAGGGTGGCCGCGGTGAGCGGCGGCCCGGCGGACGCGGGCGCCGCCGAAACACTGCAATCGCGCCTCAAGCTCTTTGACACCGTTCGGACCGCCTGCGCCGTCCGGCTGCCCTCGGCCGTCTGCGGGCTGGCGGACGGCATCGTGTACATCGTCCTGCCGCAGGGCGAAGAATCCGCCCGGCAGTTCCAGCGTGGCGCGGTGCTCAAAATCGTCCGGAACGCGCGGCGGCTGCTCGGCCGCCCGGTGGTGGCCGCACTGGGGATCGCGGCCCCGATTGGCCGGCTGGAGCAGTCCCGGGTCAACGCCGAGCTGGTCCTCTCCGAACTGGTCCGCAACGTGGCGGAAGGACGCATTCCCGACGATTCCGACGAGGTGGTGGCCGACGACGAATCCCTCGGCCCGCGCCTGCAGCTGCGCCAGATTGCCTCGTCATTGACGGCCTCAGGCCAGCTGCCCGGAACCCAAGCCGCACGGATCGCGGCGTACGACGCACAGCATAAGAAATCCTTCGAATCCACTGTTGCGGCCTACCTGGACTGCGGCGGAAACGCGATCGAAGCGGCCAGGATGTTGGCGGTGCACGTCAACACCGTCCGCTACCGTCTCTCCCGGGTGCAGACGCTGTTCGGCCTGGATCTCGACGACCCCGAAACGCGCCTGCTGCTGTGGCTGCAGCTCTGGGCCCGGAACAATTAGCGGCTGATGTCACGCCTGTTCAATCAAGGCGAGTCAGGGCGACGTAGCTTCCCACGCCGCCGGCCGCCGTCGTGATTTACACAACGGCGGCCGGCGGCACTTCGGGGCGCGGGGTTCAGCCGAACAGGGCCGCCACACGCGTCAACGTTTCGTAGACGCCGTAGGCCAGCGGGACCCCGACGAGGGCCCAGGCTATAGCAACTCTGCCGGTTGACGGTGCAGCAGGCGCGGACGCGCCGGGGGTGGATGCGGTGCTCATGTCATGCCTCCATGGCTGGTTCATGCCGGCTCAGGCCGGGGCGGGGTTCGTGGAATCGCGGGTCAACCGGCTTGACCAGCAGGTTGGCGATGAAGCCGATCACCAGCAGCCCCACCATGGTCAGCAGTGCCGGCTGGTAGGACGCGGCGTTCAGTTGGCCGGGTTTGCCCTGGGCGTCCAGGAAGGCGTTGACGATCAGCGGGCCGGCCACCCCGGCTGCGGACCACGCCGTCAGGAGCCGGCCATGGATGGCCCCCACCTGGAAGGTGCCGAAGAGGTCCCGGAGGTAGGCCGGCACGGTGGCGAAGCCGCCGCCGTAGAAGGAGATGATCACGAAGGCCAGCACCACGTACAGGAACGTGCTGGTGGAGCCCGCCAGCGCCAGCACCGTGTAGAGCACGGCCCCGACGCCGAGGTAGACCATGTAGATGCGCTTCCGGCCGGTCACATCGGACGTGGCCGACCAGGCGAAACGGCCGGACATGTTGCCGATCGAGAGCAGCCCCACAAAGCCCGCCGCCACAGCGGCACTCACCAGGGAACCGCCGTCGGGCTTCCTGAAGAAGTCCTGGATCATGGGAGCGGCCTGCTCCAGGATGCCGATGCCCGCGGTGACGTTGCAGAACAGCGCCACCCAGATGAGCCAGAACTGCCGGGTCTTCACGGCGTTCTTGGCCGAGACGTTGTCCGTGGTGACCAGCGTGGCTGCCTTGACCTTGGACGGGTCGAACCCGGCAGGCTTCCAGCCTTCGGCCGGGACCCTGATGGTGAACGCGCCGAAGAGCATGTAGGCGAGGTAGACCACGGCGAGGGTCAGGAAGAGTTTGCCCACGGCGTCGCCGCTGGCCACCCAGCCCTGGGCGCCGGAGTTGGGATCGTACATTTTGAGCAGTGCGGTGGAGACCGGGCTGGCGATGAGCGCGCCGCCGCCGAAGCCCATGATGGCCATGCCGGTGGCCAGGCCCGGGCGGTCCGGGAACCATTTGATCAGGGTGGACACCGGCGAGATGTAACCGATGCCCAGGCCAATCCCGCCCACCACGCCGTAGCCGAGGTAGACGAGCCAGAGTTGGTGCGTGAAGATGCCCAGTGAGCCGATGAGGAAGCCGCTGGCCCAGAACAGGGCCGACGTGAACATCGCTTTGCGCGGGCCGTGCTTGTCCACCCAGGTGCCCATGATGGCGGCCGAGAGGCCCAGCATCACGATGGCGATGGAGAAGATCACACCGATTTCGGTCAGGCTGGCCCCGAAGTGCTTCACCAGTGCCGTCTTGTAAACGCTGGTGGCGTAGGCCTGGCCGATGCACAGGTGGACGGCGAGTGCGGCAGGCGGCACCAGCCAGCGGTTGAAGCCCGGCGGGGCAACAGTTCGTTCACGGTCCAGCCAGCCCATAGTTACTCCTTCTGCCCGTCACCGCACCTCGGTGTCCAGCGATTCCAGAGGCGAAAGACCCTACGTGGGCCAACGCCTCCGGCAATCATGATGCAGATACCAAGCAAACGTAGGATCTATGCGCCGAGCGGCAGGGATTTCACGGTGAGCGGCGGACGGGCACCCGGTAGACATTTTGTTGACACATCATCAAAAAGCCTCGTAGAATGATTGAAACATCAACCATTCCGAACGGTGAGGCGCCCATGTCCTGGTTCAAAATTTTCTCCCGCAAGTCCAAGCCCGGCCACTCCGCTGCCTCGGCAGCCCCCGGCGTGGCGGCCCCGAGCGTGGTGGTCCCTGCCGCAGAGGCTCCCGCCGCAGTTGCCCCTGAGGTTTCCCCGGCCGCCGATCCCCTGGCGGAGAATGGCCTGCCCAAGATTGCCATCATCACCGGCGCCAGCCGGCCGGGCAGTGTGAACAAGTCCGTAGCCGAGTGGGTTCTGGCCCAGGTGGCGGATCGCACGGATGCGGACGTCGAGCTGGTGGACATCGCCGACTTCAGCCTCCCCCTGCTGGACGAGGCCTACCCCGCCGCGTACCAGAACTACCAGAACCCGGCCACCAAGGCGTGGTCGGCCAAGGTCAGCGAGTTCGACGGTTTCATCTTCGTGGTGCACGAGTACAACCACACTGCAGGCCCGGTGCTTACCAACGCCCTGTCCTACCTGAACGCAGAGTTCAACAACAAGGTGGCGGGCTTTGTATCCTACGGTTCAGCGGGTGGCGCCCGCGCCGTCGAGCACTTGCGCGAGATCCTCTCCGAACTCCAGGTGGCTCACGTGCGCAACCAGGTCATGTTCTCCCTGTTCAATGACTTCGAGAACTTCTCCGAGTTCAAGCCGACCGAGCAGAACGCCGGCACCCTGGCACCGATGGTTGACCAGGTGGTCTCCTGGGCCAAGGGCTTCGCGACCATTCGCTAGAGCTCCCCGGCAGTGTGCCACGTTGAACCCGCGGGAGGGGCGTTGTGACGGAGGAAACCCAATGGCTGGACGAACGGGAGACCGAAGTCTGGCGCGGATTCCTGCAGGCATCCCAGCAAATGGCGGCCGCCATGGACCGCCAGCTGGTGCGGGAGTCACAGCTCTCCGGGGCCGAATTTGCGGTGCTTGTTCCACTCTCTGAGCACCCGGACGGCGTGGTTCGTGCACGCGAGCTGGGCCGGTCGCTCGGCTGGGACCGCAGCCGCCTGTCCCACCTGCTCAAGCGGATGGAGGCCAGGGGCCTGTTGGAGAGGAAGAACTGTTCCTCCGATGCACGCGGCCTGGACGTGCAGATCACCCCGGACGGCCGGAAGGCCATAGAGCACGCGGCGCCGGGTCATGTGGAGTTCGTCCGCACACACTTCGTCGACCCGCTCACCCGCGCGGAACAGGACGCCCTGGCCTCGGCCACCCGCAAAATCATTGCCTCCCTTCAGCCTGAATGCGAGTAACACAACATGCGACAAGTACTAAGGTTGCCGGTGTGAAGAACATCGGATTTCTGTCATTCGGCCATTGGACCGACCACCCGGAGTCCGGCACCCGGACTGCCTCGGACGCGCTGTTGCAGGCGATTGACCTCTCCGTCGCGGCCGAAGAGCTGGGGGCGGACGGCGCCTATTTCCGCGTCCACCACTTCGCACAGCAGTACGCCTCCCCGTTCCCGCTGCTCGCTGCGATCGGCGCCCGGACAAGCCGCATTGAGATCGGCACCGGCGTGATCGACATGCGCTACGAGAACCCGCTCTACATGGCGGAAGACGCCGGCGCGGCCGACCTGATCTCAGGCGGCCGGCTGCAGCTGGGCATCAGCCGTGGTTCACCCGAGCAGGTCATCGACGGGTGGCGCCACTTCGGCTACGCTCCCGCCGAGGGCGAGTCGGACGCGGACATGGGCCGCAGGCACACTGAGCGTCTGCTCGAGGTACTCAAGGGCGAGGGCTTCGCGGCACCCAGCCCTCGCCCGATGTTCCCGAATCCGCCGGGCCTGCTGCGCCTGGAGCCGCACTCCGAGGGCCTGCGCGACCGCATCTGGTGGGGTTCGGGCTCGAACGCCACGGCCATCTGGGCGGCAAAGCTCGGCATGAACCTGCAGAGCTCCACGCTCAAGGATGACGAGAGCGGTAAGCCCTTCCACGTCCAGCAGGCCGAGCAGATTGAGCTCTACCGGCAGGCCTGGAAGGAGGCGGGGCACCAGCGGGAGCCGCGTGTCTCGGTCAGCCGCAGCATCTTCGCCCTGACGGACGAGCGCGACTGGCAATACTTCGGCCGCGACCGCCACAGTTCGGACCAGGTGGGCAACATCGACGCGAAAACGCGCGCCGTGTTTGGCCGCTCCTACGCGGGCACCCCGGAGGAGCTGGCCAAGAAGCTGGCCGAGGATGAGGCGATCGCCGCGGCAGACACCCTGCTGCTCACGGTCCCGAACCAGCTCGGCGTCGACTACAACGCCCACGTCATCGAATCGATCCTGAAGTATGTAGCGCCCGAGCTCGGCTGGCGCTGACCCCCGCGAGGGAAGACCATGCTCTTCCCTCGCGGGCGGTGCCCACGTGCTCCTGAACTTTCGGCGTCAGCCCCGGGCCGGCCGGACCATCCTGACCTGCGGCAACTCTTCCCACTCGGGCGGCAGCAGGCCCGTTGCCCCATCGGGGCGGAATCCCTGCTTGAGGTAAAACGCCTGCGCCCGGGGATTGTCCCGGAGCACCCACAGATAGGCGGCGGAATCGCCGACGGCGGCACTCAACAGTGCCGCGCCCAGTCCCGTCCCGTAGGTGTGCCGGAGCGTAAAGAGCGAATACAGTTCCAGCTCCGCGGGGCCGTCCTCATCCCGGCCCGGCCCGGCGTCCGCCAGTCCCACGATGTGGTTGTTGCCGTCCACGGCGATGATCCGCGGGTCATCAACTGCCAGGTGCGGGCGACGCCGTTCGGCCCGTTCGGCGATGCTGGCCCGCCGGGCGCGGAAGAACTCCGGGGACAGTAAGTGCCCGTAGCTCTCCTCGTGGGCGAGTGTATGGAAGAGCACCACGGCGAGGGCGTCCCCGGGCGTGGCCTGGCGCAGCTGATACTCCATCCGGTCAGCCTAGGCGCTGGCTGTCTCCTGCACGTCCTGGATGACCTCGTTGTGCCGCAGGAACCAGGGCTTGAAGGGCGGGTCAAAGCGGGCAAACCGCGGCGGACCCACCGCTGTCAGACCGGCCAGGGGCAGTGCCGCCTGCAGCCCCCTGTTCCGTTGCTCAAAGGCCTTTGCGTTGCCGCTGCCCGAGAAGCGGACCACCGCGGCCAGCGAACCCGGAACTTCCCGGACCACCACGTCAGGGTTCGTCGGCACCGGAGCGGATTCCGCCGTCGTGCTGGCGGGCAGCACAAAGGCAATCACAAACTCAGCGGGCGAATCGCTGCCTGGCAGCGGGCCGCTCTGGAGAACCGGCGCTGTCATCGCCAGCTTCTGCGGTGCCTGGGTTTCCTGGATGACGGGGGCAGTCATCGCCAGCTTCTGCCGGGCCGTGTTGCTGCCGCTGATGTAGTCGAACAAATGCCGGAAGGCAGCGTTGCCGGCCCGGTCAAAGGTGGCGTTGACGTGCACCTCGGCGACGACGTGCGCGGGATAGCGGCGCAGTTCAAAGTGCGGGTAGCGGTGCACCAGCTCGTAAGGTTGCTGTTCGGTCATGCCTCCAGACCCTACGCCGGTCCGGGGCCGGCGGCCAGAGACGGACCTACCCTGTTGGCAGCGAACGTCTAGACATGTGACCTTTTAGTCACCTATTCTTGGACTGTGGACGCCGTATTCAAGGCCCTCGCCGACCCCACCCGCCGGGACCTGCTCGATGAGCTCTTCCGGGAGGACGGGCAGACCCTGCATGCGCTTGAGGCCCGCTTTGAGATGACCCGCTACGGGGTGATGAAGCACCTCAAGCTGCTGGAGGACGCCGGCCTGGTGGTCACCCGCCGCCGGGGCCGGGAGAAACTCCACTTCCTGAATCCGGTGCCCATCCGGCTGATCCACGACCGCTGGGTGAGCAAGTATGCCGAACCATGGGCCGCTGGCCTCAGCGACCTCAAAACCAGATTGGAAAGTCCCATGGAAAAGATCTTCGAAATCTACATCAAGACCACGCCGGAACGGCTCTGGGAGGCCATCACGGACAGCGAGATCCGCAGCAAATACCAGTTCGGGAACACCCTCTCCTCCGACTGGACCCCGGGCGGCCGGTTTGAGATGGGCAACCCGAAAGCCGGGGCGCTGCTGGGCGAAGGCGAGAACATCGAAGTTGACCCGCCGCGCCGGCTCGTCCAGACCATGACGGCGCTGTGGGGCGAGGACGTCAAAGCCGAAGGAACCTCCCGGATCACCTGGGAGATCGAACCCGTGGGCGACTCCTGCCACCTCACCGTCACCCACGACCAGCTCCGCGAAGGCGCCAACGAACAGCTCTACGGCGGCTGGCCCATGATCCTTTCCGGCCTGAAGACCTGGCTCGAGACCGGCGAGAAACTCACCACCCCCGGCTCGCTCCTGTACACGTAACGCACGACGGCGGCACCCGGGCCGGGAATTCAAGAGCCGGGTGCCGCCGTCCTGCGCATTCACTCCGTGGTGTGCGGTGCGTTCAGTTCGCCGGCGATCTTCACTTCCAGCGCGGCCACCGTGGCCTCGGGCAGGACGATCAGGCCGTCCAGTTCCCGCCGGGCGCGCTTGTACGCGGTCTGCCGTTCGGCCGGGGTGGCGGCGTTGTCCGAGGCGATGTTCAATAGCTTCCTGGCCGTCGCCAGACGCTGGCGCTCCAAGGCACTGAAATTGTGGTCCTTGATCCGCTTGGCTTCGCGCTCGGCCACGTCGAAGGCCAGCTCAAAGCCATTGACGGCTGTCCGGTACTCCGCCAGCCGGGCCGGCGTCGTAATGTCGCCCGGGTCCGCCGGCCGCAAACCGTCCGCCGCTTTCTTCGCCCGGATGAACGCTACTGTAAGGGGTTCCCGCACATCCGTCATGACCGGGAAGTCGATCAGCTTCCCGACATCGAGCTCGTAGTCCAGCCACCGCCGGTTCACGGCATCGTGCGCTGCCATCAGGGCCGCCACCTCTGCCCGGCTCGCTTGCTCCGCCTGCACCGCCTGGTTCTTCAGCTTGTACAGCTCCACGCGGCGACGGTGCCGGCGTTCACTGGCCCTGGACCACTGGCGCGCCCACCCGCCGGCCATCCCGCTGAGCGGGAAAGCGAGCCACCAGTAGTGGCGAAGGAAATCAAAGAATTGATCCACGGATTCATCCTCCCACTGCCTCCGCCGCACCCCAAGGCCTCCCCCGAGGCAACCCAAACAGCCAAAGCACCCGCCGCGGGCGCCACCGTCCTACTCCGCGCTCAGCCCGCAAGTTGGTTCAGGCGGCTGCGGAGGTAGCGCCGTTCGGTCTCATTGTCGGTCAGGATCAGCGCCTCCTCGAAGGCAACCCTGGCCTCACGGACGCGGCCCAGCCGGGTCAGGAAATCTGCGCGCGCGGCGGCAAGATACGGATAACGGGCCAGCTGCGGCTCCGCGCCGAGCGCGTCCAACTCCGCCAGGCCTTCCGCCGGGCCCACCGCAAAACCGAGTGCGATGGCCCGGTTGAGCTGGACAACGGGAGAAGGCCACGTCTCCATCAGCACGTCGTAGAGCCCCAGGATCTCGCGCCAGTCAGTGTCGGACCACGACGCACTCTCGTCATGGACGGCAGCGATGGCCGCCATCACGGCGAAGCGGCCCGGCGGCCGCGCACCCAACGCCTCGCGCAGGAGCGCCACGCCCTCCTCGATGGCAGTCCGGTCCCATTTCGCCCTGTCCTGGTGCTCCATCAGCACGAGTTCACGGTGCTCGTCGAGCCGGGCGGACCTGCGGGCGTCGGTGAGCAGAATGAGGGACAGGAGGCCGGCGACGTCGCGGTCCTGCGGAAGCAGGACCCGGAGCATTCGGGCCAGTTCAAGGCCGCGTTCCGCAAGGTCCCGGCGCATCAGGCCGGCGCCCGACGGTGCGGTGTGCCCAGTGGTGTACACGAGGTAGACGACCGACAGCACGCCGTCGATGCGCCCGTGCAGCTCCGACGCCGCGGGCACGCGGTACGGGATATGCGCGGCAGTGATCTTCTTCTTCGCCCGGGTGATCCGCGCGGCCATGGTGGCTTCGGGGATCAGGAACGCCCTTGCCACGTCGGCGGTGGAGAGCCCGCAGAGGAGCCGCAGCGTCAGGGCAACCCGGGCGTCCAACCCCAGGGCCGGGTGGCAGCAGGTGAAGATCAGCCGCAGCCGGTCATCGGGAATGCCTTCCGGCCCGGGGTCCGGCTCATAATCGGTTGCCTCGGCCGGGTCCAGCAGCTTCGGGAGCGCCCGCTGCGCCGTCGCGGCCCGCCGGCGGTTATCCAGGGCCCGACGGCGGGCGGTCACCGTGAGCCACGCGCCGGGGTTCCGCGGGATGCCGCGGGGACCCCACGTGGACAGTGCGCTGGCGTATGCGTCCTGGACGGCTTCTTCCGCCGTGTCGAGGTCCCCCGCAACACGGACGGTGGCCGCCAGCACGAACGCCCACTCCCGGCGGTGCGCATCGGCAACCGCGGCAGCAACCTCCGCGCTGGCGGCCTGCGGCATCAGCTGACCATTCGCACGGGCCGGACCTCTACCCCGATGCCGGCCGGGACGTCCTTGGCGATCTCCAGCGCCTCATCCAGGTCGGCCGCCTCGATCAGGTAGTAGCCGCCCAGCGCTTCCTTCGATTCTGCGAACGGACCGTCCGTCACCGAGAATCCGCCTGCCCCGTCGCGCCGGATGGACGTCGCCGTCGAAGGCGGCTGCAGTGCGGCCCCGCCGAGCAGTGACGCGCCGCGGCGCTGCTGGAACTCCTGGTAGGGGGTGCTGACGGCCTCGCCCTCGGATTGCTTCGCCGCCTCATCCTGAAAGATCAGGACCAAATACTTTGACATTCCGTGCTCCCATCGTCCGTAACTCTGCTCTGAGCCTTCCGTTGCATCGACGCCGAATACCGCGCCGACCACGGAGCCTTTCCGTAAGGCTCCTACTCATACGACGGACACCGGAAGCCGAGATCGACAACTACGCACCAGAATTCCAAGAGAAGCCGGACCATGCCAGGGTTTTGTCCGTGGCTGGGGGTACTCGACGCTTGTCCGCCGTTGCGCCGGCCGGATTTTCCTCCCCGAGGGCCCTTAGCGGACGATCTTGAAGTTGAACACCGGTGTACCGAGCGCGCCCCAGAGGCGGAGCCAGACCGGCAGGAGCATCTCCGTGCCACGGGCGGTGGTGATGTCACCGAGGTCAATGACGTCCTGGTGGCCGAACCCCTTCAGAAGCACGGTGACGGTGTGCTTGGCATCGGCGTCGTTCCCGGAAACGAAGACTGTGCTGGCTTCCGAAAGCTGGCCCGGATTGGCCATGAGATCCGCGTTGAGGGTGTTAAGGGACTTCACCACCCGGGCGGCAGGGAAGGCGCGCTGGATCTGCTCACCAAGGGAGTCAGTGTCCTTGACGAAGAGGGTTGGGGGCATGCCGTTGCTGAAGTCCAGCGGGTTGGCAATGTCGAGGATGGCCTTGCCGTCCAGGTTCTCCGCGCCTGCCTGGGCCATAACATCCAGGGATGCGCCGCCATTGGTGGCATTGACAATGAGTTCAGCTCCGGCGGCGGCGTCGGCAAAACGCGCAACGTCAATGCCGGCATTCGCTGCGGACCAGGCGGCGAAAGGAGCATTGCCCATGGCATCGGCGCCGGTGCGCGCGAGGGTGGCTTGAGGGTCACGGGTGCCGACGGTGACGGCGTGGCCGAGGCCGGCCAGGCGTTCTGCGATGGTCCGGCCTACGCTGCCGGTTCAGAGGACTGCGGTTTTCATGAAGCTCCTTGTTGCTGCGGTTTGGTGGCGACGACTCCGATGTGACGGATCGTTCTCATAGCTTGTGACGGAACGTTCCGTCTGTCAAACTGGTGTTTGTCAACGTGAAGGGTTTCAGAGAAGGAGAGTGGTTCGGTGGTCCGCAGGACGGGTGAGGAGAACCGGCGCAACGTCCTCGAGGTGGCCACACGGCTGTTCTACGAGCGTGGCATCCGGGCCGTGGGAATGGACACCGTGGTGAAGGAATGCGGGGTGGGCAACGCGACCGTCTACCGCCAGTTTCCGACGAAGGATGCCCTCGCCACCGCCTACGTCCAGGGCCGCGCGGATGCCTGGTTCGAGCGGATGGAGCTGGCTGCAGGCGAACATCCGGAGCCCCGGGACAAGCTGGTGGCTGTCTTCGACGTTGTCGCCGGTGACACTGCCGGCAGCACCTACCGGGGTTGCCCGATACTGAACACCAGCACCGAGTTCCCCGAGGGGGCGCATCCGGCCCATCTGGCGGCCGTGGACCACAAAAAGCAGGTGCGTGACTGGTTCCGCTCCCTGGCAGCCGACGCGCGGGCTGAAGACCCGGACGAGCTCGCAGAGGAACTCCTCATCGTCCTCAATGGTGCCTACGTCACGGCTGATATCCTCAGCGGAGAAACCTATGGGAAGCGCGCCCGGAGCCTCGCCCGGCGCCTCATCGACGACGCCTGCCCCCGCCTTTAGGACGTCACAGTCTTTCAAGCACGGCCGTTTCAGACCGCTCCTGACGCTGGCGTCCGAAAGATGGTCCTCCGGGGCCGGCGGCGTCTTTCCGCGTTGGCCCGGTGGATGGCAGAGTGGAGCCATGAATGAGCAGCCCGGCGGCCATGTCCTGAACCTGGAATGCAGGCTGGAGGCGCCGCCGGAAAAGGTCTTCAGGCTGCTGACGGAAGCAGCCGAGCTGGCGAAGTGGTGGGGCCCCGCCGGCTTCACTCTCCCCTCGGCCGAAATCAATCTGGCGCCGGGCGGCCGCTACCGCTTCCGCATGGCCCCGCCGGACGGCGAGCCTTTCCACCTCTCCGGCGAGTTCCTCGAAATCGACCCGCCCTGGCACCTCGTCTACACCTTCAACTGGGAGGAACCGACGCCGGACGACCGGGAGACCGTGGCCGACCTCGTGCTCGCTGCCGACGGCGGGGGCACGCGGCTGGCACTCTCGCAGGGCCCTTTCCTGACCAAGGAGCGGCTGGCCCTGCACCGCGATGGCTGGACCGAGTCCTTCGAAAAACTCCGGACCGCCGCGGTGGCTGCCGATCAGTAAGTGATGTCCGGCAGCAGCAGTCCGCCGGCCAGCGCCACCGCCCCGAAACCCAGGAAGGCCAGCGCCACCAGCGTAGCCAGCACCGCCCGGGACTTGTGTGCCTGCCGCGAGGCACGCATGGCACGCCACACCGCCGGCACCAGTCCGAGTGCGCCGAGCGCGGTTGCAGCCTGTGCACCACGGATCAGCCCGGGTTGCGCGGAAAATCCGCCCGACATCTGCATCACGGCACCAGCCCACAGGGTGACGCCGACGGCGATCACGGCGGCCGCGGTCAGCGTGATCCGTCGCAGCCGCATGTCGCGCCGCGGAAGGTCCAGCGGAGCCTTGAGCCGCCAGCCGATGATTGCCCGCACGGGCCAGGCGAGCAGAGCGAACAGGAGAACGCCGAGGGACCCTGCCACCACCGGTGCGGCCATGACCTGCCAGGCCGGCTTGGGGAGGAGCACGAGGGCCGGGCTGACTCCGATGGCCCCGACCGCACCGGCCTCATCGACCCGCACGGCCACGCGGTGGTGCCCCTCGCTGTCCTGCCACACCCACGGTTCAACCTCGGCCAGCCTGACCGGGGTGCCGCCGGCGTCGGTAAGCAGCGGGATGGTGAGTGTCCCGGCGTCGTCGGCGCTGATCTGCACCGATGCCAGCATCGAGTAGGCCCGCATAAAGGTGCTTTGCGGCGTCCGTGACAGGCCGTAAATTCCCGCGACGGCCTGAGCATGGTCCGCGGCGGTGCCCACCGGTGACGGACCCGGTCCGGCGGCCGGGAAGTAGCGGTCCGCGAAGCCATCCAGGACCGCGCGGCGCAGGACGGTTGCGGAGTCAGCCCGGGCGCCGGAACCGTTGACCGCGATGAAGATGCCGGTGGCGTCGTCCGGGTAGAGCTGCAGGGCGGCGTGCGAATGGATCAGGTCCCCGCTGTGCCCGAGGATCCGGCGCCCGTTGCGGTCCTCCTCGAAGAGTCCGAGTGCCATCCGGTGCCCTGCGGCGAGGCCGCCCAGCCGGTCCTCCCCCAGCGCCGGGCTGTGCATCAGGGCGAGCGTCTGCTGGTTGAGCAGGGCGGACCCGCCGGTGTTAAGCTGCGCGAGCAGGAAGGCGGCCATGTCCGCGGCGGACGCTGACAGGGATCCGGGCGGCCAAGGGCCCACCAGCTCAAACGGGATGGGCTGCTGGTGCCGGGACGGATAGACCTGGGCGAGGTCCGCGTTCAGGCGCTCCGGCAATGGCTGGGCGAAGCTGGCCGTCGCCATGCCGGCGGCCCGGAGCACCTCGTCCTGAAGGTACTCGGCAGCCTCACGCCCGGTGACGGACTCCACCACGTAGGCGGCGAGCGCGTAGGAGTAGTTGGAATACGCCGGTGTGGTCCCCGGCTCGTAGATCTGATCCGGCGGAGCCGCGGTGACGGTCTCGCGCAACGCCGGCACGGGGGTGCCGGCGGGCAGGATCATGTTGGCGTAGACCTCCTCGAAACCGGCAGTGTGGGTGAGCAGGTGCCGCAGCGTGATGGGCGTTCTGAAGCGGGTGGGAAGCTCAATGTTCACGTAATCGGTGACCGGACGGTCCAGATCGACCTGCCCACGCTGCACCAGCTGCATCACCGCCGTGGCCACCACGGTCTTGGAGACCGAACCCACCCGGAAAATAGTCCTCTCAGGATCCACCGGGCGGGGCTGGTTCCCGCTGATGCCCGTATCCGCCAGGCCAAAACCGCGCCGGGTCAGCACCCTCCCGTCCCGGACGATCGAGACCGCGGCGCCCGGAATCTCCTCCCGCTCCAGCAGCGCCGGGAGCACTCCGTCGAGCCACGCATCGGCGTCGGCCGTAGTGAGCTCCGCGGACACGGCCACAGGCTGGGCGGCCGGAATCGCTGGGGCGGCCCAACCCGGCTGTGCCGCAACAAGCAGCCCGGTGGAGAGTATGGCGAGGCCGACGGCTAGGACGCGGGCGAGGGACTTCCGGTGGCTGGTCACAGGCGGAGCCTAACAGCGGCCGGCTAACAGGCGGAGCCGCAGCAACCCGGCAGCAGCCCGATCAAGGCGGGCGCCGCCGTCGTGATTGATTCATCCCTGACCCGAACCTGGCCACCAGTGCGGTGGCTGCACCAGGTCCGCCGGCAGCCGGGTTGCGCGGCTGCCGCGCGCCGCGTTGAGCTGCGGCTGGGTCAGATACAGGGCCGCCGAGAGGTCGGCGCCCTCAAGCCGCGCATCCCGGAGGTCCGCACCGAGCAGATCCACCCCCGATAAGTCGCTGTCTCGCAGATCAGCCGCAATCAGGTAAGCCCCTCGCAGGTCTGCACCGCACAACCGGCGTCCCCTGAGATTGATGCCCATCAGGTCGGCTCCGGGCCGGAGCCCGGCATCCAGGTGGTCACCGCCCGCGGCAAAGTAGGCGGACCGGACTTCCGTGCTGACCTCCATCAGCATTGATCTCACCCGGGCATGAAGCTCCTGGATGTCCAGTGCGAGCAGGGGCTGCAGACCGCCGTCGACGGCCTGCCCGATGATGGTGCCAAGTTCCGCGGCCTGTTGGGCGAGGTCGGGATCGAAAGTTCGGCACCGGGCCTCGGCCAGGTACCAGAGCATCTCGTGCAGCTGCCGCACGGCTTTGAACGCGGCAAACATCGGACCGGTGGACTCGGGGTTCTCGCGCCAGCTCGTTCCGCCGAAGAGCCCCTGGGACACTTTTTGGCCGGCGCCGAAGCAGTCAAAGACCGTGCAGCCGCGAAACCCCCTGGGGCGGAGGCTGCTGTGGATGGTGCAGGAGAAATCGGCGGCGAGGTTCGGGCAGGGTGTTCCCGCAGGTTTGTCGAGCGCAAATTCTGCCGAGCGCGAGAATCCGAAGGCGGTACAGCAGAGGGCAAAGCAGTTTCCGCAGTCCGGGAGCAGGGACTGCCGGTCAAGGGCAGGCGCCGAGTGTGCGGCGGGGTGGGCTGAATTCGTTTGCATGTGGTCTTCCCGATCACTGATCCCAGATTACTCTCGGCGCTCCCTGTCAGGCCAAGGCCGTTTGACCCTACCCGCAGCGGGCGGCCCGGCCGAAGCTTAAGGCGGTAGGCGTCGGAGCGGATGCTCGCGGGCCCTGCGCCGAGCCGATGCCGGACCGCGGGCCCTTAGGAAATCCTGACGTGCCAATCGAGAAGCACCGGCTGCCGCGGCACTGGCTGGCCGCACCGCTGGAAGGCCAACGTGGTGACCCGATCCGCCAGGCCCTCCTCGCCTCAGGACCACTCTCCTCGCTGCTCTACGTGGTGGCGACCGACGGCGTCGCGGCGGCAAAGTGGGAGGGTTACCGCCGCACCGAGCAGATGGTCAGTGAACTCCTCGCCGTCGGCTCCCCCGGCCGCGACGCCATCGTCCCGCTCCTGTGGATTTACACGGTGCTGTTCATCGCCTTTGGGGTAGGGGTATGGAGCTCCACGCACGGCAACCGCGCCCTGCGCACCGGCGGCGGCCTGCTGATCGGCTACGGGCTGTGGAACATCGCGGGAGGCTTCTTTCCGCTGAGGCTCGGCGATGAAACGTCCGTTCCCCTGCACATCCTGGCCACCAACGTCCAGCTCGCCCTCATGGTCGCCGCGATGTGCTTCGTGGCCGCAGGGTTCCACGGCCGCATGCGCTGGTACTCGATCATTTCGCTTGTACTTTCCGCGGTCATGGGCATGATCGCGTTCATGGCCGCGCCGGGACCGAACCTCGTGCTGGGCATCGGCGAAAGAATCAGCATCGGGGCGTTCCTGCTCTGGGTGGCGGTCCTGGCAGTGGCGCTGTGGAAGCGGACCTTGTCCCGGCAGGCAGCTGAAGGGCCGCCGTCGTAAATTCCCGACGGCGGCTGCCGCGTTCACGTTGTGCGGATAGACTTCCGGTGATTTCCGGGTCCGCTGTCGACCTGACGTCTGCATGGCTGGATCGGCGCCGGGCACAACAATGGGGGGACGCATGGCAATTCCTGCCATTCTGGATGACGACCACATAGACACTGCTGCCAAGCTGCTCGGCACCTACTACCGCCGGACCGGTGCCGGGCTTCCCGCCTATAAGGGCAGCATGTACAACTGCTGGGGCGGCGGCGGGGATGCGCCCCATGACGTGAACCGGATTACGCCCGACGACCTGATCGCCGTCTCCTTTCTCTGCGCGGACGTCCTGGACAGGGCCGCGTTTGGCATCCTGGACACCCAGGCAGCCCTGGTTTCGGACCTGCTGGCACAGATTCCGGCCAGCCTGGACATGGCCGACGTGCAAGCCGACGAGTTCGACAAAATCCTCGGCGACGCCAGCCCCGCGTTTCAGCTCCGGCACGTTCTCAGCGGACGCGACACGGGCTGGGGCATGGGCGAGACGCGCACCAGCAAAGTGATGGCCCGCAAACGCCCGCTGCTGCTCCCTGTCTACGATTCCGCCGTCGGGCATCTGATGAACCTCAACCGCGGCCCGGCCGGTCAGTGGCAGAGGTGGCACACCGCCCTGACGGACGGCACCGGGCTGCCGCAGCGGCTCCGGGAAATCCGCCGGCTCTCACGGATCACGGACCCGATCTCCGAAATTCGCGTCATGGACATCGTGCTCTGGATGTACGGGACAGGCACAACAGCCGGCGAACAGCTCTGGCGGGACGTCCCGGGCAGCCGGTTCTGACCGCCGGCGCGTTTTTGGCGGCAGGTCAGCGGCCGTTGAATTCCTCGTCCGTGATGTGCTCCGCCCACGTGGTGGTCTTGGCCGGGTCTTCGCCGTTTTGAAGCATGGCAAGGTGTTCCATAAAGCAGCCGGGGGCGGCCGCGTGCCAGTGCTCCTCACCGGGCGGGGTATAAAGCGTCTGGCCGGGATGGACTTCGATGATCTTTCCGTCCCTCGTCCCGAAACGGCCTACGCCCTGGGTGACGCGCAAATACTGGCCGTGCTGATGGGAATGCCAGGCGGTCCGCGCTCCGGGCGCAAACCGGACAGTGGCTACCACCATCGTCTGGTCGCTCTCGTGGGGAAGCGCGATGGGGTCCAGCCACACGTCCCCGACGAACTGCGCCGGCGGGTTCTTGGTGGTGGGCACGGTGGGTTCGATGTTCATGGTTGTCCTTACGTGTTGTCTGTGACGAGCTGCTTGGCGACGCCCATCGCGGACATGCCCCTGGGCCAGCCGGCGTAGAGCGTCACATGGGTGATGGCTTCGATCAGTTCATCCCGGGTCACGCCGTGTTCCTTCTTTAGGTCCGGAGTGAGTGGGGACCGCCCGGGCGGTCACGGCCGTGTCCGCCGCCGCGCCTGCGCTGTGAGTTCGTGCGCGCCGTAGCTGTTGTCATCCGGGTTGACGGTGACGCCGGGTGCGACGATCTTGTCGATGCGGTCCAGCACGTCGGCTGAGAGCGTGATGTCCGCGGCGGGCAGGTAGGACTCCAGCTGCTCCATGGTGCGCGGACCCACGATGGCGGACGTCACCCCGGGGTGGTTGATCACGAAGGCGATGGCCAGCTCGATCAGGCTGAGTCCGGCTTCTTCGGCCAGTTGGGCGAGGTCCTCGACGATGTCGAGTTTGCGCTGGTTGGCAGGGCTTGTCATGTCGAACCGGGCGTTCGGCCGCGCGGATGAGGTGGGTGCGGACGCCGAGTCTTTGCGCCAACGTCCGGACAGCCACCCGCCGCTGAGCGGGCTGTACGTGAGCGTTCCCATGCCGTACCGCTGCACGGTCGGGAGGACGTCCTCTTCGATGCCGCGGACAAGGATGGAGTAGGGCGGCTGTTCGGTGACGAACCGCTCCAGACGGCGTTCGCGTGACGCCCACTGGGCTTCAACGATGTGCGATCCGGAGTAGGACGAGGAGCCGATGTAGCGGACCTTGCCCTGGCGGACGAGGTCGGTGAGTGCGCCGAGGGTTTCCGCCACGTCCGTGTCCGGGCTGGACCGGTGGACCTGGTACAGGTCCAGGTAGTCGGTGTTCAGGCGGCGCAGGGAGTCTTCAACCTCGCGGATGATCCAGCGGCGGGATCCGCCGCGGTGGTTGGGATCCTCGCTCATGGGCATAAAGAACTTCGTGGCCAGGAAGACATCGTCGCGGCGCCCGGCCAGCGCCTCGCCGACGATCTCCTCCGACGCCCCGCCGGAGTAAACGTCGGCGGTGTCGATGAAGTTGATGCCGGCGTCGAGGGCGCGGTGGATGATGCGGGCCGAATCGGCGCGGTCGTCGTTGCCCCAGGGGCCGAACATCATCGCGCCGAGGCAGAGGGGGCTGACCTGCACGCCGGTGCGGCCGAGTGGGCGGTATTCCATGGAGTGGTTCTCTCTGTCGTGGGATTCAGGCTTCGGGGTTCAGGCTTCGGGGATGACCATGGCGAAGCGCTCCTCACGGGCCACGTCGGGGTCGGGTCCGTTCCGCACGCCGGTATCGAGGGCGTCGATGGCGGCGAGTTCGTCGGGCGTGAGTTCGAAATCAAAGATGTCGAAGTTCTCGGCGATGCGGGCCGGGTTGGTCGATTTCGGGATGGCCGAGCGGCCCTGCTGCAGGTGCCAGCGCAGCATGACCTGGGCCGGGCTCTTTCCGTAGGTCCCCGCGATGGCGCCGATGGCCGGGTCCTCCATGACGTTCCGCCGGTCCTCGCCCCAGCCGGGGTAGAAGGTGATCCCGCCGATCGGTGACCAGGCCTGGGTGAGGATGCCGTGCCGGGCGTCGACTGCCTGGACATCCTGCTGGGTGAAGTAGGGGTGCAGTTCGATCTGGTTCACGGCCGGGATGATGTCTGTCGAGGCCAGCAGCTTGTCCAGGTGGTGGGGCATGAAGTTGCTGACACCGATCGCCCGCACCCGCCCGTCGGCCAGCAGAGCCTCGAGTGCCCTGTAGGCGGCGATGGTCTTTTCGAACCGGTCAGGAGCGGGCTGGTGCAGGATGAGCAGGTCGATCTGGTCGACGCCGAGTTTGCCGGCGGCCTTCTTCCAGGCGTGGCGGGTCTGGTCGTAGCCGTAATCGCTGACCCAGACCTTGGTCTCGATGAACACCTCCGAACGGTCCAGGCCCGAGCCGCGGATGCCGTCACCGACCTCCCGCTCGTTGCCGTAGGCGGCGGCTGTGTCAATGTGCCGGTATCCGGTGGCGAGTGCTGCTTCGACAGCCGCAGTGGTCTGCTCCGGCGGACTTTGGAAGACGCCCAGGCCGAGAGCCGGCATGGTGACGCCGTTGTTGAGTGTGAGGTTCATGTTTTTGTCCTGATTCTGTGGTTACGGGGGTGCGGTTACGGACGAACGAGTACTTTGAGTGCTTCACGCCCGGCCATGGCCTGGTAGCCGGCGGGAACGTCGTCCAGGCCGATGGTGCGGTCGAAGACCTTGCCCGGATCGATGCTTCCGTCAAGTACGAGCGGCAGCAGTTCCTCGATGTACGCGCGGGCGGGTGCGACGCCGCCGGTGAGGGTGATGTTGCGCAGGAACTCGGGGAATCCGAGCGGCACGTCGGAGAACTGCGGCGCACCCACACGGCTGATGACGCCGCCGTCACGGACCACCCCAATCGCCATCTCGATCGCCGGTTTGAGACCGACGGCTTCGAGCACGGCGTGCGTTCCGTCGCCGTTGGTGAGTTCCCTGACCTTGGCGATGCCTTCCGCGCCGCGTTCGGCGACCACATCGGTGGCACCGAATTCGCGGCCGAGGTCGGTGCGGGCTTCGTGGCGGCCCATGAGGATGATGCGCGAGGCGCCCATCAGCCTGGCCGAGAGGACTGCCGAGAGGCCCACGGCGCCGTCGCCGATCACGGTGACGCTTTGGCCGGGTTTGATGCCTGCCTTCTTGGCCGCGTGGTAGCCGGTGCACATGACATCGGAGAGGCTCAGCAGCGACGGGATCAGTTTCTCGTCGAACCCCGGGGGGACCACCACCAGGGTTCCCGACGCCTGCGGGACCCGCGCAAATTCGCCCTGCCCGCCGTCGTTACGGCCACCCCAATGGGCGCCGTGGCGGCAGGAAGTCTGCAGGCCTTCCCGGCAGAAATCGCAGGTGCCGTCGGAGGCGACGAACGGTGCGATGACAAAGTCACCGACCGCCACGCCGGTCACGTCGGAGCCGATCTCTTCGACGACGCCGACGAATTCATGGCCCATGCGGGCGCCTTCGGCGGACTCGGGCCTGGAGGCGTAGGGCCACAGGTCGCTGCCGCAAATGCAGCCGGCGACGATCCGCACGACCGCGTCGGTGGGCTCCTGGATGGTGGGGTTGGGGACGGTCTCGACGCGCACGTCGCCGGCGCCGTACATCAGTGTTGCTCGCATTGTGATTCCTTACTAAGTGGGGCCGGTTTCCAGTCAACACCGGTCACGGACCTCGTGGGAGGGCAGGCTAGTACCCCTTTCAAACGGTGGGGATTACCGCACGGCTGTGGTGGGTGCAGGTTTTATGCATTCAATGCAACCGTGATTCCGTGGCGGCCGGGAGTCACTGCCGGACAGGGTAATGCCAGTCCCTCCCTCGTCCGGTGGACGGCGCGTAGCGTGGAGGCCATGACACACAGCGATGATGTGCGGAAGTTCCTGACCTCCCGCCGGGCCAGGATCACGCCCGAGGAGGCGGGCCTGCCTCTCTATGGCGGGAACCGCCGGGTCACCGGGCTGCGCCGTGAGGAAGTGGCCATGCTCGCCGGGATGAGCGTGGACTACTACGTCCGCCTTGAGCGCGGCAACCTCTCCGGCGCCTCGGACAGCGTGATCGAAGCACTAGCCCGGGCCCTGAAGCTTGACGACGCGGAAACGGCCCACCTTTTTGACCTTGCGCGGGCAGCGACCGCTTCTCCGCGCGTGCGGCGCAAACGGAGCCCGCAGGCGGTGCGGCCCAGCGTGCAGCGCGTTGTTGACGCGATCACCACGGCCCCTGCCTGGGTCCGCAATGACCGCGGAGATGTGCTGGCGTCCAACGAACTGGGCCGGGCTCTTTACCTGGAGATGATGGCAGAGCAGGTCACGCCGCCGAACAGCGCGCGCTTCACCTTCCTCAACCCGAAAGCGAGGGACTTCTTCGCCGACTGGGAACGCAGCGCGGACGACATCGTGGCCGTCCTGCGCTCCACAGCCGGGAAGAACCCTTACGACAAAGACCTGACGGACCTGATTGGTGAACTGTCCACCCGCAGCGAGGAGTTCCGCACCAGGTGGGCCAGGCACGATGTGAAGTACCACCGCACCGGCCGCAAGCGGCTCCACCACCCGATCGTGGGTGACCTGGACCTGAGCTTCGAAGCCCTGGAGCTCCCCACAGACCCCGGGCTGCGGATCAACGTGTACACGGCAGATCCCGGCACACCCTCGGAGGATGCCCTGAAAGTCCTGGCCAGCTGGGCCGCCACCCAGCGCGCCGACGAAATCCCTGTCAGGCACCCAACGGAAGCGCCGCCGTCGTAATGTCCGACGGCGGCGCTGACCAGCTGCCTTCTGCGCATGCGGCTACTGCGCCCGCGGCTACTGCCCCGGCGCCCGGTAGGAAGGCGTCTTCCTGGCAGCCTCGTCAATGTCCTCCGGTGTCATGAGCGGCTTCAGGCGGACATCCACGGTGCCGGTGGAATTGATCATCAGTGACAGGGCCGCCGCGGCCGCCTGGTCCGGCACATCAAAAACACCAAGGACGTCGATGTCCCCGAACGCGTAGTAAAAACTCTCCAGTGATCCGCCCACCGAACTGAGCGCCTCCGCCAGCGCTTCCCGCCGTTTGGTGCCCCCTTCACGCATGAGCCCGGTAATTCCGTCGCCCACGTAATTGGCTTCAAACAGATACTTCGTCATGGTTTTTCCTGTCCCGTGGTGTCCAGGACGCGGCATCCCAGCGTGTGCCTGGCCCCCGTGAGGGAGGGTCCTGGCCGGTCCCCCGCGTGGGGCCGTGGCCATAGCCTAGGCCCGCCGCCGGGCAGTGACAACGGCTTCCGCAAAGTGCCGGGGCGGTGCGCCGGGGCGCCCGGCGCCGTCGTGGGCGCTGTCGTGGGGCACATTGACGGCGACCCGGTCCGGAACCGGCTCAATCCGCGGCGTGTCCGTGTCAATGTGCCCCGATTCGGCCGCGCATTCAGCGTCAACTGTGGGGGCCCTGGCAATACCCCTATCAGCGCAACCTTCCTCGGCAACAAGCGAACGGGTGCAATGGATGCAGGCCATTTCCCCTGCACCAATGAGGAGTTCGCATGCGCGGGCAGACAACAACCGAGGGCGGCGTTACGGCCGCCGGTACCAAGCACGTTAAGGTCCGACGGCGGCCCCGGCTCCCGCTGGCCGTCTACGTTCTGGCGCTGGGCACCCTCCTGATGCTCACCAGCGAGTTCGTGGTGGCCGGTATCCTGCCGCTGATCGCAAGTGACATGCAGGTGAGCGTCGCGCAGGCCGGATCTCTGATCACCGTCTTCGCGATCGGCATGGTGGTGGGCGCGCCGCTGATGGCGATGCTGACAATTCGCCTGTCCAAGCAGCTGACGCTGGTCCTGGCGCTCATCGTCTTCGTTGCCGGCCATGTTGTGGTGGCGCTGGGCCAGGACTTCACGCTGCTGCTGGCGGCACGGTTTGTCAGCGCGCTTGCCACCGGCGCGTTCTGGGCAGTCTCAGCTGTGGTGGCCACCCGCGCGGCGGGGCCGTCCTCCGGCGCCCGGGCGGTAGCTGTGGTGGGTGCCGGCGGGGCCTTGGCCACCGTCCTCGGCGTGCCTCTGGGGGCCTTCGTCGCGCAGGTGGTCGGCTGGCGCGGAACCTTCTGGGCGCTGGCGGCGGCCGCCTCGCTGGCCACTGTACTCGTCGCCCGCCTTATTCCGCACGACTCCCCCGGCGCGCACCCAACGTCCCTCCGTGCTGAACTGGCCGGCCTGCGCTCGGGCCGGCTGTGGCTGGCGCTGGCCGCATGTGCCACGACGTGCGGCGGCGTACTCGCCGCCTACTCCTACATCGCCCCGATCCTCATCGACCAGGCCGGAGTGACAGTTGCCCATGTGCCGCTGGTGCTCACCGGGTTCGGCATCGGTTCGGTCATCGGCACCCTCCTCGCTGGCCGTTTCGGCGATGCCCACCCGGGCCCGATCACCATCGTCACCCCCGCCGTGACCACCGTCCTCCTGCTCGCCATCAGCCTGGTGTCCGGTTCGCCCTGGTTGACCAGCGCCCTGATGGTCCTGCTGGGCCTGTTCGGTCTCAGCGCCAACAGCGTGCTGATCCACCTCGCGGTGCGCTTCGCCGGGAAGGCCGCCACCCTCGGTTCAGCCCTCAGCGTCTCCGCGTTCAACGCCGGCACCGCCGTGGGGACCGCCTTTGCCGGCGCTGCCTTGGTGTCCCCGCTCGGGACCAGGGGCCCGGGGCTGGTGGGCACCATCATTGCCGCGTTGACCCTGATTCCCGCCGCTGCACTCGCCTTAGCTCGCCGCCGCCGGGCGGCGCAGTAGGCTCCGCAGTGAGAAGAAGTACGACGGCGGGAGGAACCACCGTGACTGAATTTGAGGACCAGGGGCTGCCGCTGACCGCCCTGGCCGTGGCTGCGGGGCGCGCGGTGGAAACCTCCCGGCCCGGCGGGCTCGTGGCGGACCCGTTTGCCCTGGCGCTGGTGGAAGCTGCCCGGTCGCACGTGGATTTCCCCACCGCCTGGCCGGCGGCTCCCAGCACCGCCTCCCCGCTACAGCAGCCGCTTCTGCTGGCATCGATCTACATCGCGGTGCGGACCCGGTTCATCGACGATTTCCTGCGTTCAGATTCACAGCCGCCAACCCCCCAGACGGTGATCCTGGGCGCCGGGCTGGATACCCGCGCGTACCGCCTCCCCTGGCCCATGGGCTCACGGGTCTTCGAAATCGATCACGCCAACGTCCTCGAGTTCAAAGCCGGCGTACTGGGCCGGCTTGCCGTCCGGCCGGCGCCCGAGCTGGTCACCGTGGCCACCGACCTCGCCCTCCCCTGGCGCGAGCCGCTTGTTGCGGCCGGTTTTGACCCCTTGCAGCCCACCACCTGGGTCCTGGAGGGCCTGCTTCCCTACCTCGACGCCGCCGCTCAACTGTCGGTGCTGAAGGAAGTTGCAGCGTTGTCCGCACCGGGCTCCCGGGCCGTGATCGAGCGGGCCGTGCCGCTGCCTAAGACCGACGATGTAGAAGCCAAGCTGCGGGACTTCAGCCTGCAGACCGGCCTGTCCATGACTGAACTGCTGGCGCGGGCCGACCCGCCCGATCCGCTGGAACTGCTCACGGCGGCCGGCTGGCGGTGCACCGGCCACACGGTCCAGGAGCTGTGCGCCACTTACAACCGCCCGCTGTCCCTTGCCGTACCCACTCAATCCCCACCGCCCCAGGCGCCATCCGGCCAGTCCCGTGGCGGCTTCGTCACTGCCCTCCGCTGAGCCAAGCGCGGGCACCCCGCCCGGGCGCCGCCGTCGTACGTCTCCGTCCGCGGAGCACGGCGTCACGAGACGCGGCGGAATTCCCCTGACGGAAGCTGGACGTGGATTGGCAGGACCAGCTGGATATGGGTGGCGCCGATCGGCTCCTCAAGCAGCTCGTTGATGGAGGTCTGCCCCTCCAGCTCAGTCGTCTGTTTCGTACCCACCCATCGACAATAGGTGAACCGCAGCCGCCGCGAATCCCATGACACGGCATCCCCGAGGAAGACTGTTAGCCGACTGGCACGAGCTTGTAGGCGAAGCGGCCGGCCACGCCACCAGCAGGACTGACACTCACCTCCACTCCCTCGTCGGGCAGCGTCACGGGTGCCGTGAATACCTGCCCCTCGCAGGGGATCTGTGTGGGGACAACAACCTCGGCACCCGCTGCGGTGGACACCGACACCTCGGCCCCGGCTGGTCCATCGCAGACCAGGCGGAATTCGTACTTGCCCGGTGGGGCCAGGAGCGTTCCCACGGTGGTGGTGTCTGCCATACTGGCGCCCACGAATTCGCCGGGCAATTGCGGTTGCAAATGCTTCGCTGACCATTCTGAGAAGTCCGCCAGCGCCGACGCCCTGGGGTCCGGGTTGGTCTGCACCTTAACGCCTGTTGCGGAGGGCCCACCTATACGCGGGACTGCACTGATGGTCACCGGCCCGCCCGGGTGCCTGAAGAAGCGGTCCAGCACGGTGTCGCACTCAAAGTCCGACGCCTCGGGGATGCCGTCAGCCTTCACGATGGTGAGCCTGGCCCCGTAAACTCCGGCACAGGCGCCGGTGACCTGATAATCCCCCGGCGCCAGCACCAGGAACAACTTCCCAACGGGCTCCGCCTCGGAGGGCATGCCGGGATCCGACGCCGGCAACCCGAGCAGACGGGCCACCTCGGCGGTGTTTTCCGCAAAGGACCGTGGCGGCGTTGGTGCCGGCGCGGACGTGTGAGCCGATGTATCGGCAGGGCCGTTGTATTCGCACCCTGTGAGCGCCAGGCCAAGACCGGCCGCCATCAAAAGGACGCTTCCGCGCCCGGCCGGCATTCCCCCAAGAGCTGACATGCCTCCGAGTCTAGGGCCTCCCCACCGAGGCGATGCCATGACAGGATGGGGCGCATGAGCCGAGTCACGTGCCGTCGCGGGCGAACGGCCGCTCGACGGCGTCGGGAACCTGACGCTGGAGCCGACCGAAGTGCGCGGCACCAGTCTCGTGACGCACGTGCACTACCGGGTGATGCACTGAGAACGCTCGGAGGAGTGCCGACGACGACGGCGACACTGCCGTCGTCGTCCTCTGCGCGGCGCCGCCCCTGGACTACGATCTTGTGATGCCTCTCCTCATCGCTCCCGATGCCAGCTACCACTCCTCCTGGCTGGAGGCGGCCGCAGAATTTGACGGTGCCCGCCGCGATGGCGGCGGTGCCGAGGACTGGGCTTTGGCGGATCTTGCGGAGACCGAATCGTTCCGGGGATTTGTCGACTCGCTCCGCAACGCTGCCCTCCCGGAGGCGCCCCGGAAGCCGGGACACGTCCCCTGCACGTTCCTGTGGGTCGTGGACGGCAGGACATTCTTGGGGTCGCTGGCCATCCGGCACGAGCTGAACGACTTCCTCCTCAACGAAGGCGGCCACATCGGCTACAGCATCAGGCCCTCCGCCAGGCGGCGTGGCCACGCCGCCGAGGCGCTGGCCGCCGCCCTGCCCATCGCCCGGAAACTGGGCATCACCAGGGCACTTCTCACCTGCGACGAAACAAACGCCGGTTCCCGGGCGACGATCGAAAGGAACGGCGGCGTCTACGAGGTCACCCGGAACGGCAAACGCCGCTACTGGCTTGAATGCGGCACACTGACCCAGGCCACGCAGGCCGCACGGCACAGAACGGAGGAATGATGGCCCGCATTTTCATCACCGGCTCCACCGACGGCCTGGGGCTCGCTTCGGCGCAGTCGCTCCTCGACGACGGGCACGAAGTCATCGTGCACGCGCGCACCACCGGTCGGCTCGGCGCGGTGCAGGAGCTGATCGACCGCGGCGCGCTGGGCGTGGTGGGCGACCTGTCGGACACGGCGCAAACCCGTGACCTTGCGGACCAAGTGAACCGGAGCGGGCCCGTGGACGCCGTCCTCCAAAATGCCGGCGTTCTGGGCGGACCCCACATTTTTCAGGTCAACGTGGTGGCCCCGTACCTGCTGACGGCCCTTATTCATCGGCCGCACCGCCTGATTTACCTGAGCAGCGGCATGCACCGCGGGGGCCGCTTCCGCCTCGCCGGCCCGGACGGCCCCGGGGGCGGGGACGGGTCCCGGGGCAGAGGCGGGTCCGGGGGCGGAGACGGGTCCGGGGCTCCCTCACGGGTGTCCTACTCGGACAGCAAGCTCTATGTCACCGCGCTCTCCGCTGCCGTCGCCCGGTTGTGGCCTGATGTCCTGAGCAACGCTGTGGATCCCGGCTGGGTGCCCACGAAGATGGGCGGCCCCGGCGCGCCGGACGATCTTCGGCTCGGGCACCTCACCCAGGAATGGCTCGCCGCCAGCACTGACCCCGGGGCCCTGACCAGCGGCGGCTACTGGCACCACCAGCACCGGCAGCAACCGAACGCCGCCGTCCTCGACCCGCACCTGCAGGACGAGCTCCTGGATTATCTGGCGCAGTTGACGGGCGAGCGGCTGACGTGAGTTCGCAGTGGTGGGAAATTGCCGCAGGTGTCCTGGCCGGGCTGGTTGCGGTCTACGCCATCCTGCTCCTGGCCCTGTGGGCGTACGCCCGGCGTCACCCGGAAACTGTGGGGATGAGGGACGCCTTGCGGCTGCTGCCGGACGTGCTGCGCGTGCTCAGGCGGCTGGCGGCCGACAAGTCCGTAGCGCGCGGGGTACGTATCAAGCTGTTCCTCCTGCTGGGCTACCTGGCGTTCCCGATCGACCTGGTGCCCGACTTCCTGCCGCTGATCGGCTACGCCGATGACGTGATCATCATGGCACTGGTTCTCCGCTCCGTGATCCGCTCCGCGGGCCCGGACGCCCTGCGGCGGCATTGGCCGGGCACCCCTGCCGGGCTGGCCGTCGTCGAACGCCTCGCGGGCCTTCCGGCGCCACGCCCCGGTAACCCGGAGCGTAACCCCGGAGCCGGGTGACGCATCAGCGTTTTGGATGGGCAGGCGCCGCACCGTGCGGGCGGTTCAGCCCTGCACCGCGGCGGACAGGATGCGCTTCATTTTGTCCCGCAGGAACTTCTGCCCCTGGGCGCTCGGGTGCTCACCGTCCGGGCCCAGCAGGACGTCGGCGCGGCCGCTGAGCCACTGCTCGGCGATGGGATCGATGAACTTCACGCCCATGTCCTGGGCAACCGCGGCCTGGGTGTCGCGGACGTCGGCCAACACCGGGTCCGGTTCCTCGCTGCCCGAAAGTGGCCCGACCGCCACGAGAACGGCGTTGGGGGCCAGCGACGAGGCGGCCGCGAATGTTGAGGCTGCAGCATCCCGCAGTTCCCCCGGGTCCGCCCCTGTGTCATTGTCGGACCCGAAAAAAACGACGACGTCAGCGTCCGGGCTGACGGCTGACTCCACTTCCATGGTGAAGGTGTCCCCGTCCTCACCGGGAACCAGGTAACCGCTGCCGTTCTCGGCAGCATTTGTCACCTGCACCGGCCGCTTGTTGGAAAGGTGCGCTGATTGTAGGAGCTTTGGCCACGCCAGCTTCGGTGAGGTTCCCAGCCCGGTGCTCAGCGAATCTCCGATCACCACCACCCTGACCGTGGGACCGCGCTTGCTGTCTGCTACGGGCGCCTGCCTGGTCGGGGACGGTCGGCTCGAAGGGGGCTGAGCGGGCGTTGGCTGCGCATCGGTGCCAGCCGGAGTGCACGCAGCAGTGGCAAGAAGGAGCATCGCGGCAGCGGATGCCTTCGCGACAGCAAGGATCCGCGGTGACGACCCGTTCATCCACTCCTCCAACATCCCGGCGGCCAGGAACAAAAGAAGGCAATCCGTGTCTGGCTATCTTAACTCGCGCTCCCGAAGATCATCGCCACCAAGGCTCATGTCAGTTGATCAAACCGGCGACAAGGTTGATGGTGGTGGCCAGGACAATGGTCCCCAACAGGTAGGACAGCAGCGCCTGGCGCAGCACGGTGGTGCGAATCGCCTCGGTCTTCAAATCGGTGTCCGAGACCTGGAAGGTCATGCCGACCGTGAAGGCCAGGTACGCAAAGTCCAGATAGCGCGGGGGTTTGCCTTCGTTGAAGTCCACACCTGCCCCGTGCTGGTAATAAATGGAGGCATAGCGCAGAGCGAAAAGCGTGTGGACCAGGAACCAGGACAGCGCCACACTCCCCAGGGCCATCGAGATGATGGCTGCCTTCGTGCCGCCCTGGGCGTTGGAAGCGTCCAGCAGAATCAGGGCAACCCCGGCAAAGCTGGCCACGGTGGCGATCAGGACCAGCGCATCGGAGACGCCGCGGCCCGGATCTTCGCGCCGCGCGTGGGCAGCCGTGGCCTCCGCCTCCAGCGGCCCGACGACGGCCCAGACCCACATGAGATAAGTCAGCGACGCCGCCGCCCAGCCCATCGCCGGCGCGTACGCCCAGGACTTCAGCGCTCCCACTGCCAGAGCCGTGCCTATGCCCACAATCACCATGACCAGGAAACGGAGGCGCGAACGATGGACCAGCGAGTTGAATCCTTGATCCGGACCGGCTGCGTCAGATTCATTCATAGGTCGATCATCCCATCCAGGGCGCCGCAGCCACGGGGGCCGCGCGGGCACCCTGACACCTCACCCGCCCAAGCGGAAAATGACCACCAGGGCGATCAGCGCTACCACGCCGGCGATCAGCATGGCCGCCCTGGGGTTGCCCCAGTTCAGGGTCCACCCCAGACCGAACCGGCGCGGGACAACCAGTGCATGGTCCTCACGGTTGATGTAGAACAGGCCGCCGCGCCAATATTTGTCATCGTCACGGTGCGTCAGGCCGGTGTCCTCCCCGTTAGCTCCCCGCTCCCGGTTGTTCCTGGCCAGGACCACCACAGTAATTACGACGGCGGCCAGGACCGGGAGCGCGACCACCAGTGGCGCCCACCGCGTGACGGTTCCCGTCCACATCAGCAGTGAGGATCCGAGCATGCCCAGATCGATCATGGCCACCAACCCGAGCAGGGCCTTGGCGCCCACGGAGATGTAGTGCCTGGACCAGCGCGCAGAGCCCGCCGGGTGGGCCGGATCCAGGTCGGGCCTGCTGCGGATAATTGCCGCCGCCATCCCCGCCAGGAGCGCCGTCAGGCCAACTTGCACGAACACCAGTGAGAAGGCCGCACCGATGGACTTGGCGACCTCCCTGTCCGGCAGGCCTTTCGCGCCATAGTGCACGGCGAGGACGTGCGGCATGGACGGGTACAGGAGCACCCCGGTCACGGCCGTGGCCGCGGTGATGATGACCGCTGGTGCCAGCCAGAGCCAAGGAAACCGCGGCGGGTCGGTCCGCAGGCCGGTGTCCACCGAAATGCCCTGGTGCAGGCCCTCGAACCAGGCACCGGCGGCCTTCGCGGCCCGGATCTCCTGATGGGCCAGGTAGAAACAGCCGTACCAGAGACCAACCAGAACCAGCACCGACAGCGGCAGCAGCAACGTTGCACCGGTCGCCACAAACAAGCCCACACCCACCGAGGCGGCCACGAGCCCGCAAACGAGCACTCTCCACCTGTAGATGCGGACCTGCCGGACCACCGCCGGGTCCTCGGCACGCTGGGCCGGCACCCGCACCCCGAAGGGCACCGTTGGACTGGTGACTGAGGGCAGGACCAGACCTAGCAGGAGCACCAGCCCCAACAGCACAAAGCTCAGAACTGCGGCAGCGATCATGGCGTATCCTCCCGTTGCTTGGCACCAAAGGAATCGAGCATGGAACTGCAGGTCCTCAGGACCTCGTCGGGCGGGATTCCCCTGGCAACAGCCTCGGCCAGCAGAGTCCGGACCTTCGCAGCCCAGTCGGAGGGGACCATCGGATCCGTGACCGCGGCGGTCACCACCGCACCTGATTTGCGGTTGAGCCGGATCAAACCCTGCTGCCGCAGAAGGTCATAGGCCTTGTTCACGGTGTGAAAGTTGATCCCGAAGTCGGCTGCGAGGGTCCTCGTGGCCGGCAAGGAACTGCCCGCTGTTAGCACGCCCTCGGCGATCGCCTCGACAATCTGGTCCCGGAGCTGCTGGTAGATCGGCACCTCACTGGCCAGGTCAATGCTGAGGATCATGGCCTCTCCCTCACCTCTGTTATAGCAGTTATAGAACAAAGGTTGGCTGGGTGCAATGCCTCGACCGTGGGCTTCCGGGTCAATTCTGTTGGGGAGACCTCGTGGACTTGTATGAAGGTTGTAGTCCGGGGCAGTGGCGGGCGTCTACCTCACGGGCTATGAGGGTACACCGGTGGTGGGAACGGACGGGCTTGCACCGGGTTCGTGCCCGGTGCAGGCCCGAGCG
Organism: Pseudarthrobacter naphthalenicus; assembly: GCF_029076445.1. GTDB lineage: Bacteria > Actinomycetota > Actinomycetes > Actinomycetales > Micrococcaceae > Arthrobacter > Arthrobacter naphthalenicus. Next base: position 75,431 of record NZ_JARESG010000015.1, read on the forward strand.
GCTTCGTCTACGACGGAAATGCCCGGTGGACCGGTATCAGGGACGGTCCGTCTTGACCACGGTGAACAGCACCGCCGAGTCCTCGTCCGCTTCCAGGCTGTGCAGCCCGTCCGGCACGATCAGCAGGTCACCGGCTTTGCCCTGCCACGACTCGCCGCCGGCCCGCAGCGTGACCGATCCTTTGACCACGTAAACCGTGGCCTCGCCGGGGTTCTGGTGTTCGCTGAGCTGCGTGCCGCCGCGAAACGCCATCACCGTCTGCCGGAGCCGCTTTTCGTGCCCGCCAAAGGCCGTATCCGCGGCGCGTCCGCTCGGGGCCGCCACGGCGGCCGCGATCTGCTGGCGGGCCAGGGCATCAATCGATATCTTCTGCATGAGGACACCGTACCCACAATGCACCCGCCACGTCGCGGGTGCATTGAATCGGACGCTCCCCTTCAGCCCCGGCCGGGAAAACCTCGTTGGGCCCGCGCGGCCTTGGGCCCGTCCTCACACCACCAGCTTGGCCACCAATTCCCCGCGGCTGCCGACGCCCACTTTCGCGTACACGGATTTAAGGTGGTCATGGACCGTGTGCGGCGAGATGTACAGCCGCGCGGCGATGTCCGCGGTCGGCTTTCCGGACAGCACCTCAACGCAGACCTCCTGCTCCCGCGGGGTGACACCGTATGCCGCCAGGAGCAGGCTGGCCAGGTCGTGGGTGGTGGCCGGTTCAACGGTGACCACCATCTGTTCCGGGTCATCTCCGGTGATGAGGCGGCTCGCCTGCAGCACCACCCAGTTGTTCCGGGCATCGCGCATCCTTGCCCTGGCCGTGCCCGAGCCCGAAGCATGGGCCTGTGCCACCGCTGAATGCAGGGTCATGGTGAAACGGCCCGGGGCGGAGTCCTCCACCTCGGCCAGCCAGGCGACGGCGGCCGCCGTGGCTGCCCGGAGGTCGCCCCGCGGCCCGGCGACCACGATCACCGGTCCGCCCACTGTTGGCCGCCCGGCATGGGCCGTCCGCACCGCGATCCGGCTGGCCGCCGCGAGCGTCGCCGCCACGGCAGCCAAGAATTCCACCTCACGGTCCGAAAAATCCCGTCCCGGTTCCCGGAAAATGCTTCCCACTCCCCAGCAGGCCTCGTCCACCCGGAACACCGTGCGCAGTTCATGTTCCAGGCCGAGCGGTTTCAGGATGTCGTTGATCCGGACACTGCGCATCACGTCGCGGTGCGGTGCATCGGAAATCCTCGCGACCGGCCGCGGACGCCGGGACAGTTCCGCGAACCGGTTGGGTTCCTGGCCCGCGTACTCCGTCTCGGCGAACCGGGCCGCGTATTCCTCCGTCACGCCCCAATCACGCCAGTTCACCACGGAGGTCATCACCAGGGAGCCGGGGTCGACGCCGGCCCAGCACCCCTGCTCGAACGGAACCTGCTGCTGCACCAGGCCGAGCGCCGCGGCATAAAGTTCGCCCAGGCCTGTCCCGGCTGCGGCCAGGGCGGCGATCTCACGCCGGGCGCGCTCAGCGCGTTCCTCCCACATATGTCCAGTATCCGCGCGGCGGGCGGCGCCGCAATCCCCCAAACCGGGGGTTCCTCAAGCACCCCGGAGCCCTCCGCCAGGGGATGGAGGCGGCTGCCGCCGTCGTCGTACTCTTCCTCCATGAACGCCGTATCCCAGGTTTTCGCGGTCCTTGCCGCGGTGATCTATATCCTTGTGTTCCCGCTCGAGAGTTTTCTGATGCACCGGCCGGGAGCGCAGAAGTTCCTGAGCACCCCGCCGCAAAACGTTCCGGCCGTGATGATGTGGGCCATTCCCACCGGGTTCCGCAACCTGGCGATCGGACTGGGAGTGCTGGCCGGGGTGGTGGCCGTGAATATGGGCTATCTGGTGGTGGGCTACACCCTGGTGATCTACTGCTGCGTGAACATGGTGCTGACCGCTCCGGCCATGTTCCTGGCGGACATGCTGGGCCACTACCCCAGGAAGGGTGACAGCATTCCTGGCACCCTGGGCGCTACCGTCCCGGCCCTGATAGCTCTGGTGACGTTGCCGTTTTGACCTGAACCAACGGCCATTCCCGCCGGCCACGACCAACAGGCCGTGGGCACCTTCGGCAAGGGAAGGTGCCCACGGCCGCCTTTATGATCGGACGCAGCGGCCCATCGGGCTTAGCTGAGGTAGCCGTTCGGGTTCAGGACGTACTTCGTGGCTGCCCCGGCGTCGAATTCGGCGTAGCCCTTGGGTGCGTCTTCAAGGCTGATCGCCTTCGCATTGACGTTCTTGGCGATGTTCACCTTGTCGTTCAGGATGGCCATCATCAACTGCCGGTTGTACTTCATCACCGGGCACTGGCCGGTCGTGAAGCTGAGCGACTTCGCCCAGCCGGTACCGAGGCTCAGGCTCAGGGAACCCTTCTTGGCAGCCTCGTCGATTCCGCCCGGATCGCCGGTGACGTACAGTCCCGGAATGCCCAGGGCCCCGCCGGCCGCGGTGAGCTCCATCAGCGAGTTGAGCACCGTGGCGGGCGCCTCCTTGGCGTCATGGCCGTGCCCGCGCGCCTCGAAGCCCACGGCGTCCACACCGCAGTCCACCTCAGGCACACCCAGGATCTGTTCGATCTGCTCCGCCGGGCCGCCCTTGGTGAGGTCCACCGTTTCGCAGCCGAAGCTGCGCGCCCTCGCGAGCCGCTCCTCGTTGAGGTCCCCCACAATAACGACGGCGGCACCGAGCAGGTGCGCGCTGGTCGCCGCTGCGAGGCCAACAGGACCTGCGCCGGCAATGTAGACCGTGGACCCGACGCCCACCCCTGCGCTCACCGCGCCGTGGAACCCCGTGGGGAAAATGTCCGACAGCATGGCCAGGTCCAGGATTTTCTCCATGGCCCGGTCCTTGTCCGGGAACTTCAGCAGGTTCCAGTCGGCGTAGGGCACCAGCACGTAGTTGGCCTGGCCGCCCACCCAGCCGCCCATGTCAACGTAGCCGTAGGCGCTGCCCGGGCGGTCCGGGTTCACGTTCAAGCAAATGCCGGTCTTGCGTTCCTTGCAGTTCCGGCACCGGCCGCAGGCGATGTTGAACGGGACCGAACAGAGGTCACCGACTTTGATGAACTCGACGTCGCGGCCCACCTCCACGACCTCGCCCGTGATCTCATGCCCCAGCACCAGGTTGGCCGGCGCCGTGGTGCGGCCGCGGACCATGTGCTGGTCCGATCCGCAGATGTTGGTGGCCACGGTCTTCAGGATGACTCCGTGGTTGACGCTCCGCCCCACGTTCGCCGGGTTGACGCCCGGACCGTCTTTCAGCTCGAAAGTTGGATAGTCAATGTCGATCAGCTCGACCTTGCCGGGTTCCTTGTAGGCAACGGCTTTGTTCCCTGTCATCATGCTCTCCTCTTGTCAGCGCAGCTGCCCCGGTAGGGGCGCGGCGGATCATAAAGTGTTGCGATGGACCTCCAGGTGCAGGGGCCGCCCGTGGCTTGAGCAGCTGGATGTCATCCTGCGGTCGAAGGTCTGGCCAGTGTAGGCATGCCTCACCGGAAAGGGCCATAGCCTGCACCCCCTTTCTGCTCCCCTCTCACTGGGCCGGATTCCACTCGACTCGGGACGCGGCAGACAGGTAAAGTTCCCGCATCCGTTCGGAGAACTTTTGGAGGCGGCTGTGCTCAAAAAAATCAGCAAGTTGACCGGGGCCGTGGCGGGACTGCTGCTCTCGCTCGGCATGATCGCACCATCGGCGCAGGCACTAGCGACAACTGGCTACGACACCGATTCCGCCGGCAGCCTGCAGGTGGTGGTGAACAAGCACCGGCAGTTGGACCCCGTGACATATGTGCCGTCGAAGCTGGTCAGGGTCCAGGGAGAGCGGCTCCGGGCCGAGGCGGCGGACGCGTACAAGCAGTTCGCCCAGGCCGGGAAGTCCCAGGGCATCAATGTTGTGCCGGTCAGCGGCTACCGTTCCTACAGCCAGCAGGCCAGCCTCTACGACAGCTATGTGGCCCAGTACGGACAGGCCACGGCAGACACCCTCTCGGCCCGGCCCGGCTACAGCGAACATCAGACCGGCCTGGCGATGGACATCGGCAACGCCAGCGGGGCCTGTGCCCTGCAGGCCTGCTTCGAAAGCACTCCCGCAGGCAAGTTCGCGGCCACGGACGCCTGGCGGTTCGGGTTCATCATCCGGTACCCGGCCGGGTACGAAGGCACCACCGGCTACACGTACGAGCCCTGGCACCTGCGGTATGTGGGCAAGACCATCGCATCCGAGATGCACGCGCAGGGGGGCGCGCCGACCCTTGAGGACTACTTCAAGCTGGAACCGGCCCCGGATTACCTGACCGCCGCGGCGCTCGCGGGCTAGCGGCCGTCGCCGCCGCCCAACACCACGTTCACCGGTTCTTCACCGGCCTGCAGCAACCCGATCTGCTTCCGGATCAGCCGGGCCATCCGGGGCAGCATGGCTGTGCTCGCGCCGCCGACGTGCGGAGTGATCAGCACACCGGGAACGGTCCACAACGGATGGTCCTGGGGCAGCGGTTCGGGGTCCGTTACATCCAAGGCCGCCCGCAGCCGCCCGGTGGAGGTCTCGCGGAGCAGGGCGTCGGTGTCGGCCACCGGACCCCGCGCCACGTTCACCAGCAGCGCCCCGTCCGGCATCGCGGCAAGGAATTCGCCGTTAACCAGGTGACGGGTCTGCTCGCCCAAGGGAACACTGACCACCACGATGTCGTGCAGCGGCAGCTGCTCTTGCAGGGACTCAATCCCGTAGATCCGGCCCGTGGCATCGTCCCGGGCGCGGCTGGCCAGCCGGGTCACTTCGGTTTCGAACGGCAGCAGCCTGGCCTCAATCGCCTTGCCAACTCCCCCGTAGCCCACCAGCAGCACGCGCCGGTCGGCCAGGCTGGGGCGCAGCCCGTTGTCCCAGGTGCCCGTCGACTGGTTCCGGGCAAAGTCCCCGAGCCCCCGCTGGCTGGCAATCATCATGCCCACGGCAAGTTCCGCCGTCGAGGTTTCATGAACTCCGGCAGCGTTGGCAAAACGACACCCCGCGGGCAACGCCTTGGCCACGCCGTCGTACCCGATCGACTGGCTCTGCACCAGCCCCACGCTGACGGCGGCGAGCGCCGCGAGGGCATCCGGTTTGCCCATGTATGGCGGCACCACCAGATCCAAGTGCGGCGCCGGCGGCTCGCCAGTCAGGTCCCACAGGACAACTTCAACGCCGGCGGGCAGCTCCACCGCATCAGCCAACTCCTGGCTGGGCAGGCTCACCCGTAAATTCTGTTCCGCGGCCACACCGGACATCCGTGCTCCCTCTCTCGACGTCCCTGACAGTTAACCAGCTTTGCCTATCCGTGAGTGACGCCGGCGCCAAACAAGATGGTCTCCCCTTCATTCTCCTGTTTCCCTCTGTTCACACGCGGGGGGCAGTCTAGGCGTAGTCCCAACGCCCCTTCACCCCCAGGAGAACGCCATGCCCAATCCCGTATCCCGCCGCAGCTTCCTCGGCGCCGGTGCAAGCGCCACTGCCCTGGGCTTCGCCTTCGCCGGCGCCGGCAGCCTTGCCCCCTTCACCCGCCCCGCCAACGCGGCCACCCGCAACGCCCTCGGCTACGGGACGCTGGTTCCGGACCCGAAGGGAATCCTCGCGCTGCCCGAAGGCTTCTCCTACAAGCTGCTGGCTCGCTCCGGGCAGACTCCCACCGCGGACGGCGCCCACCCGTCGGACCCGGACGGCATCGGCGTCTTCGACGGCTCCAACGGCGGCTCCGTGTTGATCGTCAACCACGAGAACAGCGGCTCGGAGCCCTTCCCGGTTCCCGTCGTGGAGGGCATCACCTACGATCCGGGTGCAAAGGGCGGCACCTCCACCATCGTGGTGGACGCCGCCGGTAACCGGGTAAGCCAGTACACGTCCGTGGCGGGCACCAACAACAACTGCGCCGGCGGTATCTCGCCCTGGGGCACGTGGCTGACGTGCGAGGAGACCGAAGCCCGGGCAGGGTCCGGCACCAACACCAAGGACCACGGCTACGTCTTTGAGGTCGACCCCGCCAGCCGCGAGGCCAACGTCGGCTTCTCCGCCGTCCCCCTGAAGTTCCTGGGACGCTACTCGCACGAGGCCGTCGCCGTGGACCCCGCCACCACCCAGATCTACCTCACCGAGGACGCGGGCAACCCCAACGGCCTCTACCTCCGCTGGACCCCGCCGGCCGGTTTCACCCCCGGCAAGGGCAAGTTCGTGGCCCTGGCACAGTCCGCCGGGGGCGACGTCGCCGGGCGGCTGCAGGCCATGAAGGCCTTCCGCGGATCCACCCATGTCAAGGACCTGACCGAGGCCACCACGGTGGGCACGCGTTACAAGGTCGAATGGGTGGATGTCCCGGACCGAGACGCCCGCACCACCTCAGTGCGCAAACAGTTCCCCAATGATGAGATCACCCGTTCCCGCAAGCTTGAGGGCCAGTGGTGGGGCGACGGCGGGGCGTACTTCGTCTCCAGCTTCGCCCGCACCACCGACGGTTCCGTCAATGAACACGACGGCCAGGTGTGGCACTACGACCCCGCCACGGAGACCATCACCCTGAGCACCATTTTCGGCGTCAACACGGACCCGGACCGCGACGGCGCCTTCGACGGCCCCGACAACATCACGGTGGCTCCCCAGGGCGGCCTGATCCTGGCTGAGGACGGCAACGGGGTCTCCCACCTTGTGGGCGTCACCGACCAAGGCATGTCCTACCCGCTGGCCCGGAACGAGTACAACGACTCCGAATTCTGCGGCCCGGCGTTCAGCAAGGACGGCAAGTGGCTCTTCGCCAACATCCAGTCCCCGGGTTTCACGCTGGCCATCACCGGGCCGTGGACCCGCCCGTCCAACGCCTCCACCACTGCAGCCGGGTAAATAGGCCGTAAGTTGGGGTCTGACAACCACTTGTCAGACCCCAACTACACGGGCAGGGCGGTATGGACGCAGACGTCATCACCATCGGCGGCGGCCTGGCCGGGCTGGCGGCCAGCAATGAACTGGTCAGGGCCGGTAAGCGCGTGGCCATCCTCGACCAGGAGAATGCGGCGAACCTGGGCGGACAGGCCTTCTGGTCCCTCGGCGGCCTCTTCCTGGTGGACACGCCCATGCAGCGCCGGCTTCGGGTGAAGGATTCCTTCGACCTGGCGTGGCAGGACTGGCAGGGCTCCGCGCAATGGGACAGGTTCGACGGCCAGCACCCCGAAGACGAATGGGCCCGGCAATGGGGACGCGCCTACGTTGAGTTCGCGGCCGGCGAGAAACGTGCCTGGCTGAGGGAGCAAGGCATCAGGTTCACCCCGCTGGTGGGCTGGGCCGAACGCGGCGACGGCCGGGCCGGCGGCCACGGCAACTCTGTACCCCGCTTCCACGTCCCGTGGGGAACCGGCACCGGAATCTCCGAACCGTTTGCGGACAAGGCCCGGGCGGCGGCCGCGGCGGGCAAGGTCCGGTTCCATTTCCGCCATCAGGTGGATGCGTTGATGTTCGACGGCGGTGCGGTCACCGGGGTGCGCGGCACCCTTTTGGCACCGGATTCCTCAGCCCGCGGGGTGGCCTCAAACCGGAACAAGGTGGGCGAGTTCGAACTGCGCGCGCAGGCCGTGATCATCGCCAGCGGAGGGATCGGCGGCAACCACGGCCAGGTGCGCACGTGGTGGCCGCAGCGGCTCGGTACCCCTCCGGAGAAGATGATCACCGGAGTTCCGCAGCATGTCGACGGGCGGATGCTGGACATCGCAGACCACGCCGGCGTCCGGCTGGTCAACCGCGACCGGATGTGGCACTACACCGAAGGAATCCAAAACTGGAACCCCGTCTGGCCGGACCACGCCATCCGGATCCTGCCCGGGCCCTCATCCCTGTGGTTCGACGCCCTGGGGCGCCGGCTTCCCGCTCCCGGGCTGCCGGGTTACGACACCCTTGGCACCCTGAAACTGCTGCGCACCACCCCGGACATCCGGCAGCACAGCCACTCGTGGTTCATCCTCAACCAGAAGATCATCGAGAAGGAGTTCGCCCTCTCCGGCTCTGAGCAGAACCCGGACATCACCAACAGGGACCTCAAGCTGCTGCTCCGGTCCCGGCTGGGGCGCGGCGCGGGGGCGCCGATCGAGGCGTTCAAGGAGCACGGAGAAGACTTTGTGGTCGCGGAGAACCTGGCCGACCTGGTGGCCGGGATGAACCGGCTGACGGACGAGCCCCTGTTGGACCACCAGCACCTTCTGCGCCAGATTGAGGAACGCGACGCCGAGATCCGCAACCCCTACTCCAAGGACGTCCAGGTGAGCGGCATCCACAACAGCCGCCGTTTCCTGGGCGACAGGGTGTTCCGGACGGTGAAGCCGCACCGGATCCTTGACCCGGCGGCGGGCCCGCTGATCGCTGTCAGGCTTCACGTTGTGACCCGGAAAACCCTGGGCGGCATCCAGACAGACCTCACCGGGCAGGCCTTCGCGCAGAACGGGCCCCGGATCCCGGGCCTCTACGCGGCCGGCGAGGCGGCAGGGTTCGGCGGCGGCGGCGCCCACGGCTACAACGCGCTGGAAGGAACGTTCCTGGGCGGGTGCCTCTTCACCGGCCGGACCGCGGGTCGCGCCCTTGCGGCCCGGCTCTAGTCGCTGCCCTGCGGTCCGAGCCCCTTCGCATAGGCTGCCTGCCCCACGTGCTGGAGGCAGTCGGCGATGGTGCTGACCAGCCGCACCCCCATGGTGACGGGCGGGTCCCAGCGCTTGTCAACCACGCGGTCGAGGGCATCGTCTGTGAGGGTCTGCACGAATGCCACCGTCTGCCGGTGAACGGCGTCGTAGTACTCCAGCAGCAGTTCGGGTGGGGCCTGCACGCTGTCCACCTGACTGCTGGAGTGGCCGTAACCGGTATCGCGCTCCGCCAGCGGGAGGCCGAAACGGCCGGCAAAGCCCTGTGACGTCCACACCTGGTCCAGCCCTGCGGCCGAGGCGACCTGGGCGTCCTCCACCCGGCTCAGGTGCCAGACCAGCCATGCGATCGAGTTCCCGGTCCCGGAAGGACGGCGGGCCAGGGCCGCGCGGTCGAGCCCCGCAAGTGTGGCCTCCACGGTCTCCCGGATCCGGCCAAAGGCATCAAGCAACAGTTCACTGGATTTCATCAGGTCCTCCCGGAGTAAACCTACTTCAGGATCGCCGCGCAGCGAAGGGTTCGTCGAACGGGCCGCGCCCTGCCTTCGCAGCAGGGGCGGCCCGTTCGTCCTTAGCGTTGACTAACCGCGCTGGGTGAGGACGAGGATGTTTCCTTCACTGTCCAGGAACCAGGCGGACTTGCCCCAGTCGTTGGTGGCGACGCCGTTCTCCGTCTTCAACCCGGGCATGTCGTAGTCCTCGAAGACGACCCCGCGGCCCCGCAGGTCTTCCATCTCCCGTTCCAGATTGTCTGTTTCCCAGCCCATCTGGGTGTTCTTGGCCGACCCTGCGTTATCCGTCTGGTAAACGAGGAAGCTGGTGCCGTTGCCGCACCTGTACAACGCGCTGTCCTCCTCGACGGCCTCAGTTGATTCGAGCCCCAGCTTGTCGCGATAAAATTCCTTCGCTCTGCTGATGTCCTTCGCCGGAAGGACAGCCATGATCGTCGAATCCTTGAGCATGATGATTCCTTTGTGCCTCTTCGCGTTGGTGGCGGTGCTCTCCCCCGGTAGCGGGTCCCGCAGCGTCTTCGCCTGGGGCCGCGTGGCCATCCGTTGCGCCGGGTTCCGGGACGGCCACCTGGGACTCTGACGCCCCGCCAGCCATCTTCGGCGCGAGGGTCCCCGAAGCTTATGTGGCCATTATCGGACGAACCGGGACAGACCGACATACCCTATTTGAACCCAGCCCCCGTTGGCTTGAAGATGTGGAGCGGAGCGGGGGCGCCACGGGATAATGGATCCATGAGCAACCAGGACCCGGACCTCTGGGAGGAATTCGACAAGGTCAAGGCCGCCCGCCCGGACCGCGTGGCCGGCCGCCCGGGTGGTGAACCTGTGGGCTTTGGGTTCAGCACCGGTGTGCGCAGTGCGAAGGTCGCCCTCGGCTTCGCGGTCTATGCCCTGGCGCTTGGAACCACGCTGGTGATCACCGGAGCCGTCGTCTTCATCGCCCAGCACCAGTGGCTGCTGCTGGCGCTGATGGTGCTCATCGAGGCCGTGTTCGTCTACGGATTCGTCCGGCTGGCCCGCCAGGCGCGCAACCGGCGCTCCTAGCGGCCGGTCACCGAGGCGGCTAGGACCTTGCGGCGCGGATCGCCCCGCGGACCGCGGCGCCCAGAACGGCGATCAGCGGAACCAGGCAGACCAACGTGACAACCGTGTTGGGCCGGAATTCTGCCCGGCCGCCGGCGTTCCCGTAGACGCCCAGAGGCAGCACCATCCCGCCGCCGCCTCCGCCGGAGGCGCCATCCCCCGCCTCGCCTCCGCCGCCGAATCCGAAGGACACCAGCGCCACGGGGACGATTTCTTCCCCGCCCACGGTGACCGGCTCGCCGTATGCCTTGGTCACGCCAACATTCTTGAAGGTGTCCACAAAGGACGCAAAGGAATTAGACATGGCTCCACCATAGGTGCGCGGCACCCTGACCGCCATGGGGCGAGCGCCCGACGTCGGCCGTTGCCTCTGCGCCCTGGCCTTGCGATACTGCGTGGATGCCTGCGCCCCACACCGCTTTCGCCGAGAACGCCATCCGCCAGTCCCCGCGTGCCCAGTTTGAGGCATTCCTCGATGACCACCGCAATATGCTCACGAACTGCCTGAACGGGCTGACCGAGGAGCAGGCACGCCGGTCCCTGGTGGCGTCCCGCACGACGCTCCTCGGCCTGGTCAAGCACGCGGCCTTCGTGGAAAAGGTGTGGTTCGACGAGGCCGTCACCTGCCGGTCCCGCGCCGAGATCGGCATCCCGGCGGGCCCGGATGAGTCGTTCATCCTCACAGAGCAGGACACCATTGCCAGTGTCCAGCAGGCACACCACGACGCGTGTGCGGCCGCACGGGACGCGACGGCCTCGTTGGCTCTCGACGATATGCTCCACGGGAACCGCCGCGGCCCGCTCCCCCTGCACTGGGTCTACCTGCACGTGCTGCGCGAACTCGCCCAGCACTGCGGGCATGCCGATATCCTGCGGGAGCAGATCCTCGCCGGCTAGGACCGCGAACCGCGCGTCCCGGGGTCAGGGTCCCGGGGTCAGGGTCCCGGGGTCAGGGTCTCCGTGTCAGGGTCCCGGGGTCAGGGTCCCGGGGTCAGGCCTTCTTGGCGGTGGCGGCAGCCGACAGAGCGGCCAGCCCGCGCTCGAAGTCGCCGCCCACCATCTTGTCCATGTTCACCACCAGCGCGAAAACCTTGGCCAGCCCCTTGTTCTCGCCGGTCATCCGCCACGTGACCCGGGTGCCGCCGTCGGCAGGTGTGAACGTAAACGAGGTGGGGTTCACGGCCTTGAACGGCTTGGTGAATTCGAGCCGAACCTTGATGCTTCCGGGAAAGTCGGACTCGACGATCTCCATGTTTCCGCTGCCGGCCTTCCGGTTGCCGCTCCAGGCGTAGCGGGCCCCGACCCCGGCATCGTTGCCGGAGTACGAACGGTCCATTTCCGGATCGACGGCCTCCCATGGGGACCATTTCGTCCACTCAAGAAAGCTGTTGACCAGGGGAAAGATTTCTTCCGGCGGGGCAGGAATGAAGGCGCTGCGGCTGACTTCGTAGGATGACATGCGGCCATCATAAGCGGCAAAGGCGGTGAATTCCCGGACCAGTCAGTCTCTGCGTTCCCGCCACAGCAACGTCACGCCGAACGCCGCCGCCGTGACGATCAGCATGGTCAGTGTCATCAGCCCCCAGCTCTCCTGGTCCACACCGTCCGCCGCAAACACGCCAATCAGGACAGTGGCGGTGATGGCCCCCAGGTAGCGGCACGTTTGGAAGATCCCGGCGGCGACGCCGCGTTCCTGCGGCCGGGTGGAGACGAACATGCCCTGGTTCGAGGCGATGCTCACCGCTCCGAAGGGAACGCCCATGAGGGCTGTCAGTGCCAGCACCAGCGGTATGGCCAGGGACTGGGTAAGGAGCCACATCAGCGCGGCCACCGCAGCGAGCAGCACGACGCCGGAAATCAGCACCCGCCGCACACCGAACTTTCCCATCGCCCGGACTGCCCACGGCGTGGCCACCACGGAGGCGGCGGCGAGCGGCAGCATCAGCAGCCCCACCAGGCCGGGTTCGTAGCCGCCGGACTCCTGCAGCAGCTGGGGCAGCCCGAAAAACGCGAAGTAATAGACGCTGTTGAATAAGGCGAAGCCCACGTACACCAGCATCAGCGGCCGGTTCCTGCCCAGGAGCCGCAGGTCCAGGAACGGCGGCCTGAAACGCAGTTCGCGCCAGGCAAACAGCGCCGCCGTCACGGTGCCGGCGCCCAGCAGCAGCCACCTGTACCCCGGGGCTACATCAAGCAGCGCCATCATCACCAGCAGCAGGGAACTGACAAACCCCAGAATGCCCGGGATATCCGAATCCCGCACCAGCTCGGCAAAGCTTCCCCGCTCCCTCGCCGCATCAGCGGGGGCCGCCCGCCTGACGATCAGCATGGCCGCCAACGCCAGCGGAACGTTGATGAGGAACAGCGCCTCCCAGCCGACAAAGCCCACCAGCAGGCCTCCAATGACCGGGCCTACAGCCGCTGCGGACGTATTGGCCATCTGGATGTACCCCAGGGGCCTGGACGATCTTTGGCCGGCCTGCTGGGGACCGCCGGTTTGATGGACCATGACGCCCACCATCACCACCGCACTGGGGTAGGCGGCGGCGGTACCCAATGCCATCACCGCCCGGGCCACACAGAGCAGCGCGAAGTTCGGCGACAAGGGCGCCAGGGCGCACGTCACGGCCACCAGGGCCATGCCGAGCGTAAACATCCGGCGTGGACCGAACCTGTCCGCAAGCCTGCCCATCAGCGGCTGGCCGGCGGCGGAGCTGAGGTAGAACGAGGTGATGACCCAGGTGACCGTGGCCACGTCGAGGCCAAAATCCGCGCGCAGCACAACCAGCGCCACGGCGATCATGGACGAATTCAGCGGGTTCAGCGCCGTGCCCAGGCTAAGGCCGGCGACGGCCAGCCTGCTCCGGGGTTGGTTGCTCACGGAAACAGTCTGCTCTACCGGCCGTTGCAAGCGCGATTTGATGACACGATCTTCAGCCGCGCCGGAGCCGGGACGAAGGTCAGGCCCGCGCCGCCAGCGCTTTGTCCAGGAACTGCAGGTGCGCGGGCGTAACGGCCACGGTGCTTGCCTCATATTCCGGGTGTTTGCTGACGTAGCTCTTGATAAACGGGCAGACCGGGACAATCCGCAGGCCAGCGGCAACCGTCTCGTCGAGTGCTACTTTGGCCAGCCTGCCTGCCAATCCCTGCCCCGCATGTCCTTCATTGATCACCGTGTGATAGAAAATCCGCTCCGCCGTGCCATCGGCGTCGTACGCCTTATACCAAGCTTTCCCGACCACTTTTCCAGCATCCAAAACCTCGAACCGCTCGCGGTCCGGATTGTTGCCGATGGTGATGGCGCCCAAGGGAATCCTCCTTCGTTAAGGGTTTCCCCCACCCTAACGCGCCTGCACAAACCTGTTGTGACACCTGACACAACGTGCCTATAGTGACGTACGGTGCACCATCCGGCCTGCGGAAAAAGGCAGGCCGTCGAGCCAGTTCCGCCACAAAGGAGAACCGCATGGAAAACCGCACGCTTGGACCACTCACCGTTTCGGCCCTGGGCCTGGGCTGCATGGGCATGAGCGAGTTCTACGGGACCGGTGATGAGCAGGAATCGATCGCAACCATCCACGCGTTCCTCGACGCCGGGGGCAGCTTGCTGGACACCGCGGACATGTACGGCCCCTTCACGAATGAAGAACTGGTGGGCCGTGCCATCGCCGGGCGGCGCACCGACGTTGTCCTGGCCACCAAGTTCGGCAACGAACGCCGCGAGGACGGATCCTGGGTGGGCATTAACGGCCATCCCGACTATGTCCGCGCCGCCTGCGACGCCAGCCTCCGACGGCTCGGGGTTGACCACATCGATCTGTACTACCAGCACCGGGTGGATAAAACCGTGCCCATCGAGGACACCGTGGGGGCCATGGCCGGGCTGGTGGAGGCAGGGAAGGTCCGCCATCTGGGCCTGTCCGAGGCGTCCGCGGAAACCATCCGCCGGGCCCACGCCGTGCATCCGATCACCGCACTGCAGACCGAGTACTCCCTGTGGGAACGCGAACCCGAAACAAAAGTTTTTCCGGTGCTTGAAGAACTGGGGATCGGTTTTGTGCCCTACAGTCCGCTGGGCCGCGGCTTCCTGACGGGCCAGATCCGCTCGGCTGACGACTTTGCCCCCGATGACTTCCGGCAGCACTCGCCCCGGTTCCAAGGCGAGAACCTTGCCCGCAACCTGGAAATCGTGGACCGGGTGAAGGAAATGGCCGAACAGAAGAAATGCACCCCCGCCCAGCTCGCCCTCGCCTGGCTCCTGGCTCAGGGCCCGCACATTGTGCCGATCCCCGGCACCAAGAAGCGCGAACGCCTCACCGAGAACCTGGGCGCAGTGGACGTCGAGCTTACCGCGGACGACCTGCAGCACCTGGACGAACTGGCTCCCGCCGGGGTTGCCGCAGGTGAACGCTATCCCAACATGTCCACCATCGACACGTGAGGGCCCCCAAGTCCTGCCTGTTCCACTAATCCGCCCCGCCCCGAAGGAGACACCATGGCCCCGAACGACGCCGACGAAGCCAAAATCCTGGATCAGTGGACCCACAAACTGACCCAGGCACTGCAAATACTCGACCTGAAGCTGGACCAGGAACTGGTCCTGGAACTTGCCCGTAAATCCGCGGATTCCGTGACGCACGCGGCAGCCCCGATTACCGCCTTCCTGGTGGGCTACGCCGCAGCGCTCGAGGCCGGCACCGGCAGCGCGGGTTCCAAGGCAGCCTCGACGGCGTCCATCACCAAAGCCGCCGACGTCGCGTTCCGGCTCTGCGAGGACGCCCTCCAGCAGGAGCATCCCCACCCCGAGCCCGGCGCGAAAGGCTGGACGCACAGCGCCCAATAGCCCGCGCGGCACCCGCCAGCGGTTCCCGCCTGCGCGCAGCAGGCACCGCGCGCCGGCGGGTGCCGTTTAGGCAGCGCCGTTCAGGCAGCGCCCTTTTGTCAGCCGGCGGCCACGTTCGCCGGAGCATGCGCCTTAGCCGGCTCCAGCCGGACGATCACGGCCTTGGAGACCGGTGTCTGGCTGCCTTCAGCCACACTGTCCAGCGGAACCAGGACGTTGGCCTCCGGATAATACGCGGCCGCACAGCCCGCGGCGGTGGGGTACGAAACCACCCGGTAGTTGCGCAGGACACGTTCCAGGTTGTCCTGGTACACGCCGTGAATGTCCACGTGCTGCCCGTCGCTGAGGCCAAGGGCTGCCAGGTCCTCGGGGCTGACAAACACCACTTCACGGCCCTTCTTGATGCCTCGGTAGCGGTCGTTGTTTCCGTAGATGGTGGTGTTGAACTGATCGTGCGAACGCATGCTTTGCAGGATCAGCGTGCCCGCCGGCCGTTCGACGTGTTCGAGCTGGTTGACGGTGAGCATCGCCTTCCCCGTGGGGGTGTCGAACTTGCGCGAGTCCCGGGGGCCGTTCGGCAGCACAAAGCCGCCCTTGTGCCGGATCTTTCCGTTGTAGTCCTCACAGCCCGGAACCACCCGGGAGATGTGGTCGCGGATAAGGTCATAGTTCTTCTCGAACCCGGCCCAGTCAGCGTTGACCCTGTCACCCACCACTTTCTGCGCGAGCCTGCTCAGGATGGCAATCTCGGACAGCAGCCCGGGCGCCACCGGCGGGACCACGCCGTGCGAGGCGTGGACTGCGGAAACCGTGTCCTCCACGGAGACAAACTGCGGCCCGGATTCCTGCAGGTCAATCTCGGTGCGGCCCATGGTGGGCAGGATCAGCGCTTCAGCCCCGGTCACGGTGTGCGAGCGGTTGAGCTTGGTGGAAATCTGGACTGACATTTCCGTGTTTTCCATTGCCGAGATGGCCGCCTGGGTGTCCGAAATGGCTCCCACGAAGTTGCCGCCCATTCCCACGAAAACCTTGATCCCGCCGTCGCGCATCCGCCGGATGGTTTCCACGGAATCCGCGCCGTGTTCACGCGGCGGGTCAAAGCTGAATTCCTTGCCCAGGGCCTCCAGGAACGACGGCGGCATCTGCTCCCAGATGCCCATGGTCCGGTCTCCCTGCACGTTGCTGTGCCCGCGGATGGGTGAGGCGCCGGCGCCCGGCTTGCCGATGTTGCCCCGCAGCAGCAGGAGATTGATGATCTCCTTGATGGTGGCCACGCCCTTTTTGTGCTGGGTAATCCCCATGGCCCAGGTGACGATCACTTTCTCGGCCTTCAGGTAGCGGTCGGCCAGTTCGTCGATTTCCTCGGTCCGCAGCCCGGTGGCCTCCAGGACGGCTGCCTCGTCCAGTTCGGCGAGGTGCGCCTTCAGCTCCTCCAGCCCGTGGCAGTGTTCGGCGAGGAAGGCGTGGTCCAGCACCGTGCCGGGATTCCTGGCTTCGGCGTCGAGCACGCGTTTGGAGACGGCCTGGAGGAGGGCCATGTCCCCGCCGAGCCGGATCTGCAGGAACTGGTCCGCAATCTCGGTTCCGTGGCCGACGATGCCCTTGACCTTCTGCGGATTCTTGTAGCGCCGCAGCCCGGCCTCCGGCAGCGGGTTGATGGCCACGATCTGGCCGCCGGCCTCCTTGGCCTCTTCCAGGGCGGTCAGCATCCGCGGGTGGTTGGTGCCCGGGTTCTGGCCCATGATGATGATCAGGTCCGCCTTGGCGTAATCGTCATAGGAGACCGTGGCTTTACCGATGCCGATGGTCTGGCCCATGGCCCAGCCCGAGGACTCGTGGCACATGTTGGAGCAGTCCGGCAGGTTGTTGGTGCCGTAGGCGCGGACGAACAGCTGGTACAGGAACGCGGCCTCGTTGGAGGTCCTGCCGCTGGTGTAGAAGGTGGCCTGGTCCGGGCTGGGCAGGGACTTCAGCTTGTCCGCGAGAATGGTGAATGCCCGGTCCCAGCTGACCGGCCGGTAGTGGTCCTCGCCCGCCGGCTTGTGGACGGGGGTGGTGAGGCGCCCCTGCATTCCGAGCCAATATTCGGAGCGTTCCCGGAGTTCGCTTACCGGGTGTTCGGTCCAGAATTCAGGGCCGACCAGCACGGGCGTGGCCTCCCACGTCACTGCCTTGGCACCGTTTTCGCAGAACTCAAAGGTCTTGCGGTGGTCCGGGTCAGGCCACGCGCAGCTCATGCAGTCGAAGCCGTCCTTTTGGTTCATCGCCAGCAGGGTTTTCCCGGCCCGGCCCGCGCCCATGTGCGTGATGGCCGGCTCCATGGAGTGGTAGACGCCGGGCACGCCGGCGGCCCAGGTCTTGGGGTGACCGGTGACCTCGATATCAGCTTCGTTGACCTCTTCGACCTTCGGATTTTTGCGCGCCACGCTGCACTCTCCTTCTCACAGACACCGTTACCACGGAAATATTCGGAATGGTACGGGTTCTTCCACACTTGTTCAGGGGGCCCAGGAAGTCAAGGAAAACCGCCCGCGGTGCAGGCGTGTTCTGCCAATAAGCGGACGACGGCGGGAGGCCACCTCGCGTAGGCTGGTCACCACGGCTGAAGCAGGCGGCCGCAGGACCCACCACCCCCGGAGCTGCCTTAATGCCCGAGAAACCTGCGCTGAGCGCCCTCGCCTCCTCCGTTTTCGCCCTCCCGGCGCTGCGCGACGGCCAGCTCGCCGGCATGTCAGCCCTGGCGGAAGGGCGTGACGTCCTCGCCGTGATGCCCACCGGCTACGGCAAGTCCGCGATCTACCAGGTCGCGGCCGTTCACCTGCACCGGGAGACGGGGCACCCCGCCGTCGTGGTTTCACCCCTGATCGCCCTCCAGGAGGACCAGATCGCCGGGCTTAACGAGGCACTGGGCGAGGGGGCCGCCGTCGCCATCAACTCGGCCCACAGCGACGCGGAAGTGGAGGCCGCCTGGCAGAAGGTGGAGTCCGGAGCGGCGTCGTTTGTGTTCCTGGCGCCGGAGCAGCTGGCCAGGAAGAAAACCGTGGAGCGCATTGCCGCCGTCCGCCCGGCTCTCTTTGTGGTGGATGAAGCTCACTGCGTCTCCTCCTGGGGACACGATTTCCGGCCCGATTACCTCACCCTGGGCACCGTCAGGGAGCGCCTGGGCAACCCGCCCGTGGCAGCGCTGACCGCCACGGCGTCCCCTCCGGTCCGGGAGGAGATTGCGGACCGGCTGGGCATGAAGGAGCCGCTGGTGATCGTTCACGGGTTCGACCGGCCCAACATCACGCTCGACGTGATCCGGCATCATGAGGCGAAGGAGAAGCGCCGGGCGGTGGTGGAGCAGGTGGCTGGCTTCGTTCACGGAAACGGCTCCGGCCCGCGCCAGCACGGCCTCCTTTATGCGGCCACCCGCAAGGACACGGAGAAGTACGCCGCCAAACTCGCCGGCCGGCGGCTTCGCGCTGAGGCCTATCACGCCGGCCGCTCGGCCGCCGACCGCGAACGCGTCCTGGAACTCTTCATGGACGACCAGCTGGATGTGGTGGTGGCAACCACGGCATTCGGGATGGGCATCGACAAGCCCAACATCCGGTTCGTGATCCACGCCGATATTCCCGCATCGCTGGACGCCTATTACCAGGAGGTCGGCCGGGCCGGACGGGACGGTCAGCCGGCGTCGGCGGTGCTCCACTACCGGGCCGAGGATCTGGGATTGCGGAAGTTCTTCGGCACCCACCGCCCGGACCCGGAGGCCCTGCTGGCCGTGCTCAAGGTCCTGCGTTCAGCGGACGGGCCCGTCTATACGTCGTCCCTGGCGGAGCTGACCGGCTTCAAGCCGCGCCACCTGACTGGACTGCTGAACCAGTTGCAGGAAGCCGGGGCGGTGAGCTCAGGCAAGCGCGGCGTCCGGCTCAGCTCCAGGGCCAAGCCGTCCGCACTGGTCCAGCGCGCGGTGGAGCTGGCCGAAGCGCGGCAACGAGTGGACGAATCCCGCCTTCAGATGATGCGCGGCTATGCCGAAACGGACGGTTGCCGGCGGCAGTTCCTGCTGGGGTATTTCGGCGAGGACCTCCCGGAGCCGTGCGGCAACTGTGATTCCTGCGAGGAAGCCCGGCAGCTTGGCACGCCGCGGACTCATGCTGGAAAGGACGACGGCGGCGCAGCAGCGAAGGCAGCGGATGTTCCGTTCCCGGTCCAATCGCCGGTGACGCACAAGAAGTGGGGACCCGGGCTGGTGATGCGCTCTGAGGATGATGTGATCACGGTGCTGTTTGAGCGGGAAGGCTACAAGACGTTGTCGCGCACAGCGGTCTTGGAACATGGTCTTTTGAAGGCATCCGGATAATAATGCGCAAATAGGCGGATAATGCATTTTAGATTGACGGATGCATGATTTGGGACCTAGGCTGGAGGCGATCTGCACGGCAGCGTTGCCCCTGAAAGGACCCTCATGAAATACGCAAGTTTTCTCACACCCACCGGTTCCAGCACCTGGGGCGTCAGCATCGACGGCCAGGCCTTCGATCTCGGCCCCACCGGCCTGAACCTTGCACGGACACTGCGTTCCGCCGTCGAGCAGGGCATTTTCGGCGAGCTGCCCGCATCCTTCCGCACTGCCCCCACCTACGCGGAATCCGACATTGAATTCCTTCCGGCGATCACGGACCCGGGCAAGATCATCTGCATCGGCGTGAACTACCGCAGCCACCAGGAAGAATCCGGCAAAACGGAGCAAAAGGCGCCCACGGTCTTCACCCGCTTCGCCGACTCGCAGATGGGCCACCTCCAGGCCGCACAGATGCCGGCCACCACCACTAAGTTCGACTACGAGGGCGAAATGGCCCTCGTCATCGGCAAGGAAGCCTTCCATGTCTCCGAGGACGAGGCATTTGGCTGCGTCGCCGGGTACGCGGCCTACAACGACCTCAGCGTTAGGGACTGGCAGCTCGCCGCGTCCCAATGGATCCCCGGCAAGAACTTCCCTGGCACCGGCGGCTTCGGCCCGTACCTTGTCCCGGCTGCGGACCTGGGCGATGTCAACGAACTCACGCTCGAGACCCGCGTCAACGGAGAGACCCGCCAGAAGGCATCGGTGTCAGACCTCTACTTCACGATCCCGCAGCTGATCGCGTACGTCACCGGCTTCACCCGGCTCTCCCCCGGCGATGTCATCGTCACCGGGACGCCCGGCGGCGTCGGCCTGTTCATGCAGCCGTCCGGCCTGCTGTCCGAAGGTGACGTGGTGGAGGTTGAGATCACTGGCCTGGGCACGCTGCGGAACACCGTTGAGCTCGTCGCCTGACATGGACGCCATCATGCACACAGATGTGCTGGTCATTGGCGCCGGGCCGATCGGCCTTGCTATGGCAAACCTGCTGGCGGACCAGGACGTGGAAGTCATGCTGGTGGAACGCCACGGCGGCACCAGCGACGAGCCCCGGGCCATCAGCGTCACCGACGAAACCCTGCGTGTCATGCAGCAGATCGGCGTCATGGACGATTTGGCGCCGGAAATGCTCATGGACACGGGGGCTCGCTATTTCGGCCGCAGGGAACAGCTCCTCGCCGAGGTCCACCCCGCCAGTCCCCGTCTGGGCCAGCCGGGGAAATCCCAGTTTGACCAGCCGGTCATGGAAAAACTCCTGCTGGACGCTGCACAAAGCCGTCCGCTCATCGATGTCCGCTTCAACACAGAGGCCTTCCGGATCACCGATGCTCCCGGACATGTGGACACCGTATTGATCGACGACGGAGGCAGGCGCACCGTCCGCTCGAAATGGGTGGTGGCCTGCGACGGTGGCCGGAGTCCTGTCCGCTCCCAGCTGGGCCTGCCCATGGAAGGCTCAACCCAGGTGCAGAAGTGGATCGTGGTGGACATCGTCAACAGCCCGGGAGAACCGGAGCACTTCTCCGAATTCCACTGCAACGGGAAGCGTCCCGTTGTGGTGGTCCCCGGCGTTAAAGGCCGGCGCCGGTACGAGTTCATGCTCTTGCCCGGCGAGGATGCCGCGCAGGTCACAGCACCGGAGAGCATCATCAGGCTCATCCAGCCGTTCCAGCGCATTGTCCCCCAAGACATCCGCCGGGCCGCAGTCTATGTGGCTCACCAGCGGGTTGCCCTGAGCTACCGTGTGGGTCATGTGCTCCTTGCTGGCGATGCAGCGCACATGATGCCGCCGTTTGCAGGCCAGGCCTTGAACGCCGGAATCCGCGACGCCGCCAACCTGGCGTGGAAAGTGGCGGCGCACGTAAAGGGCGCGGGAACCAAATCCCTGGTGGACACGTACCAGACAGAACGCCGCCCGCACGCCGTGGACATGGTCCGCCTCTCCCACCGGATCGGCAAAGTGGTGATGAATACCAATCCGGCGCTCACCGCACTCCGCGATGCCGCCATCAACGCCCTGGGCGTAGTGCCGGCAGCCAAGGGGTGGCTTGCGGGGATGAAGTTCCTCAAACAGCCGCACTTTACCGATGGCTGCGTAGTACTTGCCGGACCGGACGTACCCAAAGCCGCAGCAGCCCTCATTGGCCGGTCTCTGTCCCAGCCGCAGGTGAACCCCGGCGATGCCGGGCCCACCGGCAACGTGCCGTTGGACACTGTGTTGGGCACCGGTTGGGCGCTGCTGAGTTTCCCGGCCGAAGCGGGGAATTCCAGAATGGAGATACAGCAGCTGGGAGCCGGTTCGGACGCGCCCGTGCGGGTCAACGATGCCACAGGGGCATTCACCGCCCTGATGGGCTCGGGCATCACCCTGGCGGTAAGGCCGGACCGTTACGTGGCCGCAGCAGCAATGCCGGGCCGCGTGGAGGCCGTGCTGAAGTCGCTGGAACGCTATGTACCGGATCTTTCTGCCCGTGCAGGTGTCCAGGTTCCCCGGCACTAAACCAAAATTCCCGAAGAGGGAGGAGCATGGCGGCCACACCGGCTGCCATGCTCCTTTTGCTTATCTCCCTGAAGGCCGTACGTTCACTGGAGACTCAAACCGATTTTTTCCGGCGACAGAAGAAGGCCCCAGTCCGGATGTCTCCGGACTGGGGCCTTCATGTCAGGCGCGAACCGGTTACACCATTCCTCCATGACGGGCGATGACGTCGCTGGCGAGTTCCTTGCCAAATTCTGTGTGCAGGCGCAGGGCTTCCGCTGCCCGTGCGTAGTCATGGTCCTTCAGCGCCGCCGTGAGCTCCACGATGTGGCTGTGGTCCATCTTCCGGGCCCACTCTTCGCTGTTGAGGGCCTCGCGCCACACCGTACCGATTCCCAGGCGTCGGAAAGCGTCCGTGAGCTGGGCCGAGCCCGCCACGCTCACCAGGCGGTTGTGGTACTTCGCGTTGGTTTTGAGGAACGTGTCAAGCGCCTCCTTGCCGCCCTGGCGCAGCAGTGCCAGCTCATCGGTGAGGTGACTGAGTTCCGCGATGTCCTCGTCCGAGAACTTGTCGAAATGGCTGGCCAGGACGCCCAGTTCAATGGTGAGGCGGCCGTCGTAGACACTGTCCGTGAGCTGGCGGGTGATGGGCGCCGGCAGGAATTCGCCCCGGTCCCCCCGGGTGACCAGTGACTCGGCCGTCAACTTCACGAGGGCATTGTGGACGTTTTGGGGATCGGACTTGGCCTGGGCCGCGATCTCCACCGGATCCAGCGCCTGGTTCAGCGGGGTGCGGCGGCCCAGGACCCAGTCGCGCACGGCGTCGTAGGCCGCGAGCTCCTTGACCCGTTCCAGCCGGCCGAAGGCGCCGCGGAAGTACGCCAATGGCTCCCCCGCAGTGGCCTTGGCGTCCGTGACCTCGCCGAGGAACACGGTGTGCGTGCCGCCGGTGGGCGTTTCCGCGACCCGGCAGACGATGGTGGCGAGCGCGCCGTCCAGCATGGGAACACCCTCCGCGGACAGGGTGACCGAGACGCCGTCGAACTTGTCTCCGCCCTTGCGGCCGAACTTCATGGCAAGATCGCTCTGGTCCTCGGCCAGGATGTTGATGCCGAACACTCCGGCCTTCAGCACGGCGTCGTGCGTGGAGCTGGAGCGGTTGAGGCAGGCGAGCATCATGGGCGGCTCCATGGACAGCGAGGACACGGCAGATGCGGTGGTGCCGTAGAGTTCGCCGTCAACAACCGTAGTGATCACGGTGACGCCGCTGGCGAAGTGGCCCACGACGTGGCGGAAAGCAGCGGGATCGACGGTGATCTCCGCGGTGGATACAACCTGTTCTGTGTTCATTTCATCCTCCTGGGATTTAGTGCTGAAGGTTGGGTGTGAAGAGTTTGATGAGGGGCGTCAGGCTGTCCAGCTCCTCTAAGCGCTGGATGAGCCGGACCGCTTCCTCGGCGTTCCTGCGTGAGGTCCTGCCGCCGAACTCGGCGTTGGCGAAGTACTTGTCCAGGATCTCCGCCTCGCTCATGGGGCTGGCGTAGATGTCCCCCCTGGGCACATCCGTCCGGGTCCTGAGCACGGAACCGTCCCGGAGCCGCAGCTCCACTTCCGCGGTGAGCGATTCCGTCGGCGGTAGCGAATCAACGAGCCGGATCTTGTCCAGCAGCCGCTGCAGCCGCGGATCCTGCATGTGCTCCAACGTAAGGTGTTCCGGCCGCACCGTCCTATACATCAGGGCGGTGGCGGCCGTGAACCGGATGCTGAACGCGCCCGACACCTCCGGACATTCCCCGATGACGAACGGCTGGCCCACGAAACCTTTCAGAGTCCGCGGTGTCACGTGGATGAGGATCTCCTCGATCTCGTCCTCGTTCAGCCTGTTCTCCGTGGCCAGCCGCACGCAAGCATCCAGTGAGGGGTGGCTGGCCCGGCAGGAAGCCCACGGCTTGATGACACAGTCTGCATAGAAGGCCTGGCCGAGCCGGCGGGTCACTTTCTCCGGCGCCGGTGAGGAGCAGTACATGTCCAGGAATCCGTGGCGGCCCGAGATGGCATCCTCCGGACCCGTGAACCCGGCGGACGCCAGCTCCGCCGATACAACGGAGTTGCGGGCGGCGAAGGCGATGGGCAGCTTAAACGCGAGGGTTTGATCGAAGATGTTAGCCACGGTTCCGGACAACTGGTTCACTGCGATTCCCAGCGCATTCCGGACCTGGCCAGCGTCCAGCCCCATCAGTTTGGCGGCCACGGCGGTGCCGCCGAGGCCGTTGACGGTGCCCGTATTGTCCTGGCCGCTATAGACGTCGAAGCCCGACGCCGCGGCCAGGCGCGAGGTGAGGTCGTCCCCCACAATCAGTGCCGTCAGCAGGTCCCGGCCAGAAGACCGCTGCTGCTCCGCGACGGCGAGCGCCACCGGAACGGTGGTCCCGCTGATATGGGCGGCGGACTGCGTGTGGTCCTCATATTCCGCGCCGATCGGCTCGAAGTCGTAGGACCGCATCATCACCGCATTGACCATGGCTGCGTTGTGGGCCGGCAGGCGGACACCGTGGACCAGCACGCTCGCTTCCTGGGCACCACCCCACCGGCGGGCAAGGTCCAGGACGGAGCGGTTGCCCTGGGCGCGGTGGCCTGCGGCGATGTTGCCCAGCGAGTCGATGATCCGGGTTTTGGCGCGGTCTACCGTGCCGGCGTCGAAGGCCTCGAAGCCGGTATCCGCGACATGCCGGGAGACGGTGCCTGTCATATTTTCCACACTGGCTTCGAGGGCGGCGGCCTCCGCTGTCTGCGCCGTCATGGCAGAACTAAACCCTTGCCTCAACAGCGACACGGTCTTTGGCGGAGGTGGCAGATCCGCCGTCCGGCTGTGCTGCACCGTTGGACGCAGCGGCCCGCGCCGCGACGCGCGGCCCGTCGATTTCCTCGAACATCGCTTTGTAGGCGCCGGTCTCCCCGGCGGCCTGGGCTTTGCGGTGGTCCAGGGCGCGGGCGCGGCCGATGCTGCCGAGGTAGAAGCGTTCGTAAAGCTCGATCCGGCTGCCCAATGCCGAGCCCGCAAAGTCCCAGGCGGTGCGCATAATGCGGGCGCGTTCCTGGGCGCTGATGCCGTTGGCGCCGGGCAGGTACTTCTTCAGCAACGGGCCCAGTCGCGGATCGTTGAAGGCGCCGCCCGTGGGGGTGGCCAACAGGTTGTGCGAGCCCATGGACTTGATGATTTCGTTGATGCGGATCATCCAGCCGGGCATGATGGCGCGCAGTGCGCTGATGTCGTCGTGGCAGAAAAACGCCCCGTCACCCCAGTCCGAGGCCCGCATTTCCGCGGAGTGGATGGCAGCCCGGGTGAGGCGCAGGTAGGTGTAGATCTCGCCGAGCATCGCACCGACGTCGGGCTTGTTCTCAGTGCCGGTCACCTTGGCGATCTGCGTGCAGAGATCGTAGGCGAACTCCAGCTTCACGGCCGCGCGGATGGCAGTCTGCTGCTGGGTGTTGCCGGAGGCAGTGCCGGCGTTGATGGCGTTGTAGACGTCCAGGTTGCCGTCGATGAACACTCGGTCCCACGGCACCAGCACGTCGTCGAAAATAATGACCGCGTCCTGCTCGTCAAAGCGCGCTGAAAACGGTTTGTCCGCAACGTCGGCGTCCACACCGTAGTGGTCCCGGCAGACGGCCACGACGCCGGGAGTGGACACCGGAATGGCGAAGGATATGGCGTATTCTTCGAAGCCCTTCTGGATGGGCACCGCGGGGTAGACGTAGAGCTCGTCCGCGATGGGGCCGAGGGTGGCCAGCATCTTGGCGCCCTTGACGATCAGGCCCTGCTCCGTCCGCTCGACCACCCGGAGGGTGAGTTCCTCGTTCATGCCCTGCAACTCGCCGACGCTCTTGTCGATTGCGGCGTGCACGATGGTGTGGGTCAACGCGAGGTCCTTTTCGACCACTTCCCGGTGGTAAGCCGCCAGTCGCTGGTGGTACACGGGATCTCCGGAGCGGTCGAAAATGTCCTGACGGGAGACATGGCCGGCCAGGACCACGTTGACGTAGTCCGGCGTGCGGCCCAGCATGCCGTTGGAGTAGCGGGCCAGCCGGTCGAAGGCGCGGTGACGCCGGGCAATGTCCTCGGCATTGCGCGGCAGCGAGAGGCTGACGTTCATGGACTCGCCCGTCTCCGGGTGGGTGGTCAGGCAGTCCGCCGCGTACTTGTGCTGGTAGTCGAAGTAGCCCGCCATACCTTCGACCGACCCCTTGAAGGCAGGGTGCTCGAGAACGGAGATCCTTTCCGAGCCCAGCCAGACTTCGCGGCCATCATCGAGGCCCTGCTTGTACTCTGCTCCGGTGCGTGCAGTCACTTTGAACTCCTTCTTGGCGGGCACCGGTCCTGGTGCCCCCGGGAAACTCTCACAACATTGTGAGATGAAAATGCATTCTTTGAAAGATTTTATATAAAAATGCAGAGGTTGGCAATGGCCATGATGACCCACCGTCCGCCCCTACCATCAGAACGACGTAATGACGCTGCGGGCGATCGCGCCCGACTCCTGCAGCCGGTAGGCGTCGTTGATGCCCTCGAGCGGGATTTCCTGCGCCACCAGGTCGTCCAGGTTCAGCCTGCCCTGCAGGTAGAGCTCGGCGTACATAGGGATGTCCCGGCGGATGTTGCTCGACCCCATATAGACACCTTGGATGCGGCGCTGCGACGCAATGAGGGAGCGCAGTACATCCACCTCCAGGGGCGCGCCCTGGGGTATGCCGATGAGGTAGGCGCCGCCGCCAACCCTGGTCATCTCGATGGCCTGGGTTTGGGTCATCCCGAGCCCGATGGCCTCGAAGGAGTGATGCACACCGCGCCCGCTGATCTCCCGAACCCTGATCACCGCGTCATCCTCGGCGGAGTTCACCACATGGGTGGCGCCGAAGCGGGCCGCCAGTTCCAGCTTGGCTGGATGCACGTCGATGCCGATGATCGTGGTGGCCCCGGCAATCCGGGCCCCGGACAGAATATTAAGGCCTATGCCGCCCAACCCGATCACGGCAACAGTGTCGCCGGGCTGGACCTTGGCCGTGTTGAGCGCCGCCCCCACGCCAGTGATGGCCGCGCAGCTGAGCACGGCCGCCTGCGGGAAGGGGAGCTCCTTCGGGATCCGCACCAGAGAATTGGCGTGGCAGATGGTGTACTCGGCAAAGGCCGCGACCCCGAAGGCGTGCACATCACCGCTGCTTCGGCTCAGCTTGGACCCGGCGGCGCGCGGCCGGGACACTTCGCCAGGGCTGACGCAACGGTAGCTGTGGCCGGCCAGGCATTCCTCGCAGTGCCCGCAGAACTTCACTTCGGAGCCGACCACATGGTCCCCGACAGCAAGGTCCCGGACATCAGGTCCGACGGCGGCCACGACACCGGCCATTTCATGCCCGACAACCATGGGCAGCGGGCGCCCGCGGTCTATCGAGGCAACCAGCAGATCCGAGTGGCACAGCCCGGCAGCCTTGACTTCCACCAAGACCTCGCGGCCCACCGGTTCACCAATACTGATCTCTTCCACATTGAAACGGCCATTGATTTCGTTGATGACTGCAGCTTTCATCCTGGGACTCCCTTGTCTGGCGGGTGAGCGTGAGTGGCCGCGCCGAAAATAATCGATAATTTATAGATTTTGCACTTCCCGTAACACTATATTTACATTTGTGGGCCGCGTCACGTCCATGCCGGCAAGTCCGGCTCACCCAGCGAGGGGAACCACCAGGAATGAAAGCAGCAGTACTCGACGGTGTGGGTCAGCCGTTCCAGGTCCAGGACATCGGCATCGCCGATCCGACCGACCGTGAGGTGCTCATCGACGTCCGCGCCAGCGGCCTGTGCCACAGCGACATGCACGTGGCTGAAACCAACGTGGGCTTCCCCATGCCCGCCGTGCTGGGCCACGAGGTCGCCGGTGTGGTGGCCGAAGTGGGCCCGGACGTGACGGAGTTCCGCGTGGGCGATCATGTGGTGTCATCGCCGATCCACAGCTGCGGCCACTGCCGCGGATGCCTGACCGGCCGCCCCTACCAGTGCCGCCACCCGCAGGAAACCCAGCGGATAGCGGGCCAGCGCCCGCGGCTGAGCCGCAACGGCGAGGCACTGACTCAGTTCATCGGTGTCGGTGGTTTCGCCGAGCAGGTACTCGTCCACGAGAACACGGTGGTCTCCGTCAGCAAGGACATCCCCTTTGACCGCGCCGCACTCCTGGGCTGCGGTGTAGTGACAGGAGCCGGGGCAGCCATCAACTCGGCACGCATCCGCCCGGGAGACACTATTGCCGTCATCGGTTGCGGTGGAGTGGGACTCAACGTCATCCAGGGCGCCGCCCTGGCCGGGGCGCGCAGAATCGTCGCCATCGATCTTCAGCCGGACAAGCTTGACCTCGCCAAAGTGTTCGGCGCAACAGACATCGTCAACGCCGCGGACGGGAATTCCGTGCAGGCAGTCAAGGACCTCACCGGCGGTGGCGTCACC
The DNA here is from genome assembly GCF_029076445.1 of Pseudarthrobacter naphthalenicus. Taxonomy (GTDB): domain Bacteria; phylum Actinomycetota; class Actinomycetes; order Actinomycetales; family Micrococcaceae; genus Arthrobacter; species Arthrobacter naphthalenicus. Next base: position 103,897 of record NZ_JARESG010000015.1, read on the forward strand.
TGTTCCTTCGAGGTGATCGGCCTGAAGCAGACCGCAATGGACGCCGTCGCCATGCTGGAGATTGGCGGCACAGCGTTCCTGATCGGTGTCCAAAAACCGCAGACCCGTCTGGAGGTGACCCCGTTCGGCGACCTGATGGGTAAGCAGAAGGGGATCCGGGGCGTGGCCATGGGTTCCACCAACCTGAAGATCGACATCCCGATGTACGCGGAGCTGTACCTGCAGGGCCGCTTCAAGCTGGATGAGCTGGTCTCCCGGCACATCTCGTTGGACCAGATCAATGAAGGCTATGACCTGCTGCGCGGCGGATCGGTGGCCCGCTCGGTGATCACCAGCTTCTAAGGTCGGTCAAAGTCCGTTAAACGCCAGTGGAGCCGGCCCTTGGACGGCTCCACTGGTTTCTTTCGTTCAAATCGTGTCCCGCGGTGGCAGCGGCGGACCTAGCGTCGCGGACGCAGTTCAGGCTCGACGACGGCGGTGCCACTTCCGGATTCGCCCACCACATACAGTGCCGGGCTCTGCGGATCGAAGCGGGGCACGGGCCGGCCTTCGGTCGTCCGCGGCACCCCGTCCGCAACAAAGCCGAGCAGAAGCGGCCGGAGCCGGTCCGACACGTCGTCGAAGACCTCGGCAGGGAACCCCTGCATCATCGGTGCATCATCCCAGTCCGGGCGGTTCCCGAACAGGAAGGGCAGTTCGAAGCAGTGCGCGCTGCCGGCGCCCCCCAGCCTGCTGCGCACGGAGAACCGCAGCAGCGTGGCCGGGATGCCGGCCTGGTCCGCCCGCCCTGCAAGTTCCGTGGCGGCCAGCCTGAACTGATGCAGGCTGATGGCCTCCACCAGCTTCGCGTGGTCTGTCGCTCCGGGATGCCGTTCCCCAATGAAGGACAAGGCCTCATCGGCGGCTCCGAAGTGTGCTCCGACAAAGCCGGCTAGCTGATCCGGTCCGACCGCCTGGACCGGAAGGGTGTGCAGGAACGCGGCAGCTTCATCGTCCGTGCTGCTCAACAGCAGTGCGTCCACATGCATGGCATCCACAGCAGCTTCAAAGTCCATGGCCCATGAAGGTACCAGCTCCCCATCCGCTGCTGGCATCAAGCCCAGTCCCCTGCCGGCAAAGGCCCTGGACACCTCGGCCTGGGCAGCCAGGATCTCCGGGGTGCTGTGCCGGTCATCGCTGCCATCGGCCAGGGCAGCGCCAAACAGCCTGGACCGTTCGTCGAACTCCGTCGCGTTCAAGGGAGGCTGCCAGGGCAGGCTGAATAAGGCGGTCCGGTTGAATAGCCCGCGAGCCTGCTCGGCAAAGCTCAGCACGTACGCGTACCACGCGCCGGCAGAGTGGCCCGCCAGGGTGGTTGCCCCTGGATTGCCGCCGAACGCGGTGATGTTCCGGTGAATCCAGGACAATGCCTGCAAGATGTCCCCGGCGGCCAGGTTGCACGCACGGGGTTCCACAGTGCCGTTGCTCCGACCAACGCCGTCGAGCAGTCCAAACGCGCCCAGGCGGTAGTTCACGGTGACCACCACAACGCCACCCTCCCGGGCGAGCCGGGCGCCGTCGTACCAGCGCACGTTCCCGGCGCCGCTGATGAAGGCTCCCCCGGGCAGGAAGACCAGCACCGGGAGATCCCGAGCGTCCTCCGGCGCCCAAATGTCGAGCAGGAAGGAATCCTCGTCCTGGGGCATCCGGGACAGGCCGGGGCCGAGCAGCCAATCCAATGATCCGGGACTTTGCGGGAAGACGGTCGCGGCGGCCTGCGGACGCTCCGGTGAAGGATCACCGAGTGCTGAGAAAGGGTCCGTAGGATCCAACCACTCACCGTAACGGACGCCGCGGACGCTGACGACGCCGTCGTGCGTTTCCCTGAGATATATAGCCTCCCCGGACCGGATGCCCGCCCGCGGTTCTGTTGCGGCGGTTCTCATGCCAGTTGGTTGTAGTCGTCGAGGTTCACGGTGCGGGTAATCTTCCAGAAGTCCAACACCGGGTGCGGCCAGATCTGCGACACTCGGCCGAATTTGTTTTTGTACCAGGTGTGCACAGTGGGGTGCCCCCATGCTTTGGTGGCATTGGCGGCGTCCAGTCCGGCGACGAATACGTCGAGGACTTCCTGCTTCAGGTCCAGGGCCTTCAGGTCGTTTTCGATGATGATGCGGAGCGACTCAAGGATGTACTCGACGCCGTATTCGATCATCGAGTAGAGGCTTCCATTGACCACATGGCCAGTGTTGGGGCCGGTGATGATGAACAGGTTGGGAAAGTTCGGAACGGTGAGTCCGGCGAAGGCCTTGGCATCTCCGCCCCAGTACTCGTGCAGGTCGGTGCCGTGGAGGCCGGTGATTTTCAAGGGTTCGAGGAACTCCGAGGCCTGGAAGCCAGTGGCGTAGACGATGATGTCCACCTCATGGAGCACGCCGTCCTTCGTGACGATACCCTCGGCGGTCATGCGTTCGATGCCCTCAGTGACCAGCATGGACTGGGGCTTCTTCAGCGACTCGGCCCAGACGCCGTTGTCCCTGAGCATGCGCTTGCCGCCCACGATGTAGTCCGGGGTGACCTTGGCGAGCAGGTCCGGGCGGTCCTGGTACTGCTTGGCCAGGATGTCGGTGAGCCCCTGGCGCCACTGCGCGTTGACGGCGGACACACTCCCGGGCTGGTCCCAGCCCGGTTCCGCCACGGTGGTGTGCTGCCGGCCCTCGACGCCGAGCCAGTGCTGCCAGAACCGCAGCCACTGCCCGTAGTGCGGGAGCTTGCGGACCAGCCACTGGACTGAGTCCGGCATGTCCGCATAGTAGCCCTGTGTGGGCAGCATCCAAGGAGAGCTGCGCTGGAAGACGGTCAGTGAAGAGACCTGATCGACGATCGCGGGGACGATCTGGTAGGCGCTGGCGCCGGTGCCGATGACGGCCACGCGCTTTCCGGTCACATCAACGCTGTTGTCCCATTCGGCGGAGTGCATCTGGATCCCGGCGAAGTCCAGGCGTCCCGGAACGTCCGGGTACTTGGGCCGGTCCAGCTGGCCTACGGCGGAGAGGACGGCGTTGAACCGGCGGCTGACCGGCCGTCCGGAGGCATCGATGATGTCCACGTTCCACAGCCCCGACGCCTCGTCGTAGCTGGCCGAGGTCACCTCGGTGTTGAATTCGATCTCGCCCAGGATGCCGCCGCGCTCGGCCACCTGCCGGGTGTATTCAAAAATCTCCGACCCCTGCGAGAACTGCTGGGGCCAGTCGTCACGCTGGGCGAAGGAGAAGCTGTAGGCGTAGTTGGGGGTGTCGAGGCGCACGCCGGGGTAAGTGTTCTTCCACCAGGTGCCGCCGACGGTGTGGCCTTTTTCGAACACGGTGTAGGGAATGCCGGCCTGTTTCAGCCGGAAGGCGGCCGCCATGCCGGAAACCCCGGACCCGATGACGGCCACGCTGAACTCCCGGCCCAGGGCGATGTCCTTGAAGTCCCACGTCGGCTTGCCGCTCTTGCCTTCAACCAGTGCCATGTCGTGCATCAGCATGGGGTGGTATTCGGGGTTGGCCGCGTTGGTGATCCAGGTGAGGATGTCATCGGCCTGGGCCTCGGTCAGCGTTCCGACACTGGTCAGGTGATCCTCGCGCACCCGCTTGAGTGCGTCGAAGGCAAGCGCGCGTGCCCTGCCCTGCTGCTCCGGCGTCATGCCACCATGCGGCATACCCACGATTTCTGCGGGCGGCTGCGGCGGACGCAAGTCCTCACGCAGGATGGAAAAGTCTCCGGTTACTGCAGCCAGGGCCACCATCAGCGCCGGAAGGTCCGAGGTATCCACAATCCTGCGCAGGAACTCGTCGTCTTCCGTGATGGGCTCGTACCGGTCCCGCCAGTAGAGGTCATCGACGATGCGCTCCTCGCGGGTCTGGACTGCTTCGGTGGTGGAGTTGGTCACGGCGGTTCTCCTAGGTAATGACGGGATCTGGTGTGATTCAGGTCGCTCCGTACGGCTGATACAAGCTTAGGAAAGAATTTGCATAAGTCAATAAAGAAAACATTATTGGCTAGCCGGTACAATAATGCACATGTCGAAAAGTATCGAGTCTGAGACCCTCAGCACGCAGATCCGGGACTCGCTCCGGGATGACATTCTGGCCGGCCGCTGGGCCGCCGGAGACAAGCTGCAACTGGTGTCGCTCACCAAGCACTACAAGACCAGCAGTACGGTGATCCGCGAGGCACTGACGCGGCTGGTCGGGGACCGCCTGGTGGTGCTCAAACCGAACCGCGGGTTCTTCGTGCCAACGCTTTCGCTGGCCGAGATCAAAGACATCACGGAGCTGCGCTGCGTCTCGGAGGAGTTTGGCGTGGGACTGGCAATCCAGCGCGGGGACCTGGCCTGGGAATCCGAGCTCATCGCGGCCCACCACACGCTGGAGCGGACCCCCTACCGCGAGGCGAGCGATGAGGGCGAGTTGACAGAGGCGTGGGACCGCGCCCACCAGGCGTTCCATGCCAAGTTACTCGAGGCCTGCGGGGTCCCGGTGCTGATCGACCTCGCGTCCACCCTGTCCGACTTGTCCCAGCTGTACGGCCGCTGGGCAGGCCGTGCCACACGCTTCATGGACCGCGACATTGCCCAGGAACACCGGGACATCCTGGCCGCCGCATTGGACCGCAACCCCGAAGTCGCCTCGCGGCTGCTACGGACCCATTATGAGACCACGCTCCACGCCATCCTGAAGTCCGGGATCGAGAAGGAAGCAACCGAAAGCGGCCGCGAGAAGGCCAAGGCCTAGGCACCTGCCTCCTTCACCTGAATACGAGGAATGCCCTCCGGGATCCCAGCAGGGGAACCCGGAGGGCTTTCTTGGTTTTGCCTTATCCGCTGGGACGCACCAGGACTAGGGCGTGTCTCCCAAATAGGCTGACCGCCGGCTGGAAAACTTGGGTGCGTGTCTCGTTTCCAAGTCTTTACCGATGATCAGTGGGCCCGCGTTGAGCCGTTGCTGCCCAGTTCCGACGGCCAGCGCGGTCGCCCGTTCCGGAACCACCGCCAAGTCGTGGAGGGCATCGCTTA
>NZ_JARESG010000016.1 GCF_029076445.1 Pseudarthrobacter naphthalenicus
ACGTTCCAGGGGCAATCATGGGAGCACCCTATGGGCAGCCACTGACAGCGAAGCTGACGTGTCCACCACAAAGAAGAACCAACCAATCACTGACAATCGAGGACGCTGTTCCATGACTACAGATAAATAGCGCCAACTCGGCAGGGTGCCACCGGCTCCTGAAAGAAGGCGGCGCGGTACTGGTGACCGACGCGGCCGAACTGACCGAACTGCTCGCCAGCTAGCCCGGGGGTGGCCGGCCTTTCGGGGCCGGTCACCGCGGGCGGTCCGCCGTCCTGGGCGGCTTGCGCTCTTGGTCGGCAGCGGCGGACCGCCATCCGCCAGAACCAGGTGCGGTGCAGCTGCCGCCGGCGGCAGACCAGGGTGCCACGAAAGGGCCGTACTTCGGTGGCGGCTAAGAGGAACGAATGTTCCCAGAGCTCACACCCATTAGGGCGTCCGCTGGCGCGGCCGGCTGTTAGGCGCTGCCGGTCCGTCGCAGAGCTCCTGCCCGTCATCACCTGTTGGTCCACAAGCGTTTTTTGTTGCTGTCCTGCGGATTCTAGGCGCCCGCTCCAGCCTGTCTAACCCCTCCTTCGTCGGGGCCTGCGGTGCAGGAATTTCCCTGCGGCGCTCCTGCGTCGCTGATTTCCTTAGGGAATTTCCCACACCTTGCCCAAGGGTAGACAGGCTTCCGTCGGCCGCCGAGCAAGCAAGCTTGCCAGTAACCAAAAAACAACGGGGGGAGAAGGGGAGCTGGCCGGTCACCTACACCGCCCCACCCACCCACCCCACTTCTCGGACAAGAAGGAACAACACCATGACCGCAACACCCACGCTTGAAATGCTCGACCCGGCAACCCTGACTGTTGATGTGAACGTCCGTAAGGACGCGGCCCTGACCGCCGACTTCATCGCCAGCATCAAGGAACATGGAGTGATGGAACCGGTGATCGCGCACCGCAAGGACGATGGCACCGTGCATGTCCTGATGGGCCAGCGCCGCACCCGCGCCGCCGTCGAAGCCAGACGCGAGGCCATCCCGGTGATGATCATCCAGTCCCCGGAAGAAGCGGAACGGATCGTGACGCAGGTGGTGGAGAACATCCAGCGCGCCGAACTGACCGAAGCCGACGAGGCCGACGCCTACCACCAGCTATCCCTGATCGGCGTCTCGGCGGCCGCGATCGCGAAGAAAACAGGGAGGACGAAGACCACCGTGGAAAGCGCCCTCAAAGCGAAGTCATCGGATGCCGGAGCCGCCGCCCTGGGCAAAGGATGGAGCATCGAGGAAGCGTTGATCATGGCCGAGTTTGAAGGGAACCGGGATGCGACGGCGGAATTAGAGTCGGTCATCATGGATGAACCGGGTCAGCTCCTTCACGTCGCCCAGTTGCTGCGTGACCGCCGCGAAAGCGCCGCCGCACTCGCGGCCCTGACCGAGGAGCTGGAAGCCCACGGCAAGATCATTGTGGAGGACGCCGGGCACTATGCCGATGAGGAGAACCTGTACGTCTCAGCGGCCAACAGGGCAGACGGTGAACCGGCCACTGATGAGGACGCCAACGCCTACGTGATCAGTACCGACTATCGGGGCCAGCACAACGCGAAGCCTGCCATCACAGGTTGGAAGGAACTGGGCTTCACGCCGAGGTACGAACGTTACGATGGCGGCCGCCAAGCGCAGAAAGGCCCGATGACCGAGGAGCAGAAGGCCGAGCGGAAAACGCTGATTGAGAACAATAAATCGATGGTTTCGGCGACGACGGTAAGGCGCCACTTTGTGAAGAGTTTGCTGGCGCGTAAGCAGGCTCCGAAGGGCTGGCAGTACTTCACCGTGCATGCCATCACGCACCATCCGGAGACGGCCAGCGGCTATGACGGCAAGGTTGCCGCTGAGTTGGTTGGGGCGAAGGTTGAGGAGTCCAACGCGTGGGCGTGGAATCCGCTCCGCGAGCACGTGGCCAAGACGACGGCACGGCCGGAGTTTTCCCTGATCGCGTTGGTGTGTGCCGGGTATGAAAAGACGATCGCCAAGGACTCGTGGCGCTCCCCGAGCCAGACGCACCGGGACTACTTGAAGCAACTGGTTCTTTGGGGCTATACCGCGAGTGAGACTGAGCAGATCATCCTCGACAGCGGCAAGCCGAACGAGGCCGACGCCGCCTAAACTGCTACCGCCTTGCCGGGCATCATCTGTCGCAACCGCCCGGCAAGGCCACCAGCCATCACCACACCGGGGTACGGAACCTTCGAGACGTCGGGCGGTCCGCCGCCCGGAGCGAACCACAGCAGCTACTCACCGGCGGCGGACCGCCGATCGACGCGACTATCCCACGCCGGCACTTGGTGCCGCGCTGTCATAAACAGCGGGCTTTCCCGCGCAGCTGGGTTCAGGGAAACATGCTCAGCTACGCTGAGTTCGCAAGATCTCCTTTGTCCGAGGAGCGAAGACAGGCCGACCCTCCAGCCGGCCTGTCTTTGTTTAACCACACTCCGGGCACAACCAGGGAGAACGCACATGCCCCGTCCTGGCAAAGATTTAGAACATCACCAGCGAGACAGTTAAGGCTCCGCACCCAACGGTGCGGAGCCTTAACTGTGTGTGCTCACAGCCAGACCCCGCCACGTCCCGGAGGCGGGACGGCGGCGGCGAGGCCTGGTCCGGGGGAGTCTTTCCCGTCCCCGACCCCGCACTCAACAGAGGCTGTGCACAGCCACCGCTCGCCTGAGGGCGACGTGGGCACATGAGGGGAGGTGGTGGTTGTGTGCAGGTGGTCCGGTGGGTCCCGTCGTCCAGATGTGTGCGGGAAAAGCAGCGGAGCGGTTGGGCTTTTGCCGTGCACATGTGGGCGAGGGGCAGGTCTACTCGGCCCCGGTAACCCCGTCGTCCGTGGACGGGGAACTATCGTCCGAGGTCCGGGTGGTGGCCGGCTTCCGGCGGCGAGCGGCGGCACCGGATTCGAGCCCGAGCTTCTTCAGTTCCTCGGTGCTCCACCCGTCTTTAGTGGCGCGCACGTAGGCGCGCTTGTCTTCACGCTCGGCGTCGGCGAGCTGCTCGCGCAGGTCGGTGATCCGCTGCCTGGTCTTGACCAGGTTCGTGACGGACTCGATACGCGAGTCCAGGAGGGCGCGGGCCTGATTGCGGGTCTGTTCAATATCAATGGTTGGCATGCACCCACCGTAACCACAGGCGGCCTCGTTTTTCGGGCAGCGACGCGCAGTGGCGTGCCGCTTCACGACCACCAAAGCACCAAACGGCACGAAAAGAGCAGGAGCCGACTTTGCCGGAGCAAGCTGGGAACTTAGCCGGGCTAAGTTCGTGTCGCTCCCGGGAACTTTGTTCCGGTCGCGGCAGACTGGTGTCTGGTCCCGGGGTTCCCGGGTCGCTGCGCTGGCAAGGTAGGGGAGGGGCGGAACAGATGAGTGAAGGCAACGGCTTCGCCGGGTGGAAGTCCCGCCGCCGCCGCGCGAACGTTGACGGTGGCAGGATGCACCGTCACGAGGTCAAGGTCAGCCCTGAAGAAGAGGCCCAGCTGCTCGCCTTGGCGGAGAAGCACCGCGTCACAATCCCGCGGCTTTTGATTGAAGCGGCGTTGAATGAGGACAGCGAAAGCCCGTCGGAGCGGCGTGATCAGTTCATGCAGCTTTCGAACCTGCAGCGCCTGATCGGGTCCGTGGCGAACAACATCAACCAGATCGCCCGGCACGCTAACTCGACAGGTGAAGTACCGCCTGATGCGGCGCCCGCTATTGCTCATGCCAGGAGCGTCATCATCCGGATTGACCGCCAGCTGGCAGACATGGCTGGCCGGTGATCCTGACGTGATTCCGAACATCACCCAGGGCGACCGCATGGCGGGCCTGATGATCTACCTTGCGGGCCCGGGCCGGGCGAATGAACACGAGGAACCGCACCTCGTTGCCGGTGACGCCGCGCTCATGGCGTGGCATGACGAGACCGAACTGAACCGCGATGCGGCCCTGGATATCGCCAACGCCCTCGACCGGGCGAAGCAGTTTTACAAAACCGAGGTCGACGGCGGCCACGTCTTCCACTGCTCACTGAGCCTGGCCGCGGAAGAAGGCCAGCTCACTGACGAGAAGTGGGGCGCCATCGCGAATGACTTCATGAAGGACATGGACTTCACCGAAGACGGCGGAAAGGCCCCGGCCCGGTGGGTTGCCGTCCGCCACGGACTGAGCAAGAACGGCAACGACCACATCCATATCGTGGCCAGCATGGTCCGTGACGACGGCACCAAATGGAACAGCTGGAAGAGCAAGTACAAGTCCCAACAGGTCGCCCGGGCACTGGAGAAAAAGTACGGACTCACCGCACTCGACGCGGTCCGGGCCGAACGCGGATACACCCCCGCGGAACAGGCCAAAGCCACCCGCCAGGGACTGCCCGAAGTCGAACGCCACAGCCTCGCCCGCAAGGTCCGCACCTGCGCTGCGGCGTCAACTGACGAAGCAGAATTCGTCCGCCGCGCACGCCAGGAAGGCCTGCTCGTCCGCCCTCGCTACGCTGCTGGCCGGACCGATGTCGTAACCGGATACTCCGTTGCCGAACGGCCACGCAAGGGGGAGCGGGCCGTTTGGTTCGGCGGCAACTCCCTGGGACGCGATCTTGCCCTGCCCAAGCTCCGCAGCGAATGGGAGAGCACCCCCGAATCAGCCACCGCGGCCGTCGCGGAATGGAACGCCGCAGCCCGCAACCGCCGACCCGTTGCTCCGGGCAGGGAGACGCTGCAGCCCTCCGCGGAACTCTGGGGCAAGTACGCCAACGACATCAACGCTCTCCGCGAGAAACTTGCCACCACCCCGCACAATGACCACGTTGCCTGGGCGCAGGCCGCCCGTGAAACAGCAGCCGCTTTCGGTGCATGGTCCAGGCGCATCGAACCTACCCCCGGTCCACTGGCAGATGCCGCACGCGAGCTGTCCAAATCCGCCCAGCTCCGCCGCTACCCGAAGCGCTCCGCGGCCGCGCTGCCGTCGGCACGTGGAGCGACAATGATCCTGCTGGCTGCCACCTCCAAGAGCGAACGGGCAGCGTACGCCCTGATGTTCCGGCAACTCGCCCAGACCGCCCGGGCCATCCACGACATGCACAAAGCCACCGACGACCTGCGACGCGTCCGCGGGCTCGCCGCAGCTGTGACCGCTGCCAGCAAAGTTGTTGAAGCCAGCGCCACAACCCAGACCATCAAGGCACAGCCGATCACGATGGACGCACTGCGGGAACAGCACCCCGGTGCCAGCGAAGAAGCCCTCCGGGCGCGGCTCATCGCCGAACGCTCGCGCGGCGGCTCACCCATCCCGACAACACTCACCAGGGCAGAAAAGACACTGCAGCAGGCCGGGCATACCGGCCCGCAGGAGCCACACAGGGACCACCATCCGAATCCAGGCATCGAGCGATAGGGGAAGAGCATGAGCGAAGCAGACGGAATGGACGAAGCAGTAGACGGTGCGATGCGTACCGGGCTAATGGTCGCCGCACGCATTGGCGAACAACTGGCCCGCATGCGGGAAGAAGAGCAGCGCACCATCGCCACCGCCGAGGAACAACGCGCGCGCCTGTTGCAGGAACGCTTCGACGCCCAACGCGCAGCAGCGCGCGCCCAGCTCGCACCCACTGCCAGGGATGACTGGTGGGACAAAGCCACCCCCCACATGATCGAACAAGCCCACCAGACAGCTACCGCATGGAAGGCATACGACCCCGAAGCCGCCCAGGCATCCGACCACATCCGCAACCAGGTGCAGGCACGTTACGGCATCGACGTGAACAACACAGGCGCGGATGAAGCGTCCGTTTCCGCCGCCCTCACCCGGGCACAGCAAGCACGTACCGAAACCGACAACGAACGGACCAAAGCCGCAGCAGCTGCACGCACCGATGAAGCGGTAGTTGGAGCCGCGGTGGCTGGCGCCAACAGGCAGGACAAGGCAGCACAAAAGACACAGGAAGAACCGGGTTACGACTCCCCGCAACGGCGCCAGCAACTTGAAGAGAGCCTTGAAGGCAAAGGCGACCGCGAAGCCGTCAACTCCCGCCTCCTGGCCGACAAACACCAGGGCACGCCGCCGACGGCAGCCGTGGCTCAAAAGCCGTCTCTCGCCAAAACCTCGAAGATGACCAAACAGAGCGGCACGGACAAGACACTGGAACGGGGCGGGCTCGAACGCTAGGACTTCAGTTCCCAGCGCTCCTCGTCCATTGAATTGGTCCCGAGATGCCTACTCGAAATACTGATTTCGGGGTGGTGGTCTTCATCCAACAACACGGCGGGCAGTGCGACCTCACGCGCGATCGTTTCCGGCTTCCGCGTGCGGAGACGAAGCCGCGGCTCCTGGAGAGTCTCCGGCGCTGTGAAGACGCTGGCCCGCGATAAGTGCGGCCCAGTGGAGGGGGAGTTGGGGAGTCAGGTCGTACGGCTGTTCGAGGACGTCATCGATCGACGTTTGGCCTGCCAGCAGGGGCGCGGCCCCTGCCGTGGTCTCCATGCGTCCTCTCGACATGCCTTGACGGTAGCGGGTGCCGGACGTGTTGGGTCCAGCTGACACGCAGGCCGGCTGCTCAGCGACATAGCCCGCCGAGGCGGTGGCTGAGCGACATGGCCCGCCGTGAGGCGGTGGCTGTTGTTACGAGGGCGGGGGAGGGGGACACGTTTCATCGGTTGCCATGGAGTAGATGATTTTGGTCTTGTCGGTGAGTTCATCAATATCTTCCATGGTGATGTTGATGGCCGTGGAGCGGTTCTTCAGGATGAGTACGGCTTCCCTGCCTGGCCACAGCAGATGATCAGTGAAGGTCGAAAACGAGCGCCCGCTGGCGGTGCCGTATCTCAGAATCTCCTGCGGGTCAGTGGTGCGCTGGCCGAGGACAAGTTCCACGTCCACGTCGCCGAGGGGATCCACCGCTGTATCGAGGTAGCTGCCGAAGATCCTCAAGCGCTGCACGAAGCAAGGTTTGGTGGGATCGGCATTGTAGGCCTTGGCCCGCTCGATTATTTCCGCGACCAGCCGGTCCGCTGTTTTGCGGGTGATCGGTTTCCCGAAGCTGGCCATGGCGAGGGCATTGCCGAGCGTTGTTGATCTCCACCACCATTGGCTGCCGTGGGAGTACTCGGCACGCTCGATGTACCCCGCGTCTTCAAGGCCCAGAAGGGTCGAATGCGGGCCGGCAGCGCCAAGAGACGAGAGCAGGGACAAGGCCCATTCCTCATCGAAGTCTGCGAACCTGATCCGGCGCAGGAACTCTCTGGCTGCCGGGGCCGGCAAGCCAGCGATGACGTCAGTCTTCACGAGCCTCATGCGGATACCGACGCCTTGGCAGCGCGGTCGGGATGGCGAGCGGCACCTGACCAAGATTGCACCTTGTCCATCCAGCAGATGCTATCGCGGTAGCTAATAAATACGACGGGCGGAAGACAACGGATAGGGCGGCCGGGACCATGCAGTAACGCGGCGACGGAACGGCCGTGGCGCGCGGCGCGTGACATTCTTGGGGTATGGCGCGAACCTGGTTATCGGTGACGGTGGAACTGCTCGGCGGTCGTGGTCAGGAGCTGTGGCCCTGGCCCGGGCGTATCTTCGCGGTCGGACCGTCACATACCTTCATGGATCTCGCCAATGCCATCAACGATGCCTTCGCCCGGTGGGACCGCTCGCACCTGTCACTGTTTACCCTGGCCGACGGCCGGGTCATCACTGATGAAGAGACGGGAGCCGAGATGGCCGGATCCTTCCGCGGGCCGATCATCGCACCAATCGACATCGATGTAGCAAAGGTCGTCCGGACGCTGGAAGCGGGGGCTGAGTTTCAGTTCACGTACGACCTCGGTGACTCCTGGATGCACCGGTGCGTGGTCGGGGAAGTGAAGGTCGACCCGCTGGAGGTATTGGGTGTGCGCCCTGATGTCCCACTGCCGTACTGGGGATGGGGCAGCGTCCCGGACCAGTACGGGCGCCGATGGGCTACCGACGACGGGGAGAGCCGGGCGCCAAGGAAACCGGGCACGCCGCACCCGATGCTCCTGCACGCCTGGCCGGCGCAGGTGCAGGTACCGGGGCTGGACCTGTCCGAGCTGCGTGGAGCCATTGCGTCGGCAGATGCGGCCCGTTTCCTCGCAGCAGTCACGGGACCGGACATCGATGACGCTCTGCAGCAGGTTGGCGCCGGCATACCGATGGCGCTGGAACAGGGACGGCAGGAGACCGGGCCGGTGGCACTGTCAGTCATCAACCGGCTGACGTGGCGCGGCGGGCCTGGTGACCAGGTGCTGGCCGAGGACCTGCTGGCCGGTCTGCGCCGCGAGCCGCTGACAGGCCGGCTGGTGCCGGTAGACCTGGAGATGCTCAGCATGGTGCTGGAAGGGGATCCCGGCCTGTCAACCGGCGGCTTCCTCGACCTGCGCACCGGGCAGGTGTACGACGAGGCCGCCACTGACCCGATGATGGTCGGGGAAGACGCTGCCATCGACGTGGAGGAGGAACCGGGCCGCTGGCTTCGGTTCAACCGCGCTGGTTCTCGGGACGGCTGGCGGGACATGGAGGCCTTCGCCGAGCGGCAGCACGATGAGGCTCTCCGGGAGCGGCTGGAGCGGGCGATCGGAGGCAAAGGCGCCTTCAGCCGGTTCCGCGACCTCGTCGACAGCGAGAACCTGACCGAACAGTGGTACGCCTTCTCCACCGACCGCCAGATGGGCCGTGCCCGCGAGTTCCTCGCTGACAATGGCATCCGGGTGGGTTGACGAACCGTGCCCGGTCAGCGGCCGACGCAAGGACGTACAGCCCGCCGCATGCCCACGCCGCGCCCATCGTGAGCTCCAGTACGGTTCCAAGGTCGTCCCGGTGCAGCTTGCCGGTTCGCTCTCTCGATTTTCTCCGCCGATTCAGCGTCACAGCCGATGCCTCCGCTGGACGCCTTCACAGGGAATCCTCAGGATCAGGTATGCATAATGAACCGAAGCTCCGGTCAACCGCTATTTGACTGGAGCTTCGCCAATTGTGTTGTCCGGGCCGCGTCGGCTTTGGCTTGGCCACGGCGGTGGGGGAGGGGATCGCGGCCGTATCGTCTCCGACGGCCCGGCGAAGGACATCCACGTCGCCTGGCGGGCGAGATATCGGCGTGAACACACTGACGCCGTCCGCGGAGCGCGGGGCACTGACGTTCTCCCGTCCTTAGACATAGGAACAACGGAGTAATGGTGTACGTTGCTGTCTCGTCAGAAGAACACCGCAGCAAACGTCAGAAACGAGAAACACCTAAAGTGGCAGCCGACTACGATGAAGTCCGTTCCGACGTCAAAGAATCCCAGGACCGTTCCCTGGAGGCGCTGCAGTCCGCGAACGCCCCGGATGCCCGCAGCGTCGTCACTGAACTGGACGAAGCCGACGCGCTCGATGAGGGCCTCACCCCAGGGGGAGAAATCGTCGCCGAGGAACTCGTCGTTCAGATCATTCCGCAGGCAGCGGACGAGTTCACCTGCTACTCCTGTTTCCTTGTCCGGCACCGGTCCCAGCTCGCACGCGAAAGCAACGGCCACTCGTACTGCATCGAGTGTGAAGGATAGGCATCCATCCCTCACGACGCCGTAGCCGGCGGGTCAACGTGGCTTTCTACCCTGCGGTCTGGAGATTGCTGTTGCGGGTCAGTCTGCCTGGGTAGCCCTTTGGCGCCGCGGTCTCAGGGGTCAGGATGCTCAGCTTGTAGTCGGACTGGAACGGATCGACGCAGGCGGGTAGGTGGTGGGACTTCGAGCAGGCCCGGAGTTCTTCCAGCGCGTCGGGCTCGATCCGGGCCCGGGTCATATCAAGCTCCAGGGTCATGCCAGCGGTGAGCGAGTTGGCGCGCTTCATCACGTCATACAGGCCGTGGACGCTTTTGGAGGTCACATGACCCTGCGCTGCAACCTGGGCAGTTGCGCAGTCGAGGTCCACCCGGACCAGCACCCGAAGCTTCTCTGTCGTCACGAATTCTCTCCGCTCTGTGTTGGGTGCCACGACGCTGTGGCGACCCCGAATAACCATAGACCAAATGTGATCCACGGAACACCGGCGCAGGAACCTGTTCCATCAAGGAGCGGGGCCAGCCGCTGCCGCCGCTGTTAATCAGCGCCTGCGCGGGCCTGGTTGAGTCTTGGGATTTTCCCATGCGTGAATAGCATCCGCAGGCTTCCGTCCGCCGTTGAACCACGAAACCAGGGATTCTGTCAGGACAACCGAGGACTCACTGGAGCCAAGCCACCTTGGGTACGCTCCGAGCCCGGCCCTGGACGACTTTATTGCAAAATACGCGCTTTATTAGAAATCAATAAAGTGAAGAAAATCTTCTACAATGCGTGGCATCGATCCAGTGAACGATCCCTACACTCCGGACGCCGGTGCGAGGCCGGAGATTGTCAAAGGACCAGGTGTCCCCGGAGTACTGAGAATGCTTCCAGTTTCTGTTGTAGCTTTCCCGGCGGGAATTCGGATTCCTCGTTGAGACCGTGGTCCAGGGCTGTCCGCTGCTTTAGCAACACCCTCTTTAGGGGCCTCCATCGGCACGGCGTTGTGGCGGCTGCCTGGTTACGCCATCAGGAAAGTGACCAGGGAGACAACGGGCTCCTGAGACCATAAGTAGGAAGCCAGCGACGCCGATGACCGCAAGCTGGTTGATGATTCCGGCGATGACCAAAGCGAAGCCGGCTAGACTTGCCAGAATGCCGTAGACAGTGCGGGCGGATGTCCAACGCCGGGACATCCCCTCCTGCAGCTGGTGATCCAGGCCTGGGTCGGTTTCGGCCAGTTCCTGTTCGAGGTTTTGAATTCTCCTGCGTTCTTCATCAGATAGGGCCATGACGGCGCTTCCCTTGCTCCCCGGGGTCAATAGCTAGCCGAAGGACTGAAACATCCCCTAGCGAACTCACTTTGGAACGTATGGGGCGTATTGCTCCAATGTCCCGTCGAGTACGGCCACGTCAAAACTTGTTGTGTCGCCCTGAGCTTTGACTGTCAGGTCGGTCCGCGCGCCTGGCCTTGCTTCTGTGCTGCTGAGGACAGTCGGCACATCCTGAAATTCCACCTTTCCCCCGGCTGGAATGTTCAAGGGCAGCTCGTCGTCGCGGTCCCCTATAACAAGATCCATGTTCTCGGCAGTCTTGTTGAAGATCGTCCCCAATATGCGACCCGGCTCGTTTTCGGCTGAAGTGACAATGAATATGCTGCGCAGTTCAAGGCCGGCAAAGTCCTTGTTTGACCCCACCGCGATCGCGTAGTGGTCCTCGTCAGGTGGGGGCGTGCAGCCCGTTAGAAGCAGCGTCACAATACCTGGCGCCAGCAGTGCGGCGAGAGCACGTCTTGCCTTGTTCATGTGGTGTCCTTCCGGTTCAGTCATCGATCTGACTGCCGTACAGGGGTTTAGTTAATCTGGACTACGGCGAAAAGCCCCGTGGAGGGCTGACAGCCTGCGTGTTTTCGCATCAGCCGTAACATCAGGCCGGCAACTGCTGGCGGCCGCTGCCGATCAAGGGCTCGTGATGATTCGACCGCGAAGCCACCGGCTGCGCTGGGACCATCTTGCTGTGGGTTGTGTCCCGGATATCTCGCGGGTTCCGGGGTGGCAGGTTCTGCATTCTGCCCGCATTCGGTTCCGATACCGGTTCCGCAATGCCGCTCACTATTCAGGCTACGTGCCTGATCTGTCCCGGCAACCGCGTGTTATGCACCCGTGATTGGGCTGGGCCATTCTTGACGCGCCCGTAACCCTGATTCAGGCCTCTCCTGCTCTGAAACCGGCAATGTAGGCGCGTAACAGGAATTCGGCGACGAACACAACCCAGAACAACCACCCTGCGACCGTGAAGGCGGTGACCATGGCCGGCTCTTTCGCCACCAGCTGGCCGAGCACTACGAAGAGGAAGATCACCCCGAGGATCCCCATCGGTTTATCCAGCCGCCGGGCCAGTACCTCAGCGCGGCGAAGCTGGCCGCTTCCTAACTGCGCGCCCGGGCCGCCAGACCGGTGTTCGTGGCCTGTCATGGGAGTTCGGGCCCGGGAGCATCCTGAACACCATCAAGAGCGGACCCGTTGCCGAGTTTGCTCCTGTGAATGACACTGATGGTCCCGTTGGTTTCAAGGACCACCGCTGCAACGTCCGACAGGTCACCGGAACCGGTGGCACGGACCGCCTGCAGCACCTCGGATTCACTCAGGCGGTTCCTGCGCAGCTGGGCATGCTGGAGTTCCCCGGACACCACCAGAGCCACCGGTCGTGAGGTCACAGCTGACCTTGCCCCGGGCACATGCGCTGATACCCACGCCACGAGAAACTGAAGGCCCGCCAGCAGCGCGAGTGCCGTCAACCCTTCGAGGAAGGCGACGTCCGAGTTAAGCAGGATAGTGGCCAGCGTGGATCCGAAGGCAACTGTCACGATGAAGTCGAACGCGTTCAGCTGCGCCAGGGTCCTTTTGCCCGTCACCCGCAGGAGCACCACTAAGGCGGCATACGAGACCGAGCCGATGAGCAGGACCCGGAGAATATCCGGCCACGAATCGAACCACATACGCTTGATGCTCCTTCGACAGAGAATTCGGCAATATCAAGGATAGGGACACCGTCACTGACAGTACGCTTAGTATTTCCCCTTCCGTTTAGCTGCACCAAGGGTAGTGGGGGAGAGGGCCGCATCCACCGGTGGT
This sequence comes from Pseudarthrobacter naphthalenicus, assembly GCF_029076445.1. Taxonomy (GTDB): domain Bacteria; phylum Actinomycetota; class Actinomycetes; order Actinomycetales; family Micrococcaceae; genus Arthrobacter; species Arthrobacter naphthalenicus. The sequence goes on from NZ_JARESG010000016.1 coordinate 12,677, forward strand.
GCCGTGGCAGGAAGCAGGAGCTCATGTTTGAAGCACTATTACTACAAAGGGATTGCTGGTGATGGACGGCCGTGCTGTGCACGTGCTGGACTCGCTCCGGACGCAGTTATGGCCACTTCCTGTGTTGGCGGTGGCACTGGCGGTCGTGATGGGGGTGGCGCTGCCTGCTTTGGATTCAGCTGTTGATGGTGAGCTCCCGGAGAACGTTGGAGTTTTTCTTTTCAGTGGAGGTCCGGAAGCTGCCCGGTCGATCCTGCAGGCGATCTCGGGATCCCTCATCACGGTCACGTCCCTGACCTTTTCGCTGACGGTGGTCACGCTGCAGCTGGCCAGCAGTCAATTTTCGCCGCGGCTTTTGCGGACATTTACCTCTGACCGGTTTGTCCATGGAACACTGGCCCTCTTTCTGGCTGCCTTTGCCTTCGCGCTGACGGTCCTGCGGAGCGTCCGGGACGAGGGCAGCGGGAACACCGCCTTCGTACCGGAAATCTCGGTCACCGTCGCGTTTGCCCTCGCCATCGCCAGTGTGGTCGGCCTGGTGCTGTTCCTGGCGCACCTGGCGCGGGAGATTCGGGTGGAAACGATGATGCGCCGGGTCAATCTGGAAACGCAGGAAAGCATCGACCGGGTCTTTGCCGAGGACCGGCCTGCGCATGGACCCGCTCCGGTTCCCGCATCACAGGGAGTTCCCATCACTTCCTTTTCCTCAGGATTTTTGACCTCCGTTGATAAAGATGCGCTCCTTCGCGCTGTCACGACATGCGGGGCAGTGGTGCGGTTGGACGTTCCACCGGGGAGTTCCCTGGTGGTGGGAGTTCCCTTCGCCACCGCCTGGGCAGTGGAAAAGGGGGCCATCCTGGGAGCGGAAGCCCGGGAGAAGCTGACCCATGAGGTGAATGCGGCCCTGGCAACAGGATTTGAACGTACCAACGTCCAGGACGTGGGGTTCGGGTTCCGGCAACTGGTGGATGTTGCCGTGCGTGCCCTTTCGCCGGGCATTAACGACCCCACTACTGCAGTCCATGTCATTGGTCATCTCTCGGACCTCCTGTGCCGGCTGGCGGACAGGAACCCCGGGCCGGAGCACCTCACCGACGAGGACGGGCGCATCAGGGTGGTGCTGTCCCTCCCCACGCTGCGGGACTTGCTCGACCTGGCCATGGATCAGCCCAGGAAATACGGAGCCGGGGACCCTGCCGTTGCGGACCGCCTCCTGGGACTCCTCCACGAACTCGCCTGGTGCGACCGCAACGGCCGATACCGTCAGGAAATTCTGGACCATCTGGAGCAGATGCGCATCGCTATCCTTGCTGCGGATTATTCCGACCCGGAGCTGCGAAGCCTGTTGAAAAAAGCCGATGCGCAAGGACTCACGCAGGCATGAACGGCCACGAGGATCTTTAGGACAAAACCGAACCGCCGAGCAGCGCCGTGAGTAACGCCACGACCATTGCGTCGGTGAAGGCGAAAGCCGGCGGCCAGGGCCACGGACGGTCAACGGGATACATCCGGTGCTCCGGAACCGGTGGTTGCCGGAATACCGGGGTGGCCCCCCAGCGCGATGCTGTCCTGTCGCGGTGCCCTTCTAGAGGCCGGCTGCATACGGGCCGCCATAGCCCGTCTGGATTTTTCGGGCCGATCCATCCCGGTTCTTGTGGGCGGCAACCAGGCAGCCGCCGCCGGGACCGCCGGTTCCTTGAGCCACCTGGCCTCTAAGTTGACGCCTAAAAGTGATGCATGCGTGACCATCCGGGGAGCGCCCGTCGCTAGGCTTTTTATATGGCACGCACCGGGATTCGGAGATGGCCGCGCTGACGTGGTCCTTACCAGGAATGCTTCGCAGCCCCGTTTGGCTGCGAAGCCTCTTCGTGTGGCTTCTTCTGACCCTTCTCCTCACGGGAGCCGCTTCCTATACTTCCGGCAGCCGGTACGCGATCGTCCCCGGGTACGGCCCGATCCAGACAGCAGACGATCCGGGTCCCCGCGAAGTGCCGCCGCAAGCGGAAACCGCAGCCAGTCCCGCTGACACCCCACCATCGACCTCCCACTCAACCGGCGCCGTACACAGCGTCGCGCCATCACTGGGGACGGAAGAAATCGAAAAGGACTGCTGCCAACGGCGTCATGCGCCCCGCGGCGAACCGGCCCCCATGAGGACTGGCGCTCTGGACCCGCCACCGGTGACCTACCAACAGCCCGGGGATGCGTTGCTCAACGGCGCAGCGCCTGTGGTGCCTGACCTGCCCGCGCTTACCGTGGTCGAACTTTCCATCAGCAGGACGTAGAACGCTCCGCCGTTCACCCTCATCAAACCCTGCTGATTACCCCCTGGAAAGAGACTGCAATGACACACGTACAGTCCATGCTGGACGCACACCCGAAAGACCCCGGAAGCGTCGACAGGACCAAGCTCGCCGAGTGTATCCAGGCGTGCTTTGACTGCGCACAAACCTGCACCGCCTGCGCCGATGCCTGTCTCAGTGAAGACATGGTCGCCGAGCTCACACAATGCATCCGCACCAACCTTGACTGCGTAGACATCTGCGCGGCCACGGGAAAGATCCTCTCCCGCCATACCGGCCACGACGCTGGCCTTACCCGGGCTGTGCTCGAAATGTGCCGCATCGCCTGCCGGGCCTGTGCCGAGGAGTGTGCGCAGCACGCCTCGATGCACCGCCATTGTGAAGTGTGCGCCGAAGCCTGCCGGCAGTGTGAACACGCCTGCAGTGAACTCCTTGCTTCGCTGGGCTGAGCAAGGAGAGCGGCACAATGACCCGACCTCAGAACACCCAGGCAGCCCGCCGTTCCTGGGAACAGGAACGGCCAGGGAATCCGGTACCGGGCAGATCATCGGAGGATCCGGATCTGCGCCGCATGCTGAACTCGCACGTTCACTGCGGTGAGCAAATGCAACTGATCATCGTTCATTCCGCCCCGGCGGGCGACCAAACCAGAGCACAGAATGACCGCAGCCTGCACACCTACCGGTGCGCGTGTGGATTCAGCTTCGATCAACGGCGCAACTAACCCGCCGGAGTTACCTGGGGCAGCGTTGCTGCCGGACACCGGAAACACATGCGTCGGGCACCGCAAAACATCACCTGACCATCCATGTGCCCGGCGTTGATTTCCCACACCCGACCTGATCCAAGAAGTTAGCGAGGAATCCATGGCACTGTCAGAGGAAGAACGCAAACGCCTTGAAATGCTCGAACAGGAGCTGGCTTCCACTGACCCGGATCTGGACCGGACACTGCAGAGCGGTGCGCCCGGGAAACACACCAGGGAGGCCGCCATGGTCCATGGACTCCTCACGCTGGTAGCCGCATTCACCCTTGTCATCGTGGGCATCGCAACAGAACTCATTATTATCGGCGCCGTCGGCTTCCTGCTGATGATGGCCGGCGCCCACTGGTTCATCAAAGGCCTCGGACTCTATACAGGCCCAGAAGAGACACGTCATGAAACGTGAAAGGCAAGGTCGCACCATGCAAACACATCCGCTAACTCCCCGAAGTCTCATCCCAGCACCGCCTGCACGGCAACCGGCGATCGGGGCGCGCACATCCCCCAACGGCCCCACCGGGGATCCGCCGCACCCCACCAGGGCCGGTTTTGTGTGGACGGCCACTGTCGCTGGCCTTGTACTCCTGGGAGTCCTGATTCTCTTCATTCTCCAAAACCAGGAACAGGTGTCCGTACAGTATTTCGGGCTCGCGGGCTCGGTTCCCCTCGGCATCGCCCTTTGTATCGCCGCGGTCATCGGCGGACTCCTCGTAGCAGTCGCCGGCGCGATCCGTATCGCGCAACTGCGAACCGCCGCCACCCGCCTACATCGCGTCCCGACCAGGCCGCCAAAAAACACCCACGGTCAATGGTTCAGACAAGGGCACCCCGCCAGGTGATGGAAGCAGCGAAGCAGCGGGACCTGACGCCACCTCTGGCCCCGCGCCTACCCAACCATAATTTCTACCCGCCGGCACTCAGGACCTTGACCCGGCAGGGAGGATGGCCATCATGGCCGGACATTTCGAACTGTTCACCGATGATCAGTTCCAGATACGTTTCCAGCTCCTCGCCCCCGACGGCAGGGTCTTAGCTGTTTCAGGTCCATTCGGCGACAAGCACGCTGCCGCAGCTGCAATCGCCGAAGTCCGCGAGTGCGCCGGTACTGGCCTGATCAAAAACCACTGCGAGACCGCGACCCTGGCCATACCGAAACCGGATTTGGCGGTGGAACTGGAGGACCTCATGCTGAACAACGGAAAACTCGAGGATTTCGTGGAAAACCTCACCGCCGTCGCCGCAAACACGGTGACCTGCGTCAGCCCCGACTCCGCCTGCTCCATAACAATCAGCCGCCCGAAAAAGCAGCCAATCACGGCTTGGAGCGGACCTTTGGCCCGCTCGCTGGACCAATTGGAGGACAACTTTAAACAAGGCCCAAACCTGACGGCCATGACCGAACAATGCACGGTCCACACCTCCGACCTGACCGGCGATGACCGCTGGCCCGGCCTTGCTGGATCCGCCACCGAACATGGAATCAGATCCTGTGTGAGCATCCCCCTGGAAGTGGAAGACCCAAGCCGGGCAGTCATGAGCCTGACAGCCGTCACATCAGATGCTTTCTCGCGTCACGACATTCAAGCCGCGCGGGCATTCGCCGAGCACGCGTCAAAGATGCTCCGCTCTGCCTTACGGATCACCGATCTTACGGAAACCGTGCGGAACTTGTACGCAGCACTGGAACATCGAGCGGTCATTGAATCAGCACTGGGAGTGGTGATGGGCCAGAACAACTGCGACCACGACACCGCTTTCAATATTCTCCGCCGTGCTGCCGGTTCCAGACAGATGAAACTCCGGGACCTGGCCGCGGCCGTCGTCGCATCCGTCTCCGGCGACAGCGACATCGTCGTTCACTTTGACCCATGACACTCTCCTTGATGACGGAAAAAGCGCAGGCCGCAGCACGAGCACAGACCCCGGGAAAGGTGGCGGCAGTTCTTCCCGGGCTGGCCCGCCCAGGCCGCATGGACATCCCCGCACCGGGACCTGCAGTGTCCCACAGAATTGCTGTCGGGTGGCGGAAAAGCCCGCAACCCTGGCCGGCAGTGGATGTAAGAACACCCGTACCGCAGTGTCCATACTTTTCATCCGCGCTGTTCCGGAGCGCCTGAGGAAGCACAGAAACGGCGGTCTGCACTGAACTGCACCGGCCCGTCTGTTGATCCTTGTACCCTAACGCGCACCCTTGAAACGGGATGGCATAAACAATCGCAAAAACCGAGAGCCCTCCGAGGAGGCATGTCATGCCACAGACGATGATCCGCACGTTCGTGGTCGTCTCCGTTCTTAGCCTCTGTGCATGCTCGCCAGACGGCGGACCACCACAGCCCACAGCATCCGAGATACCCTCGGCCAGCCCTGCCCCAACAATGCAGACGCCGCGGCCCGACCCCACAACAACTGCTCCCGGCCCTTCACCGTCGCCGCCTTCCCTTCCGCCGGGGCCCGGGCACGGCGACGCCGAACTCGCCATCATGGTCAAACCGTCCGATTCCCAACCGGCCATCAATTACACCCTGACGTGCAGGAACGGGGCTCCAACCGATGAAAGCCAGCACCCCTCTGCCGCCAAAGCCTGCGAGGCACTAAAAAACAATCCTGAAGTGCTCATCCCACAACCCCGGGGCAAAGACGTGGTGTGCACCCAGCAATACGGCGGACCCCAAACAGCCACCGTGACCGGCATGGTCGATGGCGTGCCAGTGGACATCTCATTCGCCCTCCGTGACGGCTGCGAGATCAGCCAATGGAACGCGGCCGAAAGCATTCTCGGCCCGACCACAGACCTCTAGCCGCACAGGCCAAAGTGCGGCGCCAAAGTGTCGCCCCCGGCGCGCATCCCGAAATGAACGCTACAGCTGATCTATCCTGCCAACCGACGGCTGCCTTGGAACAGTAGCTGAAGATCCGCAACGATGCTAACGAATTATATTCCCTTATAACACTACTTGTTATAAGTCGTTAGAAGCCGCTATCATCGGGTGAATGGATCCTGCACTGAACCCCTTCAACCCTGGCTCTGGTGTCCGCCCGCCTGAGCTGGTCGGCCGTGACGGCGAGATTGATGCCTTCGATTTATTGGTCGCCCGATCCAAGTCCAACACGGTGGGGGACCGGGGCATGGTTCTTTCCGGCCTTCGCGGGGTCGGCAAGACCGTCCTGCTCAACGTGTTTGCCGAGCATGCCCGTCGCAACGACTGGCTGGTCATCCAGGTTGAGGCCCAACCAGGCGAGGCCGGTAAGAAGGCCACCCGGGCGAAGCTCGCGCGTGAACTGGAACTGGGGGCCAGAAGGCTCCGGGGAAAGCCCGCGTGGAGCTTCCTGCAGGACGCCATGGCCGGCATCGGCAACATCTCGGCCAGTCTGGGAGTGACAGGTGTTTCGGCATCCATCACCACCAAACACCAGGGGCGGGCCGACTCAGGCAACCTGGACATTGACCTCGAAGAACTGGTCGAGGACCTCTCGCTGGCGATGCGGAAAGCCAGAGCAGGGTTTGGTTTGTTCATTGACGAAATGCAGGACCTGGATGAGGAGCTGCTGACTGTGCTGCTGTCCGTGCAGCACCTCGCGGGGCAGCGCGGCTGGCCTTTCTACATCATCGGAGCCGGCTTGCCCAACCTCCCCGGCAAGATTTCTGAAGCCAGAACGTACGGGGAAAGGCTGTTTCTCTACCGGACCATTGGCCAGGTCAACGAAGAGGCCGCCTCGGAAGCCCTCGCTTTGCCCATCAGCAGGCTCGGCGCCTCGCTGGCACCCGACGCGCTGTCGCTGCTGCTGTCGGCCGCGAACGGTTACCCCTTCTTCCTCCAGGTCTATGGGCGCTCAGTGTGGGAAGCGGCGTCGGAAAAGGTCATCAGCGCAGAGGATGCCCAGGTAGCAGTACGCCTGGGTACCAGCGACCTGGACCACGGCTTCTTCGAAGCCAGGTGGCAGCGGGCCACCAACGCAGAACGCCTGTACCTCCGTGCCATGGCGCAGGACGGTGACAGTCCGTCCTCCACCGGAGAAATCGCAGGCCGGCTGGGTAAGTCAACCACCAAGCTTGCGGTCATCCGTTCCCGTCTCATCGCTAAAGGCGTCGTGTACGCGCCCGAATACGGCTCCATTCAATTCACGGTCCCTGGCATGGCGGGCTTCATCGCCCGCCAAGGAGAAGACTGACGACGAATGTGGTGATCCGATAAGGAACGCTTGGGCCCGATCCGCGCAAACCTGATCGCGAAAGCGCCTCGTCGACGCTCCCGATCATGGAGTCATCGCCTTCACCATCCCGGCAATGGCGTCCGTCATCAGACACCAATCGCACTGGGCGCCGGGCCGACATGAGATGACGGGACACCACGACGTTCCCATCCCAAAATTGCTCCGCCAACCCACGGCATGGACCCGCCAGCGCGGGAAATGCTAGTGTTAACTGAGCGGCGTTCTATGTCCTATCATACTGTCTACTGGCATCCCTGCGGATTCAAAGTGAGCGTATTCATCCTGCGGTAGGGCCGCTTGGTCAGTGGAAATAGCAGCCGAAGAGCCAATCTCCCTACCGAACTTTGAGCACGCGATCGGGTTGTTTGGAGGGAAGGCGCAACGACCGGCCACTTCGGGCAATTATTTTTCCCGAGTCTTGCAGGCGCCATGTTGACTCCTTGGCCTGTCCACCCTGTAGCCAATCAAACCGTTCCACGGGGCGTTTAAGCTGACGTTCCAGCCAGTTGGCTGCGAAGTGGCCGTAGGTATCCGGCGCTTCCTCCAAGCCGATAATTGTGAGGCCATCTCCGTCGTAGACATGGTTGTCCAAGACGTGGCTATCTCCCCATTCACCTTCCAAAGTGCGGCCGCTGGGTCCGTCGTGCCAGTACGCAACCTGAAGTGTGCACGCGTCCGGCGTCTCGATACCAGGGACGTCCAGAATCACGACTAGCGGTTTGATGCGTGCGAACACTTTAAAGGAATCAAGCTTGGGGTTCGTCGGGGGCCAGCCGGCGATGCCGCGAGCGAGCTCCTTCAGGAACTTCTCCTCTTCGGGCGTGCGGGCTCGATCTCCTTGGAACTGGCCATGCACCGTCATGGTGTGACCCTAGCGCAGGCTGACAGTCGTGGCGGAGGAAAGTGCGTGTAGTCGTGGCCCGAGCTGCGGCGGGAAGGTCATGGTTTGGTTCGGAGGTTGACGTAGCGGGACCAGGCGTCGCCTGCTGCGTCGGCGTGGAGGAACGCGATTTGATGGCTGTAGCCGAGGGCGTCGGCGACCAGTGGCGGCGGTGAGACTAACAGGTGTTCGTCCAGGGCAGTGTTTCGTGCGCCGCGCAGGTCGATGCCCAGGCTGCGGAGCCTATCCATGATGCCGTTTGGGTGAAGTGGTTGTCCGGCCCGGGTCCCCGGGAAGAGCCAAGGGCTTTGTGCGTCTGATCCTGTTCTGAGATTCGGACGGCCTTTAAGGTGCTCTCGAAGCAAGTCGGCGAAGGGTTCGGGAATGGGCACTGGGTGCGGGCCGAAGGTGATCCACATGTTGCCGGTGCTTTCATTGGTTTCGATAGCGTCGGTCCGGAGTTTGGCGACCCGAACGAGCGGCTGGGCGTAGAGAAGCAGCAGGATGCCGGCGACTCGGTAGGTCAGGGACTCGCTGGTGCCTGTAAGCAGTTCCCGGAGCCAGGCCACGCGCTGGTCCTGGGTGATCGCGGGGCGGGTCTTGGCTGTGTAGTGGCCCATGTCCACTCGGTGGTTTGTGCCGGTGTTCTTGATGAAGACGATGAAGGTGCGGACGGCTTTTCTGGTCGTGGGACCGGTTGCGAGCCAGGTTTCGATGTCTTGTTGGGTGCAGCTCGCCGCTGTCCGCTGGTGGGTTTCCCAGAGCCAGTCCAGAAACTTGATGGTCTCCGTGATCTCCTGTTTGGCGGAGTGCACCGGGGCCTGGGCACTCTTCTCCGGTGTTGTCATGGATCGGATGCGCCGGAGGTGATGCCAGGTGGCGAACTGCGCGACGGGTTTGGCGACCTCCTCGGACAAGTCGCGGAGCTTGTCGTCAACCCAGGTCTCGAACCGGGCCAAATACGGGTCCTGGTAGGGGAGGAGTCCGTGATGAATGAACAAGGCGCGCAGGTGATTGGCTTCGCGGTTCGCTGACTCAGCCGCGGCATCGAGTCCTTCGTGCGTCAGCGGAGTCTCCCCGCTCGATAGAGAGCGGAGGAGGTCTTGGACTTTGGGGGAGCGCTTCCACGTGATGATGCTTTCAGGCCGGTCTGCTTTGCAGAGGACATCGACAATTCTGCTGGCTGTTTCGGGGCCGGAAGATTCTGTCAGCAGTTGCTCATTGAGGTCCTCCCGGAGGGCGCAGCGGGCGCAGATACCGCGCCGGTAGAACTCACCTTCAACATTGCAGCGGGTGCAGTGAAAGTCATGGAGGATGCCGGCGCAGGGCGCGCAGCGGGGCCCTCCGCTGCTGTCCTGTGGTCCGGGTAGAAGTCTGTGCTGGCCGCAATCCGGACAGGTCCCGGTGGTGCGGGTGGCGGCGGTGAAGCAGGGCCCGCAGATTCGGCCTTCGGGCCAGGTGGCGCGTGTTCGGCCGGCGGCCCGGCCGCAACGTGCGCACGTCGCGGTCCCGGTGGTGCGGGGCCGGCCGCGGCTGGTGCTGCGGGGGCTGAGGCCTTCGGGTTTGTCAGTGGTCATCGTCGATGATGCGTGCCCGTCGTGGTCTGACGGTGCGGTTCAGGTCAACGACGTTGGGGGCGCTGGTTCCTGTCTTGCGGGCGCGGACGTCGGCGGCTGTGACGGTGATGAGGTCCTCGGGTCCGCAGGAGAAGATGTCGCAGATCGCCGCGATGACCTGCAGCGCAACGCGTTCGGGTTTCTGGTTGACGAGCCGGTAGACCTGTGGCCGGGACAAGGTGATGCCGCGCTCGGCCAGCAGGGGGATGAGGTCCGTGGTGTTGTGCAGTCCCCGCGCTGCCATGAGCTCAGAGAGCCGCCATTTGTATTCGACTTCGCGTCTCACCATTGACCCCTCATCTGCACGCCCAGGACTTCATCCATGGTGCGGTCCAGCGCCGCCCGGAGGGTCGCGTTGCGGAAGTCGTCGCTGACGAACTGGTAGATCCCGGTGGTTGAGGCGTGTTCGTGGCCCATCTGATGTTGCACGAATCTAGGATCCCATCCGTCCTCCAGCAGGTGCGTTGCATAGGAGCGCCGGAGCGAATGCAGGTCCAGGCCATCCAGCGGCAGGCCCAGCTCGTTGAGGTAGCGCCGGAGCCGGCGCAGCAGGGTGGATTCACAGATCAGGCCGCCGCGTTCGCTGGGGAACAGGTCCAGGGTGTCGAGCGTGCCGCGTCCGTTGGCGAGCCAGTCCTCGATAACGCCGGCGGTCCAGTCGAAGACCGTCAGGACGCTGCGGGGTTTGTGCGGGGAGCCCTTGCGTGATTTGCCGAACCGGACCTTGCAGACGCCTGCCTTGCCGAACCTTCGTGCCTGGGGGTTGGCCGCAAAGTCGATGGTTTGCAGGTGCCGGAGCTCGTTGAATCTGAGCCCGTACGAGTAGGCGACTTTCAGCATGACGGCGTCCCGGTAGGCTGCCTGCCAGCCTTTCTTGCCTGAGGCGGCGATGAGTTCGACCTTGTCGTCGGCGTGATCGAACAGCATCTGCAGTTCCGTCTTTGTGAACGGCCGCTTGGAGGCGCGTCCTTCGTACTCCTGCGTGTGGGAGGCGGTGTTCCAGTCAAAGAAGACCTGAGACGGGTGTGTGCCGAAGCGCTGTTCGCAGACCTGGTCCCAGCCGTAGTCGGGGTTCGACACGTATGACGTGAACCGGCGGAGCGTCGACTGGTAACCGCGGACGGTGGAGTGCTTCAGCTGGTGGATCGAGCGGAGGTCACCGAAATACTCCTCGACATGCTCCGGTGCCCAGTTCCAGGGGAACTCGTTCACATGGTTGACGAACCTGCGGACACTTGCGATTCCCTTGTCGATCGTGTCGAACTGGAGGTTCCTGGAGAGCTGCTGGTTGCGCCACCCGGTCAGCATGTCCTCAAGCGTCTGTTCCTCGGGATGCAGCAGCTGAACAGCGCTCAGCTGCAGCACACGCCCGGACGCGTCGACCGCCATTTTCGCCCCACAGTTCCATCGAAGTTTATGCTCAAATCCTGAATCAATGATTCATCAAATGCATCATCAGCACAAAACCGCAGGTCAAACGCTTGTATTGGCCTCTTCGAGATTCGGCGTTGCAGCCCTCAGGAGCGCTTGGGCCGCGGCACATCAAAGCCGTCAGGCCGCAAATTCCGCGGAATCTCAAGGAAGTTAGAGAACTCCTTGCTGGTCCCGGGGGATCGCACAATTGATTCATCTGATGCAATACGCAGAGTACTGATGGCGAAATGCGTTATCCGTTCTGTCAGGATGCTCAGGTGTGCTGTTGCTTGAGGCTGACGTAGTCAGCCATTCTCGTGGCCGATCTCGCGGCGTGTTGGGCGATGATGGCGGGGCTGTAGCCGAGTAGATCCATCAGTGTTCGGGCGTCCACTTCCTGGGTGAGATCGCGCAGCGCGGCGTTTCGTGCTCTTTGGCTGTCGATGCCGAGGACTTTGATTCGTCCGGAGAGGGTCGCAGGGTGGATGTGCTGGCCTGCTCGGGTTCCGGGGAACAGCCATTTCGTGTTGGTGTTCGTGGTGTTCCGGTTTTCGCTTCCTTGGCGTTGGTGCCAAAACATCTCGGTGATGGCTTCGGGTATTGCGGCGGGGATGGTGCCCAGCTTGAGGAACATGCCCTCGGGACTGCTGTCGATGTCGTCATGGGTGAGCATGGCGATCTTGTTTATGGGGTGGGCCCAGAGCAGCAGGATGAGGCCTGCAAGGCGCGTTGACGTGGTGACGTGGTTGTAATCGAGGCAGTTGCGAACCAGTTCGATACGTTCGTTTTGGGTGATCATCGGCACGGAGTGTGCGGGTCGGAACGGCGCGTCGAGCTGCCCGTAGGGTCTGCGGTTTTGCTGGTTGAGCCAGCGTACGAAGTTGCGGACGTGTTTGCGGGTGCTGGGCCCGCTACTGAGATATTCGTCGACGTGGGCCTGCCTGAGTTCGTCAGCTCCGATGGCATGGGTGCCGCGGAGCCAGATGAGAAGTTTGGCGGCTTCGGTAATCTCCTGTTTGGCCGCGTGGGTGACCGTTTCAAGGTTCACGGTTGGGTCCGTGGCTCTGTCGCGGACGCGTTTGAGGTGATGCCATGCTGCGAAGCGTTCGATGATCTTGGCTGTTCCATCGTCGGGGAGGCCGCTGATTTTGGTGGCAAGCCATTGCTCGAAGCGTACGAGCCTTTCGTTACCGCGTCCGGGCATGATGCGGTGGTGCATGAGCAGGTAGCGCAGGTGTTCGGCTGCTGTGGACTGGGGGAGCGCGTCGAAGGCTTCGTGGGTGAGTGGGAGTGTTCGGTCGCCGATGGCGTTCAGGAGTTCCCTGGCCTGGGTGCCGGGGCGCATGTAGGTGTAGATGCTTTCGGGCCTGCCGGCCTCCGCCAGGAGATCGATGAGGCGGTGCAGGCTGAGATTGTCACCAGGTTTGAGCACTGCGGTGAGGTCGTCCTTGAGAGCGCAGCGGATGCATAGGCCGCCCCGGAACCTTTCGATTTCCCGGTTGCATCGGGTGCAGGTGAGTTTGGTCGTGATGCCTGCGCAGTCGCGGCAGATGGGCTGGTGGTCGGGTGAGCGTCCGGGGAGCATACGGGTTTCGAGGCAGCGGGGGCATCTGCCGCGGGTGTGGGTGGCCTCTGCGAAGCAGGCTCCGCAGACCGGGCCGTCAGGCCAGCGCACCCTGATTTTGGCCACCAGCTGGTTGCATCGGCTGCAGAGATAATCCCCGCTCGAGCGGGGCCGGCCACGCTTCCTAGGGATCGGCAGGTCGTTGAGTGTGGGCGGCCGCGCGGATCCGTTGCCTCCGGTGGCAGGTCGGCCCGGGTTAGCCATCGTCCTCGACGATTCGTGCACGCACTGGGCGGTAGTTGTGCAGGTCAGGGATGTCTTCGCCCGCAGCTTTGCGGTGCCGGATGGTCTTGGCTTCGGTGGCTGAGTAGGTGATGAGGTCGTTGGGTGTTACGTCCAAGGCATCACAAAGCGCGACGAGAACCTTGAAGGAGATCCGTTCGGGTTCCTGGGTCACGATCCGCCAAATTGCGTTGGCAGTCAGGGTGATGCCGCGATCGTGCAGGAGGGCAGCGAGCTCCTTGGCCGTGTGGACCCCTCGTCGGGCCATGATCTCGCGGACCCGCCAGGTGTAGGCGATTTCTCGTCTGCTCATGGGTGCTTCCTTTCTGAGGGCAGCGCCAGGGCCGCTTTGATGGTCCGATCATGCACCCGCTCCAGGGCGAGGCGCTGGTAGTCGGGGGAGGGCAGCGTGTATAGCGACGTCGTGTAGGCGTGATCATGGCCGAGTTGCAGCTGCACGAAGGTCAGGTCAAACCCTTCGCCTGTGGTCAGGTGCGTGGCATAGGAGCGGCGGAAGGAATGCAAGTCCAGTCCAGGCGGGTATCCCAGCTCATCCAGGAAGTCATGGAGCCGGCCGTTCAGGTGCGACTCGCCCACGATTTTGCCGCTGCTGGTGGGGAACAGGTCAGTGACCGGATAGCCGTAGCGGGGGAGTCCGTTTTTGATCCAATCGGCCACCATTTCCGCGGACCACTCCCAAACGGTGAGGACTGAACGGACCTTCTTGGCTGAACCCTTGTGAGGCTTTCCCCAGCGCACGAGGACCACGCCGTGATTTCCGAGGAAGGGTGCCTTGCCGTTGCGGGAAAAATCAGACACCTGCAAGCGGCGAAATTCCTCGGAGCGCAGACCCCAGCTGTAGGCCGACTTGAAGGCAATCGCGTCACGCCATGCAGACAATGCGCCCTTGCGCCCCGAGTCCAGGATCCGCTCGACCTCGAGATCTGCAAGGTCGAAGAGTTCCTGCAGTTCACGCTGGCTGAAAGGCCGCTTCCCCGGTCGTGCTTCCGTCGGCTGCGAATGTGTGACCCGGTTCAGTTCGGTCACGACCTGGGCAAAGACCCGGCCGAATAGCTTCGCGCTTTGCTCGCACCAGTCGTAGTGCGGACTGCAGGCGTAGTCGCAGAATAGTTTCACCGCACCCTGATACGACCTGACAGTGCCGTGGGACAGGTTCCTCACGGCACGGGCGTGGGAGAAATAATCGTCGGCGTCGCCGAGGCTCCATTCCCATGGATACCTGCCCGAGAAGTCCACGAGGCTCAGTACTACATTGCGCCTGGTACGGATTGTCGCTGCCGAGAAATCCTTCGCACGCTGCTGGCGTTCCCAGCCATCCAGGACGAGCGCTAGGAACGAGTCCGGATCCGGCGTCTGACCGCCGAAAGGAACATAGAGAACATACCCGTCATCCCGTGCCATGGTTCGCCTCGCATCATCAAGAACCCTTTGCAATTTTCGCACGCAGTTTGCGAGAAACGCAATCGGTCAACGACGAAACCGCAGTTCGGATGCCGAATACGGCACCCACGACGAGCACGGAACAGTACGCACCTTCAGAACCCCGGCAATCCTGCCGTCAAGGCAAAATCGCTGGTCAGCACCGCTTTAGGGGAGGTACAGCAGGCGTTTCCCACATCCTCACGATGTGCAGGAATAGCACTTAGAGTCATTACAGCTTGACATAAGGCCGGTTATCGGCGTTTGAAAACGCCGAGGGAGTGCCTCGAAAGGGGCCGTTTCCTGCCGTCGTTCGTGGCGTTTTTCGAATTCCTGATGTTAGAACTGTTGAGCCAGCGACGCGATTTTCGATTTTCGTGAATCGCCAATCGGCGCGAGTCGGAAGAACTCGCCGATCGCCACTTCCTTGGTGGTTCTGCTGTGAGCTTTTGGAGGGGCCCGTGAGCGGGAACCGTCCGGTTCCGATCGTTACGGCGGCGAAGCATTCAGGACTCAGCGGCTGCTCTCGCTTCATGCAACGTGTTGGAACTGCCTGGGGGCCTCAGCAGGGTGGGGCGGTTGGCCTCTTCCTGCCTTAGAGGCTCCGTTTCGGTGAGTTGTTGGGCTGAGACATGTGTAAGCCAGTGGTATGTGGCCGTTCCACCAGCCTTCCAGGCCAGCTCGGCCTGAGTCAGTTCACGGACCACGTTTGCGGGTGTGCCGTAGGCGAGGTGCCGGGCGGGGATCTCGGTGTTGGAGGTAACCAAGGATCCCGCCCCCACAAATGCCTGTTCGCCGATGACGGAGCCGTCAAGGACGATGGCGCCAATGCCGATGAGGGCACCATCGCCGACGTGGCAGCCGTGCAGAACGGCGCCGTGCCCCACGTGCCCGTTAATGCCTAATTCCGTTAGCCGCCCGGGAAAGGTATGTACGATACACCCGTCTTGCAGATTTGCGCCTTCTTTCATAACGAATCGCCCTAGGTCTCCCCGTAATGAGGCTTGCGGACCGACATAACACCTTGGGCCGATAATGATGTCTCCGATGAGAGTCGCGGTCGGATGGACGAACGCCGTGGGGTGCACGACAGGTACTACATCGCCGAAGGCGTAAACGGGCGGGGTCATGGGTGACTCCTTTACATGGTGCTGTGTCCGCGCCCTGATCGACAGGGAACAGTCGTGATGAGAAGTCTGAAGAGGCACGATCGCGCAGTCGGCACGTATGGAACTTCAGATTCCGGTTGCGCCAAAACGAGGTCCACCTCACTGTCTTGTTGGTGAATACACCGGTCTACGGGGAGTCGCGACCACTGCGTTTCCCCGTACTCGTCCCACCGCGGGGGGCATTCAAAAATCTTCATGTGACGGCACATAGGGTTAGGGAGCCCGGCCCCAGCGGGCGCAAGTTGCCGCCGGGGAACCCGGGTCAGTGGCCGGCGAAGGCCTCCTCGAGCCACCATGCGCCGCCGTCGCTGGAAATTTTCGCGTCAATGACCAGAGGCGTGGTCCGTGGACCGTCCAACCAGGCTTGTACAGCCGTAAGATCGTCGGTTCGACGGACTGTCACGCCGGTTGCGCCAAATCCGCGGCCAATGGCCGCAAGATCGGTATCGGGGAAGGTGACAATGCTTAGATCCACTTCGCGGCCGAAGTGATGTACTTCGGCTCCGTATGCATTGTCGTTGTAGATGACGATAACCAGTGGAATGCGGAGCCGTACGGCTGTTTCCAGTTCCGCGATTCCCATAAGGAAGCCCCCGTCTCCGACTCCGAGAACAGGTAGCCGGTCCGGGCGCGCCACTGCTGCCCCGAGGGCAGTGCTTAGGCCTAAGCCGACGGATTGGAAGGACTGTGTGAAACAGGATCCAAAGTGGTCTGGGACACGGAAATAGGCACTTGGGTAACCGACGAAGTTCCCTGAATCGACAGCTACTGTCCGTTCCTGCGGAAGCATCTCGTCGAGCAACTTGGACAACAGCCGTGGATCTATGGTGCTTTCCGTTGAGAAGTTTTCGGTTTCCATGTCGTTCCAGCGGGATCTCTGGGCAATCTTGTTGTGCATGTCACCTCGCCGGTACCCCTGCAGTGGTTCCTCACCCTTGAGTAGTGCCAGCGCGTCTGCAGCGGTTTCTCCCACATCACCATGTACTGCAAGGTCGAGGGGCACAGTGGCGCCGAGCGCGGCCGTTTCAGAATCGATCTGCACGACTTTTGCCCCGGCGCCGATCATTTTTCCGTGGCGCATGGTCCACATGTTCATGGAGGCTCCCCAGCCGACAACCAAATCGGCACCCGCTATGATTTCCGCGGTAAGAGGCGATGAAAAGCCTCCGGAAATTCCCAGGTTGTAGGGGTGTCCGTTGAAGAGTCCGTTGGCTACGGCTGAGGTAGCCAGAAGTGCGCCGGTCTGGTCGGCAAGCTGGATGAGTGTTTCTCTTGCATTTCGTGCGCCTCTGCCTGCAATGAAGACTGGACGTTCAGCCCGCGTGAGTAAGTTGACGAGCTGGAGGACAGCTTGTTTGTTTGCGCGCGGAGAATGCAGCTCGGGAATCGACGGTGGCGTTGATTGTGGGTTGGCAGGAACCATCTGTGATTGCACGTCGAGTGGAAGGTTTAGCACCACGGTGCGGCGGCCCTGGGCTGCCGTTCGGTATGCCCGTACGGTGTCGGCTACGGCGCTTTGGGCCGAGTGGACACGTTCGGAAATTGCTCCAACACTTCTGATGAGTGAGTCCTGATCGATTTTGAAGTTCGACCGGACTGCTGATCCCGCGCTGTCTGCGGCCAGGACGAGCAGGGGGGTACGGCTTTTTGCAGCCTCCCCGATTCCGGTTATGGCGTTGGTTAGTCCGCATCCTTGGTGGGTGGTCATGACTGCGAGTTGACCGGAGGTGCGGGCAAAGGCGTCGGCCATTGTAATCGCGCCGGCTTCGTGGCGTGTAGCGATGTATGGGACGCCATGGCTGCGCAGGCTATTGGTTACGTGGAAGTTTCCGCTGCCAATGACACCAAAGATCTGCGCGACTCCTAGTTGCGCCAGAGTCCGTCCAACGAGCTCGGCGACAGTGATGGTTCCATCTTGCGCAGCCGCTGGTCCCGAGCTTTCTTGCTGAGTGGGTGCTTCAAGCACTGATTGGTTCTCTTTCACTTGGTCAGGCCTCCTGCGAGTGGTTAGTTTCTGGGGACGGGGTCGGCTATTTTTGCAGCGCCGATTTCGGTCGCGGTACGGACGCGATGACGAGGGCCCCGATGACTGCGAAGGCGGCAAAGGCGTAGAAATTGATCTGGAATCCCAGCGCGATGCTTGCGATGTAACCGCCAATGAGGGGTCCGCAGATTGCTCCCAAGCGGCCAATTCCGAGCGACCACCCCAGAGCGGTAGCGGTAGCGGACTGGGGGTAGTGGGTGGCAACGAAGCCGTTGACCAGAATTTGGGTTCCGACCGAGCCCAGTCCGGCGAAGGCAACCAGAACCAAGAGGACGCCGTAGGGAAGCCCCAGGCTCAGCAGGGCAATCGAGACGCAGGCAATGATGAAGGAGGCTGTGACCACCTTTTTGACACCGATACGGTCTGCTATATAGGAGGCGCCAATGGCACCGACAATTGCCCCGGCGTTCAGGACCAACAGGAAGGTGAGGGAGCTGCCCAGCTCGTATCCTGCTGAGCGCATGATCTGGGGCAGCCAAGTGTTCAAGCCGTAGACCAGCAGGAGGCCGCAGAAGCTGGCTACCGCAAAGAGGACCGTAGCCATGATCCAGCCTTGACTGAACAGGGTTTTCAGGGCGGCCAATTTTTGGGCAGGCGCGTCGTGGGGCGTGGCGTCAGCCTCCGTCACGATGTCGCTGTAGACCAGACCGTACGTCTCTGCCGTGGCTTTGGCCTCAGCGGTTCGGCCCTTGGACGCGAGGAACGCGACGGACTCTGGCAGCATGAAATAGACGACAGGAAGCAGAGTCACCAAAGGGAGTGCCCCCACTGCGTAAAGCCACCGGAAGTCCAGCTGCGGCAGGGCCATTATTGCAAAGATGGCCGCGAGGACGCCGCCCACCGAGTAGCCGCTGTACATGACAGCATTCGCAATTTGCCGTCGAGCCTTCGGAGCGAATTCAACCGTCATGGCCACGCAGGTGGGCACAATGCCGCCGAGACCCAAGCCCGTAAGGAACCGAAACAGACCGAACATCTCCACAGAAGGAGAAAGAGCAGTCAGCAGCAGGAAGACTGAGAACCAGGCAATGGACAGCATCATGATTTTACGTCGCCCCAAGACATCGGTCAGAGCTCCCACAAACAGGGTTCCGACAAGCATGCCGACAAGCGCAAGGCTTCCAATGGTGCCTGCGCTGGCGGGCGTCAGCCCCCACTCCTTGTAGGCCAGCAAAGAGGGCACGGTAGACCCGTACACGACGAGATCGTAACCATCAAACACGATAGCCACGAAACAAAGGATAAGGACTGAAAGTCCTGATTTGCGACCACGGGCGGTTTGCCCAGCGATCGGCAGGACGGAGCTGTTCGACATCGAAATTCTCTTTCTGCATGCGGGTTTGGTGTGGAAGGTCCTGACCGGGAGAACGGAAGAGAATGCCGGAGATCAAGAACCAGGCTGAATATCGCGTGGCCGGCAGCTGGCCGTTCTCCGGCTCGCGTCGCCCGTGAGCCGCTATCTACCCGACACAGGACCAGTATGTGACACAATTCATCGTACCGTCAATCACTTGTTACTTTCTGGGACCAAGTACGGGTTTCCGGGTGGCCGAAACGAAGCCAACCGAAGTTCGCAGTCAGCATGCCTGGCCTATTTCTCAGCGACGACGAAAGCGACACGTGGGCGACTAGGGCCCTGCCTCCGGGGCTGAGAATAAATTCATTGATGGGCCGCCGAAAACCAATGAAGTGAAGCCCCGCAGTGGAAGTTGTCCATCGCAACATTCGGATGGAGGCAGGTACGATCGGCAGCGATCTGACCCAAAATGGGAGTGGAACATGAAGATGTTGTGCGTCAACTAGTGAGTTGCACATTTTGGCGGTTATGCGTCTGACGGCGCGGGAACTATGGAGGAACCTGATGGAATGGAAGCCCAGGGGCGTGATCCTGGATCTCTTCGGGGACTACCTCCGCTACGCCGGGGGTGAAGTGAGGCTGGCTGACTTCACGGAGCTTCTCGCCCTGTTTGATGTGGAGGCCCCGACGGTGCGCGTTAACCTGTCCCGACTGCGTAAGGAAGGGTGGTTTACCACTAGGCGCGTCGGGCGGGAAACGGTTTACGCCCTAACACCTCACATGCTGGAGATTCTTGACGAAGGGCGCGAACGTATATTTCGACGCCGCGACGATACCTGGGAGGGCAGATGGACGATGGCCATTTACCAGGTTCCTGAGTCCGAGCGCGCTTTCCGGGAACAACTGCGCAAGCAGCTCGCCTGGCATGGTTTCGGCCAATTGTCGCCATCCACCTGGCTAAGCCCCCACAACTTGATCTCCGAGGTCCGCGACATCGCCACCGAAAACCCCCACGCAAGAGTTGACGCCCTTTGGTGCGGCACCGGAGATCCCGACGAGGACAGGGAGCTTGCCGCTCGATGCTGGGATCTGGAGGCGTTGGGAGCAGACTATGAACGCTTCATTCACACCTACGCGGCACTTGATAACGAGCCTTTGAATGCTGCCAAGGATGGGAGGACGGCACTCCTCGAGCGGATGCGCATTATCGGGGATTATCGCCGCTTCCTCTTCCGCGACCCTTACCTCCCCCAGGAACTGCAGCCTGAAGGCTGGCCAAGCAGCGCCGCATACAGCCTGTTCGGGGCTGTGCACCGCCAGCTTGGCCCTGCTGCCACAGCTTTCGTCTCCGAGGTGATCGGTCAACCCATCGGGGAAGGCCAGGAAGTCACAGCCTGACAGGGAAGTACGACGAACGGGTCGCCTCCGGCAAACATGTAACATTTGCTTGACGTTGGGCTGGAATTAGTTACATAATCTTGGTGAGAGCTTTCTCACTGGATTCCCAAACTTCAAAAGGTGGCATCGATGGCACTTCGCGTAGCCTGCATTGGCGGCGGTCCTGGCGGACTGTTCTTCTCAACCCTGTTTAAGCAGACCGTCCCCGACGCAGAGGTCGTGCTGTTCGAACGCAACCAGGCCACCGATGCTTTCGGCTTCGGTGTTGTCTTTTCCGATGCGACTCTGAACCGCATCAATGACGCTGATCCCGTGGTCCGGGACGGCCTCCGCGACTACGGCACGCACTGGGACGACATCGAAGTCTGGCTCAAAGGCGAACAGAAGTCCTTCGCCGGCAACGGCATGGCAGCCATCTACCGTAAGACGCTCCTTCAGTTGATGCAGGAACGAGCAGCGGAAGCCGGCGTCGACATGCGCTTTGGCCAGTATGTCCCTGATTTGTCGCAGCTCCAGGACTTCGACCTGATCGTTGGCGCGGACGGCGCCAATTCATCGACCCGCAAACAGCTCGGCGAAAGCCTGGGCCACACAGCTGAAACGGCAACTGCCAAGTTCATCTGGTTTGGCACGAGCCACCTATTTAAAGGCATGACGTTCATCCATCGTAAGAGCGAGTTCGGCAACTTCGCGGTCCACGGCTACCCGATCAGCGATGACCTGAGCACCTTCATCGTGGAAACCGACGAGGAGACCTGGCGCAAGGCAGGACTGGACGAATTCGATGTCAGCCAACCCCCAGGCCCCTCGGACCTGAAGACCCAGTGGTTTCTCGAAAAACTCTTCGCCGAGGACATTAACGGGGAGCCCTTGGTGGCCAACAGCTCCCGCTGGGCTAACTTCCGCACCCGCCGTACGCGCACTTGGCACAAGGGAAACGTCGTCTTGCTCGGGGACGCCGTGCATACGGCGCACTTCTCCGTGGGCTCCGGCACCAAGATGGCCATGGAAGATGCCATCACTCTGGTCCGTGAAGTCGCTGCCCACCAGGATGACCTCGAACTGGCTTTCACAAACTACGAGGCCGAACGCCAGCCACAGGTGGCCAAAATCCAGAACCAGGCCCGCGGCGGCCTTAGCTGGTGGGAACACTTCGGCAGGTATTACGATGCGTTCAACCCTACACAGTTCACCTTCCACTTCTTCTCCCGCAGCATCGACATAGACAAGATCCGCCTTCGTGACCCGGAACTGGTCGCGGCCACGGAACAGGACTGGCTGGACAGGCACGGGCACGCACCCCTCGAAACGCCGCTAAATGCGGGGACGGCCAAGTTCAGCGGGCGTCTGCTTACGGTCTCGACGACCGAGGGCAATGCTGCCACCTTGTTCGGCCCAGGCGGCAGCCTTGCTTTGGTTACTGATCCGGCTGAGGCCAACATCAGTAACGGGCTGCTGATAACAGCACCGGATACGGAAGCGGGTCTGGCTGCCGCTTTCGCGCAGTTGCCTGCCGAGGCTGCCGTCGTTGTGATCCGGGGCGGCAACGCGTTCACCCGGATCCTCCTTTCGGAGGAAGCCCGTCTCGGACGCGGTCTGACAAGCGTCATCGTCGATGATCGAGGACCGGCGTCAAACCTGACTTTGGTGCTCTCCGGCCGTGCAGACGCCGTCGCCACAGCAAACGTGGAGGGCAGCAATGCATAACCTGTCCGCCCTCTTTGCGCCCCGTGGCATCGTTGTAGTCGGTGCATCGTCCAGCCCCGAAAAGCTCGGTGCAGTCATGGCGCAGTCACTTTCGAGCTACGGCGCACCCGTCGAACTGGTGAACAGCCGGGGCGAGAACGGAATGCACACCAGTATCGCCGACGCTGCTGCTGCAATTCCCGGCGGCCCAGACCTGACGGTGCTCTGCGTTCCGGCAGCCGTAACTGCACAAGCATTGCGCGACAGCGCAGCGAACGGTGCAAAAGCAGCTTTGGTTTGCGCAGGGGGTTTTGCTGAGGCGGGCGGTCCCGGCATCGAATACTCAGCCCAAGTAAAGGATGCCGTTCGTGACACTGGCATCCGCTTGCTCGGCCCGAACACCTCGGGCTTCTTCGTCCCGGGCCGCAACTTGCGGGCCAGTTTCGTCCCCGGCGTCGCCGAGCTGGAACCGGGCTCAGTGGCCGTTGTCGCCGCAAGCGGCGGCGTAAACCACGTCCTGGCTTTCCACCTGCAACGTTCCGGTGCAGGCGTCAGCCTCGCTGTCGGTATCGGAGCAGGGACGGACATCACCGCACCCGACGTCTTGGACTACCTGATCACCGATCAGCAAACCAAGGCTGTTGCCCTCCACCTGGAAACCGTTTCGGATGGTCCTGCCCTTGTCGACGCTGTTTCCCGCCTTAGTGCAGTCAAGCCCGTTGTTGCGCTTGTCGTGGGCCGTAACGACGTGTCCGAATT
The DNA here is from genome assembly GCF_029076445.1 of Pseudarthrobacter naphthalenicus. Lineage (GTDB taxonomy): Bacteria > Actinomycetota > Actinomycetes > Actinomycetales > Micrococcaceae > Arthrobacter > Arthrobacter naphthalenicus. The sequence continues at coordinate 35,503 of NZ_JARESG010000016.1, forward strand.
CGCCCAGTCCCACACCGGTGCTTTGGCCACGTCCTGGCGGACCACCCGTTCTGTCCTCAAGCAGGCAGGCGCTGTGATTGTCGACGACGAGAACCAGTTGGTAGCCGCAGTCACTGCCCTTGCAGGGCGCCGGCTTGCTCCGGCTGCCGACCCCGGCGTCGGACTCATCACCGGGCAAGCGGGTCCTGGCCTGTTGATTGCCGATGCCCTTCACGGCGCTGGGGTGGCTGTCCCACGACTTGCCCAGGCCACCCAGGACCTCATCGGCACGCTGCTACCGCCCTTAACCTTCCAAGCCAACCCCGTGGATACGGGCCGGCCAGGGCCCGGATACGAGAAAATCGTTGCGGCAGTCGCTGCCGACCCGGCCATCGACGTCGTAGCCGTCTACGGGCTGACTGAACCTGTGACGGACCTGCCACTTTCCGTCGTCGAGTCCGGCGCCGCAGAGGCAATGCCTTTCGTGATCGGCGTGGACGGCCCCGAAGGCGATCTGGAACGCGCTCGGAAGTCGGCTCAGCAACATGATTTGCCGCTGATCTCCGGACCAACGTCGCTAGCCCAGGGCCTCATCGCTCTGGTGAACGATGCACGGGGGCAGTTCGTCCGCTCCCTCGCTCAAGAGCGGAACTTCACCTGGCCCAACGTGGACGGACCGTGGGACGAAAACCGTGCCAAGGAACTCCTCGACGCCCTGGGTATCAGCACACCGTCACGGCGAAGCTGCACCAACCGCACCGCAGCGCATGAAGCCTTGCAGGAGCTGGGCGGACCCGTAGCCGTCAAGCTGCTCGACGCGGTGGTCCTGCACAAGACCGAGATTGGTGGTGTCCACCTGGGGGTTAAGTCCACCGAAGACATCGACCGAGCTTTGGACGCCCTGGAAGCCGCCGGCGCACGCGAATTCCTGGTTGAAGCCATGGCCCCCTCCGGGATCGACCTGGTCGTAGGGGTCCGGAGGGATCCTGTCTTTGGACCGATTGTGGTTCTTGGCCTGGGCGGAACCGCGGCCGAGGTCTACGCGGATGTTTCCATCCGTTCCGCTCCCCTGTCAGATCGCGCAGCGGAAGACATGCCCAACGAATTGTTGGCTCGCGAGCTCCTGTACGGCTTCCGGTCCGGGCCCATGCTCGATACAGCTGAACTGTCTGCCGTGTTGGTCAAACTCGGGGACGCACTTGTATCCAATGAAGCTATCGCCGAAATCGAAATCAATCCCCTGCGCCTGACACACGAAGGACTCGTGGCGCTGGACGCCGTAGTTATCAATGTCGAGGAGGACATGAAATGACAAGCCACACCAGTGAGGGAACCACTCCCTGGCCAGCAGACCTTGCGGCCGAATTCCGCGCCAAGGGTTACTGGGAGGACCGGGCTCTTGGCAGTTACATTCTGGATACGGCCGACCGGTTGCCTGACAAGATTGCAATCGTGGATGGAGAGCTGCGGCTCACTTACGCCGACATTGCCAACCGCATGGACGCCGGCGCGGAACGGCTCCTGCAGCTGGGGCTGCGGGCGGATGACCGTGTGATGGTGCAATTGCCCAACGGTTGGCAATTTGCCCTTCTGACCCTGGCCTGTTTCCGCGCCGGCATCATTCCGGTTATGGCCCTGCCGGCACACAGGCAATACGAACTGTCCTTCCTCTCGGAACTTTCCGAAGCACGAGCCATCGCCGTCCCGGACACAATCAAGGACTTTGACCATCAAGCGATGGCAGAAGACCTGGTCTCCACAATTCCGTCACTGGAAATCATTCTCGTTTCCGGCGCCGCTAATCCCATGAACGTGGGACTTGAAGAACTCTTGGCACCAGGCAAAGACCCGAAAGGTGCGAGGGCAAGGCTGGACGGCCTCGCGCCGTCGCCCGACTCTCCTGCCCTGTTCCTGCTGTCGGGAGGAACAACCGGCCTGCCTAAACTGATCACCCGGACCCACAATGACTACGCCTACAACATCAAGGCGAGCTCAGTCCCTACAGGCGTCACTGAAGACACCGTCTACCTGGGTACCCTGCCGGCCAGCCATAATTTCCCGCTTGCGTGCCCGGGCATCCTTGGGATCCTTTTCGCTGGCGGCCGCATGGTGATGCTCCCGAGCCCCGAACCACGGAAGGCTTTCGCCGCCATTGAACGGGAAAAGGTGACGCTCTCAACAGCTGTACCCGCGGTCGCGCAGCGGTGGATCGAGTACCAGGAGGAAACAGGCGGCACGCAACTGGCCAGCCTCGAAGTGATTCAAGTGGGCGGCTCGAGGCTCCCTGACGAGATTGCGCGGAAAGTGAAGCCTGTCCTCGGCGCCACGCTGCAGCAGGTTTTTGGAATGGCGGAGGGTCTCATCAATACGACCCGTCTGGATGATCCCGAAGACGTTATTTGCACAACCCAGGGTCGTCCCGTGTCTGAAGCCGACGAGATTCGGATCGTCGATGAATCCGGGAATGATCTCCCGGACGGAGTAGCCGGGTCCATTTTGACCCGCGGCCCCTACACGCCAAGGGGCTACTACCGCGCCCCTGAAGCAAACGCCCGGGCTTTCACTCCAGACGGGTGGTACGCGAGCGGAGACATCGTGGAACGCCGGCCGGATGGAAACCTGATCGTCCAGGGCCGCGACAAAGACATGATCAACCGTGGCGGAGAAAAGATTTCGGCCGAGGAAATTGAAAGCCTGGTCTACCGCATCGAGGACATCACCATGGCGGCGGCGGTCGCTATGCCCGATCCGGTGCTCGGTGAAAAACTCTGCCTCTACATCACCGTGAAACCGGGCACGGAGGTAACACTTGAACAGATTCAAAAGATGCTCCGCGAAACCGGCGTTGCTGCATTCAAAATTCCCGAGCACCTGGTGGTCGTCGACGAACTCCCTGCCACAAAGGTCGGCAAGATCAACAAAAAAGAGCTCCGTGCTGACATAGCAGAACGGCTGGCTACTGCCAGCGCCCACTCTAAGTAGAGGATTGCCATGACTGAGAACATCACCCATGAGTCAGTTACCGCCAGCCACGCCCTGCCGGAGCCCACGGCGGAGGAGGCTGCCCAGCTGGAGCAGCTGTACCGGGACTTCGACAAAGAGAACCTGATCCCGCTGTGGACCGAAATCGGCGACCTGATGCCCATGGTCCCCTCCCCCAAGGCCGTGCCGCACGTGTGGCGCTGGTCCGATTTGTATCCGCTGGCCGCCCGCGCCGGCGATTTGGTTCCGGTGGGCCGTGGCGGGGAACGCCGCGCCATTGCCCTGGCCAACCCGGGGCTGGCCGGCACACCGTACGCAACCCCCACCCTGTGGGCCGCCATCCAGTACCTGGGTGCCCGGGAAACCGCCCCGGAACACCGCCACTCGCAGAACGCGTTCCGCTTCGTCGTCGAAGGTGAAGGAGTATGGACCGTTGTGAACGGTGACCCGGTCAGGATGTCCCGCGGCGATTTCTTGCTGACCCCCGGCTGGAACTTCCACGGCCACCACAACGACACCGACCAGCCGATGGCGTGGATCGACGGCCTCGACATTCCGTTCGCGCACTACGCCGACGCCGGCTTCTTTGAGTTCGGCACCGAACGCGTCACGGACGAGGCCACCCCGGACATCTCCCGCTCGGAGCGGCTCTGGGCCCACCCCGGCCTGCGACCGCTGACGGGACTGGATGACACCACCAGCTCCCCCATCGCCGCCTACCGGTGGGAGCACACAGACCGGGCCTTGCGCGAGCAACTGCTGTTGGAGGACGAGGGCCACCCCGCCACAGTGTCGCAGGGCCACGCCGCCGTCCGGTTTACCAACCCCACCACCGGCGGGGATGTCATGCCCACCATCCGGGCCGAGTTCCACCGACTCCGCGCCGGCGCCACCACCGAGACCGTCCGCGAGGTGGGCTCCAGCGTGTGGCAGGTCTTTGAAGGCACCGGCTCGGTGGTCCTGAACGGCGAAACAAAGCAGCTGGCCAAGGGTGACCTCTTCGTGGTCCCGTCATGGGCCGCCTGGTCCCTCCAGGCAGACACCGAGTTTGATTTGTTCCGATTCAGCGACGCACCCATCTTTGAACGCCTGAACTTCAACCGCACCTACATCGAAGGACGCACCAAGTAATGAGACTCCTCACCCTCCGCACTTCCGAAGGCACGACGGCGGTCCGCCAGGACGGCGGCACCCTTACCGAGATCCCCGGGTTCGCCGACGTTGGCGCCCTGCTGCAGGATCCTGTCTGGGAAGCCACCGCTGCGGCGGCCAACGGCGCAACGCACCCGCTCGAGGGCGCCGACCTCGCAGCCGTTGTGCCCTCCCCGGGGAAGATCATCTGTGTGGGCCACAACTACCGGAACCACATCAAGGAGATGGGCCGGGAAGTCCCCGAATACCCCACTCTGTTCGCCAAGTACGCCGAGTCCCTGATCGGGCCCAATGACGACCTGGCCCTGCCCCAGGAATCCGATGCGGTGGACTGGGAAGCCGAGCTCGCCGTCGTCATCGGCAAGCAGGGCCGCCGGATCAGCGAAGCCGAGGCCGGGGACCACATCGCCGGCTACGCGGTCCTGAACGACATCAGCATGCGGGACTACCAGTTCCGCACCATCCAGTGGCTGCAGGGCAAGACCTGGGAGAAGTCCACCCCGTTCGGCCCGGCCCTGGTCACCAGGGACGAGTTCAGCCCCGGCCCGCTGATGACCTCGGCGGTGGACGGCGACGTCCAGCAGAGCACCCCGACGTCGGACCTGGTGTTCACCCCGGAATTCCTGGTCTCCTATATCTCCACCATCATCACCCTGAACCCGGGCGATGTGATCGCCACCGGCACCCCCGGCGGCGTGGGCCACGCGCAGGACCCCAAGCGCTACCTGCAGGAAGGCCAGGTCCTGGTCACGACCATCGAAGGACTCGGCCAGCTGAAGAACCGCGTTATCAAGGAAGCCTGATGGTCGCCCGCCACGACCAGACCACGGACCCGGCGCTCCTGGACGCACTGCTCCAGGCGCGCCGGGGCACCGCGTTCTTCGCCCGCAAGCTGAACGAGCTTCCGGATGCAGAACTCGATGGCTCCTCGCTGCTGCCCGGATGGACCCGACGACACATCGTCGCCCACGTTGGTTACAACGCGCGTGCTATCGCCCGGCTGATCGAATGGGCCGCCACCGGAGTGGAAACGCCCATGTATTCCTCCCCCGAGGCGCGCAAGCATGAGATCGAGTTCGGGGCCACCCTCAGTCCGATCGCGCTGCGGCACCTCTTCGACCACTCCGCCGTGCACCTGAACGTCGAATGGCGTGACCTGCCCGCCGACGCCTGGCACCACAAGGTCAAAACCGCCCAGGGACGCATCGTTCCCGCTGAAGAAACGGTTTGGATGCGCACCCGCGAAGTGTGGATGCACGCCGTGGACCTGGACAACGGAGCTACGTTCAGTGACATCCCAGTACCCGTCCTGGAAAGACTGCTCGAGGACATCACCGGTGCCTGGAAAACCCGCGGCACCGACACCGGGCTCGTGGTCAAGGTGACCGGGCAGGAACCGGAGCCCAGCTTCGGCGACACCCCCGCAGCTCAACCGACGGTGGTCTCAGGCCCGCTCCCCACGGTGGTCCAATGGGCGGCCGGCCGGGGCAGCGGCGGCGTCGCTGCAATGCGCAAAGGAACACCGCTAGCCGTTCCCCCGGCACCAAAGTGGATCTGAACCCTGAGTGGCGGAGACCTTGTGCATCACCCCCTTTAGATTGGAGCTGACGTGGCGTAGGGTCCCCTGCGAATAGGTAAGAAATAGGGGACGTCCGGTGGGTGCCCCAGCGCCCGGTACCCGCAGGCGTTTTAGTTGTTCGGCTCAGGGCGCTTTTTTGGACGGGGGAAACGTCCTGTTCGGGCACGGCCCGGAGCATGAAGCGGTGGAACTGAGGCACAGTGAATCTGGCGCAGCCGTGGGAGGGGCGTATAGCAGCGCCTTGTTGATGAGTTTTGAGCGGGTGGGGCCAGCTGCGTGGATTCACGGCCCATCGCACCAAAGGTTGCTAACCAGGACACCGCATCAAAAGTGCAGCCAAGAACGGGATTGGAGCGGAAGGCAGCCTAACGCTTCCTGCGATCACCTGCACGCCTGAATGCCTGAATGCCTCCGAGAATCTAAAGGACTAAGGCTTCCACTTGTGCCCTGAAAATCAAAAATGTTTTGTAACACTCTTCCGCTGGTCTACGAAATCTTGTTACGGTAATCGAGAGGTTGATCCCTCGGGCCGAAGGTGCGTAGGGCACCCTGTGGGTGAGGTGGCAGCGGATAGACAGGACCTGATCGTTGGAGTCCGATCTGGCCTGGTCGTCCTGAAGACGGCGGGTACGTGGGCAATAGTGAGGTGAAGTGACCATGACTTCGCCGATGCCCTACTAATCACGCAATTTTGTTGAACCGGGAACTCAAGTCGAACAGGAGAGCACAAAATGGGTTATAAGGTATCCGCAATCGATCCATCACGCACGGCGGTAATTGTGGTGGACATGGAGAACGACTTCGTAGCTGAAGGTGCTCCTATGGAGTCTTCCCAGGCGAGACAGGCAGTTCCGAACATGCAAAAGGCACTATCATCAGCACGCGAAAGCGGCATGAAGGTTATTTACACGACCCATGCCCACCGAGAGGACGGTTGTGACGCTGGCCGATTCGCTGATCTCTACCCGCCTATTGCCGCCAAAGCGGGTCTCGTCGACGGTACTCCAGGCGTAGAGATTTACCCTGAACTCGCTCCAGGGCCGGGAGAGATCGTGGTGAAGAAGCATCGTTACAGTGCTTTTTTTGGCACCGATTTGGACATCATCCTGCGCGGCAGCGGAGTCGAAACTGTGGTCGTAATAGGTACCACTACTGAGAACTGTTGCCACGCCACCGCCCGGGATGCGATGTTCCGAGACTACTTTGTTGTCTTTCTCTCTGACGCCACCGGCACGTTTGACTACCCCGATGTCGGACACGGTGCCATGTCCGCCGCAGAGGTACATGAAGCCACGCTGAAGATCCTCGCCTTCTCCACGGCCGACGTTATGACTACCGACGAATTTACCGCCATGGTCCGCGCCGCTGTGTTGGTGGAGGAACCAGTGTGATTCCCCGCATGGGGGTAAATAAAGAGGTTCAGGGCAAGCACTACGACTCAGCCTCCCGACACAACTGATAGGTGAGTTCCTTTGATCAAGAGCATGAGGAAGCGGTCCGCGGGCTGCGTTGCCTGCGGGCCTCTAGTACGGAGCACCTGAGGCACGGGCGGGAGCTCGTCCAGTTAAGGCACACCTCAACCTGACAAACATGGCCTTGCCTGGACTGGAGAAGCAGTGGGAATTTATTCTCCGCCCACTGCTTCCGCCGCCCACAACCGGGGACTATTCTCATAGGTTATCCACCGCTACTGCTACCAGGGAGCTACCCCAACGGCTCCCACTTCCAGCCGTGGATAACCTGAATTGACCCCAGCCATGGACGGATCAAAGTCGCCACTAGTTACGGCCGCGAGATCAGCAGGCACGGGTTCGCCCCCCGAGGCAGGTTGACGGAATCTTCATTATCGGCGTTTAAGTAGGACGAGTAGCAGTAGCTGCAAGAACTCCCCGTTCCACCGCGAAGCGAATGCGTGAGAACCGCACCCAACGTGACTCTTCCAGGATCGGGAGATGACACGAACCGGTACCACCGCGGCGTTGCGTACCTTCACCCTGCCAACACCCGGATCGAACCTGGTGCCTCTCATGGTGGAACACGAAGAAGCCATCAGTCGACTGGAAGCATCATGGCGGTCTTGAAATTCCTTCGGCTTGACGCCTCAACCGGGATGAGCGTCTGGTGGCGGGACCACGCCGACCACCATATGGGCCTCCTGCTCTCGGCGGAGGGCCCTTTCATGGGCGGCAAATCCATCGCCGGTGGCCAGGCGGCAGAGCAAAATGTTCTGCCTGCAGCTTCGCGACGGTGCCATGTGTCCACCGGGGCCGAAGTTCCAGCAGATTTACCTTGGTCCGAATTCGGATGGGCGGCGATTGGGCGGGTTTGGGTTAAGGCGAATGGGGATTACCCTGACGGGGCCATGCGAGCGGGTTGCGGGGGCATGCGTTTTGTCTTCGGCCGCGCCAAGGGTGAAGGAGTCAGCGATCCCCGGTGTGCCGAACTGGGTGACGGTGTTGGTGCGCTCAGGCCGGTACCAGCCCACGGCGGTCCCGCGCAGGGCCATGAGTGCCGAGCCGAACACCACATACGCGCGCAGTGGTTCGTAGATGAGCCGGTAAATCGGGACCATGAGCAGGTGGAGGAGGTTTTCGCGGACCATCACGACGGCAACGATGGAGATGAGCATGTGAGTTGCAGCCACGAAGGCCGAGAAGATGGCGATGGCTTCCCATTCGCCCTGCACCAGGCTTTTGACTGCGACAACCACTGTCAGCGGCATAAAGAGCAGCGGGACAAGCACTGAGATCAGCGCGTACGGCATGGTGAGCATTCCGAGGGCGCCGAACCGGGGGTTGAACAACATCCTGCGGTGCTTGTACAGGGTCTGGAAATTCCCGTAAGTCCAGCGGAGGCGCTGCTTGAACAGGCCTGCAACGGTCAGCGGCGCCTCGGTCCACGCCACTGCTTCGTTTTCCTGGACGATGCTATAGCCGAGCCGCTGCAGTGACAGTGTGAGGTCGGCGTCTTCTGCGAGTGTGTCGTGGGAGTAGCCGCCGGCTTTGACGAGGGCTTCCCTGCGCCAAGCGGCGCAGGCGCCAGGAACGATCGAGATGGCTCCCATCAGCCCTTCGGCCATACGCGTGACACAGATTCCCGACAGGTACTCCAGGCTTTGCCAGGCTGTGATGAGATTGCGGCGGTTTCCGACCTTGACGTGGCCGGCCACTGCTCCCACTTCTTTGCCGTTGCGTGGTGCGAGGAAGTGACGGGCAAGCATCTTGATGGTTTGCGGTTCAAACAGGGTGTCGCCGTCGAGGGTAACCACGACCTCTCCGCGGGACTGTTCGATTCCGTAGTTGCTTGCCGCGGATTTGCCGCCGTTGGGCTGGTCAAGGACACGCAGGTTCGGCCAGGTCATGGCGTAGTCCCATAGGACGTCCAGGGTGCCGTCGGTTGATCCGTCGTTGATCGCCACCACTTCCATGCGGGGGTAGTCACTGGCCTTCAGCGCATCCAAGGTCCGGGCCACCACCATTTCTTCGTTGAAGACCGGGAGGACGACGCTGACGAAAGGCCAGTCCTTGTCCTCCACCGTGTCCCAGCGACGCTTCCTCTGACGATGGTTGTTGACCAGGGCCAGGACCACGAACAGGAACGTCAGGATGGTCAGGGAGATTATGCCGAACCAGAATAGCCAATTAAGGAGAACGTTCGGGGCGACCAAAAAGGTTGTCAGCGCCGCCAGGGTCACGTTGTCCTCGACAGTGGCAGGAATCCTGCGCTGGGGTACATAGTCGGTCGGCAGCAGGGGCTCGACGGTGGTGAAAGTGTAGCCCTGTGCCCTGGCCTGCGGAATGAGCCTCTTCAACATGTCGATTGTCGCGCGCCGGTCGCCGCCGCTGTCGTGGACCAACACGACGTGCCCTTTGCCGTCCAGTTTCGGCGTTGGGACAGGCATTCCCGGTTCGTATTCCCAGTCTCTCGTATCAAGATCCATATTGATGTTCAGGTAACCGAGCTGCTGGGCCTGCAGAAGGGCCAAGGTATTGTTCTCCGGGTTGCCGCTGGGGATACGGAACAGCTCGGAGTCGTAGTTATCCGTAGCGCGCATGACCCGCTCTGTGCCGATGATCTGCTGACGGTTAGTAGTGTCATTCCCGGCCCAAAAATCGTTATGGGACATGGTGTGGTTTCCCACCATGTGGCCTTCACGCACCATGCGCCGGAAGATCTCCGGGTACTTGACGACGTTGTCCCCGACTGGAAAGAACGTCGCCGTTATGCCTTCGCTGGCCAACAGATCCAGGATCTCCGGCGTGTAGCGCGGGTCCGGCCCGTCATCGAAGGTCAGCATGAGCGTGCGGTCCTTGGCCTGGCCATACGCATCAAGCACGTAGGGGCTGCTGCCGATCACTTGGCTCTCCGTGAGAGTGGCCTCCCTCCAGACAGTGTTGCTGAAAGGATCCTTGAGCAGGACCTTGCCGTTCGTTCTCTCCACGAGCGCGATCCGGTGAAGAAGCGCTGTGCCTTCCCTGAAACCGACCCGGGGGATGTTTTCCAGGTCCTGCTGCGCCAGCAGCGTCCGCGGATAACTGGCTGTCTGATTGAGCTGCCCCCGATGCACCGGAGCGGTCGCCGCAGGCAGGATCCAGCCTGTGGACAGGATAATCGCCAACACCCCTGCAACGAGGGTAATCAGAACTCTTCGCCAGCGTTTGCCGCTCGCGTCGAAGAAGACCGGAGCAGGGCCAGGTGCGTGAGAAGGGGCTGGAGGTCTCATGTTCTCCTCGGGCGGGAGCCGTGCGTACAGGGCAACCTGACCGACAGGGTCAGGAAAGTGACCACCCAGGACGAGGGAGAAAGGGGTAAATCTGCCCCCGAACCTGGTGCCGCGGAGCCAGCCACTCCGAAACGCCACCTTATCTAGGACAGTAGTCGTGCCAGATGCGAGTACACATGAGTGGCACGTACTCTAGTTTCCCGGCCGCGCTACCTGCTCGGCTGCTCACCGCAAAGTGAGCCTGAACTCCGGCTTCGGTAACCGTCCCTAGCTAGTCCGTGTCCTTGAACGAGGGCAAGGGAAACTGCGGTCATCCCGCAGGTCCAGTCATAGCAATAGCGGGGAAGGCAGTCGCGGCACGACAGCATGCGCTGCCTGGGTTGGGCTTGGTCCGGCAACTGACTGCCCGCCCGCTACGCTGGAGACGTGTATCTCTGTCGAGTAACAAACTGCCGCCCGATCGTTGGCCTTTTGATCAAAGGTCCGGGGGCCGAGCAGTATTTTCTTCGTCCGGAAGCGATTGAAGCGGAGCGTCACGGCCAAGGCTGGCTGTGACGTACAAGTTCCTCTTCACCCGTCGTTGGATGGGTTATCTGCTTTTGGCTGCCATTGTGGCAGCAGCTTGCGCGGGACTGAGCAAATGGCAGATGGACCGCAGGAACGATGCGGTCACCGAAATCCGTCGCATCCAGCAGAACTACGCTAAAGCCCCTATACCGTTCGAGGAAGCCCGGCAGTATTTAGAAGTCGCCGATCCTGAGGCGAAATGGACAGCCGTTTCCCTCACCGGCCAATACCTGGTGCAGGATCAACGGGTTGTCAGGAACAGACCAAACAATTCCGCTCCAGGGTATGAGGTACTCGTCCCGTTCCGGCTGGCCTCGGGTGAAACCATCGTGGTTAACCGGGGTTGGTTGCCAATCGGCAACGCCAGATCCGGCTACCCGGATGTGGTTCCGGAACCACCGGCAGGAAACGTCCAAGTTATCGTCCGTTTAAAACCGTCTGAACCAACGATTGACGGACGGACCGCCCCGGAGGGCCAGTTGGCCAGCATTGCTCTGCCCGAGTACGCCCGCCAGTTGGGATACCCGCTGCTGACCGGAAGTTACGGGTTGATGTCCTCGGAGACCCCCAGTGCCGGTGTTTCGCCTGCGCCTCTGTCGTTGCCGCGGGTACAGGAAGGTTCGAACCTGTCCTACGCCATGCAGTGGCTGACCTTTGGAATACTGGCGTTCGTGGGATTCGGATACGCTGCACGCCAGCAGGCCCGCATCGCCCGGAAGGACCGTGAAGACCAAGAGAAGAGCGGCCGCTCCGAATCCGTACTGCCGGCCCGCCGGGAGGCGAAGGCGCGGAAGCGCAACAGCTCAGATGAGGAAGAGGACGCACTCCTGGACCGTTTGGGCATCTGAGAACTCCCTGGCTGCACGCCAGAACCGGGCTCACGCTTTTACATTAATTCATCTTTGAATGTACTTTGGGTGGATGGAAGCCCTTACGCACGCCCCGGTGCTCGCACGGTTCGGTTACGCGGTCTCGGACCCGACCAGGGCCAGAGTCCTGCTGGCCCTGGCGGCAGCGCCTTCGTACCCCTCCGACCTGGCAGATTCCATCGGTGTCTCACGACAGAGCATGTCCAATCACCTGACCTGCCTGCGGGGCTGCGGGCTGGTGGTGGCCGTACCGGATGGTCGGCGGACCCGGTATGAACTTTCCGACGCCCGGCTGGGCCACGCGATCAACGACCTGATAGGCGTAGTGCTGGCCGTTGACCCGGCCTGCTGTGCGGTTGACGGGACGGATGGCATGAGTACGACACTCCAACCCCGCAGCCCGGCGCTTGCCTTGATTCGCAAGGGAGGCTGAGCTGTGCACTACGAGCTGCGCACCATACCGGGCTGCCCAAACTCCGGGCCGGCACTGGAGCTATTCCGAACCGCCCTGCAGGCCGAGGGTCGTAACCCAGAACTCGTGACGGTCCTTGAGGTCACCTCCGAGGCCGAGGCTGCGGCGCTGCAGTTCCACGGCTCCCCGGCGTTCACGGCCGGCGGGCAGGACCTGTTTCCTTCCGCGGCCGGAGCCGGGCTCAGCTGCCGGGTCTATTCCACCGATCGTGGTCTTGCCGGGCTGCCCTCGATTGCCTCCTTGCGGGCCGCTGTGCGCGGGTCCGCCGCCGGGGCGTGAGCATTCTGAGAACCCGGCGGTCCCTGGCCACACGCGCTTGCTTGTGATTTCCGCCGCCGCCCTCGCGGTACTGGACCTGCTGGTCAAGTTCACTGTGGTACAGAGCCTGGGTCAAGGCAGTCACGGTACTGCCAGGGACTTTGACCGGGTCAACATTCGCGTGGCCTAAGACACCAGGGTGAGGTTCGGCCTCGGTTCCTCGTTTTTCGTGCGCGGGTCGTTGCCGTGGCTACTGCCGTCTTCGTTGTGGTGTTGGCCGTATTCCTGGTCCGGGTCTGTCCAGTTCCGGGCGCGACTCTCCTTCTGGGCGGGTGGGCTCGGGAACCTTGTGGACTGGCTGGTTGGCAAGGGGTCGTGGTTTACCTGCACACCAAGTGGTTTCCGACCTTTTATCTTGCGGCGCTTTATCTTGCGGTGCTTAGTTGTGGCGGGGGCTGGGCCGGTGGTCTTGGAAACGGCGTGCGGCCTGGTGAGGCAAAAGAACTAAGCGGCAGGGGGAGTCGTTTTTATTGGCTTCGATCGATCGTCTTCCGGCCATTGGGGTTCGTCCGCGCAACGGTAGGCTCGGAGGCGTCAGGTCCCGTCTGAGGCGTCGACCGGATCACCAGTTGAGAGACCCCGGATTCGCCGTCCTACGGATGAATTAGGGCGCCGGCCCACCCGGAACGTTCCTGCATCATCGGCGGACGCCGCCGGACTGCCCTCACGGTTACATCCAGCCCTGCGGATTGACGGTCTGGCCGTTGAAGAGCACCTCGAAGTGCAGGTGACAGCCGGTGGAGTTCCCTGTCGTGCCCGCAGCGGCCAGGCGCTGACCGGCGGCAACGGCCGCACCAACGCCCGTCTCAATGGAAGCAAGGTGATTGTAGGTGCTTTTAAGGCCCTTGCCATGATCGACCACGATCCGGTTGCCGCCGCCGTAGGCCGACCATCCGGCCTCCACAACCGTTCCGGCCCCGGCTGCGAAAACGGCCGTCTGACAGGACGCCACAAGGTCGAGTCCAGTGTGGAGCTCCCCTGAGCCCCCCGTGATCGGGCTGGTGCGGAACCCGAACGGCGAAGATACAGACATGCTGGCCAGCGGAGCCCCGAGCAGGGACGAGGACACCGAAACGGCTGCGGCGGAAGAAGGCTGTTCCGGTCCGGCCGATCCGGACGGTAGAGCTTCGGATGCTTTGGGGGCCGGGACGGTGGTCACCGGGGAGCGGTCAAATGAGATGGCGGCGCCGGCGGAGGCCTGGGCCGGGACCTCGGCTGCAGCGGTGCCGCTTGCCGCTGTCACCACGGGACGGTCCGGGTCTGTGCCCGCATTCGCGGCGGTAATGGTTGCGCCCACTACCATGGCGGCGGTGATGGTGGCGGCCGCCGGAAGGTGCCGGCGAAGAACGGCGAAATCACGGGCGGTGGGACCCCTGCTGTGTCGGGGAGCGGCAGAGGTGGCGCGGAACCCGATGCGCGGCACCGGGTTACGGTGCCGGGCGCGGGCAGAGGAAGATGGCACAGAGGATCCTTTCAGCGCCTGCGAAGTTAGCTGTCGGGTTCGAGCCAAGGAATAAGCCCGGCCGGGTCCACGAGGCCACAGGAGCGGACATCAGGTTTCCGGCTTCACCCCAAGGCAGCGGTGGCTGCCAGAAATGGGTTCTCCGCCCCCGCCGATGAAGATCGTAGTTCGAGGCCGGCGGCAGGGCTGGGCGTACGACCTCGAAGGCTCTAATACAGAGATGCCTGTATCAACGCTACCGCAGCAAAGGCTAATCGTTACAATGCCGTGACTTGCGGCACTTAGGAAGTGGTCTTTTCGCCGCCTTCTTCACGCCCGATAAGGAATGGGATCAGTCCTCGCCCCGGGGGCCCCTCATCGCGCCCATGCCTTCGTTAGCGATGAAGGGCCAGCGACGGCAGGCCGCGTCTATCGTAGCCGTTCTGACCTGCCTGCCAGGTGCTCCAGGTATAGGTTGTAGGCATCCAGATCAGGATCGCCGCCGGCGATCGCCGCTGCGCGTTCTGACCGTATCCAGCCGCGGGCTTCGTCCCGTTGCCAGCGGACCAGGATGAACATCAGCAGCAGAACCCCCGGCAGCTCCCCGTAAGACCAGGCCAGTCCCCCGGCTACGCCCTGGTCGTGGATCGGGTCAATGTTCCAACTCTCGGGCGGGGTGGCAAAGAACTTCACCATCGGTTCGGTCGCCATCATGATGACCACACCAAAGAATGCGTGCAGCGGCATTTCGGCGAAGATATCAACCATCCTTCCGAGATGGGTCTGACGGGAGGGTAAGGGATCGGCGGAGATCAGCGGAACGGTAAAGAGGATGCCGGCCACAAGGAACAGCAGTTCCAGCCCGATGTGCCCGTACCAGTTCGGCAGCAGCAGGTCGGCCATGCCTGAGAAGTACACGCCGTAGAAGCTCAGCAGGAACAGCGGGACCATGAATCCTGGATGGATGGCCAGCCGCCCGCATCTGGAGCGCAGGCCCCAGATGGCCGCTTTTAGCACCGGCCGGCCGAACCTGTTGTGCGGTGTCGCCCGCAGGAGGAGGGTGCCGGGCGAGCCGATCACCAGCAGCGGCGGGACGGCCATCATCAGTGTCAGTTGCTGGAACATGAAAATGGAGAACATCCGAAGCCCGTAGCCTTCGATGCCTGCGCCCATGACTACGATGATGGCTGTGCAGCCGGTCAGGAACGACGCTGTGCGTATGGGCGACCAGTGCCGGTCCTGGCGCCAGAGGCTGATGGCCCCGGTCAGGTAGAAGAGGGCGGCTGCCAAAGCCAGTACCGGGATGAGCGGGACCGGCTGCAGGTTCGGGGCAAGGTACTCCCCCAGCGATGGGGGCAGGGACGGCAACCAGGCAGGTCCCTCGATTCCGGGCTCCCCCATCTCAGTGTCCTCCATCGTCGTGCCGAGAATTCAGTCTCAGGCCTTGCGTGCCAGTTGAAGACGGTCCTGCCCGGCGTGTCCGACGTGGGTCAGGCCCAGATCCAGGAGCATCCGGACGTGGGCATCGGCCAGCGAGTAATAGGCCATTCGACCCGAACGCCGCACCTCGACGACGCGGGGTCCGCGAAGCAGACGCAGCGCATGAGAGACACCGGATTCGCTCAGCCCCGTGGTGGCGGCCAGGTCGCAGACGCACATCTCCCCTTCGAGCAGAGCAATAAGGATCCGCACCCTGCCAGGATCCGAGAGCAACCCAAAGATCACGGCGAGGTCGGACACTTCGGAGCCCTGCGGCATCCTGGCCCGAACGGCTTCGACCCTGTCGGCATCGACCAGCCGCACCGCACAGTCGCTGCCGGAGCCGAAGGTCGGCGACGAGGCCGGGAGAGGGATTGCAGTCATGCATAAAGAGTACCTTTGCCTGCTAATGCTTCGCATTTACCTTTGGCCGGTGATCGCCGGGCACCCAGGCGGGACCGGCGGGCCGGATTAACGTCTGAACAACTCTACAGATAATGTTGTAGGGTGCCGTGTCCTGCGGCCGCCGACTTCCGGGCAGTACCGGCGGCTGGTACGGAACCATGTTCGGAGGATTCATTGTGGCTGTGAGGTCCGCTGCGGGGACGCCGGAAGTATCGCCGAAACCCTGGTGGCTGGCTGTGGCCGGCCTGATCGCGGTGACCGTGGTCCTGGCGGCGACGGTTTACGGCCGGGGCGTGTTGCCGGCGGAAACCCGGGACCCGGGCGCCCTGGTCCGATGGGGCTTCGGCATCGTTCAGACCGTTCACAACATCGCCGCGGCGGCGACGATCGGCGCGCTGGTCTTCGCCGCCTTCATAGTCCCGCCGGCCCTCACAGGACGGGGCGGTAAACGGCGGGGTTCGGATGCGGCCGGGCCTCCGGCCGAGCATCCGGCGTTTACCCGCATCATGGCTCTGGCCGCGGCCGCGAGCATTCTTTGGACGTTGTCCGCGATGGCGGTTCTCGTGTTCAGCTTCGCCGATCTCGTAGGAATGCCGATTTCCGGGAGTCCGGAGTTTGCCATGCAGCTGGCCTCCTACATCACCGAACTGCCGACCGGGACCGCCTGGCTGTGGGTCGTCATCATCTCAGCGACCGTCGCAACGGCGGCGTTTGCTGTCCGCTCCCCCGCAGGCCTGGCAGCGACCGCGGTCCTTGCCACGGTCGGGCTGGTGCCGATGATCCTGATCGGCCACGCCGCCGGCGGCACGGACCACGAACAGGCGATCAACTCCCTGGGCCTGCATCTGCTCGGGGTGTGCCTCTGGTTCGGCGGCCTGCTGGCCCTGGCCGTCGCCGGCACAAGGTTGGGCAAAGACACCGCAGCGGTCATCGGGCGGTTTTCCATCCTGGCCGGCTTCGCGTTCGCCGTCGTTGTCGCCTCCGGCCTAATCAACGCCGCCATCCGCATCGACCTGCCTGCCGGGCTCGCCTCACCGTACGGGGTGCTCCTGATAGCCAAAACCGCCGGGGCGCTGGTCCTGGGCGGAATCGGTTTCCTGCACCGCCAACGGCTCATTCCAGCCCTGGCCGCAGCGGCCGGAACCGCCAGGGCCGGCAGGCTGTTCTGGCGGCTCATTGTCATGGAGCTGCTGATCATGGGGGCGGTCAGCGGCCTGGCGGCGGCGTTGAGCCGCACCCCGCCCCCGGGAGGTGAGGACATCCGCCCCGCGCTGACGCCGGCCGAAATCCTCACCGGCTATCCCCTGCCCCCTGAGCTCACCCCGGAACGGTGGTTCACCGTATGGCGTCCGGACTGGCTCTGGATCGCCATCGCTGTCCTCGCTGCCTACCTTTACCTGCGGGCGGCCCGGGCACTGCACCGGCGCGGTGACGGGTGGCCGTGGGTCCGGAGCGTGCTGTGGCTCCTGGGCCTGGCCGCCCTGGTGTTCTTCACCTCCGGCGGCCCCTCCGTCTACGGCCGGATCATGTTCAGCGCCCACATGATCGACCACATGGCGCTGACCATGATCGTCCCGGTGTTCCTGGTCCTCGGCGCACCCGTCACGCTGGCCCTCAGGGCGCTGGCGCCGCGGCACGATGGTTCCCGCGGGCCGCGCGAATGGATATTGGTCCTGGTGCACTCCCGGGTGGCGGCCGTCCTGACCCACCCGATATTCGTTGCCGCAAACTTCGCCGGTTCCATCGTGCTGTTCTACTTTTCGGACGCCTTTGGCTTCGCGCTGCGCGAACACACCGGCCATGTCTTGATGACGGTCCACTTCGTCATCACCGGCGACCTGTTCATCTTGTCCATGATCGGCACTGACCCGGTGCCCCGGCGGGCGCCGTACCCGCTGCGGCTCTTGCTGCTGCTGGCCACGATGGCTTTTCACGCCTTTTTCGGCGTCACCCTGATGGGTTCCACCACACTCATTCAGCCAGACTGGTTCACTGGCCTGGGCCGGGACTGGGGCCTTCCCCCGCTGGCCGACCAGCAGATGGCCGGCGCCATCACCTGGGGTATCGGCGAAGTGCCGACGCTCCTGATCGCGATCGGGGTGGCCGTCATGTGGTCCCGCTCGGACGCCCGCGAAATGCGCCGCACCGACCGCGCCGCTGACCGAAACCAGGACGCTGAGCTGCAGGCCTACAACGCCATGCTGTCCCGGATGGGCGAAAGAGCCTACCGGGTACCGGCCCGCCCCGACGACCGCAGTGAGGTCCAATGAGAACGAACCCTCGACAGACACAAGCCCACCCGATTCAGGCAATCGTGAATCCAGCGATTTCTCTATTAATGCATCATGCGCGTCCTCTCCCGAATTGATGTCCTGGCCCGCTTCGGCCAAGCCCTCGCTGATCCGACCAGCGCGGCGATCCTGATGGAACTCCGGGACGGACCGGCGTTCCCTGCGGACATGGCAGCAGATATCGGCGTGAGCCGGCAAGCCCTGTCCCACCATCTGGCATGTCTGCGGGACTGCGGCCTGGTCAGAGCCGGGCCCGACAGCCGCCGGGTCCGCTATGAACTCTCCGACGCCCGGCTCGCACACGCCCTCGATGACCTGCTGCACACAATCCTCACCATCGAACCGGCCTGCACCTGCAGGGAGCCGGACTGCGCCCAGGAGAAGACCCCCATCGCCCCTACCCAGCCCAATATTGTTGAGGTGCATCCATGAGCGGACACGACCACGACCACGCCGCCGGAACCAGCCAGCGCGGGAAACTGATCATCGTCTTCGCCATCACCTTCACGGTGATGGCAGCGGAAATCATCGGCGCCGTCCTGACCGGAAGCCTGGCCCTGCTGGCCGACGCCGGACACATGTTCACCGACTCGACCGGTCTGCTGATCGCTCTCATCGCGGCATCACTGGCCCTGAAGCCGGCGACCCTCAAACGCACCTGGGGCTACAAACGCGCGGAAATCATTGCCGCCGCATTCCAGGCTGCCCTGCTGCTGGGCGTCGGCACGTTCGTCATCATCGAAGGCATCCGGCGCCTCGTCGAGCCGCCGGAAATCGCCGGCTCCACGATGCTGTGGTTCGGCATCATCGGCCTGGCCGGCAACGCCGTAGGGCTGATCGTTCTGGCCTCGGGCCGGAATCACAACTTCAACATGAAGGCCGCCTTCCTGGAGGTTCTGAACGACGCCCTGGGTTCGGTCGCGGTCATCGTCGCAGCGATCATCATCGCAGTCACCGGCTGGGTCCAGGCAGACGCCGTCGTGTCCCTGCTCATCGGCGTCCTGATCATCCCCCGGACCCTGAAACTGCTCCGGGACACCGTTAACGTGCTCATGGAAAACGCACCTGCCGGGCTGGATCTGGGCGACGTCCGCGAGCACATCCTGGCCCTGCCCCACGTCATCGACGTCCACGACCTGCACGCGTCCCTGGTAGCCTCCGGCACACCGGTGCTCTCGGCCCACGTCACCGTCGAGGACGGCTGCCTGACCGACGGGCACGCAGCCACGATCCTGGCTGACCTGCAGCGCTGCGTCGCCGAACACTTCGACGTCAGCGTCGAACATTCCACCTTCCAGATTGAAGCAGCAGCCCACCGCGACCAGGAAAGCATCCACCACTGATGTCACAGAATAAAACCAAGTCCTCCCCCGCCGCCGCAGACCCCGCCAGGAAGGCCCGGACCGTCATCTGGATCCTGCTCGGAGCCATCGTGGCCGCCGGCGCAATCTGGTATGCCGTGTTCACGTTCAATAAACCTGAACCGGTCGCGGTGCAGCCTGCGGCCGACGTCCAGCTGGTCCGTGATGACAGCCACCGGGTGACGTCCCCGGCCACGGAGAAGGCCCAACTGGTCGAGTTTTTGGACTTTGAGTGCGAGGCCTGCAAGGCAGCCGAGCCTGTGGTGGCGGAGCTAAAGGCCGAGTTCGGTGACCGGATTACCTTCATCAACCGATACTTCCCCCTCCCGGCGCACCGGAACTCCGCCCAGGCAGCCCTGGCCGTCGAAGCAGCAGCCCAGCAGGGCAAGTACGAACAGATGTACGCGAAGATGTTTGAAACCCAGTCGCAGTGGGGCGAGAAACAGGACTCCCAGGCGCCCCTGTTCCGAACCTATGCCCAGGAGATGAGCCTGGACATGTCCGCCTACGATGCCGCCGTGGCCTCCGAAAGCACCAAGGATATGATCCGCAGGGAAATAGCCGACGGCAAAGCACTCGGCGTGACCGGAACACCAACGTTCTTCCTCAACGGCGAAAAACTCGTCCTCAACACCATGGAGGAATTCCGACAGAAACTGGCCGACGCCGCGAAGTAGTCCTCCAGCGGATCCGGGGATCTGGGCACGAATTTGGTAACAGGAAGGGAGCACCTCATGACATGCCGGCGTGTGCCGTTCCGGTTGCTTCGCACCGCCGCGGTGGCCGGGTCGGTCCTGTCCCTGGCCGTCGCGGCACATCTGTTCGGCGGCGGCCAGCTTCCCCCAACCCCTGTACTGGCCGCCTGCACTGCCCTGGTAGTCCTGTGTGTCATGGTACTCACCCGCTGGAAGCTGAAAATCCCGGTGCTGGGAGCGGTCCTGACGGGCGGCCAGGTGTTCCTGCACTCATTGTTCTCCGCTCTCTCGACCGTAACCCCTGGCGGTTCCGCTTCTTCTGGTTCCGTGTCCGGCAGGCACCTTCACACGTCTGCCGGCGCCGGCATTCCCCTACCTGCAGCGCAGAACCTCGATGGGTACCTGCCCTGGGATCTTGAGCCTGCCATGGGCACCGCACACCTGGCTGCGACCCTGGTCACCGCCGTTCTGCTGGCCAAGGGCGAAGCAGCTCTGTGGGCGCTGGCAGCCTGGCTCCGCCCGATACTGTTCCTGTCGCCGGCCGACTTCGTTCATGTCACGGCCGCGCCGGCGCCGTCCCCGCGACGCTTTACCATACTGCGCCGGACGATGCCGCGTGCGCATCCGCGGCGCGGCCCACCTGCCTCGGCGTGAACCCGCACTTCGCAGCCACCGGCTGCCGAACGACACCGGCACGCCTGTTCACCGGAACGGCCTGCACCGATCTTTCCGAAGGTAACAAACATGAAACCCCGATCCACTTATAGGTCCCGCCTCCGGCTGGCAGCCGTGGCAGCTCTCCTGCTGCCTGGCGCCCTGGCGGCCTCCCCAGCGCTGGCCCATGACGCTCTGTCCTCAACGACTCCGGCCCAGGACGCCGTCGTGACAGCCGCCCCTGAGACCGTATCGGTGACCCTCACCCAGCCACCTACTGATTCCGCATCCCTGAACCTGAGTGTCATCACCGTCACCGACAGCGCCGGGACCACCGTCAGCGACGGCAAAGTAGTCGTTGACGGGCCGACGCTGGCCACCAAAACCGTTCCGGGAAGCCCCGGGACCTACACCGTGCTGTGGCGGGCCGTCTCCTCCGACGGACACCCCATCGAAGGTAAATACACCTTCACCGTCCAGGCACCGGCATCGGCGGCCACGTCGGAGCCGGCCGTTTCCGCGACTCCTTCCGCGGAAGCAGGCACCCCGTCCGCGGCCGCACAGTCCACGGCCACCGCGATACCGGCCGCCCCACGACCCAACGATGACAACGCGCCGCTGACAGTGGGAATCGCCTTAGGGCTCCTGGCAGCAGCGCTGGGCGTCACCTGGTGGGTACGCCGCAGAAACGCCAACCGCGGCGCCTGACGACCGGCTTCTGACCGGTGTTCCCGCTTCCCGGCGGGAACACCGGTCAGGAAACCAAAGGCTGCCCGGCGCAGTGTTCCTGAATCAGGGCAGTGAAGAGACTACCTCGTCGCGGGATCCGCGGCGGTTCGCGAGCATCCTCATCACCACGGCCGTAATGGTCGTCACCGCCATGGCCGCAAAGAAGACTGCTCCGGTGTTGAAGAGCACCTGCGCCACCCCCGGGAGCGGGGCAGCAGCGTCAGCGGCGATCATAATCGTGGCATGGTAAGCGGCCGTGGCGGCCAGCCAGAGCGCCCCGGCTACGGTGACAGCCAGCGACCAGCGCGAAAACCAGCGCTTCCCGGCCCGGTAAGACAGGGCCACGGCCAGCAGGACAATCCCGACGACGGTCAGCAACTGTGCGGGCAACAGATACGGTCCGGCGACGAGCCCGACCGGGATACACAGCCCGCCGATCATCAGCAGCCGCCGGCCGCCAAGCGGCATTCCCGCCGGGCCGGGCGTGGGGCCAGCCGCCCGCTGCAGGTCCTCGGGTGTCGTGTTTTCCGCTGTCATCGCATTTCCTTTAACCATCATCGTGGACCTGTCCTGGGTGGACGCAGGCCGGTTTCCGGGCCCGTATCGGCCCCTGACGACAGTACAGGATCAGATGGATCGACACTTCCGACGGCCCGGCCGGACAGGCCGCAGCCATGCGACCGGCGGTTAGTATCAGGACCACGCAGTGTCCGGGTCTGACTGCCGCTGCCCAGATCAGCTTCCCCCGTGCGGTACGGCCCCGCTGATCGGCGGCTCGCTGGCTCCGGTGACAACCCTGTTGCCGGACACGGCCTGGCTGTCCTGCTCCGAGGTGCTGAACTGCGCCCGGTAGCGCACGCGCCGGATGCGTCTGGTCATAGACACCATGAGCAGCACAACTGCTATGACCATGAAGGCCGTCATCGCGAATCCCAGGAATCCCGGCGTCACCTGGTCCGCGCTCAAGCCAGGCCTCAATCCGTCGTTACCAGGACCGGGAGTCGGCATCGTGCTCAGGGCACGACTGCCGGCTGCTGCCAAAAAATTTTGCACTGGGTCATCCTTTCTTGTCGGGTACTTCCGGAGGGGCATATGCCATGGATGATGTCATCCATGGTGGTCGCAGCGATCACGGCCGCCGCGACAGCGCCGGTGGCAAGCATAGGTTTTGTCGGCGTAAATGACCGCAGGAGACAGTTCTAGCAGCGCGGGCAGGGACGGGTGCGGCGTGAAAATCAGTCCCCGGTCTTTAGCCCCGAGGTCCGGAGAGCGCCGAGAATGTACAGACCCACCCCGACGGTGACGAAGGCGTCGGCGAGGTTAAAGGTGGGAAACCATCCGCTGTGCAGGTAATCCACGACACCGCGCCCGTCGAGCCGGTCGATGAAGTTACCGGCGCCGCCGCCCAAAGTCAGTGCCGCACCCGCCCGTGAGAGTCCCGACATCCCGGGCGCCGTCGACAGGGCGTACCACGTCATGGCCAAAATGATCGTGCCGGTGGCACCGGTGACGAGCCAGGGGGCCAGGTCCGCGCCGAAGCTGAAGGCGACACCGGTGTTATACAGCATCCGGATGTTCAACGGCCCTAAATCGACGGTCTCACCCCTGGAGAGCAGGGTTTCGGCCAGGGATTTGATCAGAAGGTCTGCGGTGGCAAGGACGGCGGCCCAGATGAGCAGAAAAATCCTGGTTCCTTTTGCGGTCCCGACAACCGGCGGCGTCACCGAAGGGCTTGCCGGGGACTGGGTGCTCATGCTGCCGGTTCCAGTGCCGGTGCCGGCGTCGCGGACAGGACCGCGGTCTTGCGGCTGAGCCGGCCGGCGCGGACGCCGTTGGCGATCACCAAAATCTCGGCCAGTTCGTGGATGAGGACCACCGCGGCGAGGCCGAGCAGGCCGAACAGTGCCAGCGGGATCAGGATGGCGATCAGCAGCAGGGACAGGCCAACATTCTGCAGCATGATCGCCCGGGTCCTGCGGGCGTGGTCCAAAACCTGGGGCAGGTGGTGCAGGTCTTCGCCCATCAGGGCGATGTCAGCGGTTTCGATCGCGACGTCGGTGCCCATGGCTCCCATGGCGACGCCGGTGTCTGCGGTGGCCAGGGCGGGTGCGTCGTTGACGCCGTCACCGACCATGGCGGTGGGCTGGCGGGTCTGGAGTGTGCGGATGATTTCGGCCTTGTCTTCGGGGCGGAGGTCGGCGTGGACTTCCGTGATGCCCGCTTCCTTGCCCAGGGCGGCTGCGGTGAGGGCGTTGTCGCCGGTCAGCATGGCCGTGGTGTAGCCGGAGGCGTTCAGCCGGGCGATGACTTCACGGGCTTCGGGCCGCAGTTCGTCGCGGACCGCGACGGCGCCGATCACGTCGCCGCCGGATTCGATGAGGACGGCGGTGGCGCCTGCCGTTTGCATCCGCTCGACCTCGGCTGCCAGCGGCCCGGGGCTGATCCAGCCCGGCCGGCCCAGGCGGACGGCCTTCCCCTGGAACAGACCTTGGAGGCCTGCGCCGGGGATGGTGTCCACGTCCGTCACGGCGGACCGGTCCGGTGTGGCGGCGAGGATGGCGCGGGCGAGCGGGTGTTCACTGCGGGACTCCAGCCCTGCCGCGAGGGCGAGGACTTCGTCCCGGGTGACGGATCCGGTGGCGGCGACATCGATGACTTCGGGCCTGTTCCGGGTCAGGGTGCCGGTCTTGTCCAGGGCGATGGTGCGGATCCGGCCAAGGGTTTCCAGCGCTCCGCCGCCTTTGATAAGCACCCCGATGCGGCTGGCGGCACCAACAGAGGCCACGACCGTGACCGGAACGGCGATAGCCAGCGCGCAGGGCGACGCGGCGACGAGGACGACAAGGGCGCGTTCAAACCACAGCAGGGGTTCGCCCACGATGAAACCGAAGATGATGATGAGGGCGGCGGCAATCAGGATGCCGGGGACGAGTTTCTTGGCGATGTTGTCTGCCAGGCGCTGCCCGGGTCCCTTGCGGGACTGTTCGGTCTCGACGATGTGCACGATGCGGGCCAGGGAGTTGTTCTCCGCTGTGCTGGTCACTTCGACCTCCAGCGGACCGGTGCCGTTGATCGACCCGGCATAGACCTCGTTTCCCGGGCCAGCCTCGACGGGCACGGATTCCCCGGTCAGCGCGGAGGTGTCCAGGGACGTGCGTCCCGTGAGGATCCTGCCGTCAGTGGCCAGCCGTTCCCCGGGTCGAACGATCAGCCGGTCGCCGGGGACGAGCTCTGCCGGGTCAACCGTGATCTCTGCCCCCCCGCGCAGGACCGTTGCTTCGGCCGGGACCAGGTCCAGCAGCGCGCGCAGGCCGCGGCGGGTTTTGGCCATCGAGTATTCCTCGAGCCCTTCGGAGATCGCGTAAAGGAAGGCGAGCATGGCCGCTTCCTCGACCTCGCCCAGGGCGACGGCGCCGGCCGCGGCGATCGTCATCAGCGTGCCGACGCCGATCTTGCCTTTAGCCAGGCGCCGGAGGGTGGAGGGTGCGAACGTCCATGCCGCGACCAGCAGCGCCCCGATTTCCAGGCACAGGCGCAGCCAGTCCGGGCCGGCCGCCAGTCCCAGGATCCATCCGGCCAGGAGCAGGGCGCCCGCGACCGCTGCGGCCCTGATCTCGCTGACCTGCCAGAACCCGGCCGCTTCCTCCGCCTCGTCGGCTTCAGTTGCGGGCTTGTCGTCGCTGCAGCCGCAGGCGTCACTCATCGGGCGTTCTCCTTCGTCAATCCGGCACCAGTGCTACCGGCGCCGTAGTTCGGGCACAGGCTAACGGCGTTGCCGGTCGCGGCAAGCAGGATCTCGGCCTGGGCGAGCATGTCCATCAGTTCCGGGCGGGACAGCGAGTAATAGACGCTGCGGCCCTGGACCCGGCCCTCGACGAGGCGGCAGTCCCGCAGACATGCCACATGCGCCGACACCGTCGACTGGGCCAGGCCCAGTTCGCCGGCAAGCTCGCCTACGCGCACTTCACCGCCGGCCATCCGCTTCACGATGCTCAACCGCGTCGGGTCGCTCAAGGAATGAAACAGCGCGGCTGCAGGATCGAGCCGGCCGCAGCCATCATCCGAACCGCCAATTTGAATCGTCATATGGCGATGATAGCTTAGAGCGGTGATGTTATCGATGGAAACCTGTTGCCGTTCGTCATGGTTTCGCCGCCCGGCGCACGGGCCCGGTATTGCCAGGGCGGCCTGGAGGCGGGAACCATGACGATCGGCGGATTTTTCGCCGAGATGGTGCAGTCAGGCTCGCTGTTCATGGCCATCCCGCTGGCCATGATTGCCGGCACCGTCTCCTTCATCTCGCCGTGCATCCTGCCCCTTGTCCCGGGGTACCTGGGCTACGTCTCCGGAATATCCGACCCCACCAGGGCAGATAACCGGCGTCGTGTGCTGGCGGGGGTAGGACTGTTTATTCTCGGATTCGCGGCCGTTTTCACCCTCTATGGTGCGGCGTTCGGTGTGATGGGCGGTTGGCTGGTCCGCTGGCAGGACACGCTGATCCGGGTGCTGGGTCTCTTCGTCATCCTGATGGGTTTGGTCCTGATCGGCAGGTTCCCGTTCCTGCAAACCACCAAAAAATTATCGTTCAAGCCCCGGACCGGCGTTGCCGGGGCCCCGCTCCTGGGGATTGTCTTCGGACTGGGGTGGACCCCGTGCATGGGGCCCACCCTCAGCGCGGTCCTGGCGCTGAGCACCACCACCGGTGATCCATGGCGCGGCGCCCTGCTCGGCTTCCTCTACTGCCTCGGGCTGGGGATCCCTTTTGTTCTGGTCGCTTTGGGCCTGAACTGGGTGAGCCGGACGCTGGGGTTCATCCGCCGGCATATCCGCGCCTTCAATATCGTGGGCGGCTGCTTGCTGATTCTGGTCGGAGTTCTGATGGCTTCGGGTGTCTGGATGCTCTGGATCTACCAACTGCAAAACCTTGCCGCGACTATCACCACCCCTGTCTAGGAGGTACCAAAACATGAAGTCACACCGCCCCGGCTTTCCAGCCCCTGTCCCGCTGCCGGCGCGGCGGGGCGTGCTGCTGGGCGCAGCCTCGGCCGCGATCCTGCTGGCCGGCTGCGCCGCACCGGACGACACCTTGGCTGCCCAGGCCAAGGCCGGAGACAACAAGAACTACATCGCCGGGGACGGCTCGGTCTCCGAATACGCCACCAACACCCGGGGCGCTGCAGTTGAAATGACCGGCAAACTCTTTGACGGATCGGTTGTCAGCTCCACCGACTGGAAAGGAACCGTGACAGTCCTGAACGTCTGGTACGCCGCGTGCGCGCCGTGCCGCAAGGAGGCCCCCGACCTGGAAGCCCTGCACCAGGAATTCAAAACCGACGGCGTTCGGTTTTACGGGATCAACGTCCGCGACACAGCCGCCACCGCCGCGGCCTTTGCACGCACCTTCGGCACAACCTACCCCAGCATCAACGACGCAGACGGCGGTGTCCTTCTGGCCCTGGCCGATCATGTCCCGCCGCGCGCCGTGCCAACAACCCTGGTCCTGGACAAACAGGGCAAGGTCAGCGCCCGCGTCCTTGGCTTGGCCGAGAAGGGCACACTCAAAGCGCTGGTCAGCACTGCGCTGCAAGAATCCTGAACTGTGGCGAGCACCCGCAGTCCCGTGGCGT
The DNA here is from genome assembly GCF_029076445.1 of Pseudarthrobacter naphthalenicus. Lineage (GTDB taxonomy): Bacteria > Actinomycetota > Actinomycetes > Actinomycetales > Micrococcaceae > Arthrobacter > Arthrobacter naphthalenicus. The sequence continues at coordinate 62,826 of NZ_JARESG010000016.1, forward strand.
ACTTCCGGCCTGCGGGTGGGCGCACTCATGTTTTGGGCGTTCTTCTACAACGCCGTCGGCGTCCCGGTCGCGGCCCTGGGTCTGCTTAATCCGATGATCGCAGGCGCCGCGATGGCAGCCAGCTCGGTCCTGGTTGTCAGCAACTCTTTGCGGCTGCGCCGTTTCACCAGGCAGAAGACGTCCGGGGCCCCGGCCACGCCCGCACCCGCACCCATCCGCTGATCAGGAATCAGGGGTGCCTGCCGCGAGGTGAACGATCCTGCGCGGGCATGGAGAAGGCCGGTGATGCGCCGCCCCCAAGGCAGCGAATCACCGGCCTTCACGTTCCTATTAGCCCGCGCGTACGAAGGTGACAGCACCCTTGGATGTCATCCACGTCAGGGGGTGGACTGCGGTTTCGTTCTTGCCGTTCAGACCGGAGCTAAGCACCTGGCCGTTGCCGACGTAAATTCCTACGTGGCCAGGCTGCATCACCATGTCACCGGGCTGCGGGTCCGTGACAACCGTGCCGTAGTTCATGAACTGCATCGGACCGAGGTCCCCGACAGGGATCCCGGCAGCATTAAGGGCGTTTTCCACCAATCGTGTGCAGTCCTGAATCATGCCAATCTGGGCGTAGGCGGCCGAAACCATCGTGGCATTCACTCCGCCTACTGCAGGAGCGGCCGCAGGTGCAGCCGCCGGCGTGACGGTGATCTGAGCCTTTGCCTTCGCAACGGCAGGCGCCGCGGCCGCGGTTGCCCGGGGGCCTCAACGACAGGTTTGGGTGCTTCCACGACCGGCGCCGGCGTGGTCTCCACGGCGGGACGCTCGTAGGAGATCCGGACCGTGGAATCTGCGCTGAGCGGAGTCTGTACCTGGCCGGTGAGCTCCAGGTTTGAGGTCGGCTCCGCGTCCCGCTGGGCCGGGGCCTCTGCTGCCTGTGCGGCGATGCCGCTGGTCAGGACGAGCCCGGAAGCCGCTGCGATGACGGCCGCCTGACGGCCCACACCGCCGGCGTTGTCAGCGACGGATTTGGACAGGACCGCAAGGGCGCTGGTCTGGACGGGGACCGCGCGGCGGCGGCCGTGTGCTTTGCGAATGGGCATGAAAGGGCCTCTCCCACTGCCTGCGAGGTTAGCTGTCGGATTCGGATGGGAGACACCCGGCCGCAGTTCCAGCGCAAAGCTGGAGGCGCGGCTTCACCCCAAGGCCTGCCCGAAGCAGGCCACAATTGGTTTCCCCGTCTCTGCCGGACGAAAGTTTGCGAACGGATCCCGAGGCAGCGGCAGAGTTAGGCAATCTGCTCCGGAGTGCCGCTTTCGGAGAAACCGGCACGGCTTAGACCCTACTTCGCCCGAGGCAAATTGTCACATTTGCATAACGGCGCGTCGTGAGTAATCTAAGCTACCGCTTGCCCCAGCATCCCCCAGATCATCGGCCAACTCGGCGACTTCGGCGATCAGGTCCTTATTCTCATACGCCCAGACCGCCCCCGCAGCGTCATGGCGTTCATTGGCCACCCCTGAGGCTTCGGCCCAAAGCGGCCCCAGCCAGTCGAGCCGCCTGTTCCGGCAGCATTGCCCGTGTCGCCGCGACCTGTCCCCGGCCGCCTGCTTCTCCTCGACCCACTCCTTCAAATAACGTGTCGCGTCGGCGTTGCTTACTCCTACTACTACTAATCCACAAGACCTCCGCCTCGCGCGAGGCGCCTCGCTGTGTTGCCCCCTCCGGGGCCACTTCCCCCGTTCGACCGGGGCTTCCACACCGGGCCCGCCGTTATTGGGGTGGCCTGTGAAAAAATGAAATATCCGACGCTAAAGCTTTTTTCGATTCGCCGGGCGACCCCAGAGTGCCCGGCCCAATCGCACCCGCTTAATGGCATGTCTGACCTTGACGACTGCCGGTGGAGTCTTGCGTTCAGCCTTGCTTCGTCATGCAAGGGCCGCGTGCCCAGCTCCTCCGCTTGGCTGTGGGGAAACCCGCCTTTCTGGTCCTATCTTCCACAGGCGTCCCTGTGTAGCGTGGCGGGAGCACGAAGTCTGTGCGATTTGGTCCGTTCCGGTGAATCGGAAAGATCCGCTTCGTCGGGCGGGAGTCGGGGATGAAAGGGTGTCGATGTGAATCTCGTGACCCAGTCGTTATTTCTGGTCGGTTTTCCTATGGCCGCGGCTGTCCTGGGCTCAATCATCGCGGCGTTCAAGCCGCCGGGCCCGCAACTCTCCAGTGCAATCCAGCATTTCGCTGCCGGCGTGGTGCTGGCTGCGTTGGCCGGGGAGGTGCTGCCGGAGCTGCGGGCCGAAGGAAATCTAGGGTTCGCAGCTGCCGGGTTCGCGGGAGGTGCGGGTGTCATGCTCGCGTTGGGCGCGCTCGGCCGGAAAATCGACAGGGCATCCCCGGTGACCGGTTCCCTGCCTGCAGGCCTGCTCGTGGCCGTCGGAATCGATCTTCTTTTGGACGGACTGCTCGTTGGGTTGGGAACGGTTCTGGGTGCCAGGCAGGCGCTGATCCTGACCATCGCCCTCACCATCGAAATCCTCTTTCTGGCTTTGTCCCTGACGGTCGGGCTCAAGGGCAGGGGTCTATCGGGTGTACGTGCCGGGTCTATGAGCAGCGCACTCGGGCTCCTGACTGCAGCCGGTGCGGTCGGCGGCGCTTTCTTCCTCGGTGGGGCCAGCGGCGAGGTCCTGGCTGTGGTGTTGGCTTTTGGTGCGGCTGCGTTGTTGTATTTGACGGTCGAGGAGCTGCTGACCGAGGCGCACGAGCAGGAAGAGACGGTGCTCCTGGGTGCGATGTTCTTCCTCGGATTCCTCGTCATCTACGTCCTCGGCGCCCTATAAAAAGGGGGCACTGGATCCATGGACGCCGCGGCACGATGACGGGCTTCGGGACTGGTCCACCCTGGACTGTCGAACGGCCGCACCACATCGGAAATCCGGGAAATGAACCACCACCCCACCGTTATCTGATCATATGATAACTTGTTCATATGAGCCGACGACTTCAGTCAATTCCCGACCCTGACGGCACGTCCGGGAAGAACGGGAACAACAGCGGTGAAGGCACGCGGGTTGAGGTCCTGCAGGGGGCGTTGCCCTCGGCGGAGGATGTCGAACGGGTGGCGGCTGTGTTTAGGCTGATGGGCGACCCGGGCCGGGTCAGGATCCTTGCCACGCTGCTTGAAGCCGGCGAGGTGTGCGTGCATGACCTTGCCTCGGTGAGCGGGCTGAGTGAATCCTCGGTGAGCCAGGCTCTCCGGCTCATGCGCGCACACCGTGTCGTGGAAACCCGCCGCGCGGGCCGCGTCGTGTTTTACCGGCTCGGCGACAGCCACGTCCGGATGCTGCTGGACCTCGCAATCACGCACGCCAGCCACTCCCCGCTGGTTACCGCAGCCCCAGCCCCCACTGAGCCCCGCACCACCGAACAAATCCACCAGGAGTCATCGTGAATACTTCACCCAGCCCGCTCACCTGCCCCAAATGCGGTGCGGAGATGCGTCCCTACGAACGCAACGGCATCATCATCGATCAATGCGACGGGTGCCGCGGAATTTTCCTGGACCGCGGCGAGCTCGAGTCCCTGATGGACGCCGAAGCCTCGTTCTACGCAGCCCGGAACCCCGCACCCGCGAGCCTGCAGCCGCCGTACGGCCAGTCTCCGTACCCGCAGCCCCCTTACGGTCAGCCTGCGTACCCCGAGCGTCGGGACGGCCACCACGATTCCGGGCACGGGGACCGTGGCGGGCATCGCAAACGCGGCGGGTTCCTCGGGGACCTGTTCGGCTGATCCCCGAAGCCTTCCACCATCACCCCTTTAGCCCTGACCGCCCTGACACTGTGAATTGAGCACGCATGGCAACCGACACCCAGCTTGACCTGAAGACCGTGCTGCCCGAGGCCCTGGATGAACAGGACGCCTGCGTCCAGCAACTGACCGACGGCCTGCAGGCCCGGCAGGGCGTTATCAATGCCCACGTCAAACGCCCGGAGGGCGCCGACGGGGCGCAGCTGTGCGTGCATTTCGAACCCGGTGTCATCAGCCTGGGCAGGATCCGTGAGCTGGCCGTGTCCCTGGGGGCGCGGGTGGACAGCGACTTCGGCCATCTCAGCCTCGATGTGGACGGCATTTCCAGGCCCGCCCGGGCGCAGCTGCTCGAACAGCGGCTGCGCGGCCTGGACGGCGTGGCGGAGGCCCACGTCTCCGCGACCGGTTCCGTCGCGGTCGAATACCTCGCGGACCGGACCTCGGAGAAGGCGGTCACGGACCTTCTCACGCGCTTCGGGACACCACCACGCCCGGGCCGGCCCGGGCCCGCCAAAGCACCTGGTGCAGGTGCCGGCGAGGCCGCCGCACCCAAAGCCGAAGCGCACGACCACAAACATGAAAAGCATGAAGAGCATGATCACAAGCATGGCGGGATCTTCGGTGAGCGCAGCGAGCTGATCTTCGCGATCCTGTGCGCCCTGACGCTGGCCGCGGGTTTCCTGCTCGGGCTGAGCCCAGCGGTGCCGGACGCGGTCTCGACGGCACTGTATATCGGCGCGTATTTCTTCGGCGGCTACTACACCCTGAAGGAAGCCATCCAGACGGTGATGGCCAAGCGGTTCGAGATCGATTTCCTCATGCTGGTCGCGGCCGCCGGCGCCGCGGTGCTCGGGGACCTGGCCGAGGGCGCCCTGCTGCTGGCGCTGTTCAGCATCGGCCATGCCCTGGAAAGCTACGCCATGGGACGGGCCCGGCGCGCCATCCAGGCGCTGGCCGAACTCGCCCCGGACACCGCACTGGTCAGACGCGACGGCATCGAGAAGGAGATCCTTGTCGGGGAGCTGAGGCTCGGCGACACCGTCATCATCAAACCCAACACCCGCATCCCCTCCGACGGTTACGTCACCGTCGGCCAGAGCAGCGTAGACCAGTCAGCCGTGACCGGGGAAAGCATCCCCGTGGACAAGGCCCCGATCGGGGCGCAGGCCTCCCGGAAGGAGGCGGACATCCCGGCCGAAAGCCGCATCTACGCCGGAACGGTCAACGGGCCCGGCGTTCTGGAGATTGAAGTGACCCGGCTGTCCAAGGACTCCACGCTCGCCCGCGTCGTGCGGATGGTCAGCGAAGCCCAGGCCCAGATTTCGCCCACGCAGCGGTTCACGGACCGCTTCCAGCGCGTGTTCGTCCCCGCCGTGCTGATCCTCGTCGTCGTACTGCTCTTCGCCGGCCTCGTCATCGACGAACCCTTCTCCGCCACGCTCTACCGGGCCCTGGCCGTCCTGGTCGCCGCCAGCCCCTGCGCCCTGGCGATCTCCACCCCGAGCGCCGTCCTGTCCGGTCTGGCCCGGGCAGCACGCGGCGGCCTGCTCATCAAAGGCGGCGGACCGCTGGAAAACCTCGGCACGCTGCGCGCAATCGCCTTCGACAAAACCGGGACCCTCACGGAGGGAAAACCGGAAATGACCGACGTCGAACCGGCCGACGGCGTCAAGGAAACGGAACTGCTCAACGTCGCCCTCGCCGTCGAGTCCCAAAGCGACCACCCGCTGGCCTCCGCCATCGTGACGGCTGCCCGCGCCCGGCTGGACGGCACACCCCTCCTGACTGCCGGGGCAGTCACCAGCATCACCGGGCGCGGGGTCAGCGCCCTGATCGACGGCGAACAGATCCACATCGGCAAGCAACAACTCTTCACCGAAATCGACGGCGCCCCGTTGACCAGGGACATCACCGACTCCACCGCCCGGCTCGAAGCCGCGGGGCGGACCACCATGGTCGTCCGCCGGGGAACCCGGTACCTGGGCGTCCTGGGCCTGATGGACACACCCCGGGACTCCGCCGCACCGGTCATCACCCGGCTGCGCGCCGCGGGCATCCGGCACATGATCATGCTCTCCGGCGACAACCAGACCGTCGCCGACGCGGTCGCCGGGAAGCTCGGACTCGATGAGGCCCGCGGCGACCTCCTGCCCGAAGACAAGGTCGCGGCCGTGATCGACCTGCGCGGCCGGGAACACAAGGTCGCCATGGTCGGTGACGGCGTCAACGACGCACCGGCCATGGCCAACGCCACCGTCGGGATTGCCATGGGCGCCGCCGGCTCCGACGTCGCCATGGAAACCGCCGACGTGGCCCTCATGGGCGATGACCTGCAACGGCTCCCCTTCGCCGTGAACCTCAGCCGGCAATCCAGCCGGATCATCCGCCAGAACCTCTGGGCCAGCCTCGGCGTCGTCGCCATCCTCATCCCGGCCACCATCACCGGGACCATCGGCATCGGCCTCGCCGTCGTGATCCACGAAGGATCGACCCTGCTCGTTGTCGCCAACGCCCTGCGCCTCCTGGCCTACCGTGAACCCAAAACCAAATAGCGTCCCTCCACGCTCGGGACGCGTCCAGGGGCGCGGGCCACGTCTGAGACCACAACACCCGTACCACCCGCGGCCGGAACGGAGCCCGTGACGGCTGACACTCGTCAGGACTACCTCTGTTGGGGTCTTCAACTTCTGAGTCCGGCCCCGCCTATGCTGTGGTGGTGTTGAATGGTTTCGGGCCACTGCGCCGGCGTTCGAATAAAGTGCGTGTTTGGTGCCATGGGAATGATCCCGTCGAGTTCCTGATCAGTGTCCTTGGGCGTCTGACCAGGCACGACACCCGGACATTTCACGTCGTGGCTATCATGGCTGCGGGATGTGGTGCTTCACCCGCGGTTTGTCATTCGTGGTCACACTGTCCAGAAGCACGTTCGGAAAGATTTTAAAGGATGAATCGGTGCAGAACATTTTTGTTGCGTCGGGCCTTCAAGCCCTGAGCACAACGCCTACTCCCGGTCCTGGGAATGACGGGTTGAGACCGGGTCTGACTGCGGACCAGGTGACGCCGGGATTACTCGGATTCGTGATGACAGCGTTTATGGTCATAGCTGTTGTGATGCTCATGGTGTCCATGACGCGGCGGATTCGCCGGGTGCGCTACCAGGCGCAGTTCTCCGCCTCAGGACAGGACAGCGGGGAAGCGCCCGGTGGAACGGTGGATACCGTTGCCGAGCAGCCGGGCGCTGAAGCGGCACCGCCAGCGGACAGATCTTCAGCCACCTGACACCATCCCGTACGTTGCTGTACCGCAGGCCCGGTCCGCGTGTCTTTTTACGCCCTGGGAATATCCGCCGTTGACGCGCGGCTTCCCAGCGCTGCACGAGAAAGTAGAGGCCTCCGGGCAGCGCTGTGGATGCATCTCCCATGAGTGCCAGTGTTGGCGATATGCCCGGCTCTCGGGCGTGAATCCCGATCCCGCGCTGCCGTTGACAACGGCTCCATGTAGCCAAGGAACTCGGGACCCTGGCTCCTGCCGAAATAGACGGCCTTCCTGCGAAGCTGTCATGCCTCATGACCCATAAGGTGATCCGCGCCACCAAGGCAGCCGTGTCCCCGGCAAAGGAGGCGTCGATGGTCTTCTGCCGTTCCTTGGCGGAGGCAGGTTCCTGCTGCTGGCAAAACGCCAGCACGGACGGCTAGGGCTAGGGTTCGAGGTGTCGGGCGCCCATTTGCAGGACACAGGTGGCGCTGAAGCAAAACCCGCCCGTCGCCCACTGGCGTTTATCGGCATAAATGTCGAGCTGTCTGGCTGGGCCATACACTCCGCCGGCCGCACCCGCTGTCCGCGAACCCAACAGGACGGGACCCTCCGCTAAAGGGATGTCTGCAACAAGTGCACAGCTCGGGCCTTAAACTGGCGGAGCCCCGGTCAAATAGCGGTTGACCGAAGCTCCGATCGCATTATGCTCACATCAAGCTTGTAGTTCGCTGGGCGGGCAGAAGGGTACCGGCTTTTCGGACGCGACGGGTCAGCGATGTTGCAGTCCTAAGGGTTCACTGCCTGGCGCTACTTGCTGGTGGGCGCCGGCGCCGGGGTGATGCCGCACGCTTGGAGCAATGCCGTGACCGAGGTGGCCGGGACCTGGTCACCGGCCTTCGCGATTTGCTCAAGAGGGGTGGTGACCTCGGCCGGGACGCCTGCGGCCTTCGCTGTCGAGAACAGGCCTGAGAGGATCTGCTGGTCCTATGCGCTGAGCTGCCCGTCCTGCAGAGGCGAGCAGATCTGGCCGCGTACCGCGTCGGCGGCCGCCGTGGCTGCCTGCGAAGCGGCGTCGCTGGCGGCGCCTTTCACTGCGTCCTGCACCTGGCCACAGCCAGTCACAAGCAGAATGAACGGGGCCGCGATGACAGCGGCAAGACGACGATTCATGCCCTCATCGTAGTCGCGGCACCCGAGACGCACGAACGGTCGGGGCCGCGGGCCAACGGGCGGTGATGCTCCGGGGGAACACCTTCAGGACAATCGATTTTGCCTGGTGGCCTGCCGGACAGCGTTTCCTTCCCGGCGCCGCCGAGCAGCATCAGGTTGCTGCCCAATCCGCCGCTTCCCGTTCGCACCACAGGGAAGGCCCCGTCGGATACGCTGTGCCGCGCGGGCGGATGCCCGCGGTCCGGGACCATTGAGGGTTTGGGCGAAACGGTCATCGGCCACAACAGTTGGTCGAACGCTCGTTTTCATACCCTGTCAGCCGCATGATCCACGCTATACGTCAGGAAAGCATTTCCTAATTATTCCAGTTGAAGTTAGGCAAGCCTACCCTCTATGGTGGCGCAGTGACTCTCCCCCTTGAAATCGCCGGGGTTGCCTTTGCCGCGGGGCTTGCCCGCCATGGCGACCGGCCCGCCATCCTTAACGGCGCCCGTGCCGTCACCTACAGTGAACTGGCCTGGCGCGTGCAGGATTTTGCGCACCGTCTGGGCACCTCCCGACGGCTGATCGTGCTCGCCGCCGACAACAGCATCGACGCCCTCGTGGCCTACCTCGCCGCGCTCTCCGGCGGCCATCCGCTGCTGCTGGCCCCCGCCGGCAACCCCGCCGCCCTCGCCTCGCTCGTGGCCGCCTACGATCCGGACGTCGTCATCCGCCCCGCTGCTGGCGGGCCGGGGGCGAATGCGCTGGAGCTCGATGAGGTCCGCACCGGGACCATCCACGAGCTGCACCCGGACCTGGCACTGCTCCTGAGCACGTCCGGCTCCACAGGGTCCCCCAAGCTCGTGCGGCTTTCGCACAGCAACCTGCAGTCCAACGCCGAATCCATCGCCGAATACCTGGGCATCACCGCCGATGACCGCGCCATGACCACCCTGCCCATGTACTACTGCTACGGGCTCTCGGTCATCAACAGCCACCTGCTCCGCGGTGCCGGGTTGGTACTGACCGGCCTGTCCGTGGTGGATGAATGCTTCTGGCAGCTGTTCCAGAACCGCGGCGCCACGTCCTTTGCGGCCGTGCCCTACACGTTCGAACTGCTGGACCGTGCCGGTTTCGCCGACCGGGACCTGCCCACCCTGCGGTACATCACCCAGGCCGGAGGACGCCTGGCCCCGGAGAAGGTGACCCGCTACGCACGGTTGGGCCGCAGCAAGGGTTGGGATCTGTTCGTCATGTACGGGCAAACCGAGGCCACGGCCCGGATGGCTTACCTGCCACCGCACCTGGCCGAGGCGAACGCCGGAACCATCGGCGTCCCGGTGCCCGGAGGAGAATTCCGGATCGACCCCGTTCCCGGCCCGGATGACCCTGGAGGCCCGGTTGACCTTGGACAAGGGCACCACGGTGAGCTTGTCTACAGCGGGCCCAACGTGATGCTCGGCTACGCACAGGAGTCCGCAGACCTCGCCCTGGGCCGCACGGTGCAGGAGCTGCGCACCGGAGACCTCGCCCGGCAGCACGCCAACGGGCTCTTCGAGGTGGTGGGACGGCGCAGCCGCTTCGTAAAAATCGCGGGCCTGCGGATCGACCTCGGCCAGGTGGAAAAAATCCTCGCCGGCCTCGGCCTCAACGCAGCCTGCGCCGGGACGGACGCCGGACTGATGGCCGCCGTCGAAGGAACCCACGACGAGCGGATGCTCGCCAAAACGCTCGCCCAGGAGCTCAGCCTGCCGCGCGCCGCCGTCGCCGTTCACGCCGTCGCCGAGCTGCCCCGCCTAGGGACCGGCAAGACCGACTATCCCGCCGTCCTTGCCCTCGCCGCTGTCTCTCCCGGAAGCGGGAAGCCGCCTGCCGCCGCCGTGCCGGGCTCAAGCACCGGGGCGCGCGGCACCGGTGCTTCCGGCACCGCCGTCGTTCTCGGAAGCGGACCTGACGAGGACGGCACGGACCCCGCCGCCGGCGGGTCCCCCGAGGACGTGAAGCGGATTTTCGCTGACGCCCTGGAGCGTGAGGACATCGGCGACGACGATACATTCGTCTCGCTGGGCGGCGACTCACTGTCCTACGTCGCGGCGTCGGTCAGGCTGGAGCGGGCTCTAGGCCACCTGCCGGCCAACTGGCACGTGACGCCCGTCAAAGACCTCACACCGCGCGGGACAAGCCAGCCCAAGCGCCGGCTCCGGCGGATCATCGCGCCGCTGGAGACCAGCATCGTGCTGCGGGCCGTCGCGATCCTGACCATCATCAGCACCCACATCGACCTGATCCGCTGGCCGGGGACGGCCCACATCCTGATGGCGGTGGCCGGATACAACTTCGCACGCTTCCAACTGGACGGGCAGAGGCTTCCCCGCCTTCGGCGCCAACTCCGCAGCCTGGCCAGGGTGATTCTGCCCACCGTGGCGTTCATCGGCGCTGTGATGCTGCTGTTAGGTGACAAGTTCCACTACACCACCGCCAACCTGTTCCTGCTGAACACCATGATCGGGCCAGCCGAGTGGACGGACGCCTGGCACTTCTGGTTCATCGAGGTGCTGGTCTACGTCCTGGTAGGCATGATCGCGCTGCTGTCCATCCCCTGGGCGCACCGTGCGGAGAAACGCTTCCCGCTGGTCTTCCCTGTGGCGCTCGTGGGCTTCGGGCTGGTGTACCGCTACAACCTGGTGCCAGTTGACATCCTGCACACGCGCCCGGTCCTGTGGCTCTTCGCCCTGGGCTGGGCGCTTGCCCGGGCCCGGACGTGGCCGCCGCGCCTGGCGCTTTCCATCCTGGCGGCGCTGACCCTGCCGGGCTACTTCGATGACCCCTGGCGCGAAGCAACCATCCTGGCGGGTATCCTGATGATCGCGTGGCTTCCGGCCATCCCGCTGCCCCGGGTCCTTCACCGCGCCGTCGCAGTGGTCGCCAGCGCGTCGCTGTACATCTACGTCACCCACTGGGTCGTGTTCCCGGACTTCAAGGAGGGCCAGCCGGAACTGGCCGTGCTGCTGTCCGTGGCTGCAGGCATCGCCTACTGGGCCATCGCAGTGCGGATCATGGGTGCCGCGGAACGCGGCCAGTCCCGGCTGTGGAGGCGCTGGAAGGCCCGACGGCGGCACACAACTCCCGGATAGACCCGGGAGGCAGTCAGTGGCGCGCCCCGTCCGGCCGGTTCCCCGCAAACGGATCGGATGCAGTCAGCAGGCCTGCCGCCAGCCCAAACTACGCCCCAGCTAGGCAGGTGGCTACTTCCGGAGGCTTTTCTGTACCTTGCGGCCGCGGATGACAACGCCTGCGCTGTGAAGCACCAGCCCCACACCGATGACGGCCAGCGAGGCGATCGTCAGGGTCTCGTTCCTGGAAACTTGCCCCACAACAGTGAGAACGATTCCGACGGCGATCGCCCCCATCGCACCGAAAACAACGGCCTTGTAGGACGAGGATGCCGTCGCCCAAAACTCATTCAACACCACCCCAGCATACCGGCCGCCGGCACGTACGCGGTGGCGTTCATCGCGTTCGCCTGGGACCTCGCCAAGAGCAGCAAAACGCTCCGCGCAGTGGATCTGAAAGCAGCCGCGGCTGCCGCGGCACCGGCCAGGATTCCGGTGGCGGTCGGACTGGGTGCCGGCGCAATTGACGGCCCAGCTGACCGGGCCGACACAGATGTCAGCGGGCCCGCGGGACGGGCCGAGCGGCCGTCCTCGGCCACCGGCGGCGCGTCACACGCAGAAGAGCCAGCCGCCGGGCAGCTGGCGGACCCCGGCATGCGCCACGGTGCCGAACGCCGCGTCCCGGCCCGCGTTGCCGTGGCACTGACCGTACTGGGCGCGCTCATCCACGCCGCCGGCGTGATCACCCGGGCCATCGGCGCAGGCCGGGTGCCGTGGGGGAACATGTACGAATTCCTCACCACCGGAGCGTTCGTGGCGGTAGCTGTCTTCCTGGTGGTGCTGATCCGCCGCGACCTCCGCTTCCTCGGCACGTTCGTGATCGGCCTGGCCATCATCATGCTCGTGGCCGCCTCCGTGTTGTACTGGACCCCCGTGGGGCACCTTGTTCCCGCGCTGCAGAGCTACTGGCTGGTCATCCACGTCTCCATCGCGGTGCTGTCCTCGGCACTGTTCACCCTGACATTCGCCATGTCCGCGCTGCAACTGGTCCAGTCTCACCGGCAGAAGACCATCGCGTCCGGAGGCGCGGACAAGCTGGGGTTCATGCGCCTGGTCCCCAACGCGTTGAGCCTGGAAAACCTCTCCTACCGCATCAACACCGTGGCGTTCGTCGGCTGGACGTTCACCCTCATGTTCGGCGCTATCTGGGCCGAGAAAGCCTGGGGCCGCTTCTGGGGCTGGGACACCAAGGAAGTCTGGACCTTCGTGATCTGGGTGGTCTACGCAGGCTACCTCCACGCAAGGGCCACCCGCGGCTGGACCGGCACCCGTGCGGCCTGGCTGTCGATCGTGGGTTACCTGTGTGTGGTCTTCAACTTCTCCATCGTGAACCAGTTCTTCAACGGCCTGCACTCCTACTCAGCGCTGTGATGACGGCAGGCTCACGGCGGCCAGCCAGATCCACACAGCCTGGGCATGCCGGTCAGAGTGCAGTAAGTGGGGTTCATCGCCTTCGGGCTGCGCATCCCCGAGCCTGAGGGCGTGGAACGCGCAAGGCCTGCCCGATCATCCTGGGCTTGTTCGCTGGTGAGCCCGATAGCAGGCCGGCGCGTACAGGGGCAAGGTAGCTGCTCAGGGCAATGAAGCACTCCGACGGGCAGCCCGACGGCTGTGGCGCGGTGGAAACGGCGGACGCGGCCTTGCCCGGTTCCTGCAATGCCATCACCGGGCCAGTCACCGGAACGCTCACGGTGAGTACCAGGCCCGTTGCTGCCAACGCGATGCCGGCCTTCTGGCCGATGCCGCTGGCCGCGGCGAAATCTGTGATTATGTGGTCCGTGGCAGCCTTTTCGCTCGCCGTCACGGCCGCGATGGTCATTGTCCGTCGTGACCCGGCTCCACGGGATCCAAATGCCGGGCACACTGAGGGCTCTGCGTATGGACATGAGAAACTAACTACTCCCCGTGTCTAAGAGGTTGGCGGTTCAAGGGCGCCCTCGCTCAGGGGTGATCTACAAGGTATTTCCGGGGTTGTCCCGCGATGCTGAGGTCGGAACCGACCTGTAATGTCCGTGAACTGGAGGCGGAGATGAGTGTACGCATGATGCCTCTCATGCGTCCCCTTATGGTGACCGGAACCGTATGGCTACTCGCGGCGGGTGCGCATATCCTCGGCGGAGGAAGGCTCCCTGAGGCGAAGATTTCCGTGGCGCTGATCGCGCTGGTTTTTTTGGCCGTTGTGATGGTCCTGGGCCGCCGGTTGTCCTTGGGAAGGGTTGCCGGCGTCCTTGGAATCGGGCAGGTGCTGCTTCACGAGGCGTTCAGTCTCCTTTCCCATGGAGCGGCCTGCGGGACTTCACTGCGCGGCAGTGGGCACCATGCGGTCCAGGCCGGGGCGGCGTGCCTGACCCAGGCGCCGGAACCTCTCGTGCACGCGGACTCAGGATTCGCCATGCCGCTGGCACACCTCCTTGCCGCCGCTGCGACTGCGGCCGTGTTGAGCGGCGCCGAAGCAGTGCTTTGGCGGTTCGTTGCCTGGTTCCGCCCTCTGACGCATGCCCTCCAGCCCGTCACTATCCTTCGGAGCGGACCCGCCCGTGTTGGACCCGGCTCCGGCCCAATACCCTCACCCTGGCGGAGCCACCGCGCCGACGGAATCCGGGGACCACCGGTACACGGCGTCCCCTTGACCCGGCCGGTCTGAGTGCACCGGCGGTTGAAGGGAACGCGGCCCCCGTCAACCCACCTATATTTTCGCCGCCCACCATCCTGCCGGTGTTATGGGCGGCATCAGCAAAGGACTTTCCCATGAAAAACCAAACCCCGCATGCCTTTAAAGTAGTTGCCGTTGGGGCAGCCACCGCCGCGCTCATGACCGTTGGCCTCGGTGCGGCCTCCGCCCACGTTTCGGTGACGCCGGATGCCCCCGCGGAAGGCACCTCCACGCAGGTGACTTTCAGGGTTCCCAGCGAGTCGAAGACCGCCACAACCACCAAAATCAAGGTGGATCTGCCAACCGACACTCCGCTGACATCGGTCCGGGTAAAGCCAGTCCAGGGCTGGACAACCGAGATCGTCAGAGGAGCATTGCCTCAGCCGATAACCGTGGACGGCGCCACCATCACCGAGGCGCCTCTGTCCGTGACCTGGACTGCCAACGACGCACAAAGTCAGCTGACGGGCGATCAATACCAAATGTTCTCCGTATACGTCGGCAGACTTCCGAAGTCCGGCACCACCGTGACTCTGCCCCTGACACAGTCCTACTCGGACGGAAGTGTCCGCAACTGGGACGATCCCGTGGTCGAGGGCCAGAAGGAACCCGAGGACCCCGCCCCGGCTTTTGTGACCACTGCCGCCGAATCGGGAGAAGGTGGCCACGCTGGCGCCACCGCTGCAAAGCAGGCCACTGAGCCGGTGGCCTCCGTGGATACCAACGCGCCCGCTCCGGGGCTGATCTGGGCGGCCTTGGCGACGGGGCTGGCCGGACTCGCCGCAGGAGTCGCTTCGTTCCTCCGTGCCGGCAGGAACAAGAAGAGCTGACCCGCAGGCCCGTTCTCCCCGCCGCCGCGGGGCAAGTTGGTTCCGGGAAGCCTGAACACAAGGACCGTTCAGGTTTCCCGGGGCCGACGGCCCGTGGAGAGCATGGACTCGACCAAAGCCTTGATCGCCAAGACTGCTGCGGCCAGGACGGCGGCCCCGCAACACCACGGCCCGGAACCTCCGCACCGTCCGGGCCGTCCCTGGTGCATCACTCAACCAGAATTGCCTCCTGACTACACCGCCAAATGCAACGGGAGAGGTCGTCCGCACAAGGAGTCCTTGTTTGAACGGTTCAAACATAGGTAACATCAGTGTTGCAAGGGGCAGTAGCTCTGAGAAGTGGGTCTGGCAGTCTTCCGGATGGTATGACGAGCCGGGCCCGCGTTGTTTAACTTTCGCATTCAACGATGCCCTGGACCAGCGGGGCAGCCTTGCGGATCCAGGCGCCGCCCTTCTGATGGCACCATGCCACGGCGTCACTCACAAGCATCTTCCCCGAAAACGAAGCCAGCCTCCGACTCCATCTCGCCAACGGTTACGTCGTCGGGCGCATGCACCGCATCGTCAGGATGACCCACGGGCCGTTCACCGGGCAGTGGCGTGACACCATCCTGATCGAACGCCGCTCCGCCAAGATCTGAACGGCACGGTGCCGGACCCGCAGATGCAGGCGAAAACTGACTTTGCACTTTTGCTGTCAAACGGGCAGTCCTCGCCCTGTCGCGACCCCATAATGAAGCCATGCGCGGCGAATTTGCGGCGTACACAAGACCCGGGCCGGACCCGGCCTGATGAAAGGGGCGGCCCATGGAGCAAACCAAGGCCGGATATCCTGGCCGGATACGACCGCGCGCGCCACTCACTCGATGCCTGGCTGGAGAGCGCAAGCAACCGCCGCCGATCTTCGACGCACGAGCGACGGAACCCCGTGGACCAACGAAGAACTGCTCTTCCATATGGTGTTCGGCTACATGATCGTCCGCGCACTGCTTCCGATGGTCCACGTCATCAGCAGGCTCCCCACGCCCGTCGGCACAGCCTTCGCCGCCGTCCTGAACGCCGGAACCCGGCCCTTTGACGTAGTGAATTACTGGGGCTCCCGGGGCGCAGCCCTCGTCTACAGCAGACAACGGATGGGCCGGAAACTCGACAGGACCATCACGGCAATCACCCGCCGGTTGGAACGGGAAAGCGCCAGGTCTCTGACCCGGTCCATGCCATTTCCCGACCGGTAGGATCCGTTCTTCGCCCCAACTATGACACTGAACGATGTCTACGCGTACCCCACACTTCACTTCGACTTCCACGCCCGACAGCTAAGCCTCAGCCAACCGCTCCGATAGGTTGGGCACAACGCAAGGGAACGATGGATGGCCATTCGTGCGCCCACCGGCGACGTTCCCAAGGCTTACGCCCACCCCGGGATGGGCTGGCGCCTTTCATAAGCGCTGGACCGCATCCCCTAGCATGAACACGGTGAAGACCCAGAACCTCGTCGCGTGGATGGAACGCCAGCAGATCGGCCTGTACCTCGTAGCGATCCTGGCCGGCGGTGCTGTGGGATTCCTGGCGCCGTCCTCGGCCGGGGCGCTGGAACATTCGATAAACCCGGTTCTCGGGCTGCTGCTATATGCGACTTTTCTGGGGATCCCCTTTGCAGCCATCGGTAAGGCCGCAAGGGATCTGCGGTTCCTGGCAACGGTGCTGATTCTGAACTTCTTGGCCGTTCCGGTAGTGGTGTTCGGCCTGTCCCGGTTCATCGCCGGGGACCGGGCCCTGCTGGTCGGGGTTCTGCTCGTGCTCCTGACCCCTTGCATCGATTACGTCATCGTGTTTACCGGGTTGGCCGGCGGGGCCACCGACCGGCTTTTGGCGGCCGCTCCGGTGCTGATGCTGGCCCAGATGCTCCTGCTGCCCGTGTACCTGTTGGTTTTCGTCGGCCCCGAACTGGTTTCGGCCATTGACCCGGCCCCATTCATCGAGGCTTTGGTTGTTTTGATCATGGTTCCCCTGGCCGCGGCGGCGCTGACGCAGGCGCTGGGCCGCCGCGCGGCCCTGGGCCGGGCCGTCATGGCGGTGACGCAGGCGCTGATGGTTCCGTTGATGATGGCCACGCTGGCCGTGGTTGTCGGTTCGCAAATCGTTGGAGTCGGTCAGGAGCTGACCTCGCTACTGACGGTGGTTCCGATCTATGCGGCGTTCCTGCTGGTGATGGTTCCGCTGGGCCTGCTCGCGGCCAAGGCCGCCGGTCTCGATGTCGCTGCCACTCGTGCCGTTGTTTTCAGCGGCGCGACCCGCAATTCCCTGGTTGTGCTCCCGCTGGCCCTGGCGCTGCCCGGGCCGCTGGCCCTTGCCGCGCTGGTTGTGGTGACCCAGACTCTCGTTGAGCTGGTAGGCATGGTCATCTATGTCCGGTTCCTGCCTTTGATTGTCCGCTCCGAACCCCGCCGGCAGCTCGCCTAAAACGCGCCCGGCCTCCCGTTTCTGGCAACAGGCCCAGCCAGCGGGCTTGACCTTCGAGCCGGGTTGAAGGTTTACCGTGGAGGGCATGAGGACCCTGCGAATTTCGGAGGTTGCCGAACGCACTGGAGTGCCGGCGACCACCCTGCGCTACTACGAGGACATCGGGCTGATTGGCCCGGCTGTCCGGTCAGCCAACGGTTACCGGAACTATGACGAACGGGACCTGGAACGCCTGGCAGTCATCACCCGGGCGAAGAAGCTGGACATCAGTCTCGAGGACGTGCGTGAACTCGTCGCCGCCTGGGGAAGCGATGAATGTGGAACAGTCCAGCACCGCCTGGGCGGAATCGTCGCCACCCGGCTCCAAGAGACGCGGGAACGCATCGACGAGCTGACCGACCTGGACGATCAGCTCGAACAGGCCAGCGCACGGCTCTTGGGAAAGCCTCAGGAAGGCGCCTGCACCGACGACTGCGCCTGTGTAGGCAGCGACCAGAAACCACTGGCACCGCCCGCGGGCGCATTCATGTTCCCCCTCCTGCCGGCAGCGGTGGACAGCCTCGGAGCGGCTTGCACCCTCGAACGGCACGCACTTCCCGGCCGACTGAACGCGTGGACCGCCCTGATCGCAGACGCCACCGCCCGGACCGCCCTCAAGGACGGTGTTGCCCTGGAGTTTGCCCACAACCCCGACCTGGCGGCTGGTCTTGCCCGACTCGCTGCCGAGGAATACGAGTGCTGCTCGTTCTTCGACTTCACCATCGCGGTAAACGCCGTCGGCCTGCGCCTGGAAGTCCGCGCCCCCGCCCAAGCGCAGGACGCCCTCCACGACGTGTTCGGGGTCGTATGACCAACCTCAGCCAGCAAAGCCTGGCCGCAATCAACCCAAGAGACGAGGACCCTCAGTGACAACCACACAGCAACAAAAACCAGCCCGGGCCACGGGCAAGACGGCAATGCTCACCGGGACACTTGCTGTCATCGGCTGCATGCTCGCTTGTTCGCTGCCACTTCTTGCTGCAGGCGGTGCCCTTGCAGGGCTGGGGGCTCTACTTGCGGGCTGGTGGCCCGCCGCTGCCATTGCCCTCGTGGCGGCCGCTGGCATCACGATCCTCTACGTCAGGCACCGACGAGCTCGACACGACAGCAGCATGAACATTGCAGGCTGCGATTGCGCCGGAGACTGCTAGCTTTCTCAGAAACGAAGGATTTCAAGAACAGGTTGATTTGAGAACCGTGGTGTTCGCAGCGAGCCCTTCTGGACACCCTGCGCGACGGTGACACCCTGGTGGTGTGGAAGCTGGACCGCCTGGGCCGGAGCGTGAAAGACCTCCTGGACTTCGCCGGCGGCCTAAACAACCACGGCGTAGGCTTCGTCAGCCTCACCGACGCGATCGATACCACCGCGGCTTCCGGGCGCTTTTTCTTCAATGTGATGGCTTCCCTGGCCCAGATGGAACGGGAGCTCATGGTCGAACGTACCCAAGCCGGGCTGCTGGCCGCGCGCGAACAGGGACGGGTCGGCGGCCGCAAACGCATCATGACGGAAGCCAAGATCCGCTCAGCCCGCAAACTACTCAACCAGGGAACACCGCCCCGGGAAGTGGCCACGAGCCTCGGCGTCTCCGTCCCGACGCTTTACCGGTGGGTCCCGGCAGCGGGCGCGACGGGGTCTTCGACGCAATAGTCGCTGCTGTTTGGTGCAGGCGACTTCTAGTACGAAAATAGACGCAAGGTCATGCAACCGCCGGTGTGAGGTTGACATCGTAGCCGAGGGTTTTGAGCTGACGGATGGCCCTGGCTTTGGTTTGTTCCGGTTCCCTCTTCAGATAGAAGTCCGCGCCAGGATCCTTGTAATAAACCTCGCCGTTGGCGAGCATGTGCCAGGTCGCGGTCAGGATGACGTGTTCGATGGCGACGATGGCTTTGACCCGGCCGCGCCGGAGGGCGACCCGTTTGTATTTGACGCTGACGTAAGTGTTTTTGCCGCGGGACGCGGCCATCGCGGCGATGCCGAGCGCGCCCTTGAGATATTTATTGCCGGGCATGATTCTTGTTGATTTGATCCGGCCGGCGGATTCGTTGGATCCCGGGCAGACGCCGGCCCAGGACGCTAAGTGCGCGGCCGTTGGAAATACGCTCATGTCGCCACCTGTTTCGGCGATGATCACGTCAGCGACGAGTGTTGAGACACCGGGGATTGTGCTCAGCGCTTCCCGGGCCGCACGAAAGGGCTCCACCACCGTGTCAATCTGCTCCGTCAGCACGGTGACAGTCCGGGCAAGCTGATCGATGCGGTCCAGATGCAGCCGGACCATGAAGGCATGATGCTCGCCAAACATGCCGGTGAGTGCTTCGGTCAGTGCCGGCATCTTTGACCTCATGCTGGCCCGGGCAAACTGCGCGAGTACCCGCGGATCCCGTTCCCCACGGATCAACGCCTCGAGCATCGCCCGGGACGACACCCCGGTCAGTTCACTGACCATTCCCGAAAGCTTGATTCCAGTGCTCTCGAGGAACTTCTCCAGGCGTTGGAGCTCCCGGGTTCTATCCTGGACGGTGACGGCAGGGGCCCGCGTCAGATCCCGCAATTCGCGGACCGGTCCGGGCGGAACGAACGAGGCCCGCAACAGCCCGTGCGCGCCAAGCTGCGCGAGCCATGCCGCATCGGAAACGTCAGTCTTGCGCCCGGGCAGGTTCCTCGCATGTCTGGCGTTGACCAGCATGACCGGAAGGGAATCCTCGAGCAGATAGTAGAACGGCTTCCAGTAATCGCTGGTCGCCTCCATCACTACGACCGTGACGTTCTGTTCTTCCAAAAACCTCCGTAACTCCAGGATCTGGTTTGTGGTGGATCCCCAGGTGGTGACTGTCGAAATGAACTGGCCCTGGCGCTTGCCCGGGACCCTGATACAGACTTTCGCGTCGCGTTTGGATATATCCATCCCGACGGACCGCTCATGGACGATGTCCATTGCCGTGGCACTTTCTTAAATTGAAGGGATATGGGTATGTGACTGCCGCGGGGAGGGCAGGGAGCAAATCAGGAATCTAGCACTCGTGCTCGAAGCAACAATCCACGGTTCCCGTGGAAGCCCTCCACACCACGCTGAAAAGCGGGCTCAACTACGGCACCAAGAAGTCACGGCGTTCACCGCAGCAGACGTTAGCATCATGCGACCGTCCGCGCCGCCAAACTACAGCCTGTAAGCCGGCCGCCCCTATTTTCGACCCCCACGGCGCGGCAGCGCCCCTGGACCGCTGAAAACGACAACGCGGCCTCGTTTGTAGCCGGAGCCAGATTCAGAAAGTCCGGGGAGCCTGCCAACGGGCGCAGAGTTCGTCCAGTTAGGGCACACCCCATCCTGACGTCAGGCGTGAGCGAAAAGCTCGTCAGAATAGGGTCCGAAAAGCAGTTCCTGCACTTGTCCGCCGAACAGCCTTGATTCAAACCTGACAGCTGGCCACGCTTGAGTGTCAGGGGCACCTGACGGATCGTGCTCGCGGTCGTCCCAGTATGTTTCGCGAGGTCATGGCCGCTTTAGTGAGACTTTCAATTTGGAGTCAGAACCGGCAGGGAACTTCGAGACAATTCCCCCGCGCTTCAGGCTTTCAAGTATGGCGTGATGCTCCGGAGTGTCATCGAGCTTAGTGGTAGACCAGCCTTTGTCCGCGATACGTGAGTACGGGTTTCCGAGGTGCCTGAGCAGAACTTGCAGGTTCTCTAGTTCCAATGATGCAACCTTTCTAGCCACCAAATCGATGATCGTTGACTGGTTCACTCCTCCCTTTATCAGGAGATCGATTCCCACCCAGGTCAGGTTCAGCTCACCTCGAAAGTCGGCCTCGGCGATTGCTTCGTATGCACTCTTCGGAACATTGTGGAACAAGCCCGCATTGATCTGTTTGAGAACTGCACTGCGAAGTACGCTTCCTACCTTCTGGTTGGACATGATCTGAGGAAGGTACTCGGAAGCGAGCGTTGCGGGCGACACAAAGTTTTCATACTCGCTGGACGCCCTTATGGCATATTCCAGAGTTGGCCAGTCGACCATAAGCCGCGAGCTGAAGGCGTCCTCGTCATCAAGAATCAGTTCATCCTCAATCAGACGCCCGACCAGTTTGCCAGGTTCCGGCTTTATGGATGCAGTTCGCAGCTGCCCGGGGTCTAGTGAGAGCGCCAGAGAAATTCGATGTTCTAGATCTGGCAGTACATGAGAAGCGTTGAGAACGGTGACGGCAAGGCCTGCTCTGCGCTCCTGCTCTGCGTCGTCCGAATACTGAATCTCAGTAGATTCTTTGAGCGATGAGGCCAGAGCCTCATCGATTTCCCCACGCCACTCGATGTACCTTGCGACGTTGTAGTAGGTCATCGAGGTGCGCTGACTGGCAACTATCGGCAGCCAAGCCTGTTGCGGCACATCAACGAGGTCATCAGCCCTGCAGTCAGGATGGGCGTTCCCCACGATGAAGGCAAAATCTGATGGCTCCCAATCTTTAGCGTCTCTCAATATGGCTGCAAACACAGCCGGTTCTTCGATGGTGTACTCCGAAGCGGGAGACTCCTCGTAGGCAGCCTTGTAGTCGTTCATGTGTGACATTGCATGGAGATATACCCCCGCACCAGCGTCCTTCAGGCGATCGAGTGAAAGGTTGTCGTCGTGGAGAATTCGTTCGAGATTCCTGGCGGACACGCGGTAGTACGTGGTCTCGGCCAGTTCCGTGCAGCTTTTGTCAGAAAGCCGTGACAGGTCTGGCAGTAGCGCACCGACTTTTCCGATGAATTCGATCGATTGCTTCGGTTCGGTGCGGCTTCTATCAGCAGTCAAGGAAGAAAACAATTCATAATTGTCTTCTACAAATCCACGGAGTTTTTCGGAATCGTCATACTCAATTTGGTTTGACCGCACCCCGATCGCCGCATCAATAAGGCCGGCCTTCTCTTGAGCATCGAGAGACGCGTCATCGGCTAGAAGGGTGAAGACGCACGGTACGAGAGGGGTCACCTCAGCGATGAAAGATTCCTTGTGCGCACCCGACGAGAGATAGATGCTGATGAACTTAAGTCCTTCTTCACCTGCTGCAGCTAGGGTCTTGGCGACAATGCCAGCAAGACGTGGTTGCTCAGATAATAAGTGATCAAGTATCGAAGTGTTGAACATGCTGCGTTCGGTTAGGACGGAAGCGCCTTGATCACGAAGGATTGCTTCAACGTCACCACTATCTAGCGGATACTCGGGGTCAGCGACGCCGTGATCCACATTTCTCATGATGTAGATCATTGCGTCCGGTCGGATCACTTGGCCGTAGAAGGAAGACACGTGGAGGGTGAAGTGGGTCGTTATATATCCGCCTACTACGAGGCCAAGAACGAGCGGCGACGGCAACAAGTGCTCAGCAATTTCTCGGAACGTCCGGGGAGGATCTCCCACAGCGGAGGTGTGCTTGAAATCAGAACGTTCGACTAGCTGGCTCCACGTGTGCCTCTGAAGGAAGGGGAGCAACGCGCTATTTTGACCGATTTTGCGCTCGGCGGCCAGGACTTGAGACCGCTCGAACGGTTCGAGGTTGATGTCTTCCCCAATAAGGTTCTGCACGGTCTTGGTGGAAAGAACCATTTGGGTGACGTTGGTGTTGCTGTACGGGCTGTTGTTACGGACTGCAACGCTGAGCCGTGACTCCGATCGAGCAACAGCTTGCCAGAACGAAGGTTGTGCCACGGTGCCAGGATCGATGGGACTGCCGTTCACATAGATGGTGTCATGGACAAGGGCTGATCCCTCTGCTGTCACTAGGCTGCTGATTATGCTTCGGAATCGTGCAGCCAAGGCGGTCGCCCGGTCTTCTGTAGCTTGTCCTGTCTCAATACGTCTCCGCAGTGCTTGGTTATTATTGCGGATGGCCTGAACGTTTTCGCTAACTAATGTGCGCCATGCTGTGTACAGCTTATCGAGCGAGGATGTTCCATGGCGTATGGCTTCGAAATCTGCCATGTGCGCATTCTTCAAGAGGATCATGGCAAACAGGCGGTCCGAGTCCAGTTCAGGGACAGGGTCGGCTACTTTGAGAAGCCGATGCTCGAAGATCTCGTATTCATTGACTATGTTGTGTATGAGCCGCATATCAGCGACGTGGCGTGCCGCCAGGTCAATCAGATCCTTCGAGATCTCGTGCCCGCGCTTTTCCAGCAGGTCATGCATGAGGTCTCTTGCGTTTTTGTGCGTGATGAACGGAACAACAGGAATGACAAGCTCGAAGAATTTGGTGCGATTAGCCCGCTTGAGTTCCGCTTTGGCTTGATCGTCGGTCTCATCGGCGTCACGGCCCAGCTTCTCGAACACGCTGTCCCGTACAGCGTAAATGAATCGGATGTCTCGGCCACCGAGTTGTTTAGCCGCATTGAGCAGGCTGTTCAGGGCCCGCAGACTTTCAAAAATGCGAGGATCATTGAACCGGTCAAGATCTTCAATGATAAGGATGTCGCGACTTCTGTTTGTCTCGAAGAAGTAGATGATTTCATCTAAATACTCATCAAAGTAGCTATTTGAACGTGCTGGCAGGGTGATAGTTGCAGGACCAGCACTCACCTTTTCCACGCCAAGTCGCCCGTGAATGAAGAGCCGAATAACGAGTACAACCACCCCGAGCATGAAAGGGATAGAGACGTAAACACTAAGAGTTCGAAGCCAAGAGGGCAGCGGCTCTAGGGCCAACCCAACGTTGGGCAGGGCGGAAATATCTATTCCCAAAGCTGCCAGGATCACGAGGAGGGCGAGGCCGATCAAAAGGGCGTAGACGGACTCGCGCAACCAGTGAAACCGGGTGATCCGGCGGAACCGTGACTCTGGAGTAGAGGCCGGGCTCTGCTGGTATAAAAGCTGCTTGACGATTTCCTTCTGAATCCGGTTCGTCGTTGTGGATGCAGCGGGGTTGGTCTCTGCTGTGGGCGGACCCGTATTCTCAGGTTCTTCTCCGAGCGTCAGGAGAGAAACCTCGAGAACGCGTTCTTTGAATCGGCGGGCAAGCTCAGCGAGGATGCTGCTTTTCCCTGTACCGTATGTTCCCGAAAGGGCGATGTTGCGCACGGTTGGTTGCTGCGTAAGAGCGTGTTCCAGAACGGATACATACGCGCTGTGGTGCGTTTGGTTGTATTTCGGTGCAAGTGGCTGGAGCTGGGGAACAACTTCGGCTCCTGATTCGACGCGTGCCGACAAATTAACCCCTCCTGTGATTGTGGTGCATAGCCGCCACATACGATCGGTTCCGACAATCAGCAAACCATCAGCATTCTTGAGACAGGCATTATGGGAACAATGATGCCGTACAGCAACAAATCGGAATCACGAGTCAGCAAGATCGCGTCACGCTGCCCAACCCCACCAGAAGCCAACACCTGGCCGCGGGGTGGTCGCGAAACTTGGGCAGCATAGGCGCGGGTGCGCTCGTGGCGGTCCAACGCCTAAGCGCGGAGCCCACACTCGTTCGGGTGACCCGAGTGTCCTGCACTGCTCTGGATCTGGACAATGACAGTGGAGTGCTAGGGCGAGGGTGAGACTGCTGCCCACAGCCGGGGACAATCATGATGGGTTATCAACCGCTACTGCTGCCAAGGGAGCTACCCCGACGGCTCCCGAATTTCCAGCCGTGGATAACCCGAATTGACCCCAGCCATGGACAGCTAGAAGTCGGTTCAGCTCCGGCCGTGCGGTCCGGGCAGCAAAGGCTTAAGCGGGTCCCTCGTTCTTTCCATGCAATCGGGAACACCCAGCGGTGCTAGTCAAAGATTCCTGCCTCAGGAGTCTTATGGGGCAGAGCTGTTCTGTCCCGGGCGGGGGTTTTGTGTCCGTCGTAGGCGCATTTTTTGAACGGGCCTTCTTTGTCCATGAGCATGCGCATGTGCGGGTCGGCATGGTTCAGCCACCAGGTACTGACCCCGAGGGCAGGCTCCAGCCGTAAGTGTTCCCAGGCCCGCCAAATGGCTTCCATCCGGATCAAGGCTTCGGGGTGTTTGTACCACTCAGGGCACCACGCGAACGCGGCGCCCTCGTTGACTTCCCGGACGTAGGACTGGGCCAGGAGGTCAGCGAAGAACTCCACGGCGCTGGAGTACACCAGTTCCGGTTCGGGCTCAGCGTGGCTGTGCCCACCGGCCGGGGACTGCTCCTCTTCGTCCCCGAAGGCGTCCGCGAACTCTTCACTCACGCCTTGTCTCCGTCCGTCCAAGGGTTATGAGCTGGCACGGCCACTGGCTTGCGCTCACTTGTTTCCGTTGCTGCGAGGGAGTCTTTGACCTTTTGGGCGTGGGGCCCGTTCATCCAGGGAATCGTTTCGATCATGGTGGCCGGGGCGCCGGAGGCGAGCAGGATGGCCCGGAACCTTGGCAGCGCTGTCAGGTCGGCGACGGACAGGATCTCGTCCTTGCTTTCCTGCCGGGAGGAGGAGGACCCTGCCTTGCTGTGGCTGCGGGAGACGTTGATATAGCTGTATTGGCCGATGAGGCGGGAAAGTTCGTCGAGGTAGCCGACTTCGGAGACGCCGCCGCCGTAGATTTTGACGTTGGATGCTGACCAGAGTTTCCGCATTCCTTCGAGGTTCCACACTTCCACGCCCTGGGACCAGGACTGCAGGATGGTCATGAGGATGATGCCGCGGGAGCCGTAGTGGCTGTACTGGTCCGGGAGTGCTTTCCACCGGCAGACGTTCGCCGCTTCATCCAAGATCCCTAGCAGCGGTGTCGCGAGGCGCCCGCCGGGTTGGGACGTGGCGTACTTTTCGGCAGCTTCGACGACGGCGACGGTCAGGGCCGTGACCAGGGGTCCTGCGGTTCCGACGCCTTCGCGGGAGAGGCTGTAGAGCGTGCCTTTGCCGCGGACGAAGTCTTCGGGGACGAACTGCGGACGGGGGTCGGTGTCGACCGTTGTACCCGGTGTTGGGGTGACCCATTGGCTGACGTCCCGGTCGGTGAGGCAGGAAACCATTTGCCGGGCGGTGCCATAGACGCCGGCGCGCTGTTTTTCCGGTTCCCGGATGTGGCCGATGACCATGTCTGCCAGCAGGTCAAACCCGGCGGTGCGGAGGATGTCTGCCGGTGCTTCGTCGTGCGGGCGGGTCAGCCAGGTGTACACCTGCGTGATCGGGGCGGCGCTGAGCGAGGCGGCGAGCAGGAGGGCTTTGAGCAGGTTTTGCCCGGCCGGGTCGAAGTAGGCATCGGGCTTGGTTCCGGGTTCCCGGGAGCCTGCGGCGAAGTGCTGGGCCATGTTCCCTGCCGTGGCTTCATTCTTCACGTACGAGAGCGGGTTCCACCACCAGGACGGCTCTTCCTCCGCCACGGCCTGCGGGTCAAAGACCCACACCTGCCCGGCCTCGGAGCGGATGGGGCGGGTGACGTCGACGATGTCGCGTTTGTTCGACGTGGCGATCACTGCCCCGGGGGCGTCCAGGATGGCGGGGACGGCGTAGGAGGTGGTTTTCATCGTGCGGGGCCCGGCGATGAGGATCAGCATGTCCTCCCAGGATGCCCAGAGCGGGCGCTTCCCGGCAACGCTGCGGCCGAGGCGGACACCGGTGGAGTTTTCCACGCCGAGGCGCACGGCCGTGGCCGTGGCGCCCTTGGTCGAGAGGTGGTTCAGGTCCTTGCCCCGGCCCATGTACACGGCAGCCTTGTCCACCCGGGTGCGTTTGTTCGCGGTCCGGGACCGGACCACCAGCACCGTCACGACCAGTGCGATCAGGACACCGGCCAGCACGCAGGCCACCACTGTGGACTGGTCTGGCCAGGGCACACGCCCCTTGGCCAGCCCCGCGACAAGATCAATGGGGTGCGCCGGAGGTGCGGCAATGTCGGCCATCCAGGACCCGAGGTGGGCGGCGACCCAGGTACCGCCGCCGAAGATGGTGGCGGCCCCAATGGCCAGCCAAATCCCCAAAGCGTCGCCGAGGCCTGTTCCCTTGCGGTTCGGGGCACTCATGCCGCACCTTCTTCCCGGATCGGAGCTGCCGCATCCATCAGGGTTTCTGCCGGTGCGTGCCAATGCCAAAGCTTATTTGTGTCATTCAGTGAGGCCTCGATGGAGGTCAAACCGATGGTCACGGGGATGCCGGGGCGGCCGCCGACCTTGATCAGGAACTTGCCCCGGCCCGGCGGTTCGACGTCACCGCCGCGGGAGTCCCACGCGGGCGGATCCTGCCAGGAGATGAGCTTCTGCTGTTCCTGCCTGGAGAGCGGGATCGCAGCGGTCAGCAGCGGCATCTCCGAAGCCGGGAGTCCTGCGCAGATGACCATTCCGGAACGTTCAACAAACCCGCGCGCTTTCATCCTGTCTTCCTCCGCCGGGAGGGCCAGCAGGTCGGACATGGTGTGGGAGATCATGACCTGCCCGACACCAACGGACCTGTTCAGGCGGGTGAGGGCGTCGACGCGGTCGACCATGCCCTTGCCGGAGCGCAGCGCCCGCCACAGTTCATCGAGGACGACGAAGTAGTTCCGGCGTGGTTCCAGTCCGGCGTCAGCGAGGGCGTTGGCGACGTTGACAGTCCCGAATCCGTAGGACCAGCACGCGAGGAGGACCGCTGCCTGGAGGTCGGTTTCGGTTTCGTCGATGCTGGAGACATCGAAGACCACGGCCCGGTCCCGCCGCATGGGGTTAGTGGTCTGGGCGGAGAAGATTTCGCCGAGTTTCCCGCCTCCGGTCAGGCCCAGCAGGGTCGCTTCCAGCGCCCGGGTCTCCTGCAGGTAGACGGTCATGTCGCCGCGGTCCAGGGCGACCTGCCGCAGCTCGGCCGGGGCCGCGATGATGACGTCGAGAAGGTCTTTCAGGACCGGAATCCCGTCGAACGTGTCATCGAGCACCCGCAGGGCCCGGTCCAGGATGGTCTGTTCCTGATCCGTCGGAGGTGAGTTCCGGCTGATTGTGATGAGGGAGACGACCATATTCAGACGCCGGCCGTGGGCATCAGCCCGGACCCGGACGGCCGCGTCGTGGTGCCCTTCTTGCTCCAGCAGCTGGGCGACCTCGACGGCCTGGCCGGGATCAAGGATATTCAGGTAGCCCCGTCCCCGGCCGAGCCGAATGACCTGCCCGCCCAACGCCTCGACCGCGTCGACGTGCTCTGCCTTCAGGTCCCCCAGCACGAGGGGATGCACGCCCTGGCCGGAAAGGCCAAGGAACATCCTGCGCACCAGCGTGGACTTACCCAGCCCGGGCTTGCCCAGAATGAACGCAGACGGGTTGGAGATCAGGTGGGCGCGCTGGAACCAGCTGATCGGGTCGCAACAGACCGTCGCCTGGGTCTCCTCATGCCGGCCCAAAGGCACACCAATCATCGGCGACGACGTGCCGGAACTGAACGGCCACAACCCGCACACCTGCACCGTCGTGCCCCGGTACTCCCGCACCGCAGGAACCAGGGCAGCCGCTCCCCCGCCACGGCCGCCCCAGCCGCGTGAGCCGGGACCCCGGACACGGCCAGGACGCGGCGTCCCCTCCCCCTGGCTGGTGGAAGCCTTTGCTGTATTTACTGTTTTCACTTTTTTCGCTTGCAGGAACGTGAAGCGTGCCATTTAGAGGGCCTCCCTGATTTCGCTGGGCAGCAGGATGTGTTTGGGCAGCACCAGTCCCAGCGGCAAGGACGCGGCGAAAGCGGTGTCCTGTGAGCCGTAGGCGCGGCGGAGCAGGACCCGGGCGGTTCCGGAGGTCTGCTCGATCGCGGCCACCGCATCCGGAAGCCGGGTCGCGTCGGTAACCGTGGCGGTGACGACCATGCCGAAGTTCACGAGCCCGGCACCTTGGGCTTCTTCCTGCGCTGTCTGAGCCGCCGACCGGGCATCGACCAGGGCCCGGGCACTGGGCCGGTTTCCGGAGGTGATGCGGACGTTGGCGTTGTTCTGGTCCCGCTCGACGACGGCAGCTGCCCGGGCCGAATCCATCGGGCGGTAGAGCAGGGAGACGCGTTTGCGGTCAACGTCTCCGTGCGGGGCCAGTAGCCGGGACAAGACCGAAGAGTTCACCGAACCCCGCGGTGCACCGGTCATGGTCCAGGAGACAGAGAACGCGGAATCGTGCCTGTAGTCGTCCCAGCCGGCCTGGGTGGCGGTGGGGCCGACCTCGCCCCAGGTCAGGGCGACGGGGGAACCGGCCGCGTGGGCCTCGTCAATGATCAAAGCGGCGGGCGGGTCGTAGGCAATCCGGACGACCTCGCACAGTTCCTGTGCGGACATCGGCCGGGCGATACCGGCGCCGGTGGACTGCAATCGGGCACCCAGCCCAGGGATGCGGGAGGCGACGTCGCGGGCGACGTCCTCCGGTTCCCGCTTCCGGGACCCTGCACGGAGGGAGGCGTTGAAGGTCAGGGACACCCATGCCCGCACGGTGGCAGAACCTTCCGGGTAGGTCCGGATAACCTCGCGGAGGATGGCCTTGGCCGCTTCGGGGGCATTCTCATCAATGTTCATCTCGACTTCATTGCGCAACCTGTAGCCGGAGTCCGGGGCTGTCTCCACGGTTACTGCGGCGGCTTCCAGCCCTGCCTCATCGCCGAGTCCGGCGAGCCAGCCGCCCCAGTTCGCCACCCACGCATCGACCTGCTCGGGATCCACAAGGGAGGCGCCGTCGGGTTCGGTGGAGAAGATGACGGTGAAGTGGCTGGTGGTCGGTACGTGGAGCATGGCGAAGGGACGGTTGTAGGAGTCGTTGAACTCATACAGGCGCGACTTCGCCGCCAACCCCGGGAGCTGGTACATGCCCAACTCCGTCACCCCCAGCGGGCCCGAGCGGTACAGGTTCGCACCCGAGAAACGGGCGAGGCGGAAATTCATCCGGGTCGCGAAACGGTCCACCACGGACTGGCCGTGCTTGTCCTTGACCGTCAACAACAGGGTACTGAGCCCTGCCACGGCCAGCACACCCAGACCAACAAAGAGGCCCCAGATGGCGAAGCTGATGATGCCCAGCAACAGCCCTGCCATCACAATCCCCGTGCCGATAGCGCCAAGGTCGCCCAGACCGGCGGACCTTGGGACCCGCCAGTTGCCGTAAGACGGTTCCTTGTATTCGGTATTAATTGCTGCCACTGGGGCCCTCCCCGGTTGAATCCTGCGCGGTCTTGGCGATTGCCTGCGACGTCCTGGACGCCACCTGTGCCCCGGCAGCTACGGCCATCCCAGCCGGGCCTGCTGCTGCCGCTCCGGTTGCTGCTCCTGCAGTGCCGGCGGTTGCCCCGGCCCCTGCGATGTCCGCTTTGCCTGCTGCTGCAGCGCCGGCGGCTCTCCCCGGACCGGTAGCGCCCGGTGTGGGCTGACCTCCTCCGCCTCGGGGGCCCGACATGCCGGCGCTGCCCTTTGGAGACGCGCCTGGCTGATTGCTCTGCGTCGTAGCTGGCGTCGGTGAGGCGTTGCCCCTGCCGCTGCCACTGCGGCCCAAGGACACGGCACCGGTGGCCATGGCCCCGACGGCTGCCCCGGCCCCTGCTCCCCCACCCGAGGCAACCGCCCCCACCATCGGGGTGACGAACCGCATCAGCGCCGGCAGCGCGAACAGGGCAACGACCATCAGCGTGAAACCAGTGATCGAACCGATCAAGGGGACCTGAGTTTTATTGCCCATCAGAAGGAATGCGACCGAGTAGACGATCGCCGCCGCTGGCTTATAGAGAATGAAGGCGATGGTCCAGCCGACTGCCTTCTGGAACCATTGCCTGCCCATCTCCGTGTTCGTGAAAGCAGCGGTGGTGGGCAGGATGCCGGCCAGGATCACCAACATGCCGCTGCGCACTACCATCAGCACGATCTGGACGAGGGAAGCAATCAACCCGATGAGGCCCAGGACGATGAGGATGAACACCCCGACCCCGGTCTGGTTGGTCATGACGAGGATGCTCATCGACTCTGCGAAGCCCTTGCCTTCCGTGGAGCGGTCGATGATGGCGGCAGAGAAGGCGTCGGCTGCGATCACCAGAATTGAGATGACACCCAGGCCCAGACCTGACACCAAGGCGAGCGTGAGCAATGAACGAAGCAGGTCCTTTAACGGCGCACCGCGTTGTTCCCAGATCATCCGGATGCCACCGAGAATGACGGCGAGGACGGCCAGAGCCAGCGTCCAAGGCATCAACTCGCTATTGACCGCAGAAACAACGGGACTTGGGGTGCTTCCGTCCTTACTTGCCAAGTTCACGGTGGGCATGGACACCCAGAAGGTAGACAGTGTTGTCACCATCTGGCTCATGCCCTCCATGATGGCTTTTGCAAGATTGTTGATTGCGTCGTCCGCAATCCCCGCCGCAACATTGCTGGCACCCTGTTGGGTCCAGCAGACCGCGTTCCAAACTTCGCATTCCTTTTCTGCCATGTCAGACGCCGGCCCAAGGGATAAACGAGCTCAGGTCACTGATCTGGCGAACTGCGCCTCCGCCAGCGGGCGGGATATCGAGTTTCCAGTCGCCGTCCTCCCACAGCACTGACGTTGAGAAAGCACCATATCCGCCATCGTTGCTCTTGATGGCCAGCTCCACGACGGCTGTTTCGGGAGTGTATGAATGGATGATGAAACCGGCGATCTGGACTTTCGGTGAGGTCCCACCGCTGACGTCCTTGCCTTCCTTTATGGCCTGTACTGCTTTGTCCCGCGAAGGGCTGTCTGCCGAAAGCTCCAGGTAAACCTGTTTTGCATAGCCGTTGAATGACGACGCCCAGATGTTTACCGTTGCGTAAAGAGCCCCTGTGGGTGACTGGGCGAAGCACGACCTCAGACCGTCCTTGCCCACAGTGCCGGGGCCTGCTGTTGATGGATCTGTTGGAACGGCCATGGTTCCGAGCAAGTCCCACTTGGACTTAGGCGCAGTTCCAAGTGCAGTTTCCTTGCTCGAAGGGAGGCCGCAGACGCTCTCGCCAGCCTCAGCTGAAGCGCTGGGGCTGGCAGCGGCTGAGCTGCCGGATTCTGCGGGGGCAGGGGCCGGCTGTGCGTTTCCCTGTCCCTTAGGGAGCAGGAAGATGACGATGACGGCTGCTATCAGTGCGACCACGAGGGCGGCCGAAATGATGAATCCGGGTTTGGTGAATGGATTCTGTTCGGTGTTGTTCTGTGTGGATTCGCTCATGATGAACCTCCGGGGGTCGGGTTAGACGAACGCGCGGACGATGCCGGAGGCGCCGGTGATGATGATGCAGCCGGCGAGTACCCAGCCGAGTTTGGCGATGGATTCGCCGCCTTCGCCGCGGCGGAGCTGGATGACCATGCCGATGCCGACGATGATTACGCCCAGCACGCCGAGGACCAGGCCGATGCCGGAGGCCCAGTTCAGTACGGTGAGCAGGCCCTGTGCCTGGGGAGGGACGACAGGGGTCGGGTTCGGGATGACGCTGGCGGGAAGAGCTGCGATGAAGTTCATGGTGAGACCTTTCGAAGTATGGCGCTGTGGAGCTGTTGATTGGTTAGTTGGTGAGGGCTGTGAGGTCGGTGATCAGGCGTTGATACTCGCGGCCGGGTGTCCCGGTGTTGGTGTCCCCTAGCCGCCAGGATTCGACCCAGGGGAGCATCCAGAGCCGGGGGGCTCCCCCACCGATAAGAGCTGCGAAGTCCCGCAGGGCTTTGGGCAGTTTTCCTGGCGCATCGGCCAGGACCGCGAGGCCCAGCAGGTTGACGTCGGGGGCTGCGCCGGAAGCCCATTGGATGAGGGCTCTTTGCGCGGCTTTCAGGCCGTGCATGTCTGAGCGGCAGACCAGCAGGACCGCGGGCTTGCTGAAGCCGTCTTCAAGGATGGGCCAGGCGTGTTCTGTCGGGCGTGCGCCCTCCACGAGGTGGCTGAGCCGGGTCTCACCCGCTCCCCCATGGACACCGGTAACCCAGACCGTAGCCTTACCGGTGACCGCGCGGCGGGCGAGGCGGTCAGCTGCGTCCGGTTCCACCATCCCCAGGACCGGGCCGGTGATGATCGCCGGCGGAGAAACATATTCATCTGCAGCTGCCTCTTCAGGCTCTGCCGTTTCTGGGCTGGTGATCCAGGGGTTAAGGTGCTGGTTCATCTGCGTCCTCCTTTCGGACTGGATTGGGGCGGTCAAGGGGCAGTTAGAAGCCGCTGGCAACGGCGGCCGCGGCGGCCAGCCATGCCCGCTGGGTGGCGGGCTGGAGGGCTTCGTAGCGGATGGGGCCGTTGACCAGGGCCGGGTCGTAGGGAATCCGGACGACGGCCCGGACATAAGGGGCGAAGCCATCAGCGATGCGCTGGGCTTCGTCTTTGGCGCGCTTCAAGGCATCCCCTGACATCGCCCGCTTGGCATCGGTGGATTCGGAGACGATGATGACCGCGTTGCGCGCCAGTTCGGCATCGTGGCCGCCGCGGGATTCGAGGGTCTGCAGCGTCAGGCGTGCAGCCTCTGCGCGGTCTTCGATGGCGGTTACGGGGACGACGAGCTGGTCGGTGTGATCGATCATCCGCCGCCAGTTCGCTGCCCGGGCGGTGTTGCCCGAATCCATGATCACCAGTCGGTAGTACCGGGTGAGGACCTGATGGGCGATGTCCACTTCCTCGGCGGTCACTTCGTGATCGCCTTCCTCGTTCTCATCCGAGCGCAGGACGTCGAACTTGTCAGCAGTCTGGTGGTGAACGAAGTTGGCGATTTCCGCGGCGTTGGTTGACGGTGAAAGCAGGGTCTGGGACGAGTCGATGAGGTCCAGGACGCTCTTGTCGTGGGAGCCCTTTTCGGTCCGCCAGCCCAGGGTACCTTGGGATTCGTTGTTGTCCCAGGCGCAGGTCGCCGCGCCGCTATAGCGGGCGAGGATGGCCGAGAGCATCACCACTGTGGGTGTTTTGTTCGCCCCGCCCTTGCGGTTGACCACGGCGACGGTGCGCGGGCCGGGCCAGTGCTGGCTGACGGTGCGGATGTCTTCACGCTCCGCCATCTCTACCTCGGACGGGTCCATGCGGAACCCCAGCCGGGTCAGGGCACCGCGCCAGCCCTTCGTGGCCGGTTCCAGCACCGGGGCACTGACCAGGAACGAGGTTTCCTTCAGGCTGCGCCGGGTCGGTGCCTCCTGCGCCTCCGTGGTCGGCGTGGACGTGGTTTCGGGTGTCAGGGTCATGGATGTTCCTGTCGCTAGTGGGACGGTGCCCGGGACGTCAGTAATCGGCTCGTCATTGATGGGCGCTGGAATGGTTTCTCCAGCTGCAGGAGCGGGAGGTGCTGCCGTGGGGGTGGAAGCTTCAGCCACGCGGCGGCGTAAGGCCTTGGCTACGTAGCTGACGGACTCCTTGGTGCCGTCCGGGTTCACGATCAGCTCACCTTGGCCTTCGGGGTCATCGACCTGGACACGGACCGGGCGGTTCAGTGTCTTCGCTTCCCTAACGACGAGGGACAAGGCGTTGTCGCGGAGCTGCTGCAGGGACTCGGCTGCTTTCACGTTCCGGGAGTTGCCGGCAACGACGACCTCCGCGGTTCCGTTGGCACGGACGATGGCG
Source organism: Pseudarthrobacter naphthalenicus (assembly GCF_029076445.1). Lineage (GTDB taxonomy): Bacteria > Actinomycetota > Actinomycetes > Actinomycetales > Micrococcaceae > Arthrobacter > Arthrobacter naphthalenicus. The sequence continues at coordinate 97,589 of NZ_JARESG010000016.1, forward strand.
TTGATTTTCGGGAAAGCCGGGACATCTGTCTGGTTCAGGACCATAGGGTTCTACCTTTCTGAAACGTGGAAGGTGGGATCAGGAAGCGGGTGGGGTGAAGCGGTTGACCTTCCACGGGGCGTCCTTGCCTGTGCGGAGCAGCTGCACCGTGTAGGTCCCGGCATTGGTGGGGACCGCTGCCATGACCGCGTAGCCGTTGGATTCATCGACGCTCAGCGTGACCGGCCCGGTGACGCGGCTGGCCGGGATGTTGGCCGGGTCCACCGCCGAGTAGTCAGCTGTGGCCTGTGGCGTCAGCCAGCGGGCAAGATCGTTGGCCCACTGCCTTTCCTCCACGCCCGGGCGGGCAAAGTCCGCCATGGCCTTCTCGGCGATGTCCGCGGCCGCGTCCTTGCTGGCCTGATCCCAGGTGATTCCGATCGTGGCCGGGACCGTGCCTCCGGGAGCCTGTGGGCCGCTGCTGGCGCTCAGGGACACCGGAGTGGACGGCGTGGCGGTCGATTCTGCCGGTGCAGGCGTGGTGTTCGCTGCCGGGGCGCACGCCGCGCAGAGCAGGACCGCGGCGAGTAGGGCCAGGGGCTTTTTCACTTCTTCTCCTCTTGGGTTGGCAGGTACAGGAAGGCTGAAGGGACATCGCTGCTGACAATCCGTGTGTAGTAGTTGTGGTCATCCGGGGGCGGGTTGCCGTTGTAGCCCTCCTCGACGTAGGTCCCGTCGTCTTTGACCTCCTTGACCACGGCGACGTGCCCAAAAGTCGGGTCCGCTCCCCCGGCACCGGGCGCGTACCAGACGACCGCGCCGACCCGGGGTGTGTTGCCGGTGGGCCAGCCTTTGGTGTCCCAGCCGGTCTTCCACGTGACGGCAGAGCCAAGGCGCTGGCCGTCGGGGCGGAACGTGCCGTTGAGGAACTTGAACGGTTCCCCGGCGGAACCCATCTGCTGGTTCACCCGCCACAGTGCGAAGTCCACGCACTCCCGGTAGTAGAAGTTCAGTGGTGAAGTGCTGGCGTCGTTGGTTCCGACCTGCATCCAGGTAGGAGAGTCTTTCCATGGGTAGTCATCCCCGGCACCGGACTGGCCAGGAATGGCACAGTCGCTGCCTTCAAGCACGAACTGGCCGTCCGAGAGTGCCTGGACGAGTTTGACGGCCTCGGGCCAGTACTTCTGGTAGTGGTACGGGTCGGCGTTGCGCTGGACCTTGTTGCCGGCAATGGTCGGCTCGAGCAGCTCCCAGCCTTCGACCTTCTGCAGGGCGTTGATGAAGTTCGTGGCGCTGATGGCCGGATCCATGCGGTCCGCGTAGGAGCCCCACGCGCCGTTGTCGCGCTGCTGGAACAATCCACGGGAGTCAGGGCCCGGTCCGTCGCCGTAGTCCAAGACCCGCAAGCCAGACTCCCCCAGGGAAACCATGACGCTGATCATCTGACCCTTCACGGACAGGTCCAGGGCCTTGCCTGCACCCATGATCGCCGCCGCGTTCTTCAACTGCTCCCCGGTGTAGCCCTCGACCTTCGTATCAGCGTCGATGACAACAGAGACGGCGGAACCGCAGGTAGCCACAGCAGGCTTCGCGGGGGCCAACAGCAAAAGCATGGTGAAGATCAACCCGAGGAACAGGCCAGGGATAGCGATAAGGGCCACTAAGCCAAGCGACTTACGTTGGCTCATGACGACCACTCCGTGCCAACTGCCACAAATCGGTCACTGCCTGCCACTCCCCCAAAAATACATCGTTTCTACAACTACCAACCGGTGCGGACATTTCTCCACCGAGTGGACGCCGCAGGCCATTGTCCACGGGTCACACGCAAAATGCTTGTCAAATGCCTGTTTGTGTTCGCTGTCACGCCCCCGCAGGCCCTTTGCTGGCTCCGAGCGGCTCGACAGATAAGACACTACATCTAAAACGACATTTAATGTAGTCTTCTTGGATCAGATACGAACTAGCAAGGAAGTGAGACTATGAATGAATGCCCCGATACATTCGCCCCCCGAGCGCCCTATTTCGGGACGTGGACATGGCGATTGAGTCATTCGGGACGATGTTCTCCCGAGCCATACTGCGGCATTTGTCGACCCATGGCCCCACAGGGGCAGCGGACCTTGCCAGGGAACTGGGCACCGACGCCAACACTGCTAGAAGGACGCTCCAAAATCTAGAGGAGGTCGGACTAGTTGAAGCTGACGTCCCAGCCGGCCAACGGCGCGGGCGGACAGTGACGTTCGCCGTGCAACCAGAGCGTCTAGAGCAATTGCTCGCTGCGCTTAAGGACTATTTACTGGGGCGTTAAATGTTGTCTTATAGCGACACGCCGCCCACGTTTCCATCTTTCAGTAATCAAAACCGATTAGATGTGACTATGGCAATCCAAAAGCTCAATCTGGGCGGGCGCCCTTCGAAGGGCCCGCGGCATACTTTTGTGGTCAAGCCCGACATGGCGCGTGCCCAGAAACTTCGGAGGATCCTAGAGATCCTTGACACGAACGCCGTGGACTATCTCACGCCGCTCGTAGCTGAGCACATTGATTCCATCGACATCGACGATCTGCAGAACCAGGAGGCTTTGCCTATCGCGCAGGCCGGTTAAAAACTGAAGGCCCGCACGAGGCGGGCCTTCACAAAGTATGTCGTTCAGATCTCGTTCTTGGCGGGATTCGATCTGAACTTATCCAACACCCACCCAGTGGGTGGATCTTGTCATATCCATCCATAAAGGAAGGCTATTGCTGTCTATGGTACCGGAAGCCGATTCCGCGTCAACACATGCCGTTCAGGGTGTCGCGCGTCAAGTCAGGCCCGAACAGGCCTGGGTTCTTGCCCCCCTGATTGCTGGACAGCCCACTTATAGGACAGGTCGTTGGATCGGTACACGCTTCCAGTACCCCCGCCCCAAGACCCTTCCCAGAATTACTGCGGCTCTCCCGACACGGCCGGCGGCCGTCATGGTCCACGGCACGGACGGCAGCGTGGCCACCCTGTGCCTTGACCTCGATACCTCCAAGGCGCACAAAGCTGTCCTGGAAGAGGACATCGCCCAAATCCGACGCCTACTTAGCGGCAGCGGGTTGCGCTGGGTTGAGGACTTCTCCCCCAGCGGTGGGCGCCACGTGTACATCCCTCTCCGAGAACGATTGAGTGCCTCCGAGGCACGGGAGCTCGTTGAAGCCCTCGCCCTTACAGCAGCCAGTCTCGATCCCAGCCCCCACCAGAACATCACGGACGGATGCATCCGCGTCCCCGGAAGCATCCACAAGTCTGGTGGCTACCAGATACTGGTCACTCCCCTCAGTGAGGCCTACGACATCATGCGCCGCCGCAACGGCTCTGATGCTATCGCTCGACTTCAAGCAGCGCTGATGCCGGAGCTGCGCCGGCAGAAGGAACTCGCAGCACGAAGAGCCAAGGCCGCCGCCCGTACTCCCCATTCTGTTCCCGCGCCTCGGCCGGGAGCAGAACTTCCGCTGCGCCGAGTGGCCCGTACCGGTCTCTACGACACTGCACGGTACAAGAGCCCTTCAGAGGCCCGCATGGCCGTCCTGAACCACTTCAGCGCCTGCGGTTGGACCCGCGAGCACGTACAAAACGAACTCACCGGCCAGTTCCCCGGGCTAGCCGCCCTATATGGCACACCTGCTAACCAGGAACGGCTCCTAAGTACCGAATGGGCCAAGGCCCAGGCCTACGCCTCCAGCGGGTCCGACCAAAACGCTCGGACCCGCAAAGCCGGGGAAAAAGATGTACTTATTAACAACACAAGCCCCACAAGACTCACAGGGGGGGCAATCAAACCCAGCTCTGCAGCAATCCATCAGCTCGTGAACGACCTGGAAAATATCCTCTACGCGGTGCTCGATCACCGCTTGCAAGCCCGTGGCCGCGAAGGCCTTAGCCTTCGTCTTCTGATCCGGGGACTCTTGGGCTACATGCGGGCCAAGGAAACCGACATCGTTGACGTTGGCTGCCGCACACTTGCTGTGGCAATGGGAAAACACCACGTCACCATCGCGAGACTCCTGCCTGTTCTGGCAAAAGCATCAGACGGGATCCTGACCAAGGTTGCAGATGCCCGCCACAAAGCCGCCGATGTCTATCTGATCCAGTTACCTGAGCATTACCAGCAGCAGGCCCGCGAACTCACGTGGCGGCGGGGGAAAATCCATGCCATTCGGCCTGTATTCCGCGCGCTCGGCGATGCTGCTGCCCTCGTATACGAAGCCATCGAACGAGGTCGCCGCTCCCCCACCACGGCAGAAATCGTGAGAACCACCGGAATCAGTCGTAACGCCATCACAAAAGCACTTGCCGACATGGAGGCCCTAGCCATGATCAGGCGCGACGAAGGCCGTTGGAAGACCACTTCAGTCAATCTGCGTGATCTCGCGACACGGCTGGGCGTGCAGGACGATTACCAAGCACATATCAGCCGGAATCGGCGCGAACGAGCTGCCTGGCACGCTTACCTCGACCGCTTCCTCGACGCTCGAATGATGGAAACGGACCTGTACGACTACGAACGAGAAGAACACTGGATACCACCCGACGACGCAGCGTTGTGGTTGGCAGCTTAAACCGACTTTGCACGCCCTTGTGCTGTAGGTTTTGCCCTCGGCACTCGCCCAGGCGGCATTCACTGCAGCAGCGATTAGGGAAGAAGCTTGCATACGTGTGTTGGTCAGGGCGGCGGGTCTGGTTCCGTGAGCTGACCCTTAGTCACTGGTCGACGTATTTACAAGTGAACCCAGTGTTGTTGGTGAACCCGGCGAACTCATGAAGGCTTGTTTTGCCCGATTCGGTTGCTTCAACGGATTCACAAGTGAAAAAAGAGAAAACACACAAGCAGTCGTTAAAGGTGAACCCGGTGAACCCGGTGAACCAAGCGTAGTTGGCGAACCCGGTGAACCCGGCGAACTCATGAAGGCTTGTTTTGCCCGGTTCGCTTGTATCAATGGGTTCACAAGTGAAAAAAGAAAAGACACGTAAGCAAGCTTCCCAAGGGAAGCCGGTGTTGTTGGCTACGCTGGAATCACTTTGGAAGGGGAAACTTGATGAAACTCGATCTGGACCGCGGTGCCCTTAGCCGCGTAATCGCGGTAATCAACGGCAAGGGCGGGGTCTTCAAGACGAGCCTGGTGGCCAATGTAGGGGGACTACTGGCTGAGGGCGGATCGCGTGTGCTCCTCGTGGATCTTGACCCTCAGGGCAATCTTGCTGAGGACCTCGGGTATGCGGACCAAGGCGACGGTGGTAGAAGCCTGGCGGCCTCGCTGTGCTTTGGGGGAGAGCCCGACCTGCTACTGGGTGTTCGACCCAACTTGGACGTCATCGCCGGAGGCCCTCACCTCGACGACGCTGCCGCATTCCTTGGAGCTAAGGCCCAGAAGGACCGTGATGCTGCACAGCTAGCCTTGGCTAAACTGCTTGCCAGTGTCGCGGGGGAGTACGACTTGGTCTTGCTCGACTGCCCGCCAGGGAACGAGCCGCTACAGGCGGCAGCGGTGGCCGCTGCACGGTATGCGGTGGTGCCGTTGAAGACTGATATGTCTAGCCGAAAGGGTGTTGCTGCAGTCGCGGCACGCATGGACAGCGTTGTCGGACTCAACCCATCTTTGGACCTACTGGGTGTCGTTTTAGTCGGGACCGGCACCAATTCCAAGCAGGTCCACAAAGTCACTCGCGATCACCTCACAGCGGATTTTGGTACAGACGAAGTGCTGTTTCCGATGTCCATTCGTCACGCAGAGGCAACTGCCCAGGCGTGCCGTGAGCGTGGATTGCTGGCCCACGAGCTAGAACGTGAACTTAGCAAGGGTCCCAAGTGGTGGGAGGTCCTGCGCGGGGAAGCGAAAGCCGGGAACGCGGGGCCAAAGTCTGCTTCCAGCGTGGCCGAGGACCTCCATGCAGTCGCCATGGAAGTAACACGACGCATCGCCGTCGCAGAGTCTCAGGAGATCAACGCATGAGCGCAGAGCCCACATCGAGCCGACCCGCGCTAGGCCTGCCCCCGCGGCGCACCGCCGCACCCGTAGCAGAGGCCCCCCTCGCAAGGATGCTCCCCGGGCACCGGCCTGAGACGCCGAAGAAGGCAGACCCTAAGGACACCGAAACGGCGAATATGACGGTAAGCATCCCCGCTGCGCTTCGCAATCGGGCGCGCGCTGCGTACAGGGCGACCAGCTACGCCGAAGGGGATAACACGTGGAGTCACTTCGTGGCGAAAGCGATCGAAGCAGAGACGGCACGTCGCGAAGCCGAGCACAATGGGGGAGCGATGTACCCGTCGTGGGGCGAAAACCTTCCAGGGGGCCGCCGGCTCAAGGACAGCTGAAGCAGCGCAGCCGGTTCAGCCATCGCCGGTGCTGTACCCACGGCTGAGCGCGAGTGCCGTCCGCTCTCCCTAAAAGCCGTAGAGGCACCGGCGTGCATTGAACGCGTCCCGACCGCCTTCCAGCAGTTCCTCCACCATCATTCGTACGGGCACATCGGTAACCCCACGTCACGTGTGCCCAGTACTGCTCGCGACGTCAAAAACGGTCGATATCTCTAGTCCGTCTCTGTCGGTGCCCAAGTGGCGCGGTGCATCCGTTGTGGAAAGTGTCCACGACGGATCTCGGACGGGACTCCTCCTCAGAGGAAAACACGGAAAATCGTGACCGACTCGAGA
>NZ_JARESG010000017.1 GCF_029076445.1 Pseudarthrobacter naphthalenicus
CCTGAGCCCATTCCCGGATTTCTGCCACCCAAACATCATCGCTCACCCGTCATGATTAACAGGATCCTGGGCCGAAGTCCGATTAAAACGCCGACAGCACTGAAAATAAACGCGACTGTAATACTAGGGGCCGGCAGCCCCGCCGAAGTGGCGCTCATCACCTTCAAATGGAGAAACCCCTTGTCAACGGGGCCGCCATCCCATAGGTTCGATCTAGCTGCGCTGGAGTGGGTGGGCGGTCTCACCAGTCCTCACCAGTATCTAAGCGTCAACGGCCGTAGAGCCACGCCCGGATGCAATGACCAGCCGTTTACGGCCAGGGGCTTTGCGTTACCAGGCGTGGCTCTATTGCGTCCGCCCGCCAGCGGCCTGCGCCTCCTCCGCCAAGCGGGTGGTGGTTTGCCGGTAGATTAGTACCCAGACTAATTGCCCGGCTGTCCTTCCCGGCAGCCATTCCCCCAGAAACGGATACCCGCCCGTGGTCACACGACTGTCCCAGCTTTTCCTGCGCACACTCCGAGAAGATCCCGTCGACGCCGAAGTGGCCAGCCACCGGCTCCTGGTCCGGGCCGGCTACATCCGGCGCGCGGCGCCGGGCATCTACACCTGGCTTCCGCTCGGGCTCAGCGTGCTGCGCAAGGTTGAAGCGGTCATCCGTGAGGAGATGGCCGCGATCGGCGCCCAGGAAGTGCACTTTCCGGCCCTTTTGCCCCGGGAACCCTACGAGGCCACCAACCGCTGGACGGAATACGGCGAAGGCCTGTTCCGGCTCCAGGACCGCAAGGGTGCCGACTACCTGCTGGCGCCCACCCACGAGGAAATGTTCACCCTCCTGGTCAAGGACCTGTACTCCTCCTACAAGGACCTGCCGCTGAGCCTGTACCAGATCCAGAACAAGTACCGCGATGAGGCACGGCCGCGCGCAGGCCTGCTGCGCGGCCGCGAATTCATCATGAAGGACTCCTACTCCTTCGACATTGACGACGCCGGCCTGGACGCCAGCTACGCGGCCCACCGCGCCGCCTACATCCGCATCTTCGAGCGGCTGGGCCTTGAAGTCATCCCCGTGGCGGCCACCGCCGGCGCCATGGGCGGTTCCAAGAGCGAGGAATTCCTGCACCCCACCGAGGTGGGCGAGGACACCTTCGTTCGCTCCGCCGGCGGCTACGCTGCCAACGTTGAGGCCGTCACCACCGTGGTGCCCTCGGACATCGACTACAGCGGCGCCCCCGCCGCCGAGGTCTTGGACACCCCGGACACGCCCACCATCGACACCCTGGTGGCGTCCGCCAACCAGATCGCTCCCCGCTCCGAGGCCGACGGCGGCGCCTGGACCGGCGCCGACACGCTCAAGAACGTGGTCCTCGCCGTCACCCTGCCCACCGGGGAACGCCAGCTGGTCGTCATCGGCCTGCCGGGCGACCGGGGCGTGGACCTCAAGCGCGTGGAAGCCAACATCGGTTCCTTCCTGCCCATCGCCGGCGAGATCGGACTGGAAGCGGCCAACGACGAGGACCTCAAGAAGCAGCCGCTCATCGTCAAGGGCTACCTCGGCCCCGGCCTGACGCTCGACGAACCCCTGCTGGGCACCGAAAGCTCCACCAAGCTCCTGTACCTCGTGGATCCCCGTGTGGTCAGCGGCAGCGCCTGGATCACCGGCGCCAACGAGGCCGGCAAGCACGTATTCGGCCTCGTGGCCGGCCGCGACTTCGGCTGGGACGGCGTGATTGAGTGCACCGACGTCCGCGAAGGCGACCCGGCTCCGGACGGCTCCGGCCCGCTGGAACTGGCCCGCGGCATCGAAATGGGCCACATCTTCCAGCTCGGCCGCAAGTACGCCGAAGCCCTCGAGCTCAAGGTCCTGGACCAGAACGGCAAGCAGGTGGTGGTCACCATGGGCTCCTACGGCGTTGGCGTGACCCGCGCCGTTGCGGCCCTTGCTGAGTCCAACCACGACGACAAGGGCCTGACCTGGCCGCGTGCCGTCGCCCCCGCCGATGTCCATGTGGTGGCGGTGGGCCGCGGCGAGGAAATCTTCGCCGCCGCCGAGAAGCTGGCGCTGGACCTGGAAGCCGCCGGCCTGGACGTCATCTATGACGACCGCCCCAAGGTTTCCCCAGGCGTCAAGTTCGGCGATGCCGAACTGGTGGGTGTCCCCACCATCCTGGCCGTCGGCCGGGGCCTGGTGGACGGCGTCGTCGAAATCAAGGACCGTCGGAGCGGCCAGGCGGAGAACATTGCCGTGGACAAGGCTGTGGACTACGTGGTCACTGCCGTCCGCAGCTGATCCGCAGCTGATTTCGCACGGTGATATCCGGTTTCGAGTCGATCCAGCTCACCACGATCATCCTGATTGTGGTGGCTGGATTTGCTGCCGGCTGGGTGGACGCGGTGGTGGGCGGCGGCGGCCTGCTGCAGCTGCCTGCCCTGCTGCTGGTTCCCGGAATCACCCCGGTCCAGGCCCTCGCCACCAACAAGATGGGGTCGATTTTCGGGACTACCACCAGCGCGGTCACCTACTACCGCCGGGTTAAACCGGACCTTCGGACCGCCATCCCCATGGCGCTGATCGCCCTGGCCGGCAGCTTCGGCGGTGCCGTGCTGGCGGCCACCTTGCCGGCCAGTGTCTTCAAGCCGATCATCGTGGCCGCGCTGGTCGCCGTCGCGCTTTTTACCGCGCTGAAGCCCAGCGTCGGCGACATCACTGTGCTGCGCCATGACGGCCACAAGCATTACCTCGTGGCCTGCCTGATCGGTGCCGTGATCGGTTTCTACGATGGCCTGATCGGTCCGGGCACCGGCTCGTTCCTCATCATCGCGCTGGTATCGGCCATGGGGTATGCCTTCCTGGAAGCCAGCGCGAAAGCCAAGATCGTGAACATGGCCACCAACGCCGGCGCCCTGATCTTCTTCCTGCCCCACGGCTCGCTCCTCTGGGGTGTTGGCCTGGTGCTGGGCCTGTCCAACATGGCAGGCGGCTATTTGGGGGCCAGGACTGCCGTGAAGCAGGGGAGCAGGTTCATCCGGGTGGTGTTCCTCCTGGTGGTGGGCGCCCTGATCATCAAACTCGGTATCGACGTCTGGCAGGAAAACTTCGCCCAAGCGGGGTAGGGGGAATCCTCGCAGGCCGTCCCTGCCCCGGCGTACCATGCAGGTATGTCCGCAGGCGGGGAACCCTATTCGGAAGCATTGTCAGCCGCTGCCCGGCGGGCCGCCGCCTGGCTGGCGAGCCTGCAGGACCGTCACGTCGGGCCCACTCGAAGCGCCCACGACCTCGCGGCGGACTTCAACGGACCTCTCCCTGCCCAGGGCATGCCCGCCGCAGCGGTTGTGGAGTATCTCGCGGACAAGGCCGAGCCCGGGCTGATGGCCATGCCCTCCGGCCGCTTCTTCGGCTGGGTGATCGGCGGCACGCTGCCCGCCGCACTGGCTGCCGACTGGCTGGTGAGCGCCTGGGACCAGAACTCGGGCCTGCGCTACGCCACCCCTGCAATGGCCGCCATCGAAGAGGCAGCCGGTCACTGGCTGCTGGACCTCCTTGGCCTTCCCGCGGAGTCAGACGTGGGTTTCACCACCGGAGCGACCATGGCCAACTTCACCGGCCTGGCCGCTGCCCGGTGGCGGCTGATGGCCGATGCTGGCTGGGATCTCGACGGCGAGGGGCTTGCAGGTGCCCCGCGGATCCGGTGCTTCGTGGGCCAGGAACGTCACGAGACCATTGACCTCGGCCTGCGCTACCTCGGCCTGGGCCGGCCCGCTGCAGTACCGGCAGACGACCAGGGACGGTTGATCCCCGCGGAGCTGGACCGGCTGCTGTCCGAGGGGTCCGGGCCCGCGCTCGTCTGCCTCCAGGCCGGAAATCTCCACTCCGGCGCCTTCGACCCTTTCGAGGCTGCCATCGGGGTTGCCCGTCGGCACGGTGCCTGGGTCCACGTGGACGGCGCGTTTGGGCTGTGGGCCTCGGCGGTCCCCGAGCTCGCGCACCTTACGCAGGGCATGGCGCTGGCCGATTCGTGGGGGACCGATGCCCACAAAACCCTCAACGTTCCGTACGACTGCGGGATCGCCGTGGTCAGGGACAGCACCGCGCTGCGCAACGCCATGGGCCTGCACACCAGCTACCTGGTCCACGATGCCGAAGGCCCCGGCGACCCGTTCCAGAAGGTACCGGAACTGTCCCGCAGGGGCCGGGGCGTGCCTGTCTGGGCGGCACTCCGGTCGCTGGGGCGGGACGGTGTGGCGGGGCAGGTGCGCGGGCTTGCGGAGGCGGCTGCAAGCATCGGCCGCCGCCTTTCAGACGTGGACGGCGTCGAGGTGCTGAACAACGTGGACTATACCCAGGTTTCGCTGGCCTTCGGCGATGACGCCACCACCCGCGCGGTGACGGCCCGGGTGATCGAGGACGGAAAAGTGTGGATGTCGGGGTCACACTGGCAGGGCAGGGACGTGCTGCGCGTCTCGGTCAGTAACTGGAGCACAAACGCGGACGACGTCGGTACTGCCGTCGAGGCGGTCAGCTCGGCTCTTGCGGCGGTCCGGGCCGGTTGAAGTCGCTGGGTAAGGGGTCCCCGGGCGTCCGGCTTTGCGGCGGACCCTTTCGAGGGCGAGCGGCGAGCGGTGCACGGTGCGAGCGCTGCAGGGTGCACTGCGGTCAGGTCCCCGGTTCGGGCAGTTCGTGGGCGCCGGGAAGACCTTCGAGGGTATCTCCTGCGAGGGTACTGGCCACCCACAGCGACCTCGCCAGATCACCCTGATGGTCTGGGCTCGCGGCGTACCAAAGCGCATTGTCCACTTCACGCACCACCGCCCACTGGCGTGCCGCTTCGGCATCAAGGCCCGCCGCGGCAGTGAAATCCCGGCAACGCTTCAGCAGCCCGGCGGCCGGATTCTCCCGCGGCAGGTCGCCCAGGCGGTTCCACAACAGCGGGGCCACCGCGAATTCGGGTTCACCGATCATGGGCTGCGGGTCGATGGCGACGAAGATCCGTCCGCCGGCGCCCAGAATGCCGCCGGCCACAAGGTCACCCATAACCCCGCCGCCCCCAACACCGCCCTCCGCAACAGCGCCACCCGCAACACTGCCATCTGCAAGAGCGCCGTCTGCAACAGCTTCACCTGCAACACCGGTGGTTTCGGGCCGGGCCAGGATGTTCAAGAAATGGAAGTCGGTGTGCACCAGGACGTCCCGGCCCGAGCGCCTGCCCACGGCACCGCGGACCTGGCAGACTTCCAGCGCAGCTTCGAGCAGCCACCGGGGAAAGGGCCGGCCTTGTTGTTCCCAGTCGGCGGGAAGATCATCACTCCACTGTTCTGCCCTGGCCGCAATGTGGTCGAATTCCTGCCAGCCAGGTGTCTCCTCCGGTGCCAGGCTCAACTGCCCCATCAGCCCGCCCCAGACAACCGCGGCTTCCGCCAGGGGGACGCCCTGAAGGGAGCAGCCCGGATCAAGGCGCTCCAGGAGCATGGCGCAAGTGCCGGCGTCGGCCTCGAGCAGTCGGACGGCGCCCGCTCCGCCCCACAGTTCAAGCGCATGCCGCTCCGCACGTGCTTCGTCGTGGGGAAAGGCGATCTTGAGGGCGGCAGGCATCCGGTCCTTCCTGCGGACCGGAACCACCATGCCGCCGTGCCCGTGCCAGGGCAGCGCTCCCGCCGCCAGGTCCACCGACAGCTCCCAATGCTCCAGCCGTCCGTGCACCAGACCCGGGAGAGCGGAGAGCCAGGCCCGTCCGGCGCTGCTGTTTCCGTAGCGCGCGCTGAGGGCCGGCGGGACAGCTACTTCTGTCCGAAGGCTCACACCACGCCGCTAGCCCCGAGCAGGTTGCCGATCAGGAACGTGGCCACGAGGGCCAGCGCGCCGCCCACCACCACACGCACCGCTGCACGCATCTTCGATCCGCCACCGATCCAGGCTCCCAACGCGCCGGTGGCCGCAAGCGCCACCAGCACGGCAACGAAGGTCAGCGGGATTCTGACATCCGCGGGCGGCAGGAGGATCGCCAGCATGGGCAGGATCGCGCCGATCAGGAAGGCGACCGCTGAAGCGAAGGCGGCGTGCCAGGGGCTGACGATGTCCGTTTCATTAATGTTCAGTTCCGCGGACAGGTGGGCGCCCAGGGCGTCGTGGGCTGTGAGTTCGCGGGCCACTGTGCCGGCGGTTTCAGCACTGAGTCCCTTGGCCTGGTAGATCGCGGCAAGTTCGGCCAGCTCCTCCTCCGGCTCTTCGAGGAGTTCCCGGCGCTCCTTTTCAATCAGGGCCTGCTGGCTGTCCTTCTGGCTGCTGACGGAGACGTATTCGCCCAGGGCCATCGAGATCGCGCCGCCAACCACGCCTGCAGCGCCGGCCACCAGGATCGGGCCAGGTTCGTTGGTTACTCCCGCGACGCCAACCACGATGGCTGCCACGGATACGATTCCGTCGTTGGCGCCCAGCACACCGGCACGGAGCCAGTTGAGGCGGTGGGCGATGTCGTTGTGGTGCGGCTCGTTGTCGTGAAGAGCAGCTGCAGGTGCGTTGTCCATGACTTCAGCAAACCATCCGGGGCCGGGGACTGGCCAGTGTGCTGAGGCTACGCTAAGGCGTTCCGGGGGCCGGGGTGCCGCCGGGGGAAGGCCGTCGGTCCGCGGCGGGAAGCTGGGGCAGGGCGGATTCGTCCAGGATCACGCCGGCAACCGGCCCGGGGGATGCACCCCAGAAGGCCGTTCTCCGCGCCGCTGTTTGAAGGGCGGCGAGCGCCCAGCCGCGCCCAGCTCCGGCGCTGAGGGCCACGAGGTCACCGTACGCGGGGAGCGCTCCGGCTTCCAGCACCCCCAGTGCAGCGGCCGGATCTGCCAGGAAAGCCGTATCCAGGGCATAACCGGCGGGCGTTGGAGGCAAGACGGCGCACTGGGCGGCCGCCGCGTCCCGGGCAGCGTGGCGCAGGTCCTCATGCTGCGTGAGGAAGTCCGACGCCGGAGCCAGGGATGCCGGTGGAAGCCGGGTCAGTGCCGCCTGGTAGGCGTAGACGAGTTCCTGCTCCGCGCCTACTACCGACGTCAGGGACGATGCCAGGTCAGCCCCGCCCTGAGTCCGCGTCGTGGTGCAGCTGGCCACCGGTGATCCGGTGCCGGGGCCGGCAGAAGAAGACGCCGCGGGGGAAGGCGGGACGGAGGAGGAGGAGAACCCCGGGAAGGCCCCGGGCAACGTGGTGCCCGGAAGCGTGGCCAGCGGGGTACCCGTCGCCGCCGCAAGCTCCTCGGCCGCCAGGACCTGGGTAATGCCGGTGCCGCCGAGGAGGCGGGCCATGCCGCCGTCGGCCTTTTCAGCGTCAGCGAGCCGCCGGGCGCCACTCTCGTGGAGAGCAGCGGCCAGCTCAGCGGCCGGGGACGGCGCCGGGGGCGGGGCGGACGACGAAGGAACCGCCGAAGAGGAAGCCGTGGCCGGGCTCGCCGAATTTGACGCGCCGGGTGGCGTCGGCGATGCTGCAGGGAGTGCCTCAGCCGGCAGCATCAACGCCCGCGCCTGCATAGTCAGCAAAGTCACAGCGCGCTGCGATGCGGCAGCCGCCGGTCCCTGCCCGGCCCGCCCGGCGGCATCGCCGGCGGCCAGCGCAAGTGCCCTCAGGCGTACGGTGTCCGCGAACGCCGCGGCCCTGGCCTGCTCCGATATCGGCGGCGGGGCGGGGGCCTCCGGCTCCCGGGGGATCAGGACAAAGCCGAGGCTGAGCACCACCGCTGCCGCCAGGGCAAAAACGGCGTACCGGAAATAGCTTCTGCGGGGGCCGGATCCGGTGGTGTCGTCGTTCACAACAGACCATGTTGTCACGGCCAGGGGGCGCCGTGGTGCACCACTGCGGCCGGAAAATCGCTAGTCTAGTAGTCACAACATCATCTATTGGAAGGCGGCCGGCATCGTGAGCAATGCAGAAGCCACGGCTTCATCAGACCCTACCGGATCGGGTACGGCTGAAGCTGCGCCCGCCTACAATCCGGAAGCTGCACGACTCCGTGCCCTGCTCGAACCGGCGGTCCAGGCCAACCGCCTCTACCTCGAAGACGTGTCCATCATTCCCGGCTCCCACCGGGTGGTCCACGTGGTGGTGGACCTGCCGCAGGAGGAAACCGGCGGCGTGAACCTCGATGTCATTGCCGATATTTCCAGGGTCCTTTCGGATGTCCTGGACAATGATCCCGCGGATGACGGCCGGCCCTACGACCTCGAAGTGTCCTCACCCGGCGTCGGGCGTCCGCTGACCGAACCGAGGCACTGGCACAGGGCCAAGGGCCGGATGGTCAAGGTCAACGTCATCCAGGGCGAAAACGTCACCGGCAGGGTCCAGTCCGTGGACGAAACCGGCGTGACGATCATCCCGGAGATCGCCGTCAAGAAGGGCATGAAGCCCAAGCAGGGCGAGCCCCAAACACTTCCTTTCGACAGGATCCGTAACGGAAAAGTCGAGATCGAATTCAGCCACCTTGAAGAAGCTGGTCTGGAACCTGAGCACAATGGACCTTCTGAGGAGGCCTGATGGATATTGACATGAGCGCACTGAGGCTTCTGGAACGTGAGCGCGAAATCCCGCTGGACCTCCTGATCCCCACCATCGAGCAGGCGCTCCTGGTGGCCTACCACAAGTCGCCCGGAGCCTTTGAGAAGGCCCGCGCCGAACTGGACCGCAAGAGCGGACACGTGACCATCTGGGCCGTGGAAATTGACGACGACGGCGCCCCCATCGGCGAGTTCGAGGACACCCCGGCCGGTTTCGGCCGGATCGCGGCAAGCACCGCCCGCCAGATCATCCTGCAGCGCCTGCGCGACGTCGAGGACGACAACATCCTCGGCGAGTTCAAGGGCCGCGAGGGCGAACTGGTGGCCGGCCTGATCCAGCAGGGCAACAACCCGCACATGATCCAGGTCAACCTGGGCACGGTGGAGGCCCTGCTGCCGCCGCCCGAACAGGTGCCGGGGGAGAAGTACACCCACGGCAACCGGCTCCGCGCCCTGGTCATCGATGTGCACCGCGGGACCAAGGGCCCGTCCGTCACGCTGTCCCGGTCACACCCGGGCCTGGTACGGAAGCTGTTCGAGCTGGAGGTCCCGGAAATCGCGGACCGTTCCGTGGAAATCGTCGCCCTCGCCCGGGAAGCCGGTCACCGGACCAAGATCGCCGTCAAGGCCAACGCCGCCGGCATCAACGCCAAAGGTGCCTGCATCGGTGAAATGGGGTCGCGGGTCCGTGCGGTCATGACGGAACTGAACGACGAAAAGATCGACATCGTCGATTTCAGCGAGGACCCCGCCACGTTCATCGCCAGCGCCCTGTCCCCCTCACGGGTGAATTCGGTCACCATCATCGATGAAGCGACACGCTCCGCCCGCGTGGTGGTTCCCGACTACCAGCTCTCCCTGGCCATCGGCAAAGAGGGCCAGAATGCCCGCCTCGCAGCCAAGCTCACCGGGTGGCGGATCGACATCGTCTCGGACGCCGTCGCACCAACCCAAAGCTAGGCCGTCCAAACTCGTCCGCCGGCCCGGGATCAGCCCGGGGCGGCGGACCCGTTTCGGGCAGAACGCCCCGGAGGGGCTAGAATAGACAATGACCGCGCCTAAGGGCCGGTATTCGTGTGCCCTGAGTGTTTCCGCTCCTCCGATTGGTGGAGCGAACCCCGGGGCCGGCAGATATGAACGTCAGGAAGATGCTCACCGTGGCAGAAGTGCTTCACAGCGCGAAACAGCACAGCGAGGATCAACCGCAGCGTACCTGCATCGGATGCCGGAAGAAGGCTCCGCGGTCTGAGTTACTCCGGCTCGTCGCCGAAGGCAGCGGTTCCACCGCGGTGCTGGTAGACGAACGACGCCGGATGGCTGGCAGGGGTGCATGGCTGCACCCCAGCGAATCGTGCCTGGCCCTGGCGGTCAAACGGCGAGCATTCGGAAGGGCCCTTAACGGCGCAACCGGGTCTGCCGCCGTCGAACGCTGGATGATGGCACGTCAGCAAACCGCCGGCCGGCTGCAGGAGTCAGAGCACATGCCTCTGGCAGATGCGGCAACAACCGTCCAACCTGAAAGCGGGTCAGAAAACTGATGGAAACCCGATGAGTTCCCAGCGATGAGTGCGCAACGATGACAACTTTGTTGCGCTCTGCAATGGGCCTTTCAGCTGCAACCGCGGCTGGGGCCCGCAGTAAGAAGTAGACGGTTCGTGCCTGGCTCGGTGCGGACCGAGACAGGAGAAATGTGGCCAAGGTCCGCGTACACGAGCTCGCTAAAGAGCTCGGTATTACTTCCAAAGATGCAGTGACAAAACTGCAGGAACTGGGCGAATTCGTTCGCTCCGCCTCGTCAACGATTGAGGCCCCGGTGGTGCGGAAGCTCCGCAACGCCTACCCCGACGCCGCGGCAAAGGCTGCGGCCCCCGCAGCAGCGCCCAAGGCAGCTGCACCGTCGGCAGAATCACGTCCCGCAGCACCCGCTCCGGGTCCCGCAGCTCCCAAGGCTCCGGCAGCCCCTGCTGCTCCGGCGCCCGCTGCCGCCGCTCCCTCAGCACCGGCCGCCCCTGCTGCCGCAGCTCCCGCGGCGCCCGCAGCACCCGCTGCAGCAGCCCCGGCCGCAAGTGCCCCGTCCACCGGCGCCAAGCCCGGCGCCCGGCCCGCACCCAAGGCCGAAACCCCGGCCGCGCCCGCCCGTCAGGGTGGATCGGGCTCGCAGGGCGGCTCCGCTCCGCGTCCCGGCGGCCCCCGTCCGGGCAACAACCCGTTCGCCACGTCCCAGGGCATGCCCCGCGGCCGCGGCGGCGACGGAGAGCGTGCTCCGCGTCCGGGTAACAACCCCTTCGCTCCCTCGCAGGGCATGCCCCGCGCTGGTGGCCGTCCCGACG
Source organism: Pseudarthrobacter naphthalenicus (assembly GCF_029076445.1). Taxonomy (GTDB): domain Bacteria; phylum Actinomycetota; class Actinomycetes; order Actinomycetales; family Micrococcaceae; genus Arthrobacter; species Arthrobacter naphthalenicus. The sequence continues at coordinate 10,855 of NZ_JARESG010000017.1, forward strand.
GCGACCGTCCCGGTGGTCCGCGTCCCGCAGCCGGTGCAGGTGGCCCCCGTCCGGGTGGCGCTGGTGGTGCGCGTACCGCGCCTGGTGCAGGCGGGCCCCGTCCCGCTGCTGGCGCAGGTGGACCCCGCCCGGGTGCACCGCGTCCCGCGGGTGCCGGTGGAAACCGTCCTACTCCGGGCATGATGCCCAACCGCACTGAGCGTCCCGCACCCGCTGGTGCGGGACGTCCCGGCGGCGGAGCCCGTGGACCCGGACGTCCCGGTGGCGCTCCAGGCACCGGCGGCGCTCCCGGCACCGGTGGCGGCGCTCCCGCCGGCGGTGGCTTCGGCAAGGGCGGCCGCGGTCGCGGCGGCACCCAGGGTGCCTTCGGCAAGGGCGGCGCAGGCCGTGGCAAGCAGCGCAAGTCGAAGCGTGCCAAGCGCCAGGAACTCGAGCAGATGAGTGCTCCGTCGCTGGGTGGCGTGAGCGTACCCCGCGGCGACGGCAACACTGTTGTCCGGCTGCGCCGCGGTTCGTCCATCACGGACTTTGCCGACAAGATCGAGGCAAACCCCGCAGCACTGGTGACCGTGCTCTTCCACCTCGGCGAAATGGCTACGGCCACCCAGTCGCTGGATGAAGAAACGTTCGCACTGCTCGGTGAGGAGCTTGGCTACAAGCTCCAGGTTGTGTCCCCCGAGGACGAGGAGCGCGAGCTGCTCTCCGGGTTCGACATCGACTTCGACGCCGAACTGGAAGCCGAAGGCGACGAAGACCTCGAAGCCCGTCCTCCGGTTGTCACCGTCATGGGCCACGTTGACCACGGTAAAACCCGCCTGCTCGACGCCATCCGCAAGTCCGACGTTGTTGCGGGCGAACACGGCGGCATCACGCAGCACATCGGTGCTTACCAGGTCACCCACACCCACGAAGGCGAAGATCGCAAGATCACCTTCATCGATACTCCGGGCCACGAGGCGTTCACCGCCATGCGTGCCCGTGGTGCCAAGGTCACCGACATCGCCATCCTGGTGGTCGCAGCGGACGACGGCGTTATGCCGCAGACCGTTGAAGCCCTCAACCACGCACAGGCAGCCAATGTGCCGATCGTGGTTGCAGTGAACAAGATCGACAAGGAAGGCGCCAACCCGGACAAGGTCCGCGGCCAGCTGACCGAGTACGGCCTGGTTCCCGAGGAATACGGTGGCGACACCATGTTCGTGGAGGTCTCTGCCCGCCAGAACCTCAACATCGACGCCCTGCTCGAGGCCGTCCTGCTCACCGCAGACGCCGCCCTGGACATGCGCGCCAACCCGAACAAGGACGCCCGCGGTATTGCGATTGAAGCGAACCTGGACAAGGGCCGCGGTGCAGTTGCCACCGTCCTGGTGCAGTCCGGAACCTTGCGTGTCGGCGACACGATCGTGGCAGGCACGGCTCACGGCCGCGTCCGCGCCATGTTCGACGACGACGGCAGTGCACTGACCGAGGCCGGCCCGTCCCGCCCCGTGCAGGTGCTGGGTCTGTCCAACGTGCCGCGCGCCGGTGACACCTTCTTTGTGACCGCTGACGAGCGCACCGCCCGCCAGATCGCCGAGAAGCGTGAAGCAGCCGACCGTAACGCCGCCCTGGCCAAGCGCCGCAAGCGCATCAGCCTCGAAGACTTCGACCAGGCCGTGGCCGATGGCAAGATCGACACCCTCAACCTCATCCTCAAGGGTGACGTTTCCGGTGCCGTGGAAGCCCTCGAAGACGCCCTGCTCAAGATCGACGTTGGCGAAGGCGTGCAGCTGCGCGTCATCCACCGCGGTGTGGGTGCCATCACGCAGAATGACGTCAACCTGGCGACGGTCGACAGTGCCGTCATCATCGGCTTCAACGTCAAGCCTGCCGAGCGGGTTGCCGAACTGGCAGACCGTGAAGGCGTGGACATGCGCTTCTACTCCGTCATCTACGGCGCAATCGATGACATCGAGATGGCCCTCAAGGGCATGCTCAAGCCGGAGTACGAAGAGGTCCAGCTGGGCACCGCCGAGGTCCGCGAAGTGTTCCGTTCCTCCAAGTTCGGCAACATTGCAGGCTCCATCGTTCGCTCGGGCATCATCCGACGCAACACGAAGGCCCGCGTCAGCCGCGACGGCAAGGTCATCGGTGACAACCTCACCGTTGAGACGCTCAAGCGCTTCAAGGACGACGCCACCGAGGTCCGCACGGACTTCGAGTGTGGTATCGGTCTTGGTTCGTACAACGACATCAACGAAGGCGACATCATCGAGACCTTCGAGATGCGCGAAAAGCCGCGCGTCTAGTCGTTCTGGTTCAAAAGGTGCGGGGCTGCTGGATTTTTTCCGGCGGCCCCGCCCCTTCGCTGGGCGGCCTCCGTCTTACGACGTCGGCCGCCCAGCTTCGGCAGGCCCGATGCCACTCCCTGGCCGCCGGAAAAAATCCAACGGGAGTCCATCGTTGACTCGCCGTAGTGCGTGGCAGAAAACTGAAACGTACGACGCAGCCCGTCAGGCGCCGTCGTACATCCCAAATTTTTAGGAGTGGAAATGGCTGATCCCGCACGGGCTGCCAAGTTGGCGCAGCGGATCAAGGTTGTTGTTGCGGAGGCTCTGGGCCGGAAGGTTAAGGACCCCCGGCTGGAGGGCATTACCGTTACTGATGCCCGGGTGACCAATGATCTGCAGCATGCCACGATCTACTACACCGTCTTTGGTGACCAGGCTGTGCAGTCGGACGCTGCCAAGGGGCTGGAGAAAGCCAAGGGTGTCCTCCGGCAGGAAGTGGGCCGGAACGTTACCGTCCGGTTGACGCCCACCCTGGAATTCGTGGCCGACCAGATCCCTGTTGTTGCCTCCAACCTCGAGGAACTCCTGCGGGAAGCCAAGAAGCGTGACGCCGAGGTGGCCGCGTTGGCCGAGAACGCCAAGCACGCCGGCGACGCCGATCCCTACAAGAGCGATACACCTGCCGACGTAGAGATCGACGAGGACGACTTCGACGAAGAGGACCTTGACCTCACCGACGACGAACGCCTCGACGAAGACGGCAACAAGTAGATCCTGACGCATGAGGGCCCGGCCTGCAGCAACTGCAGACCGGGCCCTCCCGCGTATCCAGGCACCTGGGTGCCTAGTCGATGCTGACCTTTAGGACCGTGCCGGCAGGTGCCCCCGGGCCGAAACCGGCCGTGGCGTAGAGGGTGTCTCCGCTCAGTTCCACTGCTGCGGGGCCGTTGACGGCCAGGAACTGCGTCGCCTCGCGGCTCCGCGCATCGATTTTGACGATCTCATTGCCGAATATCGACGCCGCATAAACGTCGCCGTTGTCGGCCACCGCAATCCCCGTGGGGCTTAGGATGTCATCTGCCCACAGGCGGGTGGCGCCGGTCCAGGGATTGACCTTGAAGATCGCACCCCTGGCTCCGAAGGACGGGTCCTCGGGGCCGCCAGGGAGTGTGGAAACGTACAGCCAGCCGTCGGGGCCGATCTCGACGTCCGTTGGCACCGGTTCAAACGCATACTCGTGGCCAACAACGCAAGCAGGAGCCTCAACCGTCCCGCCCGCCATGTCGATCGGGATCCTGGCGCCGGCGGTGATGACGGCCGGCCGCGGCGGCAGCACGGCGAGGGTGGAGATGTCACCGGTCGCCGCATCGACTTCCAGGATGGCGTTGGCACCGGCGTCGGCGATGTAGAGGGTGTCACCCTCAACCGCCGTGGCATAGGGATGCGAGTCAACCACGCCTTCATACCGGGCCGGCGGGAAGGCGGGCCACCCCTTCAGGCAATCGGCGGAAACATCGTCACCGAACCCGTAGTGCTGATCGCCGTCCGGGTTGTTGGCACGTTCAAAGCCGGCGAGGTCGGCAATGGTTCGTACTTTGCCCGCCTGGTCGACGGACTTCACGTAGCCCTTGAGCGCAGCCGGGTTTCCGCCGCCGGCCCCCACGCTCTCCAGGAAGTAGGTGGTTCCGCCCCGGGTTTCGACGCCGGCTACGTCCCACTGCGCCTTGGTGTAAAGGTTGGTGAGCCCGCCGCCGTCCCTGACCCGGTCCAAGCGGCCGGCAAAATTCTGCGTGACGAGGACCGAATCGTTCTTGTCCACCGCAAGGCTCAATGGAGCAAGCAACCCGTGGGCGAGGGTTGCCGGCTCTGATGGCGTTCCAGCCACGGCCGGTGCCAAGGGAATAACTAACGCAGCCGCGATCAGGCACGCGGCGAGGGGAAACTTCTTCTTCACAGCATCCTCCGGATTGAGGCGCGCCACCCTGCAGACGGGGCGGGGCAATGAGACCAAAGTTGATGTGGACTTATATAACCCCCGGGCGCAAGAATAGTCCGCCGGGGCAGCGCCGTCGACTGAATTTCCCCCTCCGGTGCCCCCTCTTTTGCCCCCGGAGAGCCGCGTCATGGCTAGGATCGAGCTATGAGCCAGGCGAGCGAGAACCACGATGCCACCCCGTACCTCCAACAGGCCATTCAGCTGGCCATCCGGAACGTCGAGGACGGGGGCGGTCCTTTCGGCGCACTGGTGGTGACACTGGACGGCAGCATCCATGAAGGCGTTAACCGGGTCACCCGCGACAACGACCCCACCGCCCATGCAGAAGTCGTGGCCATCCGGACCGCTGCCAGCTCCACGGCAACCTTCGATCTCAGCGGCGCGGTCCTTTACACCAGCTGCGAGCCCTGCCCGCTCTGCCTGTCGGCCGCGCTCTGGGCGCGGATTGACCGGGTTTACTTTGCGGCGGACCGCCATGGTGCAGCGGCAGCAGGTTTCGATGATGCGCTCTTCTACGACTATTTTGCGGGCACCCGGCCGGAACTGATGCCTGTGGCACACGAGGCCGTTCCGACGTCGGACGCCCCTTTCGAAGCGTGGCGCGCCAATGCGCAACGGACCGAATACTGAACCCGGAGGCACCCGTGGAACCTGCACTGATCAAATGTCCAAGTTGCGGAAAGACCAACCGGGTCCCGGCGGTTGCGTCCGGCCGCCCGCGTTGCGGAAACTGCAAGCAGGGGCTGCCCTGGATCACCACGGCGGGCGATGATGATTTCGCCGTCGTCGCAGAACAGTCCCCGGTCCCGGTGCTCGTGGACTTCTGGGCCGCCTGGTGCGGGCCCTGCCGGATGGTGAGCCCTGTCCTGGACCAGCTGGCCACGGAACGTGCCGGCGGCATCAAGCTCGTCAAGGTCGACGTTGACCGGGCGCCGCAGCTCTCCAGCCGGTTCGATGTCCAGGCCATCCCCACCCTGATGGTCATGGCCGGGGGCAAAGTGCTGGCGAAACAGGCCGGCGCGGCACCGGCTGCCACCATGCGCTCGTGGCTGGATTCGGCGCTGGCCGGCCAGTCCTGAGCGCAGCGGAGCTCCTCACCGGGAGCGCCGAATCAGTGGACTATCCGCCGGCAGGCAGCCGGGCCAGTCCGTCAACGAGGTCCTGCCGGCTGCCGCACAGCGCAATCCGGACCCAGCCCTCGCCGATGCTGCCAAAGGCGGTGCCGGGTGCCAGTGCCACGCCGGAGTCAGCCAGGAATCGGTGCGTCCAGGCCCTGACGTCCCCGCCACTTGCGTGGGAGACATCAGCCCAAAGGTAAAAAGCGCCCTGCGCGCCCAGGTAGCGGATGCCTTTTGCCGCCAGCACAGCGGAGGCGGCGTCCCGATTGGCGCGGTAGTGCGCGTGGGCTGTGTCCACGTAGTCCTGCGGGCCGGTCAGGGCGGCAAGCGCTGCGTACTGGGAGGGCGAGGCCACGCAGGAGACGATCGCTTCCATCACGTTGTTCATGGTCCGTTCCAAACCGGGCGGACAGATCAGCGCCCCGATCCTCAACCCCGTCAGCCCGTACGTCTTGGACAGGGTCAGGGAAGTGAAGACGCGCGCCTCGCCCGGGACGTCGCTGTCGAACCGTGCGGGGCTGACATGCGGAACGTCATAGGTGAAGGCCTCATAACACTCGTCAGAAATGATCCAGAGGTCATGCCTGCGCGCCAGTTCCACGAGTTGCCGGGTGAGGTCCTCGCCCAGGACCGCTCCCAACGGGTTGGACGGCGAGTTCAGGATCAGCACGCGCGTCCGGTCGGTGATGAGCTCCTCAAGATCCTGGATCCTGGGCTGGAAGTCGTGGTCCGGATACAGCGGGTAGCCCACCGGGACGGCATTCAGCAGCCCGGCAGTCATGGCGAAAGTGGGGTAGCCCGGATTAGGGATGAGCACTTCGTCGCCGGGGGAGAGGAGAAGACTCATGGCAAAGTGCAGGCCCTGTTGGGCGCCGTCCACGACGTAGACCCGCTCGGCTCCGAGGGAACCCTGGTCCAGCCCGGCGCGTTCCCGGAACCTGACCGCGAAGGCTTCGCGCAGAGCCGGGATGCCGGCATTCGGTGTGTAGTTGGTCTCATCCCGGTCCAGGCAGGCCATGCCGGCCTCCAGCACATGCCGGGGGAGCGGAAAACCGGGTTCGCCGATGCTGAGCACCATTGCTCCGGGTGTCCGCCACGCGGCCTCGGTGATTTCGCGGATCTGGTTAACGGGTACGTCTCGGGCGTGCACGGCAAGCTCAGGCATGCCTGCCATCCTAACCGGCGCTTCCCGGCACGCCCGGCGCGCCCCGTATCCTGACCCTCACCCGACCCCGAGGCGGGGTTCGACCCGTGGCCGGGGGCTGATGCCGGCGCCGATATACTGGGGAGCGTGCTTTCTGGACTGGTGATAGTGGACAAACCGCAGGGATGGACCAGCCACGATGTGGTTGGTCGGATGCGGCGCATCGCCGGAACCCGGAAAGTGGGCCACGCCGGGACCCTGGACCCCATGGCAACGGGCGTGCTGGTAGTCGGGATCAACAAGGCCACGCGCCTGCTCACCTACATTGTGGGCACCTCCAAGACCTATACGGCCACCATCCGCCTCGGCGAGTCCACCATCACGGATGACGCCGAAGGCGACGTTGTTGCCACCGTCAGTGCCGCCGTCGTCACCGATGAGGCAATTCACGACGGCGTGGCCGCGCTCACGGGCGAAATCCAGCAGGTGCCCAGCAGCGTCAGCGCCATCAAAGTGAACGGCGAACGCGCCTACGCCAGGGTCCGGTCCGGCGAAGAAGTAAAGCTCGCGGCCCGTCCGGTCACCATCCACCGTTTCGATGTCCATGGCATCCGGCGGGAGCGGGGCGGGGAGGTCCTTGACATCGACGTCACCGTCGAATGCTCCTCCGGCACGTACATTCGGGCGCTTGCCCGTGACCTCGGCAACGGGCTGGGCGTAGGAGGACACCTCACGGCCCTCCGCCGGACCCACGTTGGCCCCTATTCACTGGACCAGGCCCGCACCCTCGAACAGCTGGCCGAAGAACTGACGGTCCTGGAAATGTCCCAGGCCGCCCGGGCCCTGATGCCCAACCGCGAACTGACTGTTGAGGAAACCACCGAGATATCCTTCGGCCGCCGGATCGCCGCCGGGGCGCCCGCAGGAAGTCCAGAGGCGGCGTCGGTAGAGCGTCCCGCGGCTGCTTTTGCACCGGACGGGAGCCTGGTGGCGCTGCTGGCCGATTCGGGTACTTATGCCAAACCGGTGCTCGTGTTCGCGCCAGGCAACGCCGCGTCCGCGGCGGTCACTGGCGGGGACGCCTAGGAATGGACGCATTTTTCTACATCATTCTTGTGGTTGGCCTGCTCTCAAGTGGAACCTGCCTGGTGGCCGGCATCCTCAAGAAGGCACCCAACGACATCACCATTCTGTCGGTCGCGGCCGTGGAACTCGCCCTCGTGGTCTACCTCGTGGGCTCCATCGTAAGGGTGATCGCAGGCGAACCGATCGCCGGGGAAGCCTGGGAATTCTGGGGCTACCTGGCCACCGCCATGCTCCTGCCGCCGGCCGCCGTGTATTGGTCCATCCTTGAACGGACCCGCTGGAGCAATTTTGTCCTGGCCGCCGTCGGCGTCACCGCACTGGTGATGGCCGCCCGAATGAACCAGATCTGGTACTGACATGGAAGAAGCCCGCCACGTGAAAGCTCCTCATCCCGACGCGACGCCGAACCACGAATCGGCCAGGACCGATACCCGCAGTACCCGAAACACCGGGCCGGGCCGGCTTTTGATTGCTGTCTATGCCGTGTTTGCCATCTCAGCCACCGCGCGGGCCGGCTACCAGATCCTGACCAAGTTCTCGGATGCCCCGCTGGCCTACCTGCTGTCCGCTTTCGCCGCGGTGGTGTACCTCGTGGCCACCGTCTCCCTTGCCAAGGCAGGCACCACCTGGTTCAAGGTCTCGCTGGCCGCCGTGCTGGTGGAACTCATCGGAGTTCTTGTGGTGGGCGCCCTGAGTGTCTTCGATCCTGTCGCCTTCCCGCACGAAACGGTCTGGTCGCTCTTCGGCCGTGGCTACGCGTTCATTCCGCTGCTTCTCCCGATCCTTGGGCTTATCTGGCTGTACCGTCGCCGCCCGGGCAGGGGCGAAACGGTCGCGGGGGACTAGCTTCTCCTCCTGGGTGAGATGCCTATCTCTTGCCGAAAAGGCCGCCCAGCCCGCCCAGGACGCTGTCCAACACCGAACCCTGCCCCGCCCCGGCGCTTCCGCCTGCCCCTGCCCCCGCGCCAAGGATTCCGCCCAAAATGCCGCCCAGGTCGATGCCGCCGGCCTGTCCTCCTCCGGCCCCCGTCCCGCCGGTTTGGGCAGCCTGACCGCTGCCGCCCTGCCCGAAGATCTTCTTGGCGAGGTAGGACATCACGATCGGTGCCAGGATCGGCAAGGCCTTCCGGATAAGGTCACCGCCCACACCGCCCAGCCCGGCAGTGCCCGCCAGCTGCGCGGCCACCTGGTCCTGCTGGCCGCCAAACACGTGGCCAACAATCTTTTCGCCGTCGGACGCATCAACCTGGCTGACGTCAACGCCGCCGTCCAGCAGGCCGTCCTGGTGCTGGCCGAGAGCCGATTGAAGCGAGGCGGCGCCGTCGGGAGCCTGCGCATTGTGGTGCATGCCTGCCAGCAGGGTGGGCAGCGCCGCTTCCACGGCGGTCTGTGCGGAGGCCGGATCGGTCCCCAGCACGGACGCCACTTGATTGACGTCAATCTGGTTCAGGAGCTCTTGAATCTCGGTCATGAGGTACCCCTTCAGCGCCGCGACGGTTCGCGGACATGGTTATTTGTGGCACGCGCGGTGTGGAATAGGAGGATTGCCCTTGCATCGTAGTCCCGGCGCCCGGCCTGCCACTAGGGGACGGCCGCGTGAAATAGCGGCTGCCGGCCGGCCCAGGGCCGCGTCAGGAGGGCATGCTGAATGCGGGTAATCTTAGAGAGTTCCGGCGCCGGCGCGTTCGGATAGATGTCAGTGCAGGCAGTAAAAGGCGAGGGTGATGGTCTACATCTGGAACGATCCGTCCGAGGTCCCGGCGGACTTTGGTTCTTCAGTGGTCACTTTCGGCAACTTCGACGGCGTCCACCGGGGCCACCAACAGGTGCTCTCCGAGCTCATCCGGTCCGCGCGCCTCCACGGGACCAAAGCCGTGGCCGTCACCTTTGATCCGCACCCGGCCCTGATCCACCGGCCGGAGACTGCACCCGAGATGATCATGGGCCTGGAGGACAAACTGGTGGCCATGGGCGAGCTGGGCCTGGACGGCATTCTGGTGATGAAGTACTCACTGAACCTGGCGAGCCTGACCCCGGAGGAATTTGTGGGCCAGGTCCTGGTGGACACCCTCCACGCCAGCCACGTGGTCATTGGCCACGACGCGCGGTTTGGCCGGGGAAACTCCGGCGACCTCGACACCATGAAGCAGCTCGGCGAAAAGTTCAACTTCGACGTTCAGGTGATCAGCGAGTTCGGCTCCGAAGGGTACCCGCTGCATAACGACGGCGGCACAGACCGCCGTTGTTCCTCCACGTGGGTGCGGGAGGCCTTGCAGGAGGGCGATGTCGCCACCGCTGCAGAAGTATTGGGACGCCCCCACCGGATGCGTGGGGAAGTGGTGCACGGCGCTGCCCGCGGACGTGCCCTGGGATTCCCGACGGCCAACCTCTCCCACGAGGCAAGCGGGTTTGTGCCGGCGGATGGAATCTACGCAGGCTGGCTGGTGGACCAGGCGGGAAAGCGCTGGCCGGCCGCAATCTCGGTGGGCTCCAACCCCACGTTCGACGGGGTGAGCCGCCAGGTCGAGGCCCATGTGATTGACCGTCCGAATGAAGACGTGGAGGACTTCGATCTGTACGGCCAGACAGTAGTGGTCGAATTTGTGGCGCGGCTGCGGGGCATGGTGGCTTACCGTGGGCCTGAGGCCCTCGTTGACCAAATGCGGCTGGACGTCATCCAGGCCCACGAACTCCTGGCAAAGCGCTGACCCGGGGCCGCCATCACGGATGGCGGCGCAGCAACAGGCAGGCCGTAGCAGGGAGAAAGGCAGCGCAGTGACGATAGAGAAGAACACCCGCAAGCTGGACAAAGGAATTGTCCGCGATTTCAGTTCCCGGATGAGCTACGCCTCTTACCTCCAGCTGCCCACGCTTCTCAGCGCCCAGCAGCCTGTCAGCGAGCCTGAGCACCACGACGAAATGCTGTTTATCATCCAGCACCAGACCACGGAGCTGTGGCTGAAGCTGGTGCTGCACGAGCTCCGCAGTGCCGCTGCCCGGCTCCGCGCCGATGATCTTGGTTCCGCGCTCAAGGGCATCGCCCGGGTGAAACACATCCAGAAGACGCTCACCGAACAGTGGTCAGTACTCGCCACGCTGACGCCCACGGAATACTCCCAGTTCCGAAGCTTCCTGGGGAATTCTTCCGGCTTCCAGTCCAGCCAGTACCGCGCCGTGGAGTTTGTCCTCGGCAACAAGAACCGCAAGATGCTGCCGGTGTTCGAATCGGATCCGGCTGCCCACTCCATGCTGACGGAACTGCTCAACGCACCCAGCATCTACGACGAGTTCCTCTCGTACCTCGACCGGCAGGGCTACAGCGTGCCCCAAACCGTGTTGGCGCGGGATGTCACCAAGGCCCACGAATTCTGCCCCGAACTGGTGCCGCTCTTCAAACACATCTACGAGAACGCCGCAGAGAACTGGGGCGCTTACGAGGCCTGCGAGGAACTTGTCGACCTTGAAGACAACTTCCAGCTGTGGCGTTTCCGGCACCTGCGTACGGTTCAGCGGACCATCGGCATGAAATCCGGAACCGGCGGATCCAGTGGCGCCGCGTTCCTGCAAAAAGCCTTGGAGCTCACCTTTTTCCCGGAACTTTTCGCCGTACGGACGGAGATCGGCCAATGAGCAGCACTACGGATGCGCGGATGGAAAATCACGACGCCGCGGCCCTGCTGGCCCGGGCTGAACACCTTGACGGCATGGACCCGCTGGCCCGCTGCCGCGACCTGTTCATCGGCACGGACACGGACCTGTCCTACCTCGATGGCAACTCCCTTGGCCGCCCCCTGAAAAGGACGGTTAACGACATCGGCACCTTCATCCAGGACGGGTGGGGCGGGCGGCTGATCCGCGGCTGGGACGAGGAATGGCTGGACCTGCCGCAGGCCATCGGCGACCAACTGGGACGGACAGTGCTCGGCGCCGCGCCGGGCCAGACCATTATCGCCGACTCCACCACCGTGGTGCTCTACAAGCTGATCCGTGCCGCCCTGGCTGTCGTGACGGACCCTGCCCGGACCGAGATCGTCCTGGACACCGAGAACTTCCCCACTGACCGCTACCTCGTTGAGGGCATCGCCCGCGAGGAAGGACTGAGCCTCCGGTGGATCGAAGCCGATCCGGCGGCAGGGGTGACCCCGGACCAGGTGCGGGACGCAACCGGAGCGGCCACCGCCGTCGTACTTTTGAGCCATGTGGCGTACCGCTCCGGGTTCCTGGCCGATCTGCCGGCCATCACGGAGATCGCGCACAGCGCGGGGGCCCTTGTGGTCTGGGACCTTTGCCATTCCGCCGGCTCCGTGGAACTGGACCTCGATGGCGCGGGTGTGGATTTTGCTGCCGGGTGCACCTACAAGTACCTCAACGGAGGACCGGGTTCGCCGGCCTTTGCGTATGTCAACGCGCGTCACCTGCCCGGTCTCCGTCAGCCGATCTGGGGCTGGATGGGGCGCAAGGACGCGTTCGAGATGGCTGCAGGCTACGAGCCCGCACCCGGCATCCGGGGTTTCCTCAGCGGCACACCGGCCATTTTCGGAATGCTGGCCATGCGCGGAAGCCTGGATCTCATCGAGGAAACCGGCATGGCGGCCATCAGGCGGAAATCGCTGCAACTGACCGCGTTCGCCGTGGAGCTTTTCGACGCGTGGCTCAAACCGCTGGGGGTGGAACTGGCGACACCGCGGGAACCGGAGCGGCGGGGGAGCCACGTCACCCTGGACCATCCGGCCTTCCGGAACGTGACCGCTGCGCTGTGGGAACGCGATGTCATCCCGGATTTCCGGGCACCCCACGGCATCCGGATTGGACTGTCGCCGCTGAGCACCAGCTTCGCCGAGGTGCACCGGGGAATGGCCGCCGTGCGGGATCTCCTGCAGCCGTAACTGTCCGCCGCGGGGTCCGTACGTTCCGCCGCACTTTCTGCGCCGGAGCGGCGGTTTCGACAAGTCTGTGGCCCTGCCGGTAAACTGAACGTTGGATCTGGCTGCAGTCCGTGGCGGCTGGTTCCTGCCATGCGTGGAAAAATCCTGATTTACAGGGAGTTCCTGCGCGGGCAGACCCGGCAGTGAGTTACTGATTCGGGCCTCACGGCACATCTCTAGGAGTTATTGTGGCACTTGACGTCGCTGTAAAGCAGTCCATCATCAAGGATTTCGCAACGTCTGAGGGCGATACCGGTTCACCGGAGGTCCAGGTTGCAGTCCTGACCCAGCGGATCAAGGATCTGACTGAGCACATGAAGGAGCACAAGCACGATTACCACACCCAGCGCGGTCTGCTGGCCATGGTTGGTCGTCGCAAGCGCATGCTTTCTTACCTCAAGAAGACTGACATCACCCGCTACCGTGCGCTCATCGAGCGCCTCGGCCTGCGTCGCTAGTCAGGTATTAGGGGCGGCCCTTTCCTTACGGATCGGGCCGCCTTCTTCAGAAGAAAACTAAACAGGAGGATCAACCGCATCACGCATTCGCGGTCCTCGGTAGTGATCTCCGGGAACGGCTTCCACGAGGGAAGCCCCGGCCCGTGGGTCTCGATCGATGACCGGGTGCAGTGCAGGCCAGTAGACAGATGCTGGCCTGGGTTGATGCGGCTGGGCTCCGTTAATCAGGAAACGGAGGTGACTCTCTTGGAGGGTCCCGAAATCCAGTTCTCAGAAGCAGTCATTGACAATGGCCGCTTTGGCAAGCGTGTAATCCGCTTTGAAACCGGCCGACTTGCCAAGCAGGCAGCCGGCGCAGCAATGGTGTACATCGACGAAGACACCGCGCTGCTGTCCGCCACCACCGCCGGCAAGCACCCGCGCGAAGGCTTCGACTTCTTCCCGCTCACGGTTGACGTCGAAGAGCGCATGTACGCCGCCGGCCGCATCCCGGGCTCGTTCTTCCGCCGTGAAGGCCGTCCGTCCACCGAAGCCATCCTGGCTTGCCGCCTCATGGACCGCCCGCTGCGTCCGGCCTTCGTCAAGGGCCTGCGCAACGAGGTCCAGATCGTGGTGACCGTCCTGGCCATCAACCCCGACGAGCTCTACGACGTGGTGGCCATCAACGCCTCCTCCATGTCCACCCAGCTCTCCGGCCTTCCGTTCTCCGGCCCCATCGGCGGCGTCCGCGTTGCCCTCGTTGCCGACGAGAACGGCTCGCAGTGGGTTGCCTTCCCCAAGCACTCCCAGCTTGAGAAGTCCGTGTTCAACATGGTTGTAGCCGGCCGTACTGTGTCCGGTCCGGACGGGGACGACGTCGCCATCATGATGGTCGAAGCCGAAGCGACCGACAACTCCTGGAACCTCATCAAGGAACAGGGCGCCACGGCCCCCACCGAAGAGGTTGTCTCCGAGGGCCTCGAGGCTGCCAAGCCGTTCATCAAGGCGCTGTGCGACGCACAGGCTGACCTGGCTGCTCGCGCTGCCAAGCCCACCGTGGAGTTCCCGGTCTTCCTGGACTACCAGGACGACGTCTACTCAGCTGTTGAGGCCGCCGCCGCCGAGAAGCTGGCCGCTGTCTTCCAGATCGCGGACAAGCAGGACCGCGATGTCGCATCGGACGAACTGAAGGACGAGGTCACCTCTTCCCTCGCCGGCCAGTTCGAGGGCCGCGAGAAGGAGCTGTCCGCAGCATTCCGCTCGGTCACCAAGCAGGTTGTGCGCCAGCGCATCCTCAAGGACCAGATCCGCATCGACGGCCGTGGCCTGACGGACATCCGCCAGCTCACTGCCGAGGTTGAGGTTCTGCCCCGCGTGCACGGTTCGGCGATCTTCGAGCGTGGTGAAACCCAGATCCTGGGCGTCACCACGCTGAACATGCTGAAGATGGAACAGCAGATCGACTCGCTGTCACCCGTCACGCGCAAGCGCTACATGCACAACTACAACTTCCCGCCGTACTCCACCGGTGAGACCGGCCGCGTGGGCTCACCCAAGCGCCGCGAAATCGGCCACGGTGCCCTGGCAGAACGCGCCCTCGTGCCCGTGCTGCCGTCCCGCGAGGAGTTCCCGTACGCCATCCGCCAGGTGTCTGAGGCTCTCAGCTCCAACGGTTCGACGTCGATGGGTTCAGTCTGTGCCTCCACGCTATCCATGCTCAACGCTGGTGTGCCGCTGAAGGCAGCTGTTGCAGGTATCGCCATGGGCCTGGTCTCCGACCAGGTTGACGGCCAGACCCGCTACGCAGCCCTCACTGACATCCTGGGCGCCGAAGATGCTTTCGGCGACATGGACTTCAAGGTTGCCGGCACGTCCGAGTTCGTCACGGCCATCCAGCTGGACACCAAGCTGGACGGCATCCCCGCTTCCGTACTGGCAGCAGCACTGAAGCAGGCCCGTGAAGCCCGCCTGCACATCCTGGATGTCATCAACTCCGCGATCGACACCCCGGATGAGCTCTCCGAGTTCGCGCCGCGCGTCATCGCGGTCAAGATCCCGGTTGACAAGATCGGCGAGGTCATTGGGCCCAAGGGCAAGATGATCAACCAGATCCAGGAAGACACCGGCGCTGACATCTCCATCGAGGATGACGGCACGGTCTACATTGGCGCCACCAACGGTCCGTCTGCAGATGCAGCACGCTCCGCGATCAACGCCATTGCCAACCCGCAGATCCCGGAAATCGGCGAGCGTTACCTGGGTACGGTCGTCAAGACCACCACCTTCGGTGCCTTCATCTCCCTGACCCCGGGCAAGGACGGCCTCCTGCACATCTCCGAACTGCGCAAGCTCGCCAACGGCAAGCGCGTGGACAACGTGGATGACGTGGTTTCCGTCGGCCAGAAGATTCAGGTGGAAATCACCAAGATCGACGACCGTGGCAAGCTGTCGCTTTCTCCCGTAGTGGCTGAAGAGGAAGGCGCTGGCGACAGCGTTGACGCTTCCGTTGCCGAGGCTGTCGAAGCGGAGTAGCCCACTGACGCCGAGTAACATGCTCCGGCGTCTCAGCATGAATCGGCGGGGCCGGTGGATGATCCACCGGCCCCGCCGCTGTTACGATGGCAGCCAGATCCGGCTGCCGCTCCTGAAAGGCTTCAATTGACTGTTGTACCCCTGCCGCTTGAGCAGAACCAGCCCGGCGATACCCTGGTCCACGGCTCCGACGGCGGCTCTGTTGTCCGGCGTTCGGTGTTGCCCGGTGGCGTGCGGGTACTCACCGAAGCGATGCCGGGCCAGCGCTCGGCAACCATCGGGTTTTGGGTAGGGGTAGGCTCACGCGACGAGGCGCCGGGCCAGCACGGCTCCACGCACTTCCTGGAGCACCTCCTGTTCAAGGGCACCAAGCGCCGGACCGCCCTGGAAATCGCCTCGGCGTTCGACGAGGTGGGCGGAGAGTCCAATGCCGCCACGGCCAAGGAGAGCACCTGCTACTTCGCCCGGGTGCTGGACACCGACCTGCCGATGGCCATTGACGTGATCGCGGACATGATCACCGGGGCCGTTCTTGACCCGGCCGAGATGGAGCAGGAACGCGACGTCATCCTCGAAGAGATCGCCATGGACAGCGACGACCCCACAGATGTGGCGCACGAAAACTTTGTTGCCGCCGTGCTCGGCACGCACCCCCTGGGCCGGCCCATCGGTGGCACCCCGGACGCGATCCGGGCTGTCGCCCGTGACTCGGTCTGGGATCATTACCGGCGCTACTACCGCCCGGACGAGCTGGTGATCACCGCCGCGGGCGGCCTGGAGCACGACGTCGTCTGCAACCTCGTGGTGGATGCGCTCCACAGCGCAGGGTGGTCCCTTGAGTCCACGGCAGCACCCGTGGAGCGGCGTTCCACCGAGCGTGCCGAGATCGTTGGCACTGCCGGGCTGCACGTGGTCAAGCGTGCCGTGGAGCAGGCCAACATCATCATGGGGTGTCCCACCATCGTGGCCACCGATGATCGCCGTTATGTCATGAGTGTCCTCAACGCTGTCCTGGGCGGCGGGATGTCCTCACGGCTGTTCCAGGAAATCCGCGAGAAGCGCGGGCTTGTCTACTCCACCTACTCGTTCGCCTCGTCCTACGCAGACGCCGGCTACTTCGGGATGTACGCCGGGTGCACCCCGTCCAAGGTCCGCCAGGTGCTGGATCTGCTGGGGCGGGAGCTGGACAAGCTCGCCGAAGGCGGGATCTCCGATGACGAACTCCGCAAAGCCGTCGGCCAGCTCTGCGGCGGCATCGTCCTGGCCCTCGAGGACACCGGTTCCCGCATGTCCCGCCTGGGCCGTGCCGAGCTCGTCTCCGGTGAGTACCAGGACATTGACGAAACCCTCCGGCTCATCAAGTCAGTCACCGTTCAGGAGGTCCAGGACCTGGCCCGGGAACTGGCGGCCGCGCCACGCACTGTCACTGTCGTGGGGCCGTTCGAGGAAACCGAGACTTTCGGCCTCTGACAAGGAGCGCTGCGCGGCTAACGGGAACGGTGGCGGCCCGCCATAATGTAGCCATGACGCATCCTCAGCCCGGCACTGTGCACGCCGTGCTTGAAGACTTTCTGGGGCGCTGGCGGGGCACCACGCGGATTGCAGCTTCCGCGTGGGCTCCTGAACATACGGCGTCGGCTGAGGTGAATTACACCCGCGCCGCCGGCGGCTACGCCGTGGTGCAGAGCTACCGGCATACCGAACCTGACGGCAGCCACTTTGAAGGCCACGGCGTGTTTACTGTCGACCCTGACCATAACGACGTTCTCTGGTACTACGTGGACAGCCTCGGCCAAACGCCCGCGGCGCCCTCGCGGTGCATGTGGCAGGACGGTGTTCTCCGGGTGGAGCGCCGCAGCGACCGGGGAACGGCCCGCCATACTTTTCGTGTGGACGACGGAGTGCTGACCCACACCGCCGAGCTGCGGTTCGGCGATAGTGCCGGCTTCATCCCGTTCATGACCTCAGAGTGCCGCCGCGCCTGAGACGCTGCCGACCCGGCTCGCTTGTTCGGGCAGACTCAGTGTTGCCCTGCCGGTGCCCTCCCACGCTGGCTGCCGCCTCAGCCCACGGTTTCCAGGATCCGGGTCTGCGGGGCCCCGTGCAAAGCAGGAGAAGCGGCGGATGAGTTCCATACCTTGGTTTGAAGATTCGACAGCACTTCCTCGGCCTGGTTGAGGTTAGCGAAGTCAAGCTCCACCACGACGTAGTGGGAGTCGTCCACCGGCCGGGAAATCCTGTGGCGGACCACCCCGGAGGCTGCCCGGTCCAACGGGTCCCGGTCGAAGGCCTGTTTCCACAGGCCGAAGTCCCTGATCCCGTGCTCTATGTGAAGGGTGTACATAACAGACTCTCCTTAGGTGTGCGGCAGCGTTCCCGGGCCCCTGCAGTTACCGGTGTATTCCTCGAGGGGTTTTCTCACCGTAGATGTCCGTCACACAGGGATCCATCCCAGAAATCTGGGGGTCTGGCCGGGAAGCGGCAGCGAGGTTCCACGTCGGCACTGTTCCCGCGGAGAGTGCTGTCCTGGCTGCATACTGAGTGAATGATGACCGGAGCGTCCCGGAAGCGGAGCCTGGAACGGATCAGCCTCCTTGGTGACTTGATTCCGGACCATCACGCGCTGCGTGCCGGTGTGCTGTCCGAGCTGGGCCGCGTCATTCCTTTCAGCGCCTTCGTCTGGCCACTTTCAGACCCTGCCACGGGAACGGGAATTTCCCCCATGGCCCGGATTCCATGCCCGGAGGATCTGCCGCTGCTGATCCGGCTGAAGTATCTGACGACGGTAGGACGCTGGACCACTCTTGCGGGCAGGGGATCGCCGGTGACAACGCTGTTGAGTGAAACTGGCGGCAATCCCTCGCAGAGCCTTGTCTGGGATATTTTGCTGAACCGCTACGGGGTGGTGGACGTTTTGTATGCGGGCTTCGCCGACAAATATGGCTACTGGGGCTGGCTCGATTTGTGGCGGACGGCTGAGCAAGGCGCTTTCACTGCCGACGAGGTTCGATATGTGGCGGCAGCAGTCAGCAGAGTGACTCCGGCACTTCGCCGGTCAGTTTCCAGACAGTTTTTCAGAGCGGGGCCAGTTCCCCCACCCGCAGACGCACCCGACGACAGCCGTCCGCGAGGGAGCGGCCCTTCGGACGTTGGCGGAACCCCGGGTGTTGGCGGAACCCCGGATGTTGGCAGAACCCCGGATGTTGGCGGAACCCGGAAAGTGGACCTGCCCCAACAGGGCGTCCTGACCCTCAGCGAGGACATGGCGGTGCTGGGCGGCACGGTTTCCATTGACGAATGGCTCGGACTGCTCCAGCCTGGGCCCGAGCCCTACCAACATGTTCCGGCCGAGGTTTTGAACGTCGCCGCCCAACTACTGGCTCTGGAGGCGGGAGTGGATCGCCACCCTGCGTGGTCCCGGGTGTATTTGGGGGCGGGTCGATGGGCCATGCTGAGGGCCAGCCGGATGGGCCCCGCCGCTCCAGCAACTTCGCATCGGGAGGCGACGCCTCCGCTGGCGGTCACGATCCAGGCGTGTCCTCCTGAGGAACGGCTGGATATTTTCGCCCGTAGCTTTGGTCTGACACCACGGCAAAGGCAGTTGCTGGAGTTGGCCGCGGGCGGCAGGGACACCGTTGCAATGGCTAAAACCTTGGGAATCAGCACCTACACCGTACAAGATCAGTTCAAACAGATATTTGATGCCTGTGCAGTGCATACCCGGGCGGCCCTACTGGCCATGGCACTGGGCACAGCCCTATGAACAGGGGCGAGGCAAACTGGGGCAACCACAGCTCCTCAGGGCGTCCAGGCAGACGTCTGCCGGGGCCTTTAGCGATCGTCCGGGAAGTCGCGGCCGTCCGGTTGCCCCGGCTGGTGGGCAGGGTCGCCGCAGTCCAGGAGATCGGACTCGACACCATTGGACAGGAGTTCTGGCTGCTTTTCTGGCCAGTGGGGTGGTTCCCAGTCCGGGTGTTCGCTTTGGTAGTGGCGTCCGGCCGGTGAGTTCCAGCCGGGTGGTTCGTTCTGCGTGGGCTGGGTGGGTGTCCAGGCGGAGGTATGCCGGAGCCGGTGATGACGCCGGCAAGGATGACCCAAATTGCTGATCCCGGTGGTGCCGCCGTCGGCCCAGGCCAGGACGTGGTCCGCGTCGTTGTCCAGGGACTGGTTGCTGCAGCCGGGGAACGGGCACTTCGCATCCCGAAGCCGGAGCCATTGGCGAAGGGCCTTGGTGATCCGGTAGCTGGTCCGGCCGATCTCCAGGGGCGCTCCGTCCCGGGGGTCGATCAGGACGCGGTGGAACGACTCAGCACCGTCGGCAATCAGCCGGCGGGCCATGGACGGCGGGATGGGCCCGTACCCGTCGAGGGTGGCGGGCTCCTCGGTGAGGCCCATCAGCGCGAACACGGGCACCGTCACCAGAACCTGGGCCTTCGGTGACGGAACCCGGCCAGCACACCCCGCTCCGGCGCCGGCCAACTCACCTGCCCCATCCGTGGTCCCGTCCGTGTGAAGGTCGGCGGCGAGGAGTAAGCCGGCGAGGACGTCGGCGCGTAGCTGGCTGAGGGTCCGGATCTCGGTAGGGCCCTGGAGGGCGCGGGCGTCCGCGGTGGTTCGCGCCCAGATCCCGGAGGCCTGATCGGCGGGCAGGTAGGCAGAGATCCAGGCCATCCCGTCCCGGTCCGGGCAGTACTCCACCCGCCGGTCCGCAACGCCCTTGGTGTGGCGTTGTTCGATGCTGTCCGGGTGGTGGCGTTCGCGCCAGGTCCGGGCTTTGGCGCGGAACCGGCCGGGGGTCATCTCCCCGGCCGGGCAACCGCGGGCGGGGTTGGGGTCGTCCGGGTCCAGGAAGTGTGCCTCCAGCGCAGCCGCGGCGGCCGGGTCCAGGTTGAGGGTTTCGTCCACCACGACCCGGGCGTGCTGCCACGAAATCGCGCCTAGTTCAAGCGCTGCCAGGGTCAGCGGCAGAACAGAACGCAAGCGGTGTGCTTCGCCCAGGAGCGCGCTGCCGTTGCGTTCGCTCACCGTCAGGGCACAGGACACCTCGGCCACGATACTCATCTCTTGGGCGGTGTGCTCCTCCGGCGACACAGGAGGTCCCAACAAGGCCTCCGCTGCGCCGACGTACCGTCCAGCCAGATGGATTCGCACGGCGGCCACTTGGGCATCAATCCGGCTGACCTGAGCGAGCCCGTCCAGGAAATCATCCGCTGACTGCCGCAGCGGATCCGCCGTACCGGAGCCGGGCGATTCTTCAGCCCGCAATGAGGCAACCAGCGCGGAGGCAGAGGCCGCTAATGCCTCTGCCGCCTTCACCGCCGCTCCGCGCTCCATACCTCAAGCATCACAGACAGGTCCGACAAAAACCGCGGAGCTAAGCGGCTATGTGGATAACCTGAAGAGTCGCTTATCCGCCGGCGAACGGCGGTAACACGTCCACGACGTCGCCCGGGTTCAACACTGTGGAGCGGTCCCTCACGGCCACTTCGTTCAGGAGGAAACTGCTCCGGCCCAGGAGACGTTCCAGGGGCGGGGTGCCAACAGGCGGTTCGGCGCGTTCCACGGCCAGGACAGCCTGCAGCAAGTCAGCGACGGTCGCCCCCGGGGCCAGGTTGAAACCCTCTTCTTCCACACCGGCGGCGGCGCGCGCGGCAGCGAAGTAACGTACGTTCACGAAAGTCAGCCTCCGATGGCGCTCATGCTGCGGTCCGGCTGGACGAAGTCCGCCGCACCGAGACCCGTATGGTCCATTCCGTGCGCCTTGGGCTTGACCCACATGGCGTCCTGCCAGCGTTCGGCCAAGGCTTCATCGCCGGCCCCCTGGCGAAGAAGACCAAGCAAATCGAACTCTTCCCGCGAGAACAGGCAACTCATGATCTTGCCCTCGGCGGTGATCCGGGTACGCCGGCAGTCCGCGCAGAACGGCTCGGTAACTGAGGCGATGATCCCCACGGTACCCAGCACCGGACCCTCAGCGCCAAGCTGCTCCGAACCAGAATCAACCGGACCCGCAACACCAGCCACCCGGCGTCGTACTTCAAACCGCTCGGCGGGGGCGCCGTCCCGGGCGCGCGGGTCCGGGCTCAGGACGTAGTCCACGGACAGCAGCGAACGGATTTCAGCCGCCGTGATCATGTTCCGGCGGGTCCAGCCATGGTCGGCGTCCAGTGGCATCTGTTCGATAAAGCGCAGCTCATAGCCGCGGTCCAGCGCCCAGGCGAGCAGGGCCGGGGATTCCGCATCGTTGATGCCGCGCATCAGGACGGCGTTGAGCTTGACGGGGCCCAGCCCCGCTGCCCACGCGGCGTCCACTCCGGCGAGCACGCGGTCCAGGAACGGGCGGCGGGTGAGTTTGGTGAACGTCTCTTCATGGAGCGAGTCCAGGGACACGTTGATGCGGGTGAGGCCCGCAGCCTTAAGCGCCGCGGCTTTCTTATCCAGCCCCACCCCGTTGGTGGTCATGGAGATCGGCAGGTCCGGATGGTTGCTCCGGAGCGCGGCGATGATATCCACCAGGTCCGCCCTGACCAACGGCTCCCCGCCCGTCAGCCGAAGTTCCCGGACACCTAGCAGCTCCACGCCGATCCGGACAATCCGTACGATCTCGTCGGCGGTCATCACAGCCTGCTTGGCGAGCCACTCAAGACCTTCGGCCGGCATGCAGTAGGTACAGCGCAGATTGCACTTGTCCGTCAGCGATAACCGCATATCGGTGGCGCGGCGGCCAAACCGGTCAGCGAGCCCCGCCGGCGCGTCCGCCGGCCGGGCGGGCGGCAGGCCGGGGCCAGTACCGTCCCGGGGTTCTGGCATGCCTAGCTGAACGCTCATGAATTCAGGCTACGCCACCGGAGGCCCGAGCATCACGTCCGTGTCGCCGGCGCTCGATTGCGGCGTCGGGAACGCGGCCGCCACCCCTGCTCCGATATGCAGCAGACTCCGGTGCCGCACGGCCGCCGCGAACCTATGCTGGAGGAGTGAAGAGGTCACAGCCACCGCAGGAAACGGCCGACGACGGCGTGAACTTCGGAATGCGGCCCGGCAGCCCCCGTTCCGCTCGAGGCAGCCGGCGCCGGGCAGGTGCGGCGGGCCTGGTATCCGCGGTGGCGGCCGTGGTGGCCGGCGAGCTGCTCGCCGGAGCGCTGAGCCCCTCCCTGTCACCGCTGACGGCAGTGGGCGGGGCTTTGATCGACGCCCTTCCGCCGGGGGTGAAGGAGTGGGCCGTCAGTCTGTTTGGCACGTCCGACAAAGCCGTCTTCGTCACGGGCATGCTGATCGTCATCTCGACCGTCGGCGCTGTCGCAGGAGTCCTGGAGCAACGCAAACGATTTGCCGGGGCAGCCGTGATTGCCGTCTTTGGGCTGGTGGGGCTCGCCGCCGTCCTGTCCCGCGCACAGCTGACTCCCGGTGCCGTGCCGGTGCCGCTGGCCGCAGCGGCTGCCGGCGTACTCCTGTTGCGATTCCTTATCCGCAGGCTTCACGAGGACTCTTCAGCTGACAGTCTGGCCCCGGAGGAAGCGCGCGGCACCGGGCGACGCACGTTCCTGCAGGCCCTGGCCGCCACGGCAGCGGTGACATCCGTCGGCGGGCTCGTTGCCGGCGTTTGGCGTGGCGCGGCCGCGGGCATCAGCACCGCCCGGGAGAAGCTGAAACTGCCCGCTCCGGCTTCTGCAGCGCCGGCGATTCCGGCGGGTGCTCAGGTGGGTCTGGGCGGCATGGTTCCACTGGTGACGCCAAGCAGGGATTTCTACCGCATCGACACCGCCCTGATCGTCCCGGTCATTGACCCCTCGACGTGGACCCTGCGCGTCACGGGGATGGTAGACCAGGAGATCGAACTCAACCTGGCCGGCCTGCTGGCCAAACCATTGATTGAACGGCATGTCACCATCGCCTGCGTGTCCAACGAAGTGGGCGGGGACCTGATCGGCAACGCCCGCTGGCTTGGGTGGCCGGTGCGGGAACTGCTCGCCATGGCACGCCCGCAACCCGGTGCGGACATGGTGCTGTCCCGAAGTTCCGACGGCTGGACGGCCGGCACCCCGCTGGAAGTCCTCACCGATGACAGGGACGCCATGCTCGCAGTGGGAATGAACGGCGAGCCACTGCCGCTGGAACACGGTTTCCCGGTGCGGATGATGGTGCCCGGCCTCTACGGCTATGTCTCGGCCACCAAATGGCTTACGGAACTCAAAGTAACCAGGTTCGCCAACGACGAAGGCTATTGGACACCCCGCGGCTGGTCCGAACGCGGCCCGATCAAGACAGCATCCCGGATCGATGTACCGCGCAGCGGCAGGGGAGTGCGGGCGGGCCGGGTGATGTTCGGGGGTGTGGCCTGGGCGCAGCACAGGGGCATCGCCAAAGTGGAGCTGCGTGTCAACCGCGGCCCGTGGCAGCAGGCCGACCTCGCCCCTGGCATCTCCCTGGATACCTGGTACCAGTGGCAGCTGGGCATCGACCTGACTCCCGGCCAGTACGAGGTCCAGGTCCGCGCCACGGATAACAACGGTGACCCGCAGGCTGAGGAACCCCGGCCGGTTGTGCCGGACGGGGCCACCGGCTTCCACACCATTAGAGTTGACGTGAATCCATGACGGCGTCCACCGAAGGCAGGATCATGCACAGCCCCCCGCACCCGCACGGCGGTGCCCCAAACGGCGGCGCCCCGCACCAGGCACGGTCCGTTGCCCGGCACCGCGACGCGGTCACCGAACTGCTTGCGCCGCTGCTGGCCGAGGGCAAGACCGAGTCCTTGCCGCTCCGTGACGCGCTGGGCAGGGGGCTCGCCCAGGACCTGGCCGCGCCCCTGAGCCTCCCGCCGTTCGCGAACTCCCAAATGGACGGCTTCGCCATCAACAGCGCAGACCTGCCCGACGGCGGGGCGGAGCTCAGGGTGGTTGACCCCGTTCCGGCTGGTGCCACACCCGCAGCCCTTGACCGCGGCTGCGCCGCCCCCATCATGACCGGTGCCGTGATCCCTTCCGGGGCCGACGCCGTCGTGCCCGTGGAACGTGCGGCTCCGGACCGGTTCCCGGCTCCCGGGGTGAGGAGCACGGTGTGGTTGCCCGCGACGGCGGAGGGAACCTTCGTGCGCGCCGCAGGCAGCGACATTGCGGCGGGGGAGCGTGCGCTGGCGGCCGGAACGTTCCTGGGGCCGGCGCAGCTGGGACTGCTCGCGGCCCTCGGCATTGGGGAAGTGACGGTACACCGGACACTCACGGTTCTGCTGGCCACCACCGGGGACGAAGTGGTTGAGCCAGGGCGTCCCCTGCCGGCAGGGAAGATCTACGACTCCAACGGCACCCTCCTCGAAAGCGCCATGCGCCAGGCCGGGCTGACCGTGGTGCGTACGGCCATCTCCTCCGACCGGCCGGAAGAACTCCGGGCCCTGCTGCGCAGCCACATCGGAGCCGTGGACCTGATCGTCACCACCGGCGGGGTCAGCAAGGGAGCCTACGAAGTGGTCCGGCAGGCGATGGACGGGCAGCCGGCCGAGTTTGTGCACGTGGCCATGCAGCCCGGCGGTCCGCAGGGCATTGGCCAATTCGAGGGCGTCCCCTTCCTGGGATTCCCCGGAAACCCGGTGAGCTGCCTGGTGTCCTTTGAAATGTTCCTGCGGCCGGTGCTGTCCGACATGTTTGGCTCACCCACCCGCCGGATCTCGCTTCCGGCGCGGCTGGCGCACGGCCTCACGTCACCGGAACACAAACACCAGGTCCGGCGGGGAAGCTTCCGCAGTGACGGCACCGTCCGTCTGGAGGGTGGGGACAGCTCCCACCTCATGCATGCCCTGGCGGGCTCCAATGCGCTCGTTCATGTCCCGGTGGGAGTCTCGGCGCTCGCAGAGGGCGACGAGGTGGAAGTATGGATGTCGTGAATCCAGAACAAAGCCCGTCGGCACTGACCCATCTTCGCCAGGACGGCAGCGCCCAGATGGTGGACGTGTCCAACAAGGCCGAAACCACCCGGGAAGCCACCGCCACGGCCACCGTCCGCACCACCCGTGAAGTGCTGGGCCTGCTCGGCTCCGGCGGCCTGCCCAAGGGTGACGCCCTCGCCGTGGCACGGGTAGCCGGGATCATGGCCGCCAAGAAGACCCCGGAACTCGTTCCGCTCTGCCACCCGCTGCCCCTCTCCAAGGTCACCGTCGACTTCGAGCTCGGCCCGGAATCCGTGGGCATCCTTGCCACGGTCAAGACCCGCGGTGTCACGGGAGTCGAAATGGAGGCGCTGACGGCGGCGTCCGTCGCCGCGCTCAGTGTTTACGACATGATCAAGGCCGTGGACAAGCATGCAGTACTGACAGACATCAAAGTGCTGGCGAAAAGCGGCGGCAAGAGCGGGGACTGGACACTATGAACGCAAGCACCGGTAGCACCGAAAACACCGATGGCACCCTCGTGACGGAGCCGCAGGCACCTGAGCCGCATCCGCACGCGAACCACACTCACGGCGACGTGCAGGGCCGGAGGGCCGGGGTTGTCATCGCCTCCACCCGGGCCGCGGCCGGCCTGTACGAGGATGAGACCGGCCCGGTGATCATTGACTGGCTGACGGAACACGGCTTCGAGGCCTACCCCGCCATGGTGGTGCCGGATGGTGAGCCCGTAGGCGCGGCCATCCGGGCGCTCCTCACCCAGCACCCCGCCGTCGTTATTACCAGCGGCGGCACCGGGCTCAGCCCCGATGACCGGACGCCGGACATGACCCTGCCCCTGCTGGACCGGGAGATCCCGGGCATCATGGAGGCCATCAGGCGGGCGGGGGCGGCCAAAACGCCGCTTGCCGCGCTGAGCCGCGGTTATGCGGGCGCTGCCGGCGGCACGTTCATCGTCAACCTGCCAGGTTCGCCCAAGGGCGTGATGGACGGGCTTTCCGTCCTGGATCCCGTGATCGGGCACCTGTGTGACCAGTTGGAGGGCCGCAATGGGCACTGAATCAGTTTTCGAAGTGGTCCACGCCGTATTGAGTGCGGAGCCGATCTCCGTGGACCAGGCCATCGCCGCCGTCGAGTCGGACACCGCCGGGGCTGTTGTCAGCTTCAGCGGAGTGGTCAGGAATCACGACGGCGGCCGGCCCGTTGAGCGCTTAAGTTACAGCGCGCACCCCACGGCGCACCAGGTGATGGCCGACGTCGTCGCCCGGCTGGTTGCCGAGCACTCCGCAGGCGAACCCGGCACGCAGCCCGTCCGGATCTGGGCCGCGCACCGCATCGGCATGCTGGAAATTGGTGACCCTGCGCTGGTCTGTGCCGTCTCAGCCGCCCACCGCGGCCAGGCGTTTGCCGTGTGCTCCGAACTGGTGGACCGGATCAAGGACCAGGTTCCCATTTGGAAGGAACAGTTCTTCACGGACGGCACCGTCGAGTGGGTGGGCGCGGGCGGCTGACTCTGCCGCTTGCGTAGGGCGGTTGCCTAGGGCCGGCTGCCTCGGGGCGGCATTGATTCTGTCCCGTACCCGGCCCGACGGTAGGGTTAACGGCATGACCGAACAACATTCCGCTCCCGGCCGGGTGGCTGTCCTTGGCGCCAACGGGCGCATGGGCGCCGAAGCCGTCAAGGCCGTCGAAGCCGCCACCGATCTGACCCTCGTAGCCGCCCTGGGGCGTGGCGATTCGCTGGATCAGCTGGCCGCTGCCGGAGCCGAATACGTCGTGGACCTCACCGTTCCTGAAAGCACCGAAGCGAACGTGCGTTACGCCGTCGAGCACGGCATGCACGCGGTGGTGGGAACCACGGGATGGGATGCCGCCCGGCTCGCCGCCCTCGAAGCCCTCCTCGCGGAGCACCCGGAAACCGGCGTACTGATCGCGCCCAACTTTGCCCTCGGGTCAGTACTCGCCTCGGCATTCGCCGCGAAAGCCGCCCGCTACTTTGAATCCGTGGAAATCGTCGAACTGCACCATCCCGAGAAAGTGGATGCACCCTCCGGAACCGCCGTCCGCACCGCACAACTTATTGCCGCGGAACGAACAGCGGCTAACGTGCCCGCCAGCCCGGACGCAACCACCAGCGAACTCGCCGGCGCGCGCGGCTGCGACGTCGACGGAGTGCGCGTCCACAGCGTCAGGCTGCGCGGGCTCGTGGCCCACCAGGAGGTCCTGCTCGGCGGCCCGGGAGAGCAGCTGACCATCCGGCACGACTCCTTTGACCGTGCCTCTTTTATGCCCGGCGTGCTGCTGGGAGTCCGCAACGTCGCGGCACATCCGGGCCTGACGGTGGGCCTGGACGGCTACCTGGACCTGGGACTCTAGGCCGTGGGCGCTTTCCTCGCTGCATTCCGGACGAACCGCACCAAGATCTGGGTGGGGGCCGTTACGCTCCTTTTGGTCTTCTACCTTGTGGTTTCGTTCCAGCGCTCCATCCTGCTGCTTACGGACAACAACCTCGCCGCCAAAGCAATCGGAGCCGCGTATCTGGTGCTGCCAATCGTCGGCGCCTGGGCGCTGATCCGGGAGCTCATGTTCGGGGCCCGCACCGAGAAGATGGCCCGCATCCTGGAAGCCGAGGGCGGGCTGCCCGTGGACGACCTTCCCCGGACTCCCGCGGGCCGTATTATCCGGGCGGCCGCTGACCAGGAATTCGAGAAGTACAAGGCCGAAGCCGAAGCCGCACCCGACGACTGGCGCTCCTGGTTCCGCCTCAGCTGCGCCTACGACGCCGCCGGGGACCGGAAACGCGCCCGCGCCTCCATGCGGGACGCCGGCCGCCTCTTCCGCGGCAACGTTCCGGCCTAGACGGCACCTATCCGTCCGTTGTGGCCAAGCTGGTTGGCCGCGTGGCCCGCGTATTCCAGCGGCCCCCGCCACTTCAGGAGGACAAAAGCCGTTCCCACCATGATGGCCAGCGCGGCGTGCGCAAAGAACATACCGTCCTGGGTCCAGCCGGCCGGCAGCGGCTTCAGGTAAGACGCCGACACCACCCAGATGTGCACCGAGTAGAGCGTCAGGGTCATGGCGCCCGCTCCCCGCAGTGGCAGCAGGAGGTCCAGGTCCAGCCACTCCGCCAGTCTGCCGAGGAGGAGGCACGCGCCCACCACCGCCGCAGCCACCCCTGAGGTGTGTGCCAGGTCCAGGGGTGTGGCGGAATGCGGTGCAGCGGAGGCCAGCCACCACCACGATCCTTCCTGCCGGATTCCCGTGAGGTTGACCTGGAGCACGCTGTCCAGCGGGTAGCCGGGGGAGTTCAGCACCTGCTCCAGCGCGGCCCGGCCGCCCCAGTTCTCCATGGCCGCCGTCCCCAGCCCCTTGGCCAGGGCGGCCACGGCTGTGCCGCCGGTCAGCAACAGGATCTGCACTATGGCCTTGGTCAGTGCCAGCCGGCCAATCACCAGGCCGACCAGCAGATAGGCCAACCATTGGAAGACGGGGTAATAGCCGGTCAGGAACAGCTCACCCAGGAGCGGGAGCGGGGTGGACAGGTCCTCCCAGGACGGGTTGCGGCCCAGGTGAAGGGGCGGTTCAGCCGCCATCAGCCAGGGGCGGAGCAGGTAGGCGAGCACGGGTGAGAGCACCAGCCAGCCCGCCGCCCAGGCACAGAGTGCTTTCAGTTTCAGTCCCAGGAACGGCAGGACGCACAGAAACAGCAGCGCGTAGTGGACCAGGATGATGGCAACGTTGACTTCCAGTCCGCCGAGGGAGAGTCCGACGGCGGCAATCAGCAGCGCGCGCAGGGTTACGCCGCGGCGGGCAGCGTTGAGGGCGGTAGCCTCCGGCGGCACCTGCCTGCCGGTGGAGAGTGCCAGTCCGATGCCCGCGAGTACGGCGAAAAGAGCGGCCGCACGGCCGGAGAACGTCAGGCCGATCCAGGTGGGCGTGAGGTCTGCGTTGGGCTCGAACGTGGGCAACAGATGCGTGGCCATCATGCCGAGGAGCGCAAGGCCCCGGGCAGCGTCGATTCCCCGGAGCCGGCTGGCAGGGGAGGAGGGCCGTCGCGCCCGAGAGGGTCTTGCTGTGGCTCGGGACGTCATCAGGCGATGTTCTCACATCGAACCTTCCGCCCCCAGTCAACAGGCCACCAACGGGCCCGGCCGGGACAAAAACGGCCCGGCAGGCACTTGTATTCGAATATATGTTCGAATAACATGGGCGCTATGCACACTCCATTTGAGCCGCAGCAGTTCCCGGAACCTCCAGCTTGTGGCGGCCACCCGGTACCCGGATCTGACGCGGGCGCGGCTCCGCCGACGGGGCTGATGAAGGCCATGAGCCCGGGGGTGGTGGACTTCCTCTTCCGCCAACTCGTGGCAGGACGTTCTGCGGAAGACATCCAGTGGCAGGAGGAAGGCATTTCCCTGACCGCACAGCCACCGGGAGCCGAGCTGGCACGCCGGTTGGGCGAAACCGACCTTGATGCGCTCACGCCCACGGAGCTGTTTCACTATGTCCGGTCCGCTCAGCGGCTGGCGGCCTGGGCCGAAGGGCTGCGCGAGGCTGCGGTGGAGAGGTATTGCCAGCCTGGCGGGCGCGGGAGGTCAACGCTGCCTGATGCGCGCCTGCAGGGCGGTTGCCTAGGATGAAGGGGTGACCGACGCACTGACCATTTCCGCCATCCAGTACCAGGCCCTGGCTGGCGGCATCGCGCCGAATGTTGAGGAACATGTCCGGCTGATCGAAGATGCCGAATCGCACGGCGCGAGGCTGGTGGTCTTTCCGGAACTGTCCCTCACCGGCTACAACCTGGCGTTGCTGTCCGCCGACGAAGCCTGGCTCCGGCCCGATGATGCCCGGCTGGGTGATCTCCGTGAAATCTGCCGAAGGACAGGGATCACTGCGGTGGCCGGGGCTGCGTACCGCGAACCTGACGGCACGCCCCGGCTGGCGGGCCTTGCCATCCACCCGGGCGGTTCCATCGATTTCGGGTTTAAGACGCACCTGCAGGGGCCGGAAAAGGACCTCTTTACCGAAGGCGACGGTGCCCTCCTCATCGAAGTGGATGGCTGGACGGCTGCGCTGGCCATTGGGGCCGACCTTTCAGTCCCGGCGCACTCCACCGAGGCGGCGCTGGCCGGGGCCGACGTCTATGCGGTCTCTGCCGTCTACACCACGGAGGACGACAAGCGGCTTCCCCTGCACCTGGGCGCCAGGGCCATGGAGCACCGGATGTTCGGCGTTCTGGCGAACCTGGGCGGAGACACTCCGTTAGGGCGTTCCTGCGGGCTGAGCGGGTTCTGGGGGCCCGACGGGCACCGGATGGAACATGCGGTGGGGGTCGGAACAGAGGTAGTCACTGCGGTTCTGCAGCGCGGGGCTTTACGCAGATTGCGCTGATGCCGGCAGCTATTTGACGCGTATCACCCCTGCGTCATTGTCCTAACCGGCGGCTGACAGGGTAACGTTTTTTCCATGCCTCACAAATCCGCCACCATCCCTGCCCTTGGTACGCTCCTCACCGCCATGGTCACGCCCTTCACCAAGGACGGCACCGTGGACTATCGGCAGGCGGCGGAGCTGGCCACCAAGCTTGTGGACGACGGCTGCGACGGCCTCGTCGTCACCGGCACCACCGGGGAAACCTCCACCCTGTCGGATGAGGAAAACCTTGGCATGTTCCGCGCCGTCATGGAGGCCGTAGGGGATCGGGCCGCCATTATTGCCGGTACCGGTACCAACGACACCGCGCACTCGGTGCACCTCTCCCAACAGGCGGCCGCGCTTGGCGTCGACGGTCTGCTGCTCGTCACGCCTTACTACAACAAGCCCAGCCAGGCCGGCGTCCGGGCACACTTTGAAACGGTCGCATCGTCCACGGACGTGCCGGTCATGCTCTATGACATTCCCGGGCGGTCCTCCATCCCCATCGAGCCCGAAACCATGATCCGGCTGGCGCAGCACCCGAACATCGTCGCGGTCAAGGATGCCAAAGCGGATTTCATGGCGGCCAGCCGCGTCATGGCAGAAACGGATCTGGACTTCTACTCGGGAGATGACGGACTCATCCTGCCCTGGATGGCCCTGGGCGCCGTCGGACTGGTGGGTGTGACAACGCATGTTGCCACCCGGCGCTTCCGTGATCTGATCGACGCTGTCAACGCGAACGACATGGAAACCGCCCGCAAGATCAACTTCGAGCTGCTGCCCGTGGTCCGGGCCACGATGACCCGCGTCCAAGGCGCCGTCGCAGCCAAACAAATTCTTAAATGGCAGGGAGTCCTGCCCAACTCGATTGTCCGTTTGCCCCTCGTGGAGCCGGACGAAGCCGAGATCGAAACCATCCGCGAGGACTTGGCGGAAGCGGGGCTGGTCTTTTCCTGAGGGCTAAGACCAGCACCCTTCCGCCTGGAAAGTAGTGCACTATGACCCAAACCGCCCTTCCCGGCCTTGTCACGCCCCCACGCCTGCCGCAAGGCACCCTTCGCATTGTCCCGCTTGGCGGGCTGGGGGAGATCGGCCGGAACATGGCCGTCTTCGAGATCGACGGGAAGCTGCTCATCGTCGACTGCGGTGTCCTCTTCCCTGAGGAGACCCAGCCTGGCGTCGACCTGATCCTGCCCGATTTCTCCTACATCGAGGACCGGCTGGACGATATCGCGGCCGTGATCCTGACCCACGGTCACGAGGACCATATCGGCGCTGTTCCCTACCTCCTGCGGCTCCGTGCCGACATCCCGCTGGTGGGTTCGCAGCTGACGCTTGCCCTGATCGAGGCCAAGCTGCAGGAACACCGGATCCGTCCGTACACCCTGACCGTTGAAGAGGGCCAGGTTGAAAAGTTCGGCCCCTTCGAGTGCGAATTCGTCGCCGTCAACCACTCCATCCCCGACGCCCTGGCAGTCTTCATCCGCACCGCCGCCGGCACTGTCCTGCATACGGGCGACTTCAAGATGGACCAGTTGCCCCTTGACGGCCGGATCACCGACCTCCGCCACTTTGCCAAGCTGGGCGAAGAGGGCGTGGACCTCTTTATGTCGGATTCGACCAACGCTGACGTGCCCGGCTTCACCACTGCCGAAAAGGAGATCGGGCCCACCCTGGAACGGCTCTTCGGCCAGGCCACCAAGCGGATCATCGTCGCTTCCTTCTCCTCGCACGTCCACCGCGTCCAGCAGGTCCTCGACGCCGCCGGCAAGCACAACCGGAAGGTGGCATTCGTTGGCCGCTCCATGGTGCGCAACATGGCCATCGCGGAAAAGCTCGGCTACCTCGACGTGCCCCCCGGCCTCGTCGTGGACATCAAGAACATCGACAACCTTCCGGACAACCGCGTGGTGCTCATGTCCACTGGCTCGCAGGGCGAGCCGATGGCTGCGCTCTCCCGCATGGCCAACGGCGACCATCGCGTGGTGGTCGGCGACGGCGACACCGTGATCCTTGCCTCCAGCCTGATTCCGGGCAACGAGAACGCGGTGTTCCGGATCATCAACGGCCTGCTGAAGCTCGGCGCGGACGTCATCCACAAGGGCAACGCCAAGGTGCACGTCTCCGGCCACGCAGCTGCCGGTGAGCTGCTGTACTGCTACAACATCCTTGAGCCGCTCAATGCCATGCCCGTTCACGGCGAGACCCGCCACCTGATCGCCAACGGCAAGATCGCCATCGAGTCCGGTGTGCCGGAAGCCAGCGTGATCCTTGCGGACAACGGCACCGTCATCGACCTCAGGGATCACCGCGCCGACGTGGTGGGCCAGGTCGAAGTGGGCTTCGTCTACGTGGACGGCTCCAGCGTCGGCGAGGTCACCGAAGCTGACCTCAAGGACCGCCAGACGCTCGGGGACGAGGGATTCATTTCCATCATCACGGTCATCCATCGCGCCACCGGCAAGGTGGTCTCGGGACCGGAAATCCACGCCCGCGGCGTAGCCGAGGACGATTCAGTCTTTGACGAAATCATTCCCAAGATCAACGCCGCGCTGGAGGAAGCCGTGCTCAACCGCACGGACCACACCACGCACCAGCTCCAGCAGGTTGTCCGGCGCGTAGTGGGCACGTGGGTCAACCGCAAGCTGCGCCGCAAGCCGATGATCATCCCGGTGGTCCTCGAGGCGTAGTAGCGCCACGACCCACGGCGGACGCGAAAGGCCCGGTTCTTCGGAACCGGGCCTTTCACGTTTCAAAGTAGGGTGGCGCAGGCGGCGGCAGGCAACATGGAAGCCCCCTGGCAGGCGGAAATCCGCGGAATAACGGACCGGTTCCGGTACCGTGGCACGTATGGCCACACGTACTACTCCCGCGCCCAAAGGCACCGCCCGAGGCGCGAACACCGCCAAATCCGGGAGCTCCGCGGGCCGCGGCGCAGGATCGTCGGGCTCCAAAGCCGGCGCCGGCGGAAGGACGGGATCCTCCACCGGTGCTGCCCGCACGCGCCAGCTTCCCGCCGTCGAACAGCGGCAGCCGTGGCTCCTGCGCGTGGTGGGCGGCGCATGGCTGGCCATCGGACACCTCGTGGGCGGAGGAGTCCGCCGGATCGGTTCCGACGTCAGCGACCTGCCGGCGGAGGACCGCCGCGACGGAGCTGCCCTGTTTAATCTCGCGCTCGGAACCTTCATCGCCACCTTCGCCTGGTGGGGCCTCACGGGCTGGTTCCCCGACGCCGTGTACAGCGTGGTCAACGGAACCTTCGGCTGGGTGTCGCTGGTCTTGCCGCTGATGCTTTTTGCCTGCGCCTTCCGGCTCTTCCGGCAGCCCGATGACGGCCGCGGAAACAACCGGGTGGGCATCGGCTTCCTCATCATGACGTTCGCGGGCTGCGGGCTCGCGCACGTGCTGGGCGGCCAGCCCACGGTCGCCGAAGGCTTCGATGGCCTCCGCCAGGCCGGCGGCATGCTTGGCTTCCTGGCGGCGTCCCCGCTGGCAGCCATCCACCCTGCGGTGCCCGTTGTCCTGTATGGCGTTCTGGCCTTCATCTCCTTGCTGATCATCACGGCCACACCCTTCGGCGCCATTCCCCGCCGGCTCCGGGCAGCCTACGAACACCTCATGGGCCTTGACCTGCAGGAACCCGGCGAGGCAGCCGACCGCCACGACCGCAGCTATCTTGAGCAGACGCGCGCCGCCGTGGCCCCGCGCAAGAAGAAGCGCCGTTTCTTCGGCAGGAATGAAGACTCCGACGCCGGGCTGGAAGGCTATGTGGGTGACGAGGCCTTTGAGCACGCGGTCATCGATGACGAGGACGCCGAGGCCGACAAATCAGGCCGCGGACCCCGTCCTGCGCCCGGTGTGCGGCGCCCCACGCAGGCTGAGATGGCCGTCGAAAAGATCAAGGCGGCCCAGGGCCTGGGGGCAGCAGGAAACAGTCCGGCGGAGAACGCCACCGAGGCCATTCCGCTCGTCACCCCGGGCATGGTGGCCGCCGGCTCGCTCAACCCGGCTGCCGGCGCCATCCCTCAGGTGCCGGCCAAACCCGTCACTCCGGTGCCGCTGCCCACGCCCATCCCGCAACGGACCGAACAGCTCTCCCTGGCGGGCGACGTCACCTATACCCTGCCGTCGTCCGACGTGCTGACTCCGGGCTCCATCCCCAAGGAGCGCACTGAGGCCAATGACGCCGTCGTCGCCGCCCTCACGGACACCCTCCAGCAGTTCAACGTGGATGCCACGGTGACCGGCTTCAGCCGCGGCCCCACCGTGACCCGCTACGAAATTGAACTGGCCTCCGGAACCAAGGTGGAACGGGTCACCGCCCTGTCCAAGAACATTTCCTACGCCGTGGCCTCCAGCGACGTCCGCATCCTGAGCCCGATTCCGGGTAAGTCCGCCATCGGCATTGAAATCCCCAACACTGACCGCGAAACCGTTTCGCTCGGCGACGTCCTCCGCAGCCAGAACGCACGCCGGACCGAACACCCGATGGTGATGGGTGTGGGCAAAGACGTCGAAGGCGGCTACGTCGTGGCGAACCTGGCCAAGATGCCCCACCTGCTGGTGGCGGGAGCCACGGGCGCTGGTAAGTCATCGTTCGTGAACTCCATGATCACCTCCATCCTGATGCGAGCCACCCCGGACGAGGTCCGCATGGTCATGGTGGACCCCAAACGCGTGGAACTGACCGCCTACGAAGGTGTGCCGCACCTCATCACACCCATCATCACCAATCCGAAGAAGGCCGCCGAGGCCCTGCAGTGGGTGGTCCGGGAAATGGACGCCCGGTACGATGACCTGGCCAACTACGGGTTCAAACACATCGACGACTTCAACAAGGCGGTCCGGGCCGGCAAGGTGATCCCGCCCGAGGGTTCCAAGCGGGTCATCCGTCCGTACCCGTACCTGCTGGTGATCGTTGACGAGCTGGCCGACCTCATGATGGTGGCTCCGCGCGACGTGGAGGATTCGATTGTCCGCATCACGCAGCTCGCGCGTGCGGCCGGCATCCACCTGGTCCTGGCAACGCAGCGGCCCTCCGTGGATGTGGTGACCGGTCTGATCAAGGCCAATGTCCCCTCCCGCATGGCGTTTGCCACGTCTTCGGTCACGGACTCACGCGTGGTCCTCGACCAGCCCGGTGCGGAGAAACTCATTGGCCAGGGCGATGCCCTGTTCCTGCCGATGGGCGCCTCCAAAGCCATGCGCGTCCAGGGCGCCTGGGTCACTGAATCCGAAATCCACAAGGTTGTCGAGCACGTCAAGGGCCAGCTGAAGGCCGTGTACCGTGACGACGTCGCCCCTGAGGCGCAGAAGAAGCAGATCGACGACGACATCGGGGACGACCTCGAAGTCCTGCTGCAGGCCACGGAACTGGTGGTCACCACCCAGTTCGGCTCAACCTCCATGCTCCAGCGCAAACTCCGCGTCGGATTCGCCAAGGCCGGACGGCTCATGGACCTCCTGGAGTCGCGGGGAGTGGTAGGCCCGTCAGAAGGTTCCAAAGCACGCGACGTCCTGGTCAAGCCGGACGATCTCGCCGCCGTGCTTGCCGCCATGAAGGGTCAGGACGCGCCCGCGGTTGCCGATTCCCAGACCGCCGCCCTCAGTGAGAACGCCAACGCCAACATCGCCCAGGGCGGCTACGCGGAAGACCTGGTCCAGGCGGACCTGGACCAGCGCAGCCAGAGCGTCGAATACTTCGACGGCGCAGATACGAGCTCCGGTGACGATGATGAAGACGGGTCCGAAGACGCCTGGTCGCTCACCGGACGGTAGCCTAGGAGGGTGACTAGCACCGAAGCAACTGCCGCAGGCTCCAGCAGCCGCGGGATTTGGAATCTCCCCAACATCCTGACCATGCTGCGTATTGCGCTCGTGCCGTTCTTCGTCTGGTTCCTCCTCCTCGATGCCCCCGGGCTGCGCAGCGAGTCCGGCCCGTGGCGCTGGGCGGCGGTACTGGGATTCGCCGTCGCCATCTACACGGACAAGCTCGACGGCGACATCGCCAGGAGCCGCGGGCTCGTCACCAATTTCGGCAAGATCGCCGATCCCATCGCCGATAAGCTCCTGATCGGCTCCGCGCTGGTCATGTTGTGCGTCCTCGGTGAGCTGCCGTGGTGGGTCACCATCGTGATCCTCATTCGGGAGTGGGGCATCACCGCTCT
Source organism: Pseudarthrobacter naphthalenicus (assembly GCF_029076445.1). GTDB lineage: Bacteria > Actinomycetota > Actinomycetes > Actinomycetales > Micrococcaceae > Arthrobacter > Arthrobacter naphthalenicus. Next base: position 47,825 of record NZ_JARESG010000017.1, read on the forward strand.
TCGCTTCTTTGTCATCCGCTATGGCGTCATTCCGGCCTCGCGCGGCGGCAAGCTCAAGACCGTGGTGCAGACGGCGGCCATCTTCCTGTACCTTCTGCCGTTGGGCGCGCTGGCACCCTGGCTGGTGTGGGTGGCCTTCGCGGTCATGATGGTGGCGGTACTCATCACCGTGTGGACCGGCGTCGAATACGTGGTGGAAGCCCTTCGCCTCCGGGCACGGGGAAAGCGGTCCCGGAACCCAGAACCAGACCCCCAGGAGCAGCCATGACAAATCTTCACCATCTGGCCGAACAGGCAGTCCGTAATGCCCTGGACGCGGGCCGCACCGTTGCCGCCGCTGAATCCCTGACGGCCGGGATGGTCACCGCTGTCCTGGCAGATACCGCCGGCGCCTCGGGGATGCTTCAGGGCGGCGTGGTGGCTTACCAGAACTCCGTGAAAGTTGACATCCTGGGCGTTTCAGCCGAGCTCCTGGCCGCCGTCGGCTCGGTGGATGGCGACGTCGCCGCCGCGATGGCAAGGGGTGTCCGGTCGGCACTGGGTGCGGACATCGGCGTTGCCACCACCGGTGTTGCCGGACCGGAGGAACACGACGGCAAAGCCGTGGGCACCGTCTTCATTGGAATTGCCACTGCCGAAGGCGCCTCGGCTTTCCCCTACAGCTTCACCGGGAACCGCGCCGATATCCGCGGGCAGGCGTGCGGTGCGGCGCTGGAACGGCTGCTCACGGTCCTGCCTTCCTGAGGGCCTATGCCTTTGAAGCTACCGGGCGTAAAGTTGCCGGGAACAAATCCCCGAACGTATTAGTTATTACATTGTGTCGCTTTGGCAGAGCCGGGGCGCCTAGGATAAATATCAACTTCGGTTTCATATGGACCGGACTTATGAAGGAGCAAGGCGATACAGATGGTAAAGCAGCCCGTATCCGTAAACGGCGTTGTCCGCTGGAAGGATGTGGGCCTCGCCGATCAGGCTAAGAGCGAACAGAAGGAGCGCAAAATGGTAGTACTTCGCCACGAAATCGGTGATGTCCTGCGCGATGTCCGCCAGCGCCAGGGTCGTACGCTCCGCGAAGTTTCGCACAGTGCCCGTGTATCCCTCGGCTACCTCAGCGAAGTGGAACGGGGTCAGAAGGAAGCCTCGTCAGAGCTCCTGTCGTCGATCTGCTCCGCCTTGGACGTGCCGTTGTCCAGCATGCTCCGTGAAGTCAGCGACCGCGTAGCCGTCGCCGAAGGCGTTGCCGTTCCAGACACCGTTCCGCAGGAATTCTCCCAGCGCTACGGCCGCGACCTTGACCGCGAAATCAACAACGAACTTTCCACCGGCCTGCTTTCCGGCGCACGGTAAGCAAGCCTGCACTACTCATAACGAAGCCTCCGGTCATTGGCCGGAGGCTTCGTTGCGCTTGGTCCCCGCTTTGTCTACCTGGAAGCGTTGCCCGCCCGGTGCGTTGCCGCCGCGTCTTTGCCGATGACGTCAAGATCAAAGATGGAGTTGAGCTTGGCCATGTATTCGGCCAGCGTCTGCAGTTCCTCCACCGGCCATTCCCCCAACCGCTCCCGGAAGTCCTGCCGGCGCGCATCCTGGACCTGGTGCATCTTCTCCTCACCCTTTTCGGTGAGACGGATCGACTGCGCCCGCCCGTCGAGCGGATCGGCCTCTTTGGAGACCAAACCGATGCTTTCAAGGAAGGCGATCTGGCGGCTCACCGACGGCTTGCCCACGCCAATGTTCTGCGCAAGGTCCGTCAGGCGGATGGGACCCTCACGCCGAATAACCGCCAACAGGCCGTAGGCCGATGGCTCCATGTCCGGATGGACCTGGCGCGAAAGCTGCTGGGAAATGGAACGCGAACGGCGCCAAAAAAGGCTGATTTGATGTTCCACCGTGTTGAGCGTTTCGTCGAGGCTGTCCCCGCTTGAAACGGAATCCGGCGCGCCTGCGTCAGCACGTGCTCCCCGCTGGCGGCCATCGGCTGGATTGCTCATGCCAACAATTCTAGGGTCCCGGAACATGAGAGACTCTATTGGTGCGGATCAGTGACTATTGGCGGCTTATGGACGACGAATTCGGGGCAGGCTACTCAAGGGTCCTCAGCAGCACCCTGGTCCTGGCAGGCGTTGGGGGACGCACCGCGGACGAAGCACTCAAGGCCGGCGTGAGCCCTCGAAGCGTATGGCTCGCCATGTGTGAGGTGCAGGACGTTCCGCCCGAGCGGCGCCTGGGCCGTGACGTGAAGCCCCGGGACTAACGGGCACGCTCCTTCCTTCCGGCTGACACGCCGTCGAATCTGTTCGAATATCTGTTCGGGTAAAGCTATGATTTTTCCAGTGGGTTATCCACATACGCGATGTCGCCCGGCTTGAATGTCAGAGGGTGCCATTAGCGTCAGAGATGACCAATAACGGCCGCTGAGGCCACTCCAAAGCGAGAAAGCATTAGAGGTGTGAACCATGGCGGCAGCCCCGGATCGTGAAAAAGCGCTGGAAGCAGCGCTGGCCCAGATTGACAAGCAGTTCGGCAAGGGATCGGTCATGCGGCTGGGGGATGAAGTCCGTGCCCCCATCGAAGTCATTCCCACCGGCTCCATCGCCCTGGACGTCGCCCTGGGCATTGGCGGTTTGCCCCGCGGCCGCGTTGTGGAGATCTACGGCCCGGAATCCTCGGGTAAAACCACGGTGGCCCTGCACGCGGTCGCAAACGCTCAGCGTCTGGGCGGCATTGCTGCCTTCATCGACGCCGAGCACGCCCTGGACCCGGAATACGCTGCCAAGCTGGGCGTCGATACCGACGCCCTCCTGGTCTCCCAGCCGGACACCGGCGAGCAGGCACTGGAAATCATGGACATGCTGATCGGGTCCGGTTCCCTGGACGTCATCGTCATCGACTCCGTGGCAGCCCTGGTGCCGCGTGCGGAAATCGAAGGCGACATGGGAGACAGCCACGTTGGCCTGCAGGCCCGCCTGATGAGCCAGGCGCTGCGTAAGATCACCGGCCGCCTGAGCCAGACCAAGACCACTGCCATCTTCATCAACCAGCTCCGTGAAAAGATCGGCGTGTTCTTCGGCTCCCCGGAGACCACCACCGGTGGTAAGGCCCTGAAGTTCTACGCCTCCATCCGCATCGACGTCCGCCGGATCCAGACGTTGAAGGAAGGCGCGGACTCGGTCGGTAACCGCACCAAAGCCAAGATCGTCAAGAACAAAATGGCGCCGCCCTTCAAGATCGCCGAGTTTGACATCATCTACGGCCAGGGCATTTCCCGTGAGGGCGGCATCATCGACATGGGTGTTGAACACGGCCTCATCAAGAAGTCCGGTTCATGGTTCACGTACGACGGCGACCAGCTGGGCCAGGGCATGGAGAACTCCCGCCGTTTCCTGCGCGACAACCCCGAACTGGCCGCCGAGCTGGAGCGCCTCATCAAGGAGAAGCTGGGGGTGGGTGTTAAGCCCGCCGCCGACGAGTCCAAGGATTCGCCCAAGCTGAAGGCCGTTGACGGCTTCTAGGTTGACGGGCCATTGGGCCGCATGTCCTGCCGAGCGTTTGAGGGGCCGGGAAATTATGGGTGAATGGGAGTCCGGGGGAGGACCCGGGCGGCGTAAGGGTGCCGGCAGCCGGCGCAGGTCAGGCTGGGCCGGCAGTGCGGGCCAGGACGGGCCCGACCCTGAGTCGTCCGTCGCCTCGGACCCCGAACCCGACCCCGCCTCGGTTGCCCGCGCCATAGTCCTGCGGCAGCTGACCAGTTCGGCGAAAAGCCGATTGCAGCTGTCCCGCAAGCTCGCGGAACGGAACATCCCCGAGGACGTGGCCGAAGACGTCCTGGACCGGTTCCAGGAAGTCCGCCTGATCGACGACGCCGAGTTTGCCGACATGTGGGTGCGCAGCCGGTCCCAGTCGCGGAAGCTGGCGAAGGGGGCCCTCCGGCGCGAGTTGTCGGACAAGGGCATTGACGCCGATACTGCCGGCGCCGCACTGGAGCAACTCTCCGACGCCGATGAAGAAGCTGCCGCCCGGGTACTGGTGGAACGCAAGCTGCGTTCCGGTGCGGACCTCTCCGACAGGGCCGAACGGGACAAGACCACCCGACGCCTCGCCTCCATGCTCGCCCGGAAGGGCTACCAGCCTGCCCAGGCCTTCAGGGTGGTGGGCGAGGTCATTGATGCCCGGCTGGGCGGCGAGGCAGGCGGCTACGGGCCCGGCCACGACAGCTACGGCCCCGGCCTGTAGGCCGCCGGGGCGGAGCCTCCGCTGAGCCGGTACCCTTAACAGGTGAGTTTGACCATTCCTTCCCCCGCATCCGGCACCGTCCCTTCCGCAGCCTCCGGCGCGCCGCACGAAACAGGCGCAATGCCCGTTGCAGGCGCTCCGCAGCCGCGTACCTATCAGGTGCGCACCTTTGGCTGCCAGATGAACGTCCATGATTCGGAGCGGATGGCCGGCATGCTCGAGGCGGCAGGCTACGTCGCCGCCCAAGGTGAGCAGGCCGACGTCGTCGTCTTCAACACCTGCGCGGTGCGTGAGAACGCGGACAACAAGCTCTACGGCAACCTGGGCATGCTGGCGCCGGTGAAGGCCGCCAACCCGGGAATGCAGATCGCCGTCGGCGGCTGCCTGGCGCAGAAGGACCGCGAAGCCATCCTCAGGAAGGCTCCCTGGGTGGACGCCGTGTTCGGAACCCACAATGTGGGCGCGTTGCCGGCGCTGCTGGACCGGGCCCGGCATAACAACGAAGCCCAGTTGGAGATCCTCGAATCCCTGGACGTTTTCCCCTCCACCCTGCCCACCAAGCGGGACTCGGTCTACTCGGGATGGGTCTCCATCTCTGTGGGCTGCAACAACACCTGCACGTTCTGCATCGTTCCCGCCCTTCGCGGCAAGGAGAAGGACCGCCGCCCCGGCGACATCCTCGCTGAAATCCAGGCGCTCGTGGACGATGGTGCGATCGAAGTCACCCTCCTCGGGCAAAACGTGAACTCCTATGGCGTGGAATTCGGCGACCGGCAGGCTTTCTCCAAACTCCTGCGCGCCTGCGGCGAAATCGAGGGCCTCGAGCGGGTCCGGTTCACCAGTCCGCACCCGGCTGCGTTCACCGACGACGTCATTGATGCCATGGCCGAGACCCCAAACGTTATGCCGCAGCTGCACATGCCGCTGCAGTCCGGATCGGACAAGGTCCTGAAAGACATGAAGCGGTCCTACCGGTCCACCAAGTTCCTTGGCATCCTGGACAAGGTGCGGGAGAAGATTCCGCACGCCGCCATCTCCACCGACATCATTGTGGGCTTCCCGGGGGAGACGGAGGAGGACTTCCAGGCCACCCTGGATGTGGTGGAGAAATCGCGTTTCGCCACTGCTTTCACATTCCAGTACTCCAAGCGGCCGGGCACCCCCGCGGCAGAGCTGCCCGATCAGCTGCCCAAGGCCGTGGTGCAGGAGCGCTTTGAACGACTGACCGCCCTGCAGGACAGGATTGCCGCAGAAGAAAATGCCAAGCAGCTGGGCCGGCGGGTGGAAGTCATGGTTACCGCCCAGTCCGGCCGGAAGTCTGAAGAGACGCACCGGCTCTCGGGCAGGTCCCGGGACCAGCGGCTGGTGCACTTCTCGGTTCCCGCTGGCGCCGAATCACCCCGCCCCGGTGACCTGGTCACCGTCACCATCACCGAGGCCGCCGCCTTCCACCTCGTCGCGGACACGGCACTGGAGGACTACAGCCTGCGGCGGTCCCGAGCCGGCGATGCCTGGGACCGGTCGCAAGCGGACTCCTGCGGCGCTCCCGTCCCGGGCGCCGGAGCCGGCGCGGGCGGTGCCCGGACCGGCGTCCTGCTGGGCATGCCGACCCTGCCGGTCCGGAGCCGCTGACCGGTGGCCCGGCCTCCGGTCATCGCCGTCGTCGGTCCCACCGGCTCAGGCAAGTCCGATCTTGCGGTCAGCCTTGCACTCGAACTGGGTGGCGAGGTGATCAATGCCGACGCCATGCAGTTCTACCGCGGCATGGACATCGGCACGGCCAAGATCACCCTGGCCGAACGGCGCGGCGTGCCCCATCACCTGCTGGACACCCTGGACGTCACCGAGGAAGCCAGCGTTTCCGATTTCCAGCAGCAGGCACGGGAGGTCATCCGCGGCATTCACGCCCGCGGTAAGCGCGCCATCGTGGCGGGCGGGTCCGGCCTCTACGTGCGGGCTGTCCTGGACGTCCTTGAGTTCCCGGGGACCGACCCGGCAGTGCGCCGCACCCTGGAAGCCGAGCTCGAACAATCCGGACCCGAAGCCCTCCTTGCCCGGCTCCGGGACGTGGATCCCGTCTCCGCAGGCAGGGTCAGCGATGCCCGTCGCATCGTCAGGGCACTGGAGGTGCACCAGCTCACCGGCCGGCCCTTCAGCTCCTTTATGCCCCAGCGCGAGTACTTCCAGCCGGCCGTGCAGATCGGGCTGGCCGTGGACCGCGAAGCCCTCCGGGAACGGCTGGGCCTGCGGGTACACAGGATGGTTGACAACGGCCTGCTTGCGGAAGTGCGCCGACTCGATGCGGCCGGACTGCGCAGCGGCAAAACCGCGCCCCGGGCACTGGGCTATGCCCAGTTTTTAAAGGTGCTCGACGGCGCCGCAACCGTCGCCGAGGCAACTGAGGACACCATCGTGGCCACCCGGCAATTCGCCCGGCGCCAGCTCACCTGGTTCCGGGCGGATCCCCGCATCAGCTGGCTGGACTGGCATGCCCCGCACCTTGTGGCCCAGGCCGCCGCCCTGGCCGGCTCACCGCCGCCCTGGCCGGCTCACAGCCGGCCAGCTGACGCCGGCCCAGGACCGGCCACCTGACGCCGGCACGCCTCCCGCCGTCGTCGGACGTTTTAGCCGATCCAGGCCGGGCCGGTAACCTTGGATCATGGACGCAACCCCCGCAGAGACCACCGAGCCCGCCTACCGTCCGCTGGGCGGTCTTCGCTTCTCCAAGGGCCACGGTACGGGAAATGACTTTGTGCTCATCGCCGACCCTGACGGCGTCCACACCATTGACGCCGCGCAGGTTGCCGCGCTGTGCGACCGGCACCGCGGCATCGGCGGGGATGGCCTGATCAGGGCTGTTCCGTCCCGCTACCTGTCCGAGGGCCGCGAGTTGCTGCAAACCAGTCCCGAGGCGGAATGGTTCATGGACTACCGCAACGGAGACGGGTCCCTTTCAGAAATGTGTGGAAACGGCGTCCGCGTTTTTGTCCATTTCCTGCGCGCTGAAGGCCTGGTCAACCTGCCCGACGGCGGGTCGCTGACCGTTGGAACGCGCGGCGGGCCCAAGACCGTAGTCCGCACCGGCGACACGTACGCCGTGGATATGGGGCCGTGGGAGTTCATCTTCCCCGGGGAGGCGACCGCCAAAGCCATGGACTCCCTCGTGACGGCGGACGGGCTCGAAGTTCCCCGCCCGGCCCTGTCCGTCAGCATGGGCAATCCCCACACCGTGGTGGCCCTGGCGGAACTGTCCGAGCTTGAAGCCACCAGGCTCTTCACCGCACCGGTGGTGGATCCGCTGCCGGCCAACGGCACCAACGTCGAATTTGTGGTGCCCGCCGAGCCGCTGGTCCACGACGGGGTTGGCACTGTCACCATGCGTGTCCATGAACGGGGCGTCGGCGAAACGCAGTCCTGCGGCACCGGCGCCTGCGCCGCAGCGGTGGCCACCAGGCACTGGGCAGGGGCCGAGGCGCCGGACTCCTGGCTGGTCAACGTGCCCGGCGGCGTCGTCGGCGTGAAGTTCTTCTCAGGCGCGGCAGGCCACGAGCACGTCGAACTCAGCGGCCCGGCAGTGATCGTGGCTAGCGGGACGCTTTCCTGACCCGCAGGATCCGGAAGGATTTTGCCGTGCTTTCACGCGTGACGGTGAAGGTCTCGTCCAGCTCCGCGGACAGCCAGCGCTGGAGCGAGTCAGAGCCGAGGTTCTTCTGCACCACCAGCCACGCTGAGCCGCCGGGGGCCAGCCGGGGGAGCCACAGCCTGAGCAGGCCGTGCAGTTCATCTTTGCCGATCCGGATGGGCGGGTTGGACCAGATGGTGTCGAAGCGCAGGCCGGGATCCACCGCGTCCGGGGTGCTTGCCACGACATTGTCCAGGCCCAGCAGGGCAGCGTTTTCATTGGTCAGGGTGATGCAGCGCTCGTTGACATCCACGGCGTAAACCCGGGCATGGGGAGCCCGCAGGGCAAGCGTCAGCGCAATGGGTCCCCACCCGCAGCCGATGTCCAGCAGGTTCCCTGTGGGCGACGGCGCAGGAGCTTCAGCCAGGAGGACCGCCGTTCCCTTGTCAATCCCGTCCGGGCTGAAAATTCCTGCCGAGGTCTGCAGCGTGCGCTTTGCCCCGGCCAACTCCACCGTGAGGGGCTTGCGGGTGAACGGCCCGGCGGGCGATGCGCTGAAATAGTGTGCGGACTCCATAACTGGCCAGATTAGTGGGCGATGCTGGACAAAGCGAAACGTACCGGGGAAAATCGCGGCCACCCCTTCTGCTAATCTTGAACCCATGTTCCTGATCTTCGAGTAGCCGGCACGGGTCTGCGCTGTCCATAGCCGCCCGTCCCCAAGCCAGTGCCCCACAGCGACGCAGGTATCAGCCTTCCGTTTGTGCGCCACAGGGCAGGTCTTCCGTACCTGCCCTGCCGCAGGGCCAGACTCGAGTGATCAGCCCCGTGCCGGTCCCTGTTCTGACATTGCCTGCGCCACTTCCCTCACCCGTGCATCAGCAATGATGTGACCACCTCCGCGACGCCGCTTCAACCAGGCCGTGGAGCAGACCAGGAGGCCAGGATGACTGCAAGCCGTCAGCCCAGCGCGAATACTTCACCAGAGACCAACAAACGGCACTATTCTGAAATTGCCGACCCTTCAAAGGAGAACATGACCAGCCAGCCCAACACCGGTTCCGATCCAGCAGCCCAGGATATGAGTCCTGAGGAAATCCAAGCTGTCATCGACCGGATTCTCGCCAAGGATGTCCCGGCCAGGAACGTCAAAGCCACCGACGGCGAGAAGGCCGTGCTTGGCAGGGCCCAGGCCATTTCCCGCCAGGAAGACGAACACACAAGCTACGACGGCGACCAGCAGGATCTCGACGAACGCCGCGCGCTGCGGCGCGTGGCCGGCCTCTCCACCGAACTCGAAGACGTCACCGAAGTCGAATACCGGCAGCTGCGGCTCGAAAGGGTGGTGCTGGCCGGGCTTTGGTCCGAAGGCACCCTGGCGGACGCCGAGAATTCCCTCCGCGAGCTCGCGGCTCTCGCCGAGACTGCAGGTTCGGAAGTCCTTGACGGGTTGGTGCAGCGCCGCGCCAAGCCGGACCCGGGCACGTTCCTGGGTTCCGGCAAGGCACAGGAGCTCAAGGACATCGTTATGGCCACCGGCGCGGACACCGTGGTGGTCGACGCCGAACTGGCGCCGTCCCAGCGGCGTAGCCTGGAGGACATCGTCAAGGTCAAGGTCATTGACCGCACGGCCCTGATCCTGGATATCTTCGCCCAGCACGCCAAGAGCCGTGAAGGCAAGGCCCAGGTTGAGCTGGCACAGCTGGAATACCTCCTGCCGCGCCTGCGTGGCTGGGGTGAATCGATGTCCCGGCAGGCGGGTGGCCAGGTGGGTGGTGCCGGTGCCGGCATGGGCTCGCGCGGACCCGGTGAAACCAAGATTGAGCTGGACCGCCGCCGGATCCGCACGCGCATGGCCAAGCTGCGGCGCGAGATCGCCGCCATGAAGCCGGCACGGGAAACCAAGCGGGCCAACCGCCGTCGTAATTCTGTGCCTTCCGTGGCGATCGCAGGATACACCAACGCCGGAAAGTCATCCCTGCTCAACAGGCTCACGGACGCCGGCGTGCTGGTGGAGAATGCCCTGTTCGCCACCCTGGATCCCACTGTGCGGAAGGCTGAGACCTCCGACGGGCTGGGTTACACGCTGGCGGACACCGTGGGCTTCGTCCGGTCCCTGCCCACCCAGCTGGTGGAGGCGTTCCGCTCCACGCTGGAGGAAGTGGCCGACTCCGATCTGATCCTGCATGTGGTGGATGTGTCGCACCCGGATCCTGAAGGCCAAATAGCTGCCGTCCGCAAGGTATTCAGCGAGGTGGACGCCCGGAAGGTGCCCGAGATCATCGTGCTCAACAAAGCCGATGCCGCGGACCCGTTTGTGGTGGAGCGCCTCAAGCAGCGCGAGCCCCGCCACGTGGTGGTGTCCGCACGGACCGGCCAGGGGATTGCCGAACTCCTCAAGGCCATCAGTGACGGCATTCCCCGGCCAAGCGTCAAACTGGAGCTGCTGATCCCGTACGACCGGGGTGACCTCATCAGCAAGCTGCACGAGACTGATGCCGAGATCCTCAGCCTGGATCACGGCGAACACGGCACACGCGTGCTGGTCATGGTCCGGGAAGGCCTGGCGGCTGAACTGGAACCGTTTATCAACCATGACTGAGCTCGTGGCAGGGGAAATTTCCGGTACGGCCGGCGAGCAGTTCGTCCTCGAACTGCTCGACCGTGCCGTCGCCGGAATGGGTGGCCAGAGCCGGGCCGGTCAGCACGAAATGGCCCGGCAGGTGGCGAAAGCCATCGAAACCGGCGATCACCTCCTGGTTCAGGCCGGCACCGGCACGGGAAAGTCCCTGGCCTATCTGATTCCCCTTATTGCGCATTCCCTCGTCAGCGACAAGCCCACGCTGGTTTCCACTGCAACCCTGGCCCTGCAAACCCAGATCGTGGGCCGGGATCTGCCCCGGCTGCTGAAAACCATTACCCCGGCCCTGGACCGCCCCGTCAAGGTGGCACTGGTCAAGGGCCGCTCCAACTACGTCTGCCGGCACAAACTCGAAGGCGGGTTCCCGTCCGAGGAGCCTGCCGAGGGTCAGCTGTTCTCCCTCGGCGAAGACACCAGTGTGCCGCATTTCGCCGCCGCCCTCGGCGGACCGTCGTCGCAGCTGGGCAAGGAAGTGGTGCGGCTGCGCGAGTGGGCGGAAAAAACCACCACCGGAGACCGGGACGAGCTCCTTCCCGGCGTCACGGACCGGGCCTGGCGGCAGGTCTCGGTAACCTCGATGGAATGCCTGGGCGCGCAGAAGTGCCCCATGGCGGCCGAGTGTTTCAGCGAACTGGCCCGCCACGATGCCGCCGAGGCTGACGTCGTGGTCACCAACCACGCCATGCTGGCCGTCAGCGCGTTCGAGGGCCTGGCCGTGCTGCCCGAATACGACGTTGTGGTGGTGGATGAGGCCCACGAGCTCCAGGACAGGGTGACCGGTGCCGTGTCCGGCCAGCTTTCCGTGGCCATGGTCCACGCCGCGGCGGCCGGCGCCCGGAAGCACACCGCCATCACGGTTGACGCCCTCAATGCTGCCGCCGCCAACCTCGAACTTGCGCTGGCCGGGGTTCCGAACGGGCTCCTTCCCAATGGCCTCAATGACGAACAGCTGGACTGTGTGGATCAGCTGCGGGAGGCCTGCCGGGCAGCCCTGTCAGATTCCAAAGGTGACGGCAGCCAAACGGCCGACGGCGGGCGGCAGCTTGCCCGCTCGCGGCTGATGCTGATCCTTGAACTGTGTGAACGCCTCCTGATTGCCCGCGAGAACCGTGAAGTGGTCTGGTTTTCCCGCGCCAGTTCCTTCGATCCACAGCAGGGTTATTCGCAGCCGGACGAGACGGCGCCGGCATTGATCAACATCGCGCCGCTCAGTGTTGCCGGGAAGTTGCGGGAGGGGCTGTTCGCCGGCCACACCGTGGTGCTCACATCGGCGACCCTGGCCATCGGCTCAGCCTTCGAACCGGCCGCGGGAGGCCTGGGCCTGGTAGGGGAGGGCGCACCGAGCTGGACCGGCATCGACGTCGGCTCGCCCTTCGACTACCCCAAGCAGGGAATCCTCTACGTCGCCGGACATCTGCCCAAGCCCGGCCGCGGCGCGTCACCGGAGTCACTGGACGAGCTGGAGGCCCTGATCCGGGCCTCAGGCGGCGGTGCCCTGTGCCTCTTCTCATCGCGCCGTGCAGCCGAAGAGGCGGCGGAAGCGATGCGCCCGCGGCTCGGCCTGAGCATTCTCTGCCAGGGCGATTCCACCATGACGGCGCTCGTGAAGCAGTTCGCTGATGAGCCCGACACCTGCCTCTTCGGCACCATGTCCCTGTGGCAGGGGGTTGACGTTCCCGGCGGGTCGTGCCGGCTGGTGGTGATCGACCGCATTCCGTTCCCGCGGCCTGACGATCCACTCATGACGGCCCGGTCCCGCGCCGTGGCCCAGGCCGGTGGCAACGGTTTTATGGCGGTCTCAGCCACGCACGCAGCTATCCGCCTCGCCCAGGGCGCAGGCCGGCTGATCCGTTCGACGGGGGACAAGGGCGTCGTGGCCGTACTGGATTCGCGTCTTGCCACGGAACGCTACGCCGGCTTCCTTCGTGCTGCGCTCCCGCCGTTCTGGCCCACGACAGACCGCAAGACAGCTTTTGCAGCCCTTGAGCGGCTGGCGGGCAAAGGCGCCTGAGGCTACAGCGATCGAAGGACCGAGACCACTTTTCCCATGATGGTGGCGTGGTCCCCGAGAATCGGCTCGTACTGCGTGTTCTGGGGCAGGAGCCAGGTGTGGCCATCACGCTGCCGGAAGGTCTTGACGGTGGCTTCATCGTCCAACAGCGCCGCCACAATGTCTCCGTTTGCGGCGTCGGCCTGCCGTCGGACTACCACCCAGTCGCCGTCGCAGATGGCGGCGTCCACCATGGAGTCGCCGGCGACCCGCAGCATGAACAGCTCACCCTGCCCCACCAGCTGACGGGGAAGCGGCATAACGTCCTCCACCACCTGGTCCGCGAGGATCGGTCCACCGGCCGCGATGCGCCCAACCAGCGGCACCATGGCGGTGTCCATGGCGGTGGGAAGTTCGGTGACTGTGCCGCCGGGGCCGTGCAGGGACGCGGGTTTGGCCGAAGCGCCGCTTTTGCCGGTTCCGCCGTCCAGTGTCAGGGGCATCAGAACTTCCATGGCGCGCGGCCGTTTGGGGTCCCGGCGGAGGTAACCCAGCTTTTCGAGTTGCGAAAGCTGGTGGGTGACGCTTGAAAGGCTGGCCAGCCCCACGGTGTCGCCAATTTCCCGCATGGACGGCGGGTAGCCGTTGTCATTCACGGAACGCTGGATGGTTTCGAGGATCTTCTTCTGGCGGGCAGTGAGCCCCTTGGGGGTTCTCTGGGGCTGGCGGCCCTGGGGAGTCGCCTTGCCCTCGGCGGCTGGTGCTGCCATGTTCGCCAATGCCTTTCGGTTGTCCCGGTTCCGGTCCGGCGTTTACGTGCCGGAAGGCCCGGGCTGCTTTGAATGTCAGACCCTGCTGGTCAACTACTGGAGTGGTTGATTCTTGACTCAAACGTAGGCCAGCCACAGGGCTTTTTCAAACATTTGTTCTAGCGAGTCTCGACAATGTTCGTTGATAAGTGCTAAAACTGAAGAAGCAAAGTTCGAATATGTGTTCTACTCGTTGCCAGTGGATTCGAATATCCGCCCCACACTGAGGCTTGGCGTCAGTGCATGGGCAACGTGGAGGCCACGCCGGGCAGCACAGTATGGTCCAGGAGGGCTCATCTCATGTCAGCTATATCCGCATCACAGGATTCCCGTCCCCCGTTCGTTTCCGTCGCGCAGCTGACGTCGGCCCGGCGGAAGGAATCCCTGCCGCCGCTCCGTCTTACCCGCAGGGGCAAGATTGTCCTCATTGGCATCCCGCTGGTGCTCCTGGCGGCGCTCCTTCTTTCCCTGGCCGGGTTTCTCACCTCGCCGGCGAAGGCCTCGGATTCCGTATCCGATCTCTCCGTCACGCCCACCATGACCGTGACGGTCCAGCCGGGGCAGTCCCTCTGGGCTATTGCCGGCACCACTGCACCCCAACGTGATGCCCGCGACGTCATTGCGGACATCGTTCAGCTGAACAACCTCACCGGTGGCGGTGTAGTGCCCGGCCAGCAGCTCTTTGTCCCCACCCGTTAGCAGCCGGCTTGTTCCGGCCCCGCGCGCCGCAACCGGGGGCGGCATACCGGGTTCCAGGCCGCCGGCAGCCGTCACATTTTTCGGCCGCCTGCTTCGGAACTAAACTGTTCAGGTGAATGACCAGCTAGAGCGCCTGAACCGACTTCCCCTCCGGACCAACCTTCGTGGCCTTGCGCCGTACGGTGCGCCGCAGTTGGATGTCCCCATCCTGCTGAACGTTAATGAGAACACTCATGGCGTTCCGGCGGATGTCCAGGCCGCCATCGCCGCAGCGGTAACGGAGGCCGCAGCCGGTCTCAACCGCTATCCGGACCGTGAGTTCACCGAACTCCGGGAGGCGCTGGCCGAATACCTCGGCCACGGACTCGACGCCGCCAACATCTGGGCAGCCAATGGCTCCAACGAGGTTCTCCAGCAGATCCTGCAGGCATTCGGCGGACCCGGCCGGAAGGCTCTCGGCTTCCCGCCCACGTATTCGATGTACCCACTGCTGGCAAGCGGCACCGACACCGAATACATCGTCGGCCAGCGCGCAGAGGGGTACGGCCTGAGCGCCGAATCGGCGGCGGCCCAGGTCAAGGACCTCCAGCCGAACATCGTCTTCCTGTGTTCGCCCAACAACCCCACCGGCACGGGCCTCGGCCTGGATGTGGTGGAGGCCGTCTACGCGGCCGGCGAGGCCAGCCAGACCATCGTGATCGTCGACGAGGCGTACCACGAGTTTGCCCATGACGGAACGCCCAGCGCGCTTACCCTGCTGCCGGGCAGGGAACGCCTGATTGTCTCGCGCACCATGAGCAAGGCATTCGCCCTCGCCGGGGCACGCCTGGGCTACATGGCTGCCGCGCCCGAGGTGACGGACGCCCTGCGCCTGGTCCGGTTGCCGTACCACCTCTCCGCCATTACCCAGGCGACGGCGCTGGCCGCGCTCCAGCACCGGACAGCCTTAATGGCAGACGTCCGGGACATCAAGGAGCAGCGGGACCGCATTGTCACCGAGCTGACCCGGATGGGACTCAAGCCGGCGGCCTCGGATTCCAACTATGTCTTCTTCGGCGGCTTGGAAAGCCCGCACCAGGTCTGGCAGCAATTGCTGGACGAGGGCGTGCTGATCCGGGACGTCGGGATCCCCGGCCACCTGCGGGTCACGGCGGGAACTGAGAGGGAAACCACAGCCTTCCTCACCTCCCTGGAAGCCATCCTGGCCACCCAGGCGAAGCTCCCCGCCTAGACTTGAAGTACCGGCGCCTCAGCGCGCCCCACCACTCCTGCGCTAAAGGACCAGATAATCATGAGTTCCACCGGATCGAACGCTGCCGAAACCCGGACCGCACGCATGGAGCGTGCCACCAGTGAATCGTCAGTGCTCGTGGAGATCAACCTTGACGGCACCGGCGTATCGGACATCGACACGTCAGTTCCGTTCTACGACCACATGCTGACGGCGCTGTGCAAGCACTCGCTCATCGACATGACAGTCAAGGCGACCGGTGACACCCACATTGATGTCCACCACACGGTGGAGGACGTCGCCATCACCTTCGGTGAGGTTTTGCGCACGGCGCTGGGCAACAAAGCCGGCATCCGCAGGTTCGGCGAGGCCACCGTGCCCCTTGACGAAGCCCTCGCGAACGCCGTTGTGGATGTCTCCGGCCGCCCGTATCTGGTTCACGGCGGTGAACCCGCCGGGCAGGAATACCACCTCATCGGCGGCCACTTCACCGGCTCGCTGACCCGTCACGTCTTTGAGGCCATCACGCTGCACGCGGGCATCTGCCTGCACATGAACGTCATCGCCGGCCGCGACCCGCACCACATTGTCGAAGCACAGTTCAAGGCGTTCGCCCGTGCCCTGCGTGCCGCCATCGAACCCGATCCGCGGGTTGAGGGGATTCCGTCCACCAAGGGTGCCCTGTGACCGGCCAGATTCTTCGTGACGGCGCGGTCATCGATCCCGCCACACTGAAGAAGCCAGTATCGGCCGAGGGCAAACCCACCGTCACCGTTCTTGACTATGGTTCAGGCAATGTCCGCTCGGCCGTGCGTGCCCTCGAACGCGCCGGTGCGGAGGTCATCCTGAGCTCCAAGCCCGAGGATGTTCTGAACGCGGACGGCCTGGTGGTACCCGGCGTCGGGGCCTTCGAAACTGTGATGCGCGAGCTCAAAGCCGTGGACGGCATCCGGCTGATCGGCCGTCGCGTTGCCGGCGGACGTCCGGTCCTGGCTATCTGTGTGGGCCTGCAGGTGATGTTCGAAGCCGGTGTTGAGCACGGGACCGAAGCCGAGGGCATGGGGGAATGGCCGGGCAAGGTGGAGCTCCTTCCCGCTGAGGTGGTGCCGCACATGGGCTGGAACACCGTGCAGGTGCCTGAAGGCTCAAAGCTTTTCGCGGGCGTTGAAAACGAACGGTTCTACTTCGTCCACTCCTACGGTGTCCAGGACTGGAACTTTGATGTGATCCAGCCGCGGATGACGGCACCGCTGGTGACCTGGTCCGAGCACGGTGCCCGGTTCATCGCCGCGGTGGAAAACGGGCCGCTTTGCGCCACGCAGTTCCACCCGGAAAAGTCCGGTGACGCCGGCGGGCGGCTGCTCCGCAACTGGGTGGACAGCCTCCGTAAGAACACCCCAACGGATCCCGCCTAGATGTGGTCGATTGTTCTGATGGGCCTGGCCGGCCTCCTGGTGGGTGGTGCCTTGTCCTTCCGGCAGCAGCGCAAACCCCTGTGGACCCAGATCAGTTTCTACGTCCTGGCCGGGATGGCGTTGTTGGCCGCCTACCTGCTGACGCTTCCCGGCACTTAGGCGCCTGCCGCCGCACCGGAATCCGGCACCCGCTGCATTCCGCTCCACCCGCAACGCAATCTGAAGAGGACCCGAGATGACCACCGCAACCGACCTGCCGGTTCTTGAACTGCTGCCCGCCGTCGACGTCGTTAACGGCCAGGCCGTGCGGCTGGTTCAGGGGGAGGCCGGCAGCGAGACCAGCTACGGCACACCCCTGGAAGCGGCCCTCAACTGGCAGCAGCAGGGCGCCGAGTGGGTGCACCTGGTTGACCTTGACGCTGCCTTCGGCCGCGGCTCCAACGCCGAACTGCTTCGCGAAGTCGTCGGGCGGCTGGACATCAAGGTGGAACTGTCCGGCGGCCTCCGGGATGACGAGTCCCTCGAGGCGGCCCTTGATCTCGGCGTGGCCCGGGTCAACCTTGGGACCGCGGCACTGGAGAACCCGGACTGGACGCGCAAGGCCATCGAGCGCTTTGGCGACAAGATCGCCGTCGGCCTCGATGTCCGTGGAACAACGCTCGCGGGCCGGGGCTGGACCAAGGAGGGCGGCGACCTCTGGGAGGTCCTGGGCCGCCTGGAAGACGCAGGCTGCTCGCGGTACGTTGTCACCGACGTGACCAAGGACGGCACCCTGCAGGGCCCGAACGTGGAACTGCTCCGTCAAATGGTGGAGAAAACCGGCAAACCTGTGGTGGCCTCCGGCGGCATCTCCAGCCTCGACGACCTGAAAGTCCTCCGGTCCCTGGTGCCCCTGGGCGTGGAGGGGGCGATTGTGGGTAAGGCGCTGTACGCCGGTGCGTTTACGCTGCCCGAAGCCCTCGACGTCGCCGGCCGCCGCTAACCGGACCTCATGAACAGCGCGCAGAACCCAGGACCGGCCGGCGGGGCGCCCGTTCAGCGCCACCTTCCCGGACACATCGCTGCTGCCCTGGCAGGAGCGGGTGGCCCGGCGGACTCGGCGGGGAGGCCGTGGGAGGGGCGGAGCCTTGCAGGGGACGACGCCAGGATCCACAACTTCGAGGACGACGACGGAACGGCCGACGCCGGATACCTTGCGGCCGTCGAGGCGCTGCGTGGCGGGACCGGTGACGAAGCGGCCGTGGTGAGCTCCCTTGCCACTGCCCGCGTTTTCATCCCGATCATTGCCCGGCTCGGCGCCGAAGCAGAGGGCGTGGACGGCCTGACCGCGGATAAGCAGGCAGACATGGCACTGGTCACCCTGATGGCTGCAGACGGCCGCAAAGCCATGCCTGCCTTCACGTCCGCCGAGCGCCTGGCTGCGTGGCACCCGGACGCCCGGCCAGTAGCTGTCTACGCGGCCCGTGCCGCGCTGTCAGCTGTGGCAGAAGGGGCCCAATTATTGGTGCTTGACCCGGGCTCGGACGTGACCCTCGTCATCCGTCGGCCCGCCGTGTGGGCACTGGCACAGCAGCAGGAATGGGTTCCCTCATACGCCGATGCCGCGCTGGCCGCCGAAATGTCGGCCGCGGCGGGAGGGTTCCCCGCCGTCCGCAGCGTCGAGTTGCTCCCGGGCTCCGGAGTTGCTGCCGTGACCGGTGGTGGACTGCCACTCTCCGGGGGCGGCGCCGGGCCCGAGCTGCAGGTGGTTCTCTACCTTGAGGACGGCCTTGATGCCGCCGCGGTGCAGGAGCTCGTCGGCGGACTTCAAGCAGCCTGGTCGCGGAATGTATTGTTTGGGGAGCGAGTCGATTCGATGGAAATAAAGTTGCGGCGCGCGGTTCAGTAGCTGACGGTCAGCGGGAGACCCCCGGGCTGCCCGTGCCAGACCCAAAGGATTCTCCGTGAATTTCGCTCTCTACCGGGAGTTGCTCGCCGTCGAGCCCATCAGGCGGCTCCTGCTTGTGGGTATGGTGGCCCGCATCCCGCATTCTGCCGCGGGGCTCCTGCTTACCCTGCACATCGTCCTTTCCCTGGAAAAGGGCTACGCCGCCGCCGGTGCAGCTGCGGCGGTGATGACCATCGGGATCGCTGTTGGGGCGCCATGGCGGGGCCGGCGCGTTGACAGGGTCGGCCTGCGCCGGGCCCTCATCCCGTCAGTTGTCTCCGAAGCCGTCATCTGGTCCGTGGTCCCGTATGTCAGCTACGAACTGCTGCTGCCGTTGGTGTTCATCGGTGGCCTGCTGACCCTGCCGATCTTCAGCGTGATCCGCCAGTCCCTGGGCGTTCTCGCGGACGGCACCCAGCGGCGGACTGCTTTTGCCCTGGACTCGATCGCCACCGAGGTGGTGTTCATGATCGGTCCTGCCGCCGGCGCCGTGGTGGCGACCAGCGGCTTCACCGCCCTGGGTCTGAGCGTCGTAGGAGTGTCCTCGTCCCTGGCGGGCCTGTTCCTGATGTGGTTCAACCCGCCCACCCGCAGCGCCACCCGGACTCAGGAGGCGGAAGAGGACCAGCGCCATGCTGCGGAGGTGGCGGTGGTGTCCGCGGCGCCGGTCCACGTGCAGGAGGCTGCGGCAGACCTTGTCCCGGCCGGCGCGGAAACTGCCCGCGGTGGCCGCAGCCTGCGCAGGAAGGTGGCCCACAATTTTGCCTGGTTTACTGCCGCTGTGGCTGCGGTCTTTTCGATAGCGGCGGGAACAGGGATGGTGCTGAGCGGCACCGACGTCGGAATTGTCGCCGCCCTGGAAACCGGCGGCCGCCAAAACGAAATCGGCATTGTCTTTCTCTTTTGGTGCGCCGCCTCCGTCATCGGCGGGCTGGTCTACGGCGCCATGCACCGGCCGGTGTCACCGACCCTGCTGCTCCTCGGCATGGCAGCCCTGACCATCCCCATGGGCTTCGCGCGGGATACCTGGACACTGGCTTTCATCTCGGTTCTTCCGGGACTGCTCTGCGCGCCGGTACTCTCCGCCGCTTCGGAAAAGGTAGCGGACCTGGTGGCCGAGGACCGTCGCGGCGAGGCGATGGGCTGGTACGGCTCCGCGCTGACGGCAGGCGTGGCGCTGGGGGCGCCGCTCGCCGGTATCTTCATCGACGGGGCAGGCCCGTCCGGCGGCTTTGTGGCGGTGGGGGTGGCCGGCGTTGTGCTCTGCGTGGTGGGGCTGTTGCTTCAGGCCCTGCGGCGGCGCAGGGTGGCCGCCTGACCTTTTCGATGAGTGCCAGGGAGAACCAACGACGGCGGCGGGCTGACCAGTATGGTCCGCCCGCCGCCGTCGCTATTTACTCGTGAATGAACTGCCGCGTTGGGTCAGTTGACCGCGCCGGTGTACTTTTCGCCCGGGCCCTTGCCCGGGGCATCGGGAATGGCGGACTCTTCCCTGAAGGCGAGCTGCAGGGACCGGAGGCCATCGCGCAACGGTCCGGCGTGCTGGGAACCGATTTCCGGGGCGGCGGCCGTTACCAGGCCGGCAAGGGCGGTGATGAGTTTGCGGGCCTCATCCAGGTCCTTCAGTTCCTCCGCGTTGTCCTCGGCGGCGAGGCCGAGCTTGACTGCTGCTGCGCTCATGAGGTGAACGGCCGCGGTGGTGATGACCTCGATGGCCGGCACCTCGGAGATGTCGCGGATTTGCTGGCTCACGTTCGCCTCGGCGGGTGCGGCCTCGAAAACGTGTGAATTGCTGTCTGGGGTACTCATACTGGTAAGCTTGTCACAGACCGACTGAATGTCGTTATTTTGCTGTGTTAATGTCCCACCGGCGCCCCGCTGTGTCGTGAGGGATTTTTTCTGTAGAATGGCATGCAGTTTGCAAGCGGAGTTCTCTCCCACCCGCGTCAGCCGTTTTCCCGCTGGAAGTTTCTTCCAGGGAAGCAAGGTTGCCGGGTACCGGTCGGACAGATTCATCGGGCGTTGTGCCCGGGAACCTGCGCACGATTTCCCGTCGGGGGAGCGTGCATCCGATCATCGAGGCCTTCGATTGCTCCGGCAATTGGGGGCCTTCTCTATTTGCCGGTGGGTTTACTACATCAATCACAGGAGCTTTAACATTAGCGAGCCAAGAATCAATGAGCGTATCCGCGTCCCCGAGGTGCGGCTAGTCGGCCCTGCAGGTGAACAGGTAGGAGTCGTCCGTATTGAGGATGCCCTGCGTCTGGCTGCTGAATCCGACCTTGATCTCGTTGAAGTAGCACCTCAGGCCAAGCCTCCGGTGTGCAAGCTGATGGACTTCGGCAAGTACAAGTACGAGGCCGCAGTCAAGGCGCGTGAAGCCCGGAAGAACCAGACCAACACGGTTCTGAAGGAAATCCGCTTCCGCCTGAAGATCGATACTCACGACTACGAAACCAAGCGCGGCCATGCGCTTCGCTTCCTCGGTGCAGGTGACAAGGTCAAGGCCATGATCCAGTTCCGTGGCCGCGAGCAGCAGCGTCCGGAGATGGGCATCCGTCTGCTCCAGCGTTTCGCCGACGACGTCGCCGAGGTGGGCGTTGTTGAGTCCAGCCCGCGTATTGACGGACGCAACATGGTTATGGTCGTGGGGCCGCTGAAGAACAAGGCGGAGGCCAAAGCTGAGGCACGCCGCGCATCGCAGCGTGCGGAAGCCAAGGCGCAGAACGAAGCCAAGGCATCGGGCCGCATCGATGTCACCGGTGACGACCAGGCGCCGCTGACCCAGTCGTTGGCTGATCTTCTGCCGGAAGGGTTCGCCATCACGACGCAGCCCGAGGCGGATGCTCCGGCGGACGCCACTGAGGCGGCAACTCCGGAAACGGCAGTTCCGGCCGAGGCTGACGCGACCGAGCCGGCGGCTCCGGAAGCTGAAGCTCCGGCGAAGGAAGCTCCCGTGAAGGAAGCCCCCGCCAAGGAAGCTCCGGTGAAGGAAGCCGCAGCAAAGGAAGCGCCGAAGCAGGCCGCCCCGAAGGCCGCTGCTCCCAAGCGGGAGTCCGCCAAAGCAGCCCCGGCTCCGGCCAAGGCTCCCGAGGCCAAGCCTGCGGAAACTGCCAAGCCGGCTGAAGCTGCCAAGGCTGCCGCGCCGGCTCCGGCCGCACCGGCTGCCCCGAGGCCGCCGGTCCCCATGCCCAAGCCGGTAGCCCGGCCGGCTGCTCCGAAGCCTGCTGCGCGGCCTGCCCCCAAGGCAGCTCCGAAGCCGGCCGGTAAGAAGACTACCTAGTTCAAAGCTGCAGGAGGCTTCCTCCGGCAGTACGCAACCAGCACGTCGCCTGCAGGGGTGGCTGCTCGAAAGAACTGCAGACAATGTCTGCGGACACGTAAGGAGATCGGTTCCCATGCCGAAGATGAAGACCCACAGTGGTGCTAAGAAGCGCTTCAAGCTGACCGGTAGCGGCAAGCTGCGCCGCCAGCAGGCCAACCGCCGCCACTACCTCGAGCACAAGTCCTCCAGGCTGACCCGTCGCCTCGCCGGCGACAAGATCGTCTTCAAGGGTGACGCAAAGGTCATCCGGAAGATGCTCGGCATCTAAGTTCCAAGTTCTCTGACTGTTGCCACCGGGCAGCAGTCAACTACCAAAAAGGCTTCTCAGGCCAGCCGGTAACTCCGGCAGTAGTTGCTTGGGATCAGATTTTCGAAGGAGTACGCACGTGGCACGTGTGAAGAGGGCGGTCAACGCCCACAAGAAGCGCCGGGTTATCCTTGAACGCGCAAAGGGCTACCGTGGACAGCGTTCACGCCTGTACCGCAAGGCCAAAGAACAGCTGCTGCACTCGTTTGTGTACAGCTACGGCGACCGCAAGAAGAAGAAGGGTGACTTCCGTCGCCTGTGGATCCAGCGCATCAACGCTGCATCCCGCGCCAACGGCCTCACCTACAACCGTCTGATCCAGGGCCTGAAGGCCGCTGAGGTCGAGGTTGACCGCCGTATGCTGGCCGAGCTGGCTGTCTCCGACGCCAACGCTTTCGCTGCACTGGTGAAGATCGCCAAGGACTCCCTGCCGGCTGACACGTCGGCTCCGGCTGCAAAGTAGCACTAAAGGCCGTTCAAGGACTGGTGGCTGAAGCCACTAAGGTTCTTATATGAACGAAACCGGGCGCCCGCAAGATGTACCACTCTCCAATCCCCGAGCTGATCGGGTCAGGAAGGTGGCGCAACTTGCCGGGCGCCCGGCCCGTTTAAAGCGCAGCGAGTTCCTGGCGGAGGGCCCCCAGGCTGTCCGTGAGGCTCTGACCCTGCACCGGAAACGGATCGCTTCGGGGGAGCCCGGCCTCGTGTATGAGGTCTACGCCAGCGAGGCGTGCCTCGACCGGCACCCGGACCTGGAATCGCTTGCCGAGGGCACTGACGCTTACCTCACCACCGACGAAGTGCTTGCCGCCATGGCGGACACGGTCACGCCCCAGGGAATCCTGGCGGTCTGCGGCTTCCTGGACGTGAGCCTCGACCAGGTCCTCGACGCCGGTCCGCGGCTCATCGCCGTGCTGTGTCAGGTCCGCGACCCCGGCAATGCCGGCACCGTGCTCCGGGCAGCCGACGCAGCCGGAGCGGACGCAGTCATCCTCACTGCGTCGAGCGTTGATATCTACAATCCCAAGGCGGTCCGTTCCACGGCCGGTTCCCTGTTCCACTTGCCTGTGGTGCTTGGTGCAGACATTGCCGAGGTGGCAGCCGCCTGCCGTGCCCGCGGGATCGGGATCCTTGCGG
The DNA here is from genome assembly GCF_029076445.1 of Pseudarthrobacter naphthalenicus. GTDB lineage: Bacteria > Actinomycetota > Actinomycetes > Actinomycetales > Micrococcaceae > Arthrobacter > Arthrobacter naphthalenicus. The sequence goes on from NZ_JARESG010000017.1 coordinate 71,158, forward strand.
CCGACGGCGGCGGAGACATCAACCTGGACACCCTGCAGGACCAAAACGCCGCCCGCCGCATAGCTTCCTCCGGCGTTGAATCGGTCTACGCGTTGGAGGCTCCAACGGCCTGGCTTTTCGGGAACGAAGCACAGGGCCTCTCAGAGGCTGAGTTGGCCTTGGCCGATCACCGCGTAGCCGTCCCCGTCTACGGCGCAGCGGAAAGCCTCAATCTCGGCACCGCCGCCACCGTGTGCCTTTATGCGAGTGCCCGGTCCCAGCACGAACACGGGGCTAGCTAGCAGTTCCGGGGCCTTGAGAACGGGCCCTTAAAAGGCAGGGCCCCGGAAATACCGGGGCCCTTGCTGTATGAACTTGAAACAGATGAGAGGGATCAGGGTGCGCGGGTGGTTCCCCGGCGTCCGGTGATGGCGCCGTAGATGCCGGCAACGACCAAGCCGCCGACAATGGCAAGGATCCAGGTACCCAGATCGAAGAAGGCAAGGTCACCCTTGCCGAACAGGAGGCTGCCAATCCAGCCGCCTACAATCGCGCCGACAACACCAAGCACGAGGCTCGTCACCCAGCCGCCGCCGACCCTGCCGGGCATAACGGCCTTGACGATGGCCCCCACTATGAGGCCGAGAATAATCCAAGCAAGAAAACCCATGTCTCCTCCTTCATATTCGTCGGGATTAATCGTCCCGATTAGTGTTCAAGCTAACATAAGGGCGCTCCATTGTCAGCAGGCTTAGTGCCCGTCGCGCGTACGGATTTTTCGGCCGAAAAGGTACGGTAATCGTGGGCGGCCTGCGTTCCGAAGCCGCAATTTATCCTGCGTGTTCCAACCCCTGAAGAGGTGAAGTCTCCGTGGCTGCAAATGGCGGTACCAAGGCGATCGTTGCGGCTCTCGCCGCGAACCTGACCATCGCCGCCCTCAAGTTCGTGGCATTCATCCTCACGGCCTCCTCGTCGATGCTGGCCGAAGCCATCCACTCCGTTGCAGACTCCGGTAATCAGCTGCTGCTGCTCATTGGCGGGAAACGTGCCAGCAAGGCGGCCAGCCCGGAGCATCCTTTCGGGTATGGCCGTGAACGCTACATTTACGCCTTCATTGTCTCCATAGTGCTCTTCAGCGTCGGCGGACTCTTCGCGTTGTTCGAAGCGTGGCAAAAGCTGCAGGACCCGCACCCCATCGAAGGCAATTTCTGGTGGGTGCCGCTCGCCGTCCTGCTGGGGGCCATCGCCGCGGAGTCGTACTCCTTCCGGACGGCAATTAAGGAATCCAACCAGACCCGGGGCAAGCAGGGCTGGGTGAGCTTTGTGCGCACGGCAAAGCAGCCGGAGCTGCCCGTGATCCTGCTGGAGGATTTCGGGGCGCTCCTTGGCCTGTTCTTCGCCATGATCGGTGTGGGCATGACCCTTATCACCGGGAACGGCGTCTGGGACGCTGCCGGCACCGGCATGATTGGCCTGCTGCTGGTTGCCATCGCGGTGGTGCTGGCGATCGAGACAAAGTCCCTGCTGCTCGGAGAATCCGCGACCCGGGAGGACGTGGTCCGGATCAGCGCAGCCATTGAGGCCGGGGGACACAACCGCATCATCCACCTCAAGACCCTTCACCTGGGCCCTGAGGAGTTGCTGGTCGCCGCCAAGATTTCCGTGGGGGCCGCCGAAACGGGGAGGGACATCGCCGCCTCGATTGACGGGGCCGAGTCCAGAATCCGTGCCGCCGTCCCGATTGCCCGCGTGATCTATCTGGAGCCGGATCTGCAGCGCGGCCCCCTGCCGGGCGCGGGGCACCATCCGGCTGACGTTCGGCCACAGGACCTGCAGGCCTGATCCCCAGGCCTGCACACCCGGCTGTGCTCAGGCGATCTTCTATGCCGGCGATCTTCTATGCCGGCGAGGCTGTTGACGGCCGCCTGCCTCGGATCAGGCGGTCAGGGGTTTCCTGCGTTCCAGCAGGCCGCTGACTATCGCGACTGCCAGGCCCAGGAGGGCCAACACCGCGCCGACGAGCGCGGGCGCCACGAAGCCCCACCCCCAGGCGATGACCACGCCGCCCAGGAAGGCGCCCAGCGCGTTGGCGACGTTGAGCGCGGCGTGGTTCAGGGACGATGCCAGGGAAGGTGCGTCCGGGGAGGCATCCAGAAGGCGGGTTTGCAGGGCGGGCACAAGCAGGGAGCCCGACGCGCCCACCACAAAGACCATGACCAGGGCGGACCACGGCCAGTGCACCGCAACGGCGTAGATCACCAGGGCTGCGGCAATGCCTGGCAGGACCCAATAGAGGGTTCCCATCACTGACTTGTCGGCCAGCCTGCCGCCCACCACGGTTCCCGCGACCATCCCGAGCCCGTAGAGGGCAACAACCAGCGGCAGCAGGGACGCAGGAATGCCGGCCACCAGCGTCATGGTGTGGGCAATGTAGGTGTACGTAGCAAAGAAGCCGCCAAAGCCCACAATGCCGATGAGGATGGCCAGCCAGACCTGCAACCGTTTGAGTGCACCCAGTTCGCGGCGGATGCTGGCGTCCGGGTGGGGCGCTTGGAACGGCACGAATTTCCACAGCAGGACCAGCGTCAGGGCACCGATTGCGCCCACGACGACGAAGAGCAGCCGCCAGCCGAACGTCTGGCCTACCCAGGTGGCGGCGGGAACGCCGATGACGTTGGAAACGGACAGGCCGGCCATCACCATGGAAATGGCCCAGCCGCGTCTGCTGGCCGGAACCAGGGAGGCGGCGATCACGGCCGCGACGCCAAAGAAGGCGCCGTGCGGTAACCCGGCCGCGAAACGTGAAACCAGCATGGTGCCGTAGTCCGGAGCCAGGTAGGACGTCAGGTTGGCCAAGGTGAAGAACAGCATCAGGCCCAGGGCGAGGTGTTTGCGGGGAAGTTTTGCGCCTACGGCTGCGAGGAGCGGGGCACCCACCACGACTCCCAATGCGTAGGCGGAAATGAGGTGTCCGGCTTCCGGGGTGCTGATGTTGAGTCCCTGCTCCACCTCCTTGAGCAGTCCCATCATGGTGAATTCCGTGACGCCGATTCCCACGCCGCCCATGGCCAAAGCGAAGATGGCCGCACCGATATTGGGAGTCTTGACTCTGGACGTCAGGGGCGTTCGGGTGGTGCTGCTCATGTGCCTGCTTTTCGGGGAGGATGCTGGATTCGGGGAGAATGCCGGGGAAGTGCCGGCGAAATGGGCAGCCGGGCCAACCTAGGCAACCCCGATTCCGGTGCAGGTATTCCAAGGCGGCCGCCGACCAAGGCCTGCCGTCCATTGTTCCCTATTAGGGGTGTTCCCTATTTCCGGGTGTTCCCTGATGCGGGCACGCTACCGTCGGGAGCACCTGCCACGCCAAAAGGATTCCGTCAACGAACATGCCCGTCCGGGCCGGTGCGGCTTCACTCACCGGCCCGCGCTCATAGACTTGGGCGGTGAGTGAACAGATACAGGTAGTTGGCGCCGCAATTCTCGACTCGTTGGAGCACCCCGCGCGCCTGTTGGTGGCACGGCGGACGGCTCCCGAACAGTTTGCCGGGCTCTGGGAATTCCCCGGCGGCAAGGTTGAAGCCGGCGAGGAGTGTGAGGCTGCGCTGCACCGTGAACTCGGTGAGGAACTGGGCGTCAGGGTCCGGCTCGGGGCAGAGCTCCACGCGGAGGCCCCCGACGGCTGGCGGCTGAATGAGCGGGCCAGCATGAGGGTATGGCCAGCGGAAATCACCGATGGTGAACCCCATCCGCTGGAGGACCACGATGAACTGCGCTGGATGGACCTGGCTGATGTTCAGGCTGTGCTGGGTCTTCCCTGGATTCCTGCCGACTTTCCCATCGTCCAGGCTCTGCTGGATTCGCTCAGCACCCAGGTGGCCAACGCCCGCACCTCCTGAATTGCCCGCCGTGTGTCAGAAGAGGGTTGGCTGGCCAAGTGCCGGTTCCCCGGTGCGGGACCGCGCAGGCGTGCCGGCCTTCCCGGAAACCGGCAGGATGCCCTCCGGGTACTGTGCTTCTTCGCTGCGGGGATCATCCTCCAGATCACGGTGGCTGAACCCGTGCCCGCTGGTGAAGCCGTGCCGTTGCTTGAAATAGCGCACCTTGGACGCGAGCCAGGTCCGGTACTCCTTGGACGCATACGAACCTGTGCCGTAGAGGCGCCGGTAGCGGCCGGCGAGGTCCGGGTGGTTTTTGGCGATCCACTGCATGAACCATTCCCGGGTGCCGGGTTTCAGGTATAGGGCGCCGGCCGTCACCCCCGTGGCGCCGGCAGCGGCCAGGGATCCGAAGAGGGCATCCAAGGCTTCGTCGCTGTCTGAAAGCCACGGCAGGATGGGCATGGCCATCACGCCGCAGGGGAGTCCGGCGTCGCGTAAGCGGGCGACGAGCTTGAGCCGTGCCCGCGGCCCCGGCGTTCCCGGTTCCACGGCTTCTGACAACGCCTCGTCCGTCATGGCAAGCGAGATGCCCACACCCACCGGAACCTGGGCAGCAGCGCGCTTCAGGAGCGGAATGTCACGTGCCAGCAGGGTCCCCTTGGTGAGGATGGACAGGGGTGTCCCGGAGTCCGCCAGCGCCGCAATAATTCCCGGCATCAACCGGTAGCGGCCCTCGGCCCGCTGGTAGGGGTCCGTATTGGTGCCCAGCGCTACCTGATGGCGGCCCCAGGAAGGCTTGGCCAGTTCCTTCCGCAGTATCTCTGCGGCATTGACTTTGACCACTACCTGGCTGTCGAAATCCAGTCCGGCGTCGAAGTCCAGGTACGTATGGCTTTTGCGTGCGAAGCAGTAGACGCAGGCATGGCTGCAGCCCCGGTAGGGGTTGACCGTCCACTCGAAGGGCATTTTTGAACCGGAAACCACCTTGTTGAGCACCGATTTGGCGGTGACCTCATGGAAGGTGATGCCGGCGAATTCGGGAGTGGTGACTGACCGGACCAGCCCGGCGAGCGGTAACAGCGCGGGGGATGGCGCGCTTCCGGCGTCGTCGGCAGGCCGCTGCATTAGTGCTTGTGCATCCCATCTCATGCCCTCTATTCGAAGATATGTTCGAACTTAAGTCAAGGACCGTCGCTCCGTGTTGCACGGCGGGACGTGGGAGGGCGGGAGGGCCCTTAGTCCAGGAGCTCCCAAACCACCGTAACGCCGGCGTTGAGACTGGCCTGGCCCGGCTCAACGCCGATGGCGTCGGCGGCGACGGCCCGCTCAAGCCGGGCCACCGGGACCGGCCCCGCCGCAAGGGGGTGCTCGGCCACTGACAGCACCCGCCCAAGCGTCGCTGACGCCAGGGCAGCAAACTGCTCCGCCGCTGCAGCGGCATCCCGCCACGCGGCTTCGCGGGCCCTCGCCAGCATCGGGGATTCGTCCGCGAAGTCGAGCTCCAGTCCGTTCAGCCGCGCGTCGTCGCCGCCGGCTTCGACCACGGAGGCAATGACGGCAGAAGCAGCGGCCACCTGCCGGACCCTCACGGTGAGCATGCTGGACGCGACGTATCCTGCGACCTGTTGCCCGTCGCCCTCGCGCCAGATAAGTTCCGGCCGGACGTTAAGCCCGGAGGTCCTGATGTCCGGGGCTGCCACCCCATGCTGCCGGAGCGCAGCGGACACTGCCGCGGACGCTGTTCCGGCGTCGGCGTATGCGGCACCGACGCTGGCGCGCCGGCATTCGACGCCAACGGAAATGGTTAGCAGGTCAGGTGGCGCCTCGGCCGTGCCGGTCCCCGTCACGGTGACCGTTCTCAACGTGGTGCCGTCCGCCATGTCACGCCTCGATTCCGCCGGCTCCGCCAGGTGTCCCGCCGTCAACATAAGGCCCGTCAGCATAACCGCCGTCAGCGTAACCGCCGGCAGCCAGGCCCGCCTGCCGTTCGAAGAAGTTGGCGGCGGCCGGATTCCCGGTCCTCAGCTGTGACCAGCCCGCAGCCAGGAAGTACAGCGGCAGGAAAGGCAGCCCCAAGCACCAGGCGTACTGGCTGCAATGCTTTTCCTCGTGCCCGAGGAGGTCGGGCTGGTTCAAGAGCTGTTCGGCGCGGATCCGGCAGATGACCACGTTGCCCACGGTGAACGCTCCCGCGAAGGGGATCCGCCACGTGTAACCGGACGCGATGACCAGGCCCCGCGGGCCCTGTCTGAGGGCCGTGCCTGCGGCCCGGGCCAGAAGAAGGCCAAGCAGGGTTGTTCCGTTGGCCAGGTTGGCAAGCTTTCGTGCCTGCTGGCCCGCCGTCAGGGGCTGCGGAGTGTGCGTTCCCGCAGCTGATTCCTGCACGCGCGGCATTGGCCAGACCCTTGCCAGCCGCCGACGTTCTGTCATGAGGCCATGGTAGCCGGAGGGTTCAATTAGACTGGTGGATAGTGGCCGCCGGTACTTCTCCAGTCGGTAATCTTCCAACGGGGTGTTTCGCCTGTGGCCCTGCCCTGGTTATCGAGTGCATCCGTCCTGCACGGATGCACGACATAACCTGCCAGTGACGGATGCGCTGCCGGGAGACCGTGCACTGCTGCACCTGCACCGGCAGCCACGACTCGTAGCTAAGAACAGTAGATGACTGAAACTTTGCCGGGCGCCCCCATCCCGAATCCCACGGATGAAGCCGCCATCACTGCCGCTGTAGACCAGGCCATCGCCGCCATTGCCGGCGCCGGCTCCCTTGACGAACTCAAGGCGGTGAGGCTGGCCCACACCGGTGAGAAATCACCGCTGAGCCTGGCCAACCGCGAGATCGGCAAACTCGCCAAGGACCAAAAGGCCGTGGCGGGCAAACTTATGGGCGCGTCCCGCGGCAAGGTCAACAAGGCGCTCGCGGACCGGACTGCCGAGCTGGAATCCGAAAACGACGCCCGGATCCTGCTGGAAGAGACAGTGGACGTTACGGCCGCACCGCGCCGTCGTCGTGCCGGTGCCCGGCACCCGCTCTCCACCCTCCAGGACCGCGTGGCGGACATCTTCGTGGGCATGGGCTGGGAAATTGCCGAAGGCCCCGAGGTTGAATCCGAATGGTTCAACTTCGATGCGCTGAACTTCAAGCCGGACCACCCGGCCCGCGAAATGCAGGACACGTTCTTCGTTGAGCCGCCCGAGGCACACCTGGTGATGCGGACCCACACCTCCCCGGTGCAGGTCCGCTCCATGCTCGAACGCGAGGTGCCGATCTATGTGCTGTGCCCGGGCAAGGTGTTCCGCACGGACGAGTTGGACGCCACCCACACGCCGGTCTTCCACCAGTTCGAGGGCCTGGCCATCGACAAGGACCTGAGCATGGCGGACCTCCTGGGCACGCTGGAGCACTTCACCCGGCAGATGTTCGGTGACGAAGCCCAGGTCCGGCTGCGCCCGAACTACTTCCCGTTCACCGAGCCGTCCGCCGAACTGGACATCTGGCACCCGGGCGCCAAGGGCGGCCCGCGCTGGATCGAATGGGGCGGCTGCGGCATGGTCAACCCCAACGTGCTCCGCGCAGCGGGCATCGACCCGGACATCTATTCAGGTTTTGCCTTCGGCATGGGCATCGAGCGTGCGCTGATGTTCCGCAACGAAGTGGGCGACATGCGCGACATGATCGAAGGCGACGTACGTTTCAGCGAGCACTTCGGGATGGAGATCTAACAGTGCGTATCCCAATTTCCTGGCTGCGTGAATTCGCAGCAGTACCGGCCGGGGCAACGGCCGAAGACGTGATGGCCGAACTGGTCAAGGTGGGCTTTGAAGAAGAGGCCGTCCACCGCCCCACGGACACCCTGCAGGGCCCCATCGTGGTGGGCCAGGTCCTGAGCATCGTCAAGGAACCGCAGACCAACGGCAAAACCATCAACTGGTGCCAGGTCCGCGTGGTCCCCGAAGGCCAGGCGCAGACCCTGACCGGTGAGGGCATCGACCCCTCCGGAGTGCAGGGGATCATCTGCGGCGCCCACAACTTCGTGGAAGGCGACAAGGTGGTGGTCACCCTGCCCGGCGCGGTCCTGCCCGGCGACTTCCGGATCTCCGCGCGGAAGACTTACGGCCACCTCTCGGCGGGCATGATCGCTTCCGTCCGCGAACTCGGCATCGGCGATGACCACGACGGCATCCTGGTCCTGTCCCGGATCGGACTGGACCCGGAAATCGGCACGGATGCCATGGACCTGCTCGGTCTCTACGATCAGGCAGCGGAGATCAACGTGACCCCGGACCGCGGCTACGCGTTCTCCATCCGTGGAGCGGCCCGTGAATACGCCCACGCCACGGGCACCGAGTTCACCGATCCGGCCACCAAGGTCCAGGCCCCCGCGGAGCTCTCAGGCGGCTACGGGGTCAAGCTCAACGACGACGCGCCCATCTACGGCAAGCCCGGCTGCGACCGCTTTGTGGCCCGCACCATCCGCGGCGTGGACGCCACCAGGCCCACCCCGCCATGGATGACCTCGCGGCTGCGGCTGGCGGGCATCCGGTCCATCTCCCTGCCGGTGGACATCTCCAACTACGTCATGCTTGAGCTCGGCCAGCCCACGCACTGCTATGACCAGGACAAGCTGTCCGGCGACATTGTGGTCCGCCGTGCCGTCGCCGGGGAGAAGATCACCACCCTGGACGGCAAGGAACGCGCGCTGGACGTCGAGGACCTCCTCATCACGGACGGTTCCGGTGCGATCGGGATCGCCGGCGTGATGGGCGGCGCCGCCACCGAGGTGAGCGATGCGACGTCGAACGTCCTGGTGGAGGCTGCGCACTTCGATGAGGTTTCGATCGGCCGCTCCCGCCGCCGCCACAAACTGCCCTCGGAAGCGTCCAAGCGCTTCGAGCGCGGCGTCGACTGGCACGTGGCGGACATCGCCGCCCAGCGTGTAGTTGACCTCTTGGTGGAGCTCGCCGGTGGCGTTGCTGACGAAGCCGGGACCGACGTCGGGACCGCGCCTGACGCCGTGACCATCGCGTTGCCGGCCGGCTTCGCCGCCCAGCGCATCGGCATCGACTTCACCGAGGAACAGATCGTCACCTCGCTGGAGGACCTCGGCGCCGTGGTGGAAAAGGCCGACGACGGCTGGACGGTCACCGCCCCCAGCTGGCGCAACGACCTCGAGACCAAAGAGGACCTCACCGAGGAAATCGCCCGCCTGGTGGGCTACGACAAAATCCCCGCCACCCTCCCGGTGGCTCCTCCCGGCCGCGGCCTGACGCGCGTGCAGCAGCAGCGCCGCCGGCTCATCCAGGCCTTGGCGGACGCCGGGCTGACCGAGGTGCTGGCCTACCCGTTCGTTTCGAAGGCCGCCAACGAGACCTTCGGCGTCGCCGAGCCCGGGGCGGCCCGGAACGCGATTAAGCTGGCCAACCCGATCAGCGAGGAACACGGCTACCTGCGGACCTCCATCCTCCCGGGCCTGATCGAGGTGGCCAAGCGGAACCACTCCCGCGGCTTCCGCGACCTGGCGTTGTTCGAATCCGGACTCGTGTTCCTGCCCACCGAGGGCATGGGTACCGATTCCATCCCGCCGCTCGGCGTCAAGCCCGCCGATGAGGTGCTCGATGCACTGTACGACGGCGTCCCGGACCAGCCGCTGCACGTGGCCGCCGTCCTGACCGGCCATGATTCACCCGCCGCCGCGGGCCACACGCCGCGGCTGTGGGACTGGGCGGACGCGTTGGATGTGGCCCGGCTCGCAGGGGACGTCCTGGGCGTGGAGATTGTGGTCAGCCAGGGTGCGCATCAGGCATTCCATCCGGGCCGGGCGGCGAAGCTTTCGCTGCGAACCGGCGAGGTGGTGGGCTACGCGGGTGAGCTGCACCCGAAGCTCCTGGCTGCGCACGACATGCCCGCCCGCTCGGTGGCGCTGGAGTTCAACGCGGATGCCTTGTTCGAGGCGGCGGCGGACGTCATTGTGGCCCGCCACATCTCCACCTTCCCGGTGGCCACCCAGGACGTTGCCCTGGTGGTGCCGCAGGACATCCCTGCGGACCAGGTCCTCGAAGCGCTGCGCGAAGGCGCCGGCGAACTGCTGGAAGACGTGGCGCTCTTCGATGTGTACGCCGGCAAGGGTATCGAGGAAGGCAAGAAGTCGCTGGCCTTCAGTTTGCGGTTCCGGGCAACGGACCGCACCCTGACCGCTGACGAGGCCTCTGCAGCCCGGGAGAGCGCCGTCGCCCTGGCCGCCGAGCGCTTCGGCGCCGTCCAGCGCTAGGCACTGATCTCCGTGGCGGGACCGATGCTTCCGGTCCTGCGTTCCTGCCCTCCCGGTGATCCGGGAGGGCAGTTCGCGTTGAAGGCGGAACCCGACGGGTTCAGGACGGGCCCGACGGCGGCTGGCCGGCTTCCGCTGCTGGACCCCGCGGAGCTGGACCGGGCTGCCGCCCTGGCGCCCGGCCCTCGGGCCGCCTTTGTGGCCGGCCGTTTGGCACTGCGGGCGCTTGCCGCGGAGCTGCTGGACGTCCCGTCGCCGGACCTCACCACCAACTTCAGCTGCCCCCGGTGCGGGACCGGCCCCGGCTTATCCCACGGCAGGCCTGGCTACGCGTTCCGCGGCAAACCGGCGCCGCTGGCACTCAGCCTGTCCCGGAGCTCCGGCTGGATCGTGCTTGCTGCCCTGGTGGAACCACCTCCCGGTGTGACCATCGGCGTGGACCTGGAAGATCCGGCGCGGCTGGACTTCGACGGGTTCGACGGCGTTGCCCTGACCAGGGCCGAGCGTGCCGGCCTCGCCGGGCTGTCCGGGCCGGCGCTGCTGCAGGAACGGGCCCGGCTGTGGGCCCGCAAGGAGGCGTGGCTGAAGATGACCGGCCGCGGGCTCACCACCGCCCCGGACACTGTGGACGTCCTGCACCGCGCGGAACTCCGCGACCTCGCCCCCGGCGAGGCGGGGCTGCCGCCTGACCTGCGTGCCGCCGTCGCGCTTTCAGCTGCGGGACTCTAACGCACCGGTATTAGCGCCCGCGCATCAGCTTCACGGGTCTTAGCGGACAGGAAACGGCGGAAGGGCCGCTTCGTGGAGCCACGGGTGCAGCAGTGCCTCGGTGTCCAGCCCGGTGGCCTGGTCAGCAGCGAGGATGAACGCCGCGGTGGACACGGAGGCGTGACGGTGGGTGCTGGTCCACTCGTGCAGCAAGGCGAAAAAGGCCAGGTCGCCGCACCGGACACGCAGGGCGTGCAGCGCGAGGGCTCCGCGCTTGTAGACGCGGTCATCAAACATCAGCTCCGGGCCCGGATCACCGATGATGATGTCCTGGCTGCCGGACGAAAGCTTCCGCCACGCCGCCGCCGCCCGGTCAGCCACCGGAAGAACACCGGCTTCCTCCGACCAGATCCACTCCGCGTAGCAGGCGAAACCCTCGTGCAGCCAGATGTCCGCCCACGTCGCAGCGGTGAGGGAGTTGCCGAACCACTGGTGGGCGAGCTCGTGGGCGATGAGCCGCTGGGACTCCCAGTCCTGCGTCAGGTGGTTCCGGCCCAGGATGGAGAGCGTTTGCGCCTCAAGGGGTATTTCCAACTCGTCCTCGGTCACCACCACGGTGTACTCGGGGAAAGGGTAGGGGCCAAAGCAGGCCGCGAAGGTCCGCATCATCTCCGGCTGCCTGGCGAGGCCTTTACGGGCCGCGTCCGCCAACAGCGCCGGGACGGCGATCAATTGGGGGACGTGTCCGCTCGTGGTGGCCGGATCCAGCGTGAGGAGGTCGTACCGGCCGATCTGGACCGTGGCAAGGTAGGTGGCCATGGGCTCGGGCTGTTCGTAGACCCACGTCTCGCGGCTTGACCTGCTGCTGTGCGAAACCAGGGCGCCATTGCAGACCGCCCGGTAGTTGGCATCCGTGGTCACGCTGATGCGGTAGCTGGCCTTTTCCCCGGGGTGGTCGTTGCAGGGAAACCAGGATGCGGCGCCGTTGGGCTGGCCCGCCACCAGGACGCCGTCAGTCAGTTCCTCCCAGCCGACCTCTCCCCAGAACCCGCGGCGCGGAGCAGGGTTGCCTTCGTACTTGATGTCCAGGGTGAAGGTCTCGCCGGCCGGAAGGGCGGTTTCGGGCATGATGACCAGCTGCTCCGCCCGCTGGGTGTACTTGCGCACGCGCCGGCCGCTGAGCTGGATCTTGGTGGCCCGCAGCCCGGTCAGGTCCAGCACCAGGGCTGCCGTGGCGTACTGCGTGACCGCGTGCAGGACGGCGCGGCCGCTGAGGCGATTGCTGCTGAGCTTGTAGTCAAGCTCGAGTTCGTAGCGGTTTACCCGGTACGCGTTGGTCCCGTGTCCGGGAACGTAAGGGTCCGGCGCCGTTGCACCTTGCTCCGAGGTGGGTGACGGGCCGGTACTGGCGGCCGTGGGACTCGGTGCGGCGGAACTCATAAGACGGTCTTTCCGATCAAGAGGGGCGGGACAGGCGGGCTGGTGCGGGGCTACCGTGGACCCGTCGCAGGCTTGACCGGGCCGTTCCAGGGACTGACCGGGTTGCCCATCCAGTAGGTGGCGGCCGGAACCGATTCGCCCCGCATGACCAACGACGCCGGTCCCACTGTTCCACCGTTGCCGATGCTTGCCTGGGGCAGGATCACGCCGTGCGGTCCCATGGTTGCTCCGTCTTCGAGCGTAACAGTGTCCAGGCTCATGACCCGGTCATGGAAGAGATGGGTTTGGACCACACATCCACGGTTGACGGTGGAATTCCGGCCGAGGGTGACGAGGTCGGCTTCCGGGAGCCAATAGCTTTCGCACCACGTGCCGCGGCCGATTTTTGCGCCAAGGGACCGGAGCCACCAGACCAGGGCCGGGGTTCCGGTCGCTGCGCGTGCAAACCAAGGGGCGCTGACCATTTCGATGAAGGTGTCCACTACCTCGTTCCGCCAGATGAACGAACTCCACAGCGGGTGCTCACCTTCACGGATCCGTCCCACAAGGATCCATTTTGCGACGACGGCGCTGCCCGCGGCCACCGCGCCGGCCATCAGCATGACCACCCCGCCCACGGCGGCGGCGATCCCGTAGTTGTAGGCGTCAGCCAGCCAGTCGAAGGCGAGCATCACGCCCGCGGCGATGGCCACCGTGGTCACCACGGGGATGAAGCGGCCCAGTTCCCACAGGCAGCGGGCGAACTTGAGCCGCAGCGGGGGCTGGTAGGTACGGGTGTCATCAGAGGCGATGGCGGTTCGCCGGAGCCGCACGGGCGGGCTGCCCAGCCATGAGGTTCCGGACTTTGCCTTGGCCGGTGTGGCGGACAGCACGGCCACCAGCGAGTTCTTGGGCACGTTCCTGCCGGCAGCGGTCATGCCGGAGTTGCCCAGGAAGGAGCGTTTGCCGATCTTCGCAGGGGCAATCCGCAGCCACCCGCCGTCGAGCTCGTAGGAGGCCACCATGGTGTCATCCGCCAGGAAGGCGCCCTCGCCCACCGTGGTCATCTTGGGGATGAGGAGGACGGTGGACGCTTCAACGTTCTTGCCGATCTTGGCCCCAAGGAGGCGAAGCCAGACAGGTGTAAAGAGACTCGCGTAGACCGGGAAGAGCAGGTCGCGGGCCAGGTCCAGGACCCGTTCGGTGGCCCAGACCTGCCAGCCGATCCGGCTGCGGACCCGGTAGTAGCCCTCCTTCAGGCCGATGCCCAGGAGCCGGGTGGCGGCGAGGATCAGCAGGAGGTTGACCATGAACCAGGCAAGGGCCGCCGGGGCAAGGGAGAGCAGGATCTGCGGTACCGCCGCCGACAGTGAGTCGCTGCCCCTGATGAACGCGAAGATCACCAGGGCTGCGGCCGCCGCGGAGATGTAGGGGATGAGGGCCAGGGTGGCCGAGGCGAGCGAAAATCCGACGAACCAGAGCCGGCTGATCAGATGGTGTTCCACAGGCATCTCCGGCACGGTGTGCTTGGCCTTGCCCCGGCGCTCGGCGGGGGACCCTGCTACGTGGTGCCCGGCTTTCACCTTGCCCAGAACGGCCGAGCCCGGCTCCACTTGGGCACCTGCGCCGATCGAGGCGCCGGGCATCAGCGTGCTGCGCGCACCGATGGTGGCACCGGCGCCGATGCGGATGGCACCGATGTGGACTACGTCGCCGTCGATCCACCAGCCGGAAAGATCCACTTCGGGCTCCACATTCGAACCGCTGCCCAGGGACAACAGCCCCGTGACCGGAGGCAGCGAGTGCAGCTGGACGTTATTGCCGATCCTGGCACCCAACGCCCGGGCATAGTACGGAACCCACGGCGCGCTGGCCAGGCTGATCGCTCCCGCCAGGTCCTGGATCTGTTCCGCAAGCCACAGGCGCAGGTGGATCTTGCCTGAGCGTGGGTACGTGCCGGGGACCACCTTGCGGAGCAGGAACCGGGCGGCGGCGATGGACACCAGCATCCGGCCGGCGGGGGAGACGAACACCAGCCAGGACGCGGCCACCCACCACCATGAGACGGTGGGGGCAGCGCTGAAGCCGGCGAACGCGGACAGCAGGTTGTTGGCCGCCATCAGGTACGTCAGCCAGCGCATCCCCACCAGGATGTGGAGGGGAATACCCATCAGCGTCTGGAAGATCTGGGACTTGAGTGCTGTGGGGCGGACTGTCCTGGCCGGAGCCGGTCCGGCAGCCACACCCCCGGGGAGGGACTGCCGGGCGGTATCAATCAGAGCGCCGATCCTGGGCGTCGCATAGATGTCCGCCACCGTGATGGTGGGATAGCGCACCCGGAGGGCCGAGACCAGCTGCGCGGCCGAGAGCGAACCGCCGTAGGCGAAGAAATCAGCGTCGAGGCTTGTTACCGGGCTGCCGAGGACGGCGGCCCACCGTTCGGCCAACCAGGCGGCATCCTCGGGGAGGTTCAAGGGTGCGGCGTCAGCGTCAGCGGCACCGGAGCCTGTCAGTGGCCAGGGCAGCGCATAGCGGTCCACTTTGCCGCTGGTCTTGGTGGGCAGCGAGTCCACCACGGTCAGCAGCGGAATGAGCGGGGCGGGCAAACTGGCGGCCAGGTGTTCGCGGGCGGACACCAGGTCCAGGTCCGCATCCGCGGCGGCGAGATAGCCCACCAGGATCTGGTTGCCCGCCGCCGTTGTCTTGACGGCGGCCGCGGCTCCGGCCACGTGGGGGAGGGCCTGCAGGGCCGCGTCAATTTCCCCCAGCTCGATCCGGCGTCCGCCAAGCTTGACCTGTTCATCAGCGCGGCCCATAAAGATCAGGCCCTCGGCTTCGTACCGCACCAGGTCGCCGGACCGGTAGGCGCGCTCCCAGCCGAACGCCGGCATGGGCGCGTACTTCTCCCGGTCCTTGTCCGGGTCCAGGTAACGGGCCAGCCCGACTCCGCCGATGATCAGCTCGCCAATTTCGCCTTCGCCGACGGGCAGTCCGTCGGTGTCCACCACGGCCAGGTCCCAGCCGTCCAGCGGCAGCCCGATGCGCACGGGGCCGGGTCCGCCCAGGGGGGCCGCGCAAGCCACCACCGTGGCCTCCGTGGGGCCGTAGGTGTTCCAGACTTCACGGCCCGGAACGGCCAGTCGCTCGGCGAGTTCGGGCGGGCAGGCTTCACCGCCGAAGATCAGGAGGCGGACGTTCTCCAGGGATTCAGCCGGCCAGAGGGCGGCCAGGGTGGGGACGGTGGACACCGCGGTGATGCCGTGATTGATGAGCCAGGGACCGAGGTCGGTGCCGGTCCGGACGAGGGCGCGCGGGGCGGGCACCAGGCAGGAGCCGTGGCGCCAGGCCAGCCACATCTCTTCGCAGGAGGCATCAAAGGCAACGGAGAGTCCGGCAAGCACCCGGTCCTGCGGGCCGAGGGGTTCCTCCTGGAGGAAGATCCTGGCTTCGGCGTCAACAAAGGCTGCGGCCGAGCGGTGCTGGACGGCGACGCCTTTGGGCGTGCCGGTGGACCCGGACGTGAAGATGATCCAGGCGTCGTCGCCGGGCTCTGCCGGGCGGCGTGCGGGGCCGTGGCTGCCTTCAGCGCGGTTTGCGGGCTGCGGTGCTTCCGTAAGTGTCACTGCATCCCCGCCGGAGAGGACTGCCGCGACCCCGGCCTCGCCAAAGACCAGCCGGGCACGTTCCTCAGGATCGTCAGCGTCGACCGGCACGTAGGCGGCCCCGATATAAAGGATGGCCAGGATCGAAATGTAGAGCTCGTTCGTCCCGGATGGAATGCGGACGCCGATCCGCTGCCCGGCGCCGAGTCCTTTGGCCTGCAGCCCGTGTCCCTTGGCCCGGACGGCGGCCATCAGGTCGGCGTAGCTCAGGGACTGCCTGCCGTCGTCGAGCGCCGACGCCTCGGGGAAACGGGCAGCCGAGTCCTCCAGGACAGCCATCAGGGTCCGCTCGGGCGGGGCCAGGGGCAAGCCGGGCAGCTGGGGGCGGTACAACTCTTGCGGCCGGGATTCCACGACGTCAGGCAGATGCTCACTCACCGTCGGATTATGCCCGTCCCAGGTGAACGGAAAGTGTCCATAATTGGTTGAAGGTTCACCTTCCGTTCACCGGGTCCGTGGCGCTGGTCAGGGAACCAGAAGGACCTTGCCTGTGGTGCGGCGGCCTTCGAGGTCCTCATGGGCACGCTGCGCTTCGGCCAGCGGGTAGCTCGCACCGATCCTTACCTTCAGGCTGCCGTCCGCCACGGCCGAGAACACTTCGCTGGACCGCCACAGGCGCTCCTGGGGGTTGGCGAGGAAGTCGGCGAGCTTGGGCCGCGTCAGGGATAGCGAGCCGCCGGCATTAAGCCGCTGCGGATCCACCGGCGGCACGGCGCCGGAGGCAGCGCCGAACAGGACCAGGAACCCCCGGCTGCGCAGGCTGGCAAGTGAGCCGTCGAACGTATCTTTCCCGACGCCGTCGTACACCACGTTGACCCCGACGCCGTTGGTGAGCTCACGGACAGCTTCCGCGAAGCCCTCGTAGCGGAGGACCTCATCCGCGCCTGCGGTCCTCGCGAGTTGTTCCTTTTCGTCGGTGGAGACGGTGGTAATGACCCGGGCTCCGCGGCTTTTCAGGAGCTGGGTGAGGAGCAGTCCGACGCCGCCGGCACCGGCGTGGACCAGTACCGTGTGGCCGGGCTCCACCCGGAAGGAGGAATTGATGAGGTAGTGGGCTGTCATGCCCTGCAGGGGGAGCGCAGCGGCCGTGTGGAGGTCCACCCCCTCGGGAACGGGGAGTGCCTTGGCCGCGTCAAGGACGGTGTATTCGGCATAGCATTCCTGGCCTTCGGCGGTTGCCACCCGGCTTCCCACGGCAATGCCTTCAACGCCCTCCCCGACTGCCTCAACGGTTCCCGCGGCTTCGGAGCCGGGCGTGAACGGGTACGTCACCTTGTACATGCCGCCGCGCTGGTAGGTCTCAATGAAGTTGACGCCGGTGGCCGCCACCTTGACCAGCAGCTGACCCGGGCCGGGCGTGGGCTGCTCAATCTCTGCGTACTCGAGGACTTCCGGACCTCCGGACTGGCGGGCAACGATTGCATGCATGGAACGTCTCCTCTCGGGGCGGGGATTTCCCGGGCCGTTTTCTCTGACCATCCTATGGATGCCGTGGTCCGTCAGCGAAGTCCGGTGGGGAGTTTAGTAGCGGCGCGTGACCGTTGCCATGGGGCATTCGAAGTGGCGCCCGGCGGAGAGCCCCACGTTGTTGAGGTAACGGACAATGATGCCGTAAGACTGGATCAGGGTGGTTTCCGTGTAGGGAACCTGGTGCTTTGTGCAGTACTCGCGGACGATCTTGGCGGCCTTGTCCAGCTGGGGGCGCGCCATGTCCGGGAAGAGGTGGTGTTCGGCCTGGCGGTTCAGCCCGCCCAGCAGGATGTCCATGAATCGGCCCCCGGAGATGTTGCGGGAGGTCAGGACCTGGCGGCTGAAGAAATCAACACGGCTGTCAGCGGGCAGGACAGGCATGCCCTTGTGGTTCGGGGCAAACGATGCGCCCATGTAGAAGCCGAACACGGCGAGCTGCACACCGATGAAGGCGAAGGCCATGCCCAGCGGCAGGAAAGTAAAAGCCAGGGCCGGCAGTGCGCCGAGGCGGACCAGCAGGATGGGCAGCTCCACCCACCGGTGCGTGACTTTGGCGCGGCGGAAGACAAACCTGACCGAATCGATCTGCAGGCCAAGGCCCACCAGGAACAGCAGGGGGAAGAAGAACCAGCCCTGCTTGCGCGTCAGGAACGAGAACCGGCCCTGCCGGTCGGCCACCGCTTCGGTGTGGAACGCGATAGGGCCCGGAGCGATGTCCGGATCCTTGGAGATGACGTTGGGGTGGTTATGGTGGGCGCCGTGCTTCTGCTCCCACCAGGAGTAGCTCATGCCGGCCACCGAGGTGGCCAGGAGGCGTGCGGTCCAGTCATTGGCCCTGCGGGAGGCGAAGATCTGGCGGTGGCCGGCCTCGTGGGCCAGGAAGCTCAGCTGCGTGCACAGGACGCCTACGGCGGCGGCGATGAGGAGCTGGAACCAGCTGTCGCCGATCAGGGCGAAGCCGAACCAGGCTGCCGTCATCAGCAGGACCAGGCTGGCGAACACGGTGATATAGAAGCCGACGCGGCGTTCCAGCAGGCCTTCAGCCTTGACGGCCTTGAGCAGCTCGGAGTAACTCAGGACCACGGCATTGGGCTTGCGGACGCGCGATTGAGGACGTTCAGGGGTGTGTAGGGTGGTGGACATGAAGCGGGGCCTCGTCACAGTAACGGGCAACGCTGCAGCCGACATTCGGACTGCACGGTCAGGATCACCCTCAGTCCAGCTTACGGGTACGTGTCCAACTGGCTTGGGCGCGCATGAGGTGCGTGCATAAATATCGGGCATACTGAATAGTTTTGCTGTAAGATTGAGGCCATGACTATTTCTGTTGCCGTCTCCGGGGCCAGCGGCTACGCCGGAGGAGAAGTTCTGCGCCTGCTCGCGGGCCATCCGGACGTAACCATCGGGGCCATTACCGCGCACAGCAATGCGGGCACCCGGCTCGGCGAACTCCAGCCCCACCTGCACGGTCTCGCCAGCCGCATCCTCGAAGACACCACGGTGGAAAACCTTGCCGGTCATGATGTGGTGTTCCTGGCGCTCCCGCACGGCGCGTCCGCCGGGATCGCCGCGGAGCTTCCCGAGGGCACTGTGGTGATCGATGCCGGCGCGGACCACCGCCTGGAAGATCCGGCCGCGTGGGAAAAGTTCTACGGCTCCGCCCACGCAGGCACCTGGCCCTACGGGCTGCCCGAACTCCCGGGCCAGCGGGACGCGCTCAAGGGCGCCACCCGGATCGCCGTCCCCGGCTGCTACCCGACGTCGGCGCTGCTGGCTCTGACGCCCGGCTTCGCCGCCAAACTGCTCCAGCCCGACGACGTTGTGGTCGTTTCCGCGTCCGGCACCTCGGGTGCGGGCAAGGCCGCGAAGGTAAACCTGATCGGCTCTGAAGTCATGGGCTCCATGAGCCCGTACGGCGTGGGCGGCGGACACCGCCACACCCCGGAGATCGAGCAGGGGCTCTCCAACGCCGCGGGGGAGCGGGTCAGCGTTTCCTTTACCCCCACCCTCGCGCCGATGAGCCGCGGCATCCTGACCACCGCCACCGCGAAGGCCAGGCCGGGCACCAATGCGACTGAACTCCGCCAGGCCTGGGCCGACGCCTACGACGACGAGCCGTTTGTACATGTGCTCCCTGAGGGGCAGTGGCCCACCACCAAGTCCGTGGTGGGGTCCAACCACGCCGTTATGCAGCTGGCCTTTGACGAGCACACCGGCCGCGTGATCGTGACCTGCGTCATTGATAACCTCACCAAAGGGACTGCCGGCGGCGCCGTGCAGTCCATGAACATTGCGCTTGGCCTGCCTGAGATGGCCGGCCTCAACCTGCAGGGAGTTGCCCCGTGACCGTTACCGCCCCCCTCGGGTTCCGGGCCGCCGGTGTTACCGCCGGCCTGAAGGCATCCGGCAAGCCGGACCTCGCCCTGGTAGTCAACGATGGCCCGTCCAAGTCCGCCGCCGCGGTTTTCACCAGCAACCGAGTGGCCGCCGCACCTGTGCACTGGTCCCGTCAGGTGGTCTCGGACGGCCGGGTGGACGCCGTGGTGCTCAACTCGGGCGGCGCCAACGCCTGCACGGGTCCGCAGGGCTTCCAGAACACCCACAGCACCGCGGAAAAGGTCGCAAAAGTTCTCGGCATTTCCGCCACGGACGTGTTCGTGTGCTCCACCGGCCTGATCGGTGAGCAGCTTCCCATGGACAAGATCCTGCCCGGCGTGGAGGCTGCCGCCGCCGCGCTGAGTGCAGACGGTGGCCCCGACGCCGGAAATGCCATCATGACCACGGACTCCGTGCCGAAATCTGCGCTGTTCATCGGCACTGATGCGGACGGCCAGGAATTCACCATCGGCGGAATCGCCAAGGGCGCCGGCATGCTGGCACCCGGACTCGCCACCATGCTGGTGGTCCTCACCACGGACGCGTCGGTTGAAGCGGAAATGCTCGACGTCGTCCTCCGCGACGCCACGCGCGTCACCTTTGACCGGGCTGACTCGGACGGCTGCATGTCCACCAACGACACCGTGGTGCTGATGGCCTCCGGGGCGTCCGGCGCCGTCCCGTCCGCCGAAGCATTTGGTGCCGGGCTCACCCAGGTGTGTGCAGAACTGGCACGCAAGCTCATCGGGGATGCCGAGGGCGCCAGCCACGACATTGCCATCCGCACCTTCAACGCCGCCTCCGAGCGCGATGCTGAAACAGTCAGCCGTTCCGTGGCCCGGTCCAACCTGTTCAAGGCGGCCATCTTCGGCAAGGACCCCAACTGGGGCCGTGTGCTGTCCGCGGTAGGCACCACGGACGCCGTGTTCGAGCCCGACCAGCTGAACGTGGCCATCAACGGCATCCAGATCTGCCGCAACGGCAGTATCGGGGACGACCGCAACCTGGTGGACCTGGAACCCCGTGAAGTCCTGGTGGAGATCGACCTGCAGGCCGGCGAGACCGAAGCCACCATCTGGACCAACGACCTCACGCACGATTACGTCGAAGAGAACAGCGCCTACTCAAGCTAGATCCATCAGCAACCCTGGAGATACCTTCAGCATGAACACCCAGACCCGTGAGACCACGTCCATGAGCGATGCCCAAAACAAGGCCGGCACGCTGATCGAGGCACTGCCGTGGATCCAGCGCTTCGCCGGCACCACCATGGTGATCAAGTACGGCGGCAACGCGATGGTCAACGATGAGCTGCGACGGGCGTTCGCCGAGGACGTGGTGTTCCTGCACCACGTGGGCATCCATCCGGTGGTGGTTCACGGCGGCGGCCCCCAGATTAACGCCATGCTGGCGCGGCTGGGCATCGAATCCGAGTTCAAGGGCGGCCTGCGTGTCACCACGCCCGAGGCCATGGACGTGGTCCGGATGGTCCTCACCGGCCAGGTGGGCCGTGAACTGGTTGGCCTGATCAACTCCCATGGACCCTACGCGGTGGGCATGTCCGGCGAGGACGGCGGCCTGCTCCGGGCCGTCCGCACCGGAACCGTCATCGATGGCGAGGAGGTGGACCTGGGCCTGGTGGGCGAAGTGGTGGGTGTGAACCCCGAAGGCATCCGGGACATCCTGGCTGCCGGCCGCATCCCGGTCATCTCCACCGTGGCCCCGGAAATCGAATCAGAGGGCGTGGAGACGGCCGCCGGTGAAGTCCAGACCACGGGCCAGGTCCTCAACGTCAACGCGGACACGGCCGCCGCCGCCGTGGCCGAAGCGCTCGGGGCCTCCAAACTGGTGATCCTCACCGACGTCGAAGGCCTTTACGCCGACTGGCCGGACAGGTCCTCGCTCATTTCCTCCCTGACGGCGTCCGAACTGCGCCGGCTCCTGCCGTCCCTTGAGTCCGGCATGATCCCCAAGATGGAAGCGTGCCTCAAAGCCGTCGAAGGCGGCGTGGAGCGTGCGCACATCGTGGACGGCAGGCTGCCGCACTCGATGCTCCTGGAAACCTTTACGACCGCCGGCATCGGCACGCAGGTCGTCCCTGACGAGGAAGTGAACGCATGAACGAGCTCCAGCAAACCCCCGTAGCCGAGCTGGTGGAAACCTCGGGCCACACCAGCGGTGCTGAGTGGCTTTCGCGCTACTCCTCCTCCCTTATGGGCGTTTTTGGCACGCCGCAGCGTGTCCTGGTCCGGGGCGCCGGCTGCCTCGTGTGGGACGCGGACGGCAAGGAATACCTGGACCTGCTCGGCGGCATTGCCGTCAACGCCCTCGGCCACGCCAACCCGTTCGTGACCTCTGTGATCTCCAGCCAGCTGGCCACTTTGGGGCACGTCTCGAACTTCTTTACCAGCCCGACGCAGATTGCACTTGCCGAGAGGCTGCTGGCCCTGGCGCACGCCCCGGCCGGCTCCAAGGTGTTCTTCGCCAACTCCGGCACGGAAGCCGTCGAAGCCGCCTTCAAGCTGGCACGGCGGAACAACACCGGCCCCGGCGGCGCGCCCCGGACCAAGATCGTGGCCCTGGAAGGTGCCTTCCACGGGCGCACCATGGGTGCCCTGGCCCTGACCGCGAAGGAAGCCTACCGGGCACCCTTCGAACCGCTGCCCGGCGGCGTGGTCCACATTCCGTTCGGGGATGTCGCAGCCCTCGAGGCCGCCGTCGACGAGTCCGTGGCCGCCGTCTTCCTGGAACCCATCCAGGGCGAGGCCGGGGTCCGGCCGCTCCCCGCCGGCTACCTCAAAGCAGCCCGGGATGCGACCGCCAAAGCCGGTGCCCTGCTCATACTGGACGAGGTCCAGACCGGGATCGGCCGCACCGGCAAATGGTTCGCCAGCGAGGACGCCGGCATCGTTCCGGACGCCATCACCCTGGCCAAGGGCCTCGGCGGCGGGTTCCCCATCGGCGCGCTGATCACCTTCGGGGAGCAGCCGTCGTCGCTCCTTGGCGCAGGCCAGCACGGCAGTACCTTCGGCGGGAACCCGGTGGCGACGGCCGCCGCCCTGGCCACGCTGCACGCCCTCGAAAGTCAGCGCGTGCTGGAAAATGTCGCGAAGGTGGGGGAGTACCTGCGCAGCGGGCTCGCCGATGTGGACGGCGTCACCGAAGTCCGCGGCGAAGGCCTGCTGATCGGCTTCGACCTGGACGCCGACGTGGCACCTGCCGTGGTGGCCGCCGGCCTCGACGCCGGCTTCATCGTCAACAGCCCCGGCCCCCACACCATCCGGCTGGCCCCGCCGCTGGTCCTCACCACCGAACAGGCCGGCACCTTCCTCGCCGCCCTCCCGGACCTCCTCCAGACAGCTAAGGACGCTCAGTGACCCCCGTAGTTTCAGCCGCCGCAGCACCCGCCACCACCCGCCACTTCCTGAAGGACACCGACCTCAGCCCGGCCGAACAGGCTGAAGTGCTCAACCTGGCCGTCCGGATGAAGGCGGCGCCCTACAGTGTGCAGCCGTTCGCGGCGGCGGGTAACGGCCGCAAGACCGTGGCCGTCATCTTCGACAAAACGTCCACGCGCACCCGGGTGTCCTTCGCCACCGGCATCGCCGACATGGGCGGCAACGCGCTGATCATTAACCCGGGCGAGGCGCAGATCGGTCACAAGGAATCGGTGGAGGACACCGCCAAGGTCCTGGAACGGATGGTCTCCACCATCGTCTGGCGTACCGGTGCCCATGCAGGCCTGGTGGCGATGGCGGAAAACTCCAAGGTGCCTGTCATCAATGCCCTGTGCGATGACTACCACCCGTGCCAGCTCCTCGCCGACCTCCTGGCGGTCAAAGAGCATAAGGGCGAGCTCAAGGGCCTGACCATGGCCTACCTTGGCGATGCCGCCAACAACATGGCCAATTCCTACCTGCTGGCGGGTGTCACCGCCGGCATGCATGTCCGCATAGCCGGGCCCGAAGGCTACCTTCCGGCGGCGGAAATTATCGCTGCCGCCGAGGAACGCGCCGCGGAGACCGGCGGGTCCGTGCTGGTCACCACCGACGCCGCAGCGGCCCTTGAGGATGCCGACGTCGTCGCTACAGACACCTGGGTCTCCATGGGGCAGGAAGCGGAAAAGGAAGCCCGGCTGCAGCTGTTCCGCGAGTACTCCGTCGATGAGGCGGCGATGGCACACGCGGCGGATGACGCCGTCGTGCTTCACTGCCTGCCTGCATACCGCGGCTACGAAATTTCGGCCGGTGTCATCGACGGGCCGCAGTCCATCGTCTGGGACGAAGCCGAGAACCGGCTGCACGCCCAGAAGGCGCTGATGGCGTGGCTGATGCACCGGTCCGGACTGGCATTCGTTGAGGGCCTCGCTCCGGTTGAGGGCACCGGGGAGAGCACGTTCTAGTGTCCGTTCCGTCCGCCGCGCCGGGCTCCAGTCCGGCCACCAAAACCGCCCGCCAGGCCCGCATCGCGGCCATCCTGACGGGTGAATCGGTGCGCTCCCAGGCGGAGCTGGCCGCGTTGCTGGCGGACGACGGCGTCCAGGTCACCCAGGCAACCCTGTCCCGGGACCTGGTGGAACTCGGCGCTGTCCGCGTCCGCGGCAAGGAGGGCGTGCTGGTCTACGCCGTCCCCGGCGAAGGCGGCGAACGGGCGGCCAAGAGCGGGGTGAGCCAGGAAATCCTGGACGCCCGGCTGGCCCGGCTGTGCAGCGAACTCCTGGTCACCGCGGAGGCATCGGCGAACATCGCGGTGCTCCGGACCCCGCCGGGTGCCGCCAACTTCCTGGCCTTGGCCATCGACCACTCGGTGATGCCGTCCATCCTGGGGACCATCGCCGGTGATGACACCGTGCTGCTCGTGTCCCGGGATCCGCAGGGCGGCCAGGACCTGGCCGCCCGGTTCCTGCAGCTGGCCGAGGACGCGGCGCAATAGTTTTCGCCCCATAAACTTGAAGACAAACCAAGAACCAAACAACTAAGGAGCATTTTCGTGACTGAGCGTATTGTTCTGGCCTACTCCGGTGGCCTGGATACTTCCGTAGCCATCGGCTGGATCGGTGAAGCCACCGGCGCCGAGGTCATCGCCGTGGCGGTCGACGTCGGACAGGGCGGCGAGTCGCTGGAAACCATCCGCCAGCGCGCCCTGGGCTGCGGCGCCGTCGAAGCCTACGTGGCCGACGCCTCCGACGAGTTCGCCAACGAGTACTGCATGCCCACCCTGAAGACCAACGCCCTCTACCAGGGCCACTACCCGCTGGTCTCCGCCATCTCCCGCCCCGTCATCGTCAAGCACCTGGTCAAGGCCGCCCGCGAGTTTGGCGCCACCACCGTGGCCCACGGCTGCACCGGCAAGGGCAACGACCAGGTCCGCTTCGAAGTGGGCATCCAGACGCTCGGGCCGGACCTGAAGTGCATTGCCCCGGTCCGCGACCTCGCCCTCACCCGCGACAAGGCCATCGCCTTCGCCGAGGAAAAGGGACTGCCGATCGAGACCACCAAGAAGAATCCGTACTCGATCGACCAGAACGTCTGGGGCCGCGCCGTCGAAACCGGCTACCTGGAAGACATCTGGAACGCCCCCACCAAGGACATCTACGACTACACCGCCACGCCGGAATTCCCGCCGGCCCCGGATGAAGTCACCATCTCCTTCGAAGCCGGCGTGCCGGTAGCGATCGACGGCGTCCGGGTCACCCCGCTGCAGGCCATCAAGGAACTCAACCGCCGCGCCGGCGCCCAGGGCGTGGGCCGCATCGACGTCGTTGAGGACCGCCTCGTGGGCATCAAGTCCCGCGAGATCTACGAGGCACCCGGTGCCATGGCATTGATCACCGCGCACAAACACCTCGAAGACATCACCGTGGAGCGCGAGCAGGCCCGCTTCAAGGCCACCGTTGGCCAGCGCTGGGCCGAGCTGGTGTACGACGGCCAGTGGTTCTCACCGCTCAAGCGCTCCCTGGACGCCTTCATCGAGGACACCCAGAAGTACGTCACCGGTGACATCCGCATGACCCTGCACGGTGGCCAGGCAGTGGTCAACGGACGCCGCTCCGAGACCTCGCTGTACGACTTCGACCTCGCCACCTACGACACCGGCGACACCTTCGACCAGTCCATGGCGCGCGGTTTCATCGAGCTCTGGGGCATGTCCGCCAAGGTGGCCTCCGGCCGCGACATCCGCGTCGCAGGAAAGTAGCCCCTGTGGCTGAGCACAAATCGGAGGCGACCAATACGGGTGCGCTGTGGGGCGGCCGGTTCGCCGGCGGCCCCGCCGACGCCCTCGCGGCGCTGAGCAAGTCCACGCACTTTGACTGGCGGCTGGCCCGCTACGACATTGCCGGGTCGAAGGCGCACGCCCGCGTGCTGCACAAGGCCGGGCTGCTGGATGACGCCGAGCTCGACGGCATGCTCGACGCGCTGGCCCGGCTGGACGATGACGTTGCCTCCGGCGCGTACTTGCCGGCGGAGTCCGATGAGGACGTGCACGGTTCCTTGGAACGCGGGCTGATCGAGCGCGCCGGCACCCAGCTGGGCGGCAAGCTGCGTGCGGGCCGGTCCCGCAACGACCAGGTGGCCACCCTGGGCCGGATGTTCCTGCGCGACCATGCCCGGATCATTGCCGGCGGCGTGCTGGCAACCATCGAGGCGCTGGTGGATCAGGCCAAGGCGCACCAGGGTGTGGCCATGCCCGGCCGCACCCACCTGCAGCACGCCCAGCCGGTCCTGCTCAGCCACCACCTCCTGGCGCACGCCTGGGCGCTGCTGCGCGATGTGCAGCGGCTTCAGGACTGGGACAAACGCGCCGGTGTTTCGCCGTACGGTTCCGGTGCCCTGGCGGGCTCCTCACTGGGCCTGGACCCGGAAGCAGTGGCCGCGGACCTGGGCTTCTTCTCCGCAACCCACAACTCGATCGACGGCACCGCTTCGCGCGATGTCTTTGCCGAGTTCGCCTGGGTGACGGCCATGATCGGGGTGGACCTGTCCCGCGTTTCGGAGGAAGTTATCCTGTGGGCCACGAAGGAGTTTTCCTTTGTGACCCTGCACGATTCCTACTCCACCGGCTCCTCGATCATGCCGCAGAAGAAGAACCCGGACGTGGCCGAGCTGGCCCGCGGCAAGGCGGGGCGCCTGATCGGCAACCTGACCGGGCTGCTTGCCACGCTCAAGGGCCTGCCGCTCGCGTACAACCGCGACCTGCAGGAGGACAAGGAGCCGGTCTTCGACGCCGCGGACACCCTGGAGTTGCTGCTCCCGGCCGTCTCCGGCATGATCGCGACGCTCAAGTTCAACACGGAGCGGATGGAGTCTCTGGCACCGCAGGGCTTTGCGCTGGCTACGGACATTGCCGAATGGCTGGTCCGGCAGGGCGTGCCGTTCCGGGAGGCGCACGAGCTCTCCGGCGCGGCGGTCAAGCAGGCCGAGAGCCGGGACGTGGAGCTGTGGGACCTGACGGATGAAGAATACGCGGCCATTTCGGCGCACCTGACCCCAGAGGTCCGCACGGTCCTGTCCACCGAAGGTTCGCTCAACAGCCGCAACTCCCAGGGCGGCACCGCGCCGGCCGCCGTCGAACGCCAGCTGGTGGCGCTGGAAGCCGAGCTTGCCGGCGTCAGGGACTACGCGAACTAACCTGCCGACGCTCTCTCACTTAATGCGCCTTTTCCGGCAACGCTCTCTCACTTTCTTCAGGAAAGTGAGAGAGCGTTGCCGGTTTTCCGCAGATTGTCAAGCTGTGTGGAGTCATTGGGTTTGTTGTGTGGGTGTTTTTGTTGCGGGAAGGTTGATTCCGGCGTGGCTGGCGGGGGCTGGTGTGATGGGGCGCTGGTGGAATCGTTCGGGGTTC
>NZ_JARESG010000018.1 GCF_029076445.1 Pseudarthrobacter naphthalenicus
CGTGCCCGGCTCCACTCAGCCATCGGCTACACCACACCCGTGGAACACGAACGACTCCTCACCACGGATAAACCTCAGCCGGCACAAGCCGCCTGATCGACTGTCCACGATTTGCGGGTAACCCCAGCTCTCGCACTTAATGTGGGTTTTCGAGCGATGCTCTCTCACTTTCCTCAAGAGAGTGAGAGAGCATCAGGAATTAAGCCACATTAAGTGAGAGAGCGTCCCGGGGGTCCGGGGGCGGGGCGGGGCGGGGCGAGGCGGGTCGGTGCTGTATCGATTTCGGTTAACGGCGCATACTTGAACGCACAGGCGGCCACGGCCATGGGAGGACACCATGAAGTTTCTCGGAGCACTGATTGTCATCTGGCTGATCATCGGAGGAATCGCCGCCTGGCAGCGCGGCTACTTCGGCAGCGCCCCCGGGAACTGCGCCCAGGCCGGCACGGTGGCAGTGACCATCGTCGCGGGTCCCCTGAACTACATGGGCGTCAACCCCAAGGTTGAGTGCGAATTGCCCCAGCCGTCCAAGTAGCCCTCCCTCACGCCCCTCCTTGAGACCTGCTCCTTGGAGCCCGCGCGGGCGTTCCCTAGAGTAGGGACTACCCGGTGCCTTTCGCGCCGCCCGAACCTGATTTCCGAACCCTCGAAAGGACGGACCTGATGGCCTACGTCACCGTTGGAACCGAGAACAGCACGGACATTGAGGTTTACTACGAGGACCACGGGACCGGACAGCCGGTGGTCCTGATCCACGGCTATCCCCTGGACGGCGCCTCCTGGGAGAAGCAGACGGCCGCACTCCTGGCGGCCGGCTTCCGGGTCATCACCTACGACCGCCGCGGTTTCGGCAAATCCAGCAAGCCCGCCGACGGCTTCGACTATGACACCTTCGCGGCGGACCTCGACGCCCTCCTGACCACCCTTGACCTGAACGAGGTGGTGCTCGCCGGCTTCTCCATGGGCACCGGCGAGGTGGCCCGGTACATCAGCACCTACGGATCGTCCCGGGTGGCCAAGGCCGTGTTCCTGGGATCCCTGGAACCCTTTGTGCTGAAGACCGGAGATAACCCCGACGGCGTTCCGCAGGACGTTTTTGATGGGCTCACCGAAGCCGTCACCGCCGATCCGTACGCGTTCCTGAGGGAATTCTTCAAGAACTTCTACAACACGGACACGTTCCTGGGCACCCCGCGGCTCAGCCAGGAGGCCGTGGATGCCAGTTGGAACGTTGCGGCCGCGGCGGGTGCCACTGCCTTGGTCGCAGCCCAGCCCACGTGGCTGACGGACTTCCGTGCAGACATCCCCAAGATCGACGTCCCGGTCCTGATCGTCCACGGCACCGCCGACAGGATCCTGCCCATCGACGTGACCGGGCGCCGGTTCACCAAGGCACTGCCCGACGCCGAGTACCTGGAGATCGACGGCGCCCCGCACGGCATGCTGTGGACGCACTCTGCGGAGGTCAATGAGGCCCTGCTCGCCTTCCTGAAGAAGTAGCGGCTTCGCCTGACGGGTGCTTATCCCGCGGAAATATGGTCCGCCCTGCGCATTCGAACGGCCACGAGGATGCCGGATGCTGCCGTCAGGGCAGCGACGACGCCCACGGCGGCCGGAATGCCATAGGCATCGGCGATGACCCCGGAGAGGAGGGCGCCGACGGCAAACCCGCCGTCGCGCCACAACCGGTAGATGCCTACTGAGCGTGCCCGCCAGTGTGGGTGGGCGACGTCGCCGATGGCCGCCAGCAGGGTGGGGTAAACCATCGCCGTGCCGGCGCCGAGCAGGATGACGGCAGCCAGCCAGATCCCGAAGTCTGCGCCGACGGCCACCATTGCCAGCGCTGCGGCCTGGACGATCATGCCCGCGACGATCAACGGCTTGCGGCCGATCCGGTCCGACAGCGCACCCGTGATCAACTGTCCGGCACCCCAGACGGCCGGATAGACCGCGGCCAGGACGCCGATACGTTCAATACTGAGTCCCGCGGCGGCGAAGAGCACGGGAAACAGGCCCCAGGCCAGCCCGTCATTGAGGTTGTTCACCATGCCGGCCTGGGAGACGGAGGAGAGTGAGCGGTCCCGGAAGCTGGTCAGGGTAAAGACCTCACGGCTGCTCAGTCCGGCATGGGTACCGCTGTGCACCGGGACGTGGGCGGCCGCCTCCGTCCCGGCATGGTGGCGTGTTTCGCGGACCGTCAGCACGGACAGGCCAAGTCCCACCGCGATGAACGCCGCTCCCAGCAGGAACGGGCCGGGGCGCAGCCCGTAGGTGGATGCGATGTAGCCGGTGGCCAGTGCGGTGCCGGCCACGCCGAGGTAGCCTGCGGCCTCGTTCAGCCCCATGGCCAGGCCTCGGCGTTCGGGCCCGACGAGGTCCATCTTCATCATGACCGTGGTGGACCACGTCAGGCCCTGGCTGATGCCCAGGACCACGTTGGCAGCAACAATCCAGCCCCACGAAGGCCCGAAGATCAGCATGAACGGGACCGGAAGGGCCACCAGCCAGCCCGTGACCAGCACAGGTTTGCGGCCATAGCGGTCCGAGAAGGTGCCGGCAAAGTAGTTGGTGGCCGCCTTCGCGACGCCGAACGCCAGGATGTAAGTCAGGGCGCTGGTGTAGAGGTCCAGCTGAAAAACCTGTCCGGCCAGCAACGGCAGGATAGTGCGTTCCTGGCCCAGGGTCCCGCCCACCAGGGCGTTCACGGCAACCAACAGCATGAACTGGGCGAGGTTCTGCCGCAGGCCCAGTACGGCGGCGGTTGAACCGGCAGGTCCGGAGGCGGAGGTGTGGGGCCGCATTCCTGCTTCTTTCTGTAGGCACGGGGTGGCCCGGGCGTGTGGGGGCACGCCCGGGCCGGGTGCCCGGGCAGGAGGGGGGTCCTGCCCGGGCGGTCTTGGGGTGGTGACGGCACCGGGTTAGGCGGCGGGGACGCTGTTCTGCCGGGCGTTCCAGGCGGCGTAGCTGCCGTCGAGTTCGACGACGTTGTACCCGGCGCGGCGCAGGGCGCTGGCGGCGACGGAGTTCCGCACACCGGACTGGCAGTAGGAGACGATGGTGCCGCCCGCGGGCAGCTCATCCAGGTGCCACATGACGCGGCCGCCGCTGAGCTGGTGCGAGCCGGGGATGTGCCCGGCCGTGTGCTCGGTTTTGTTCCGGACGTCCAGGACCATGGCGGCGTCGAACGTCTCGAGTTCCTCGGGCTGGATCAGCGTGGGGGTGAAACCGGGCAGCCCCTCGATGCCGGTGACATACCCGGCGACGTTATCGATGCCCACCCGGATCAGGTGGTCCCACATCTCCTGCGCGGCGGCCTGGCCGGGAGCCAGGAGCACCAGCGGATTCGTGTCCGTCTCGGGGTTGACCACCCAGGCGCCGTAACTGGCCACGGACTTGCCGGCCGGAACGTTCAGGGACCGGGCCACCGTGCCCTGATGGACCTCGGTGTTGGAGCGGGTGTCAATGAAGGTCAGGGTGTCCTCCGCCAGGCCCGCGGCAACGATCTCCGCGGACAGCTCGGGCAGCGGGGCACGGTCGCCCAGGATGGCCGGGCCTTCCCGGTTTTCGCGCTTCATCCGGCCAAAGTAGGCGTGCGCGTCGGGCTGGCCGTCGAGGAGTTCATCGATGAAGCCCTGCTCATCGTTGGCGGCCAGGTACGGGCCCCACCAGGCGTAGAGGCGTTCGTAGCCCACGGTGGAGGACGGGATCGCGCCCAGGGCCTTGCCGCAGGCGCTGCCCGCACCGTGCGCGGGGTGGACCTGGACGTGGTCCGGGAGGGTCAGGAACTTCTCCCGCAGGCTCGCGAAGAGCTGCCTGGCGCCCACGAAGCGGGTGTCGATCCCGCCGGCGGCCTCATCCAGCAGGTCCGGGCGGCCCAGGTCCCCGGAGAAGACAAAGTCCCCGGAGAGCAGGTAGCCGGGCTGGTCGCTGAACGCGCCGTCGGTGACCAGGAAGGACAGGTGCTCCGGCGTGTGCCCGGGGGTATGCACGGCCTGGATGGTGATGTTGCCCAGGGTGATGGTGTCCCCGTCGTGCAGCCGCTCGCCCTCGAACTGGTACTGCCAGTCCGGTCCGCCCTCGCCGGAAACATAGATCGTCGCGCCCGTGGCCGCGGCCAGTTCCCGGGTGCCGGACAGGTAATCGGCGTGGATGTGGGTCTCGGTGACCGCCACGATCTTCATGCCGTTCTTCGCAGCCAGATCCTGGTACACGGCAATGTCGCGGCGGCCGTCCACCACGATCGCTTCACCCTTGGCCTGGCAGCCGATCAGGTAACTGGCCTGGGCAAGGTCTTCATCGTAAATACGCTCGATAAGCATCTGGTGCTCTCCTTCAGACTCAGGGGATGGGGAAAGTTCGGGAAGCCGGCAATGAACCACCGGACACATTTCGAGTATCACAGATACCCCCGGGGGTAGTCAAACACCCGGAGGGGTATATGATTAACCGAAGGAACACGACCATTGGAGACCGCATGCAACTCGATTCGACTGAACTGACACCGGTGATCAACCGCCTCAAGCGGGCCCAGGGCCAACTCGCAGCTGTCACCCGCATGCTGGAGGAAGGCCGGGACTGCAAGGACATCGTCACGCAGCTCGCCGCCGTGTCCAAGGCCCTGGACCGTGCCGGCTTCGCCATCATCGCCAGCGGCCTGGAGCAGTGCATCGTTCGTGAAGACACCACGATGGACCGGAAAGAACTGGAGAAGCTCTTCCTCTCCCTGGCCTAACACCCCCTGGTGAGCGCCAGAAGACAGCGGGTTAAAAGCAGACAGTGGAGGGGCCAGGCGTTCGCCTGGCCCCTCCACTGTCTGCTGTTGTGCTGCCCTGCCTTAGGCCTTGGCGGCCTTACCCGGCAGTGCCAGCCGGAAGATCTTGCCCCAGGTTGACCCCACCTGCTTGAGCAGCGGACCCGTGGTGTACTTCAGGCCGTACCGCTGGCAGATTTCCTGGACCAGCGGCGCCACCTCGGCGTACCGGTTGGAGGGCAGGTCCGGGAAGAGGTGGTGTTCGATCTGGTGCGAGAGGTTGCCGGTCATCAGGTGCATGAACTTGGAGCCGGAGATGTTGGCCGAGCCGATCATCTGGCGGACGTACCAGTCTCCGCGCGTTTCGCCTTCCACCATTTCCTCGCTGAAGGTGTCAGTGCCTTCGGGGAAGTGACCGCAGAAGATCACCGCGTGCGCCCAGACGTTGCGGACGGCGTTGGCCGTCAGGGTGCCGTAGAGCGCCTGCTTGCCGGAACCGGTGAGCATGGCGACGGCGGGCGTGGCGGCGTAGTCCTTGGTGAACTGGGTGACCACTTTCTTGCCCAGCGCCTTGAGGTCCTTGAGCAGGGCTTCCTTGGACTTCCTGCCCTCCTTGAAATCGTTCAACTCAAGGTCGTAGATGGCGATGCCCCACTCGAAAAGAGGTGCCAGGATGGCGTTGTACAGCGGGTTGCCCAGGTTCGCGGGCACCCACGGCTGGCTCTCGTCCATACGCAGGAGGTTGTATCCGACGTCGTTATCCTTGCCCACCACGTTGGTCCAGCGGTGGTGGAGGTCGTTATGGGTGTGCTGCCATGAGCGCGAGGGCGTGACGAAGTCCCACTCCCACGTGGTGGAGTGGATATCCGGGTCCCGCATCCAGTCCCACTGGCCGTGCAGCACGTTGTGCCCGATCTCCATGTTCTCGAGGATCTTGGCCAGGCTCAGCAGCGTGGTGCCGGTGACCCAGGCTGCCTTGTTCTTGCTGACCAGCAGGGCGGCGCGGCCGGAGATCTCCAGGCCGCGCTGGACCTTGATGATGCGCCGGATGTAGGCGGCATCGGAGGCACCGCGCTTGGCGAGGATATCGTCGCGGATCGCGTCGAGTTCCCGGCCCAGCTCGGCGACCTGTTCGTCAGACAGGTGCGCGGCGGTGGGCGGGCGGACGGAAGGGCTGCCGGACTCGGCCAACGCCCCGGGGCGCGTCCTTGACGCTCCGGCCGGGGCGGTCTTGCCTTCGGAAACTGTCTTGCTTTCTGAAACTACTGACATGCGGTGAGGCTCCTCAGAGTTCGAGGTTGACGGGTCCGGCGGCTGCCGAGACACACGTTTGGATCAGTTGGCCGGGCTCGCCGTGGATCTCGTTGGTGCGGAGGTCACGGACCTGCCCGGCCAGAAGCGGAGTAAGGCAGCTGTGGCAGATTCCCATCCGGCATCCGCTGGGCATCAGCACCCCGGCATCCTCGCCGACATCGAGCAGCGGGGTGTCGCCGTCGGCATCAACTTCCCGGTCAGAGGCCTCAAACGTGACGAGGCCGCCGTCGTGCCCCACACCCCCGGCGAAGGTGGTGTTGAAGCGTTCGATCATCAGGTTGCCGGGGTCACCGGCTACTGCGACGTCCGAACCCGGGGCGGCAGTGGTGAGCGCGGCCTGTTTCCACAGGGCCTCGGCGTCATCCAGGAAGCTGTCCGGGCCGCACGCGTAGGCGGCACGTTCCTTCCAGTCCGGGCAGATCCGGTCCAGTTCCGCCGTGGTGGTCAGGTCCATTCGGCCCTGCTCACCCGTGTACCAGTGGGCCAGGCGGAAGTTGGGGAACTGATCGGCGAGTTCGGCAAGCTCCTCGTGGAAGAGGCTGTCGCCGGGGGTGCGGGCCGAATGGACAAGCACGACGTCGGCATCCGGGCGGCGCGGGACCAGCGTGCGGATCATGGACATCACCGGAGTGATGCCGCTTCCCGCGGTGACCATCAGCAGCGGGCGGGGATGCTCCGGGAGGATGAAATCGCCCTGCGGCGGGGCGAGGAACAGGACATCGCCGGGTTTGGTGGTGCGGACCAGGGTGCCGGAAACGGCGCCGACATCAGTGACGGTAATGGCGGGATCTTTGCCCGCGGGGGCACTGAGCGAATAGGAACGCCAGTGGCGAACGCCGTCGAGTTCAACCCCGATCCGGGCCCATTGGCCGGCGAGGTGCGAATGCCAGCCGCGGCCGGGGCGGAAGAAGATGGTGGCTGACTGCGCGGTTTCCTGGACCACCCGGGTCACCACGCCGCGCAGCTGGCGCGCGGAGAAGACCGGGTTAAACAGTGACAGGACATCTTCCGGCGACAAAGGCGTGGTCAGGACGGATGCCGCCTGGGCCAGCTGACGTAGCCGGATCATGCAGTTGTACCTTGAGCGGCGCGAGCCATGTTTCTCTCTCCTGACCGTTGCGCAGCCATGCTGTAATAGAGGGCAGTTAGTTCCCCCAAGCCCGCTATAAGCCTAACGGCTGCAGCCTGTGGATGGTTCCCGGATCAGCGGTGGTCCCGCTCCTCGAATTCCTCGTTAAGGTCATCGCGCCTGAACTCGGTCTCCGGATTGGGTTCGCCCTCGGCCACGTATTCGTAGTCGAGCTGGCGCTGCACCTGGCTGTCCAGAACCTGGAGGTCCTGGTTGGGAAGGGCGGAAAGATCCTCAGGGAAATCGTCTTCCGGCGTCAGATGAAGCTTCTCGGACATAGCGAACCTTTCGTGCAGCGCGGCAGGACCGGAATAAGCGATGCCCCGGTTGCTCTTAGGGTATTACGTCCGCGGCAGATCACCCAGCCGGGTCCGGCCGTTTTCGACGTTCTGCCCGCCGCCCGAGGGACCCAGCAATCGGCCGTGCTCCGATCCCGGCATCCTGGGCCCCAGTGGCCGGAGGAGGGCATCCGATGCGCCGCCTGTGGCTTCACGTCCCCGCCAGGGGCTGCATGACCTGCTGGCATGATGAATCTGTGAACATTCCTGCTGAAACGGTGTCGGTAGCCAAAACGGGTGTGCTGTTTGTGCTGGCCGCCGTGGCCGAAATCGGTGGCGCCTGGCTGGTCTGGCAGGCCGTCCGTGAAGGCAAGGACTGGTGGTGGGCCGGGCTCGGCGTTATTGCCCTGGGCGTCTACGGCTTTGTGGCCACCCTGCAGCCGGATGCCCATTTTGGCAGAATCCTGGCGGCCTACGGCGGCGTCTTCGTTGCCGGCTCGCTGGCCTGGGGCGTGATTTTTGACGGCTTCCGGCCTGACCGGTGGGACGTGGCCGGTTCCGTAATCTGCCTTGTGGGCGTCGCCGTCATCATGTTTGCGCCCCGGAACGCCGGCTGAGCCGCCCCCTGGCGCCCCGGTTCCCGGCGGCTAAACGGTTCCCGGCTGCTAAACGCTTCCCGGCAGCCATACGGTTCCCGGCGGCTAAACTGTCCCCGTGTCCAGCAACCAGCCACCGCCCAGCGGCCCCGTACCGCCGTCGACCCCGCCCCTGCCTCCGCGCGGAAGATTAGCTGAACGGCTCCTGCCCGGCGGCACCGAACCCGATCCCCGGTTCACGCTGGCCAACGAGCGGACTTTCCTCGCCTGGATCCGCACCTCCCTTGCGCTGCTGGCGGGCGGAATCGCGATTGAAGCATTCACCTCCGACCTTTTCAGCGAACCCGTCCGGAAGATGCTGGCGGTACTGCTCCTCCTGTTGGGCATGCTGTTGAGCGCGGGCGCGGCCGTGCGCTGGGTCCGGGTGGAACGGAGCATGCGCAACAAGACCCCGCTTCCGCTGCCGCTGGTGGTGCCGCTCATGGCCGCTGCCGGCGCACTCGCCGCCGCGGTGGTTGTGGTCTCCGTTCTGGTGCGCTGAACAGTGTCCACCGCACCGCAGCCGGTCAGCCCGCACGGAGACCCGGGGCTCCAACCCGAACGAACCACCCTGGCCTGGGGCCGCACCATGATGGCGCTGGCAACCGTGAGCGCCATCTTCCTGCGGTGGCTCCCCCACCACGGTTTTCCCATCCTGCTGCTCTTCGCCGTCTCCTCGGGCGCGGCCCTGGCTATTTATCTGACCCAGCGGCGGCGGTACCTGGCGAGCTCCCATGGCATTGTGCACGAAAGGGCCGACGCCGATGCCCCCGCGGTGCTCTGGACCGCCTTTGCGGGGGTTGCGCTGGGCGCCCTCGGGATCGCCGTGGTGCTGGCCGGCTAAACGGCGGGCTCTTTGTCAGGCCTTGACCGCCTGGACGGTTTTCGAGGGACCGCGCACCGCCAGGACGGTGAAAGCAAGGGCCACCAGGGCGGTGGCAACCAGCAGGAGCAGCCCGATGGAGTAGCTGCGGGTGGCGGCGTCGTACGTTGCGCCCATCACCAGCGGCGGGAAGTAGCCGCCCAGGCCGCCTGCGGCGCTGACCACTCCGCTGATGCTGCCCACCTTGCCGGGCGGAGCGAGTACGCCCACCCACGCGAACACGCCTCCGGTCCCCAACCCCAGCGCGGCCGCCATGGCCACAAAGGTCAGGCCGGCGGGGACTTCGCCGTCGGGCTGGAGGTTTACCACCCAGCCGAGCACCGCCACCCCTGCCAGGGACGCGAGCACCACCGGCTTGGAGCCGAACTTGTCGGCGAGGACGCCGCCGATCGGCCTTGCCAGCACGGCAGCGAGCGCGAATCCGGCGGTTCGGGCGCCGGCGCCGCTGGGATCGAAACTGTAGACGTCCCGCAGGTAGGTGGGCAGGTAGGTGGCGAAGGAAACGAAGCCGCCGAAGACTACCGCGTAGAGGAAGCACATCTTCCATGTGACCGGTGTTTTGGCGGCGTCCAGGAGCTTGGGCAGCACGGGGGCGTTGTTGCGGGTCCAGCCCGGCGATTCCTTCATCAGGAACCACACCAGGGCTGCCATTGCCGCCAGGATCCCGGCGATCAGCAGATGCGTGGGGAAATACCCGATGCCGGCTACCAGCCGCGGGTTCAGGAACGCCGCCAGTGCCGTGCCGCCCATGCCGGCACCAAAGACGCCGGTGGCAAAGCCCCGCCGGGACGGTTCGTACCAGGCGCTGACGAAGGGGATACCCACGGCGAACACCGTGCCGGCAACCCCGAGCACCAGGCCGGCCCCGAGCACCAGCGCAAATGAGCTGAGAAGCCCGCCGACTGAGACCAGGAGGATCGGCAGGATGGAGGCGAGCAGCACAAAGGTGAACATCGCCCGGCCGCCGTATTTGTCCGTCAGGGTGCCGACAACGATCCTGCCGAGCGAGCCGACGAAGACCGGCATCGCCACCAGCACCCCGGTGGCCGCCGGGTTGAGGTGGAGGTTCTGGGTGTAGAACGAACCCAGGGTTGCCACCGAGTTCCACGCCCAGAAACCCACCACCGAGGCGGAGGTTGCGAGCACAAGATTGAGCGTCCGGCCGGCTGGTGCCGGCCGGGCTGGAGCGGCGGATCCGGCCACGGCATTCCTCTTTCCTCTACTTTGGGTGCTGGGTTTCGTTTAGCGGTTCCGGGTGTCCCGGTCGCGGGTTCCGACGGCGGACCAGCCGCGGCGGGCTGGCGTACCGGTGGTGCGGGCGGCGGAAGCTCCGGCGGTTTCCTTGCGCTTGGGCTGCCCGGGTCCGCGGTCACGGTCGCGTGAGCGGTAGACGATGTAGGGCCGGAACAGGTAATGCAGCGGCGCCGTAAAGGCATGGACCAGCCGGGTGAAAGGCCAGATCACAAACAGCGCCATGCCCA
This sequence comes from Pseudarthrobacter naphthalenicus, assembly GCF_029076445.1. Classification (GTDB taxonomy): domain Bacteria; phylum Actinomycetota; class Actinomycetes; order Actinomycetales; family Micrococcaceae; genus Arthrobacter; species Arthrobacter naphthalenicus. The sequence goes on from NZ_JARESG010000018.1 coordinate 10,471, forward strand.
CCAGCGTGTGCAGGTGGAAGGAGAACGGCGCTGACGCCATGGCCGCAATGTCCGGCTGGAAGATGAACAGGGAGCGGAACCACGGCGCCACGGTTTCGCGGTAGTTGTGCCCGTGTTCGCCCTCAAAGACGCTGGCCAGCGTAGTCCACAGGCCGAAGAGGATGGCCGCGGTCAGCACCACATACATGCTCTTGTCGTTTTTGGTGGTGGCCATAAAAACCGGCCCCGTGGTGCGGCGGCGGTAAATCAGCAGCAGGATTCCGCCCAGGGTTCCCACCCCGGCGATGCCTCCCACCAGCAGCGCGTTGAAGTGGTAGAACTCCTGGCTCATACCCACGGCCTGGGTCCACGCCATCGGGATGACCAGGCCGAAAAAGTGGCCGGCGATCACGGCGAGCAGGCCGAAGTGGAACAGCGGGGAGGCGATCCGCAGCAGCCGGGACTCGTACAGCTGGGAGGACCGGGTGGTCCAGCCGAACTGGTCGTACTTGTACCGCCAGATGCTGCCGCCCACCAGGACCACCACCATGACGTAGGGCAGGACACCCCAGAGGACAATGTCCCATGCGGTGATTTCGACGGCGGCTCCCGGCGCCGTTTCGAGATTCAGCATCGTCAGGCCCCCTTCACTGGCAGCAGGCGGGGATCATACGGGTCCAGCCCTACGGCCTCGGTGGGTGGCCCGTAGCCGGCCATCCGCATCACGGCCTGCTCGTCGGCCGGCGACTTGCCGGGCAGCGTGGCGCAGATGGCCTGCAGGATGCGCGCGTGCGGCAACTCGTCGCGCAGCAGGCCGAAGCGGAGCATCTCGAGGCTGGCCCGGTAACGGATCAGCAGGTCGCGGCCCGCTGCCAGGTCAACCCGGGCGGCATATTCGAGAACCATGGGCAGGAAGTCCGGCAGTTCACCCTGGGTGTCCACCAGAATGTCGCTTTGCCGGTAGGCCTTTTTGAAGTTGCCCAGGACTTCGCCCCGGCGCCTGGTGTCCCCGTCCGTCCAATAGCTCAGATGCAGCGCGTGCCGCCGGCCCAGATCGAACTCACGGACGTAATGGGCCTGGATGTCCATCGGCTCCGAGGCTTCGAGCAGGTTCAGGACGCCGTCGAAGTCCTGGCCGGCGCCGGGAAATTCGGCCAGCGCGGCGCGGATCAGCGGAACTTTTGCCAGCAGGTCCTCGTCCGGGTAGGACAGGCACCAGGCAGCGGCCAGATACACCACCTGAACGCGCCGGCTCACGGCAGCTCCTCCGCCGGCACGCTGTCTGCAGAAGAACCTGGCTCGGGGCGCGACCGTCCCGGGAACAGCCCGGGCGGCGCCCCGCGTCCGTCCCAGTTCAACAGGTTGACCCGGCCGCTGAGGCCGGAGCCGGATCCCATCTCGTCCGTGGTCTGCCGGTCCCGGAGGGCGTTGAAGGTTTCCACCGCCACCGGGACGGGCCTTCCGCTGGCTTCGCCGAACGGGGAGGAGTCCTGCATGCCGGGGCCGCCGTCGAAATCCAGGGAGCAGCCCATCTCCTCCAGGTCGTGCGCCTGCTCCACATGGGCCTTGGGAATCACATAGCGTTCGTCGTATTTGGCGATGGCCATCAGCCGGTACATCTCGTACATGGTCTGGCTGTCCATCCCCACCGACTCCGGAATGGAATCGTCAGGATTATTGCCCAGGCTGATGCCGCGCATGAAGGAGCGCATGGCGGCCAGTTTCCGCAACACGTCCGTGACCCGGCCTGTGTCCCCCGCGGTGAAGAGCTCCGCGAGGTATTCCACCGGGATCCGGAGGGCGTCGATGGCGCCGAACAGGTTGCCGTGGTCCTCGCCGTCGTGCCCCTGGTCCCGCAGCAGGTCCACCACCGGGGAGAGCGGCGGGACGTACCAGACCATCGGCATGGTCCGGTACTCGGGGTGCAGCGGCAGGGCCACCTTGTAGACCTTGGCCAGGGCGTACACCGGCGAGCGCCGGGCGGCGTCGATCCAGTCCTCGGGGATGTTCTGGGCGCGGGCTTCGGCCTGGACTTCGGGGTCGTTCGGGTCCAGCAGCACGTCCATCTGGGCGTCGTAGAGTTCCTGCGGGTCCGTGACGGACGCGGCGGCGGTGACGGCGTCGGCGTCGTACAAGAACAGCCCCAGGTACCGCAGCCGGCCCACGCACGTCTCGGAGCAGACCGTGGGCAGTCCCACCTCCACGCGCGGGTAGCAGAAGGTGCACTTCTCCGCCTTGCCGGTCTTGTGGTTGAAGTAGATCTTCTTGTAGGGGCAGCCAGTGACGCACTGCCGCCAGCCGCGGCACTTGTCCTGGTCCACCAGGACTATGCCGTCCTCCACCCGCTTGTAGATGGCGCCGGAAGGGCAGGAAGCCATGCAGGACGGGTTCAGGCAGTGCTCGCAGATCCGCGGCAGGTAGAACATAAACGTCTGCTCGTATGCGAACTTGATCTTGTCCTCGGACTCACGGCGGACTTTTTCCACGATCGGGTCCAAATGGCCGTGCTCGGTGGAACCGCCCAGGTCATCGTCCCAGTTCGCGGACCAGGTGATCTTGGTGTCCTCCCCCGTGATCAGCGACTTGGGCCGTGCCACCGGAAAGTCATCGCCCAGGGGTGAATCGATCAGCGTCTTGTAGTCGTACGTCCACGGCTCGTAGTAATCCTTGAGCTCAGGCTGGACCGGGCTGGCGAAGATCCCGAACAGCTTCTTCACGCGGCCGCCGCCCTTGAGGACCAGCTTGCCGCGCTTGTTCAGCTCCCAGCCGCCCTGCCACTTCTCCTGGTCCTCGTACCGGCGGGGATACCCCTGTCCGGGCCGGGTCTCCACGTTGTTGAACCAGACATATTCGGTGCCGGCACGGTTGGTCCAGGCCTGTTTGCAGGTCACCGAACACGTGTGGCAGCCGATACATTTGTCCAGGTTCATGACCATGCCCATTTGAGCCATAACACGCATCAGTACTGCACCTCCTGGGAACGACGACGGACGGTGGCAACCATGTCGCGCTGGTTCCCGGTGGGGCCAAGGTAGTTGAACGCGTAGGCCAGCTGGGCGTAGCCGCCGATCAGGTGCGAGGGTTTGACCAGGAGCCTGGTGACGGAGTTGTGGATGCCGCCGCGCCGGCCGGTGGCCTCGGACTTGGGGACGTCGATGGTGCGCTCCTGCGCGTGGTGGACGTACACCACCCCGGCCGGCATCCGGTGGCTGACGATCGCCCTGGCCACGAGGACGCCGTTGATGTTCAGGCACTCCACCCAGTCGTTGTCCCGGACCTTGATGGACTCGGCGTCGGCGGGGCTCATCCACACCGTCGGCCCGCCGCGGGACAGCGAGAGCATCAGCAGGTTGTCCTGGTATTCGGAGTGGATGGACCATTTGGAGTGCGGCGTCAGGTACCGGACCACCACCTCCAGTTCCCCGTTGCCGCCGAGCTTGGGCTCACCGAAGAGCCGGTGCATGTCCAGCGGCGGCCGATAGATCGGCAGCCCCTCGCCGATGTCCGTCATCCAGTCGTGGTCCAGGAAGAAATGCATCCGTCCGGTCAGGGTGTGGAACGGCTTGAGCCGTTCGATGTTGATGGTGAACGGGGCATACCGGCGGCCGCCGGTCTCCGAACCGGACCATTCCGGCGAGGTGATCACCGGGACCGGGCCGGCCTGGGTCTGGGCGAAGGTGATGAACTTTTCCTCGGAGCCTTCGGACAGGTCCACGAGTTTGCGGCCCGTGCGGACTTCCAGGTCCTTGAAGCCCTGCACGGACAGCGCGCCGTTGGTGGTGCCGGAGAAGGCCAGGATGGCTTCGGCCATTTTCGCGTCCGTGTCGATGGCCGGCCGGCCGTCCGCGGCACCGCCGAGCATCACCCCGTTGGAGCGGCTGAGCCGGTCCAGGGGTCCGGCGAGTTTGTACGTGACGTTCTTGACCGTGAAGCCGAGTTTGTCCGCCAGCGGTCCGACGGCGGCGAGTTTGTCCGCGATGGCCGTGTAGTCCCGCTCCACCACGGAGAAGACGGGCATGTTCTGCCCCGGCACGGCGGGGATGTCCGTCTGCCGCCAGTCCCGCACGATCCCGCCGGGCTGGGCGAGCTGGCCCGGGGTGTCGTGCTGCAGCGGCACACTGACCAGGTCCCGGCGGACGCCCAGGTGGGTCTTCGCCTGCCGGGAGAACTCGCGCGCCAGCAGGTGGAAGGTGTCGAAGTCCGTCTTGGTTTCCCACGGCGGATCGATGGCCGGGCTGAACGCGTGCACAAACGGGTGCATGTCCGTGGAGGAGAGATCGTGTTTCTCGTACCAGGTGGCCGCGGGGAACACGACGTCGGACAGCAGCGTGGTGGAGGTCATCCGGAAATCGGCGGAGACCAGCAGGTCCAGCTTGCCCTCCGGCGCCTGCTCATGCCATTTCACGTCCTTGGGCTTGAGGCCCTCGGCGTGGTCCTTGCCCAGGACGTTGTTGTGGGTGCCCAGCAGGTTCCGCAGGAAGTACTCGTTACCTTTGGCCGAGGAGCCGAACAGGTTGGAGCGCCACAGCACCAGGGTCCGGGGCCAGTTCTCCGGCGCGTCCACGTCCTCGATGGCAGGGTTCAGGGTGCGGTTCTTGAGGGCATCCGCAATATAACTGGGGGTGTCCGCCGCGGCGCCGACGGCGACGGCGGCCTCCGCCTCGTCCGCGAGGTCCAGCGGGTTGCGGTCGAACTGGGGATAAAACGGCATCCAGCCCAGCCTCGCGGACTGCGCCATCGCGTCCGCCGTGTGCAGGCCGTCCAAGGCGCCGGTGGACAGCGGGGATTTCAGGGCGTCCGCGGAGTAGCCGTCCTGGCGCCACTGGTCCGTGTGCATGTACCAGTACCCGGTGCCGATCATGGTGCGCGGCGGCCGGGCCCAGTCCAGGGCGTTGGCCAGCGACAGCCAGCCGGTGACCGGCCGGGTCTTCTCCTGCCCCACGTAGTGCGCCCAGCCCCCGCCGTTGCGGCCCATGCAGCCGGTCAGCATGACCAGCGCCAGCACGGCCCGGTAGGTCGTGTCGCCGTGGAACCACTGGCAGATCCCGGCGCCCATGATGATCATGGAGCGGCCCTTGGATTCCTCGGCGTTCCGGGCGAATTCACGCGCCACCCGGATGCAGGCCTGCGCCGGAACGGAGGTGATCTCCTCCTGCCACGCCGGGGTGTAGGGCGTCGAGGAATCGTCGTAGCCGGCGGCCCACTCCCCCGGCAGCCCTTCCCGGCCCACCCCGTACTGGGCCAGCATCAGGTCGAACACGGTGGTCACCAGCTGGCCTTCCACCTCGGTGACCGGGACCCCGCGGCGGAGCACGCCGCCCGTGCCGTCCGCCTGCTCGAAGCAGGGCAGCAGGATCTCGGCGCTTTCCCCGGACACTTCACGCAGGGACAGGGCCGGCTCGATCCCCTCGAGGTCTAGGTTCCATTTGCCCTCGCCGGTGCCGGAATACCGGAACCCCATGGAGCCGTTCGGAACAGCGGGGCGCCCCGTTTTTTTGTCGAACAGCACGGTGCGGAACGCCGCATCCTCAGCCCCGGACTCCGCCGGGAGGTCTGCGGCGGTGAGGAATTTCGACGCCGTCAGCGCGCCGTCGTCGTTCCTGACCAGCCGGACCAGGAACGGCAGGTCCGTGTACTGCTTTACATAGTCCGTGAAGAACGGGACCTCGCGGTCCACAAAGAATTCCTTGAGCATGACGTGGCCCATGGCCATGGCGAGCGCGGCGTCGGTGCCGGCCTGGGCGGGGAGCCATTCGTCGGCGAACTTGGCGTTGTCCGCGTAGTCCGGGCTGACCGTGACCACCTTGGTGCCGCGGTACCGGACCTCCGCCATCCAGTGCGCGTCAGGTGTCCGGGTCACGGGAACGTTGGAGCCCCACATCATCAGGTAGCGGGCGTCCCACCAGTCCCCGGACTCCGGGACGTCGGTCTGGTCGCCGAAGACCTGCGGGCTGGCTACGGGCAGGTCGGCGTACCAGTCGTAGAAGGATGTCATCACCCCGCCGATCAGCTGGATGAAGCGCGTTCCCACCGCGTGCGAAACCATGGACATGGCCGGGATCGGCGAAAAACCGGCGCAGCGGTCCGGGCCGTAAGTCTTGATCGTGTTCACATGGGCGGCGGCGGCGATCTCGATCGCCTCCTGCCACGAGACCCGGACCAGGCCGCCCTTGCCGCGGGCCTGCTGGTAGCGCCGGCGCTTTTCCGGGTCCGCCGCGATCTCCGCGAAGGCGAGCACCGGGTCACCGAGCCGGGCCTTGGCCTCCCGGTACATCTCCACCAGCACTCCGCGGGCATATGGAAACCGGACCCGCGTGGGTGAGTACGTGTACCACGAAAAGGCTGCCCCACGGGGGCAGCCTCTAGGTTCGTATTCAGGACTATCGGGTCCCACCGAGGGGTAATCGGTCTGCTGGGATTCCCACGTGATGATGCCGTCCTTGACGTACACCTTCCAGGAGCAGGAGCCGGTGCAGTTCACCCCGTGCGTGGAGCGGACCACCTTGTCGTGGCTCCACCGGTCGCGGTAGAAGATGTCACCCTGGCGGCCGCCCTCCCGGAACACCGCCCGGCCGTCCTCGGTCTGGTCCCACTTCGTGAAGAAACGGCCCAGCTTCAGCATTGCATCAGAGGCGGGTCCGTCTAACCCCGCGTTGGGTCCAGCAGCCATGGGCAACACGTTAGGCCATGGCTCCGCATATGGCCATAGCCTGGCCCCTCTTCCCTGACGGGGTCAGAACATCGGCAGGAAGAACCCAACGATGAACGCCGCGGCGCCGATTCCGGTCAGGACCCGGCCAAGCACGACGGCGGTCCTCCCCACGTCCTCGGGCGTGGCGGTCTGCCACTGGGTGGGGCGCTTGGGGTGGTAGTAGATCGGCAGGGTGTCACCGACGGCCAGATCCCTGATGTCGTACGGCGACATCGGCGCGTGGTGCACCTGGAATTTGCGGTCGAACCAGCGGAACCCCGTTCCGCTCTCGTCCGCGTAGACCACGGCTTCGGCCACCGACCACGGGTGCACAAAACGGCGCAGGATGCCGGAGTAGAAGAGCAGGGCAAGCCCGGCAGGCAGGCACAGCCAGGTCAGGATCTCCAGGATGGGACCTGCCATTTCAAGCGCGGTGGGCATGGAAATGATGGTACCGGTGGTTGGCTCCGGAACGGATCGCTGGTGAGTTCGGGCAGCACTGGTTAGCCTGAGGGAACCTGCCATGGAACAAAGGAGAAGCCATGAGTGATCAGGACATCTTGGGCCGCATTGAGGCGCTGGTGGCCGAGGAGCATGAGCTCCGCGAAGCCTCCGGAGCCGGCAAGGCACCGGATGCGTCGAGGCTGAAACATCTGGAAGAGAGCCTGGACCAGTGCTGGGACCTGCTGCGGCAGCGCCGGGCCAAGCTGGAGTCCGGCGAGAATCCGAACGAGGCGTCCACCCGCTCAGTCCGCGAGGTGGAGGGCTACAAGCAGTAGCCGGACGGTTGCGAACTGCCGGTTGTGAGCCGCCGGATGTGAGCTGCCGGTGACGTTGAGGAAATATGGACTCCTGCCCCGGGGCCGTCACAGGGCTTTTCCGCTCCGGCGGGCAGCCATGTAACGTGCCCGAAACATGCCGGTCACGCGGTCTTCACGCAACCGCCCGTTACGTAACAAGCACGCAACGTGCAGCGGCACAGAACGAAACACGGCACCATCACCATTGATCAGGGGCATTGCCCGGGCAGAAGGCCCGGTGATGTGGATCGATGGGAAGGGACGCCGTGGCAATCACTGCGCAACACGTCTGGCTGATGATCGCGGCGGCCATGGTGCTGTTCATGACCCCGGGGCTGGGCCTCTTCTACGGCGGCATGACCCGGGCCAAGGCGGCCCTCAACATGATCATGATGAGCTTCATCTCCGCGGGCATCGTGGGTGTTGTGTGGGTCCTGTGGGGCTATTCCATGACCACGGGCGAAGGCTTCCTGGGCATCTTCGGAAACCCGTTCGCCAACTTCGGCCTGCAGAACCTCATGGGCTCCCCCGATCTGATCAAGGCCGGTTTCAGTGCCACGTTCGCGATCATCACCGTGGCCCTGATCAGCGGAGCCATCGCGGACCGGGCCAAGTTCAGCGCCTGGGCGCTGTTCGTGCCGGTCTGGGTCACCCTGGTTTACTGCCCGCTCGCCTACATGATCTGGGGCGGCGGGCTCATGAGCGCCGGCGGTGCCATGACCGCGGTCTTCGGCCAGGTGATCGACTTCGCCGGCGGCGCCGTCGTGGAAATCAGTTCGGGCACGGCCGCCCTCGTCCTGGCCCTGGTGGTGGGGCAGCGCCACGGTTTTGCGAAGGACCCCAGCCACCGCCCGCACAACGTCCCCTTCATCATGCTCGGCGCAGCCATCCTCTGGTTCGGCTGGTTCGGCTTCAACGGCGGCGCCGCCACCACGGCGGAGCAGGCCGGCCTGATCTGGGTGAACACCCTGGCTGCCCCGGCCGCGGCCATGCTCAGCTGGCTGGTGGTGGAAAAGGTCCGCCACGGCCACCCCACCTCACTGGGCGCAGCCTCCGGTGTGGTCGCCGGGCTGGTGGCCATCACGCCCTCCTGTGCCAACATCAGCCCGGTGGCCGCAATCGGCCTGGGCCTGGTAGCCGGGGCGGCCTGCTGCGTGTTCGTGGACCTCAAGTACCGTTTCGGCCTGGATGATTCCCTGGACGTGGTGGGTGTCCACCTGGGCGCAGGGCTGATCGGAACCCTGGCCCTGGGCTTCATCGCCCTCCCGGTGGACGGTGAGGGCGGCGGCCTCTTCTACGGCGGCGGCTTCCAGCAGCTGGTGGCGCAGGCCGCGGCCGTGGTGGTCACCGTGCTGCTGTCCGGCGTTGTCACCCTGATCATTGGCCGGGGCATCAACCGGTTCGTCGGCTTCCGTGTCAGCCACGAGGCCGAGACGGTGGGCGTGGACCTGTCCCAGCACGCCGAGACTGCCTACTCGCTGGGTGAGATCCTCGCGGGCCACTTCAACCCGCTGGGCCACCGGGTGCCCGCGGCGTCCGACGCAGCGGTGCGTGCCGGCGTCGAACCTTCCGCACGGCCCGTTCAGGCCCGGGAAGATACCTTCGCCTAGGCGTCAGCCTTCATCGCACAGCAGGTGGTACCAGTTCTCCGCCAGGATCTCGAGCGCATGTTCCCGGTTGGGTTCGAACTTGCGCCGCGTCCAGAGGGTCGCCACGTAATCAAGGGCGGTGAAGGCGAGGGTTCCCCGGATGTGGCGGGTTTCTTCCGGGAAGCGGCCGGCCAGCTGCATGCCCCGGACGAGGTCCGAGATGACCTCTTCGTGCCATTCCTCGAGCATGGTGCGGACTTCACGGTCCACAGCCGCCGCTTCGTCCAGCACGTCAAGGTACGGACGGAAAACCGGCCACAGAGCCGCGCGTGACTCCAGCCACGCCAGTACCCCGGACAGTTCGCCTTCCCGCACCACGTCCACCAGCTCCGGGGCGGTGGTGCCCTGTTCAGGGGCATCCGATCGGTCCAGGAAAGCGTTGACACGCGCCATGAAGTCACGCATCAGGTCACTGCGGGAGGGGTAGTAAGCGTAGAAGGTGGCGCGCGTGGTTCCGGCGGCCGCGGCAACCTCATCGATGGTGGTGGCGGCGTAGCCCTTCTCGGTGAACAGCTCTAGCGCCCGTTCGACGATGACGTCCCGGGTCAGCTGTTTCTGGGCTTCTCGCAGCGACGACATGCGTCCATCCTATCGGTGGGGTGCGGCAGCCGGACACATCAGACCCCCGCCGGCACGGTCCGCCGCAGCGTTTCCGGGCCCGTGTTGGCCAGCCGGCGCAGCTTCGGGATGGGGATCCGATAGTTGATCGCCGCGGCTGTGCCGGAGCCGTCCCCGTTGTCCCAGCGCAGCAGCATGGAGTCCGCACCGTCGCCGGGTTCACAGAAATCGGGACTCCCGGCCACCGGGGTGAAGCCCACCGCCTTCAGCGACAGGCCGAAGCCCTCCGTCCAGAAGTACGGCTGGAAGCTGAATTCGGGTGCGGCGTCGCCTTGGAGCAGGCCGACGGCGGCGGCCTTGGCCTGGTCGATGGCGCTGGTCCACAGCGGGATGCGCTGAACACCCCGGGTGGTGGGAAAGAACGCCACGTCCCCGGCGGCCACAATATCCGGCCGAAGCCGCCCGCGTGAATCCACCCGCACTGAGCCCCCGGCCAGGAGACCGGAGCCGGCAAGCCACCCGGTATTCGGCTCGTCGCCGATGGCGGTGACCACGAGGTCAGCCGTCAGCGTGGTGCCATCGGCAAGGACAACCCGCGGGCCGCCGTCGGAATCCGCGATGCGGGCCGCGCCTCCTTCCATCACCCGCAGTCCCCGTTGGATGGCGGCGGAGGTGAAGATCCCGGCGAGGTGCCCGCCCAACTGAGGTGACAGCGGCATCGCGTTCGAGACGAGGGTGACCTCGCAGCCCGCGTGGAGGCACCCGGAGGCGACCTCCATGCCCAGCGGGCCGCCGCCGATGATGATGACGGACGGCTGCGAGGCGACGCGTTCCTTCAGCAGGACCGCATCTTCGATGGTGCGCAGCGTGAGCTCCCGGGCATGCGGCCCGGACCCGGCGCGGGCGGAGCCCAGGCGCTTCGCCCGGGATCCGGAGGCGATGACCAGGCCGTCATACGGCAGCTCACCGCCCCCTTCCAGGCGCACCAGCCGGGCGTCGGCGTCCAGGCCGATGGCGCTGACGCCGAGCATCTCGGTGGCTTCGTGGGTGGGCTGGGGCAGTTCGTGGGCCTGCAGGTCCTCGTCCCCGTGAAGCAGGGCTTTCGACAGGGCAGGCCGGCTGTAGGGCTGGTGCCGCTCCGCGCCCACAACGGTCAGCTCACCGTCGAAGCCGGCGGTGCGCAGCGCGTCGCACGCCGTGAGTCCGGCGATCCCGTTGCCCACCACCACGATCCGGCGCATGCTCATGCCGCGGCCAAACGCAGTGCGGCCACCGGGCAGATCCTGACGGCGGCCTTCGCGGCCTCCAGCTCCACTCCGTCAACCTCCGGCACATCGATGACCAGTTCGCCGTCGTCATCCAGGTGCATGAGCTTGGGCGCGGCTTCCTCGCAGAGGCCGTGGCCCTCGCAGCGCGGCCGGTCCAGTTCGATCCTCATGCTGCCACTACCTTTACTACCTCGAGCTTCTCGATGCTCCGGGTGATGTTGCTCGGCTCCCGAACCGCTTCCCCGATGGTCAATGACTGAACCCGTCGTGCCAGGGCTTCAATGATGGCGTGCGCTTCAAGCCTGGCCAGGCCCTGGCCGGCGCAGCCGTGCGGCCCGTAGCCGAAACTCAGGTGGTCCACCGGGTTGCGCGCGATGTCGAAGGTGTCCGGATTTTCGTAGTGCCGCGGGTCCCGGTTCCCGGCGCCGAAGAGGATGCCCACCTGCGCGCCAGCGGGGATGGTCACGCCGTCAATCTCGACGTCGCGGGTTGCCTTGCGGCCCCAGATATGGACCGGTGCCCAGTAACGGAGCACCTCGGCGAAGGCCGCGGGGACGAGCTCCGGGTTCCCCCGGACCAGCTCAAACTGCTCCGGGTGGCGGCCAAACAGCGCAATGATGTTGCCGATGGCGGCGATGGTGGTGTCCACGCCGGCGCCGAGGTACTGATGGATGATGTGGCCTGCGGTGCCGGCGGGAATCTCACCCCTGCCCTCGGCGTCGAAGATCCCGCGGCCGATGGAGCCGGGGGCGAGGTCTTCGGCAGTAACCGACGAGCACCAGCCATAGAGCTCGCCGGCGATGGGGAAGCTCTCCTGGGTGCGCTGGTTCAGCGGGCCGATGACCTGCATGGCGGCCTGGCCCCAACGAAGCATGTTGTCCTTGACATGTCCCTGGAAACCGATGAGGTCGGCAACGATTTCGATCGGGAACGCCCGGGCCAGGGCGTCGATGGCCTCGAAGCTCCCGCTGCCGGCGAGCCCCGCGACGAGCCTGTCCGCCTTGTCGTCGATGACCACCTTCAGGCCGCGGAGTGCCCGCGGGGTGAGGTTCTGCGAGAGCGTGGCACGGAGCTGTGTGTGCACGGGCGGATCGGAGGCCAGCGAGGTGCCCTGCAGCGCCTCGTTCACCATGGGGTTGAAGCCGATGCTGGTGGACGAGAAGGCTTCCGGATCGGCGAGGGCGTCGCGGATGACGTCATAGCGGGTCAGGACGTAGAGGTCATTCTTGGGCAGGTGGACCACCGCAGCCTGCTCGCGGAGCTCGGCGTAGGTGGGGTAGGGATCGACGAGGATATCGTCAGCCCAAATGTCGATGTCTGATTCGATCGGTGCAGTCATGGTGTTCTCCTTGCGGATCATGGTGGCAGGTGGGTGGTGGTCGATGCCGGCTTCCGTCAGTCGACGACGGCGGCCTCGGCGTGTGCTGCGGTGGTTACGGCGATGTCATCGGCTGACGGCGCCGAGGACCGTGCGGAAATGAAGAGGGTAAGGACGGCAGAGAGTGCGGCAGCGATGCCGGCTGCGAAGTACACAGCTTGGAAGCCTTGGCCGAGGGAGGTCCCCGCCACGCCCTGGATCCGGGGCTGGGCCGAGGCGAGTGCCTGGACCATGCCGTCGACCGCCTGAGCCGGCGCGCCGCCGGCCGTTGCCTGGCCGGCGAACTGCGCGATGACGCCGTCCCAGCCGGAGAGGAAACCCAGGGGCGGCACGTTTGACAGCCCGCTGACGGCTTCCGCCGGCAAGCCTGCACCGCTGAGGATCCCGGCAAGGGGTCCGGCAAAGGCGGTGGCTCCAATGCCGAAGGCGATCGCTGAGCCGACTACGGGGCCGAGGGCGAAGCCGAGGTCGCGCAGCAGGTTGGTTGTTGCCGAGGCCATGCCGATTTGCCGGGGCGGGACCGTGTTGATGGCTACGGCGGTGACGGACCCGACCGTCAGGGCGAACCCGATGCCAAGCACCAGAAGCGGCGGAATGAACGCGGTCCACGGGGTGCCGCCGAAGGCCTCGGGGGTGCCGAGGGCGAATGTCGAGAGCCAGAAACCGGCGACGGCCATGAGGGCGAATCCAGCGGTGAGGACCCAGCGCGGGGCCACATGGTGGATGAGCCATCCCACCACCGGGATAAAGGCGAAGGCGGGACCCTGGATGAAGACGAAGAGCACGCCGATCTTCCAGGTTTCGGCCAGGGCGAGTCCGCTGACGGCGACGCTGGTGCTGAAGCAAATGGCGAGGAACGCGAACATGCCCGTGACCGCCACAATGCCGGTGATCGAGTAGGCGCTGTTCTTGAACAGGGACAGGTGGATGAGCGGCTCCGCCGTGCGTGATTCGATGACGACGAAGGCGGCCAGGAGAACCACACCGGCGAGGTAGCTTGCGATCACCTGGGCGCTGCCGAAGCCGGCATCCACCGCTGTCACCGTGGCGTAAAGAACGGCGATGAGGCCAAGTGCGAGCGTGAACTGGCCGGGCAGGTCCAGCTTGCGCCCTTCTGCGGCTGCAGAGTCCTTCGCCCGGAGGGCGACGAGGAGCACCAGCACGGCAATGCCGGCGGCAACCAGGTAGGCCGCCCGCCAGCCGCTGAACTCATTGGGCGCACCCGGAGCAGCGCCCGGCACGGTGAAGACCTGCGCCGTGAAGCCGGCGAGCACTGGTGAAATCACCGCGCCGAGGGACAGAAACCCTGCCCAGGTGGCGATGACCTTTGCCCTGGCCCGGTGGTCCGGGGTGATCGCCGCGATCATGGACAGCGAGATGGGGAAGAGGATGCCCGCCCCGATGCCGCCGACAGCTTGGGCAACGATCATCATTTCGGTGGTCGGCGCCAGTGCGGCCAGCACAGAGCCGATAACGCTGACCACGGCGCCGACGTAGAGCAGCTTCTTGCGTCCGAACATGTCGCCCAGGAGTCCCCAGCTGAGCTCAAACACCACAATGCCCATCAGGAACATGCCCGCAATCCAGGTCAGGCCCGCCCCTGAGGTGTGAAATTCCACTGCGAAGGTACCGCTCAGGGCGCCCGGCAGGGCGTTGGTGATCTGCGCGAGGGTGACGGCACTGTAGGCCGCTATGAAGGTGGCCCGGACCGAGCCGCGGCTCGTCCCTGGAATGCTCTGGTTCATCAACGAAACTCCCTTGTTTCCGGATAGGTGTGGCGCTCCCCACAGTCTGATCGCAATCTTTACACAATGTCAAGAGTGTCTACTTCATGATTAAGTCATGACCTCTTCGATTAAGACGTCATGTTCAATTCCTTGACACTGTGTAAAGAATTGTGTGATGCTGGCTACATTGCAACGGAGTCGCGGCACGGACCGAACTCCGCGGCGCCCCTGCATTCAGCCCCACATCTTCAAGGGAGAAGCCAAGTGAGTCACACCGCACCCGCCGCTAACGGCCAGGCATCCAATCGGCCAGCCGGGCCCACTGTCAATACGGTTCTGGGTCCCGTCCCCGCTTCTGAGCTGGGCGTCGTCGCGGTCCATGAGGCCCTGTTGTCAGTTCTCCCGGGCGCCCAGTACGCCCCGGATATCTCCATGGACCGGGCGGAGATCTTCGACGCCTTGGCCGCCAAGCTGAAGGAGTTCCGCGCCCACGGCGGCAGGACGATCGTGGACAGCACCGGCATGTTCCACGGCCGGGACCTCAAGCTCTACGAGGCACTGTCCCGCTCCACCGGTGTCCACATCGTCGCCTCGACGGGCCTCGGCCCGGAGGAGGAACTCGGCGGCTACTTCCTGACCCCGCAGACCAACCCGCCCACCCCGTGGCCGGCGGAGAAGTTCGCAGATCTCTTTGGCAAGGAGGTCACCGAGGGAATGGTGGTTCCCCGGGTGGAGCGCCGGGCCGCTGCCGGCATCGTGGCCACCATCGCCGACCGCGCCGGCATGACCCCGACCGAGGAAAGCCTGTTCCGCGGCTCGGCCCGCGCCGCTAAGGACACCGGTGTGCCGGTCTCCATCCGTTTCGGCGCGGACGTCCTGCACGACCTGGACATCGTCCTGGACGAACAGATTGCGGCCGACCGGATACTCGTGGGGGATCTCGACCGCCGGGACGCCAAGGGCTCCGCCGGCGAGGTGGCGGCCCGCGGAGCGTTCGTGGGCATCGACCATGTGGGACTCAACGACCATGCGGACTACGTCACGGACCAGGAGCGCGCCGACCTGGTGCTCGAGCTGGTCAAGGCCGGGCATGCGGACAGGATCATCCTGTCCGGCAACTCGATCGGCGTGGCCAAGGGCCTGCCGGACTACAACCTGCCCTACAGCCACGTGCTGACGACGTTTGTACCGTTCCTCAAGTCCCGCGGCCTGAGTGAAGACGATGCCCGGCGCATCCTCGAGGACAACCCCCGCAACCTGCTGACCGTGCGCTAAGCACCGGCCCGCCCAAGCCCCCAACAAGCTTTCAAACCCCTGAGGTGAACGAATGACCAAGGTCAACACCGTGCTGGGAACCATCCCGGCCGAAGAACTGGAAATCGTGGCGGTCCACGAACACATCGGCTACGGCATGCCCGGGTCCGAGCTGGACACCAAGTGGTGGAAGACACCGGAACAGGCCTACGAGGAAACCGTGCCGAAGCTGCGGAAGTTCCGCGAATACGGCGGCGGCACCTTCGTGGATGCCACCGGGATCTGCAACGGCCGCGACGTGGACTACTACAGGTCCCTGTCCCGGAAAACGGGCGTGCACATCGTGGCCAGCACCGGCTTCGTCGGCGGCGACACCGCCCTCCCGCATTTCTCCCGCGCCACCGTGGACTACCTCACGAAGGTCTTCATTCACGAGATCACCGTGGGCATCGGCGACACCGGCGCCAAGGCCGGCGTCATCAAGGTGGGCGTCAGCCGGGGCGGACGGATGACCGACCTCGACAAGCGCATCTACCGCGCCGCGGCCCGCGCCGCCGTCGTCACCGGAGCCCCGATCCTCACCCACCTGGCCATCGACCCCGAACCGGCGGTGACCATCTTCAACGAGGAGGGGCTACCCCTCGACCGTGTCCTCTTCGGCCACGCCGACGACGGCCTGAACGCTCCCATCACCCCGCACGACTGGATCTACGAGCAGGGCGGCCGGATCGGGTTCGACACCTTCGGCTACGACCTCGAACTTCCGGATCCCCCGTTTTGGGGCCGTAAACGCGCCGAACGCATGGAGCACTTCGTCAACCTCGTCAACAAGGGGTACGCGGACAAGCTCCTGGTCTCAGCCGACGCCAACTGCAGCCCGCTGGGCTGGCCGGGCGTCAAGGGACACACCATCAATTACATCTTCGAGGACATGATCCCGGACATGCGCGCGGCCGGCATCGACGACGCCACGCTCAAACTCCTGCTCGAGGACAACCCGGCCGATTTCCTGTCACTCCACGCCTGACCCCGGACAAAACCACCAAAACCTCCCCAGGCGCAGCCTGGCTCAAGAAAGAGACTCCCCCATGAAGGCTGAAGACATCAAGAACCTCAAGATCGCCATCGTCGGCGCCGGCTACGGCGGCGCCGCAGCGGCCAAGGCCCTGAGCCTGCTCGGTGCAGACGTCACGGTCTATGAGCAGGCTCCCCAAATGGGTGAGGTGGGCGCCGGCATCGGCCTGCGCCCCGCCACCATGGCCCGGTTCCGCCAGTGGGGCATCTTCGACGCGATCGCCAACGTGAGTTCGGCCAGCGACTACTTCGAGATCCTCACCGCCACCGGCGAGCCGATCATGAAGGACACCTGGCCGGAGTTCGGCGAGGAGAAAAACACGTACCTCATCCACCGCCGCGACTTCATCGAAGCGCTCCTCAGCGTCCTCCCCGAGGGCATGGTCAAGCTCGGCCACAGGTTGGAGACCATCGAAGACAAGGGCGGCCGCTCCGTCCTGACCTTTGCCAACGGCGAGACGGCCGAGGCGGACCTGGTGGTCGGGGCCGACGGCATCAAGTCCTCGGTGCGCGAGCAGCTCTTCAGCGACAAGGGCCCGGTGTTCTCCGGCGAGCACGCCTACCGGGTGGTGATTTCCGCCGACGACGCCCACGGCATGGTGACGGATGACAACCTGCGCATGTACATCGGCAAGGGCACGAAGGTCTACCTCCTGCCGCTGCGCCACCGCAACCAGATGTCCTTCGACATCACCGCCCTGAACCCGGACGGCACCTGGGCGCCCGCCATCACCAAGGAAGACCTCCTCAAGACGGTGGAAGGCTTCGACGAGCGGATCGTGGCCATCACGCGCGGCCTGGACATGGACACCGTCAACATCCGCGCGGTCTACGACATCGACCCGGTGGACACCTGGCACACCGACTCCGTGGTCCTCATGGGTGACGCGGCGCATTCCATGCTGCACCACCAGGGCCAGGGTGCGAACTCCGCCATTGAGGACGCCGGAGCCCTGGCCGACGCCCTGGCCCAGGCCGGCTCGGTCAAGGAGGCCCTGGCCCTGTTCCAGGCGACCCGCAAACCCGTCACGGACGAGCTGCAGCGCATTTCCCGCCAGGGCTGGAGCGAGGAGGAAGTCAACGACGTCTTCCCGGGCCAGAAGCCCACGTCCCAGCAGCCCGCGGCCGCAAACGAACCAGTAGAGGCGAAGGCCTGAACGTTATGACCATCCATCCCGAAATCGCCAAAGTCCTTGCCGCCATCCCGGCTCCCGACGGATCGCCGCTTGACCCCGCGGCCATGCGGGCGGCCGAGGCCGCACACGTAGCCGCGCCGGCGGACCGGCTGCCGCTTCACGCCGTCGAAGACGTCACGGCAGTCACCAAGGCCGGCGAGGTGCCGGTCCGCATTTACACGCCCGCCGAGGCGGGCGCGTATGGGGTCCTGGTGTACTTCCACGGCGGCGCGTTCTTCCTGGGCAGCCTGGACACCCACGACCACGTCGCCCGGGCCCTGGCGAAGGAAACCGGCTACAAAGTCATCTCGGTGGGCTACCGGCTGGCGCCCGAGGCCGCTTTCCCGGCGGGGCTCGAGGATTGCTATGCGGTGGTCCGGTGGGCCGCCGAGCAAGGCCAGGCCCTGGGCTGGGATGGCAGGAACCTGGCCATCGCGGGTGACAGCTCGGGCGGGAACTTTGTGGCCGCCGTCGCCGCCAAGGCCCACGAAGACGGGTTCGACGGCGTCACGCACCAGATCCTGTTCTACCCGTCCGTGGACCTGGACTTCGCTGAAGACCGGTATCCCTCGCTGCGGGAGAACGCCGTCGGGTTTGGCCTCGAAACTGCGGGTCTGAAGCCGTTCAACGCGTTCTACCTCAACAGCGGCGCGGATCCTGCCGATCCCCTGGTCTCCCCGATCAAACGCGGGGATCTCGGCGGCCTGCCGCCGGCCCTCATCATTACGGCCGAGCACGATCCGCTGCGGGACGAAGGCGAGCTCTACGCCCGGCGCCTGCGGGAGGCCGGCGTGGACGCCACCGTCAGCCGGTACGCCGGGGCAAACCACGGCTTCGTCCAGAATTTCTCCTGGATCCCGGAGTTCTACCGTCCGTTCCATGAGGCAGCGGGCTTTCTGAACACCAGGGCCGGGCAGTGACGGAATCAGTGGCCGTCCATCCCCTGGTATCCCCCTGGGGCCGGTTCGGACTCTACAGCTTCTTCATCGACGCGCCGGAGCCTGCCATCGTGGACACGGGAATTGCGTCCTCGCCGGCCGAAGGCATGGTGCCGGCGCTGGAGGCGATCGGCCGCCGGATCGAGGACGTCCGCTGGATCTTCCTGACCCACGGCCATATCGACCACATCGGCGGCGCTTACGCGCTGTGGGAGCTCACCGGTCGCCGGGCGCAGGTGGTCATCCACGAGGCCGACGCGCCGATGCTCCGTTCGCGCCGGGCCCATGTGGACGAATATCTGTCCGGGCGGGCGCAGTACCTGAATGACCCGGATGGCGAGGCAAAGCTGACGGCGGCCACCCACGCGGTGATTTCCGGGGAGATGGAGCCCACCCTGCTGGTGCGCGGGGGCGAAACCATCTCCCTCGGCGGGGACGTCTCCGTCTCGGTTCATTCGATTCCGGGCCACACCCCGGGCTCGGTGGCCTATGTGATTGAGGGCCAGAACGACGTGTTCGTCGGTGACGCCGTCCAGGTCCACGGCGCGGCCAACGGTTTCCCCGGGTTTGTGGACCCGGCCGGATACCGTTCGAGCCTGCAGTACCTTGCCGGGGAAATCCGTCCACGGCACCTCTACCTGGGGCATCCGTACCGGACCGCGGACGGCACACCCTACGGTGTGGAGCTCGACGCCGATCAGGCCCGGGAAGCGCTCCAAGGCAGCCTGGAGATTGAGGCCCGCGTCAAGGAAGCGGCCTGCACCTGCCTAGAGGAAGGACTGCAGGATTCGGACTCGCCGTATTCACCGTTCGCCCGCGTGGCCGAAGACCTCGGCTACCAGGGGGACCCCACTTTGGAGCCGTCCCCGTTCTTCACCACGCTGCACGGCTACCGCAGCACGTTCGACCGATTGACCGATGATGAGGAGATAAGCACTCGTGGATGACTTCCAGCTCGTGAATGCCGGCGGCAATCAGATCGCCGTCCGCAAGGACCTCCGGGTCCCAATGCGCGACGGCATCGAACTCGCCGCCGACGCCTACCAGGGCACCGATGACAAGCCGCGTCCCGCGCTGGTGGCGCTGAGCCCCTACGGCAAGGAACTTCAGGCCCTCGCGCTGACCACCCCGCCGCAGCGCCGGCCCAGCCCCATGTGGGACGGCTGCATCGAGGCCGGCGACATCGCCCGGATCGTCAAGGAGGACTACGTCCACGTCATCGGCGATCTGCGCGGCTCCGGCGCGTCCGAAGGCGAGCACATCGGCAACTACAACGCCGGCGGGGTTTCCCTTGGCCAGGACGCGTATGACTTCATCGAGTGGGTCGCCGCGCAGCCCTGGTGCGACGGCAACGTCGGCATGGTGGGCATCTCCTACTTCGGCTCCATGCAGGTACTGGCCGCGGCCGAACGCCCGCCGCACCTGAAGGCGATCTTCGTCTCCGGCGGCCACTACGACTTCTACGAAACCACGTACCACGGCGGCGTCATGTGGTTCATGCCCCGGGCCGCGCGCGAAGGCCGCGGCGGCGACTCAGGCTGGGCGTTCACGGACAGCGTCAAGTCCCGCATGATCGAAAAGTACTCCCCGGATGAACTGAAGAAGCTCGTGGCCGAGCGCCTGCAGGATCCGGACGTCGCAGCATGGCCCAACCTGGTCCACGTCCTGCACTACCCGAAGAACCACGAGGCCTGGTTCGACATCGTGATGAACGAGCTCGACGGCGACTGGTACGAGGAGCGCAACCCGATCACTCTGGCCCCGAACATCGACATCCCCGTCTACCTGCAGCTCGACCAGGGCCGCGGCTGGACCCTGGACGGCACCATCGAGCTGTACAACGCGCTCAAGGGGCCCAAGAAACTCGACATCGGCCCCTACCCGCCCATGCAGTCGCGGCCCTTCATCGAGGAGCACGACAAGATGTTCCGGTGGTACGACTACTGGATCAAGGGCATCAACAACGGGGTGATGGACGAGCCGCCCGTAAGTGTCTTCGTGGAAGGCTCCCGCGAGGTGGTCACCGCTGACCAGTGGCCGCCCAAGGAAGTGGAATACAAGCCCCTGTATCTGCGCCCGAGGGGCAAGCTGTCGCCGGAGTCCGAGCCGATGGGTGCCGAATACGCTGCCCCGGACGGCTTCTATCAGGCCCCACTGACGGTGACGGACAAGGTGGAGATGCTCTCCTGGAGCACCGATACGTTCGAGACGGACACGGAGCTGATCGGCACCGGCGCGGCGCACATCTTCGCGGAAATCGACCAGCCGGACACGAACTTCATCATGCGCCTGTGGGACTACGCCCCCAACGGCAAGCGGCAGCTGATCACCAGCGGCTACCTGAAGGCTTCACACCGCGAGCTCGACGAGCGCACCACCGCGGGCAACCCGTACCACCCGCACACACGCTCAGTGCCGGTGGAGCCGGGGACGATCGAGGAGTACGTGCTGCGGCTCTACCCGTTCGCGAACACCTTCAGGCCGGGCCACCGCCTGGTGGTGGAGCTGTCCAACGACGAACCACTTGCCGACGAGCACAACGCCCTGCTGCCGCCGGACGCTTTCCACCTTCCGGTGGGGCGGCCCGTCACCCACAAGATCTACCGCGACGCCGCCCACCCCTCCCGGCTGGTCCTGCCGTACACCGCGCGCAAGGGCCTGTAAACAGCGCCCGACGCCGGATCCTGGCTAATCGGCCAGGATCCGGTAGAGAGCGCGGCGGGTTTCGTCGAGCTTCTCGATTGCGGCGGTGCGCTGCTCTTCGGTGGCGGCGCTCCGGAACTGATGGATGACGCCCATCAGCTTTCCCACACTCTGGTGGAACGCCGGCCCTGATCCTTCAGCCTCGGTGTTCCAGGCGTTCTCCAGCTCCTCGGCGTGCTCGGCCACGTAGGCCTTCCCGGTATCCGTGAGCGTAAAGTCGGTCCGCCGGCCCTCGCTGAGGGGCGTGATCAGTTCCTCATCCACCAGCTGCTGGAGCGTGGGATAGACGGATCCCGGGCTGGGCCGCCACGCACCCGAGGTTTTTTCGGCGATGGTCTTGATCAGGCCGTAGCCATTGGAGGGGGCTTCAGCCAGAAGTGACAGGATCGCCCAGCGGACGTCGCCCCTTCCGGCCCGCCGGAAACCTGGTCCGAACCCGGGGCCAAAGCCTCCGCCGGGCCCGAACCCCGGGCCGAATCCCGGCCCGAATCCGCCGCGCGGCCCAAATCCCGGGCCAAAGCCTGCGCCGCGGTGCCCGTGCGGCCCGCGCCGGCTTCTTCCGCGCCCGAACTTTCCCCGCCCGAAGGGGGGTTCCAAACACTTGTCATCGTGAATGCCTTTCATGGTGGCATCGTCCCTTCGCTGATGTGATTTTCTTGTGGTCGGTTTTCGCACCGGTGAACCTATCACCGATAGTTAACGATATATCGGTAATAATGGGAACGGCAAGAGTCGGCGGGGGTCCCCGGCGAAGAATTTTCCGCGCAGCCAACAGTTCAGCAGGCATCTGGATGCGGCAGGTTCAGCGGCGTATCCTGATCACACGTCGCAAGCTTGAGGGCTGAAGAATGGCGAAGAAAAGGAAGCACGGGCACCGCCTGGCGGGGACCCTGGGAAGGATCCTCGGTTTCTTTACTGCGAGCGCATTGTGCGGCGTCCTTGCCGCCAGCCTGGTGGCCCCGGCCGTCGCCGCCGCAGGCCTGGGGGTCAGCACCTCCATCGGATTCTTTGACAGCCTCCCCGAGGAACTCACGGTCCAGCCGCCGTCGCAAACCACCAGGGTGCTCACGTCCGATGGTCAGACGATCGCCACGTTCTACGCCGAAAACCGGGTCCGTGTCCCGCTGGCCAACATGTCACCGTTCATCAGGGACGGCATCGTGGCCATCGAGGACAGCCGCTTTTACGAGCACGCCGGCATTGACCCCCAAGGCATCCTCCGGGCCTTCCTTTCCAATGTGACGTCCGGGGGCAAGCAAGGGGCGTCCACCATCACCCAGCAGTACGTCACCAATGTCATCAACGAAGCGCGGCTGTCCCAGGACAAGGGCAACGAGGTCATCCTCAGCGGCCAGAAGGACATGGGCGACAAACTGCGGGAGATGAAGCTGGCCGTCGCACTGGAGAAGAAGTTCACCAAGGACCAGATCCTGGAGGGCTACCTGAACATCGTCTTCTTCAACAGCGACGCCTACGGCGTGGAAGCAGCTTCCCGCTATTTCTTCAGCACCACCGCCAAGGATCTGACGCTTCCGCAGGCGGCCTTGCTCGCCGGGCTGGTCAATAGCCCCACGTTCTACAACCCCGCAGTTAACCCGGAGAACTCGAAGGCCCGCCGCAACCAGGTGCTCGACGAGATGCTCAAACACCGCAAAATCACCCAGGCCCAGCACGATGAAGCTGCGGCCGCCCCCATAGAGCTGAAGATCACGCCGGAGCGGCAGGGGTGCGCCAATGCGGCCATGGCACCCTATTTCTGCGATTACATCTCGCACCTGATCCTCAATAACCCCGCCTACGGGTCGAGCCTGCTCGAGCGGCAGCGAAGGCTCTACCGCGGGGGGCTCACCATCACCACCACCCTGGACAGCAGGCTGCAGGCCGCCGCACAGGCGCAGGTGGATGGCACGGCGGGGCCCAACCCGGACCATTGGGGGGCAGCCCTGGTGACGGTTCAACCTGGCACCGGGAAGATCCTGGCCATGGCACAGAACACGGTATTCCTGCCCGCGGACGGAAAGTTCGACACCCAGCTGAATTTCAACGTTGACGCCAAGGACCCTCAAGGCAATGACCTTAACGGCGCCGGCGGCTTCCAGCCAGGGTCAACAATGAAGCCGTTTACCTTTGCTGAATGGCTCAACGAAGGGAAGTCCATGACTGCCGTGGTGGACGCGTCCCGGCGGGTGTATCCGCTGGGTTTCCCGTGGCGGTCCAGCTGCGGAAAAGTTCTGGGGGCCTACAGCACGGCGCAGAACAACCCGCAGCTGGGCGCCGCGGACGACCTGCAGAACGCGGAGGACGGCTTCTACCGCCCCATGCCGGTCAACTATGGGCTGTACAACTCCATTAACACTGCAACGTTCGCCGCGGCCGCCCAGCTGGACTTCTGCGGTATCCAGAAGATGGTGGACGCCGTGGGCCTTCACAGCGGGCTGGACGGTGCCCAGATCAACATGCACCAGCTGGGCAACCTGCTCGGTGCCACCGGCGTGGCGCCGCTCCATCTGGCGAACGCCTTTGCCACCTTCGCCAATGACGGCAAATACTGCGCCCCCGTGGCGCTGGTGGACGTCACTGATGCTGCCGGCGGCAAGCTCCCGGCGCAACCCAGCGAATGCCGCGATGCCGTCAAACCCGACGTGGCACGCGGGGTCAACGCGGTACTGCAGGATGTGCTGACCAAGGGCTCCGGCGTCTGGATCAACCCGAAGGTCCATGACAAGCGGCCCACGGCGGCCAAGACCGGCACCTCCAACAACAATGGCTCCACCTGGGTGGTGGGCTACACCTCGGGCCTGGCCACCGCGTCGTTCTTCGGGGATGCGCTGGAGGGCCAGAAGCGTTCGGGCCAGAACGTGACCATCAATGGAACCTTCTACCCCCGGCTGGACGGCTGGATGATCGCCGGGCCGCAATGGGCCAATTACATGGTGCAGGTAACGCCGCTGTATCCGGCAAACCCGTTCCCGCCGCCGCCGGCATCCATGACCAAACCGTAGCGCCCACTCAGGTAGTGCTGCGCTAGGTAAACTGCGCTAGGTAGAACTGAGCTAGGTGGTACCGCGCCAGAGGCGCCGCCACCAGGACGGCTTAGGCTCCGGTTCGGGCACAGCCGCCGCGGCACGGGATGCCCGGCGCTCGTGCCAGCGGGCCACCTCGGTGTCCACGTCCCGGGTTTTCGTGATGACCGGAGGCCCGCCCTGGAGTTGGCGGCGGGCGTCGATCACCCGGGCGTTGAAGTCAGCCAGCATGTCGCGGACCTGCTTTTCGGTGAACAGGGCATCGAGCCGGCCGTCCAGCCCGGCGTCCTCAGTGCGCAGAAGGATGGCTTTGGGCCCGAGTCCGCTGAGATTCTCACGCTGGATCAGCCCCTTGACCCACCAGTCAGGATCGTAAGCCTCCCCCAGCCCCGGAATGGGTTTTCCCGCATACTTGAGGTTGTCGAACTTGCCCTGCGCCATGGCATCCCGGATCAGGTATTCCACCCGGCGGGCATCGTCCACCTTCTTGCGCTTTTCCCGTTCCCGCGCCTCGGCCGCTTCAAGGGCGGCCTCCTCTTCGGCGCTGATGCCGGCGCCGCGGTAGGACCGCAGCTCGGCGGCCCGCTCCAGCCGGCGCCGGAAGGATCCCGTCCCGCCGCTCATAAGACTGCCGCTCCCTCCGCGCCGACCCCCACGGCGCCACTCACCGCCGAACGGGGGCCCGGCATCCACCCCGCCAGCCTGCCCATCAGGATCACAAAGCCAGCATACTTTTCCAGCCGGAGGCGGTGAAGGTGCGCCATTGCCTTTATGAGTGGCCGGACGCGGTACCGAAGGGCAACTCCGGGTGTAAGCGTGCGATGCTTCGAAGACCACTGACGAGATGAGGACCCCGATGAACACCCCGGCTGCCGGCCCCGACACCCCCGCCCTCACACTGTTCTGCGCCTTTGCGCTGAAACAGGCAGTGGAGCAAACCATCCTTCCCGCATACATCGCAGCGGGCGGCCACCCGGTGGAGGCAGTCTATGAACCCACGTTCAGGCTGCTGACCAGGATCGAGGCCGGCGCCCGCCCGGATGTGATGGCAGGGATCACCGGCACCCTCGCGGACCTGGCTGCATCGCACATCGTGACCGGGCTCCGCCCCCTCGCCCGGACAGGGGTGGGCGTGGCCGTTCCGCCGGACGCGCCGGTTCCGGACATCAGCACCGTGGATGCCTTCGCCAGCGCCGTGACCAGCGCCCGCTCGGTGGCCTATTCCCGCAGCGGCCCGAGCGGCATCTACTTCGCCGGACTGCTGGAACGGCTGGGGATTGCCGGAGAGGTGAAGGCCAGGGCCACCGTGGTTGATTCCGGGCCCACCGCAGCGGCGCTCCTGGACGGCCGCGCGGACCTTGCCATCCATCAACTCAGCGAGCTGATCCTGGTTCCCGAGGCCACTATTGTCGGCCCGCTTCCGGAGGACATCCAGGAGTACACCGACTTCTCCACAGCGCTGGGGGCCGCATCCCTGGCGGCGGGAGGCCAGGAGTTGCGTGCGTTCCTGCACGGCCCCGAGGCGCGCACAGCCTACGCGGCAAACGGACTGGAAGCATTTTCCGAAAAAGCTTGACGGTTCAACTTTATAGATCTATATTTAGTTGTAGCTTCAAGTAGTAATCCTCAAGCAGAACAGAATCTGATGCAAAACTTCCTCGCCCGCCTTTTCGGAAAGAAGAACACCATGACTGACATCACCATCATCGGCAACGGCAACATGGCCCGCGGCATCGCCAGCCGCGCCATCGCAGCAGGAAAGAAGGTCGAAATCCTCGGCCAGGACGCCGCCAAGGCGCAGGCTCTCGCCAACGAACTCGGCGCAGACGTCAGCTTCGGCACCACGGCCGGCGCCCCGCAGGGCAGCATCGTGGTCCTCGCCGTCCCGTTCGATGCGGCCAAGGCTGTTGTCAGCGCCTACGGCGACCAGCTCGCCGGCAAGACGGTGGTGGACATTACCAACCCCGTGAACTTCGAAACCTTTGATTCCCTCGTGGTGGAGCCGGGTTCCTCGGCTGCCGAGGAGATCGCGGCACTGGCCCCGGCCGGGGTCAACGTCGTCAAGGCGTTCAACACCACCTTCGCCAGCACCCTGGTGGCGGGCGAGTCCGGCGGTAAGCCGCTGGACGTCTTCATCGCCGGTGACAACGCCGAGGCCACCCAGGCCGTCAGCAGCTTCGTCAGCGCCGCGGGCATGCGCCCCCTGGTAGTGGGCCCGCTCAAGCGCTCCCGTGAACTCGAGGGCTTCCAGTTCGTCGTCATGACCATGCAGGCCAACCCGGCGTTCGCGGACTTCAACTGGGATACCGGGCTCGCCATCACCAAGTAGCCAAACCCAAAAGGAAGGGCACGACGCGCGGGACCTCCCGCCGTCGTGCCCTTCCTTTTTGTTCCGGAAGCTGAGGCACCGGAGCACGAGACGGGCCCGGGGCTTGCCCTCCGGGCGCCCGGCAACGTGGTTAGGGGCTGCTAAAGCTGCGGAAGCACCTGGTCCCGGACCTGCCTTCGGAGGATCTTGCCCAGCATGGAACGTGGCATGTCCTGGATTTCCACAATGCGGCGGGGCACCTTGTACCCGGCCAGGTGCTCCCGGCAGTGGGCGCGCAGGGCTTCCTCATCCAGTGCTGTGCCCGGTTCGAGTTCAACGGCCGCCGCGACCAGTTCGCCGCCGCGTTCCAGCGGTTTGCCGATCACGGCCGCGTCCTTCACGTCCGGATGGAGCCGCAGGACGGACTCCACCTCACTGGGCGAGACGTTGAACCCGCCCGTGATGATCAGCTCCTTCGCACGGTCCACGACGGTGGCAAAACCGTCCGCATCGACCGTGACAATGTCTCCGGTCCGCAGCCAGCCATCGGCAGTCAGCGTTTTGGCCGTTTCCTCCGGGTTGTTCCAATAGCCTTTGAAAACCTGCGGGCCCCTGATCAGCAGCTCACCCTGCTGGCCGGGCGCCACCTCAGTGCCGGGGTCATCGAGCTCCACCACCTTCATCAGGGTGGACGGGAACGGGACGCCGATGGTCCCCGCCCGCCGGCTCGGGTGGAAAGGGTTGCCCATCGCTACCGGTGAGGATTCGGTCATCCCGTAGCCCTCCACCAGCAGGCCCCCGGACACGGACTCCCAAAGTTCCACCACGTGGTCCGGCAGGTTCATGGCCCCGGAGATGCAGTACTTGCAGCTGCGCAGCGAAACCCCCTTTTCCCTCGCCGCCATCGCGGTCCGTTCGTAGATCGGCGGCACCGCGCAGTAGACGGTGGCCGGCGACTTCTTCATGGCGGCGAGCACCAGGTCAGTGTCGAACTTGGGGAAGAGCACCAGCAGCCCCTGCTTGCGGATGCCGAACGTCAGGTACAGGGTCATGCCGAACGCGTGGAACATCGGCAGGATGGCGTAAAGGATCTCCTTGCCGTATTCGGCGCCCTGCATCCAGGCCTCCCCCTGGAGGGCATTGGCGTAGAGGTTGAAGTGGGTGAGCATGGCGCCCTTGGGCCTGCCCGTCGTCCCGGAGGTGTATTGGATGACCGCCAGATCCTCCACCGCGGGCCCCGGGTGGGCGGGGTCAATCCGGCCGTGGTCCAGGAGGTGCTTCCACGGCATGGTGCCCGGAGCCGGGGCCGTCAGGGACGCCCTGGTGTCACGCAGC
This sequence comes from Pseudarthrobacter naphthalenicus, assembly GCF_029076445.1. Lineage (GTDB taxonomy): Bacteria > Actinomycetota > Actinomycetes > Actinomycetales > Micrococcaceae > Arthrobacter > Arthrobacter naphthalenicus. The sequence continues at coordinate 38,331 of NZ_JARESG010000018.1, forward strand.
TTCCCTACGGGCAGGCCCAGCGCCAGGCGTTTGATGGCGGGGAACGCCGCCAGGAGGTTGACCGAGACAACATGGTCAATCTCGATGTCGGCCGGAAACTCCCGGATGGCAGCGGCCGCCTTGTCCCACGTAATGACCACCCTCGCCTGGTGGTCCTCAAACTGGTGGCGGAGCTCCCGCGAGGTGTACAGCGGGTTGTGCTCCACCACCACCGCGCCCAGCCGGAGTACGGCATAGAAGGCAACCACGTGCTGGGGACAGTTCGGCAGGATCAGGGCCACACGGTCCCCGGCCCGGACGCCCAGCAGCCGGAGGCCTTCGGCGGCACGGTCCACCTGCTCCCCAAGTTCCGCATAGCTGGTGCGCCGGCCGAAGAACTCCAGCGCCGGGCGAGTGCCGGCTTCGGCCACGGAGCGTTCCAGCATGGCCGTCAGGGACTCTGTCGGCAGCTCAATCTCTGCCGGCACGCCCGGCTGGTAGTTCTTCACCCACGGCTGCACATCCACGTCTTCCACGGCTTCAGGCCTGCCCGAAACTGAGCACTCGCCCCGCCGCGGTCCAGCCCGAGGCCAGGAAGCGGGCGGCCTCGTCCGGGTCCACAATGAGGATCAGCGTGCGGGCACCGTGAAGGAAGGCTTCCTCGGCGAGGGTTGCCAGCAGGGCCGGCTGGTACGCGTCCCGGTCCTGCGCGGTCTCGAACCTGAGGTTGCCGATGACCGCGGCCTGCTCGCCGACACTGATGCGGCCGCCGCCCACGGGATGGTCGAACACGGAGATCTCGGCGACGTCGTAGTCCTCCATGGGAGCCGAAGCCACCTGGGCATTTTCCGGAAGGGAGTGGGCCGCGGCGATCTCGGCCGTGGCGGCCGTCAGGAAGAGGTAATCGCCCAGGAGCGGGAGTCCCCGCTCCTGGGCTTGCGTCCGCGCCTCGGAATCATCGGCTTCCGCGGGGACAAAAACAGCGGAACCGTTGGCGGCGGGCCCGGCGCCGCGGACACGGCTCCACAGCACGGCCCATTCGTTGAGATGATCCGGCAATTCAGACATGTGGCGCTCCTCGGCTCGACGGCGGCGGTTCACGTTGATTCTTGCACCACCGGCCCGCCGCCGCTAAAACGCGCTTTGGCCGCCCCTTCGCCGGGCCCTGCCGGCCGCTACACCGCGCGGGCAGATGCCGCGAGGACGGCGTCGATCTGGCCTGCGGCCTCCTTGAGGCCTTCCTCCATGCCCATCTTGACCATTTCCTCCATCTGCTCTTCGGATTCGAAGGTGGACAGGATGGTCATCCGGGTGCGGCCGCCGATGTCTTCGAGGTCCACGGCTGCATGGGCGGTTCCCATGGCGTCCACGGGCGCGCCGGACTCGTAAGCGAAGCCGTCATCGAACTCGAGCCTCCGCGGCGCCTCGATGGCGGTGAACCGCCACCATCCGCGGGGCTTCTCGCCTTCAGGGGTGGTCATGTAATAGTCGGCCTTCCCTCCGGGCTGAAAGTCGAACCGGTCAAACGTGGCCGGATAGTTGGGCGGCCCCCACCAGCGCTCGAGCTGCCGGGGGTCTTCCCAGACCTGCCAGACGCGGTCGACGGCGGCGTCGAACTCCGCGACGAGCGTGAGACTGAGTGCCTCGAGATTCTTGGTGGTACCGATAACAGGCATTGCCGTACCTTCCTATCCTTCAGCCAGAATGTCCGCGATCCGCCCGGCGCGCTGCCGCCAGATCGCCTCGTACTCATCAAGCAGCCGGCGGGCCTTCTGCAACCCTTCGTGATTGCCCCGCACGATCTGCTCCCTTCCGCGCTTTTCCTTGGCGACAAGGGATGCGCGCTCCAACACCGCCACGTGCTTCTGGACGGCGGCGAAACTCATGGCATAGAGCGCAGCAAGGCCGGAGACGGAGTACTCCGCGACGGTCACCCGCCGGACGATGTCACGGCGGGTTCCGTCCGCGAGGGCCTGGAACAGGCGGTCAACGTCCGCATCACTGAGCTGATCTACAACCATTTGGTTGTACGATACGCCGGGCGCTCCGGGAGTGTCAACGGGTTCCTCCCCTGACCCTCTCCACGAGAGTGCACTTGGCGCTGGTCCCGGGGCGGAACACTGCCGCGAAGTGCACACTCGGCGAAGCCAGGCCGCTCCGCTGCGGCGGCACCCGCCGGACTGGCAGGCCAATCTTTTGCAGGCGGTCCTGTCCCACGACCGTGAGTGGATCGACATTTTCCTCTACTGAGCACCTCATAACGAACGTGCAATCGATCACACTTTCGCCTTTTCGGTTGTCAAATTCGCGGCTCACCATGAACCATGAATAGGGGGCTATGCTCCCCGCACACCTGAATCAGCAATCCTCACCGACGAGGATGCGGCCGCTTCAAGGATGACCTGGCCGTCAACTGCATGAGCGAAAGTAATGACAATGACGTTTGAATCCCACCACTCTGTGTCCCTCAAAATCTGGGACCGGTCCGCGATTGAGCACACTCTTGACGCAGCAGCGCAGGACCTCTCCGCCAAGGCGAACACCACCAAATGCCGCATTGCCGTCCACGCCAGCGGCCCCAACACCTTCACGCTGAGCGTCCGCAGCGACGACCACCAGCTCGTCACAGCCTAAGGCTCAGCACCAAAACAGAAGCGGGCGATCGCAGGAACCTCCTTTGGTTCCGGCGATCGCCCGCTTCTGTTTGAGGCCCGCGGGGCGTCGGGGGGATAGTTGGATCACACTGGCATGCCGACTCCCGGAGAGAGGAGTATGGTGAAGCTTAGTGCATGCAAATGCATGAATATGACGGATCGACGAAGGAGAATGCCCCATGGAGGCATGACAGTTCAACGGCACCAACAAACCACTGGAACTCAACGAGGTAGCAGAGCCGACGGCCGGTCCCGGCCAGGTCGTCGTCAGCGTCAAGGCCGCCGGGGTGTGCCACTCCGACGTCACCGCCCTTGATGATGCCGGCTGGATGCCGCTGTTCCCCGAACTCCCCCGCACCATGGGCCACGAAAATGCCGGCGTCATCACCGAAGTCGGCGAAGGCATGGACCACTGGAAGGTCGGCGACCGCGTGGGCCTCTCCCCCGTGATGAGCGACGGCGACGCCCTCGGCTACGGCAAATGGGACGGCGGCTTCGGCCCCAAGCTGCTCGCCACGGACGACAACCTGGTCAAGCTGCCGGACGAGGTCACTTTTGAACTCGGCGCGATGGCGACGGACGCCGGCCTTACCGCGTACCACGCCGTCATGGCCGTGGGCGGAGCCAAGGCAGGCATGAAGGTGGGTGTGATCGGCCTCGGCGGCCTCGGGCACATCGGCGCCCGCGTTGCCGTCATCGCCGGTGCGGAGGTCTACGGCGCTGAAGTTAATCCGGAGACCCAGAAGCTCGCTGACGAGATCGGCCTGGCCGGCGTCGCGGGACCTCGAGAACCTCTACGCCCTCATGAAGTCGGGCCAGCTGAACCCGCCGATGAACCTCATCACCCAGGCGGACATCCCGGAGGCAATCGACAAGCTGCGCACGGGCGGCGTTGTGGGCCGCTTCATCGCAAAATACGAGGACTAAGTTCCCCAGCACCTCAGGCAAAACTGAAGCGGACGACGCCGGTACCTCCCGCGTCGTCCGCTTCTGTTTTGCGCCCTCAAGGCAAGAGCACTAGCCTTGGTCGCCGCCGCCCACCGGAAGTACGGTGCCCGTGATGTAGCTGGCGTCATCCGATGCCATAAAAAGGATGGGCGCGGCCTGCTCAGCCAGCGTTCCGTAGCGCTTGAACAGGGTACTCTCCGTGGTCTGGTCCACAATCTCCTGGTACCACAGGGCTTCCTGCGCGGACTGCTCGTGAGGGTTGCGCGGCACCTTGCGCGGCGGGGCTTCCGTGCCGCCGGGCGCAGTGGCCACCACGCGGATGCCCTTGGACGCGGCTTCAAACGCGAGCGACGCCGTCAGGGCATTGACGCCGCCCTTGGAGGCGGCATGCGGCACGCGGTTACGGCTGCGGGTGGCGATGGAGGAGATGTTGACGATGACGCCGGCCCCGCGCTCCACCATGTGCGGCAGCGCGGCCCGGCAGCACCACAGGGTTGGGAAGAGCGAACGACGCACCTCGGCCTCGATCTCTTCCGCCTCGTAGTGCTCGAACGGCTTGGCCCAGATGGTGCCGCCCACGTTGTTGATCAGGATGTCGATCCGCCCGAACTCCGCCACGGCATAGGCCATCAATTCCGATGCGCCGGCGTAGGTCTCGAGGTCACAGAGGTGATGCCGGGAGGCGGCGCCGCCCGCAGCGATTCCCGCAGCCACCTCCGTCACCAGCTGCGACCGGTCGGCCAACACCACCGTGCCGCCCTCGGCGGCAACCTGATGGGCGACGACGGCGCCAATTCCTTGGGCGGCTCCGGTCACCACCACAACTTTGTCCGTAAAGCGCATCGCCTTGTGTCCTTCTTTCGTCTTCTTCGTAGGTTGCCTGTGCGTCTCCGCCCGCCTAAAGGGCCGGTTCGCGATTCAGCGCTGCGGCCGGTTCGCTTTCAGCCTCTCCCGCTGCCGCTGCAACCGAGTTGCGCACCAGCAAAGTGGCCAGGGCGGCGAGGACCAGCGGCACAGCCAGTGTCATGAAGTACCCGGAGGCGCCGAACCCGGCGAGGATGAGCCCGCCGAGGGCCGAGCCCACAATCGAGCCGAGCCGGCCGATCCCAATGCCCCAGCCGGTGGCCGTGGCGCGCAGCTGCGTGGGGTAAGCGTTCGCGATCAGGTAGTTCAGGGCCAGCTGCTGGCCGCCGATGCCGAAGCCGGCCAAGCCGATCAGGATGAACACCAGGGCGAAGTTGGAACCGGCCAGCCCCAGGCCCAGCGCCACAAGGATGCCGGCACCGAACATGACCAGCAGCAGCTTCCGCGCGTTGACCTTCGGCAGGATGATGGACAGCGGGATTGCAAAGAGGATGAACGCGCCGTTGACGGTCACGGTACCCATGGCGGCCTGCGAAGCTGCCAGACCCAGCGTTTTCAGGGCCGTGGGCATCCAGAGGAGCAGCAGGTACCAGGCGATCCAGTTCAACAGGTAAGTGGCAAACACGGCGATGGTGACCATCCGGTACTTCGCGGAGAACAGTGCGGAGACGGAGCTCTTCTCTTCCTTCCTGTCCTCGGTGACCAGCTCAACGTCCGGGTCCACCGGCTTTCCGGAGACGGCTGCCATGATCTTGCGTGCCTCAGCCTGCGCAGCAGGCGTGCGCTTGGTGGCGAGGAACACCGGGGATTCGGGGAGCAGCTTGAGGCACACCAGGAGCAGCGCCAGCGGAAGCACGCCGCCCACCAGGAAGATGCCGCGCCAGCCCATGACCGGAAGCCAGGCCGCAGCCACCAGGCCGCCAAGCAGTGCACCGCCCGGAAGGCCAAGCAGCACCAGGGTCATAAATGTGCCGCGGCGGGCCTTCGGGCTGAATTCGGCCGTCAGGGCAAGGAGTGCCGGTGTTGCGCCGCCCATTCCCAGGCCGATCAGGAAGCGCAGGACGATGATCTGCTCCAGCGTCTGTGCGAAGCCGCCGGCCAGGGAGAAAACGCCGAACAGGACCAGGGCCAGCAGAATGGTCTTCTTGCGGCCGATCCTGTCGCCGAAGGTTCCCAACGTCATGGCCCCGGCGCACATGCCGATGGTGCTGGCCGTGATGACCCAAGTCATGTCGGTGGCCTGCAGGCCGAAGTCGTCGGCTATGGCCGGGCCAATGAAGGCGATGGATTGGGTATCGAACCCGTCCAGCAAGGCGATCACGAAGCACAGCGCCACGACGGACCAGCGCTTCACCCCCATGGGCGTGTTGTCGATAACGTCCTGGACATTATAGGCAGCTTTAGTCAACGTTGACTCTCTTTCACATGTTTCTGGGCATGGGAGCCCATCCGGGCTTGGGTAGCCGAGGAGTTGAGGTTGGCGGACAACTGCAACAGGCGTCGGTTGTGCCTGGCATCACGTCCGCGACATCGGCAACCTTAGGGTAAAAATTGAGCAATCAAAAATACTGATTCATGTTCTATTGAGAGCTATTACCTATGAATTCTGTGGACTTGCGGGAATGCTCCGTTTGGCGGCCCGGCGTGGCAGCAACAGACGCGGTGGCCGGCCGGTTACATATGCTGAAGCCATGCAGCTTGAACAGTTCAATTCGAGTGGCCGCGCGGAGGCTGCCGATTTCCTCCGCCCTTGCCTGGACATCCCGCGCTGGATCGACGAGCTGGTCGCAGGACGGCCGTATTCCAGTCCCGACGAGCTTCTGGCAACGGCCGGGTCCGCCGCGAATCCGTTCACGCGCGCGGAAATCGACGGGGCTCTCGCCCATCACCCGCGGATCGGTGAGCGGGCGCAGGGCGACAGCGCGGGAGCGCGGCTGGCCAGGGCGGAGCAGGCGGCGCTGGGGGCGGCCGATGAAGCCGTCGCCGAGGAGTTGGCGGAGGGCAACCGGCTCTACGAGGAGAAATTCGGGCAGGTCTTCCTGATCCGCGCCGCCGGCCGCAGCCGCGCGGAGATCCTCACCGCCCTCAACATCAGGCTCACCCACACGGCAGAACAGGAACAATCCATCATTGGGCAGCAGCTGCGGGAAATCGCAGTGCTCCGGCTCGAAGGACTGATCAGCATATGAGCACTTCCCACGTCACCACGCACGTCCTTGACACCGGTTCCGGCCGGCCGGCAAAGGACGTCCCGGCATCCCTGCACAGGCTTGAGGACGCAGGCTGGACCAGGATTGCCGAGGGCATGACGGATTCGGACGGACGCGTCAAAGAACTGGGGCCGGCGCGCCTGCCGTCGGGGACCTACCGTCTGACCTTCGACACCGGAACGTACTTCGCCGCCAGCGGCACCGAAGCGTTCTACCCCGAGGTGACGCTCACCTTCAGCGTGGGTTCCGAGGAGCACTACCACGTGCCGCTTCTGCTCAGCCCGTTCGCGTATTCCACCTACCGCGGCAGCTGAGCTGCCTATTGCCCGCTACCAGCGCGGGTGGATGGCTTCGCGGAAGTAGTGGTCGTAGATCCAGCGGACGCCGGCGTCGAACTCTTCCGTAATATCCACGGCAGCCGCTGCCGCGTTCGCCCTCGCCTGGTCTGCGTTCCGGGCGCCGGGAATCACCGTTGTGACGCCGTCCTGCGCAGTTATCCAGGCGATGGCCGCCTGGGCGGAGGTGGCGCCGGCAGGGATCAGCTGTTCAAACTCGGCCACGGCTTTGAGGCCCAATTCGAAGTCGACCCCCGCGAACGTCTCCCCGACGTCGAAGGCAGCACCGTTGCGGTTGTAGTTCCGGTGGTCGTTCTCCGCGAAGGTCGTTTCCTTCGTGTACTTGCCCGAGAGCAACCCGGATGCGAGCGGCACCCGTGCGATGAGGCCAACGTTTGCGGCCTTCGCGGCGGGGAGAACCTCATCCAGGGGCTTGAGCCGGAACGCGTTCAGGATGATCTGGACGGAGGCGGTCCCCCCGTGGCGGATTGCTTCCAGCGCCTCATCCGTGCGCTCCACGCTGACGCCGTAGTTGCGGATGGCACCCTCGGACACCAAGGTGTCCAACGCGTCATAAACTTCGGCGCTGCTATAAACCGGCGTGGGCGGGCAGTGCAGCTGGACCAGGTCCAGGGTGTCGGTGCCCAGGTTCCGGCGCGACCGGTCCACCCACTGCCGGAAGTTGGCCAGGGTGTAATTCTCCGGCTGCTGGTCCACGCGGCGGCCCATCTTGGTGGCCACGGTGATCTCCAGGCCCAGATTGTCCGCGAGGAACTTCCCGATGGCCTGCTCGCTCCTGCCGTCCCCATAGACATCAGCTGTGTCAAAGAAGGTGACCCCGGATTCCACGGACGCTGCCAGAATGGCTTGGGCCTCCGCCTGGTCAACGTTGCCCCAATCGGCGCCGAGCTGCCAGGTGCCGAGTCCCACGACGGAGACGTTACGTCCGGTCTTGCCTAAAATCCGCTGTTCCATCCCTCGACTATAGGGCCCGGGACACGCGGGACGGCGAAGCTCTGGCTTTCCGTTGTGCACGCGGCAAGGATGGAGCATGGACGGAATTAGGGTAGTCGTCAACGGGCAGCCCCGCGACTGCAGCAGCGCCAGCCCGCACACCTCGCTTCTTGACTGGCTGCGTGCAGAAGGCCTGACCGGTGCCAAGGAAGGCTGTGCCGAGGGTGAATGCGGGGCCTGTGCAGTCCTGGTGGCGCGGCCGGACGGCCCCGATCACAGCCGGTGGACTTCGCTGAATTCGTGCCTGCCGGCCGCCCTCGCTTTCGACGGCCAGGAAATCATCACCGCGGAAGGCCTGGGCACCGTGTCCGTCCCGGGCGCTGCCCGGGAAGACCTTCATCCTGTGCAGCAGGAAATGGCGGACCGGGGCGGGTCGCAATGCGGATACTGCACTCCGGGCTTCATCTGCTCGATGGCGGCCGAGTACTACCGGCCGGACCGGAACCCGGCACGGGAGGGTGCGCAGGCGCATTCGCAGCAGGAAACAGGAACCGAAGCCGTAGGCGAAGAGCATGCCACCGACCATGAATGCGGGCCCAACGGCTTTGACCTGCACGCCCTGAGCGGGAATCTCTGCCGGTGCACCGGCTACCGGCCCATTCGGGACGCCGCCTATGCACTCGGAACCCCGCCGGGAACAGATCCACTGCTCGAAAGGCAGAACCGACAGGCCCCGGCGGCCAAACACACCCGAGCGGACGACGGCGCAGGGTTCCTTCGTCCGGGAACGCTGGCCGAAGCCCTCCGGCTCCTTCAGGAGAACCCGGAGGCCAGGCTGGTCGCAGGCGCCACGGACCTTGGTGTCGAGGTGAACCTCCGGCATTCCCGGCCGCCGCTGGTCCTCGCCATCGACCGCCTCGAGGAGTTACGGACGTTAAAGTTCGACGCCGGACACGTCGAGATCGGTGCGGCCCTGACCTTGTCGGAGGCCGAACGCGGCCTTCGCGGCAGGGTGCCGCTTCTTGGCCAGCTGTTTCCACAGTTCGCTTCGCGCCTGATCCGCAACGCGGCCACCTTCGGCGGGAACCTCTCCACGGGGTCGCCCATCGGCGACTCCGCTCCGGTGCTCCTCGCCCTGGACGCGCGGGTGGTCCTGGCCTCTACCGGCGGCGAACGCGAGGTTCCGCTCTCGGAGTACTACACCGGGTACCGGCAGAGTGTCAGGAAGCCCGGCGAACTGCTCAGCGCAGTGCGGATTCCGCTGCCGCTGGCCGAAAACGCGGCGTTCTATAAGATCGCCAAGCGGCGCTTCGATGACATCTCCAGCGTGTCTGCGGCGATCGCGCTGCAGGTCACGGACGGCACCGTGGCTTCGGCCCGGATCGGCCTGGGCGGAGTTGCCGCCACACCCATTCGTGCCACCGCAACCGAAGAGGCCTTGGTGGGCCGGCCGTGGACCGCGGACACGGCGGCCGCGGCAGGTCCCGTGATGGCGGGCGAGGGCACACCGATCGACGATATGCGGGCCAGTGCGCTCTACCGTTCGGCGATGCTGCGGCAGGCGCTGCTGAAGTTCCATGCCGAACATGCTCCCGTGGAGGTGGCGTGATGAAATCCCTTGCCGAGCGCCCCGTCAACCCCGTCGTAGGGGTCCCGGTGTCCCACGAGAGTGCAGCGGCCCACGTGACGGGCACTGCCCTCTACACTGACGATCTGGTGGTCCGATCCCGGAATGTCCTGCATGCCTGGCCGGTCCAGGCACCGCACGCCCATGCGCGGGTCGTAGCGCTGCAGGCCCAGCCCGCGCTCAAGGTTCCCGGCGTGGTTAAGGTGCTGACGGCGTCGGACGTTCCGGGCATCAACGACTCCGGCACCAAACACGACGAACCGCTCTTCCCCGGCGAGGTCATGTTCCACGGCCAGGCGGTGTGCTGGGTCCTCGCCGAGTCCTTGGAAGCGGCGCGGCTGGGCGCAGCTGCTGTGACCGTTGAGTACCAGCCGTTGCCGTCGCTGCTGACACTCACCGAAGCTATTGCCGCGGAAAGCTTCCAGGGCAACCAGCCAACCGTTGCCCGGGGTGAGCCGGACCAGGCTCTGGCGGACGCGGCTCACCGGTTCAGCGGCGAGTTCGAGTTCGGCGGCCAGGAGCACTTCTACCTGGAGACCCAGGCGTGCCTCGCCTACATCGATGAGGGCGGACAGGTCTTTGTCCATTCGAGCACCCAGCATCCGTCCGAGACGCAGGAGATCGTGGCCCACGTGCTGGGGCTTTCCAGCCACCAGGTGACGGTGCAGTGCCTGCGGATGGGCGGCGGCTTCGGCGGCAAGGAGATGCAGCCGCACGGCTTCGCGGCGGTGGCAGCTTTGGGCGCCAGCCTCACCGGCCGGCCTGTGAGGCTCCGCCTCAACCGCACCCAGGACATCACCATGACCGGCAAACGCCACCCGTTCCACGCCCGCTGGGAAGCCGGATTCGACGGCGACGGGCGCCTCCAGGCGCTCAGGGCCACCATCACCAGCGACGGCGGCTGGAGCCTGGACCTTTCCGAGCCGGTCCTGGCGAGGGCCATGTGCCACATCGACAATGCCTACTACATTCCCAACATTGAGGTCCACGGGCGGGTCGCGAAGACCAACAAAACCTCGCAAACGGCGTTCCGGGGCTTCGGCGGCCCGCAAGGAATGCTGGTGATCGAGGACATCCTGGGCCGCTGCGCGCCGGAATTGGGCCTCGACCCGGCCGAGCTCCGGCGTCGAAACTTCTACGAACCGGGACAAAGCACACCGTACGGCCAGCCCGTCCGGCACGCTGAACGGCTCACCGCGATCTGGGAGTTGCTGCTGGACCGCGCCGAAGTGGCGCGGCGGCGTGAGGACATCGCGGCGTTCAACACAGCGCACCCGAACATCAAGCGGGCCCTGGCCATCACCCCGGTGAAGTTTGGCATCTCGTTCAACCTCACCGCGTTCAACCAGGCCGGGGCGCTGGTCCACGTCTACAAGGACGGGTCCGTCCTGATCAACCACGGCGGCACCGAGATGGGACAGGGCCTGCACACCAAGATGCGCCAGGTGGCGGCGACCGCGCTGGGCGTGCCGCTCGCGTTCATCCGGCTGGCTCCCACCCGCACCGACAAGGTGCCCAACACGTCGGCCACTGCGGCAAGCTCCGGCGCCGACCTTAACGGCGGCGCCGTCAAGAACGCCTGCGAGCAGATCAGTTCGCGGCTGGCGGAGGTGGCCGCCCGGCGACTGAACATCCACCCGGACGACGTGCGGTTCGAAGCCGGCAAGGTGACGGGGATCGGGTTCCACGACCGTGATCTCAGTTTCGCCGAGGTGGTCCTGGACGCCTACTTCCAGCGCGTTCCGCTCTGGGCGGCCGGTTTCTACCGGACCGAGGGGCTGCATTGGGACAGCACCCGGATGCAGGGCGAGCCGTTCAAATACTTCAGCTACGGAGCGGCGGTCACCGAGGTGGAGGTGGACCGTTTCACGGGCGCCTACCGGCAGCTGCGCACAGACATTGTGCACGACGTCGGCGACAGCCTTTCGCCGTTGATCGACGTTGGGCAGATCGAAGGAGGTTTCGTGCAGGGTGCGGGGTGGCTGACCCTTGAGGACCTGCGGTGGGACGTGTCCGACGGCGACGGGCGGGGACGGCTGACCACCCAGTCGGCCAGTACGTACAAGCTGCCGAGCTTCTCCGAAATGCCGGAACAGTTCAACGTGCACCTCTTCGAACGGGCCACCGAGAGCGGCGTGGTGTACGGCTCCAAGGCTGTGGGCGAACCCCCGCTGATGCTGGCCATCAGCGTCCGGGAGGCATTGCGGGCGGCGGTGGCGGCCTTCGGTCCGGGCGGTATTTCGGTGGAACTGGCGAGTCCGGCAACTCCGGAGGCGGTGTTCTGGGCGATCGAACGGGTCACCGGCTCCCAAACGTCCGCGTCCGGATCAGATGCCGCGTCCGGATCAGATGCCGCGTCAACGCCGGATGCAGCATCCGCCCCGGCCACCCCGTCTCCCGCCACACCGTCTCCCGCCACTCCGCCTCCAGTCCCGACGGCGGCGACCTGACATGGACTGGCTGGACGCCCTGCAGCACTTGAGGTCCGCGGGTTTGCCCGGGGTCCTGGCCACCGTGTCCGAGGTGCGCGGCCATGCGCCGCGGGAGGCCGGCGCCAAAATGGTGGTGGGGGCAGAGTCCATCTGGGGCAGCATCGGCGGCGGGAACCTCGAGGCCACCGTGGTGGACCGGGCCAGGGACATGATGGCCCGGGGCCTCACATCGCCGGAGACCACCGAGTTCGCGCTCAACGAGCACGCAGCCACAGAGCACGGCAGGCAGTGCTGCGGGGGAAAGGTGCGGGTGCTGCTCGAACCCTTCCTGTCGCTGCCCACGGTGGCGATCTTCGGCGTCGGGCACGTTGGCTACGAACTGGGCCGCATCCTCTCCCGGATCCCCATGACCCTGTACCTGGTGGACAGCCGCGGGGAACAGCTTGCTGCGGCCCGGCTTGCTGATGTGACCTCGGCTGTGGCCGACGTCCGTGCCGTGCACACCCCGGTTCCCGACTCCTTCATTGGCGACCTTCCGGCGGGCGCGCACGTGTTCATCATGAGCCACGACCATGCCGAGGACTTCCTGCTCTGCCATGCGGCCCTGCGACGGCCGGACCTGGGAAGGGTGGGGCTGATCGGCTCGCGGGCCAAGTGGATCCGGTTCCGGCAAAAGCTGGCCGCGGAAGGATTCACTGACGCGGAGATGGACCGGATCCAGTGCCCGATCGGGCTTCCGGAGGTCAGCGGGAAAGCGCCGGCGGTCATCGCCGTGAGCGCCGCAGCGGACCTGCTCCGCGCCCCGGTGACCGCCGTTCCGCGGGTCAGCCCATCAGCCAGCCAGTCAACGCCGGGAACCAACTCATGAAGTGGGGAATCTGAATATGAGCAGCAATATCGTCCTCGGCCAGAACCAGTATGGGAAAGCCGAAGTCCGGGTTGTTAAGATCACCCGCGACACCCGCCGCCACGAGATCGAGGACCTGAACGTCACCTCGCAGCTCCGCGGTGACTTCGAAGCCGCGCACCTTGAAGGCGATAACACCCACGTGGTGGCCACGGACACCCAAAAGAACACCATCTATGCCTTCGCCCGTGACGGCATCGGCTCCCCGGAGGCCTTCCTGCTCCGCCTGGGCGAGCATTTCACGTCCAGCTTCGACTGGGTGACGGGCGGCCGCTGGGAAGCGGAATCCTACGGCTGGGACCGCATCCAGGCCCACGGCTCCGGGCACCACCACTCCTTTGTGCGCACCGGCCAGGAGGTCCGCACGGCCGTCCTGGTCCGCGACGGCGCTGCCGCCCACCTGATCTCCGGGCTCACGGACCTCACCGTCCTGAAATCCACCCAGTCCGGCTTTGTGGGCTTCGACCGGGACAAATACACCACGCTCCCGGAAACCACGGACCGTATCCTGGCCACCGACGTTTCCGCGCGCTGGCGCTTCAAGACCGGCACCGACTTCACCGCCGTGGACTTCAACAAGAGCTACGCGGACATCAAAGCCCTCCTGCTCGAGGCCTTCACGGAGAAATACTCGCACGCCCTGCAGCAGACCCTGTTCGACATGGGCGCCAAGGTCCTCGAAGCCCACCCGGAGATCGACGAGATCCGGTTCTCGATGCCCAACAAGCACCATTTCCTGGTGGACCTTTCGCCGTTCGGCCTCGATAACCCCAATGAGGTCTTCTTCGCGGCGGACCGGCCCTACGGCCTGATCGAGGCCACCGTCCAGCGCGACGATACCGTGCCTGCCGACCTTGCGTGGGCCGGCATCACCGGTTTCTGCTAGATTCCAGCCAACCTGACTTCACAGCCTGACCAGCCACGAAAGGACCAGCAAATGGCCATCACCCTCACAGACCCGCAGCCGATTGACCGTTCAGAGGAAATCCTTACCCCGGAGGCGCTGGCGTTCATCGACGAACTCCACCAGCGCTTCGCCGGCACCCGGAATGAGCTGCTTGCCGCCCGCCGGACCAAGCGGCAGCGGGTGGCAGAGACCGGGAAGCTGGATTTCCTGCCGGAAACCCGGGACGTGCGCGACGGCGACTGGAAAGTAGCGCAGGCACCCGCAGCGTTGCAGGACCGCCGGGTGGAAATGACCGGCCCCGCGTCACCTGCCAAGATGGCCATCAACGCCCTGAACTCCGGCGCCAAGGTGTGGCTCGCCGACATGGAGGACGCCAGCACACCCACCTGGGGCAACGTCATTGACGCCGTCCTGAACCTCCGCGACGCCGCACGCGGCACCCTCAGCTACACCGCGCCCGAGGGCAAGGAATACACCCTCCGCACCGACGCCCCGCTCGCCGTGGTGGTGATGCGCCCGCGCGGCTGGCACCTGCCGGAGAAACACGTCCTGCTCGACGGCGAACCCGCCGTGGGTGCGCTGGTGGACTTCGGCCTGCACTTCTTCCACGTGGCGAAACAGCTGATCGAAAACGGGCAGGGCCCGTACTATTACCTACCCAAAATGGAGAGCCACCTCGAAGCCCGGCTCTGGAACGAGGTCTTCGTCTTCGCCCAGGACCACCTCGGCATCCCGCAGGGCACCATCCGGGCCACCGTCCTGATCGAAACCATCCCGGCCGCCTTCGAAATGGACGAGATCCTCTACGAACTCCGCGACCACGCCGCCGGCCTGAACGCCGGCCGCTGGGACTACCTGTTCAGCATCATCAAGTACTTCCGCGACGCCGGCGAACAGTTCGTCCTCCCGGACCGCGCCTCCGTAGCCATGACCGCCCCGTTCATGCGCGCCTACACCGAACTGCTGGTCAAGACCTGCCACCGCCGCGGCGCCTTCGCGATGGGCGGCATGGCCGCCTTCATCCCCAACCGCAAGGAGCCCGAGGTCACGGCCGCCGCGTTCGAGAAGGTCCGCGCGGACAAGACCCGTGAGGCCATCGACGGTTTTGACGGCTCCTGGGTGGCGCACCCGGACCTCGTGTCCACCTGCCAGGAAGTGTTCGACTCCGTGCTGGGCGACCCGGAAAAGGGCGGCCGCCCCAACCAGCTGGACAGGCAGCGGCCAGACGTTTCCGTGACGGCCGATCAGCTGCTGGACATCGCTTCAGCAGGCGGCCAGGTCACCGAGGCGGGCCTCCGCCTGAACCTGTATGTCGCCGTCGCCTACACCGCGGTATGGCTGTCCGGCAACGGCGCCGTGGCCATCCACAACCTGATGGAAGACGCCGCCACCGCGGAGATTTCCCGCTCACAGGTCTGGCAGCAGATCCGCAACAAGTCCGTCCTGGCCGACACCGGAAACACCGTCACCCGCGAACTGGTGGAGCAGATTCTGGGTGAGGAAACGGAACGGCTGCGGGGGGAGGTCGGCGAGGACGCGTTCACGGGTTACTACGAGCCCGCCAGCCACCTGATCAGAAGCATTTGCCTGTCCGAGGAGTACACCGATTTCCTTACCGAGCCCGCCTACGAGCTGGTGGATTAGGGTATGGCGGTGTCCCCCACACCTGCACTGTCCGCGGCGGACATCGCCCACATCGATTCCCGGCTGGCGGCCACGGACGAACTGCTGGAGCGGAACTACCCTGGCGACGACGGCTCCCGCCAGCCCGTGCATACGGTGTACGTGCCCGCGGACCGGTTCACGCCGTCGCTCGCGGCCGACTGGGGTGCGCAGGCGCTTGCGACGGCGGCAGCACACGGGGGCCTGACCCGGTTGGGGCAGTTGCTGGGCCAGGACACCGGCCTGGCTGCGGCAGTGGCCGCGCGGGTGGAAACGAAGCTGGAACGCGAACCGATCGAGGATCTGCGCCTGGACTTCGAGGACGGCTACGGCCACCGCGGGGACGGGGCCGAAGATGCCGACGCCGTTGCTGCCGCCAACGCGGTGGCTGCGGCGGTGGCCGCCGGAACGGCTCCCCCGTTCATCGGTATCCGCTTCAAGTGCTTCGAGGCCCCGTCCCGCGCCCGGGGTCTGCGGACTCTGGACCTGTTTGTGTCCGGCTTGGCGACCGCCGGAGAACTGCCGGATGGCCTGATTCTGACCCTTCCCAAGGTCAGCACCGTGGCCCAGGTCCAGGCCATGGCCTACGCGGTGTCCCGGCTGGAGGAAGTCCATTCGCTTCCCGCCGGCCGGCTGCGCTTCGAGGTGCAGGTGGAAACACCGCAGCTCATCCTCGGCCCGGAGGGCACCTCCCCTGTGGCGCAGCTGCCGCACGCTGTTCCCGGCCGGATCTCCGGGCTGCATTACGGGACGTACGACTACTCGGCGTCGCTGCAGATCTCGGCCGAATACCAATCGATGGACCACCCTGTGGCGGACTTCGCCAAGGAGATCATGCAGCTGGCCGTCGCCGGCACCGGCATCCGCCTCTCGGACGGGTCCACCAACATCATCCCCGTGGGCAGCGGTGTCGAGGATGCGTGGAAGCTGCACGGCCGGTTGGTCCGCCGGTCGCTGGAACGCGGCTTCTACCAGGGCTGGGACCTGCACCCGGCCCAGCTGTCCAGCCGCTTCGCCGCCACCTACGCCTTCTACCGCGAAGGCCTCCCGGCTGCCGCAGCCCGACTCCGCAACTACGTCGAACGCACCGACGGCGGCGTCATGGACGAACCCGCCACCGCCCGCGCCCTGGCCGCCTTCGTCCTCCGCGGCGTCCAGTGCGGCGCCGTCGGTGCCGAAGAGATCCAGGCGCTGGCCGGCGTCGGAATGCCCCAACTCACCGCACTGGCGCACCCGAGGCTGGCACCGTCCACCTCGAAGCCGAATCCCGATTTCCAGTCCCAGTCCGCCCCGACGTAAGGAAGGCTCCATCCATGGGCAAGTACTACTACCCGCCGGGCGGCCTGCCGCCGCAGACCCACCTCACCACCGAACGGGCCATCGTCACCGAGGCCTACACCGTCATTCCCAAGGGCGTCATGACGGACATTGTCACGTCCAACCTGCCCGGATTTTCCAAGACGCGCTCCTGGATCATCGCCCGTCCCATCTCCGGCTTCGCCACCACCTTCTCGCAGCTGATCGTGGAGATCGGCCCCGGCGGCGGGGCTCCCAAGGCCGAGTTTGAAGCCGGCGTGGAAGGCGTCGTCTTCGTCACCAAGGGCACGGTCAACCTGACCCTCGACGGCGAACTCCACCAGCTTGCAGAGGGCGGCTACGCCTACCTGGCCGCCGGATCCGCGTGGGGAGTGGAGAACGTCTCGGCTGACATTGTCTCGTTCCACTGGGTCCGCAAGGCCTACGAACGGCTGGAAGGCTACGAGGCCAAGTCGTTCGTCACGAGCGATCTGCACGTGGAACCCACCTCGATGCCGGACACCAACGGTGCCTGGAAGACCACCCGCTTTGTGGATCCCGATGACTTGGCCCATGACATGCATGTGAATATCGTGACGTTCCAGCCGGGCGGGGTCATCCCGTTCCCGGAAACCCACGTGATGGAACACGGCCTGTACGTCCTGGAGGGCAAGGCCATGTACCTGCTCAACACCGACTGGGTGGAAGTGGAGGCCGGGGACTTCATGTGGCTGCGCGCCTTCTGCCCCCAGGCCTGCTACGCCGGCGGCCCCGGCCAGTTCCGCTACCTGCTCTACAAAGACGTGAACCGGCAGGTCCGCCTCACCTAGCAGCGTCCCGCGACTCACCGGCGCGCCTGAAACGGGGCACTTCGACACGGACACACCGGCTGCTGACTCCACATACGACGACGACCCGGCCAAAATGCCCCGCGACGGCTGTGTGGCGGCACTGAAATTTTCGCACTGTCCCTGGGAAGCCGGGAGGGTTCCTAGGAAGCCCGTAGGCGGCCCAGGCAGTAGTCCTTGGCGAAGTGACGGACGTGCCGGGGCAGCCGCGGATACACCAGCGCGGACCAGCGGGTGGTGAGGTCGAACAGGCGGCGGTGGCGCTCACTCCAGGGCAGCCCGTAACCGCGCCGCAGGTGATCGGGCAGGAGGCCTGCGGTGATGAACCGGATGAGCGGCATGCTCATCCGGAGCCAGAGCGGGCCGGTTGGCGGGTAGAGCAGGTCGCGGCCTACCCGGATGGCCACGCCGTCCAGCTCAAGGGACCGCAGCCGCGGGTACCAGTACGTCCTGAACGCTGCCCGGTCCGGCGGCCACAGACCCGCCGGCAGCTGTAGGACCGTGCCGAGCTTGGCGTACTCCTGGTACATCAACTCGGCGGACTCTTCATCCAAGGGGCCATAGATCTTGTCGTAGATGATGACCGCGGTGTCGTAGAGGGTCGCCACCACCCACAGCTGGGCCTGGGCGTCGAAGGCGCTGTAGCCGCGGGAGCCTGCGTCGGAGGTCCCGCGCACGGGGCCATGCGCTTTGTTCACGCTGCGGCGCACCGCGGCGACCTGCGCGTCGGTGCCGTACCGCACCGCGTAAACGTAGGTGATGGTGGCCCGGAAGCGGTCGAACGGCCGGGTGGCAAAGTCGCTGTGTTCGGCCACTCCGTGGCCAACCGCCGGATTGGCGATCTGGAGCAAAATGGCGCGGCCGGCCCCCGCGAGCAGAACGCCTTCCGCTCCGATGTCAGCCACGTTGCGCACCATCACCACACGATACCCACAATGCCCGCGGGCGGTACAGGAGCGGGGGTAGCCGCTACTCGGCGTCGTGATCCGTTAGGTGGCCTGCCGCGGCACGGTTGGCGTAGGCGGCGAGCGCCTGCAGGTCCTCCCCGGTCAGGGCACGCAGCCGTGCCCGGCCGGCAGCGCCAAGTGCTGCGAGCTGATCCAGGCCGGAGATGAGCGCCGCCATAAAGGAGTCCCCCCGCTCCGACGGTGTCAGCCACGGCGACGGGTTCGGCTGCCAGCTCCACCTTTACGTTGCGTGATAGGAGGACCGGACCGGCGGCACCCCGGGTCATGGCCACAATTGCGGGGCCGAGTTCCAGCCACGCAGCCAGGGTTGCCGCCGGCGGCCGGTCAGGATAGAGCCAGGCCAGGTCTTCGTCGCTGGCTTTGACGATGTGGCTGGCGGCCACGAAGCGTTCCGCGCGCGCGCCGCCACCGCATCAGGGCCAAGCGCCGGCCGGCAATTCGGGTCGTAACTGATGCTGGCGTGCTCCGCTGCTGCGGACAGGAGTGCGAGCGCGGCCTGGTCGCCGGGTGCAACCGTGGCGGCAATCGACCCCGTATGGACATGGCGGGAACGCTGCACCGCCTCCAAGGCAGGAAGGGCTGCCCCGTTGATGTCCCAGCTGATGTTGAACGCATAGGAGGCACCGCCGTCGGGACCCAGCGTGGCGGTGGCCGTCGACGTCGGTGCGCTGCCGCCCCTGATCGCGGTGACGCCGTTGGCGTTCAGGTGCCCTTCGATCAGCTCACCGAAGGGGTCCCCGGCGTAGTGCGTCACGAGCTTGGTCTCCAGGCCAAGGCGGGCAGCGCCCACCGCCACATTCAGCGGGCTCCCGCCAGGGTACGCCTGCGTGGAAGTCTCGTGCGTGGAAGTCTCCTCGCCCGGCGCCCGCCGGTGCGGGTCGACGATGATGTCCATCAGGGATTCACCAATGACCGTGATCATGTCAACGGCCCGGGTAAACGACGGCCTTGAGCTGGCCCGCCTGCTTGCCCGCTTTCAGGGCTTCCTCAGACTCGGCGAGGGTGAATTTGCCGGTCACCAGGATGTCCAGGTCCACTTTTCCGTCGGCGATCAGTTGGATCGCCAGCGGCCAGGTGTTGGTGTAGCGGAAGACACCGGAAAGCCAGATCTCCCGGTTCTGGATATACGAGACGGGCAGCTCGACGTCGTCCGCCCCCAACCCAACCAGGATCACCCGGCCCGCAGGGCCTACGGCCTTGATCCCGGACCGGACGGCCTGCGGGGCGCCGGACGCGTCGATGAACGCGTCGACGTCGAGTCCCTCCACGCTGTCCGTCTTGGCGTTCAGGGCGTGTGTTGCGCCGTGCCGCAGGGCGAACTCGAGCCGGTCCTCGGCAATGTCGCTGATGTAGATTTCCGTTGCCCCGAAGGCCCGGGCGGCCTGGGCGGCCTGGGCGGCGATGATGCCGATGGGGCCGGCGCCGGCGATCAGGACGCGGCTGCCGGGCTTGATTTCGGCGCGTTCGCAGGCCCAGAGCCCCACCGAGAGCGGTTCGATGAGAGCTGCTGCCTCGTCGCTGACATTGTCCGGGATGTCGAAGGCGAAGTCGGACTGGATGGTCACGTACTCGGCGAACGCGCCGTCGATCGGCGGGGTGGCGTAGAACTCGATGTCCGGGCAGAGGTTGTAGCGGCCGGCCTTGCACTGTTTGCAGGTCCGGCAGGGGCGCTGGGGCTCGACGGCGACGCGCCTGCCGATGCGGCCCGGATCAACGGCGCTTCCGACGGCGGCGATTCGGCCGGAGAGTTCGTGGCCGAGGATCAGCGGGTGGTCCACCACGTAGGGGCCTATCCGGCCGTGCTCATAGTAGTGGACGTCGCTGCCGCAGACGCCGACGGCGGCGACCTGCACCAGGACCTGGTCGGCGTCGAGGTGCGGGACGGGCAGGGTTTCCATTGCCATGTCACCCTGGCATTTCAGGATGTTGGCGCGCATGGTTGTTGGCAGCGCGGGGTGTGCGTGGGCCGACGACGGGGCGTGGGTGGCTGAGGTGTTCATGGGAGTAATCCTTTAGATATTCGAGAGTGGACGGCGTTACTTCACGGCACCGAGGGACAGCCCCTGGACCAGCTTGTCCTGGGCGGCGAACCCGGCGAACAGCACCGGCAGCGAGATGACGACGGCGGCGGCGCAGACCTTCGCGAGGAAGAGGCCCTCACCGGAGACAAAGCCGGTAAGGAAGACCGGGGCTGTGCCGGCCACTACTCCGGTGAGGACCCGGGCCAGGAGGAGTTCGTTCCAGCTGAAGATGAAGCAGATCAGGGCGGTGGCCGCGATCCCGGGCATTGCCACGGGGGCCACCACTTTGCGGAGTGTCAGGAGCAGTCCGGTACCGTCGATCTGAGCAGCCTCGAGCATTTCCGCCGGGACTTCGGCGAGGAAGGACCGCATCATCCAGACCGCGATGGGCAGGTTCATGGAGGTGTACATCAGGATCAGGAACCAGATATTGTCCAGCGCTCCCACCGTCCTGGCGAAGAGGTAGAGCGGCAGGATCGCAGCCACCACCGGCATCATTTTGGTGGAGAGGAAGAAGAACATCACATCCGTCCACTTCTTCACCGGCCGGATGGACAGGGCGTAGGCCGCCGGGATGGCCAGGACCAGGACAAGGACCGTGGACAGGATCGAGGCGGTGGCGGAGTTGATCAGCGAGGGCCACGGGCTGACGCCGGAGGTTTCCCCGAGAACTCCCGGTACGCGTCGAGGGTGAGGTTCGCGGCGATGGACGGCGGGTTCGTGGCTGCGTCCGTCTCGGAGTGGAAGGAGGTCAGGATCATCCAGACCACCGGAGAGGCGAACAGCAGGGCGAGCAGCCAGGCCGCGAGGCCGGCGGCGGTGTTGTTGCGGGTGGGGTCCATGCGTGACTTGCTGCGCTTGCGGGTGCCGGGGTTCAGGGAGATCCCTGATGCGGACCGGGCTGAGCCTGTGTTGCGGGGTGCGGCAGGACTGAGCGTGCTCATCGTGCTGCCTCCTTCTTGAAGAGCGAGAATACGGTGCGGAGGGCGAAAGTCGCCACGATGATGGTGCCGATGACCACCACGACGCCGGCCGCGGAGGCCAGGCCGTACTCGTTGGCAAAGTAGAACGTCTGGTAGATGGCGTACGGCAGGTTGGCAGTGCCCAGTCCGCCGGCGGTGAGGGTGAAGACGGCGTCGAAGTTCTGCACGATGTAGATGGCTCCGAGCAGGCCGCCCAGCTCCAGGTACTGGCGCAGGTGGGGCAGCGTCAGGTGCCGGAAGATCGCCCAGGGTGTGGCGCCGTCCATCTGCGCTGCTTCCACGGTGTCCATGGGACGTGACTGCAGGCCCGCGAGCAGGATGAGCATCATGAACGGGGTCCACTGCCACACCAGCGAGATGATCACGGCCATCAGGAGTGCCTGTGAGAGCAGGTCCAGCTGGGGCGGTGTCACGCTGCCGAAGAGTGACCAGATCCAGGTCAGGATGCCGTTGATCAGGCCGTAGGTGGGGTTGAGCAGGGCGTGCTTCCAGATGAGGGCCGCCGCAACGGGGACCACCAGGAACAGTGCGATCAGCAGGGTCCGGGCCAGGCCCCTGCCAATGAACTTTTTGTCCAGCAGCAGGGCAAGGCCCAGGCCGATGAGCAGGCTGGCCAGTACCACTGCCACGGTGAGGAGGATGGTGGTGAAGATCGCCTGGCGCATGTCCGGGTCGGTGAGGACCGTGGCGTAGTTCTCCAGTCCGGCAAAGGCGGTCTTGCCAGGGCTCAGGCTGTTCCAGTTCAGGAACGAGATGATCAGCGTCACCACGAACGGAAGCTGGGTGACAACGATGAGGAAGATCAGGGCCGGGAGCAGCGGTGCACGCCGGGCCCAGGCCAGGGCGCGTTCGCGCGATTTGGCAGTTCGTGCGGGTTTGGCTGCGGTGTGTCCCGGGCGGGAGATGCGCGCCGTTGCGGTAGTCATGAGGTTCTCCTGCGGTTCGGTTACTGCTACTTGTACTTATTGCCGATTTTTTGGGCGGCTTCCTGGCCCTTGGCCAACGCATCGGCCACGGTGCCTTGGCCTGCGATGGCGGAGCTGACGCCCTGGGACACATTGGTGCCGAGGGCCGCGAACTCCGGGATGCCGAAGAATTGGATTCCGACGGCGGGACGCGGCTGGGTGCCGGGGTTTTTCGGGTCAGCGTTTTCAATGGCGAAGCGTTCGGCCTGGAAGAACGGCGCCGCCTTCTGGAATTCGGCATTCTCATAGGTGGAGATGCGCTTGCCGGAAGGAACTTTCGCCCAACCGAGCTTGGCGGCCACGAGTTCCTCGTACTTCTTTGAGCTCGCCCAGGTGATGAATTTGCCGGCAGCATCCTGTTTCCTGGAGGCGGCCTGGACGGCCCAGGACCAGGTCCACAGCCAGCCGGAGGACTTGGTCTCCTTGACCGGCGCCTGGGCGTAGCCCATCTTCCCCTTCACAGGGGATGTAACGGCTTCCAGGGCGCCGGCGGCAGAGGTGGCGTCGTACCACATGGCCACTTTGCTCTGGCTCATGTTGTTGAGGCATTCGGTGAAGCCTGCCTGCGCGGCGCCCGCTTCACCATGCTCGCGGACCAGCTTGGTGTAGAACTCCACGGCGGCCGTAAATTCGGGGCTATTGACCTTTGCGTTCCAGTCCTTGTCGAACCACGTGCCTCCGAAGGTGTTCACCACGGTGGTCAACGGGGCGAAGACCTGGCCCCAGCCCGGCTGGCCGCGCAGGCAGATGCCCTTCATACCCGGGGCCGCGCCGTCCACCTTCGCGGCGATGTCCGCCACCTGATCCCAGGTGGGTTTTTCCGGCATGGTGAGGCCTTTGGCTTCCAGGATGTCCTTCCGGTACATGAGGAAGGACGATTCGCCGTAGAAGGGTTCGCCGTACAGCTTGCCGTCCGTGCCGGTAAGGGATGCCGTGTAGGCCGGCAGGATGTCGCCCTGGTCAAACCCGGCGTCCGCGGCCACATGGTCCAGCGGTGCGAGCCAACCGTTGGCGGAGTAGAACGGGATCTCATAGTTGGATAGCGAGGCGACGTCGTACTGGCCGGCCTGGCTGGAAAACTCCTGGCTGATCTTCGCGCGGACATCGTTCTCAGGCAGGATGGTGTAGTTGACCCGGACGCCGGTTTCCTTGGTGAAGTTCTCAGCGGTGAGCCGCTGCAGGTCCTCCATCTGGGGGTTGTTCACCATCAGCACATTGATGCTGTTCGGGTCTCCGGCGGCGTTGCCTCCGCCGGCGCCGGCACAGGCCGTGGCGCTCAGGGCGATGCACAAAGCACCGGCGGCGAGGGTCGCAGCGCGCATTTTTGGGCGCATTGAGGACTCCTTTGTTCTTGAGGGGGTGTACAGCCTTCCGGTGCGTCGACTGCTTTATCGACGTACCGGCTTTAGCGGCATACGGCGTTTATCGGCATATGGGCTGCGGGGCCGGCTATCCGGAATTCCGATGGGCCGCTGCTGGTCTTCCTCAACTGTAGGGGTGTGGGATAGGGCACAACTAGCGCCGTGGATGCCTGTTTCTGATACAAATTTTCCCTACCGGACGGTGCGCCGCTGGCGCTACTCTGGGAAGGCACCCCGCAGTGCTGTCCATTTTTCATAACCTCGGATGCCGGGAGTACACGCATGAGCACGGCAGTTCCCACCGACGGAGCCACAGCCAGGCTGGCCGAAAGGTTGCTGGGGATGCGTGCCAGCAGGGAGGTCATCCCGCCCGACCCCAACCATTCGGTCCGGTGGCATGAGCACGACTACCCCACCGCGGCGGCCCGCTGGAACTACCACCCGGAATTTGGGATTCATTTGATCCGGAAGGGCACCGGCAAGTTCATCGTGGGGGACCACATCGGCACCTTCGAGGCCGGGCATGTTTCCCTGGTGGGATCGGGGTTGCCCCACGACTGGGTGAGCGATCTTGAACCCGGTGAGGTCATTGAGGGCAGGGACGCGCTGATCCAGTTCGATGGCAAGTGGGTGGAGCAGACCGCTGAGCTTGTTCCGGAACTGGCCGAGGTCAAGCCCCTGCTGGAGCAGTCGGCACGCGGGATTGAGTTCCTGGGCCGCACCGCTGAGGCCGCGGCGGCTGCTATTGAAGCCATGGGGGTTTCCAGCGGGCTGGCCCGGCTGCACCATCTTATGGAACTGTTTGCGGTGCTTTCGCGCGCGCCGGAGGAAGAGCGCCGCTACCTGGCGGAAGACTGGTTCAGGCCACAGCTGGACGGCCAGGCTGCTGCCGTGGTGGATATCGTCCTCGAGTATGTCTTCAGTAACCATGCCGGCAACGTGAAGATGGCCGAGGCGGCGGCCTTGGTGGGCATGCCTGAACCGACATTTTCCAAATACTTCAAACGCGCCACGGGGCAGAACTTCAGCGACCTGGTCCGCAAGCTTCGGCTCGCCCACGCCCGCCGCCTGCTGGAGCACAGCGACAAGGCAGTCTCGGACGTTTGCTACGAAGTGGGGTTTTCCAACCTGTCCAACTTCAATAGGCACTTCCTCAATGACGCCGGTGAAACGCCCCGCCAGTACCGGCAGCGGACGCGCGGCTGACAACGCAGGGTCAGGTCCAGGGCTAGTGCTACGGGACCAGGAGGCCCAGTTCGCGGTTGACGGCAGGCATGATTTCGGTGGCGAGCAGTTCGATGGAGCGCGCGGTTTCGGCGAACGGCAGGCCGCCGAGCCCGATCTGCGCCATGTAGCGGGTGTTGCCGAGTGTCTGCTGGATGACCAGGAGTTTCTCGATGATCTGCTGCGGGCTTCCCACCAGCAGGCCGCCGCCGGGCTCGCTCCAGTCATCGAACGTGGAGCGGGGAAAATGGTCCACATTGCGCGGCATGTTCTGCTCGAAGTAGGCGCGGTAGTGGGGGTAGAAGGTATCGCGTGCCTGCTGGGATGTGGCCGCGGCGTAGAAGTGACCGCCCACGCCCACCGGCAGGGCTGCGGCATCATGACCGGCTTCCTCGCCACTTTGGCGGTACAGCTCAGCGAGGCGGCGGAAGCGCTCGGGGCCGGAGAGCAGGGCGATGGACAGCGGGAGCCCAAGCCGTCCCGCGCGGGCGAAGCTGGCAGGTGTGCCGCCGACGCCCACCCAGACGGGAAGCTTGTCCTGCAGGGGCCGGGGCGCGATGTCCATGCCGGGAATGCTTTGGGTCAGGCTCCCCTTCCAGTCCAGGACCGCGTTATTGCGGAGTTCGAGGAGCATGCGCAGTTTTTCGTCGAACAGGCCGTCGTAGTCGGCGGTGTCGTGGCCGAAAAGCGGGTAGGACTCGATGAAGGCACCGCGTCCGGCAATGATCTCGGCACGTCCGTCGGAGATGAGGTCCAGGGTGGCAAACTGTTCAAAGAGCCGCACCGGGTCCTGCGTGGACAGCACGGTAACGGCGGTGCTGAGCCGGAGGTTGGTGGTTTCGCGGGCGATGGCTGCCAGCACGATTTCCGGAGCCGAGAGGGCGAAGTCGTGCCGGTGGTGCTCGCCCAGGCCCATAAAGCCGAGGCCTGCCTGATCCGCCAGTTTCGCGAGCTCGATGATTTCCTTGAGCCGCTGATGCGGTGAGAGGGCGCTGCCGGTATCGCTGCGGGTTAGTTCGCCGAAGGTAAAGATGCCAAAGTCCATATTTGCTTGAACATTCAAGTCAGGGGATTCATTCCCGGGGCAGTGCTTCGGAGGGGAAAATGGAAGCGGACGACGGCGGGAGGAGGCGCCGCCGTCGTCCGCTCCACCGCAGCGGATTACCCGCTGAAGGGGACCTTTTCCCAGGTCAGGATTTCGGCGCCCGGTGAGCTGTTCGCGGCGACGTGGAACTTGACGTAGTTGGTGGCGTTGGCCGATCCGTCCACGGTGATACGTTGCAGCTGGTCCGCGCCGGTGTCCTGGCCGTAGACGGCCAGCCATGGGGAGCCGGCGGCGAGCGGCTGGTTTTCTGCATAGACGTGGCTGTCACCATTGATGAGGTAGACGGGGCCATCGAAGTGGTTGGTCTCGGCGATCATAGTCCGGACAATGTCGCGGAATCCGGAGACTGTTTCCGGGCTGGCAAGCGCTTCGTCGAGCAGGGCGGGGTCGAACATGTCGGCTTGGGTCATGAGGACCACAGCGCGGTCGTTTCGGCGTGTGGCGTCAGCGAAAGTGGCGCGGATCTGCTCCAGCACGGCCGCCGTACGATGTTCCACTTCCGCCAGCTGCTCAGGCGTCGCAGCGGTCTCGCCCAGGCCCGTCCACGGCTGAAGGGAGTTGTTGCTGCCCTGAACGTTCAGCACGGAGAAAGCCACACGGTTCCGGGTGAAGCGGACGTTCTCGGGCAGGCCGAGGGCTTCCTGGGACTTGACCGGCATGGACTGGCCGAGCGTTTTGCCGGGTTCGTTGAAGAATGTCTCGCGCAGCTTGTCCAGCCGTTCCAGCGGATTGTAGGCCCCGTTGTTGGTGCGGTGGCAGTCCACCCATTCGTTATCGCCCGGGGTGTAGACCAACGGGTGCTCGAACGTATCGAACTCGGTGCGGATGTACTGGAAGTACTCGTCAGAACAGACTGTGGACCCGTTCTTGATGTCTCCCACGTGCGTGACGAACTTCAGGTCGGTATCCGCGTTGATGTCCTTGATGCGGGCGGGGAACTTGGCGATTTCAGCGGCGCCGTACGGAATGTCGCCGATGACACCAAAGCTGAACGCCTGGTTATCTGCGGGTGCCTGGGTCCTGGAGGCTGGTCCGACATTCGAGGTGGCACTGATTGCCGTGGCACTGATTGCGGACATGTTGCCGGCGGAATTGCCGGCGGCGAATGGTCCAGCGGGCGCGGCGGCGAGTCCGGTCACGGACATCAGGGCCACCAAAGCGGTGATGGTGCTTCTTACGAACACAGGGGTACTCCTCGTTCCGGTCAATGGCTGCTCAGGTGACCGGGGAACCCCTGGCGTTGCGCTGAGCGTGGGCCTTAACAGACTTCACCCTGCGGGCAAACGTCCCGGGACCGCCCGGTTTCGGGGCCATGAACAGAAGCTGTCCCGGGTGGGCTGCGTCTTGCGGAAGCCACGTGGCAGCGGGAACAAGCGCACGGAACATGCGGTTGGAATACCTAACGAACAGTCCACATCCCGGATAAACACAGGGACCGGGCCAGCATCCGCTGGGCTCGTACCTACCGGGACGCACAGCAGGGAGGAACCACATGGTCAAGGCTGTCTGGAACGGAAGAGTCATTGCGGACTCTGATGACACGGTGGTGGTTGAAGGCAATCACTACTTTCCCCGCGACGCCGTGAAGGACCGGTACCTTCGTGACAGCAGACTGCATTCCGTCTGCCCGTGGAAGGGCGAAGCCAGTTACCACACACTGGAAGTCGACGGGAAGCTGAACGTTGATGCCGCCTGGTACTACCCGCAGACAACAAAACGGGCAAAGCCCATCGAGGGCCGCGTCGCCTTCTGGCGGGGCGTCACTATCGAGGAATAGCGCTCCGGCATAGCGCTGCACTTCGGGCAGGCGGAGGTCGTCGGGAGGGCCGGCGTCGTCCGCTTCAATGGCTGCATTATGCTGATCTGACCATCAACGGAGATGGGCGTGGCGGCACAAGGGGGACATATTGGGAGCGGATTCCGGCGACGACGGTCTTCCGAGGATCCGACGTTCGCCCAGCGGGCGTGTTCCGCAGTGGGCGATTGATGAAGCACTGGGCAAATCCGAGGGCGCCGATCCGTGGCGGGCTCCCCCCGTATCGCAGATTTCAGCAAGGCGGACCGCCAACCGGAAGAAGATCCGCGGGCGAAGGTGGAGGAAGCGAACCGCAACTGTCCTGGGCATCGCCCTGGTTGTGGGCCTCTACCTCATACCGGCACTTTTTGAACGATATGTACTGCCCGCAGCCCTGCCGTACCTGCCGGGAGCCAAGGTTCCGCCGCCCGGCTTCGAGGCGGCGTCCGCTCCGCTGGGCATACCGCCGGCGTCCAACGGATCGAGCGCCTACGTCCTGCAGAAGTCGCCCGACCCCGGCCAGCCGTTTGCTGCCTACGACCCCTGCCGCCCCGTGCACTACGTGGTCCGCCCTGACAACGCCCCGCCGGGGACCGAGCGGTTGATCGAACAGGCCGTGTCCGTGGTCTCCGCGGCCTCCGGGCTGCAGTTCGTGTACGACGGCGCCACGGCTGAGGCGCCGTCGAAAACGCGCGAAACTTTCCAGCCGGACCGGTACGGCAAGCAATGGGCTCCCGTACTCATCGCCTGGTCCACGCCCGAAGAATCACCGGACCTGATCGGCAAGGTGGCAGGAACCGGGGGCAGCTCCTATGCCCACATCCCGGGAGAACCCTACGTCCTGGTGGCTGGCCAAGTGACACTTGACGCCCCGGGATTGCAGGAGATCCTCAGCCGTTCCGACGGTTCCCTGCTGGTCCGCGCCATCATCATGCACGAACTCGCGCACGTCCTGGGGCTGGACCACGTGGACGATCCCACGCAGCTGATGTACGAGGAGAACACCGGGCAGTTCGACTTCGCCGCGGGAGACCGGGCCGGACTCGCCCTCCTGGGAACCGGGTCCTGCGTCCCGCGGCTGTGACGCGCCGGGCTGCCGTGAGGCGCACGGTGGATTGCTCGCTCCTTCCCGCAGGAGGCGCTGGCCAAGCGCGTCGGTGCTGGGCCAGAAGTCGGTCTTGCTCAGAAGTCGGTGTTGGCTAAAACACGGCGGAGCTGGGCAAGGAGATGTCCCCGTGAATGGGTGTCAGGCCCGGGCGTGGAGGAATCGGTCCAGGTCCTCTTCTCCCAGGGATACTCCAAGGTGGACGCGGTCCGGATGGTCGGGCCAGTGGGGTGGTTCCCAGTCCTGGTGTTCGCTTTTGTAGTGTCGGCCGGACGGTGAGATCCAGCCCGGGGGTTGGTCGCGGGTGGCGGGGGTGGGCTGCCAGGTGCTGGTGTGCCTGAGCCGGTGGTGTTTGGGGCAGGTTTGTCCCAGGTTGGAAACTCCGGTGGTGCCGCCGTTGGCCCAGGCGAGGAGATGATCGGCTTCGTTGTCCAGTGAGTTGTTCGAACAGCCCGGAAAGGGGCATTTGCCGTCCCGCAGCCGCAGCCATTGCCGCATGGCCTTGGTCAGCCGGTAGCTGGTGCGGCCGATTTCCAGCGGCGCCCCGTCGCGCGGGTCAATCAGGACCCGGTGGAACGACTCGGCCCCGTTCGCCACCAGGTCCCTGGCCATCGACGCCGGAATGGGACCGTACCCGTCCAGCATGGCCGGCTCCTCGGTGGCACCGAGCAGCGAGAACACCGGCACGGTCACCAGCACCTGGGCCCGCGGCGACAGGACCTGCCCCGGATCGCTGCATTCAGGGTGTCCGTTGCCAAGGAGGGCGGCGGCGTACACGTCGGCGCGGAGTTGGGTGAGGGTCCGCTGCTCCGCCGGGCCCTGCAGCCCGCGTGCTATCGCAGTGGTCCGGTTCCAGATGGCGACTGCCTGGTCCCCGGGGAGGTAGGCCGTGACCCAGGCCATCCCGTCCTGGTCCGGGCAGCACTCAACCCGCCGGTCCAGGACACCCTTGGCGTGGCGCGTCTCAATACTCTCGGCGTGGTGGCGTTCGCGCCAGGTACGGGCCCGGTGACGGAACCGGGACGCCGGCATTTCCCCGGCGGGACAGCCCCGGGCGGCGTCCGGTGCGTCCGGGTCCAGGAAGTGGGCCTCCAACGCAGCTGCACCTTCGGCATCAAGGGTGGCGGCTTCGTCCGCCATGACCCGGGCATGCTGCCAGGACAGACTCCCCGCCTGCACAGCCGAGAACGTCAGCGGCAACCTGGTGGCCAGGGCGTGGGAAACGGCCAGGAACGACCCCGCGGCCCGCTCACCGATGCTCAGGGCACACGCGACCTCCGCGGTCACCGCCATCTCCTGGGCCGGCACCGACGCATCCGGAGGTGCCGCCGCCTGGGCAGTGTCCGCGTAGGTCACGGCGGCGTTGGCCATCAATCCCGACACTCTGGCCTGGACGCTCGCCGCGCCCGCCAGAATGTCCAGGCACCCATCAGCCAGACCGGCCAGCGGATCAGCAGCCGAGAACGGCTCCGAACCCCGCCCCTCCGCCTCGGCATTGAGCACAGCAACAGCGGACTCGATGTCCGCAAATGCTTGTGCCACCGCCGTCTTCCCCATAAACCCATCATGACAAGGGGGTCCGACATTTTAGGATCGTCTTCAACCACGAGTGACGAACAGGAAGTGCGGCCCACGAAGTTGCCCCGCGAGAGGGCACTTGACGGCAATGTCCCACGACGGGACTGCCGCCAAGTGCCCTCTCGAGGGGTAGAAAGCTCAGCCGCGCAGCCGCTCCATACCGGGATCAAACAGCGGCTCGGCCGTGACGGTGGCGGCCACGCGGCGCCCGAAATACTCAATCTCCACCGGATCACCGACCGATACGGAGGCCGGCAGCCAGGCGTACGCGATCGGTTTGCGGACCGTGTAGCCGTAGGCGGCGCTCGTGACATAGCCGGCAGCGGAGCCGCCCACAAACACAGGCTCCTTGCCCAACACAAGGGATGTGCCGTCGTCGACCGTCAGGCACCGCAGCGCCCGGGCGGCCGGCTGCTCCTTGCGGGCAACCAAAGCTTCGGCACCCACAAAACCCGTCTTGTCCTTGGCCACGGAGAAGCCCAGGCCCGACTCGTACGGCTGGTGCTGTGAGGTCATGTCCGTGCCCCACAGCCGGTAGCCCTTCTCCAGCCGCATGCTGTTGAACGCGCCGCGTCCGGCCGCGATAATGCCGTGCTCGCGCCCTGCCTCGAACAGCAGATCCCACAGCTTCAGCCCGTACTCGGCAGTGGTGTACAGCTCCCAGCCGAGCTCGCCGACGTAGGAGAGCCGCATGGCGGTGACCGGGATGCCGCCCACCGAAATCTCCTTGGTCCGGAAGTACTTCAGTCCGTCGTTGGTCAGGTCGTCCGTGCTGACCTTGCCCATCACCTCGCGGGCAAGCGGTCCCCAGAGGCCGATGCAGCAGGTGCTGCCGGTGATGTCGGAAACGTGCACCCACTGCGAAGAGTCGGCCAAAGACTGCTGACGTGCCTCCACGCGCAGGTAGTCAAAGTCCACGTTGCTGTTCACGCCGAGCTGGAACTCTTCCTCCGCCAGGCGCGCCACGGTCACGTCACTGCGGATGCCGCCGTCGTCCGCCAGCAGCAGGCAGTACGTCACGGCACCAGGCTTCTTGGCGATGTTTCCGGTGCTGAGCCGCTGCAGCAGCGCCTCGGCCCCGGGCCCCACCACGGACAACCGCTTCAGCGGCGTCATGTCATAAAGTCCGACGGCGGTGCGCGTCTTCCACGCTTCGGCCGCGGAGATCGGGGAAGAGAACATCGCGGACCACTCGTCCCGCTCCGGCGCCTGCCACTCGACGGGCAGTTCCGAAAGCAGGCTGCGGTTGGCCTCGAACCAGTGCGGGCGCTCCCAGCCTGCGGACTCCAGGAAGAACGCCCCGAGCTCCTTCTGCCTGACGTTGAACGGGCTGACGCGCAGGTCCCGCGGGGATTCCCTGGGCTGGAGCGGGTGCAGGACGTCGTAAATTTCCACAAAGTTCTGCTGCGACGTTTCGCTGACATACGCATCAGAGGTCTGCACCTCCTCGAAGCGGGTCAGCTCGCAGCCGTGCAGGTCGGTGCGGGACTGGCTCTCGATGAGAAGCTCGGCCATCGCCTTCGCGACGCCGGCGGAGTGGGTGACCCAGACTGCCTCGGCCACAAAGAAGCCGTCGAGGTCCGGCGACTCCCCCATCAACGGCCCGCCGTCGGGAGTGAAGGAGAAGATGCCGTTGAAGCCATCCTCGATCCGGGTTCCGTGCAGCGCCGGCAGCAGGTCCTGGCAGTCCTCCCAGGATGGGGCGAAGTCTTCCAGGGTGAAGTCGAGCCGGGACGGCATGTTGTGATCGGACATGTCCTCCGCGCCGACCTTCGGCAGCGCGTTCATGTCCACGGGCATGGGCTTATGTGCGTAGCTGCCGATGCCAATCCGGTCGCCGTGTTCGCGGAAATACAGGTCGCGGTCCTGGTAGCGCAGGATGGGCTTGCTGGCCCCGTTGGGCAGCTCGTTCACGCCTCGCAGCGAGTCCAGCGGAGTGGTTTTGACGTACTGGTGTGCGAGCGGCAGCAGCGGCACTTTCAATCCCACCATCTTGCCCAGTTCGCGGCCCCAGAACCCAGCACAGGACACGACGATGTCCGCGGGGATCACGCCGTCGGCCGTTTGCACGCCGGTGACCTTGCCACCTGCCTGCTCGATGCCGGTCACGGCGGTGGAACCCTGGTACGTGACGCCGGCGGCACGGGTCTTGCTGATCAGCAGCTGCACGGCGCGGGCCGCGGAAGCCAGGCCGTCCGAGGGCACCAGGAGTCCGCCCAGAACCCGCCGGCCGTCGGCAAGCGCGCCCGGGTTCAGCAGCGGGTAGTACTTCTCGCATTCGTCGGCGTCGATGATCCGGCCTTCGATGCCCCAAGAGGTGGCGTAGCCCAGCTTGCGCTTCAAATCCTCCAGCCGCGCCTCCGTGGTGGCCAGTTCAAGCCCGCCCACCTGGTTGAAGCAGGACACTCCGTCAGCGGTGAGGGAGAGCAGCTTGTCCACGGTGTAGCTGGCAAATTCGGTCATGGTCTTGGACGGGTTGGTCTGGAACACCAGGCCCGGCGCGTGCGAGGTGGACCCGCCCGCGAGTTCCAGCGGCCCCTGTTCGACCACCGTGATGTTGGTCCAGCCGCGGGTGGACAGTTCGTCCGCGAGGTTGGTGCCGACGATGCCGGCGCCGATGATGACAACGCGTGGTGATGCGCTCATAAGTAGTTCTCCTGTTTGGCTTTGGCGGACGCCCGCGTTAGCGGAAGACGACGGTGCGGGTGTTGTTGAGCAGGACGCGGTGCTGGCAGTGCCACTTGACCGCCCGGGACAGCGCCTGTGTTTCGGCGTCGCGGCCCACGGTCACCAGGGCGTCGGCGTCCAGGCTGTGATCCACCCGGAAGACTTCCTGCTCGATGATGGGACCCTCGTCCAGGTCCGCGGTGACGTAGTGCGCGGTGGCTCCGACGAGCTTCACGCCGCGGTCGTAGGCCTGGTGGTAGGGCTTGGCAACTTTGAAGCCGGGCAGGAACGAGTGGTGGATGTTGATGGCGCGGCCGCGGAGGCTGGTGCAGAGGTCGTTGGAGAGCACCTGCATGTAGCGGGCCAGGACCACCAGGTCAGCGTCGTACTCGGCCACGAGTTCCAGGAGCCGGGCCTCGGCTTCGGGTTTGGTGGCTGCCGTCACCGGGACGTGGAGGAAGGTCAGTCCGGCGGCCTCCGCCATGGGGCGCAGGTCCTCATGGTTGGAAACCACGACGGCGATCTCCGCACCGAGGCTGCCTGCCTGCCACCTGAAGATGAGGTCATTGAGGCAGTGCCCGAACTTCGAGACCATCACCAGCAGGCGCTGCGGCCGGCCGTCGTAGATGGTGAAGTCCATGCCGAACTCGCCGGCGATGGGTGCGAAGGCCGCGATGAGGATGTCCACGTTCTGGTGGCTGTCCCCCTCCGCCCCGTGGCTTGGCTCTTCGAAACCGCCGCCAGTGAAGGCGGTGCGCAGATACAGCTTCCCGCTGACGTGATCGTCGAACTGCTGGTGCTCCACGATGTCGAAGCCGCGGTCCGCCAGGAAGGCCGTCACTGCACGGACGATTCCGGGCTGCTCGGGGCAGGACAACGTGAGAACGAGTTGGGCTGGGCGGGTGGTGGCTGCTGCCGTTGCGGTGCCGGCCGCGGCGGTGGCGTTGCCCGGGGCCCGGCTCTCAAGAAGGATGGTCACGGTTTGCTCCTACAGGGTGGGGGTGGGCGTGGCGGACTCGGCGTTGGGGGCATCGCCGGGGCAGCGGCTGCCGTCCGGGCAGCGTTCGCCGCATTCGTGTTTGGTCACGAGATCGAACTGGGCTCCGCCGTGCTGGTCTACGCCCGTGCGGATGGCGCGCTCCACCACTGAGTCAGCCAGCCGCCGTCGGAGTGAGAGCGGATCCCGGCGCAAATCCTTGACGATGGCGAAGCACAGCAGCAGCATGACCAGCACGAACGGCAGGGCCGCCACAATGGTGATCCGCTGCAGTCCGGACAGCGCCTCGGAGGGCTCATCGCCGCCGGCCAGCAGCATGACTGCCGCCACCGCACCCGTGAGGAGTCCCCAGAAGATGACCAGGCCACGCTTCGGGTCGGCGGAACCGTTGGAGCTCAGTGACGCCATGATGATCGACGCCGAGTCGGCACCGGTGATGAAGAAGATGGCCACCAGGACCATGGCCAGGATGATGACCGCGGCGGTCAGCCAGGTAGGCATGGACATGTTCTTCACAAGGTCGAACAGTGCTCCGTCAAAGTCGATGGACGGCGTCCCGTTGGCCATGGAAACCAGTCCGGGGGTGCCGGCTTTGTCCGCTTCCTGCTGGACATGGAAGGCCGTGCCGCCAAAGATGGCGAACCAGATGACGCTGACAATGCTGGGGACCAGCAGGACGCCGGTAACGAACTGGCGGATGGTCCGGCCCCGGCTGATCCGGGCAATGAACATGCCGACAAAGGGAGTCCATGACACCCACCAGGCCCAGTAGAAGATGGTCCAGCCGGACATCCACTTGCGCAGCGCCTCGTCACCGACTGCTTCGGTGCGGGAGGACATTTCGGCAAGGTCCCTTGCGTAGTCGCCCACGGCGGCGGGGATGAGGTTGAGGATGAACAGGGTGGGCCCGGCGATGAAGACGATGACTGCCAAGACCACGGCCAGGACCATGTTGATGTTGGAGAGCCACTGGATGCCGCGGCTGATCCCGGACACGGCCGAGGCAACGAAACAGGCCGTCAGGATGGCGACGATGGCCACCAGGACGGGGGTGCCGATTTCGCCGATCCAGCCGTTCGATGTCAGGCCGCTGCCGATCTGCAGTGCGCCAAGGCCCAGGGAGGCTGCCGTACCGAAAAGCGTGGCAAAGATCGCCAGGATGTTGATGAACTTACCCACCGGCCCTTCCACTGCCCGGAGTCCGAACAGGGATGTAAAGGCCGCGGAAATCAGCTGCCGGCGGCCCAGGCGGTAGGTGCCATAGGCCATGGCGATGCCAACCACCGCGTACATGGCCCAGGGATGGAGGGTCCAGTGGAAGATTGACGTGGCCATGGCCGTCTGGATGGCTGCGGGAGTGCGCCCGTCCACGGTTCCGGGCGGCGGCGAGATGTAGTGGTAGAGCGGCTCCGCGACGCCGTAGAACATCAGGCCGATGCCCATGCCGGCCGCGAACATCATCGAGATCCAGGAGACCGTCTTGAACTCGGGCTTTTCGCCGTCCTTGCCCAGCGGGATGTTGCCCCATTTACCCAGGGCCAGCCAGAGGACGAAGACAACAAACAACGAGGCCAGGACCATAAAGAGCCAGCCGGTGTATTCCATGACCCAGTCGAGGGCGAGTGTAGAGGTGGCGGCCAGGCTGTCCCGGCCGAGGAAGCCCCAGGCCACGAAGGCCAGGGCAACGGCACCGGTGATGCCGAAGGTTGCCTTGTCGAGGGTGAGTTTACTGTTCCGCCGCTTGGCCACAGCCTGTTCGGCGCGGGTCCGGCGGAGTTCCTGCATGATCAGTTCGGTGTTCTCTGCCTCCGACCCTGGGCCGTATGTGGGGAGGAGGTCTGATTCGTCCAAGACGTCATTGTCCGGCCGGGTTTCACTGTTCAAAGCCATGAGCAAGTCCTTTGTTCGGATTCATGGGCTGCTAGACGTGGCCGTCCACTGTCAGTCCGGGGGGAAGGTTGGGGGCCTCCGTGGATTCGGTGATCATGATGTCGCCATCGATCACTGATACTTCGTGGGAACGGACCGGCAGCTTGGCGGGCGGCGCGTCGACGCTCCCGGTGCGGAGGTTGAACCGTGACGCATGGAGCGGGCATTCAACCCAGCAGTCCTCCACCCAGCCGTCGGCCAGGGACGCATCCTGGTGGGTACATGTGTCGTCAATGGCGAAGAGTTCGCCTTCTTCAGTGTGGAAGACGGCGATGGGCGGTGAGGTGTTCAGGCGGAGCGCTTCCCCGGGCGCCAGTTCGCTGAGCGGGCATGCCTTGTGCATGAGGGACCTCTTCTTTGTTGGGGGATCTCGATACGCAATTGCCGTCCGCGGGTGTTCCGCATTGGACAACAGCAATCGCTATAAGCAACAGAGTGGGGTAGCTCACACTGCTTGTCAAGGCTTTTCCCTTCTGTTGCGCAGGGCCCGGCGCTTATTGCGCGGACCCTTGACAGCGGCGGTGGCGTAGCTCACTCTGTTGCACATGGCGATTGTTGTTGCGTAAGAAGCAATTGAAAGAGGACGTCGAAATGAAGACGCTAGCTATTGTGGGGGCTTCCCTGTCAGGCCTCTCAGCCGCCCGGGCCGCCCGGGCCCAAGGTTTCACCGGCAGGTTGGTCATCATTGGCGATGAACCCCACCGGCCGTACGATCGACCCCCGCTCTCCAAGGAGTTCCTGCTTGGCCGGGTGACGGCAGAGGACCTTTCTTTAGAGTGCGACGACGACGGGCTGGAAGCTGAATGGCTTCTGGGCAGCGGAGCAGCCTCCCTCGATGCCGGGTCCCGGAGCATCCGCCTGAAAGACGGCAGCACCGTCCAAGCCGATGGCATCGTCATCAGCACCGGGGCAAGGGCGCGGCAGCTCCCCACTCTGGCCGGGCTCAGCAACGTCTTTACCCTTCGCACGCTCGCTGACGCCCAGGACCTTGCTCCCGAACTGGTGCCTGGCAGCAGAATGGCAGTCATCGGCGCCGGCTTCATCGGCGCGGAGGTTGCCGCCGCGGCCGCATCGCGGGGCATGGACGTCACGATCATCGACACCAAGCCGGTACCGTTCGCAGCCCAACTCGGAACTGAGATGGGCGGGCTGGTGGGCGGGCTTCACGCCGCAAACGGGGTGGAACTCATTTCCTCCGCCGTTATTGAGGACTTCTACAGCGGCGAAGGCAACGTGACAGGCCTCCGGCTGCAGGGAGGGCGCTATGTGGGCACCGATGTTGTGGTGGTAGGCATTGGCGCCGAACCCAATACCGAGTGGCTTGAAGGCTCCGGCCTGGAGCTGTGCGGCGGGGTGGTGTGCGATGCCATGGGCCGTACCAGCGCGCCGGGGATCGTTGCCGTGGGTGACTGCGCCGCCTGGTTCGACGCCGAGGTGGGGCTGCACCGCCGGATGGAGCACTGGACCTGCGCCCTGGAACGGCCGGCCGTTGCCGTTGAAGCCCTGCTGGACGCCGGCGCCACGCCAAAACCGGCGAAACCACACTATTTCTGGTCCGACCAGCACGGCGTCAAGCTGCAGTTCGCCGGCCACTCAGCGGGGTACGACCGGCTCGAGATCGAGGCCGGCGACCCGCAAACTCACAGTTGCCTCGCCGTCTACTACCGGGCCGATGTTCCAATTGCCGTCCTCGGCATGAACCAGCCCCGGCTCTTTACCAAGTGGCGCCGCAGCCTTGCGGCGCCTGCCCCCGCACTCGTGGGAGCCGCCGTCGTGCATTAACTGCCAATTCCACCCCCGTACCAATACCTACCCACCAAGTTTTGCTGTTGATCTTTTGTTCGTAAGGAGGACAAATTGTCTGTTGAGGTTAGTGCCCCGAGTCTGATCCCCACCCTGCCCGGCTACACCTACGTGGATGAGGCCGTATTCCGGGCCGAGCAGGAGCGGATCTTCGAACAGATGTGGTTCTGCGCCATTCGGTCCGCGGACCTGGACAAGGCGGGTGCCTGGAAAACCGTGCAGATCGGGCGGGAAAGTGTGCTGATCAGCCGGACCCGCAAGGGCGCCATCCGTGCGTTCTACAACGTCTGCAGGCACCGCGGCGTGAAGCTGTGCATGGAGGAGCAGGGTGAAGCCGCCCGCTCGTTCCAGTGCCCCTACCACGCCTGGACCTACGATTTTGAGGGCAAGCTCATCGCCGCGCCCAACCTGACCAAGATGCCCGATATTGATCGGGACGAGTACGGCCTGGCGAAAGTGCACATCCGCGAGTACCTCGGCTACGTGTGGGTGTGCCTGGCCGATGAGCCGCCGTCGTTCGAAGAGGAAGTCATGGGCGCCATTGAGGAGCGGCTCGGCGATCTGAAGGCAATCGAAGGCTACGACGTGGCCAACCTCAGCCTGGGCCGCCGCATCCGCTACGACGTGAAGGCGAACTGGAAGCTCATCATCGAGAACTTCATGGAGTGCTACCACTGTGCCACCATCCACCCGGAACTGACCGAGGTCCTGCCGGAGTTCGCCGACGGCCTGGCCGCCCAGTACTTCGTGGGCCACGGCGCGGAGTTCGGGGACGAGATCAAGGGCTTCACCATCGACGGTTCCGAAGGCCTGGACATCATTCCCGGCGTGGGCGAGGACCAGGACCGGCGCTACTACGCCATCACCATCAAGCCCACCGTGTTTGTGAATCTGGTGCCGGACCACGTGATCATCCACCGCATGTTCCCGATGTCCGCAGACCACACCATTGTTGAATGCGACTGGCTGTACCTGCCCTCGGTGGTTGAGAGCGGCAAGGATGTCACAGCCTCGGTGGAACTGTTCCACCGGGTCAACATGCAGGACTTCGACGCCTGCGAACGCTGCCAGCCCGGCATGGCTTCGAAGACCTACGCCAAGGGCGGCGTACTGGTCCCGAGCGAGCACCACATTGCCGCTTTCCACGATTGGGTTCAGGAAAAGGTGGGTGACATCGCCCCGACCGGTGAAGTGCGGATAGGCCTCACCGCCGAGACCGCGCCGCTGGAGGAACGGGCTGAAACCCTCAAACGGTACGAGTCACCGGCAAGCCGCGCCTCCTAGGGTTCGCCAAGCCAACCGTTGGCAGCCAGGGTTCGTCGAGCTGGCTTCGCCGACGGCGGTGCCTTGCGCAGATAAGCACCCCGGACTTCTGTCCGGGGTGCTTATCTGCGTTCCGGGCGCGGCATGCAGTTAGCGCCGGGTGTAGCCCATCCTCGCGCTGACCTGGATGCCGGCCTCCTTCATTCCTTCGACGAGTCCCGGCTCCTTCTCGGGGTCGAAGCGGAAGGCGGGGCCGGAGATGCTGATGGCGCCAATGACCGTTCCCTGGTGGTTGTACACCGGTACGGACAGGGAGTTGATGCCGATCTCGAATTCCTCCAGCGTGACGCCGTAGCCGTTGCGGGCGATGCTGATCAGTTCGTTCTCAAGCTTGGCCCGGTTGGTGATGGTCCGCGGGGTCCTTGCCGGCAGCCCTGTCTCTTTCAGGATCCGGTCCCGTTCGTCCGCGGACAGCGCCGCCAGCAGGACCTTTCCGCTTGAGGTTGCGTGCAGCGGGGTCAGGCTGCCCACCCAGTCGTACGTTGCCAGCGTGGAAGGCCCCATTGCCTGGTCCACGTTGACGGCGTAGTTGGAGCGCAGCACGGCGAGGTTCACGGTTTCCTTGAACTGGTCAGCCAGGCTCTCCATCACCGGCCGCGCTTCCTGGACCAGGCTCAGCCGGCCCGGGATGGAGCTGGCCAGCCGCAGGATGCCGAAGCCGAGCTGGTACTTTCCGCGGTCACTGTTCTGGTGAACCATCTCGCGGCTCACCAGCGATCCCAAAAGCCGGGAGACCGTGGATTTATGGATCCCCATCTCCTCGGCGATGTCACTTACGCCGGCGTGGCCGTCGCGGGCCAGGATTTCAAGGACTGCAATGGCCCGGTCCACCGACTGCACGCCGCCGTGCTGGCCCGCATCCGCGTCAACGTCGGATTCGCGGTCATTTTTCGAAGCCATGATTCATACTCTCAACTAGTGTGCGGCTTGCTTGCCCGCCTCAGAAGGACCATGTAGCTCCCTCTCGGTTAGTTCCACGCTTCCGATCCTATGCGAGGTCCAGGGAACGAGGGTTAGTTTTAGGACATGACTGCAACGCACCGGTACGACGTCGACATCCTGCATCTTCTGGTGTCCCCTTCGCACGCCTACTTCGGCCGCGCGCGGGAGGGGGCGGCGGATGTCCCCACCAGGGACGCCGAAACTGTCGAGCTGGTGGCGGGCAAAGGAATCGTGGGTGACCGGTTTTTCGGCAAGGCAGCGCATATGGACGCGGCAGTCACACTGATTTCCATCGAGGCGCTCGAAGCGATGGCAGCGGAACTGGGTGCTGCGCCGTTCGACCCGCTGCTGACCCGGCGCAATATTGTCCTTCGGGGCGCGCAGCTGGCACCGCTGATTGGTGGGGAGTTCGTGCTGGAATCCCAGGGACAAGAGGTGCGCTTTAGGGCCGGCCGGGCCGCCAACCCGTGCGCGTGGATGGACCAGATGCTCGCTCCCGGCGCCCACAAAGCGATGCGCGGCCGCGGTGGCGTACGTTGCCAGCCGCTCACGGGCGGGTTCCTGCACCGCGGTCCGGCAGTGCTGCTTAGTCCGGTGCCCCTGGAGCCCCGCCTGGCAGGCGAGGCCGCCAGGTTGAAGGCGTCACGGCTTCCTTAGGGAAGGCGTGAGGCCGCCAGGTGGAATGACGGCTGCCTTAAGGAATGCCCGGAGCGGGTTAGTGGCCGCCTGCCCGTCCTGCCGGACCTGTCATTTGTTGGCCCATTGACTGGGCATCCCTGAGGCTGAACGGGGCGGGGTGGAGACGGGGTTCTGCAGGCTGTCCACGAATCTGTTAAGTTCCGTGCGGAGCTTTAGCCACCCCTGGGCGTCGGCGGGGAAGGCGTTGGCCTGCGCATCACGGGCGGACTGCAGCAGGGCGCGGCCCTCGTCCGTGAGCCCAATGGTGAATTGGCGGCGGTCCCGCGGGTGGCGTGTCCTGGTGACCAGGCCCGCAGCCTGGAGTCGCTCCAAAACCCTGCCTATGGTCTGGCTTTTGACATGGATGGATGTTGCCAGCTGCTCCTGGTTGAGGGGCCCGTTAGCGAGGCCGCCCATGGCAATGGCCGCGGCCCGGGTCAGCCCCAAGGGCGCCAACACCTCATCCTGGCGGCGCTGCAATAACCGTGCTGCCAAGACGAGGAGGCGGTAGCCATCCCGGATATCACTCTCTGAATTGCTCTTCATCTGAACCGTCCTTGCCTCTGACGTTCACACGACGCAGTGACGTCGATGCTGTCTGTGCCTTCGACGGCGGTGCACGTCGTCGGCGGATTACGCATGGTTCACGCCCCTACAATAAGCATGCTTATCATCCCCTTGGCAAGCTGGCCCGCAATTCGCGTCAGGCATCGGCTGCATTCCCTCCCGGATGACCCCACTCCCCTGCCCGGATCCGCAGCGAGGGAAAAACCAGCCCTTGCAAAGCGGATGGCAAGTGTGCTTAGTATCGAATAATAATCTTGCTTACTATTCGTTCCGAGCCGGCCCCCGCCGGCAATCTCGCCAGAGCGATCCATTGAGAACGTGATCCATCGAAAGAGAGCGACAAATGACTGAGAACCAATGGCCCCAGACATCGCCGTCGACCCTCGACCAGTACGGGGACCCGGCCCCGGCCATGCCGGCCGGAGCACCCGGTGGCACCGCATCAAAAACGGACGCCGCCAAAACAGAGGCTTCAGGCGTGGCCAACCAGGCAGCTGGTGCGGCACAGGACGTGGCTGAAACAGCCAAGACGGAGGCTGCCAACGTAGCCGCCGAAGTGAAGACGAACGCCCGGGACCTCCTGGACCAGGCCAAATCGGACCTCACCAGCCAGGCCGGCACGCAGCAGCAGAAAGTAGCGGAGGGGATGCGTTCCATCTCCACCGAACTGCGCGCCATGGCGGACGCCTCCCATGAGCCGGGCGTGGCGTCGGACCTGGTGCGCCAGGCCGCCGACCGGTCGCATTCCGTGGCGTCGTGGCTTGACGGCCGCGATCCCGGATCACTCCTGGACGAAGTCAAGACCTTCGCCCGCCGCCGCCCCGGCACCTTCCTTCTGCTTGCCGCAGGCGCAGGTGTGCTGGCGGGACGCCTGGGCCGCAGCCTGCAGGCCGGCGCCCCCGCCTCCACCGGGACTTCCACCCCATCAGTCCAGCAGCCCGGCTACCCCGCGGCATACCCAACCACCGGACAGGGCCTAACCGGACAGGCCGTAACCGAGCCGGGCGTAGCGGCCGGAGTTGGTGCGCCGTTCTATGACGAGCCCGCCGTGGGCCATCCGGGTCTGGCCGAACCCACCTACGGCGAGCCCGCCTTCGGTGAGCCGGGTGCCGCCCAGCCCGAGTACGGCGAACCGGCCTTCGGTGAGCCGGCGTACGGTGAGCCGAGTGCGGCCCAGCCCCCGTACGGCGAACCGGCCTTCGGTGAGCCCACGTTCGATGATCCTGCGCGCCGTCCGTCCACGGACCCGGACGCTGAAGGGGAAGGACGCCACCTGTGAGTAACCACATTCCGGAGCCGCCTCCCTCGGAGGCGCATGTGAAGGCGGATAACACCTCGCTCGGTGACCTGCTCGGAGAAGTCACCCGCGACCTGTCCACCCTGATGCGCCAGGAAGTCGAACTCGCCAAGGCCGAACTCAAAGAATCCGCCACCAAAACCGGCAAAGGCGGCGGCA
>NZ_JARESG010000019.1 GCF_029076445.1 Pseudarthrobacter naphthalenicus
AAAGGCAGATTGGTCCAGTACGTCGGCCGGGTAATCCGGCCGTACCCAGGGAAAACTGTGGCGACAGTTCACGACTACTATGACGAATCAACACCCGTACTGGCCGCGTCCCTGAACAAGCGGGCTCTGGGCTACGTCTCGCTCGGGTTCCCTGATCCGCGCAAGCTCAAAAGCAGATAACATCGTCCCCAGGACCGTAGGCGGCGGTGTCTGCGTTGCCACAAC
The DNA here is from genome assembly GCF_029076445.1 of Pseudarthrobacter naphthalenicus. Taxonomy (GTDB): domain Bacteria; phylum Actinomycetota; class Actinomycetes; order Actinomycetales; family Micrococcaceae; genus Arthrobacter; species Arthrobacter naphthalenicus. Next base: position 226 of record NZ_JARESG010000019.1, read on the forward strand.
TCCTCGGAACCGAATTCTCGAGAGGTCACCGTCGGGCAGCCGGACACGTCTCACGCCAGTGAACTACCCGATACCGCTTAGTATCATCGAACGTGGACATGAACCTGCGTGTTTCAGTCGACGGTGACTGCCGTCCGGATGAGCCTACTGCCAAAGCGCACACCTCCAGGTCGGCGCTTCTTGGCCAAGTTGCCGGTTCGGACGTCCAAGGTCACCGGCACAGGCAGGAAATCAGCGCGGGCCTGGACTTCGTAATGCGCCACGACGCCGGGCTGCTGAAGCGCGTGGAGGATGCCTGAGTTCTCGCTTCGAATACGACGACATCGTCGCCTTGCCAGATCTTCTTCTCTGCGACGCACTGCCTGGCCACAACCGTCATGGGTGTGACGGCTCGTCCCTACTGGACGTCCAACAAGTGGCGGCCGCAATATAGCACTTGAGTTGTAGAACACCTGAGTTGTATTATGGACTCGATGTGGAATGTTGACGTGGGATTAGTTGAGCCATGGTTGTTAGGTCTTGACGAAGACTCGTATGAGCAGATTATTGCTGCTTTAGAGCTTCTCGCCGAGCGCGGACCTCAACTTGGTCGTCCATTGGTCGACACGGTGGTTCGTTCACGGCATAAGAATATGGAGGAGCTGCGGCCGGGGTCGAGCGGGCGGTCGGAACTGCGAATCCTGTTTGCCTTTGATTCGGAGCGGCGGGCGATCCTGCTTGTCGCGGGGGAAAAGGCGGGCAACTGGAGCAAGTGGTACAAGACGAACATTCCGGTTGCTGATGACCTGTTCGATGATCATCTGAGGAATCTGAAAGGAGGGGCATAGTGGCGAAGTCCGTGGAGGAAGTACTGGCAAAGCGTCCGGTGGACCGGGCAGCTGTGAATGCCCACAAGAAGCGCATGGTCGATGAGGTCCGGGCCTACCGGCTTCGGGAGCTCCGCGAGGCCGCTGAACTTACGCAGGTCGAGCTGGCTGGGCGCCTTCATGTCAGCCAGAACAGGGTTTCCCGCATCGAGCACGGTGACATTGATCGTGCCCAGGTCGATACTTTGCGGAAATACGTCGAGGCGCTCGGCGGCCGGCTTCGTGTCGAGGTTGAACTCGGCGACGAACGAATCCAGATCGCCTGACGAAGCGACTTGGAGCGATCCGCGACGGCAGCCGTCTGCCCGGACAGCGAGGTCTAAAAGGTGGGAAAAAAGGGGTGTGCACAATGTGCACACCCTGGGGGTCGGACTGGGTCGTATATTGGCCGGATCGGGCCAAATTCAGCATGGTTACGGGAGTTCCCAGTGTTTGCAAGGGCCGGAGTCCGGTTCGAGTCCCAACTCGGGCACGCATAACCCCCTCCGTCAGAGGGGTTTTTGCTTTAATGTGTGGACATTGACCCTTCGCGGGTCCCTCTGGTCCCTCTGACGTTGGCCGCAGTCTGTTCCCTGGCGCCGTCGTCAGGGTCCTGGTGCTGTCCTCAATCGTCAAGGGTCCAATCAGTCCAGATGATGCTCGGAGACTGGGAAACCTAACGCCACGCCCTGAAGCATTCCACAAGAGCGGATTTCGGCATTTGCCTCCGGGCGAAAACATCCGATGCCGTTAGAAAACGTCCGTAAACGTTGGCCGCTAGGCCTCCTGGATGATGATTGGGTGGCAGGTGGGACGGTTGGTTGTCGTGCACGAGGCGAATGGTCCGCATGACCGGGATGCCGTTGCCGGCGGCGCATCAGCGGGAAACACCGATCGGCGGCCCCCGAACATTCGGAATCATTGAAACGCGGCAGTCGTCAAGGTTGTCTCAAACCAGGGCGTCACACTGGGTCATGTGCGGGGTGTATCCAGTCGTCGGCCTTGCTATCGTCAAAGGATATTGCCGCCGCGTGGCCAGGTGGCTGCCAACCCCCTTGCCGCCCTCGAAGAAGGACCTTCATGAAGCACATGCGACTTTCCGTAATCGGCCTCATCGCAGCTGCGGGACTAGCGCTGTCCGGATGCGGGTCGGCGTCCACGGGTCCTTCCAGTTCCGCGCCGGCAGGCGGAACTGACACGTCTTTGAGCGACGTGAAGAGTGCAGGTGTGCTTAAGGTCGGCACGGAGGGCACTTACAAACCCTTCTCGTTCCACGCCAATGGCAGCGGGGACCTGACGGGGTATGACGTGGAGATCATCACGGCCGTCGCAGGCAAACTTGGCGTCAAGCCGTCGTTCCAGGAGACACAGTTTGACGCCATCTTTGCCGGGCTCGAAGCCAAGAGGTTCGACGTCGTCGCCAACCAGGTTTCGATCACGGACGAACGCAAGGCCAAGTACGATTTCTCCACCCCATATACGGTGAGCACGGGCGTAATCGTCACCAAGTCCGACAACAACAGCATCAATTCCTTCGATAGCCTCAAGGGCAAAACCACGGCCCAGTCGCTGACGAGCAACTGGTACAAGCTTGCCCAGCAGAGTGGCGCCAACGTGCAGGCCGTTGAAGGCTGGGCGCAGGCGATCACGCTGCTCAAGCAGGGGCGCGTCGATGCGACCATCAACGACAAGCTCACGTATTTGGACCAGCAGAAGACCTCGCACGATGACAGCATCAAGATTGCTGCCGAGACCACGGACAAGTCGCTGAGTGCCTTCGCGTTCCGCAAGGGCTCAACCACACTGACGGACGCTGTCAATAAGGCGTTGACCGACCTGCAGACCGATGGCACCCTGACAAAGATTTCGCAGAAGTACTTCGACGCCGACGTCACCAAGTAGCGGGATGGTAGCCGTCGAAGAACGCTGCGCCAGACCATGACGATCAACTGGGAGCTCGTCTGGGGTTCCTTGGGACCCATTCTGACTGGCGCGATTACTGGCACGATTCCCGTGGCGCTGGCGTCGTTCGGCCTGGGCCTGCTGCTCGCCCTACTGGTGGCCCTGATGCGGCTAAGCCGCAATCCAGCCCTTTCCGCGATTGCGCGGATCTACATTTCCGTCATCCGCGGCACCCCTCTCTTGGTCCAGCTGTTTGTCATCTTCTATGGGCTGCCGTCGATTGGCATCACCATCAGTCCCTGGCCGAGCGCGATCATCGCTTTCTCACTGAACGTGGGCGGCTACGCCGCAGAGGTGATCCGCGCAGCCATTTTGTCCGTTCCCAAAGGACAGTGGGAGGCCGGACACACTATCGGCATGTCACGCCGCCAGTCGCTGGTGCGGATCATCCTGCCGCAGGCCGCGCGGGTGTCAGTCCCGCCCTTGTCCAACACCTTCATCAGCCTGGTTAAGGACACATCGTTGGCTTCGCTGATCCTCGTCACTGAACTGTTCCGCCAGGCACAGCAGGTTGCGGCTTTCAGTCAGGAATTCATGCTGCTGTATCTGGAAGCAGCCGTTATCTATTGGATAATCTGCCTGGTCCTCGCCGGCGGACAGTCTGTCCTCGAAAAGAGATTGGACCGCTATGTCGCCCACTGAGTCCAATCTCCCGGAAGCTGCCACCCTCCTGACTGTGCGTGGACTTCGCAAGGCATTTGGTCGACATGAGGTGCTCAAATCCATCGACATGGACGTACGCCGGGGCGAAGTGGTCACGCTGATCGGGCCGTCCGGTTCGGGTAAGACGACGGTCCTCCGATGCCTAAACGGCCTGGAGGTTCCCGACGGCGGTATCGTCGAGTTCGCCAATGACCTCACAGTGGATTTTTCGTTGCCGGTGCCGAAGAAGCAGCTTTCCTCCATGAGGGACCGCAGCGCAATGGTCTTCCAGCATTACAACCTGTTTCCGCACAAGACTGCCCTCGAAAACGTCATCGAGGGCCCGGTTCAGGTCCAGAAGCGCCCCAAGGCCGAAGCCATTGAAGAGGCCAGGGAACTGCTGGCCCGGGTCGGGCTGGCGGACAAGGAAGGCAGCTATCCCTTCGAGCTGTCCGGCGGCCAGCAGCAGCGTGTCGGCATCGTACGTGCCCTTGCCCTGCGACCGCAGCTCCTCCTGTTTGACGAGCCGACGTCCGCGTTGGACCCAGAACTGGTCGGCGACGTCCTGACGGTCATCAAGGAGTTGGCGGACGAGGGCTGGACCATGGTGGTGGTCACTCACGAACTCGCCTTTGCTCGCGAGGTCGCTGACGAGGTGATCTTCATGGCCGATGGAGTGGTCGTCGAACGCGGTCACCCGGACACAGTGCTACGCGATCCACGGGAAGAGCGCACCCGCCAGTTCGTGGACCGGCTTCTGAATCCGTTCTAACCACGGCGATCGAGACCGTCCTGGACGTGGAGGGCAGCTCCTGTGCGCCCGGTGTCATCCGAGCGTTCGAGCAGGGTGACGTGGACACCGGTCCTGGAGAGCGCCGATGCAGTCAGGACCTCTGCGAGGGTCGCGCCGACCACGGGGAGGCTGTGCAGACATCACGGCGCAGAATGGGTGGGCGGCGGGTCGGCGGCCGCAAGAAGCAACAAAAGCACGAGAGCCACGAGAGCATGGCCGCGCATGCTTTATGGGCACCCTTGGCCTACTTAGCCTGCTATTCATTATCGACCCCCTATGGTGAAGCCCCCAATGATGAGCTGCAGCAAAGAACTCCTCACGATTGATTCGGGCACGGGAACCGTGGACGCTTTCGGCGAGACCATGACCCGCCTGGGCACACAATACGCCCAGAACTAGCTCCGCCGCGGTGTCCGCGCCGTTTTCTTGCAGGCCGTAACGCACAGCCCGGCAGCCCATCGGTTGAGCTTTGGCGCGCCAACCGGGCGTCCCTGGCATCTATCACGGCGGCTGCGAGGAGACGGCCATGGACGCGGGGGGACTATCCAGTGATCCTTACAGGCTGGCTCCACGGTGCGATCCGGCACTGTCCGCCCGGTCATTTCTATGGCTTCTTTAGGAGGCGTTCGACGCGGGGTTTGACCTCGGTGGCGAGCAGGGTCAGGGATTCGAGGAAGTGGTCGTGGGGGAGGCTTCCGATGTCCATTTGGAGGAAGTGGCGCATGTGGCCCATGTGGCCGTGCAGGTCAACGATGCGTTGGGCGATTTCGTCGGGGTCTCCGACGTAGTAGGCGCCGGGGAACTCGGCCTGTGCCAGGAACTGGCGTTTGTCCGGGGCGGGCCAGCCGCGGAGTTTGCCCATCTCGATGTTGAGGTTGTACCAGCCGGGATAGAACCGTTCCAGGGCTTCCTTTTTGGTGGGGGCGATCAGGCCGAGGGTGGCCACGGAGACCTTGATGTCCTCCCCGGTGTGTCCGGCTTTCGCGGCGGTGGCCCGGTAGAGGTCTGCCAGGGGTGCGAACCTGGAGGGTGCCCCGCCGATGATGCCGTAGGAAATTGGCAGGCCGAGCTCCCCGGCGCGGACGGAGGATGGTGCGCTGCCGCCGGTTGCCAGCCAGAGGGGCAGCTTGCCCTTGACCGGGCGCGGCACCACGGCAAGGTCGTGGAGGGCTGGCCGGACGGTCCCGGACCAGGTCACGTTCTCGGTCTTGCTGTTGTTGATGGTCATCAGCAGGTCGAGTTTTTCGGCGTAGAGCCTGTCGTAGTCCTTGAGGTCGTAGCCGAACAGCGGGAAGGTCTCGATGGAGGATCCGCGGCCGGCGGTGATTTCCACCCGGCCGCCGCCGGAGACAGCGTCAGCGATGGCGAACTGCTGGAACACCCGGACCGGGTCATCGGTGCTGATGATGCTCGCGCCGCTGCCGAGCTTGATCCGCTTTGTGGCGGCCGCTGCTGCGGCAATCACGGTTCCCGGGGAGGAGGCGGGCATGTCCAGGGTGTGGTGCTCGCCGATTCCGAAGTAGTCCAGCCCGTTCTGGTCCGCGAGCACGATGGCCTCGTGGAGGTTGCGGATGGCTTCGGTGGTGGACCGGAGGCTTCCGTCGGGGTTTCGCTGGGTGTCGCCGAAGCTGTAGGCGCCGATTTCCATGGTTCTCCTAGATGCAGTGCTGGGGGCGGGTTTGTTGGGGCCGGAGTCAGAGGCGGACGGGTTCACGGTCCGCGGACAGGATGGACCGCAGCTGTTCCGCGGTGTGGCTGCCGTTGAAGATCTCGGTGCCGGGTTGGAAGCTGCGGCCGGCTTCCAGCGGCCCCGCATCCACCGCGTCGTAACCGATCCGGTTGATGAACCGGCTCACGAGGTCCTTCGCGCCTTGGTGATCACCGGCCAGGGCGAGGGCCCGCCGGCCTTCGTAACCGGGTTCCTGCCCGTCCACTTCGAGATCGTGGTAGCCGATGTGATTGAGCGTCTTCACAATGTTCGAGCCCGCCAGATAGTCCTGGACGATTTCGCTGCTCGTCCTGTCGTCGTTCTCGAAGTCGTCAATCTCGCCGTCCACCGGTGCCCAGTAGTTCATTGCCTCGATGACTGTCTTGCCGCCCAGGAGGTCAGGGTCGAGGGTGCGGCATTTGTGGAGCGGCACCGCCACCACCACGATGTCGGCATCGGCGGCCTCAGCAGCCGTGACGGCCACCGCGCCAGGGGTCATGATCTGCACCATGAGGGCGATATCCTCGGCTGGCTTGGAAGTGGCGACCATAACGCCGTAACCGGCCTTGAGAGCCTGGCGCCCGACGGCGGTTCCCACCCTTCCGGCGCCGAGGATCCCGATGGTCCGGGGTTCTGCCGAGTGATTCTGCGGAGCGCTCATGCTGCCGGTCCTTCCTATACCAAACTATGTTGTTTAACAGACTATATTCCCGACAGAACATCTGTACAACTTCACGGTTGACGGTAGGATGAGTGAATGACCGAACGCACGCAGACCCACCCCGGGAGCACCGTCACGGCCGTTCCGGGCGATCTGGGCTGGCATCTGGGAATGGTGCTGCGCGGTTACCAGACCCGTTTCGAGGACGCCGTTGATCAGATGCCCGCCGGCATCCGCGGCTTCCAGGTGCTCTCCGCCGTCGTACACAAAGACCCGCCGAACCAGCAGGCGCTCGGGGCGCACCTCGCCATCGACCGGACCGTCCTGACCTACTTGCTCGATACCCTGGTGGCCGCCGGCGTCGTGGAACGTGTCCCCGACCCGGCCGACCGCCGGGCCCGGAAGATTATTGCCACCGACGGCGGACGGGACATACTGGCTGCCTGCGAAGAGCGCGTGGCCGCGGCTGAGGCAGACCTCCTTGCCGGCCTGGAGCAGGAGGACGCCCAGACCATACGCATCCTGATTGGCCGGCTGGCCCGAAACGTCCACCGTGCACAGCCCGGGGCAAGCCCCTGCGAGGCCATGGATAACCTCTAAAACACAGGTGAACTGGCTATCCACAGTCGTTGCCCTTGACGCCGGAATCGTGGACCTGGAGTAGGCCGCCCCCGTAGCCCAGGCCTCCAATTGAGGGTTGAGCATGCTGACCCGATGGCATCAGTTACGACTGTGATGAGTCACGCCGGGCGACACACGGATGTAGAGCCGGCGATCTAAAACAAAGGCTTCGCAAGGCCAGAAAGGGGCCGATAAATGGCGCTGGAAGACGGGCAATGGACACCGGAAGATCAGGGTTGGGTGCGGGAGAACCTCCGGGAGGCGATCGACCATCTGGTGGAGTTGGGATACACGGTACGCGGCGGGCAGGGCGAAGACCCGGAGCTGATCCATCCCGGCGGTTCGGCGGTGGAGACGTGGCGGGAGGACTACCCGTACGACGCACGAATGTCCCGGGAAGAGTACGAACTGGAGAAATACCGGCTGCAAGTTGAGCTGCTGAAGTTCCAGTACTGGGGCCAGGACCTTGATCTGAAGCATGTGATCGTTTTCGAGGGCCGCGACGCAGCCGGCAAGGGCGGAACAATCAAGCGCTTCACCGAGCACCTGAATCCCCGCTCGGCCCGTGCGGTGGCGTTGAACAAACCATCGGACCGCGAACAAGGGCAGTGGTATTTTCAGCGCTACATCCAGCACCTGCCCACGGCCGGGGAGATCGTGATGTTCGACCGCTCCTGGTACAACCGGGCGAACGTCGAACGGGTCATGGGTTTCTGCACCGATCAGGAGTACAACACGTTCATGGACCAAGCGCCGCTCTTCGAGAAAATGCTAGTGAACTCCGGGATCCACCTCACTAAGTTCTGGTTCTCGGCGACCCGCCACGAGCAGCGCACCCGCTTCGCGATCCGGCAGATCGACCCGGTACGGCGTTGGAAGCTCTCCCCGATGGACCTGGCCTCCCTGGACCGGTGGGAGGACTACACAGAAGCCAAGGAAGCGACATTCCTCCGCACCGACACGGACCAATCTCCGTGGATCACCATCAAGTCCAATGACAAGAAGCGCGGGCGGATCAATGCCATGCGCTTCTTCCTCAACCAGTTCGACTATGAGAACAAAGACACCTCGGTGGTCTACGAGCCGGACCCTCTGATCGTCCGCCGCGGCCGCGACGCCGCCGGCGACTAAGATGCGAGGTCGTGGCAGTCACCTCCAAGTGGCTGCCTGCTCGGCGAATGCCAGCCCTGAACCCTGGACGTGGTGATCGTACGGAAATGAAACCGACCGGTTTTTCCCCATCAGCACCAAAGCGACAACTTCCGAGGTCGCCGCGAAGGGTGACGGAACGGAATGCGCCGACGCCGGCATCGCCGCAGGGTACCTGGCCACTTCGGCGCGCATGGAACGACTTCGTTTCCTAGCACCGGACCTATGCTTAGGTTAACGCTTATCCGTTCCGCCGAAGGAAAAATCGAATGTCTCGCATCATTTCGACCGGCCTGGCCAAGACCGGTCTCCTGCTCGGCTACAAGGTCGCCCGCGATACAGGCAACAGGCAGGCTGGCGGTGCCATTTTGGCAGCCTGCGGTTTGGCCGCGTTCATGGTTTGGAAAAACGACGCTGGCGCGGGCCGGGCTGCCGGTCTCACGGGCATGTATATTACGGCCTTTGGCGCGTCCCACCCCCTGGCGAAGAAGATCGGCGCATGGCCGGCAGTATTCACCGTCACCGGGGTCGTGGCGCTGGCCTCGATGATCTTTGGCGGGCCCCGCAAGGATTCCTAGTATTACGGGCTCGCTAGCTGCACTCAGTTAGCAGTTTGGTTACATCGACTGATGGGTGGTCGTCCTCCGAGGGCGCTGACTTGCGGTCCTCGAGGCGGCAGGGTCAGCTGGGCCGTTGGCGGTCCGTGCTCACTTTCCGGAGGCCGCAGGGCGGCCTTTCATATCGGAGCGAACTCCAGCGCCAGGCTCAACCGACCCACCCTGACGGCCCGTTTACACAGCTTGGATGGGGCGCGGAACTGGGCGCAAAGGAGGGTGTGCACGAAGTGTGGACAACATTCCTTCGCTGGTACCTTTTGACGCTGTCCGCGGTCTGCGCCAGGCGCCGTCGTGCCTGTTCGGTTGTGTGGGTGGCCGGGTTAGGGTCCTGGCTGCGTGGGCGGCTGCGGGCGACATGACTTCGCGGCCCGGATCGTAGGTTTCCTAGGACGTTCCGGTTTCAGTGGGAATGCCAGCTCCATCGGATGCCGTGCACAGTCATGATGACAGCCATGGATGGAGGCCAGAATCGCGTTCAGGCGTGAAAGTCAAGGGTGGAGCAGACGCCGGTTTGAGTCCTTGACAATTTCTATGACGTGCCTCACTCTGTTGCTTACTGCGAAACTCATTGCTCCATGCGGAACAAATCAAAGCGGTGCCCCGGTGGGTCGCGACCAGTCCCTGAAGCTTAGAAGAGTGCGGTATGCACCAATGCCACTCTTTGAACCTCGCTCCCAGGGAACGGCGCCACCTGTCTCGACGCATCGAACCTGCCAGCCCATGCCCGGTCAGGCGAGGCAAAACTGAGGCATCCGCAACACTCAGTAAAGGGATTACTTCATGACAAGCACACGTGACGTCAGCGCTGAAAAACGTAGCGAAAGCCCCAAGCCGACCGTCGAGACCTCCATATCAAAAGAGACCTGCTCCAAGTTCAAACGCCGCTTCATGGTGCGGCTTGTCGCCGTCTTCATCGGTGGGATGTTCCTCGACGGTTACATCCTCGGAATCATCGGCCCCGTCAGCGGGCTCATGCGGTCAGAGCTCCAGCTCGACGCACTATCTCTGGGCATGATCGCTGCTGGCCCGCTGGTTGGCATCTTCGTCGGCTCCCCGCTGGCCGGCTGGGCTACTGACAAGTTCGGACGCAAGCCCATGTTCCTCGTGGACATGGGCCTGTTCCTGGTCGCCTCAGGGGCGCAGTTCTTCGTAACCTCCGGCGACGGAGCCGTGATCCAGCTGGCCGCCATCCGGTTCTTCATGGGCGTCGCGATCGGCGGCGAGTACTCAATCGGTGGGCCATTGCTGTCATAGTTCTCCCCTCCAAAGCTCCGCGGGCGATTGCTCGGGCTGACTCTGATCGCCTGGTACGTCGGTTTCATGATGGCATTCATCATCGGCACGCTCCTGCACGACGCCGGCACCCCATGGCGCCTCGTAATCGGCACGAGCACGATACTCGCCTTCGTCCTGTTCCTCGCCCGCCTGGGCCTCCCCGAATCACCGAGCTGGCTCATTACGAAGGGACGGCATGAGGAAGCGCTCGCGATCGCACGCAGATATGTCGAATCGCCACAGATGCACGACAGCATCACGGGAGAAATGGATCTGAGGCTGATCCAGGAGGCCCAAGCCGCGCAGAGCGGGACCAAAGTCAAGGGCGCCTCCTTCGGAATGCTGTTCTCGAGGCAGTACTGGCGCACCACCCTCTTCACCTCAGGTTTTTGGTTCTGCGCGGTCACTCCCTACTTCGCAATCGCGACTTTCGCCGACGACGTGCTCAACCAATTCGGCTTCGGCGGCTGGACCGGTGGTGTCGGACTGTCCGCACTTGCGGCCGCCGGTGTTGTCACCACAGTACTTCTGATTGACAAGCTCGGCCGCCGGATCCTCACCGTGCCCGGGCAGTGGCTCTGCGCAGGCATCCTGCTGATCATCGGAGTCTGGGCAAACGCACCAGCGATCCTCGTGCTCGTTCTGTTTCTCGCTTTCTCCTTCTTCAATGCCAGCTACACCACGATGACCCAGGTCTATCCGGCCGAGGTGTTTCCTGGCCACCTGCGCGGCATCGGTATGGGCTTCGCCGCGGCCTTCAGCCGCAGCGGAGCCGCACTCGGCACCTTCGCCCTGCCATGGGCGATCAGCAACATCGGCCTGGGCCCAAGCATGGTCGTAGCCGCCGCCGTCGCATTACTCGGCGCAGTCCTCTCGCAATGGCTCGCCCCTGAGACGAAGGGGCGCACCCTCGCCGAAATCTCAGCAGACTTCTCGCACTGACACCGGCACTGCACGGTGCCAAATCGGGCGAAATTGTGCGCCCGGCTACGTCGCCTCCCCGCCTTTCATGTATCGATGAATGTCGATATGCTTAACGCTGATGATGTCCCTGCTCGGGGCCGACCGCCTGAATGGGTGGCACTCCGTGTTTCGCTGTCGAATCGAACCGCCATGAAAGCCAAGGAGAACACTATGCCTGCTATCCGCATCTACGAGTCCGCCCTCTGCTGTGACACCGGGGTCTGCGGTCCTGACGTGGACCAGTCCCTGGTGGAGGTAACCGCGGATGTGCGTCACCTCCAGGGCCTCGGAGCCGACATCGCCCGCCACAACCTCGCCAGCGAACCGACCGCCTTCGCAGAGGACGAAACGGTACGCGGCTTTATGCACGTGGTTGGATCCAAGGGCCTTCCGCTCACCATCGTCGACGGAGTCACGGTTGCCACCGGCACCTACCCCAGCAGGGAGCAGTTGCTGACGTTGGCCGGACTGGGCCAAGCCGCGGTTGAGCCGCAGTCCCGTCCGGAACTTGGCCTGACTGAAAAGTCCGGAGGCTGCTGCGGCGGCTCGACGAGCTGCTGCTAGGTCCCGGCATGAAGTTTCTCGAGAACTCGCCCCGGTTCCTGTTCTTCACCGGCAAGGGCGGCGTCGGCAAGACCTCCGTAGCGTGCGCATCAGCGCTGACCCTCACCAGGTCCGGCAAGAAAGTCCTGCTGGTCAGCACCGACCCCGCGTCCAATGTCGGGCAGGTCTTCGGCATGACCATAGGGAACACCGTCACACTGCTTCAGGATGTGCCGGGCTTATCGGCACTGGAAATTGACCCGGAGCAGGCCGCCGAGGCTTACCGGGAACGGATCATCGCGCCGGTCCGGGGCCTCCTGCCTGAATCTGAGCTGGTCAGGATCGCGGAGAGTCTCTCGGGCTCCTGCACCACGGAGATCGCTTCCTTCGATGAATTCACAAATCTGCTCGCCGACGACAGCTCCTACGGGGACTATGACCACATCGTCTTCGACACCGCCCCGACCGGCCACACCATCCGGCTCCTGCAGTTGCCCGGTTCGTGGACCGATTTCTTGGCCGCCGGCAAGGGAGACCCCTCCTGCCTGGGCCCCCTGTCCGGACTGGAAAAGCACAAGCAGGTCTACGCGAAGGCCGTCCAGGCCCTCACAGACCCGGCGCGGACCCGGCTTGTTCTGGTGGCCCGAGCGCAGACCTCGTCACTGAGCGAAATTGAGCGGACTTACCTCGAACTCAACCAGATCGGGATCGGGGGAGGGTACGTCGTCGTCAACGGCGTCCTGCCCGAAGTGGCGGGGGATGAGGATCTTGCGCAGGCGCTGCGCGCCCGGGAAGCGGCTGCCATCGCAGCTATTCCTGACGCGGTCGCCGGGCTGCCCCGCGATGTATTGGATCTGAAGCCGGGCAACATGGTCGGCATTGCGGCACTGGAATCCCTCTTCGCGGCCACGTCCGTCGCTGATATCACGGACGAAGCCACGCTGACCTCCGAGATTGAGGACGCCCCGCTGGCTGCCCTGGTGAACGAAGTGGAGCTCGACGGCCACGGCCTCGTGATGTGCATGGGCAAGGGCGGGGTCGGAAAGACCACGGTTGCGGCCGCCATCGCGGTCGCCCTGGCCAAACGCGGACATGTGGTCCACCTGACCACAACTGATCCCGCAGCCCACCTGACAGAGACACTCCACGGTTCCATCCCGCGCCTGACGGTTTCGCGCATTGATCCCGAAGCGGCCATCCAGGAGTACCGCCACCATGTCATGGAGACCAAGGGCCGGAATCTGGACGACGACGGGCGCGCTGCACTGGCCGAGGACCTTTTGTCGCCCTGCACCGACGAGGTGGCGGTGTTCCGGCAGTTCTCCAAGGTGGTCCAGGAATCCCGCCGGCACTTCGTGGTGATTGACACGGCACCGACCGGCCACACCCTGCTGCTCCTGGACGCCACCGGCTCGTACCACCGGGAAATCGCACGCCAAGTCGGGGACACTATGGGTTTCGTGACGCCCCTGATGCGGCTGCAGGATCCGGCACAGACCAAGGTCGTCCTCGTCACCCTGGCGGAAACGACGCCCGTGCTCGAAGCCGAAGAACTCCAGGGTGACCTGGAGAGGGCCGGAATCCACCCGTGGGCGTGGGTCATCAATAACTCGATTGCCGCCGCGCACCCGCAGTCCCCGTTCCTGCAGGCCCGCGCGGCGAGCGAAATGGAACAGATCACCAAGGTCCACACCCTGACGGACCGGACGGCGCTTATTCCGCTGCTGCCCGAAGAACCCACAGGCGAAAACAGGTTGTCGGCGCTGACCGCGCTCAGCTCACAGCCCGCCTGAGACGGATCCAGCCCCCGCCCACACACGTACTCGGCGTCGGACCCGCCGTCCTGCACTGAGTTTTCGTCGCCCGGTGAGTCCTTCGCCTTGCCGCCTGTTGGCAACACAAGAGCTAAGGGACCTGCGTGCGCCGTTCGATCAGGATGGTGTCCCGCCATTGCCCGGCGGCAGGGCCCTGGGCCATCCGGGCAATCTTTTCCCGCCGTCCGACCACCCTGAAGCCGTAGGCAGGGTGCAGCCTGAGGCTCGGCTCGTTCTCCGGGAAAACGCTCGCCTGGATGGTCCAGATGCCGTCCTCTTCCGTCGACGCGATCAACGCCTGGAGCAGGAGTGTTCCTATCCGACGGCCGCGGGCCGCAGCTGAAACGTAGACGGAGTGCTCCACGACACCGGAGTAGACGGGGCGGGAGGACACAGCGGAAACAGCAGCCCAGCCAAGAATCCCGTCGCGGGGCGCCTCAGCCACCAGGCGGTGGGAAGCAAGCCGCGAGGCATCGAAACCGCGCCAATCCGGTGCCTCGACCTCGAACGTGGCCTGGCCCGTTGCGATTCCCTCCATGTAGATCCGCCGGACCTCTGGCCAGTCGGATTCCCGCATGGGCCGGACAATAACGTCAGGGGCCGGATTCTGATTCACAGGGACGCCAGCAGGCCGGCCGTCTGCTCCAGGGCGCCGGGAACGAGGGAGTAGTAGGCCCATGTGCCGCGCTTCTCGCGATGCAGCAGGCCGGCGTCAACCAGAATCTTCAAGTGATGGGAGACCGTGGGCTGGCCCAGATCCAGTGCGTCGGTGAGATCGCAGACGCAGGACTCCCCGGACGCCTCGGCCTTAACCATGGAGAGTAGGCGGAGCCGGTTCGGGTCGGCCAGGGCCTTGAAGACCAGAGCTTTCTGCTTAGCTTCCTCGGCGCCGAGAACGGGCATTCCCGCAGGGGCGCAGCAGGATTCATCCGTGGCGGGTACGAGGACAGGCAGAGAGGTCATGTGACTATTATGCCTTGATATTGACAGTCATCAATATACTGCTACGTCAACGAGTGCCCTTTCGTACCCATCTCGACGGGACGGCAGGGTCGCCAGCAGCCGCCGAGCGTTACCGGTTGGCCGCTTCGGAACTTCGCGGGATAACGACGTCATCCGCGTTGCGGGAAGCGGTCGGGAACAGGATGGCGAGGAGGCCGACGCCGACGGCCGCGCCGACGAGCTGCGCGATGACGAAGCCGGGCACTGAGGCGGGTGCGATGCCGGCGAAGGTGTCACTGAAGATCCGGCCGACAGCCACGGCGGGGTTCGCGAACGATGTGGAGGAGGTGAACCAGTATGCGGCGCCGATGTAGGCGCCGACGGCGGGGGCTGCGAGGGCGCCCCGTTTGGTGGCGGCCAGGGCGAAAATCAGCAGCACCAGTCCTGCGGTGGCGACGACCTCGCCCAGGAGGTGCCCGCTGGTGGTGCGGTCCTTGACCGAGATCGAAGTGGCCACCTCGAACATGGCGTTCGCAATGACGCTTCCACTGATCCCGCCCACCGTCTGGGCAACTACGTAGGTGCCGAGGTCCGGCAGGGTCAGTCCGGTGCCGCTGCGCCGGCCCAAGACCCAATCCACCAGGGACACCACCGGATTGAAGTGGGCGCCGCTGACGGGACCGAGCACCAGGATCAGGACCGTCAGGCCCAGGACCGTGGCAGTGCTGTTCTGGAGTAGCTGCAGGCCAATGTCGTTAGGGGAGAGCTGCTCGGCGGCGATCCCGGAGCCGACAACGATCATCACCAGCAAACTGGTGCCGAGCAGCTCGGCGACGGCACGGCGCCATAGCGGCAGTTGTTGAGAAGTCATACCAACAGCTTGACGGAAAGAATTAACTCAGTCAAAATTGAATCAATGGATACTGACTCAGTTGGTGACTTCCGCGCCCGCGTCGCCAAACACGCGGCCCTCGCCGATCCCGCACGGCTGCGCATCGTGGACCTGCTGACCCTGAGCGACCTCTCCCCGACGGAACTGCAGGCCGAGCTCGGCATGCCCTCGAACCTGCTGTCCCACCACCTGCGCACCCTTGAAGCCGCGGGCCTGGCCACCCGCCACCGATCGGAGGCGGACAAGCGCCGCAGCTACATCCGGCTCGCGACCGGCGCTCTGGACGGGCTGACTCCCGGCCGTGAACACGGAGCCCGCCGCGTCCTGTTCGTCTGCACGCGCAACAGCGCCCGGTCCCAGCTGGCCGTCGCCCTCTGGAACCAGGCCAGCGGGATCCCGTCGATTTCGGCAGGAACGCACCCGGCCGAATGCATCGCCGGGGGCGCCTTCGAGGTCGCCCGCCGCCACGGCGTCCACCTTGCAGACGTTCCCCCGCGCCGCCTTGATGAAGTGGCTGTTGCTGGCGACTTCGTCGTAACCGTGTGCGACAACGCCCACGAGGAACTGTCCGGCCTCAAGGGCATCCACTGGTCCGTGCCGGATCCGCTCCGGCTGAATACGGAGGACGCTTTCGAAGACGCCTTCACCAACATCAGCCGGCGCATCAGCGACCTCGCCCCCCGATTGCACGCAGCCTAAACCTCACCGCCCCATATGTTGACAAGCATCAATGTTCAGTCGGTAAATGTGGTGCGGGCATGACCTCACCCCAACCGATCCACACCCAACTGATTCCAGGAGAAATACCGTGAGCACCGAAAACGCCAAGAAGCCTTCCGTCCTGTTCGTCTGCGTCCACAACGCCGGCCGCTCCCAGATGGCCGCCGCTTTTCTGACCACCCTCGGGGAGGGCCGGATCGAGGTCCGTTCCGCCGGATCTCAGCCTGCGGACACGGTCAACCCGGCCGCCGTCGAGGCCATGGCCGAGCTCGGCATCGACATGTCCGCTGAAATCCCGAAGGTCCTCACCACGGAGGCCGTGAAGGAATCCGACGTCGTTATCACCATGGGCTGCGGCGACACGTGCCCGATCTTCCCGGGCAAGCGCTACGAGGACTGGGAACTCGCAGACCCGGCCGGCCAGGGCGTGGACTCCGTCCGACCGATCCGCGACGACATCAAGGCCCGCATCGAGGAGCTCATTGCCTCCCTGACCCCGGCCGCCACGTAGGGTCGCCGGGATGAGATTGGCCCGCCCGGGCTCTGTCGTCGTTCGCTGACGTTCAGCTAGTCTTTTCCGATGGCTGACATGGAATTCAAGAAGCGCTTGGATCAGGTCGATGGGCTGTACAACGAGCTCTACGAGTTGCGGCAGCGTGGTGATGATGCCGGCAAGGAAGAAATTGTGTTGGCGGAGATGCGTTTGGATAACGCTTGGCGGGAGCTGTACGCCTTCATGGAGCTACCGCTTTCGCCAGATGCCCAGACAGGCGACATTTCCGAGTAACAAGGACTCCTGCGCGAGGCGTCCTGTCGTGCGACTGATGCCGACCCGTGCGGACTGAGCCTTACTCAACTCCTGGAGCGGCTACTAGAATTATGCGGATTACGTGCTTCAAATCCCCCTGGTCAAGTCTGAACCTCTGACAGAAAGACCGCCATGACGACCGCTTCTGGCCCCGGCACGCCGGCCTACGTTGCCCTGAAGCAGCGGGGCGCCGGGGACCGCAAGCCTCTGGTCCGCTGGTTGCTCGCCAACCAGGTCGCACCTGCCGGTCCCGAGGCCGAGGACGGCCACAGACCCAACGCCTGGTGGAAAGTCATGTGCCTGACCGGCGTCGACTACTTCTCCACTCTGTCCTACCTGCCCGGCATCGCCGCCCTGGCCCTCGGAGCCCTGTCCCCGCTAGCCACCCTGCTGATCGTGGCCCTGACGCTGCTGGGCATGCTGCCCATGTACCGCCGGGTTGCGCAGGAGAGCCCGCACGGGCAGGGCTCCGTCGCCATGCTGGAGAAGCTGCTGCCCTTCTGGCGCGGCAAGTTCTTCGTTCTGCTGCTGCTCGGCTTCGTCGCGACCTCGTGGATCATCACCATTACGCTCTCCGGCGCCGACGCCACGGTGCACCTGTTGGAGAACCCGATGATGCCGGAAGGCCTGAAAGGCAGCGCTGTGATCATCACCGTGATTCTGCTGCTGATCCTGGGCGGGGTGTTCCTGCTCGGATTTAACGAGGCCGTCGGCGTCGCCATCCCGCTGGTGGCCGTCTACCTGCTGCTGAACGCCGCCGTCGTCGCCGCCGGATTTGTGCACATCTTCTCCGAACCGAGCCTCATCTCCGGCTGGACCGACCGCCTGCTGGCCAGCTCGAGCGGCGGCCCCATGGAGCTGATCGGCCCGGCCGTCATCGCGTTCCCGCTTCTGGTCCTGGGCTTGTCCGGTTTCGAGACCGGCGTGTCCATGATGCCGCTAATCAAAGCCACCGGGGACACCCCGAAGGAGGTCATGGCCTCCCGGGTCCGGAACACCCGCAAGCTGCTCACCACCGCCGCCCTCATCATGAGCGTCTACCTCATGTCCACCAGCTTCCTCACCACGGTCATGATCCCGGCCAACGAATTCCAGGCCGGCGGCCAGGCCAACGGCCGCGCCCTGGCTTTCCTCGCCCATGACCTGTTCGGCGCCGGGTTCGGGACCGTGTACGACATTTCCAGCGCCCTGATCCTTTGGTTCGCCGGGGCGTCGGCCATGGCCGGACTGATCAACATCGTGCCCCGCTACCTGCCCGCCTACGGCATGGCACCGTGCCGTCCGCCCTGTGGTCATCGTCTATACGGTGCTGAGCATCGGGATCACCATCGCTTTCAAGGCCGACGTCAACGCCCAAGCCGGCGCCTACGCCACCGGCATCCTGGCCATGATGGTCTCCGGAGCTGTCGCCGTGACCGTCTCAGCTCTCCGGCGGCACAGTCGCGCCGGGACCATCGGCTTCGGCGCCCTGACCCTGGTGCTGCTGTATGCGCTGGGCGACAACGTTCTCGAGAAACCGGACGGCATCCTCATCTCGGGGTTCTTCATCGCCGGAATCATCGCGGTCTCGCTCGTCTCACGGGTCACCCGCTCCACCGAACTGCGCGTGGACACCATCGAGTTCGACGACGCCGCCCGCCAGTTCATCACCGATTCGATTGCCTTCGACGGCGAGTTGCACATCATCGCCAACAAGAAGCAGTCCGGTGACAAGGCGGAGTACGCCGAGAAGGAGTACGAACAGCGCGGGCTGAACCCCGTGCCGGGCCCCGCCGACGTCATCTTCCTGGAGATCGAGATCTCCGACCCCTCGGAGTTCAGCCACACTCTCCGGGTCGAAGGCACCGAGGTCGAGGGCTATCGCGTGCTTAGGGTGAAGTCCCCGGCAGTACCGAACGCGATCGCGGCGGTGCTGCTGGCCATGCGGGACTCCACAGGAGTAAACCCCCAGTGCTACTTCGAATGGTCGGAGGGCAGCCCGATCAACCACCTCATGCGTTACCTGTTCCTCGGCCAGGGTGACACGCCTCCGCTGGTGCGCGAAATCCTCCGTGAAGTCGAGCCTGAGAAGGACCGTCGGCCGGGGATCCATGTCGGGTGAGCATCCCTGCCGGGCCATGGCTTGCCTCAGATGCCGCCGCGGCGGATGAGCCTGCCAGTGGGGGTCTGGCCGTCCACCACTGCGCCGCGGAGGAACGTCTTCCGAACCACACCTGACAGGGCTTGGCCGTCGTATGGGGTGATGGGGTTCTTGTGCTTGAGCTTGGACACGTCCACCACGAAAGCCTCGTCCGGCGCGAAGACGGCGAAATCGGCGTCGTAGCCCAGCGCCAGCTGTCCCTTGTTGGTGAGGCGGGCCAGGGCGGCCGGCTTTTCCGCCATCCAGGACACCACCTGTTCGAGCGGGATACCGCGGTGCCGGGCCTCGGTCCAGATCAGGGACAGGCCCAGCTGCAGGGAGGAGACGCCGCCCCAGGCCACGGCAAAGTCACCGTTTTCCAGGTCCTTGAGGTCAAGTGTGCTGGGCGAGTGATCCGAAACGATGCAGTCGATGGTGCCGTCCTGCAGGCCCTGCCACAGGAGCTCCCGGTTGGATGCCTCGCGGATGGGCGGGCAGCACTTGTAGGCGGTGGCGCCGTCGGGAATTTCCTCGGCAGTCAGGGTCAGGTAGTGCGGGCACGTCTCCACGGTGAGCTTGACGCCGTCGCGTTTTGCGCTGGCAATCATGGGCAGCGCGTCCGACGACGAGAGGTGCAGGATGTGCGCACGTGCACCGGTCCAGCGGGCCCGTTCGATGACCTCTGCAATGGCCTTGTTCTCGGCGCCGCGCGGGCGGGAGGCCAGGAACGTGGAGTAGTGGTCACCGCCGGGGTGGGGTGCGCGGTCGATGGCGTGCGAGTCCTCGGCGTGGACGATCATGAGGGAGTCGAAGGACTTCAGCTCGGCCATGTCCTCCTCCATCTCGTCCGCATCCAGGTGCGGGAATTCGTCTACGCCGGAGTGCAGGAGGAAGCATTTGAAGCCGAAGACGCCCTCGTCATGCAGGGGGCGGAGGTCCGCCTTGTTGCCGGGAATCGCCCCGCCCCAGAACCCGACGTCGACGAAGGCCTGGTCCTCGGCCACCTCGCGCTTGAGCTTGAGGTTCTCCACCGTGGTGGTGGGCGGGACGGAGTTCAGTGGCATGTCGATGACGGTGGTGACGCCGCCGGCTGCCGCGGCCCGGGTGGCGGAGGCAAAGCCCTCCCACTCGGTACGGCCGGGCTCATTGACATGGACGTGCGTGTCCACCAGGCCCGGGAGCAGCGTCTCGTCGTCGGCCAGTTCGATCACTTCCACGCCGGCCAAGCCGTTGCCGAAGGGTTCGATGGCCACGATCTTGCCGCCGCGTACCCCTACTTCGCGTGGGGCGAGGCCGGCGGTGGTCAGGATGCGCTGGCCCCGGATGACGAGGTCAAAGCGGTCTTCAGACACGGAGGTCCTCCTTGGTACTTGCTGTGGCGGGCCTGGTGGCCGCCAGCTTCGCACTGCTCTGGGTGCCCAGCTGTTCCAGCAGGGGCCCTGCCTCTGCTATGCACCTGTTTACATCGGTTTCGAGTCCAGTCAAAGCGTAGACGTACGCCCCAGTGGGGAACACACATTTCGTGGCCGCTCGGAGGCCGCGGCGACGCCGTCGGATTAGGATGTACGGTGTGAATCAAGCGCTCGACGACGGGCCGTTCTATCACGGCACGAAAGCTGACCTCCGGGACGGTGACCTCCTGAGTCCCGGCTTCAGGTCGAACTACCGCCCCGAAGTGGTGATGAACCACATCTACTTCACGGCCCTTCCGAACGGCGCGGGACTCGCGGCAGAACTCGCTGCAGGCGACGGCGCGCCGCGGGTGTACGCCGTCGAGCCGACCGGCCCCTTCGAGGACGACCCGAACGTCACAGACAAGAAATTCCCGGGCAACCCCACCCGGTCCTACCGCAGCAGTGCCCCGCTCCGGGTCATCGGCGAAGTCACCGACTGGACACGGTTGGCACCCGAGGAACTACGGGCGTGGAAAGAACGCCTGGCAGCACTCCTTGGGGATGAACGAGGCGAAATTATCAACTGAAAGTAGGGCAAGCACCGCTCCGCCTTCGCCGCCCTGGAGCGTTGGGGCGCTGTTCGTTGACTGACTACCCTTGAGTGCATTGGATCAGTGACCGTCAGTTGTCTCCTTGAGGTGTACGTCGAGGACATCGCGGACTGAGGTCCAATCGTGTGGACCGTAGCGGTCGTTGTTGATGTGTTGGAGCTCGGCCTCGCCGTTGAACATGCTGACGAAGTACTGCATGCCCTGCCACGCGGGGAAGGCTTGGTCTTTGTCCTTCGACAGGTACCTGCCGATCCTGCTCATGGCCGCCAATGTGCCGGTGGTACCGGCCCATTGCAGGGAGAACGGTGTCTTCGTGAGTTCGGTCATGGTTCCGGCGATACTACGTGCGGTGACACGATCGCCAGCTATCTCGACGACGCGGGGAGCGTTCGCATCGAGGGCGGCAAGCGCGACAATGCGGGCGACGTCGTCCTTGGTCGTGAAGTCGAGAATCTGGTCCGGTGAGGACCAGAACAGGACGCGATGACGCTTAAACAGAATCATGGGCGCCTGACCGGTGAGCATGTCGGCGAACGCCCCGTTCAACACTGAAGTTACGCGAATGGGGGCGGCATCGAGGTCCGCGGCGAGCTCGCGACGGAGCTCGAAGTTGCGGTTGCTGCCGGGGGTGATCCGCCGGTAGTCCGCAGAATAGTCCGACGGGATGAACCGTGCCACCCCTGCTGCGACGGCGGCGGCGAGGAGCGCCCGCTGCGCATCGACGATGACCGGACGGGCACCGCTGACGGCTGAAATGACGGTGTCGACGCCGGACAGTGCTGAGGCGAGGCCGGCCCGGTCCGTGTAGGCAACCTCGTGGACCTCCACGCGATCGTCCCCGCCGTACATGCCATGGGCGGTCCCGGTCCCGGGGCGTGTCAGGACCCGGACGAGGGTGTCGTGGCGGAGAAGTTCGCGAACGATGCGGCGGCCGAGGTCACCGGTGGCTCCGGCGACGAGGACGGTGGCGGTAGTGATCATGTGCTCTTCTCTGTACGGTTTGTCGGTGCGGCGCCGAGCCCGATCCCGGCGCCGCATAATGCTGCGGCAAACCATTGGACCTTCGAGCGTCCTCTGGCGTCGGCTTTCGGTTAAGCTGTTTCAGGCTTCAGGGGACGATGACGGCCCGTCCCCGCAGCTTGCCCGCGTGCAGTTTCTCGTAGGCCTGTGGGGCGTCGCCAAGGGAAAAGACCTCCGTTTCCACCTTGACTGCACCTGAGCGGGCAAGTTCCAGAACTTCGAAAAGTTCTGACCGGTAACCCCAATAAGGGGCGCGGATGGAAGATTCAAAAGGCTTGTCCAGCATGCCCACAGGCAGCTGTCCCGAGCCGACACCTACGATGACCTGGTCCCCGCCGACGCGCACCAGCTTGCTGCCCAGGTCCAGGGTGGGCTGTGCGCCCACGAAGTCGAATACTGCCTGGACACCCCGGGAGAGGGTCAGTTGCTGGATCTTATCGACCGCGCCGGCGTCCGAGATGAAGGCATAATGGGCTCCGACCTCCTGGGCCAGGCTGAGCTTCTCTTCATTCAGGTCCAAAGCAATGACGGTGGCCGGGGTGATAGCCCTGAGTATCTGGATGGCGACGTGGCCCAGGCCGCCGGCGCCGATAACGACGGCTACCGAACCCGGCACGAGCTTTCCGAGCGACGCTTTGATCGCATGGTACGGGGTCAGCCCCGCGTCGGTGAGCGAGACATTCTGCACCGGATCAAGGTCGCCAAGGGGCACCAGGTGGCGCGGGCTGTCGATAAGCATGTACTCCGCCATCGACCCGGGGGATCCGAGGCCCGGCGGGGTGATGCCCAGGCGGGCGGCGTTCTCGCAATAGTTCTCATGACCCTGCGAACAGGCGTAGCAGTAGCCACAGCCCCAAGGCCCGTAGACCGCCACGGACTCACCCACTTCCAGGCCGACCGCACCCTCACCCAGCTTGTCCACGACGCCGGCGCCCTCATGGCCCAACGTCATCGGCAGCGGGTAGCTGGCGCGGTACACATCCTCCGGCAGACCCATGACAAACTCATCCGAGTGGCACACACCGGCCGCCGTGACCTTCAGCCGGACCTGCCCGGGCCGGGCTCGGGCATGTCGACTTCAACAACCTCCGGGGGTGCGCCTATCGCACGGTACTGAAGGGCCTTCACGGTTTCTCCTTTGTCGTCGCGGACGTAGTGCCCCCACTCTAAGCAGAGGGCCTGCGATTCCGCAGCCCGTACTTAGCTCTCAACTGGAGGTACCAGCGACAAATAAGGGCTCAATCTGACCCGCAGCTACGAAATCAACGCCGAATACCGTCAACACCTGGACCGGCGCAGCCCTCAAGCCAGACAAGAGCTGCTGACCGGTCCATGCCGAAACGCCGGAGTGGTCACGTGGCGGCCTGAGAATGAAGCGGGCAGCGCTGAAGGGCGGACCGCATGTCTAGAAAGGCAGGTGGAAGCCGCCGTTGGAGTGCAGGAGCTGGCCGTTAATCCAGCCTCCGCGCTCGGAGAGCAGGAAAGACACGAGGTTCGCCGCGTCTCCTTGGGTGCCGAGCCGGCCCAGGGCGGTCTCCCGGCTCAGGGCCTCCCCGGCTTCCGGATTGATCCATCCGGTGTTTACCGGACCGGGATTAACGAGGTTTGCGGTGATACCCAGGTGCCCGAGCTCTCCAGCGGCGGCGATCACGATTCGATCAAGCGCGCCCTTGCTTGCTCCGTAAGGAAGGTTGTGAGTTGTGTGGTCACTCGTCAGGGCCACGATCCGGCCCAGGCCGGGAGCCGAGGCGTACTGCTGCGCGAACGCCTTGATCAGGAGCCAACTGGCACGCGTGTTGACCGCAAAATGCCGGTCAAAACTCTCGACTGACGTGTCCAGGATGCTGCTGTCGACGGACAGGGCGTGGCTGGCCACGAGTGCCCGGACGGGCCCGAACTGCGCTGCAACCGCCTGCATCAATGTCTCGGGAGCCGACGGGTCGGCGAGGTCAGTGTCGGATGTAAAGGTCTTGGCCCCGAGTTCTTGCAGCTCGAGGGAGAACTCATCGACGAATCCACTGTCCGGACTGTGGTTCGCGAAGGCGATGTCCCACCCGTCCGCAGCAAGCCGGCGGGCGATCTCGGTGCCGATCGAGATCTTGCGTCCGACCCCGGTAATCAAGACAAGGGGACGCGGCTCAGTCATCCGTTGATCCTATGCCATCCGCGAAGCCAGGACCGGGCCCAAACGGACATCGGTCAGACCTGCCACCGCCACCAGCGTGACCGCTCGGGTTCGGGCGTCGGTTCCGGTTCCGGCTCCTCACCCAGGGCCAGCGCGGCCTCGACAATGTCGTCCGCGGTGAGCGTCATGACGGCCTCACGATCGAGCGCGTCGAGACTTTGTTCCTTGTCGAGTGACAGCCGCAGGGCCTGGCGGTTGAGCGCTTGTTCGAACAGGGTGCGGGCGAACCGTGCGTTGCCGGAGTCCTCGCCGGCGTGGAGACCGGTGAAGATGCGGCGCAGCATCTGGTCCGCGTCGGGCTCCAGTGTGTACTCGTGCTGGGCCAGCATCTGATGGAAGATCGTCTGAAGTTCGTCGACGGAGTAGTCGGGGAACGTGATCTCGCGGGCGAACCGTGAGCGCAGTCCGGGGTTTGAAAGCAGGAAGGACTCCATCAGCCGGGGGTACCCGGCCACGATCACGACCAGGCGGTGGCGGTGGTCCTCCATCCGCTTGAGCAGGACCTCGATGGCTTCGGGGCCGAAGTCCATCCGGCCATCCTCGGGAGCCAGCGCGTAGGCCTCGTCGATGAACAGGACACCGTCCAGCGCACGCCGGATCACCCTGTCCGTCTTGATGGCGGTTGCGCCGACGTACTGCCCCACCAAGCCCGAACGGTCGACCTCGACGAGGTGGCCTTTCTGCAGCAGTCCAACCGCACGGTACATCTCGGCCAAAAGCCGCGCCACAGTGGTCTTGCCCGTGCCCGGGTTGCCGAGGAAGACCAGATGCTGTGATGTGGCTACTTCCGGCAGGCCGTGCGCCTTACGGCGGGCCTGGACCTGGAGCAGTGCGACGAGGGCCCGCACCTGTTCCTTCACGGACTCCAGTCCGACCAGCGCATCGAGCTCGGCCTGCAGCTCGGACAGCGGCCGGGCCGGCCCGGGCCTCGCGCCGATGAGATCGCCGACCAGATCGTCGACGCGCTGCGAACCGGGCAGCTTGAGTTGATCGGCCAGATGGCCGATGGTTTCGCGCAGGTCATCGAGCGGATTGCGGCTGGCAGCCATGCATCAACTGTAGTACTCCATTCCCCACAGGGATGGGCGTGGCCTCTTGCGGTGGCCGTAAATGTCCTAGAACAGCGGCCAGGGCACCGCAGACATCTCGCCGCTCGGAGCCGGAAACCGTCCTGCCAGCCGAAGGCGGGCGCAGCGCGTGGCGAGCGATGCGATTTCTTCGGCACTGAGCAGGTCCGCCAGGTTCCGGCCCAAATCGCCGCTCAGTCCTTCGATGACACGGTCGATGCCATCGCGTTCCTCGTCCGTGAGAGCGTCCCCCAACCATCCCCACAGCACCGTGCGCAGCTTGTGGTCACGGTGGAAGGTGAGCCCATGGTCCACCCCGTGCCGGTGTCCGCCCTGCATGGCAAGGATGTGATCGCCTTTACGGTCGGCGTTGTTGACGACGACGTCGAAGACCGCCATGCGTCTGAGCGCCGGAGAGTCCTCGTGTATGAGGGCGACCATCCGCCCATTCTCATCCTGACCTTCGAGGACCTGCTTCCAGCCGGTCTCCGGTACGTGTTCCGACGCAACGAGGTCCACCGCGCTCTGCTCGGGATCTGTCTCCTGCCACAGCTGCACCATCCCTTCGCCGAACGGACCATCGCGCAGCCAGGTGCGAGGCACCACGTTCCATCCGAGGGCCTCCGAAACAAGGAAGGCGGCAACCTCCCGGTGGGCAAGGAAGCCGTCGGGAAAATCCCACAGCGCTTTCTCCCCGGCTATCGGCTTATAGACCACCGTCGTGTCCCCGACGCTGCCCAGGAAGGTCGCATTCGACGCTGTCGTTATGCGCCCGGTGAGCGTCAGCTCGGCGTTAAGCAGGTCAGGTGCCGGCATCAGTCTTCAGGCCGGGTGCAGACGTGCCCGTCGGCGTCCACGGGGTAACCGCAGAGCGGGCACGCGGGACGCCCGGCGCCTACTACCTCACGCGTGCGCTTAGCGAAGGCGCGGGCAGTGCCAACCGGCATCCGCACCAGCAGCATCTCGGGCACCTCGGCATCGTCCCCATCCAACGGTTCGTTGTTCTCATCATCGTCGACCTCGGCGATCGGGTAGGCCTCTATGACCACCTGCGCCGTCGTCGGGTCCCAGCCCAAACTCATGGCGCCGGTTCGAAACTGCTCCTGAACGGCCTCGAGCTGGTCATTGTCAACGAGTTCAATGGGGGTACTGGTGGGGACGCTGTGGGGGTTGCCTTCGACGGTGAGCAGCTGGTCGAGGATTTCGTCGATTTTATCGGCGAGCAAAGCCGACTGCTGCTTCTCCATGGCGATGCTGACGATCTGGGTCCCGGCCCGCACCTGCAGGTAGAACGTTCGGGCCCCCGGAAGACCAATGGTGCCGACGACGACCCGATCAGGCCAGGCAAACTCATGAACACGTGTAGGCATGTCAGTATTTTAGGCCATGAGATTCATGGTGCCGTGTGTCCAGCCCCGCCGCCCACCGGCGCGTCGCCGGAGCGGGTGCCGTTCGAGAGCCACGAAAGATCACCCGCGTCGGTGTTGGTCGCGTGGACGCTCGGCCGACCAGCGCCGTAGCGCACGATCGAAACGGAGGCGGGGCCCACGTTTATACGCTGGAACAGGTCAAGGTGCATGCCGAGCGCGTCGGCGAGGATTGATTTGATGATGTCGCCGTGACTTACCGCCACCCATACGGCCCCCGGCCCAAACTCGGTTTCGAAGGCCGCATCGTGGCGTCGAATTGCCGCCACCGACCGAGCCTGCATCGCGGCCATGGATTCACCGCCGGGAAAGACGACCGCGGACGGTTGCGACTGCACCACCGGCCACAGATCCTCGGTGGCGAGATCGCTGAGCATGCGGCCCTGCCACTGGCCGTAATCGCATTCGGTGAGATCGGGATCGACCGGCGCGTACGGTGTGCCGCCCTGGCGATCAAGGATGAGCCGGGCGGTCTCCTGACAACGCTCGAGGGGGCTCGACACCACCCCGACTACCGGCACGACCGCGAGCCGGTCCCCAGTCAGCGCCGCCTGGTCGCGCCCGATCTCGTCGAGGTTGACGCCGACGGCCCGGCCGGCCAGAAGCCCGGTGGCATTGGCTGTGGTGCGGCCGTGCCGCACGAGAATAACTGTCGCCATGCACCAAGCCTAACCAACCGCTCAACGCCGCTGCGCCACCGGCTCTTGCGTCGAAGAGGCAGATAAGCAACCGGGCTGAACGCCGCGGCGGCGCGGCGCTGGCACCCAAGTTAGTGCTGACCCGCCTCGTGGGTCCGGACGGGGGTGTTGCTGTGGTGGGGGCCGTGGCGCAGCTGGAGGGCGCAGTGGATGAGCGGGAAGTGGCTGAAGGCCTGGGGCGTGTTGCCCAGTTGCCGTTTGTTGCGGGGGTCCCATTCCTCGCTGAGCAGGCCCACGTCGTTCCGCAGTGTGAGCAGGCGTTCGAACAGGTCCACGGCTTTGTCCCGGCGCCCGATACCCACGAGTGCATCGGCGAGCCAGAAGGAACACGCGAGGAAGACGCCTTCGGTGCCCGGCAGGCCGTCGTCGCTGGCTTCCGGGCGGTACCTGAGTACGAACCCGTCCCGGGTCAGTTCCCGCTGGATCGCCTCGACGGTGCCGGCGACGCGGGGGTGGCCGTGGGGGAGGAACCCGACGCGGGGGATCAGCAGCAGGCTGGCGTCGAGTTCGGTGCTGCCGTAGGACTGGACGAACGTGTTGCGCTTTTCATCGAAGCCGTGGGTCATGACGTCGTGGTGGATCGTCTTCCGTAACGCGGCCCAGCGGTCCGCGGGGCCGGGAAGGCCGGATTCCCGGACGGCCTTGACCATCCGGTCCGCCGCGACCCAGGCCATGACCCGGGAGTGGGTGAATTTGCGGCGGGGGCCCCGCATTTCCCACAGCCCGTTGTCGGGCTGGTCCCACTCTCCTTCCAGGTATTCCATCAAGGCCACCTGGATGTCCCATGAATCGTCAGTGGTGCCGGGATCCGCGGCGCGGGTGAGGGCCAGCCCGTCCAGGACCTCGCCCCAGACATCCAGCTGCAGTTGCGGGGCGGCGGCGTTTCCCGTGCGGACCGGCCTGGAGCCTTCGTACCCGGCCAGCCAGGGCAGTTCGGCTTCGGGCAGCCGGCGTGTGCCATCCAGGCCGTACATGATCTGCAGGTCTGCGGGGTTTCCGGCGACGGCGCGCAGCAGCCACTCCCGCCATGCCGCAGCTTCGTCCTTGTAGCCGCAGGCGAGCAGGGACTGCAGCGTCAGGGTGGCGTCCCGCAGCCAGCAGAAGCGGTAGTCCCAGTTGCGGCTGCCGCCGGGATCCTCGGGCAGGGAAGTGGTGGCGGCGGCAACGATGCCCCCGGTGGGGGCGTAGGTCAGGGCCTTGAGCGTGATCAGGGACCGTTCCACGGCGTCCTTGTAGTCCCCGGCCATGCTGTTCCGGCCAATCCATTGTTCCCAGAAAGCCTGCGTGGAGGCCAGTGCTCCTTCGGGGTCGGTCCGGTCCGGAACCGGTTTGTAGCTGTGTGCCCACCGCAGGACAAACGGGATCCGGTCTCCGGCCCTGACCGTGAACTCGCTGACGGTGCGCATATCGCGGCCCTCCAGCGGGGCGGGCGTGCTGAGGTAGGCGGCGTCCGGGCCGGCGACGGCACTGATGCCGTGGTCCATGCGGCGGACCCATGGCACGATGCGGCCGTAGTCGAAGCGCAGGCGTAGTTCCCCCTGCATGGGAACGCTGCCTTTCAGGCCCTCCACGATGCGCACCATGTCCACCGAATCGTCCCGGGCCGGCATGAAGTCCGTGACCCTGACACTTCCCTCGGCAGTGTCCCATTCCGTTTCCAGGATCAGCGTGCCGGGCCGGTAGCGCCGGCGGGTGCAGTTGCCGGCGCCCGTCGGGGCCAACAGCCAGCGTCCCGCTTCAGGGGTGTCCAGCAGCGCCGCGAAGCAGGCCGGTGAGTCGAAGTTGGGCAGGCACATCCAGTCGACGGACCCGTTGCGGGCCACCAGGGCCGCGGTGTGCAGGTCGCCGATGATCGCGTAGTCTTCGATTCCTGTCATTTATCCCTCCCGGTTCCCGGGGCTAATACCGTGTGTTCGGCCGCCCGTGTGTTCGGCCGCCGGGTGTTACGCCGTACGGTGTTACGCCGCCGGGCAGTCACCGCCCGGACCACCGCAATGCCCACGAGGACGGCCGCACTTGCCGCTGCCACGGCCGGCATCTGCCGCGCCGTGCGGGTGCTTTCCATCACCGCCCGGGCGTCCGGACCCGGCTCGGATGTTCTCCCGGTGACCTCACTGTCATCCAGCTCCCAGGCGGAGGCTGGAGGAAAGGTCCCGGCGGGCAGCTTTTCGTTCCGCAGTTCCCGCCGCGAGGCCAGGCGCTCCCGGACTTCGGGATTCGGTGCCGTCACGGCCGTGTCTGCTGCCAGGGCGGCGGGGAGGTCGATGATATAGGGCTCGCCGTAGAACGCCGCGGAAGCCACCGCGTCCAGCCACGTATTGGTGGGGGCAGTGACGCCGCTGCGCGAGAACCCGGATTCCAGCATGTCCCGGATCTCGGGCAGGCTCCTGCCCTCAGCTTCCCGCGTGACCTCGAAAATTACTGACTGCAGCAGCACTTTCTCTTTCGCGCCGTGATCCTGGGCGCTGGGGTCCTGGCCTGTGGGGTCGGGGTCAAGCGGTTTGGCGCCGGCCGGGTTCACGCTGTCTGGGGTGGTGCTCATGGGCTTCCTTTCAGTCCTTGCTGTTGTCCATGGCTTCCTGATTCTCACCGGACCCGGTACTGGCGGGCGTCAGTACTGCGGAAGGACAACCCGTTGCCGGGGGACTTTCCGGGCCGTACCCACCCGCCGTCGGGGTCAAGCGTGCCGTCAAAGAAGAGGTTTTCGATCCGGACGTGGTCGTGGAACCATTCCAGGTGCCGGAAGTTGGGAGTGGCGGCGGCGACGGCGGCGCTCAGGTGGGGTGCGCAGTGCCCCGAAACGTCCAGGCCGTGCGCCGCAGCAACCGCGGCGACGCGCAGCCATTCGCTGATCCCGCCGCACCTGCTGACGTCCGCCTGCAGGCAGTCCACCGCGCCCGCGCCGCACATGCGCTGGAAGTACTGAAGGCCGGTGCCGTACTCACCGGCTGCCACGTCGGCGTCGACGGCGGCGCGTACGGTCCGCAGCCCGGCGAGGTCGTCGCTGGACACGGGTTCTTCGAACCACGTCACGTCTTCATCCGCAACCTCGCGCAGCACCCGGACCGCCTGCTTGACGGTGTAGCCTCCGTTGGCATCCACGAACAGTTCGGTGCCGGGCCCGACGGCGGCACGTGCCTGCCGGATGCGGTCCAGGTCCCGTGCCACATGGGTTCCGCCGTCCTGCCCGATTTTGATCTTCACGCGCGGGATGTGCAGCTCCTGGGCCCAGCCCTGGAGCTGCTCCCGCAGCTGGCCTTCGGTGTAGGTGGTGAACCCGCCGCTGCCGTAGACGGCAACCCGGTCACGGACTGCGCCGAGAAGCTTGTGCAGCGGCACCTCCAGCAGCCGGGCCTTCAGGTCCCACAGGGCACAGTCGACGGCGGAAACAGCGTAGGACGCCATCCCGGTCCGGCCGGGATTGCGCACCGCCCGGGCCATCGCTGCCGCTGCGGCCGGCACGTCCAAGACATCGATGCCCTCGACGGCGGGGCCGAGCAAACCTTCCACCAGGGCGGCGGCCGGGGCCGGGGCGTACGTCCAGCCCAGGCCACTCTTCCCGCCGCCGTCCGCTTCCACCAGCACCAGGGTGGTGGAGTCCCAGCTGTAGGTGCCGTCCGCTTCGGGCGCGTCGGTGGGCACCGTGTAGGCGCTCGCCCGTACGGCGGTGACCGGGGTGGAGGCAGCCGGCACCGGTCAGCCCTCCTTGTGCGGCAGGAATTCCTGAAGCTTGGTCTTGACCCCTTCCTTCACCACACCCCAGGCGCTGTCATCGCCCTTGATCATGGCTTCTGCCGTCTTCCGCGCCTGCTCCAGGGTGGCATGCGGCGGAATCGGCGGAATGTCAGGGTCGGTGCGGACGTCCAGGACGGTGGGCCGGTCCGCGGCGAGAGCCTTCTCCCAAGCCGGCCCGACGTCGTCGGGATCCTCCACGTGGAGGCCCTGCAAACCCAGGCTTTCGGCGAAGCCCGCGTAGTCGACGTCGGGCAGGGCCTGGGACTCACGGAAGGCGGGCACCCCGCCCATGGCGCGCATCTCCCACGTGACCTGGTTCAGGTCGTTGTTGTGCAGGACAGCCACCACCAGCCGAGGATCGTCCCATTCCCGCCAGTAGTGTTTGACCGTGATGAGCTCAGCCAGCCCGTTCATCTGCATGGCACCGTCACCGGCGAAGGCGATGGCCGGCCGGTTGGGGTAGGCGAACTTGGCACCGATCGCGTAGGGGACGCCGGGCCCCATGGTGGCCAGGTTGCCGGACAGCGAGCCCCGGACGCCGTCCCGGAACTTCAGCTGCCGCGCATACCAGTTTGCCGAGGAACCGGAGTCCGCGCTGAGCATCGCGTCCGCGGGCAAGCGTGTGGACAGCTCCGCGAACAGCCGCATGGGGTTGACCGGGTTGGCGCTGACCATGGCTTCGTCGTGCATGGTTTCCCACCAGCGGCTGATGGCTGACTCCAGGTTCTCCTGCCAGGACCGGTCCTGCTTACGGTCCAGGTGCGGAATCAGGGCACTCAGGGCGTTGGCTGCGTCCGCGATGATGTTGTATTCGTTCGGGTAGCGCAGGCCAATCATTGTGGGGTCGACGTCGATCTGCACGCCGCGGGCCTGACCTGGTTCGGGCAGGAACTGCGTGTAGGGGAAGCTGGACCCCACCGTGAGCAGGGTGTCGCAGTCCCGCATCATTTCATAGCTGGGGCGGGTGCCCAGCAGCCCGATGGAGCCGGTGACGTAGGGCAGGTCATCGGGCAACGAGTCCTTGCCCAGCAGGGCCTTGGCCACCCCCGCTCCCAGCAGTTCGGCCACCTCCCGGACCTCAGCGGCAGCCCCGCGGGCTCCCTGCCCGATCAGGATGGCCACCTTCGAACCCTCGTTCAGGAGCTGCGCCGCCGCCCTGATGGCCTCACCGTCCGGCTGGATGTCCGGCCACTGGACGCCGACGCTGGATGGGACCATCTTGAACTCGTGGGTGGGGGCGGCGTACTCGAGTTCCTGCACGTCTGCCGGAATGATTACCGCCGTGGGCGCCCGCCGGGCCTCGGCGATCCGGATGGCCCGGTCGATGACGTTGGGCAGCTGCTGGGGAACGGTGACCATCTGGACGTAGTCAGAAGCCACATCCTTGAAGAGGGTCAGCAGGTCAACCTCCTGCTGGTAGGAGCCACCCATGGCGCTGCGTGCGGTCTGTCCCACGATGGCCACCACCGGTACGTGGTCCAGCTTGGCGTCGTAGAGGCCGTTGAGCACGTGGATCGCCCCGGGGCCGGAGGTGGCCATGCACACGGCCACCCGGCCGCCGAATTTGGCGTACCCCACGGCCTCGAACGCCGCCATCTCCTCATGCCTGGCCTGGATGAATTTCGGCTGGTTGTCCGCCTTGCCAAAAGCGGCCAGGATGCCGTTGATGCCGTCTCCGGGGAAACCGAAGACTTTGTCCACACCCCACTCACCCAGCCGGGAGAGCAGGTAGTCGGCCACTGTGGTTGCCATGATCAGTCTTCCTTTGCGCTCATCGGGGCGCCGCTGCGGGCGCCTTGGATCAGGACACGGGCGGCGCGGGCCGCCAGCGCCATGATGGTCAGGGCCGGGTTGGCGCTGCCCTGGGTCGGCAGCACGCTTCCGTCCGTAACCAGCAGGTTGGGCACCGCGAAACTGCGGAGGTTCCGGTCCACCACGCCCGCGTCCTCTGTTGCGGCCATTCGGGCGCCGCCCACCAGATGTGCGTAGCGGTTGATGGTGATGACCTCCTCCGCCCCTGCCGCAGCCAGGATTCGTTCCATGACCTGCTGCGCGGCGGACATCAGCTGCCGGTCGTTGTCACACTGGCTGTAGCTGAAGCGCGCAACAGGGATGCCGTGCCGGTCCGTCTCCTCCGCCAGCGTCACCCGGTTTCCCTCGAGGGGGAGGAATTCGCACAGGGCGCCCAGGCACGCCCAGTGCGGGTAGTCGGTCATGTAGCGGCGCAGGGCGGGGCCCCAGTGCCCCTGGGCGGCAACGTGCTCGGCCCAGGTAATGGGCAGCGGGGACACGCTCTGGATGGAGAACCCCCGTTTGTAGGGCTTCCCCGGGTCCGTTTCGTAGAAGTCCTCTGTGCTGACCTCCGGGGGAGGGGCCTTCCACATCCTCACTTCGGCCTGGAACCGGCCCGCGGTTTGCGGGGCACCCTGGACCATCAGGTACCGGCCCACCTGGTCGAAGTCGTTGCACATGCCGTCCGGGAAACGGGATGAAACGGAGTTCAGCAGCAGCCGTGGTGTCTCAATCGAGTACCCGGCCACGGCCACCATCCGGGCCCGCTGGAACTTCGTTATCCCGCCCTGAACGTATTCGACGCCGGTGGCCCGTCCGGTCCGTTCGTCAAAACCGATCCTGGTGGCCATCGAATCCGCGCGGATCTCGGCCCCGTGTGCCAGGGCGTCCGGGACATGCGTGATCAGCGGGGAAGCCTTGGCGTTGACCTTGCAGCCCTGAAGGCAGAAGCCGCGGTAGATGCAGTGCGGGCGGTTGCCGAAGCGGCCGTTCGCGATGGCCACCGGCCCCACCTTTGCCGTGATCCCGCAGGCGTTGGCACCGCGCAGGAACAGTTCGCCGTTGCCGGACACCGGATGCGGCCGGTGCGGGTAGCCGTGCGGGTCACCCCACGGCCAGTGTTCGCCGGCGACGGGCAGCTCGGCCTCGATGTCCTCGTAGTACGGCCGGAGCTCGGCGTAGTCCAGGGGCCAGTCGGCGCCCACCCCGTCCGCACTGAAGGTCCGGAAATCGCTGGGGTGGAATCGCGGCGTGTAGCCGGCGAAGTGGACCATGGACCCGCCCACCCCGCGGCCCGAATTGTTTGACCCGAGCGGCACAGGGTCCGTTCCCGTGATCACACGGGGTTCGGTCCAGTACAAGTGATGGGACCCGGCTTCGTCGCTCACCCAGTCCCGCTCCGGTTCCCAGAACGGACCGGCCTCCAGGGCCACGGCCCGCCAGCCCCAGCGCGCCAGACGCTGCAGCAAGGTGGCGCCGCCTGCTCCGCAGCCGACAATAGCGATGTCCACCTCATCGGTTTCGCTGTAACGCCGCATGTCCGCCCGCAGCCGCAGGTTGCTGCCCGGCCCTGCGGGGAGCAGCCACGCCGATTCGTTGCGCTCGCGGACCCTGTTCATTGCTCTGCCCCACGGGTGGAGCTGCGGGCCGGGTCGGCATCCGGGCGGACATCCCGTACCTCGAACGGCTCCAGCCGGTCCACGCCCAGGTTCTTGTACCCCCTCGGATACGCCGGCCCGGCGAATCCGATTTCGTCCCAGGCCAGGGGATGGGAGTAGAAGGCGGTGCAGGCGTACCGGGTCCAGAGGCTCCACACCCGGTCTGCCGGCAGGCCGTGCCAAAGCTCCTGGTGCAGGTCGCAGACGTCCTGCAGGAGTTGGGCCTGCTCAACCGGGTCCAGCAGCGCGAACGTGCAGCCTGCGCGGGAGCCGGCCTCGCGGTCCAACGCAGCCAGCGTGGCCCGCCACGCCTCGCCGTCGCGCGGCATGTTGTCATAGTGCCAGCCATCGGTTTGTTCCTCCGCCAGGCGGGCGTCCACCATGTTCACCACCGGCACGCGCGGTTCACCCCGCTGGGCCAGCAACTGGTCGAAGAGGGCGCGCCCCGCGGCCTCTTCCGCAGGCGTAAAGAAGCGGACGTCCGGTGGCCGGCCCAGGCGGGATTCGACGACGGCGGCCGTGGTCCGGTCCCAATGGTCCGCCTGGGCAAGGGTGCTGAAGCCCGGGTAGCGTCCGCCGCCGTCGGGCCGTTCCAGCGGCAGCCGGCTCACGGCTCGCGCCTGAGGACCGAGGCCAGGAGGCCCATCCCACCCACCAGGGTGACCAGCAGCGGCGCGAACAGGGGCGGGCCCATCTCCAGGTTGTAGCGCAGGTTGGACAGGCCGCCGGGCTTCTGCCGGATCCCCCGCAGATGCAGCCAGGTTCCCTGCAGCCCGTTGGCGATGATGGCCGCGC
The DNA here is from genome assembly GCF_029076445.1 of Pseudarthrobacter naphthalenicus. GTDB lineage: Bacteria > Actinomycetota > Actinomycetes > Actinomycetales > Micrococcaceae > Arthrobacter > Arthrobacter naphthalenicus. The sequence goes on from NZ_JARESG010000019.1 coordinate 35,681, forward strand.
TCGCCAGCGGCAGTGCGGTTTTGGCCATGCCCCGGCTGAAGACACCCGCCACGCCCGCGGCGGCACCCACCGGGCCCAGGACCACGGGGACCCACATCCACTTGTTGCCGAAACTGGCTTTGTCATGTTCAAGGTAGATTTCCGCCGCCGTGACCAGGGCGCCGGCCGCCGTCAGGCCCGAGAGGGAGCGTTCGAACCGGCCGGTCTGCACGTTCCGGATGAGCCGGTCGATGCCGTGGACCGTGCCGGTGACCGGATCCGTTGGTTGTCTGGTCTTCATGATGCTCCTTGTCCGCGGGGCCGGCCTCCTGTTGGGGGTGCCTGCCCGCTCTGCCGTGGCGTCCGGTACTTGGCTTGACTCCGCGCAACCTTTGCAGTCCGGTAACTAACCGGGGAAACTAATGCGTATGGACACACCTGCCGCATCGGAAACCCCCAGGGCGCCGGGAAGCCGGGAAATTGAAGCAGTGCTGGCTGCCGCGGACGTACTTCTGCGGGTCGTGGCCAGTTCGGTGGCCGAGGTGGAAGACATCGTCAACACGCCGCAGTTGCGCGTGCTGGTCCGTATCCACGTCCTCGGGCCCCAGAACCTGGGCGGCGTGGCCGCCGAACTGGGCGTCCACGCTTCGAACGCCACCCGCATCTGCGACCGCCTGGTGGCGGCGGGCCTGCTTGAACGCCGCGAGGATCCTGCGGACCGGCGGTACATCGTCCTGGAGCTGACCGGGAAGGGACAAACCCTGGTCAACACCGTGCTGGAGCACCGGCGGCAGGCCATCGCCGACGTGATTTCGCGGATGCCGGCCGGGCGCCGCCCTGCACTGGCTGCGGCGATGGAGGCCTTCGCCGCCGCCGCCGGGGGCCACGGGACGTCCGACGGCCGTTTTACGCTGGGGGCCGGCGCCTGAACGGGCCGGGACCGGGAGTGGCAACCCATACCTCCATTGAACGGCGGTAATTGCGGTGACGCAATAGTTGGCGGAAAGCACCGGAATGCTTGGGCTGCCACGGCGCCGGGTGCGCTGTTCATGTCCGTTCAGGTCCCTTGCCGCGGAGTGATGCCCCACTGACCCGTATGGGACTGCCCGGCATGGAGGGTGATCAGCCCTTCGCCCGAATTGAACGCGTCCGGAGCGCATGTCATTGGCTCGACGCCCAGGCCTGTCCGCCGCCGGTCGGGCTGGGGGAGGGTGTCCCCGGTGAAGATCTCCAGGTACGGGTACGTTTCGTCCGCCCAGAGCTCCACCGCCGCGGAGCTGTCGGGCCGCACGAGCCTCACCCGCGCCCGCCCGTCCGCGTCCCGGATCAGGTCCGTATAGGCGACGTCGATGTGCCGGGCGCCGAGCTGCCGGAGCTCACGCAGGTCATACTCCGTGCCGTCCACCCGCTCATGGCCCGTCGGAATGCCCCGGTCATCCACTGGCAGGAAGGTCCGCCCCGGCACCTCGACCAATCCCGCGTCGATGGTCCCGCCCGCCAGTCCCAGGCTCAGGTAGGGGTGCGCCCCGGTGCCAAAGGGGCACGGGTCCGGGCTCCGGTTGGTGACTGTCGTGCGCACGCTCAGCCCGCCGTCGTCGAGCCCGTAGTCCAGGCTGCAGTCAAGCACCCATGGCCACCCCTGGCAGGAATGCAGCGTGTAAGCGAAGGAAATGCTGTCCTCCGATTGTTCCCGGACCTCCCAGTTCCGCCAGCGGGTAAGCCCATGGATGGCCCCGCTTTTCTCCGGCTCGCTGAGGTCCAGCTGATAGGTGCCGCCGTCCCACTCATACCTGCCGTTCCTGATCCGGTTGGGCCACGGAATAAGGGATTGTCCCCTGGCTCCCGTGCACATCTCCTCAGGACCGTATCCGTCCAGGAGGGGGCGTCCGTCCAGGAAATACCCGCGCAAAGCCCCGCCGACCTCCGTCAGCTGTGCGCTCTGCCGGCCGTGCCGGATTTCGTATTGCCGGCCGGAGGGGAGCAGATGGCCGCTGTTCCGCTCTGGCCCCTGCCGGGGCTTGGCGGGGGAGGAGGTCCTGGCTTCGGGGTTCATGACTGCCTCTTTACAGTGCCGCCGTCCGCCTGGATTTCCAGGACCACCTTGACGTCGTGGGGATGGTGGTCGAAAGCCCCGGCGAAGTTGCCTAGCGGCACGCGGCGGGTGATGAGCCGCCGCAACCAGTCCGTGTCAGCAGCTGCCAGCGCCTTGGCGCCGGCGTCGTAGTGGCGCCGGTTGGCGTTGACGCTGCCAAAGACCACGCCGTTCATCAGCACCTCCTCGCGGTTCAGGGCGCCTACATCAACCCCTGTCCGCTTCCCGGTGCCGGAGACGCCGGTCAGGCACGTAATCGCGTCCTGGGCGCGGCAGCGCAGCGCATCGAGCACCACGGCGGTAACGCCCGTGCATTCGACCGTGACATCCGGTTTGAGGCCGGAGTCGGGAAGGGACTCGCTGTGATAGGTGGCGCCCAGATCCCGGACCAGCCCCGGTTTCGGGCCGTCCGTGACGACGTCGAAGACATGGACGTCCAGGCCCTGCTGGACACCCAGGAGGGCCGCAAGCAGGCCAACAGGTCCGGCTCCGGTTACGACAGCCAGGTGGGGATCGAAGTAGGCGCGCTGCCCGATCCGGCCGATCTGCTCCCAGGCTTTGGCCACGATGGTGGTGGGCTCCAGCAGCACGCCTGCCTCTTCCATCCCCGCGTCCAGTTTCACCATGGCCTGCGGTTCTGCGCGCCACCGCTCCCGGGCAAACCCGTCCCGGCCTTTGATGCCGTGCTCGGTGTACTTGCCGTTCAGGCACATATCCCACTCGCCGGCAGCGCAGGCTTTGCACGGTTCAGGGTCCGGCCGGCGGACAATGCCCACCACCAGGTCCCCTTCCGTCAGGCCGGAGTCCCGGGGAGCCTCCCGGACCCGGCCCAGGTTTTCATGGCCAAGAACCAGGTAGTCCTGGCCGGGCGGAGCCTCCCCGTACGCCGCCGCGATGATTTCGGTGTCGGTGCCGCACAGGCCAACGGCGAGGGCTTCAACCAGGACCGGCCCCTGGCTGTCCGGTGGTTCCGGGATGCCGCGAAGCTGTAGTGAGTCCTTTTTCCCCGGCGTAACCGTCAATGCTTGCATGTGCTTCTCCTTCAAGCGAAGGGTCATCTACCGCCAGTCTCCCGCGATATTTGCGTTAGCGCAACGGAATTTTGTGCGAGTCTGCCGCGCACGACTGGGAACCGGTCCGTGACGGCCGGGCTGGGCGTGTCTTGTCTAAACGACAGCGGCCAGCAGCAAGGTGAGCACGAACCCGACGATGGAGATCAGCGTTTCCATGACGGACCAGGTCTTGATCGTTTGTCCTACGGTCAGCCCGAAGTATTCCTTGACCAGCCAAAAACCCGCGTCGTTGACATGGGAAAAGAACAGCGACCCGGCACCAATGGCGAGCACAACGAGCGCTATTTGAGCCGGAGGCAGCCCGGTTGCCACGGGCGCGATGATGCCTGCCGCCGTTACCGTCGCTACCGTTGCCGAACCTGTTGCCAGCCGAATGAGCACAGCGATGATCCATCCCAGCACCAGGGCGGACAGGCTGGCTGCCACGGCGATCTTGGCGATGGCCGTACCGGTGCCGCCGTCGACCAGAACCTGCTTGAAGCCGCCGCCTGCGCCGACGATGAGCATCACCCCGACAATCGGCAACAGGCTCTGGCCGATCTTCTTCGTCAGAACCGACGCCGAGAAGCCCACCCTTGTGCCGAAGGTGACCATGGCCAGGAGCACCGCCACCAGCAGGGCAAAGACCGGATCGCCGATGAAGTCCAGCAGCGGCCGCAGCGGGTCGCCTTTGTCCATCCAAATGTCCGCCCCGGCTTTGATCAGCATGAGCACCAGCGGGGACAACAGGGTCACCAGGGTCCAGGCGAAGGATGGACTGCGGGTGGCGTCGGGATCCTGAGCCTTGGCCAGGGGCGCGTCACCACCCCGCGGATCACCCCGGCGCGGACTGGCGGGTTGAGCACCCGAAACTGGAAGCTCCGAATTTTGTGCGTTGCCGCCGGCACCGACTGTCACGGCCAGTCCCGCCCCGGCGGCACCAATGGGTACCAGCCGTGCGGCAAGACGGCCAAACAAGGGACCGGCGATAATGACGGTTGGAACCGCAATCAGGAGGCCGAAGGCAAGGGTCACACCGACGTTGGCGTGCAGGATGCCGATCGCGGCCAAGGGGCCCGGATGCGGCGGGATGAATCCGTGGAGCACAGACAGGCCTGCCAGGGCCGGAATGCCGAGCAGCATGGCCGGCCCCTTGGAACGGTGCACGGCCAGCATCACAACCGGTATGAGCAGCACCAGGCCGATCTCGAAAAACATGGGGATGCCGATGATGCCGGCGATCAGCGCCATCTTCCAGGGCAGCGTTGCCGGCCGGCCGTGGAGGAGGGTATCCACGATCTTGTCCGCCCCGCCGGAATCTGCCAACAGCTTGCCCAGCATGGCTCCGAGTGCGATGAGGACGCCGACGTAGCCAAGCACACCGCCGACCCCGTTTTCGTAGGAGGTGGTCACTTTGTCCAGCGCAATGCCGGAGGCGATGCCCACGAAGAGCGCCCCAATACTCAGGGCCAGGAAAGCGTGCATTTTCGCCCAGACGATCAGCAGGACAACAATCGCAATGCCGATGGCTGCAACGACAAGAACCTGGGTGTCATGGCCGTTCCATGGCTGGTTCATGAGGTCCGTGGTGCTGTCTGTGGCGACCCGGGTAGCGGGCCCGACGAGGCTGAGGCTTCCGTTCATGGCGCTCCTCCGTTCAGCTCGGTTTCAGGCCGAGCTGATCGATGATTTGTTGGGCAATCACTCCGGGATTCGGTCCGACATCGACGCGGATTCCGGGCTCATCCTGGGTTAGCTCCTCGAGGTCGGCGAACTGACTCGACAACAGGCTCGCGGGCATGAAATGCGCGTGCCGCCCGGCCAGCCGCTCGCCGATCGTTGTCTCGGAGCCGGACAGGAAAACGAAGACGACGCCGGATCGCCGCCGGTTAATGATCTTCCGGTAAGAGCGCTTGAGCGCCGAACACGTGATGACCCCGTTTTCCCCCTGATCCAGCCTCCGCTCGACCCAGCCGGCAACCTTCTCCAGCCACGGATATCTGTCTTCATCCGTCAGTGGATGTCCTGCGGTCATCTTCTCGATATTTGCGCGGGGGTGCAGCGCATCGCCTTCTTCGAAGGCCCAGCCCAGCCGGCCGGCAAGGAGTGCGCCAACGGTGGATTTGCCGGACCCGGAGACGCCCATGACAACCAGTACCACCGGTTCAGCCAGGGGAGCCGTCGGCGCGACGCGCGGGTCCATGGAGCCATCTTGGCAGCACCGGAGCCCGGGCGCCAGAGCACAGGTCCATGCCATCGGCACGGACCTGGCAACCGTGGGTCACTGCGCTTTTAACCTGGTCGCCTCCTGCCGTTGACTCTGTTCAGAGCCGCGAGGAGACTTTTATTTCGGGGGGGGTGCCTCGTCGAAAGGAGCCCCAAATGCCGTGGCATGTCGAGGGTACCTATTTTGAGAATTGCAATTGCGACATGGCCTGCCCGTGCACCCTTTCAGGGCTAACGGCACCGGCCGACAACGAACGCTGCAACCTGGCCCTGGCCTTCCATGTCGAAACCGGCGAAGTGAACGGTGTCGAGGTGGGTGGTCTGACGGTCTGCGTTGTGGCCGATACTCCTGCCCTGATGAGTGATGGGGGCTGGAAAGTCGGAGTTCTGATGGACGCCGCAGCCTCGGCTGAGCAGGCCGAGGCGCTCGGTGCGGTCTTTGGCGGCCAGCTCGGCGGACCGATGGAAGGCCTCGCCCCCTTGATCGGCGAAATGGCCGGCATGGAGTCCCTAAAAATGGCCTACACCGACGACGGGCGTATCCACCAGGTCCAGGTTGGCAGTGCCGTGGACATAGTGGTGGAGGACTTTGTGTCTCCACTGGATTCCACAGGACAAGGCGTGAAAGTCAGTGGCGTCGGGTTCCCGGCAGACACCCTGGCTGCCGGCACCTCCAGCACCGCCCGCGTCGACGTGTTCGGAATGACGTGGGACAACAGCGGGAAGAACTCCTACTCCGCCCCCTTCGCCTGGTCCGCTTAAGTGCCGGGCAGGGCCGGCCTTTCAGTCAGCCACCATGCAGCCGAGGTGGCGCTGATCGGTTGCGCCGCCCTGGCGTGGTATCTCACGGTCTCGGGTTTGGCGGACATGTCCGCGGGCCCGGGGACCATGGGGCTGGAGCTTTGGGGATTCCTCGGGGTTTGGACACTGATGATGGCAGCCATGATGTTGCCATCGCTGGCGCCTCTCACATCCACTTACCTGAGGACCATCCGTGCCGTCCGCAGCCCTCGGACCCGGGGCATCCGGACCACGGGCCTGGTCCTTGGTTACCTTCTGACGTGGATCGGATTCGGCGTGATCGCCTACGCGGCCGCAGCGCTGGCTGCCCTGTTGGCTCAGGATGCGCCGGACGCCGCCCCGTGGGTGGGAGCCGCGGTCCTCGCGGTGGCCGGCGCCTACCAGTTGACCCCGCTGAAGGATTTCTGTCTGAGGCACTGCCGGTCGCCCGTTGCATTCCTGTTGCACGTGTCAGGGTACAAGGGCCGCCTGCGGGATGTCCGCGTTGGTCTTTACCACGGCGTGTATTGCGTGGGCTGCTGTTGGGGCCTCATGGTGGTGCTGGTTGCGGTCGGCGTGATGAACCTGGCATGGATGGCGGTGCTCACGGGAGTGATTTTCCTGGAGAAGACATGGAAATATGGTCCTGTCCTCAGCCGCATCACTGGCGTCTCACTGATCGTTTTCGCGCTCTTCGTTCCGGCGCACCCGGAGCTCCTCCCCGGGCTCGTCATGTCCGCGCCCATGTGAACGAGGCACTATGAGGTAGGCGCACAGCGCTTTGTGACGACGACGGGATGAGAATACGTGACGACAATGCCTGCAGAGGGGGTCGGCTTCCGCTCGAAGCGCGGTCCCGTACTGATTTCCCTGATGCTTTCTACGGGCCTGGTGGCGATAGATGCGACGATCGTCGCGACGGCGGTGCCGTCGATCGTGCACGACGTTGGCGGGTTCACGTCTTTTCCGTGGCTCTTTTCTGCTTATCTCCTGGCCCAGGCGGTGTCGGTGCCCGTCTACGCCAAGCTCTCCGACGTCGTCGGCCGTAAACCCATCATCCTGATCGGGATCGGGCTCTTCCTGCTCGGTTCGGTCCTCTGCGGCTTGGCGTGGAGCATGCCGGCACTGATCGCATTCCGCGTCCTGCAGGGCCTGGGGGCGGGAGCAGTCCAGCCGATGGCGATCACCATCGCCGGCGACATCTACACGTTGACCGAGCGGGCGAAGGTGCAAGGCTACCTGGCGAGCGTCTGGGCGGTGTCCTCAGTGGTGGGCCCGACGCTCGGCGGCGTGTTTTCCGCGCTGGGCATGTGGCGCGGGATCTTCCTCGTGAACATCCCGCTGTGCCTCCTGGCGGGGTGGATGCTGATCCGAACCTTCCACGAGAACGTTCAGCGCACCAGTCACCGGATTGACTATCCGGGAGCAGGCCTGCTCACCGCCTCCCTGACACTGATCATTCTTGGGGCGCTCGAAGGCGGACAGGCGTGGGGCTGGACCTCCGCCATCAGCGTTGCGGTGTTCACCGGCGGCGCACTCCTTTTCGCCGTCTTCATCCTCGTCGAACGGAAGGCCGCGGAACCGGTCCTCCCCGCGTGGGTCATCTCCCGGCGACTGCTGGCGACGACGGCATTGATCTCTTTCGGCGTTGGAGCGGTCATGCTTGGCCTCACCTCGTACGTTCCCACGTTCCTCGAAGGTGCCCTCTCCACCTCCCCGGTCCTCGCCGGGCTCGCGCTGGCAGCCTTGACGATCGGCTGGCCAATCAGCGCGTCCCAATCGGGCCGGTTTTACCTTCGGCTGGGGTTCCGCAAGACCGCGATGATCGGCATTACCATCACGGTCATCGGTACGGCGGTCCTTGCCCTCACCGCCTCCGCACCCAGTGTTCTCCTGGTGGCTGCGAGTTGCTTCATCGTCGGGCTGGGACTGGGGCTCGTGGCCACCCCAAGCCTCATCGCCGCCCAGTCCAGCGTCGACTGGAATGAGCGTGGAGTCGTAACCGGGACGAATCTCTTCGCCAGGTCGATCGGCAGTTCCATCGGCGTCGCAGTTTTCGGGGCGGTCGCCAATGCGATCTTCGCGGGCACTCCCGGCGGCCACACGGACCCGCACACGGTCGTCGCTGCCTCCGGGGCTGTCTTCCTGGCCGTCCTCGCGGCCGCCGTTCTGACGGTGGTGGCCGTTATCGCGATGCCCGGCTCGGGCAAAAACCGCTCCAGCACCGACGCTCCGAGGGCCTCCGAGCACAGCCCGGCATCCTCCCCGGATTAGGACAGGACCATACCGGGGGAATTTTCGGTCCGCGTCTGCGTTGGGTCTGGGTATGAAAGCTATCGTTTACCGGACCACCGGCGATCCGTCTGTCCTTGAGCTCGTTGACCGCGGGATCCGGAATCCGGAGCACGGGGAGGTGCGGGTGCGGATCATGGTCTCCGGGGTGAACCCCACCGACTGGAAGTCACGCCGCGGCGCCAAGGCCGGCGAGCCTCTGCCCTTCGCGGACATTGTGCCCAATCAGGACGGCGCCGGCGTTGTGGATGCCGTCGGACCCGGCGTCGGGCACCTCCACCCCGGCGACAGGGTATGGCTGGCCCTCGCTGCCTACCAGCGCGCCGACGGCGGGACAGCGCAGGAGTTTGCCGTGTTGCCGGCCGAGCGGGTCTTTCCGTTGCCGGAGCATGCCGGGTTCGACGTCGGCGCAAGCCTGGGCGTTCCGGCGATCACCGCGCACCGGGCCCTGACCGTCGCCGAGGACGGCCCGCGCCGGCTGCACCCGGGAGCATTGGACGGCAAGATCATTCTTGTCGCCGGAGGGGCCGGTGCCGTGGGCCATGCGGCCATCCAACTCGCCAAGTGGGCCGGCGCCGTTGTGGTCACGACCGTCAGCGGTCCGGCGAAGGCTGCGCTGGTCACGGCTGCCGGTGCCGATCACGTCATCAACTACCGGGAGACCGACGCGGCCGCGGAAATCCGCCGGATCGCTCCCGACGGTGTGGACCAGATCGTGGAGGTGGCACCCGCGCAGAACGCCGACCTCGACCTGGCCGTGATCCGGAACCGCGGCTCTGTCGCTGTCTACGCCAACAACGGGGGCGACCAGCTGATCCTGGACATCCGCAGGCACTTCAGCCTCAACATCCGCTACCAATTCGTGCTGCTCTACACGGTTGGCATGGCGGCGGTGCACGCCGCCGCCGAGGACATCAATGCGGCCATCACCGACGGCGCCCTTCCGGTAGGGGAGGCCGCAGGCCTGCCGCTGCACCGCTATAGCCTGGCCGATACGGCGGCGGCTCACGCGGCGGTGGAGGACAGCATCGTCGGCAAGGTGCTGATCGATGTGGCAGCGGGCTAGCCGGTAACACCGGGCGGGCGGAAGCGCGCTACCCGCCTGCCTGGCCGTTCAGGGGCCCGGCCAGCAGGGATTCGATATCCCGGGCTGTGGCGTCAAGCCTGGCGATGGTGTCGCGCTGGATGGCCTGGAAGTATTCGGCATCGGACTCGCCGTCCTCCACCCAGTTCTCGTCGCCCAGCGACTCCATCGCTCGGCGGGTGTTGGCGGTCGCCGTCCTGATGTTCTCCAGCATCGTCTGCAACCTGGTCACGGTGGCGGGGTTCTCGTCATTCATGGTGTCCTCCTTGATGGGGCGGGTCCTGGGCAGGACGCAGGCGGGTTCGAGCTGACGATCGCTAGCCCGTGTTGTGTTGGCTGAAAGAGGCCAGCCGCGACTGCATCTCCCAGTACGGTGTGGCGGCCGGCGCCGGCTTGCCCTCGCGCAGGGCATTGACCGCGTTCACCGCAGCATCAACTGCCGCCCGGTAGGGAAGGGAGCCGGAACTGACGCGCCGAACTCCCAGCTCGCCGAGCTCAGGAACAGTCAGCGAAGGATGTGCCAGCACATTGACGGGCAAGCCAATACCTGCGGTGATGGCTCTGATGTCCTCCGGAACCACAAGTCCCGGGACAAAGATCCCGTCCGCCCCGGCGTCGGCATAAGCACCTGCCCGCAGCAGGACGGCCTCCACGGTGGCCTGCTCGCCGAACCATATGTTGTCCACTCGGGCATTGATGAACACAGCCGGGCTGCGCCGCCTGACAGCGGCAATCTTGCGGGCGAAGGCTGCCGGATCGACCAGGTGCCCGGCGGTGCTGTCCTCGAGGTTGATCCCGGCCACGCCCAGGTTGGCCAGGTGGGCCACAAACTCCGCAACCTCAGCCGGGTCATCGGAATATCCGTCCTCAACGTCTGCGGTGATGTGGACAGGCAGTCGGCACAGCTGTGCCGCGAGCGCTGCGGTCGCCGCCTTGCTGGACCGGCCCCCGTCGGGCAGACCGGCACTTGCAGCAATGCCAAAGCTGGTGGTGCCGACGGCCGGGAAGCCCGCGGCAGCGAAGGCCAGGGCGGATCCCAGGTCCCACGCGTTGGGCAGCAGCAGCGGCACCGCAGCGGTGTGGAGATCCCGAAACGTCGACATTTTCGTTCCCGTCCCTAGCCATCCAAAGAGGGGTGAATACCGATTCAGTCTACAAACGTGGCAGACCGGCGCAAGGGACCGGCGGTCGCCCGAGGCTGGAACCGGGTTGGGCCCATGCGCCCGGCGGAACCACAGCAAAACAGGGCGAATTACCCTGTTGGATGGCAGGCCGGGTGCTTATCCTGTCAGGTAAGGACCGCCGCGACACGCGGTCCTGAGGCCGCCGGCACGTCCCGGGAAGCCTTCCCGCTCCGGTGGCCCGTCTCGATGAGGAGGCGTCGATGTCCACTCCTGATGTGCCGACACGCGGGCCGGCCAGACCCGGTCCCTATGTCATCGCGGGGATCCTGCTGATTATCGCCATCGCGGTGCCCCTGTTCGTACCTGCATATGCCCTCGACGAGCCGCGTTTGGCAGGCATGCCGTTCTTCTACTGGTACCAGATGATGTGGATTCCGGTCACTGCGGCCCTGGTGGGAGCATCGTACTGGCTGGTCACCAAGGAAGACCGCCGTCGCCGTGAAGCGGTGCGCAGCGCCACGGGTGCCGGGGAGAAGCCATGAGCACCGTCACTGTGCCGTTCGCCGTTCCTGACCGTCCCGTGAGCGGCGTTGCCCTCACCATTGTGATCATCCTCTTCGTTCTTGTGGCTGCGTTGGGGTTCGTTGCGGCGCGCTGGCGCCGTGAAGAGGCCACCGGGCTGCACAGCCTGGACGAGTGGGGCCTTGGCGGCCGTGGTTTCGGTACCTGGGTGACCTGGTTCCTGCTCGGCGGCGATCTCTACACGGCCTACACCTTCGTGGCAGTACCGGCTGCCATGTGGGCCACCGGAGCCGTGAGTGGCTTCTTCGCGGTTCCGTACACGATCGTGCTGTATCCGATCGTGTTCCTCCTGATGAGCCGCTTGTGGTCCGTCTCGCACCGGCATGGCTTCGTCACACCGGCCGACTTCGTGGGCGGCCGCTACGGCAGCAAGGCTCTCTCCCTGGCCGTCGCCGTCACCGGCATTGTCGCCACCATGCCCTACATCGCATTGCAGCTGGTCGGCATCAAGGCAGTCCTGACGGTCCTTGGCCTGGGCAGTGCGGAGAACCCCTTGCTGACGGACATGCCGCTGATCATCGCCTTCGTGGTGCTTGCCGCCTACACCTACACGTCAGGCCTTCGTGCCCCTGCCCTGATCGCTGTGGTGAAAGATCTGCTGATCTACCTGGCAGTGATCGTTGCGGTCATTTACCTGCCCATCAAGTTCGGCGGCTGGGGAACAATTTTCGACGCCGCCCAGGCCAAGTTGGGTGCCGTCAACCCGGCCACCGGCAAACCCGCCGGTGTCTTCATTCCCGGGGCCGGAAGTTACTCCGCCTACTGGACGCTGGCCTTGGGCTCGGCCCTGGCGCTGTTTATGTACCCGCATTCCATCACCGGCGTGCTGGCGACCAAGAGCAGGAACACCATCCGCAAGAACGCCGCGGTGTTGCCGTTGTACTCGCTCATGCTGGGATTCCTGGCGCTGCTGGGCTATGCCGCGATTTACGCCGGCACCAAACCCATTGACCTGAACGGCGCCGTTAACCCGCAGCTGGTGGTTCCGCAACTGTTCCTGGACCACTTCCCGAGCTGGTTTGCCGGCATAGCCCTTGCCGCCATCGCCATCGGCGCCCTGGTCCCTGCCGCCATCATGTCAATCGCCGCGGCCAACCTGTTTACCCGCAACATTTACAGGGATCTGATCAGGCCCGACGCCGAACCCCGGCAGGAAGCCAAAGTCTCCAAAATCGCTTCCCTGGTTGTGAAGTTCGGGGCATTGATCTTTGTCATCGCCATGGACCAGTCCGCCGCCATCAACATGCAGCTCCTTGGCGGCATCTGGATCCTGCAGACCTTCCCGGCAATCGTGGCGGGGCTGTATACGCGCTGGTTCCACCGGTGGGCGCTGTTCCTCGGCTGGGCGGCCGGAATCATTTACGGCACCATTGCGGCTTACAACGTGGTCAACCCGGTCACAAAAGCCCACTTCGGCGGCTCCATCGCAGCGATCCCCGGCACCGACGTCCAGGTCTACATTGCCGTGGTGGCCTTCGGGATAAACCTGATTGTTGCCGCCGTCCTGTCCGTGGTCTTCCGTGCCATCAAGGTCCCAGCCGGTGTCGACATCACCCGCAGTTCGGACTACGGTGCCGACGAAAACGATCCGAAGGTCGCTGAGATCCAGCGCGACTACCCCCTCGGCGAACCCGGCGCCCCGACCTTCTGACGGGATTGAGCCGGCTACCGGCAACGACGAGGTATGTGAGCTACATCACAGAACGGTGCGATCCAAATCACAAACATTGCCGGTTTAGGCCTTGTGCGCTCAGGAGTAATCTGGTATGCATCACCAGCAATGGGGCTGGTGCTGACCAAGGAGTCGTGTCATGAGTGTCGAATCAAGCTCCACGGCGGGGATCGTTCCGGCGGCCACCGGTCGCAGGGCCGAAAATCCCGTAGCAGCCAAGGATATGGGTATTTCGCCACAGGCTAGCGTCAGTCCACCCTTTGCCGATCCGGCAGCGTTGGGCCTGGGCGCGTTCGCGATGACGACGTTTGTCCTCAGTGTCATCAACGCCGGGCTGATTCCCAAAGACGTCGAACCGGTGGTCCTGGGACTGGCACTTTTTTACGGCGGCCTGGCGCAGTTCGCCGCCGGAATCTGGGAATTCGCAAACCGAAACGTTTTCGGCGCGACAGCCTTCTGCTCATATGGAGCGTTCTGGCTCTCCTTCTGGTTCTTGAGCCAGTTCAGCGCTGCCGGCCTTCCGGCCGCGGACGCCGGCAAAGCGGTGGGCCTCTACCTCCTGGCCTGGGCGATCTTTACGGCTTACATGACCGTTTCGGCATGGCGGGTCAGCACAGGCGTTTTTGCCGTCTTCGTCTTCCTGACCCTCACCTTCATAGCCCTGTTTCTTGGTGCCTTCGCCGGAGCAACGGGTATGACGGTGCTGGGCGGCTGGCTCGGAATCGTGACAGCGCTGATTGCCTGGTACTGCTCCCTTGCGGTGGTGGCTAACGCCACCTACAAGCGCACTGTCCTTCCCGTGGGACGACGGTGACAGGCCATGGTCGCAGAGCCATCAGAAACGGATGAAACCATCGCAAACCTGCTGCACGAACAGCGGCGCTTCCCGCCGGAAGCCAGCTTTGCCGCGCAAGCCAACGCCACGTCGTCGGACTATGAGGAAGCTGCCGGCGACAGGCTGGCGTTCTGGGCGCGGCAGGCGGACCGGCTGGACTGGTCCCAAAAGTGGAGTGAGGTCCTGGACTGGTCGAATCCGCCGTTCGCCAAATGGTTCGTCGGAGGCAGGCTCAATGCAGCCTACAACTGCCTTGACCGGCACGTAGCTGCCGGCCGCGGAGAGAAGGTCGCCTACTACTTCGAAGGTGAAGTCGGAGACACCCGCACCATCACGTATGCCCAGCTCACCCGGATGGTCTGCCAGGCAGCAAACACGCTGACCCGGCTGGGAGTCATGCCGGGAGACCGGGTGGCCATTTACATGCCGATGATTCCCGAAACCGTGGTGGCGATGCTGGCCTGCGCCAGAATTGGAGCACCGCACACAGTGGTGTTTGGCGGGTTTTCCGCGGACGCGCTCCGGACCCGGATCCACGACTGCGACGCGCGGATCGTCATCACCTCCGATGGCGCCTACCGCCGCGGCAAGGCCACCGGTCTCAAGTCCGCCGTCGACGAAGCCCTGCTGGACTGCCCGGACGTTCGCAACGTCCTGGTGGTCCGCCGCACCGGGCAGGAGATCGATTGGACGCCAGGCCGGGATATATGGTGGCACGAATCGGTTGAACTCGCTTCCACGGAACATAACGCTGAAGCCTTCGACGCCGAACATCCGCTGTACGTCATGTACACATCGGGCACCACGGGTAAGCCCAAGGGCATCCTGCACACCACCGGCGGCTATCTCACGGGGTGCGCCTATACCCACTGGGCGGTCTTTGACCTCAAGGCGGAGTCCGACATTTTCTGGACGGCCGCGGACATCGGCTGGGTGACCGGGCACAGCTACATTGTGTACGGTCCCCTGGCCAACGGCGCCACCTCCGTGCTGTACGAAGGCACGCCGGACACCCCGCACCAGGGCCGGTGGTGGGAAATCATCGACAAGTACAACGTCTCGATTCTCTACTGCGCCCCGACTGCCATCCGGACCTTCATGAAATGGGGCGCCGGGATACCGGCCAAGTACAGCCTCAGGAGCCTGCGCCTGATCGGGTCCGTGGGAGAACCGATTAACCCGGCGGCCTACATGTGGTACCGGGAGAACATCGGTCACGGCCAAACGCCGGTCGTGGACACCTGGTGGCAGACCGAGACCGGAGCCATCATGATCAGTCCGCTCCCCGGAGTCACAGCAGGCAAACCGGGTGCCGCCATGAGGCCGTTGCCCGGCGTCGCGGCGGACGTCGTCAATGACGCGGGCACCCCGGTTGAAAACGGCTCCGGCGGCTACCTGGTCCTGACCGAGCCCTGGCCGTCCATGCTGCGCACCATCTGGGGTGACAACGACCGGTACGTGGACACGTACTGGTCACGGTTCCCCGGGCTCTACTTTGCCGGCGACGGCGCCAAAAAGGATGACGACGGGGACATCTGGCTCCTCGGCCGGGTGGACGACGTCATGAACGTGGCCGGACACCGGCTTTCGACCACAGAGATCGAATCGGCGCTCGTCGCGCATCCGAAGGTGGCCGAAGCGGCCGTCGTGGGTGCGCTCGACGAGACCACCGGGCAAGCCATCGTCGCCTTCGTCATCCTCCGCACCGAGGCTGGCGACGGTGGACCGGAGGTTGTGCAGGAGCTGCGGGAACATGTGGCCAAGGAGATCGGCAAAATCGCCAGGCCCCGTCAGATCATGGTGGTGGCCGAGCTGCCCAAAACCCGGTCCGGCAAGATCATGCGCCGGCTCCTCAAGGACGTCGCGCAGGACCGGCCGATCGGAGATGTCACCACGCTGGCAGACTCCTCCGTCATGGACCTGATCAAGGCTGGCATGCCGGGAGGGGCCGGCGGCCCGCACTAAACCGGTCAATGGAGCACTCGCCCTGGGGACCCGGATCATTGCGTGCGGGCACAGCCTTCGTCAGCGGATGGTCCCCCGGGGTGGCCGCTTTGGTGGGAAAGAGCTGCCGGCAGCTCATGCACGCAGCGCCGGTAAACAGATAGGCTGCCAGCGTTCCTGGGCCGGTGGATGTTGCGATCACCAGCCCGGTCAGGCCGATCAGGGGCCATCGGGTGTCGCAAACCGTGGCTTCGGCTCCGATTGGAGCATCAAGATAGCTGCCGACTATTAGGCCGGCCAGAAGCGAGCCGGCCGCGACAATGCCCGTATTCCTCCACCCGGCACCGGTAGAGCCCGCCATGCCGTTCATCGACATGACAACAGCGGCTGCGGCCGCCGCCGCGACCCCTGCGGCCGCCGCCGCGACCCCTGCGGCCACCCAGCGGACCGGCCTCCAGCGTCGCAGCAGGTCGAAGTCGCCGCTGAGCTGATGCTTCGCTACGGTCCTTGCCTGATCCTAGGGGTGCACGGGGTTCGGGGGCGTCATTGAGCGGCGGGCGTGCAGGGCGGTCCAGATGAGGACCGCACCCACCAGGGCCATGGCCAGGAATGCCAGCCCGGAGTAGCCCATTGATGCAAGAACTGGGCCCGCCAGTGCTCCGCCGATTGCCCCTGCGGCATTCATGCTGAGGTCCGAGATGCCCTGGATGGCGGGCCGGTCCTGGATGGGGACGGATTCGGCGACCATGGCGGAGCCGGCCACGACCGCAGCTGACCATCCGAGTCCGAGCAGGACAAGGCTGACCGTAACGCCGGTACGGGAGTCCGCCGCGAACCCGGCGATTACCAGGGAGGCCAGGAGCATGCCCTGGCCCAGGACTATGACGCGCACCCTCCCGACTTTGTCCGCCAGCCAACCGAACACGGGGGAGAGGGCATACATGCCCGCAATGTGCAGGCTGATGGTGAAGCCCACGATCACCAGGCTTGCTCCGTGTTCGCGCAGGTGGACCGGTGTCATGGACATCAGCGACACCATGGTGGCGTGGCTGAGTGCGACGGCGGCCACCGCGTAGCGCGCACCTGCGTTGCTGCGCAGTACCAGTGTTCCGCTCTGCGGCCGGGGGGCCTTGACGCTGGTGTCGCGCAGCGACATCGCAGTAAGCAGCGGGTCCGGGCGCAGCCCGGTCAGGTACACGAGGGCGGCGGCCAGCTGTGCGGCCACAGAGAAGGCGAAGGCGCCCGTCAGAGGAGGGAAGCCAAGCGCTGCACCCACGACCTCGCCCGGACCGAAGAGGTTGGGGCCAAGCACTGCCCCGATGGTGGTGGACCAGACGACGACGGAAAGATCCCGCGCCCTGGTGCCGGACCGGGCAAGGTCGGTGGCAGCGAACCTGGCCTGCAGGTTGACCGCGGAACCCGCCCCCAGCAGCATCAGTCCCAGCAGCAGCAGGGGAAAGACCGACACCCACGCCGACGTGATGGCGATCGCGGCGCCGGTTCCGGCGATGAGCGCGCCGGTAGACAGCGATATGCGCCGTCCCCGGGCGCCCGCGAGCCGGGCGAGGGGCACGGCAGCGACCGCGGCCCCGAGGGTGCTCATCGTGGCGGCCATGCCGGACCACGCCGGCGATCCGGAAAGCTGTGCCGCGAGCAAAGAGCCGAGGGATAGTGTGGCTCCCATGCCGATACCGCCGAGAATCTGGCCGCCGACCAGGACGGAGAGCACTTTGCGTTGAGGCGGTGCGCCGCTCGCTGGGCTGGCCAGGGATGCGGGGGACTGGGGTCCTGTCGACCCGGGTACAGATGGCATTCTGACAGTCTCTCAGATACCCCTAAGGGTATGCAAGGACTCCTTTTTCGAACGCCTGTGCCCGCATTTCCGGGCGGTCGCCCTACCGTCCGAACAGCTTCGCGAAGAAGCCCTTGCCGGTCGATGTCTCCTGTTCGTGCCCGCTGCAACGCTGAGAGGCCGGAACCCCGCGCATCACCTGGTCAACGTGCTGGCCGCAGCCCGCCCACGTCGTCTTCTGGCACTTCTTGCATGTAACGGCACGGCACATCGAATGGCTCCCTTAGCTGGCTGGATGGTCTTAACAGTATACCCCCTGGGGTATCTAAGTTCCGGCCGCAAGCCTCCGTCATGCCCCAAGGTGTTGCCTGGATTAAGGACGCCGCGACGGACATTGACCCCGAGATCCGAAGTGTTGCGCTCTCCTCCGGCGGTTCCGTCACATATGACTATCTGGTGGTCTGTCCGGGAATCCAGTTGGACTGGGACAAGATCCCCGGCATGGCCGAAGCTATGGAATCCCCGGCGGCGTCCAGCAATTACCGTTACGACCTGGCGCCCAAGACCTGGGACATGATCCGGAACCTGAAGTCCGGGACGGCCGTCTTCACCCAGCCCTCGGGACCGATCAAGTGTGCCGGCGCCCCGCAGAAAATCGCCTGCCTGGCCGCCGACTCCTGGCGCAAGCAGGGGGTCCTGCGGGACATCCGGGTGGTCATGGTCCTGCCAACGCCGGGCATCGCTACCCGGAAATCAAACAGGCCCCCGTGCTGGTGAAGAACCTGCTGGCTGAATTCGACCACACACTCCAGCCAGCCCCCAGCATCCCCTTCATCGACACCACCAAGGAACGCAGCGACATGTGGCTGCTCAAGCGTTACGGCTTGCCGTTCATGTACTGGAACCTGATCCTCAAGGGCCGCGCCTGAGGCTCCCGAAGCATCGGCCCTGAAGACAGCCCGTGGCCCGGGACAGTGCACCATCCCGGGCCGGCGGGGTAGGTCGCCACCTTCGAAGGAGGTGACGGCACCGGGTTAGGCGGCGGGGACGCTGTTCTGCCGGGCGTTCCAGGCGGCGTAGCTGCCGTCGAGTTCGACGACGTTGTACCCGGCGCGGCGCAGGGCGCTGGCGGCGACGGAGTTCCGCACACCGGACTGGCAGTAGGAGACGATGGTGCCGCCGTCGGGCAGTTCGTCCAGGTGCCACATGACGCGGCCGCCGCTGAGCTGGTGCGAGCCGGGGATGTGGCCGGCCTGGTGCTCGGTTTTGTTCCGGACGTCCAGGACCATGGCGGCGTCGAACGTCTCGAGTTCCTCGGGCTGGATCAGCGTGGGGGTGAAGCCGGGCAGCCCCTCGATGCCGGTGACGTACCCGGCGACGTTATCGATGCCCACCCGGATCAGGTGGTCCCACATCTCCTGCGCGGCGGCCTGGCCGGGGGCCAGGAGCACCAGCGGATTCGTGTCCGTCTCGGGGTTGACCACCCAGGCGCCGTAACTGGCCACGGACTTGCCGGCCGGGACGTTCAGGGACCGGGCCACGGTGCCCTGATGGACCTCGGTGTTGGAGCGGGTGTCAATGAAGGTCAGGGTGTCCTCGGCCAGGCCCGCGGCAACGATCTCCGTGGACAGCTCGGGCAGCGGGGCACGGTCGCCCAGGATGGCCGGGCCTTCCCGGTTTTCCCGTTTCATCCGGCCGAAGTAGGCGTGCGCGTCGGGCTGGCCCTCGAGGAGTTCATCGATGAAGCCCTGCTCATCGTTGGCGGCCAGGTACGGCCCCCACCAGGCGTAGAGCCGTTCGTAGCCCACGGTGGAGGACGGGATGGCGCCCAGGGCCTTGCCGCAGGCGCTGCCCGCACCGTGCGCGGGGTGGACCTGGACATGGTCCGGGAGGGTCAGGAACTTCTCCCGCAGGCTCACAAAGAGCTGCCTGGCGCCCACGAAACGGGTGTCGACCCCGCCGGCGGCCTCATCCAGCAGGTCCGGGCGGCCCAGGTCCCCGGAGAAGACAAAATCCCCGGAGAGCAGGTAGCCGGGCTGGTCGCTGAACGCGCCGTCGGTGACCAGGAAGGACAAGTGCTCCGGCGTGTGCCCGGGGGTATGCACGGCCTGGATGGTGATGTTGCCCAGGGTGATGGTGTCCCCGTCGTGCAGCCGCTCGCCCTCGAACCCGTACTGCCAGTCCGGCCCGCCCTCGCCGGAAACATAGATCGTCGCGCCCGTGGCCGCGGCCAGTTCCCGGGTGCCGGACAAGTAATCGGCGTGGATGTGGGTCTCGGTGACCGCCACGATCTTCATGCCGTTCTTCGCAGCCAGATCCTGGTACACGGCAATGTCGCGGCGGCCGTCCACCACGATCGCTTCACCCTTGGCCTGGCAGCCGATCAGGTAACTGGCCTGGGCAAGGTCTTCATCGTAAATACGCTCGATAAGCATCTGGTGCTCTCCTTCAGTGGAAAGGGGGTGGGGAGGGGGTCTGAATCCAGTATAGATACCCCGGGGGGTATCACGCAAGCGGATCGGGGCCTAGGCGGATTTCCTGCTGGACAGCCTTTTCAGGAGTTTGCGCAGGCGCCCTGGCGTATGGCCGGAGTGCTGGCCGGGCTGGTGTTCAGGAGCCTGGCGGTAGGTGACAGGGTGCCCTGCCCGGTACCACTCGGTGATTCCGCCGGCGACGTTGACCGCGGTGTATCCGCGGTCTGTGAGGAGCCGGGCGGCCTGGCTGCTGCGTTTGCCGGACCCGCACAGCAGGTAGATCGTGCCGTGGGGCAGGTCCGCGAGCCGGGAGGACAGTTCATCCAGGGGAATGTTCAGGCTCCCCGGAACATGGGCGGTGGCATGCTCCTCCCGGCTCCGGACGTCCACCAGTGTGGCGCGTGGCCACACTTTGGCGAGTTCGTCCGGCATGACGGTGCGGAACGCGTGCTGGTCCCTCATGATGTCAGGCGTGCTGGTGTCCGGCTTCGGCGCGGAGTTTGTCCATGTCCAGGTTCCTGACGGACTGGATGACCTCCTCGAGGCCGGCGGCGTTGAGCGCTCCGGGCTATGAGAAGACCAGTGTCTTGTCCTTGAACGCCATCAGAGTGGGGATGGAGGTGATGTTCGCTGCGGCGGCGAGGGCCTGTTCGGCCTCGGTGTCCACCTTGGCAAAGATGATGTCCGGGTGGCGTTCGGCAGCGGCGCCGTAGGTGGGGGCGAACATGCGGCAGGGGCCGCACCAGGCTGCCCAGAAGTCGACAAGGACGATGCTGTTGTCCTCCAGGGTCTGGGCGAAGGATTGCTCGGTGATGTCCATGGTTGCCATGATCTGTCGTGTCCTTTCAGTTGGGCTGGGGGTGTGTTGCGGCAGGGCCTAGGTGGTGGGGAGCCCGGCGCGGGTCCAGGCGGTCATTCCGCCGGTTATGGTGTCCGCTGTGTAGCCCGCGCCGTTCAGCGCATCGGCGACGGCGGCGCTCCGGTTGCCGCTGCGGCATACGGCGATCACGGGAACGGCGGGGTCCAGCTCGCCCAGGCGGGCCTGCAGCTGGCCCATAGGGATGTGCAGGGCGCCGGGGATCATGCCTTCCTCGACCTCGAAGTCCTCCCGGACATCGAGGATGCGGGCGGTAGAGCGGCGCTGGTCGGTTTCGGTGATGGTGATTTCAGCCATTGTGGTTCTCCTTCGAAGTGGTTTGTGGCTTGGTGTATGAATGCGGTGATGCGGCTAGCGGACGGGTTCGCCGGCCTGGCGCCAGGCTGCCATGCCGCCTCGCACCGAGTAGGCGTCGTAGCCTTTGGCCGCGAGGAGCCGGGCTGCTGAGGCAGAGCGGACGCCGGAGGCGCAGACGGCGATCACGGGCCGGGTTTTTTGGATGCCGGCGGTGCTGGCCTGCAGCCTGTCCAGGGGGACATGCTTGGCCTGCGGTGCCCGGCCGGTCCGCCATTCCTGGGCTGACCTGACGTCGATGAGCGTGGCGCCGGAACCCAGGAGGTCCTTGGCCTGCGCCACCGAGATCGTCTTGTAGGGCTTGCTGAAGGCCTTCTTGAGGGAATCGATCAGTCCCATGGTGGTTCTCCTTCGGGAATGGGTCGGGTTAGGCGGTGATGGTGCCGGCGGTGACCCAGGCCGCGACGGCGAAGATGAGTACCGCAAATGAGATGCGGATGTGTTTGTCGTGCAGGTGGCGGGCAAGCCGCGCCGCAACGAGGGATCCCACGATGGCCGGAATGGCAAACGACAGGGTGGTGGCCCAGTCGATCGTGTAGCCGGCCGCATGCGCGCTGAACCCTGCGGCGGAGTTGACCACGATGATCGCCAGTGATGTTCCAACGGCCTGCTTCATGCGCAAGCCCAGGAGGATGGTCAGGGCCGGGGTGATGAGGAAGCCTCCGCCCACGCCGAGGAGCCCGGTGAGGAACCCGACAAGCAGTCCAACGGCCACGGCTTTTGGGGCGCAGGACCGGAATGCACGGTTCGGCCCGGTGCTGCAGGACCCTTCGCTTTCGCGCGGTTTGCTGAGCATCCGGATGCCCGCAGCCACCATGATGAGGGCGAAGGCCAGCATCAGGATGTTCGGGTCCAGCAGCTTGCCCACGGCCGCGCCGCCCCAGGCCGCCGGGATCCCGGCGCCCCCGACCAGTGCGATCACAGGCCAGTTCAGGCCGGCCCGGATCCGGGGGAGCAGGGCGGCGAGCGAGGAGATTCCCACCACCAGCAGTGATGTGGGAATGGCCTGGGCGGGGCTCAGGCCCACTCCGTACACCAGGGCGGGGACGGCGATGATGGACCCGCCGCCGCCCACCACTCCCAGGACGATGCCAACGACGAGCCCCAGACCCAGGGCCGGAATCATGCCGCGGCGTCCTCGGCAGCTGCCGGAACGGGAAGCTGCAGGATGGCGCTTTCGCGGGTGGGCTCCTTGGCAGCCTTATTCCACGGCATGGCCGAGAGGGCCTTGCCCATGGCGCAGGTGTTGGTCGCGGCGGAGAACGTCAGGCCGGTGCCAATGGCTCCGGCCAGCATGCGGACCTTGGGGGAGAGGAACTTGCCTCCCACCAGGCCCACCATCACCAGGGAACCGGCAGCCAGGCGGACCTGGCGCTCCAGGTCCCAGCGGTCCTTGCCGATGACGACGTCGCCGCCGGCTGCGGCGAAACCGGGGACGCCGCCGGTCAGGACGTGGGCGGTGTCGATTCCGACTGCCGTCATCCGCTGGCGGGCCTGTTCGGCGCGCACGCCGGACTGGCAGACCAGAACCACGCGGGAACCCAGCCGGGCGGCCAGTTCGTCGGTGTGCTCGGAGAGCAGCGGCAGCGGGACGTTGTATGAACCGCGGATGTGCATGGATTCAAATTCTGCGGCCGAGCGCACATCGATCACCACGAGGTCCTGGTGCTCGGTGAACCAGGACCGAAGGGTCTCCGGGGCAAGTGCGGTCACGGCGGTTGATTTGGAAGGGGAAGTCATTGATGGCCTCTCGGGAGGGGACGGTTGAATACCTCACCGAGTATTACAGATACCCCCAGGGGTAGTCAAAACACCCATGGGGGTATATATTGAGTCGCATCACCCATCAACGGAGAGCCCTCTCATGGAACTGAACCCAAGCGAACTCACCCCCGTCATCAACCGCCTCAAGCGAGCCCAGGGCCAGCTCGCCGCCGTCACCCGGATGCTCGAGGAAGGCCGCGACTGCAAGGACATCGTCACCCAGCTCGCCGCCGTCTCCAAGGCCCTGGATAAGGCGGGTTTTGCGATCATTGCCACCGGATTGGAACAGTGCATCATTCAAAAGGATGCAAGTATGGGTACGAAAGACTTGGAAAAGCTCTTCCTTTCCTTAGCCTGACCGTTCCACTACACCGATCACATCGTGCCGCCGAACAGCGGATATTCGAACTAACCCCGATTTTTCATGATGGCCGGTGATGCCTGCTGAGTTCGGGCCCGCGTGCGGCCGGCGGTTGTTTTCTGTTTCGGGCAGTGAGGTGTGGCCCGTTGGTTCGTCTTGGGGTTGGCGCCGGTTCCACTGCCGGTTGATGGAGCTGTTCGTCGGGACGGGATGAGGGTCGTCTCAGCCCGAGGACAGCAACGGTCTGAGACGGCCGGTATTGGCCAGAAGCAGTTTCAGGAGGTCCTTTTCCGGCGCTGATTCCGGGAGCAGGAGCTGGGTGCGGCGGGCGCGGGTGATGATTTTCCCGGCAGTGGAGAAGAGCCGGTATCGCCAGCGTTTGATGTCCCACGCTGTGGCGTGATGGCCGTCCGGGAGGGCGGTGAGCTGGATCCAGGAGACAAGGTTGAAGGCGAGGGCGGCGATGTTGGCCCAGGCCTGGTTCGCGGCGAAATCAAAGAATGGCAGCTTGCCCAGGCCGGTGTTTTTCAGGGTTTTGATCCGGTTCTCACACCGGCCCCTGGCCCGGTGCCTGGCGTCCAGGAACGGTCCGTGCCAGCGGGGTGAGTTGGTCAGGAACGCGGTGATCCGGTGCCCGTCGGCATCGAGCAGGGTCGGCTGCGCGCCGGGATGCAAGGGCTCGGCGCGTAGGAACAGTTTGGTGCCCGGCGGGTAATCGGTGAGCGGGATGACGTCGGTGGCGTTGATGACCCACGCATCGGTCCGGTCGTTCCCGGTCTGGTCCAGGGCCGGCTGCCAGTACTGTTTGTCGCTGATCCAGTCGACCATGTGGGCCTTGCCGAACGGCAGGGTGTAGCTGGTTGAAAACTGCACGCCCAGGCTGTGCAGGTGCCAGAGGAACTTCCGCGACGCCCCGGCACTGTCGGTGCGGACCAGGACTTTCTCCCCGACCAGGGACCCGGCTCCGTCGTAGAAGCTCTCGGGCAGTTGGGCGGCAGCGGTGTGGAAAACCCGGATATGGTCCTCGGCGCTGTTCGCCCCGGCGTTCCCTGGCCGCAGCACGGCCGCGAGGATTTCCCCGGAACCATGCCCGGTGCCGTAATCACAGGAAGCGATGAACGGGGCGAATCCGTATCCGCCTTTGTAGGTGCCGGCGACGTTTTCCTTGTCCGAGTGCGAGGTCACCAGGGTCGCGTCGATGTCGATGATCAGCGGGTCCAAGGCTGTTGCGGTCAGGGCAGGGTTCCGGTTCCCGGCGGCGTTCCAGGCCCGGGTGCGCAGTTCCCTGGTGAGGGTTTCAAACCCGTAGCCGAACAGTTCCGGGTTCGCCACGGTGCGTTCGAAGAACCGGGACACGGTTGCGTTCGAGGGCAGCTGACCGAAGGCTCCGGGTGAGGACCGCAGGATGTCCAGATCCGATGCGTGTTCACCTCCGGCAGCGAGCATCGCGGCCAGGGAACCCACCAGCCGGCCGGGCCGGTGCTTCGCGCCGGAAGGAACAAACTGGCCAAGCCGGTCTTCGCAGAGGCGGCCGAATCCCAGCGCGTCCATGAAGCCTGTGAGCACCGAAACCCCGGCGTGGGAGATCAGCGACTGGCCGGTGAAACTGACCGGCACGGACGGGAAGATGCGACTATACTTTTGCATCGAAAGGGTGCTCCCTCGCTCGGCAAATAACGGTCTCGACAACCACTATTTTCCCAGTTCAGAGCACCCTTTCCCTGATTAAACACGCCCGGCGCCCCGTGAAAACCCCGGGCTAACTCGAGGAGCGTTATGACGTACACCCTGGCCACCACCGTGTCCCTTCCCTGGGCGGAAGCCCTGGAGCGCACCCGGGAGGCCCTTGCCGCGCAGGGGTTCGGCATCCTGACGGAAATCAATATCCGGTCCACTTTCGAAGCCAAGCTGGGCGCCGACGCCGCAGACGCCGTCGGGGATTACGTCATCCTGGGTGCCTGCAACCCCTCTCTTGCCAGCCGGGCCCTCGCGGCTGAACCCGAGATGGGTGCACTGCTCCCATGCAACGTAGTGGTGCGCCGGAACCGGGACGCCGAGGCCACCACCGTGGAGGCCATCGATCCGCAGGCCATGGTCCAGCTCAGCGGGGCCCCTGCCGTCAAGGAAGTGGCCGACGACGCCGGAACACGCCTTCGGAAGGCCCTTGCCAGCCTCGGCGGGGCAACGGCGTAAGTTTCACCGGCACTGCCGTAAGTTCCACCGGCACTGCCGGGCCTCACCACCCGGCAGTACCGGGACCACCCTTGAACGGGCCGACAATCTGTGTGGTGATCCAACCGCCGTAGAAGTCGCCCTCCTGGAAAGTTACGCGCTCACCATCGATTTCGCAGGAGTCCATCCGGCCCGGATAGAGGGCTATGTGGCTCCTGAGCGCTTCGAAGCCCGGCGTGGGTTCGGGGTAGGTCCAGCCCGCGCGGGGAGCGAGAGCTCCGCCCGCAACGACGTCAAAATAGTGCGCCACTCCCTTGAATTCGCAGTAACTTGTTCCTTCGACCGGGACCAGTACACCTGTAGGGAATGAGGACAGCGGTAGGTAGTAGACCGGCGGGTGGCTGGTCTCCAGGACGCGAAGTGCACTGGTGGTGTCGGCAATGATCTGGCCGCCAAACCGCACGATGACCCGTTCGGAGCGCGGCTCAACCCGTGGGGGCCGCGGGTAGTCCCATACCGATTCCTGACCCGCCCCGGGCTTAATGGGCCGGGGGCGACGGAACGGGCGGGAGGATCCGTGAGCAGGAGTCATGCCTCCATGCTGTCATCTTCTGCCTGCTGCGGCTGCACTCGCTGCCAAGGCTTCCGGGAGCACCTGCGCATGGTTCCCCTTCCGGGCGGATGCCCCTGTTGGTCCGGCGAACATCGGATGTATCGTTGACTATCGTTCGCGACGTGCAGAGGAGAGCATGATGCGTAATTCGTACCCGGCGGGCGGATTTGGCGGCCCCAACATTGAAGGCATGTGGCAGGCCGTTGAGGAGCTGCGCTCCAAGTTCGAGAAACGCGCGGGCACCCGCGCGGGCCGGGGGGAGGTGCGCTCGGCGATTTTGGCACTGCTCGCCGAGCGGCCGATGCACGGCTACCAAATGATCGGTGAAATCGAGGAGCGCAGCGGCGGCAGCTGGAAGCCGAGCGCCGGATCAGTGTACCCAACGCTGCAGTTGTTGGTGGACGAAGGATTCATCAGTGCGGAGGAATCCAACGGCCGCAAGATTTATTCGCTGACCGAAGCGGGCCGGGAAGAAGTGGCGGGCGCCGACGCGTCCGCGATCTGGGAGGAAAGCGGTGCGGCGCCCACAGCGGGGTTTGCTGCGCTGCCCAAAGCCGGCATTGAGCTCGCCCAGGCCGCGGCCCAGGTGGGCCGCACGGGCTCGCCGAAGCAGGTGCAGGACGCCGTGAAGGTGCTTGACGAGGCACGTCGTCGGCTGTACTCCATCCTCGCCCAGGACTGAAGAGGGTGACGTCAGCTCGCCGGGACCGGGCAGACCCGGTACCCGGCGTGAACAACCGTGCCCGCTATCGCCGCATCCTGCGCTTTGCCGCGCGGCATCTTGCGGTGACGTGGTGGTTTGAGCTGGTGCTCCCCAGGCTCGGACTGGTCAGGGTTGCAGAGCGCACCAGGGCCAGGCGGATGCGGCTGTTTGCGGAGCGGTTCCGCGCGCTTGCCGTGGACCTGGGCGGCCTGATGATCAAGGTTGGTCAGTTCCTGTCGTCCAGGCTCGATGTGCTCCCGCCCGAGATCACCAAGGAACTTGAGGGACTGCAGGACGAGGTGCCTCCCGTGCCGTTCGCCGCGATCCGCGCCCTTGCCGAGGCGGAGCTGGGGGCGCCGTTGAGCCGGATCTTCGCCTGGGTTGAGGAAACGCCCATCGCCGCCGCCTCCCTCGGGCAGGCACACCGGGCGCACCTTTCGGCCGCCAACGCCGCGGATGCCGGGCTGCGGAGCGTGGTGCTGAAAGTGCAGCGCCCGGGCATCGACGCGATTGTCGACGTCGACCTGGCGGCACTTCGCAAGGTTGGCGGCTGGCTCAGCCACGTGCGCCTGGTGGCCAACCGTGCCGACATGCCCGCCCTGGTGGAGGAATTTGCCCAGATCAGCCTCGCGGAGATTGACTACATGCACGAAGCAGTCAATGCGGAGCGCTTCGCGGCGGACTTCACCGGTGACCGCAGGGTCACTGTGCCCGCGGTGGTCTGGGAACGGACCACCCGGCGCGTGCTCACCCTCGAAGATGTCACCGCGATCAAGATCACGGACTTACCGGCACTTGTTGCAGCCGGAATCGATCCGGCGAAGGTCGCCCCCGTATTTGCAGCTGTGATGTTTGACCAGCTGTTCACCGAGGGCTTTTTTCACGCCGATCCGCATCCTGGGAACATCTTCGTCACCCCGGGCAGCCCTTCAGCCGCGGAACGCCCGTGGAAGCTGACGTTCATCGACTTCGGCATGATGGGTGAGGTGCCGGGCCGGACCCGCACCGGCCTGCGGAAGCTGCTGGTTGCAGCCGCCTCCCGCGACGGCAAAGGCCTGGTGGCCGCGATCAGCGATGTGGGCGTGCTGTTGCCATCGGCGGACACGGCAGAGCTTGAGCGCGCCATGACCCAACTGTTCGCCAGGTTCGGCGGAATGGGCTTTGCCGAGCTGCGTGAGGTGGACCCGAGGGAGTTCGTTGAGTTTGCGGCGGAGTTCGGTGACCTCGTCCGCTCGTTGCCGTTCCAGCTGCCTGAGAACTTCCTGCTCATCATCCGTGCAATGTCACTGACATCGGGGGTGTGCAGCTCCCTGGACGCACGATTCAATCTGTGGGACTCCGTTGAACCCTATGCAGCGCAGCTGCTGCGCAACGAGCGCGGCAACGTGGTGCAGGACCTGGCACAGCAGGGGCTCGAGACCCTCGGCGTTGCCCTGCGGCTGCCGAAGCGACTGGACGGGCTCGTCACCCGGATCGAGGACGGGTCGCTCTCGGTCGCCAACCCGCGCCTCGAACGGCAGGTGGCACGGCTCAACCGCACCATGCATCGCTTGGCATCGGCGCTGGTGTTCGGCGGCCTGCTCGTCGCGGGGTCCTTGGTCCGGGCTGCGGACCCGGTGCTCGGCAACGTCCTGATGATTGCCTCGGCGGTTCCCCTGCTGCAGGGTCTATGGGTGGGGCGCCGCGGCCTGTGACGGAGATGGCGGCCCGGATCCGTGCCACGTCCTCGCGCACGCCGGTGGGGCCGCGCTGGCCGCGGCCCCACCGGTGATGTCGTGACGGGAAGATGCGGGACAGCTAGTGCTCACGGCCGCACGAGGAGGAATCCACTGTTTGTACGGCGACCCCCAGAGTATTCCGGGCCAGGCTTCCCCAGGCATACACGATGGTGTTCTTGCCCTCGGTAACCTTGATGTCCGCGGGGCCGATCAGCGGGGCAGTGGTGCCCGCCGCTGCCACCGAGGCGGAAACTGTTCCTGCGTCGAGGGTAAGTACCTCCTCGTTCGGGTTGGTGAGTCCCTCGATGACGGCGGTCCCGCCGGCCAGCACGTCGACGTCAGGAGCCGCAGCGACATGCCGGACCGTCAGTTTGCCCTGTCCATCCGGGCTCGGCGACGTGTCGTTGGTGAAGAGCGTGGCCGTGGGTGAGCCGTCAGCGTCCAGGTGTGCCACCGCTGTGTAGTCCAGTCCGTCTTCCAGGTCCACTGTGACCGGGCCGATCACGGCCTCATCGGCGCTCTTGGCATCGGCCCCGGTGATGGCGATCCGGTGGTCCCCGTCAGGGACGGTCAACGGACCGGCCAAAGTGCCGGGCTTGAAGTTGTCCAACGTGAGCTTGCCGTCCAGCCACACATCCACTGTCAGTCCGGGGACGCCGTGGAGAACGGACAGTTTGGCTGTGGCATCGTCGCCCCGGTGATGACCGTTGGCGGCCTGGGCCGGGGAGGCGACGGCGAGTGCTGCCAACAGCGTCACTGCTCCGGCCGTGGCATAGATATTTTTGCGCATTTCCAACTCCTTTGGAGGGAGGGCCCGTTGAGGGCTCGGGTGTGCTGACACCCTTACTACCGCCCCGACACCGGGCTTGGATGCACCCCCCGGGAGAAGATTCTGTAAGCCGCCGCAGGAGTGGATATTCTGCCTGGTCAGTCCGCCCGCAGGTTCACCACCGGACAGTTCCGGCAGCCCCGTCCACCGTGATGTCCTGGCCATCCCGCAGCCGCGTGGTGGCCTCCGCAACACCCACCACTGCCGGGATGCCGTACTCGCGGGCCACCACAGCCCCGTGCGAAATGACGCCGCCCATCTCCATCACCAGGGCGCCTGCCGTCATGAACAGCGGCGTCCAGCCGGGGTCAGTGGAGGGTGCCACAAGAATTTCCCCGGGTTCCAGGTGGGCGCCGACGGGATCCATGATCACCCTGACCTTGCCGCTGGCGGTGCCGGCCGAAGCCGGCGTCCCCGTCAGCTGGTCTCCGGCGGACAGTCCGGGGCCCGCCGCGGCCTCGACATCGGTGCCGTCCGAGAGCAGAAGGCGTGGGATGTGCCGCCGCCGGAGCTCGGAGGTGTAGAGCCGACGGCGCCGGGAGACGATTCCCTTGAGGTCCGCACCGCGAAGGCCTATGCGCAGTTCGGTGAAGTCCAGGAAGAACACGTCACCGGCGTCGTCGATGGTTCCGTTCTTCACGAGTTCCACGCCCACGGCGGTGAGCTGCCGGTGCATCTCGGCGAGCACCATCACAATGCAGAACTTGGGCAGTTCCCGGAGGCCGGCGAGTTGCCGTGTCCGCCGCAGGCAGACCGAGACCAGCCGCGCCCGCAGCCGGCTCCTGGCCCCTGCCCGCGCCACCAGTTCGCTGATCCGGGCCTCCGCATGCTCTGATGCCCTGGTGAATTGCCGGTCCGGGGCCTGCTCGGGATCGTCCACGCGCAGATAGTTCGAAATCATTCCCAGGATGTGGTCCGGCTCCTCGAACCACCGGGGCATTCCCAGATCGATCTCCGCCACGGCCCGGTGACCGTACGTGGACAGGAACTGCCGGAGCCCGGCCTGGGCGGGCGCGGGAAGTTCGCCCCGGTGGTAGCGGGAAGCCAGCTCCGCAGGCGGCAGCTCCGTAAATGCGCGGCGCGCTTCCGGATCACCGCCCAAGGACACGGCCAGCTGCCACAGCTCCAGGTCCATCATGGTGGTCACATTGTGCGGCAGTCCGCGGAGCACAGCCTCGAGTTCACGCGGCTTGGCAGTTCCGCGCAGCAGCCTGCGGGCCGCAGCCAGCGTCAGGTACCCCACGGACGGCGCCGGGAGGGTGGCCTGGATCAACCCGTTGATGGAGGAGGCCAGAAGGTCCTCCGCGTGCTGGAGCCGCGTGGCCGCGTAGGCGGGCAGGGGGAGGACCAGGGTGGCCGCGAGCCGGTCCTGGTAGCGCTGCACCCTCCGCAGTTCGCGCTCCGGCCACAGCAGCGCGCGGACCATGGGGGGAAGCAAAGCGGAGAACTGGCCCAGGCTCTGCGCGGCGCCGGCGCGTTTGGATTGCGTTGTGGCCCGGGGAGTGCGTCCCGTGCCGCCGGCCTTGTGCCGGGAACGGCTGATGATGCTGAACCGCGGATCCGCCAGGAGCACAGGGAGGACGGCAGCCGACCTGCCGTCGGCAAGGGGGAGCGTTTTCAAGAGCGCTTTGCGGCCGTTTTTGTTACGGATGAGGGGTGTCAGCTCCACGTACATCCGAAGGCCCGGGTTGACGTAATTCCATGGCCCGCTGTCGCCCCTCATGAGTGCCAGGACGGAGAGCCCCATCGGCGTGATGGGGCGTGTGAGGCCCTGGAGCAGCGTGCCGCACAGGTAGATGCGCGCATCCCCGGAGGCTCCGCCGTCAGCGGCGGTCTGTCCCGTGAACGGGTCGTCGTCCGGGAGCGGGTAGAGCGTGGTGATGGGCCGCGACTGGGTCAGCCAGGCCTTGCCGGCCCGGTCGATCACCCATTCCAGGTCCTGCGGTGCACCCAGCAGCCGCTGGGCGGCGGCACCGCGGGAAGCCAGTTCGCGAAGTTGCTTCCCGCTCAGGCCGGGCGGCCGGCCCGGTGGTTGCCGCAAAACCCGGCCGGAGGCTGTCTCGAGCACAAAATGGTCCGGGTTCACAGCGCCGGAAACCACCGCCTGTCCCGGCCCGGAACTGGCATCGATAACCGTTTCGGTCCGCGTCCCGGTCACCGGATTGGCGGTGAAGAGCACGCCGGCCGTGGCGGCCTGGACCATGCGTTGAACGACGACGGCGAGGCCCACCCCGCGATGGCTGATCCCGTTCGCTGTCCGGTACGCCACCGCCCGGTCGGTCCATAGAGAGGCCCAACACTGCCGGACCGCCGCCACTACGGCGTCGGCCCCGGAGACGTCCATAAAGGAGTCCTGCTGCCCCGCGAAGCTGGCAAAGGGCAGGTCTTCGGCAGTGGCGGAGGAACGAACGGCCACCGGCCCGCCGCCCATCGCGGCATAGGCGCCGCGGAGGGCGGCCTCAACCTCGGGCGGCACCGGCGCCGCCGCCATCAGTTCACGGCCGCGCCGCGCGAGCTCGTTCCGGTCCGCGTCCGTTAGTCCGGGAGCGCCGTCCCGCAGTCCGCGAGCGCCGTCAAGGCTGCCGCGTCCGTCCAGCTGGGCCGCGAGGGCATCTATTTCCGCGGGAGCGGCCTTCCGGTAGCCGGCGGTGGTCAGGCAGAAACCCGGCGGTACCGGGAAATCCGCAGTGGTGAGGAGGCCGAGGTTGAGGGCCTTGCCGCCCACTGCGTCCAGTGCTGCGGGCGACGGCCGGCTGAGGTCAATGATGAGCTCTGCCTCGCCGGCGTCCCGCTCCGGATCAAGGCTCACGGAATCCATGTGCCCAGGCCTTCAGATCCTGGCTACGGGAAGATCCGGAGCGCCGTGTCCCAGTTGAAGTGTTGATGCTCGGGGCTGACCTGCAGGCCCATGACCACCAGCATGATGGCTTCAAGTTCGCGTGCCCGCCGGAGCGGCCCGACGTCGATGGGCCGGAGCCCCGCGGCGGCTGCGACGGCGCTGACCTTCTCCTTGGCCTGCTCCGAGTCGCCGGCTATGAAGACGTCCAGGTGCTGCCCGCCGACTTGTCCGTCCTCCAGGGTGGCGGCGAAGGTCGTATTGAACGCCTTGACGACATCTGCACGCCCTTCGAGGAGGCGGGCTGTTTCTTCGGCGGCGGACGTGCCCGGTTCGGTGGTGAGCCGGTCGAAGGTTGATACGTCCACGGGGTTGCTGATGTCCACCACCACCCGGCCTTCCAGTGAGTCCCCGGCTTCCAGGATGGCGTTGTGCACGTCCTTGTGCGGCATGGCCAGGAAAACGATGGCCCCGGTAATGCCGGCCCCGATGACGCCGCCAGTAGCGCCGGGCCCGAGGCTCTCCACCAGGTCGCGGGTTTTGGGTCCGTCCCGCCCCAGAATCTGGACGGGGTTGTTTCCCCTCAGCATTGCTTTCGCGAGTGCCCGGGCCATGTGTCCGCTGCCGAGAATGCTGATGTTGGTCATGATCATCCCTTGCCGAAAATGCCGTGGTCCTTGTCTCATCCAGTAGACCTGCACAGGGTGCCGGTGCAACAGGGACGAAAGCCCCGGATACCGGTCGCCTTCGTTCCGGCAGCCGTTGCTTCATGCCTCGCTGCCGTGTCTCAGGACGTCCGGCAGCTCGTCCACGAAGACGGTCTGTGGCGGCTCGTAGTAAATCACCAGCACCTGGTCGCCCACCTGGAAGCCGCTGGTCTTGTCGAAGGGGTGGGCGTGGAAGGCCATGGTGCCGCCGAGGTAGGGGAGCATGACCTCGCCGATGGTGTCCGGTCCGATGCGCCCGGTCACCCGGCCGATTTTGCCTGTCAGGCTCCGGTCAACATTCCTGTGCATCCCGGCTCCTAGGCCTCGGGCGAGGCGGGTGGGTGCTTGGTGTCCGGGCCCTTCTTCAGCGCGGAGGCCAGGGCGGGAAGGTAGTCGCCGGCCTGCGCGAGGATTCCGCCGAGCATCCTGTTGATCCCTTCGCCGCCGTTCAGGACGGTCATCTGGCCCACGTGCGAGAACGGCTCGGCGGCTGCGGCGATGATGGCGGGCATGTTTTCGGCGAGCTGCTGGGAGATGACGGCGTCCTGGTTGGTCCCCAAGGCCTCGGCCCGCGCCTTGATGCCGTCCGCCTCCGCGAGGGCCTTGGCTTTGATTGCGGAGGCCGCCGCGTCTCCCTTGGCCTTGGTGGCCGCGGCTTCGGCCTCGCCGGTGACCTTGGTGGCTCCGGCTGCGGCAGCCGCAGCGGTGGCATTGGCCTGGGCCTGCAGCTCCGTGCGGCGGGCGTTGGCCTGGGCTTCAAGTTCGGTGCGCCGGGCCAATGCTTCGGCGGCGCTGATGTCCGCCGCTTTCTGGCCTTCCGCGTCGGTTCGTTTGGCGTAGGCTTTCGCGTCTGCGGGTTTCCGGACGGTGGTTTGGAGCTTCTGCTCTTCCCGGTCTGCCTCGAGTTTGGCGACTTCGGTTTCCTGGACCACCACCTGCTGCCGGGCCGTGGCGTCGGCCAGGGGGCCGGCCTGGGCGGCGTTTGCCTTGGCCCGCTCGGCGTTGGCCTGCGCCACCGACTGCCTGATGGCTGAGACGCTCTGCGCGTCCGCGATCAGGGCTGCCGCCTCTGCTTCCTTCTCGGCCGCTTCGCGGTTGCGGGTGGCCTCGGCGATGCGTGCTTCCATTTTCACCTGGGCAATGTGCGGCTTGGCGATGTTCTGGATGTACCCGGTGGGATCCTGCAGGTCCTTGATCTGCAGCGAGTCCACCACGAGCCCGAGTTTTTCCATCTCCACGCCGCTGGCGCTGCGGACCTGCGAGCCGAGCTTGTCCCGCTCGCGAATGATCTCCTCCACGGTCATGCTGCCGATGATGGAGCGCAGGTGCCCCTCGAAGACGTTGTACACCTGGCTCTCCATTTTGGGCTGCTGCCCCAGGAAGCGGCGGGCGGCATTGGCAATGAAGGGCGGAGCGTCGCCGATCTTGTAGATGACCACGCCCTCGACGATCACCTGGATGCCCTGCGAGGTGACACAGGATACTTTGAGTTCAGTTTCGTTCAGGGTGAGCGACAGGGTCCGCACCGTCTGGAGGCCCGGAAGGACCAGGGCACCCTTCCCCGTGACAATCTTGAAATCCATCCCCGCGCGGGTGTCAAGCGTTCCGCGGGTCAGCCCGGAGATGATGAGGGCCTCGTTCGGTTCGGCCACCTTCCACATGAGTTTTGTTGCCACCCACACAAAGCCGATGGCGACAAGCACACCCACGATAGTAACGATGAGCGGGAAGAATGCTGAGAAGTCCGGCATGACCAGATCCTTTCAAGGGTGTGAATCAGGCACCGCGGTAAAGCCCAAAGCTGCAGCTGTCCGTTCCCGGCAGACCAAAATGCAGGTGGTTCCGGCCTGCCGGGGCAGCTGTTGTAGTCAGTCTGAGTCGGCGCAGGCCAAGAGTCCAGAGCGCTGCTGACTAGTCCGGTGGTGTTGCAGTGCCCGGACCCATCATGTTGAGCGGTCCGATCTCGGCGGGGTCATAGCCTTCGGCGTAGACAGGCGGGGCAGCCTGCCCCGGGATGAAGCTCGGAATGGTGCTGAGCGGAGTGCGGCGCCGGATCGCGTTGCGCAGGCCGAGCCCGGCAGCCAGGGCCACGCGTGACCACCAGGTGCTGCGGGGGAGTCCGAGGGCGGCGGCAAGCGGGGCGTCGTCGAGCATGGTGGCGATCATGCGTTCGGTGACGGGATGCAGGAGCCTTGGCTGCATGCTTTGAAATACCTGTACGGTGGCGCCCATCAGCGTCTTGCCCGCGCTGCTGGGCGCCACCCGGCGCCGTTCGTAGTCATCGAAGAACTTCGCCGCCGCCTCGAAGGTGACAGGGATGTCCGCAATATGGATTCTCGTGCCCAGTTCGCGGAAGAACCGGGTTGCGGCGTCCCGCTCGGTCTGCGTCGGTTGGCGCCAGCCGTGGAGCTCCGTCCACCGGATGGGAACCACCAGGAGGGTCATGAGCACGTACAGGAAATCCTCCGGGCTGCCCGGCACGTGCCGGTGGACCCGGTTTAGCAGTGCCGTCATCTGCCGGCCGCGTTCGGAGTCCAGCCCGCAGGCGATGAGTTCGTAGATCACCAGTCCGGTGTCAATGGACCGCTTCATGGGCCGGGCAGGTATTTCCCCGTTCCTCACCAGCGTGGCCGCACCGGAGGGAATGGCGAAGTTCCGGTAGTAGGCAAGGAAGAAGCCGAACTTGATGTCCTCAGCCAGGTCAAACAGCGCCATCTGGCGGAATGTCTGCTCCCAGTCTTCCGGATCCCGGGCCAGCTGCCTGTCCAGGCTCTCCGCCAGTGACGAGTGGAGCCGCATCATCAGAGAGACCTCCGTGACGAGAGTTTTCAGCCTTCGTGCGTTGTGGCGCCGGCGTCCGGTGTTGCCGCTCCGGCATCCGCTGCGGCCGCGTCAGCTGCCAGGGCCTGACGACGCCGATAGATTTGGACCGCGGTCACCGCCGGTACGGTGGCCAAGGCGACAGCCCGCATCCAAGGCCGGTCCAGGACGTGGCCGGTGAGCCCGTCCAGTGAGAACGCGCCGGGGCCGCCCAGGGTGAACGCTGCAGCCGCCACGGCCAGCACCGCCGGGTACTCAAGACCGCCTTCCGTGGCGAAGAATCCGCCGGGCGCATGGACGCTGGCCGCGACGGCCATGGTGGTGGTAGCGGCGGCGCCGGCGGCCGGGGTCGCCAGCCCCAAGGCAAGGGCCAGCCCGGCCCCGGCTTCTCCAACGCCGGCGAGGATGGCGCTGGATTTTGCCGGGCGGAAACCCATGGCGTGCATGCCCTTGCTGGTGCCTTCGAGGCCGCCGCCGCCGAACCAGCCGAAGAGCTTCTGCGACCCGTGGGCCATAAGCACGCCGCCCAGGGCAACCCGGAAGACAGTCTGGGCGGCGGTCGCAGCAGTGGAGCTGGTGGTTTCATGGCTCATGGCGTCCTCCATGGGAGATGATTTTCCGCTGCGCCGGGCGGCGCCGCCTGACCTGACGATTCTACGTCCGCGTCTGCACCGCGCTCAAAGGTCTTCAAAGAGATCGGTCAGGACGCCGGCCGCCCCGGCCATTCCTTGCCGGCCCACGGGTCGTAGTCGGCAATAAGCTCCTCCTGCGGCGGACGCTCAGTCTCAGGGATGTGTTGGAGATTGACCCGCACCCGGTACCAGAGCGAACTCGATCCGCGCATCCCGTCTATAAGCACATCGGCCGGATGCAGGCCCGGAACGAGGTCCGCATGCCGGGCCTTCCACGCGTCGAGCGCCGCGAGGGCTTCGGGCTTGGTCCTGGTACGGGCCACTTCGACCAGCGGCATCACCGACTGCCGGCGCCCGGAACCGTCGCCCGCGCGCGGCGGCTTTTCGGCGGGACCCAGCTCCTTGGCGAGGGCGAGGAGCCCTTCCAGCGAGCCGACGGCGTCGTCGATCCCCGCGTGCGGGTCGCCCAGATCGGCGAAGCGCCCCGGAACCGTGAGAACGGTGAACTGTTCCGGACGGGCCGAACGGACCTCGTCCCAGGTGAGCGGCGTGGAGACCCTGGCATCGGGCAGCGGCCGCACGGAGTAAGCGGATGCCACCGTGCGGTCCTTGGCGTTCTGGTTGAAGTCGACAAACACGCTCTCCCCGCGCTCCTCCTTCCACCAGCGGGCGGTGGCCAGGCCGGGAGCGCGGTTCTCCACCTCGCGCGCGAGGGTCTCGGCGGCCAGTCGCACGTCCCGGTAGGACCACGTTGGCGCAATCCGCACCAGGATGTGGAGCCCCCGCGACCCGCTGGTTTTCGGCCACCCCACGAGTCCGACGTCGTCGAGCACCTCCTGCGCGACATACGCGACATCGACGATCTGGTTGCAGTCCACGCCCGGCATCGGATCGAGGTCCACCCGGAGCTCGTCGGGGTGTTCGAGGTCCTCGGCGCGCACCGGGTGCGGGTTCAGGTCCAGGCAGCCCAGATTCACCACCCAGGCGAGCCCGGCGGCATCACGGATCACGGCCTCTTCGGCCGAGGTGCCGGAGGCGTAGTGCAAGGTGGCGGTGTCGATGAAATCGGGGTGGTTTTCGGGTACACGCTTTTGGAAAAACGGCTCACTGTCAATGCCCTTCGGAAAGCGTTTGAGCACCATCGGCCGGCCGGCCGCCCCGCGCAGCGCACCGTCCGCCACCTTGAGGTAGTAACGGACCAGGTCAAGCTTCGTGAGCCCCGGCCCGGGGAAGACCACCTTGTCCGGACTGGAGATGCGAACCTCCGCGCCGGCAATGGTGAGGATCTCGGCCGGAGTCTTTGAGGGGTTCATGACGCCACGCTAGCAACGATCGGATATCCCAACCAGACCGCCTGGCCTGGTCACTGGCGGCCCGGGCGGTCAGCCACCAAGCAGCCTGCCGCTGGAACCGCGCACAATCAGGCTGGTGGGCAGTTCCGCACCGCCCGCACCGCGCACGTTCGGGGACCCGTCGTCCGCGTTTGGCAGGGCCGCCAGAACGAGGGACAGCGCCGTGGCGCCGGCTTCGGTGAACGGCGCGGCGATGGTGGTCAGGGCCGGGGTGGTGAAGTCGGAGCCGAAAATATTGTCGAAGCCCACCACGCTGAACTCGTCGGGTATGGTCACTTTCGCCGCCTGCAGTTCCCGCATCAGCCCGATGGCCAGGACATCGTTGAAGCATAGGCCGGCGGTGGCCCCGGAGGCGATCACGTCCCTCGCGGCACGCCGGCCGCCCTCGGCGGTGGGTGCCGTGGTGGGGATGAGCAGGGCCTCGCGCCCTGTCCATTCACAGGCGGACCGCAGGCATTCCCAGCGGCGGGCCGAAAGCCATGAGGTGTCCGGGCCGGCCAGGAAGGCGATCCTGCGGTGGCCGCCGGACGCAAGGTGGCGGACCGCTTCGGAGATGCCGGGTTCCACGTCGGGGACTACCGAGTCGACACCTGCCACGCTGCGGTTGATGACGGTGACAGGCTTCGTGGCGTTCAGTGCCCTGATCTCAGGATCGGACATGCGCGGGCTGGCGAGGATGATGCCGTCGGTGGAAGGCTGGATCCGCCGGGCAACCCTCAGCTCCGTTGCCGCCGATTCAGCGGATTCGGCGAGCACCAGCGTCAGGCCGTTCGCGGCGGCGGCGGCCTGGGCGCCGCGGATCATGTCGAAATAGCTGGGGTTCGTGATGTCCGCGACGATCAGCCCGACCGTGCCGGTCCGGCCCGTCAGGAGGGAACGGGCGAGGGGGCTTGCTCTGAAGTTGAGCTCCGCGGCCGCCTGCTCCACGAGTTTCCTTGTTTTGGCGCTCACCCGTTCCGGTTTTCCCAGGGCCCGGGACACGGTGGAGGGATTGACGCCGGCAATCTTTGCGATGTCGTAAATCGTGACCTTGGTGCCGGCCGGGCCGGAGCTCTTCGCCATGGCTACATTCTCCCAAACACCAACCCCCTGTTGCCTCATTGCAATACCTCCGGGAAGACTTATTCGTTGCCTCATCTGAAAACCTCCGGTTGAGGGTTTCGTTGCCTCATTGAAAAACCCCCGGTTCTTCAGTTGTTCCAGGCCTTGTTGACG
>NZ_JARESG010000002.1 GCF_029076445.1 Pseudarthrobacter naphthalenicus
GCACCGACAACCAGACCCCCACCACGTTATCCACTGTTCGCTTTGGCGACGAAAACACCAACACCGCGCCCAGCAATGCCACTACAAAGCACGCAGACAGACCATACAAACGCGACTGTAGTACTAGAACAGAACCGTGGCGAACGTTCCGACCTGGCTGAAGCCCACCCGCTCGTACGTGGACCGGGCCCGGAGATTAAAACCGTTGACGTACAGGCTGGTCACCGGGGCCAGTGCCCGCGCCTTTTCCACCACGGCCGCCATGTAGCCGGCACTCAGACCCTGGCCGCGGTACTCAGGGTTCATCCACACACCCTGGATCTGGGTGACTTCGGCGGTGACGGCTCCGAGTTCCGCTTTGAAGACCACCTCGCCGGAGTCGTTGACGTGCGCCAACGAATGGCCCTGCCGGATGAGGCCCTCCACGCGGCGGCTGTAGAATTCCTTGCCGCCCAGGAACGGTGAGTAGCCCACCTCTTCCTCGAACATGGCCGCACAGGCCGGCAGGATACGCTCGAAGTCGGCCAGGCGCCCCAGCTCCAAATGGGAGTTGGGCGTGACTTCGGGAGGCCCGCAAATCGTCATCAGCGGCTGTTCATCCCGCACTTCGTGGGCTGCATGCCCCAGCGCAGCCAGCTCGGTGTGGAGGGCCAGGACCGCGTCGGCGGGGCCAAAGGCCGACGCGAAGCGGCGGCCCGACGCGCTGGCCGCTTCGGCCACCACCCCGGCGAACTCCGGGTCCAGCTCCACCGGGACAAGGTTGGCCCCGGCCCAGCACGCGCCCAGCAGGACGCCGTCGTCGAACACGCCGAACACTGTGGCGCCGCCGGTGGTCGGTGCCGCGGAACCGACCGCCTTCAGGTGGGCCAGCATAAACACGTTCGCTACGGGATCCTGCTCGGCAAGGCGCCGCAGGGCGGGGGTATCCGCACCGGAGAGGGAACGGACAACCAGCCCCTCCGGCGCGGCGCCCTCCTTATGAGACGCTAACCACGGGGCTACCCTTGACAGCATCTTCGCCATCGGCCTCCCCCATCTCCTCGGCTATGCGCATGGCTTCTTCGATCAGTGTCTCAACAATCTGGCTCTCAGGCACAGTCTTAATGACTTCGCCCTTCACAAAGATCTGTCCTTTGCCATTACCGGACGCCACGCCCAGGTCTGCTTCACGGGCTTCCCCGGGCCCGTTCACCACACAGCCCATCACGGCCACGCGCAGCGGAATCTCCATGCCCTCCAGGCCGGCGGTGACCTGCTCGGCCAGGGTGTAGACGTCCACCTGGGCGCGGCCGCAGGACGGGCAGGAGACAATCTCGAGCTTCCGCGGACGCAGGTTCAGGGACTGGAGGATCTGGTTGCCCACCTTGATCTCCTCCACCGGCGGGGCGGAGAGCGAAACCCGGATGGTGTCGCCGATGCCACGGGACAGCAGGGCACCGAAGGCGGTGGCGGATTTGATGGTGCCCTGGAAGGCCGGGCCGGCCTCCGTGACGCCCAGGTGCAGCGGCCAGTCGCCCTTCTCCGCGAGCATTTCGTACGCAGCAACCATCACCACGGGGTCGTTGTGCTTGACGGAGATCTTGAAGTCGTGGAAGCCGTGCTCTTCGAACAGCGACGCTTCCCAGACTGCCGACTCAACGAGCGCCTCGGGCGTAGCCTTGCCGTATTTCTTGAGGATGCCCGGCTCCAGCGAACCGGCGTTGATCCCGATGCGGATGGACGTGCCGTGGTCCTTGGCCGCGCGGGCGATTTCCTTGACCTGGTCATCGAATTTGCGGATGTTGCCCGGGTTCACGCGCACCGCCGCGCAGCCGGCCTCGATCGCGGCGAACACGTACTTGGGCTGGAAATGGATGTCCGCGATGACGGGGATCTGGGACTTGCGCGCAATGATGGGCAAGGCCTCCGCATCATCGGCCGACGGGCAGGCGACGCGCACAATGTCGCAGCCCGAGGCGGTGAGTTCCGCTATCTGCTGCAGCGTGGCGTTGATGTCGGTGGTGGGGGTGGTGGTCATGGACTGCACGCTGATGGGCGAGTCCGAGCCGACGCCGACCGAGCCCACTTTGATCTGGCGCGTCTTACGGCGGGGGGCGAGGACGGGCGGCGGTGCTGACGGCATTCCCAGGCTGACCGAGGTCACATGGACTCCTTGGGTAGGTGTTTCGGAAGGAAGAGTGGTCCGCGAATCAGGACGCGTGCTGGGCGAGGATGCCGATGACCGGCGTCCATTCGGTAGTGCGGATACCGGCGATGGTCCCGGCTTCGGCGAAAGGGTCCCGCTTCAGCAGGTCGTTGAGCCTGGTTTCGTCCTCGACCTTGAAGATCAGCAGGGCGCCCGCCCCGTCACCGTAGGGTCCGCTGGTCAGCAACTGGCCGTCGTCCGCCAGGCCTGCCAGCCAGGCGCGGTGCGCAGGACGGTGTTCATCACGGGCCGCGGTGGAATCGGCGGCGTACACATACTCAACGGCAAAAACAGTCATAAGGACAGCCTATCCCCCGCGGCGCACCGCCACCGATCCGGGCATTAGTTCAGGAAGTAGACCTTGACGATGGCCGCCGTGCCGGCTGCCCACAGCATGGAGGTGAGCGTTCCAATGATGAACCGTTCTGCGGCCACGGGTGTTTCCTTCAGCTCGGCAAACCTGCCCAGGCCTTTGATGGCCACGATGTAGGCGATGGCCACCGGCTGCCCTGTGAGGATGGCCACAGCAACGCCCAGGCGTTCCAGGACGCCGATGATCGCCCCGCCGCGCAGGATGCGCTGGCCGGAAGCGGGCCGGCCGGGGGTCACCTGCCCCGCGCCTTCGGGACGGGGAACGTCCGACGGCGGCCTGCCGCCAGCAGCTGTCAGCTCGCCGTCCACACTTTGCCCGCGTTCCTCCTGGCCCTGTACGGGGCCTGCTGAGGTCAGCGTTGGCGGGTCAGCCGGCAGCGGGGCGTCCACCGTGACGTCCGCCGACGGATCCTGGCCGGAAGCATCGTCGGCTGCCTGTTCCCTGCCGGCTGCGTCGGCCTTGTCATCGATGGTCCTGGCCAGCCGGAACACCAGCCAGGTCACCGGCCAGCCGACAAATCCGGCCACCACTAGTGCCACTGCGATCCAGAGTGCGTTCACCGTTCTCCTTTGGCGGGGCGGGAAACCAGTACGTGGTTGTGGGCGTATTTGAGGAGCATGGCTGCCGCCGGCCGCGCAGCCCATTCTTCCTGCCAGCCGGACCTGAGCAGGGCACGGCTCACGGATTGCTCGGAAATCCCCAGCTCCCGGGCCACCTGCTTCTGGCTGCCATGACGGATATCGCCGCCGCCGAGGGCCCGCAGCCGATCCACCACCCGCCACTGTGCCGGCGTTCGCTGCTGCACGACGCGTCCTATCAGGCGGAGCACCGCTTCGGCGTTTGCACTGCTCATAATTCCTTCCCCGGCATCGGCCGGGAGGGGCCGGCCACGTCCAATACTGCCGGGCACCACTGACAACGGGACCTGGGCCCCTGCGCCCTTGGCGTTGTCCACCGCGCGTCGGGCTGCGACAAAGGCGCTTCCGCTTCCCTCCCTCGGACTTGCCCCGGGAGCGAGCCGGACCTCGCCGATCCCGATTCCGACGTACCAGTGCCCGTCGCGGAGAGCATGGAGGGCGATGTCCACAACATCGGCAGCCGCTTCGACGACACCTTGGAGTTCGTCGCCCACCGACCTTTCAAACGGAACCGGCGTGAGGCTGCGCAGGGCGACGATCAGGTCAGGGACCCGGTCGACGTCCGTGCTGCTGCTGCGCTGGTCGATGGTCAGTACGTACATGCTTCAACCGTACGGAGGTGACGACAAATAATCAATCATCAATGGCTGATTATTAACTATCAGTCAGAATGAGCTGATATTTCCGAATCACCTCCGCCGTGACCAAGCGGCCGCAGGCGCGGGCAAACTCAACCGAAGAGATTGACCGGCTTCACAATGTCTGCGTAGATCAGCAGCACGCTCATGCCCATCAGCAGGGCGGCCACCACATACGTGACGGGGAGCAGCTTGGCGATGTCGAAAGCTCCCGGGTCCGGTTTGCCGAACAGTTTGGCCACCCGGCGGCGGGCCCCTTCATACAGCGCGCCCGCAACGTGGCCGCCGTCAAGCGGCAGCAGCGGGACCAGGTTGAAGACCGCGAGCGCGAAATTCAGACCGGCCAGCAGCCCTACCAGGGTGGCAATCCGGGACTGGAGGGGAACCTCTTCCATGGCTGCCACTTCACCGGCCACGCGGCCCACGCCCACAACGCTGATGGGACCGTTGGGATCGCGCGGTTCCTCACTGAAAGCGGCCTTGGCTACGCCCACCACCCGGGCGGGCAGGTTGAGGATAACCCCGGCAACCTGCCGGATGTTCTCCCCCGCCATGGGCAGGACGGACGACGCCGGCTGGGGAACCAACGCGGTTTGCGCACCGATGCCGAGGAAGCCGACGTCCTGGTACAGCAGCTTGCCGGCGTCGTCCTTGGCCTGCCGGCCGTCAACGCCGACGACGGGACGGGCGGACAGCACCGGGGTGACAGTGGTGGTGACCGGGGCGCCGTTGCGCTCCACGGTGATGCTGACTTGCCGGCCGGCGGATGCCCGGATCCATTCGGTCAGCTGGTCCCAGCTGGTGACCGCTTTCCCGTCGAAGGAGGTGACCACGTCATTGGGCAGGAGCCCGGCTGCGGCGGCGGGAGTCAGCTGGCAGTCCGCGGAATTGGGATCCACGGTCTGGCCGGCCGCAACCTGGCACTTGGACACATCAGAGATGGTGGTGGTAGCCGTGGCCATGCCGAAGCCCATGAGCAGCACCGCCGTCAGCACCACGCCGATCAGCAGGTTCATGGCCGGACCGCCGAGCATCACGATGATTTTTTTCCAGACGGGCAGGCGGTAAAACACGCGGTTCCCGTCCTCCGGGCCGACTTCTTCATGGGCCATGGAGCGGGCTTCGGTGGCGAGGGTCTGGAACATGCCGGTGCTGGAGGGCCGCACCGTCCCGTCCTCTTTGTTGGGCGGGTACATGCCGATCATGGAGACGTAGCCGCCCAGCGGGATGGCCTTGACCCCGTATTCGGTTTCGCCTTTCCGTTTGGACCACAGCGTGGGGCCGAAGCCGATCATGTATTTGGTGACGCGTACTTTGAACAGCTTGGCGGGCACCAGGTGCCCCACTTCGTGCAGCGCGATGGACACGGCAATGCCAATCGCCACAAAGACGACGCCGAGAATAAAGAGGAGGATGGGGCTCATGCGTGGATCTGCTGCTTCCTAGAGACTGCTTACTGCCAAACGTTCGTGGGCGCGTGTTCGTGCCCAGTTCTCAGCATCCAGCACTGAGTCAAGGGTCAGCTCCGAGGATCCTGGGTGTTCGCTGAGGACAGCGTCGATGGTGTCCACGATATCGGTGAAGCGGATCCGCCCGGCGTGAAAGGCCAGGACGGCTTCTTCGTTGGCCGCGTTGAAGACGGCCGGGTAGGTGCTCCCCTGTTTGGCTGCGTCCTTGGCCAGGTCCACAGCGGGAAAGGCGGCCGTGTCCAGGGGCTCAAAGGTCCAGCTGGTGGCCCGGGTCCAGTCACACGCGGCGGCCGCTTTCGCTACCCGGTCCGGCCAGCCGAGTCCCAGGGCGATGGGCAGGCGCATGTCCGGCGGTGAGGCCTGGGCGATGACGGACCCGTCAATGAACTGGACCATGGAGTGGACCACGGACTGCGGATGGACCACCACCTCGATCCGGTCCAGCGGCACGTCGAACAGCAGGTGGGCTTCAATGAGTTCCAGGCCCTTATTGACCAGGGTGGCCGAATTTGTGGTGACCATCAGGCCCATGTCCCAGGTGGGGTGGGCCAGCGCCTCCTGCGGGGTCACCTCATGCAGCTGCTCCCGTGTGCGTCCGCGGAACGGGCCGCCGGACGCCGTGAGGATGAGCTTCTCCACCTCGGCCGCT
Organism: Pseudarthrobacter naphthalenicus; assembly: GCF_029076445.1. Classification (GTDB taxonomy): domain Bacteria; phylum Actinomycetota; class Actinomycetes; order Actinomycetales; family Micrococcaceae; genus Arthrobacter; species Arthrobacter naphthalenicus. Next base: position 5,953 of record NZ_JARESG010000002.1, read on the forward strand.
GTGCCCGAGCGCAGGCACTGGGCGATGGCTGAATGTTCGGAGTCCACCGGGACGATCTGGCCTTCGCGGGCCGCGGCCTTGACCAGTGCGCCGCCCACGATCAACGACTCCTTGTTGGCCAGCGCCAGCGTTGCACCGGATTTCAGCGCAGCGAGGGTGGGGGCGAGTCCGATGGAGCCGGTGATGCCGTTCAGCACCACGTCTGCCTCCACCGCCGCGATGCGCGCCGAGGCGTCCGGGCCTGCGATGATTTCGGGCCGGTAGTCCTGGCGGCCCGCCATGCGGGCAGCGGCCGTGATCAGGTCCTGCAGGTGCCGGGCGTCTCCGGAGGCGATGCCGACGGCGGCGGCCCCCGTGTGCACCGCCTGGCGGGCCAGGAGCTCCAGGTTCCCGCCGCCCGCGCTGAGCGCCACGACCTCGAAAAGGTGCGGGGCGCCGTCGACGACGTCAATCGCCTGGGTGCCGATGGAACCGGTGGATCCGAGGAGGACGATTCTGCGAGGCTGCATGGCTTAAGTATCCCGCACGCCCGGCCCCGTCCGGAGCTGCCGTCCGGATCTAGGAGCGGACGCGGGCCAGGCGTAACGTTGATCGCGTGGACTGGGTTTCCTGGTTCGATGCGCCGGACTATGAATTCGCTCGGCTGGTGCTGCAGCGGGGCATTGCAGCGCTGTATTTTGTGGCGTTCCTGTCCACCCTGAACCAGTTCCCGGCGCTGCTGGGCGAACACGGGCTGCTTCCGGTTCCGCGGTTCCTGGAAGGCTTCAGCCGGTTGCACCGGCCCACCCTCTTCCGCTGGCGCTACTCGGACCGGCTGCTGCGCTGGGTTTGCGCGGCAGGACTTGCCGTCTCGGCGCTGCTGGTGGCCGGTGTCCCCCAGCTGGGCCCGCCGTGGGTCCCGCTGATCGCGTTCCTGGCCCTGTGGCTGCTCTACATGTCGGTGGTCAACGTGGGCCAGACATTTTATGGATTCGGCTGGGAAATGCTGCTCCTGGAAGCCGGCTTCACGGTCGCGTTCCTTGGCTCGGACCAGACAGAGCCGCCCCGGACCATCCTGCTTCTGCTGGTGTGGCTGGTGTTCCGCCTGGAGTTCGGTGCCGGAATGATCAAGATCCGCGGCGGCCGGGAATGGCGCGACCTGACGGCGCTGTACTATCACCACGAGACCCAGCCGATGCCCGGTCCGCTGAGCCGGCAGGCGCACCTGCTGCCCAGGCCCTTCCATCGGTTGGAGGTGCTGGGGAACCACTTTGCACAACTGGTGGTGCCGTTTTTCCTCTTCGCCCCGCAGCCCCTGGCGTCCGCCGCCGCCGGCATCGTCATCTTTACGCAGCTGTGGCTGGTGGCCAGCGGCAATTTTGCGTGGCTTAACTGGATGGCCATTGTGCTGGCCTTCGCGGCCGTCAGCGATCCGGTGGCCCATGCCGTGCTCCCGTTCCTGCCGCTGGACTGGGACCGGGAGGCCGGATCGCGCGGAAATCCAACGTACTGGCTGGCGATGTGCCTGGCCGTGACGTTGCTGTTGGTGGTCCTCAGTTACTGGCCCCTGCGGAACCTGGTGTCCCAACGTCAGCTGATGAATGCCGCCTTCAACCGCTGGCAGCTGGTGAACACGTACGGTGCGTTCGGCACCGTGACGAAGCACCGCATCGAGATCGTGGTGGAAGGCACCCTGGATGCGGAGCCGGACGACACCGCGGACTGGCGCGAGTACGGGTTCAAAGGCAAGCCCGGCGACGTCCGCCGGCTCCCGCGGCAGTGGGCGCCGTATCACCTCCGCCTGGACTGGCTGATGTGGTTCCTGCCACTGCGCACCGTTCATGAAGAGTGGTTCTATGCCTTACTCGGCAAACTCCTCGAAGCGGACCGCCGCACCCTGCGGCTGCTTCGTGAGGACCCGTTCGACGGCGAACCGCCACGGTGGGTGCGCGTCAACAGTTACCTGTACCGCTTCGCAACCCGCGCCGAGTTCCGGGAGACCGGTGAACGCTGGGTGCGGACGCTGTTGTACGAGGCCATTCCACCGCTATCGCTGCGTGGTTCCCACGGGCGGCGGTGATCAGGGTGTGCGGGTGATCAGGGTACTGTGCCTAGACGTTCGCGCCGGCCCTGCGGAGCGTTGATTCGGCGTGTTTGAGGATGGGGCCGTCGATCATGCGGCCGTTGAACTGGAAGACCCCGGACCCTGCCGCGGCGGCGGCCCGGAGCAGTTCCCGGGCAGCCGCAACGTCCGCGTCATCGGGCGCGTAGGCGCCGCGGACCACGTTGGCCTGGGTGGGGTGGATGCAGGCCTTGGAGCTGAAACCTGAGGCCACGGCGTCGCTGGCCTCCGCTTTGAGTCCGTCAAGGTCGGGGATGTTGACGTAGACGGCGTCCACCGCTTCCTTTCCGAAAGCCCGGGCGGCGAGGAGGACGGCGGACCGGGCGTGCAGCGCCACGGCCCGGTAGGCGCCGTCGTCCTTTCTGCTCGACGTCCCGCCCAGGGATGCGAGGAGGTCCTCGGCACCCCACATCAGGGCCACGACGTTGGGGGCCGCCGCAATGGCGGGCGCGTTCAGGACTCCCGCGGCGGTCTCGCACAGGGCGATGACGTGGTAGTCCTGCAGGGCTTCCAGTTGCTCCGCGCTCTCGGTCTTGGCCAGCATGACCGTTCGGTACGGTGTGTGCGCCAGGAAGTGCAGGTCCTTGCCGAATTCCTCGGTCCCTGCGGGGTTGATTCGCACGATGGTCCGGCTCGGATCCAGTTCGGGTCCTTCGCCAACCGTACCGAGCTGGGCAAGGATGGCTCCGCGGGCACGCTGCTTGTCAGCGGGGGCCACGGCGTCTTCCAGGTCCAGGATGACGGCGTCCGCGCGACTGGCAGCCTTTTGGTACCGCTCCGGACGGTCGGCCGGGCAAAAGAGGAGGGCGGGTCCCATCACAAATGTCATAGGGATATTGTCCCCTTTTCGCCGCGGCTTGGCTCCGTGGTGGGGCTGCCGTGAGCGTCCTTGGTCCACATCAGGCAACTCCGGGTGGCCAGGGCCACCACGGTGCCTTCCTGGTTCCGGCCGGTGTGCTGCATGGTCACAATGCCCTGGCCGGGCCGTGAGTTCGAGAGCCGCTTCTCCGTAATGACGGTCTCGGTGTAGAGCGTGTCGCCGTGATACAGCGGATGCGGAAAGGACACGTCGGTCAGGCCCAGCTGGGCGATGATGGTGCCCTGGGTCAGCTGTGACACGGACTGCCCCACCACGGTGGAGAGCGTGAACATGGAATTGACCAGGCGCTGGCCAAAAGGCTGGGCTGCGCTCCAGGCCGCGTCCAGGTGCAGGGCCTGGGTGTTCATGGTGAGGGTGGTGAACAGGACATTGTCCGCCTCGGTCACGGTGCGTCCGGGCCGGTGCGCGTACACCACGTCCTGTTCGAGTTCGTCGAAGTACAGGCCCCGCTGTTCAATCACCCGGGGGTTTGTCATACGGTGAGCTCCTGGTCCTCTTCGAAGAGCTCGGCGCCCGTGGCCGCGGCAACCTCTTCCAGCGACACATTGGGCGCAAGTTCGCGCAGCACCAGCCGGGAGCGCTCGCCGTCGGTGACAACGTCGATCACGGCGAGGTCGGTGATGATCCGGTCCACGCAGGCTTTGCCGGTCAGCGGAAGGGTGCACTTTTCCACGATCTTGGGGCGGCCATTGCGGTCAACGTGCTCCATCATCACGATCACCTTCTTGGCGCCGAACACCAGGTCCATGGCCCCGCCCATGCCCTTGACCATCTTGCCCGGGATCATCCAGTTGGCCAGGTCCCCGTTCTGCGCGACCTCCATGGCGCCCAGCACGGCAACGTCCACGTGCCCGCCGCGGATCATGCCGAAGGACGCAGCGGAATCGAAGAAGGCCGCGCCCTTATTGACGGTGACCGTTTCCTTGCCGGCGTTGATCAGGTCCGGGTCCACGGCGTCCTCCGCCGGATACGGCCCGACGCCGAGGATCCCGTTCTCCGAGTGCAGCACCACTTCCACCCCGGCCGGGATGTAGTTGGGGATCAGCGTGGGCATGCCGATGCCCAGGTTGACGTACTGGCCGTTGCGGAGCTCCCGGGCAACCCTGGCGGCGAGCTCGTTGCGGGTCCATCCTTTGGTGTCCGGGCCAGTGCCGGCGGGCTGGCCGGCGGCGGCACGCCGGTATTCGGGGCGGACGGCTTCGGGGCGGGGAGGTGCTCCCTGCGGGCTGGTGGACTCCATGGCTATGCTCCTGCCTGTGATGTGTCTGTGGCCGGCTCAGTTCCTGATGCCGGCGCGGCCAGGGACACGGTCCGCTTTTCGATGCGTTTCTCCCCGTGCGGTGCGAACACCACCCGTTGGACAAAGATGCCAGGAACGTGGACGTGCTCCGGATCCAGCTCGCCCGGCTCCACCAGCTCCTCCACTTCGGCGATGGTGATCCGCCCCGCCATGGCGCACAGCGGGTTGAAGTTCATCGCGGTGGCGTGGAAAACCAGGTTTCCGTGCCGGTCGCCCTTCCATGCGTGCACCAGCCCGAAATCGGGTGTCAGCGACTCTTCCAGCACATAGTCAACCCCGTTGAAGGTGCGGACTTCTTTCGGGGCGGATGCAATCGCCACCCCGCCCTCGGCGTCGTACTTCTGTGGCAGCCCGCCCTCGGACACCTGGGTGCCCACGCCCGCCTTTGTATAGAAGGCCGGGATCCCGGCACCCCCGGCGCGGAGCTTCTCGGCCAGGGTGCCCTGCGGGGTCAGCACCACTTCCAACTCGCCGGAAAGGTACTGGCGGGCAAATTCCTTGTTTTCGCCGACATAGGAACTTACCGTCCGCCGGATCCGGCCGTCCCGCAGCAGGACTCCGAGCCCCCAATCGTCCACACCGCAGTTGTTGCTGACCGTTTCCAGGTCCTTGGTTCCGCTTTGGTGCAGGGCATCAATGAGGGCCACCGGGATCCCGCACAGGCCGAACCCTCCCACTGCAAGCGAGGCACCGTCCGGGATGTCGGCTACGGCTTCCGCAGCGCTGGCAACCACCTTGTTGATCATCGTTGGTCCTTTCAAGGGTCTGGACAGGCCCGGCCGGTGGTAGCGGTCCGGAGCCAGCTGGCTTGCTAGAGTCCGAGTTCGCGGGCTATCAGCATCAGCTGGACCTCCGTGGTGCCCTCCCCCACCTCCAGGATCTTGGAGTCGCGGTAGTGGCGCGCCACGGTGAATTCGTTGATGAAGCCATAGCCGCCGAACACCTGGGTGGCGTCCCGCGCGTTGTCCATGGCTGCCTCACCTGCGACCATCTTAGCGATGGCCGCCTGGGTCTTGAACGGCTTACCGGCGAGCATTCTGGCCGCGGCATCGTAGTACGCCAGGCGGGCAGTGTGGGCCCTGGCCTGCATGCGGGCAATCTTGAACGCGACGGCCTGGTGCTTGCCGATGTTTTGCCCGAACGCGCTGCGTTCCTTCGCGTATTTCACGGACAGGTCCACGCAGCCCTGCGCTGCCCCGGTGCCCAGCGCGGCGATGGCAATCCGGCCCTCGTCCAGGATGGAGAGGAAGTTGGCGTAGCCGCGGCCTTCCTCACCGAGCAGGTTCGCCTCCGGCACGCGGACATCCTTCAACGTCAGCGGATGGGTGTCGGAGGCGTTCCAGCCCACCTTGTTGTAGGCCTTTTCCGCCTTGAACCCCACCGTGTCGGTGGGCACCAGGATGGTGGAAATTTCCTTCTTGACGCTGCCGTCCGCCCGCTCTGTCCGGCCCGTAACGGCGGTGACGGTCACCAGGCGGGTGATGTCCGTGCCCGAGTTGGTGATGAACTCCTTGTTGCCGTTGATCACCCACTGCCCGCCTTCACGCCTGGCATGGGTCTTGGTGCCGCCGGCGTCCGAGCCGGCTTCGGGTTCCGTGAGGCCGAAACCGGCGAGCGCCTGGCCCGAGGCGAGCATCGGCAGCCACTGCTCTTTCTGGGCGTCGGTGCCGAAGCGGTAGACAGGCATGGCGCCCAGGGAGACGCCTGCTTCGAGGGTGATGGCCACGGACTGGTCCACCCGGCCCAACTGTTCGAGGGCCAGCGCGAGGGCGAAGTAGTCACCGCCCATGCCGCCGTGTTCCTCCGGGAACGGCAGCCCGAAGAGGCCCATCTCCGCCATCTGCTTCACGATTTCGTAGGGGAAGCTGTGTTCCTCGTCGTGTTTGGCGGACACGGGTGCCACCACGTTGTCCGCAAAGTCGCGGACGGTGTCGCTGAGGTCCTGGTATTCCTCACTAAGTTCAAAATCCGGCATGGCTAGGCTCCCTCGCCTGTGTTGTTTGGGTCATTGAGTGTGTTGGTCATGGGGTCCGCGGGTGGCTCAGAAGCCACGGCGTGGATGGTGGCCAGCACCTGGTCCGCCTTCACCAGGTCGCCGGCCTTGACGGTGGTGTGGACTGTGCCGGCCACCTCGGCCACCAGTTGGTGCTCCATCTTCATGGCCTCCACCGAGAGGAGCACTTGGCCGGCTTCGACCGCGTCGCCGTTGCCGACGGCGACGGAGACCACCGTGCCGGGCATCGGCGAACGGACCTCCGGATCAGCAGTTCCTTCCTTGCGGTCCAGGGCGGCGAGCACACGGGCAAGGCGTGTTTCCCTGGTCAGCACGTCCAGCCGGCAGGACCACCCGCCGTTGCCCACATACACGGTCTGCGGCATGCCGCGGGGCGGGTAGTCCTCCCACGAACTCCCCAGCGCGTAGCGGAGTTCGGCGCCGTCGATTTCCAGGTAGACGTTGTCGCTGGAGAGGCCGATCACCACGACCTTGTGGGCGGGACCGTCATCGACGCTGACAAGCGCGTGGCCCACCTCCAGGTCGCTCTGCCAGGTGATGGCCACGGCGGCAATCCCGCCGCCGGGAATGCCGAAGCCCATCCGCCAGGGCGCGGGCGAGCCAAGGCGCCACCCCAGGGTGGTGTCCCAGGGTGATCCCACGGTGGACGGGCCTTCAGCCAACACCCAGAACTGCACGGCTGCCGCAATGAGCTCGGCGTCTCCGATCCGACGGAAGGTAAAGTCCGGCATCCTGCGTTCGATCAGGCCCGTATCCAGCCGGCCCGCACGGACGTCGGCGTCACTGATCAGCAGGCGCAGGTACTCAACGTTGGTATCGATGCCCAGTACCGTGTAGCGCGAGAGGGCGGTGTCCAGCTTGTCCAGTGCCGCAGTCCGGTCCCGGCCCCAGGCAATCACTTTCGCGACCATGGGGTCGTAGTCGCTGGAAATGTCGAGCCCTTCACGGAGCGAGGAATCAATCCGGATGTCCGGGTCAGCAGACGCCGGGGCGAAGGAAACGGGACCGTCCACGGCAGTGAAGATGGTTCCCCGCTCGTCCAGCAGCACAACTTCGCCCGCCGACGGCATAAAGTTCCGTTCCGGGATTTCTGCGTAGACGCGGGCTTCAACGGCGTGCCCGTTAAGTTCGACGTCGGCCTGCCGGAGGGTGAGTTCCTCACCCGCGGCGATCCGCACCTGCCATTCCACGAGGTCAACGCCGGTGACCATTTCGGTGACCGGGTGTTCCACCTGCAGCCGGGTATTCATCTCCATGAAGAAGAACTCATCCGGGGCCTCGTCCGAGACCAGGAATTCCACGGTGCCTGCCCCGCTGTAGTGGACGCTGCGGGCCGCCTGGCAGGCCGCCTCGCCGATCCGCGCCCGGGTGGCACCGCCGTCGTTCAGCCCGTCCAGCAGCGGAGACGGGGCTTCCTCGATGACCTTCTGGTGCCGGCGCTGCAGGGAGCACTCGCGCTCGCCGAGGTGGATAACGTTGCCGTGGTTATCGGCGAGGACCTGGACCTCGATGTGCCGGGGCGTGGTCACCAGGCGTTCCAGGAACAGGGTGTCGTCGCCGAACGCGCTGGCGGCAACCCGGCGGGCCGTGGCCAGTGTGGACTCAAGCTCCTCGGGCCGCTGCACGATGTGCATGCCCTTCCCGCCGCCGCCGGCGGACGGTTTGATCAGCAACGGAAAGCCGACGGCGGGCGCGGCCGCGATGAGCCGGGCGTCCGTCATCCCGGGTTCGGCGATGCCCGGAACCACGGGCACGCCGTAGCCCGCCACGTGGTTCTTGGACCGGATCTTGTCTCCCATCACATTCAGGGATTCCACGTTGGGGCCGATGAACGTGATGCCGGCTTTTTCCAGGGCGCGGGCAAAGTCGACGTTCTCGCTCAGGAAGCCGTAGCCCGGATGAACGGCGTCTGCGCCGGTGTCGCGGCAGGCCTGGATGATCGCCTCAATCTTGAGATAACTCTCCGCGGCGGCGGCGGGTCCGATGCGCACGGCAAGGTCGGCCTCGCGCACGTGCCGGGCGCCGGCGTCGGCATCGCTGTAGACCGCCACGGAGCGGATGCCGAGGGCGCGCAGGGTGCGGATCACGCGGCAGGCGATCTCGCCGCGGTTGGCCACGAGGACCGTGCCGAAAAGCGGTTTCGGTGCCGGGGCGGGCTGCTGGGAAGTTGGCGAAGTGGTCATGGCTGTCACATCCGGAAGAGGCCGAAGGAGGTCTCCGGCAAGGGGGTGCGGGAGACGACGTCGAGCGCCAGTCCCAGGACGGTGCGGGTGTCCGCCGGGTCAATGATGCCGTCGTCCCAGAGGCGGGCAGTGGAGTAGTAGGGGCTGCCCTGGTCCTCGTACTGCTGCTTGATGGGGGCCTTGAACGCCTCTTCGTCTTCGGCCGGCCATTCCTCGCCGCGGGCTTCGTACTGGTCCCGTTTGACGGTGGCGAGCACGCTGGAGGCCTGGTTTCCGCCCATGACCGAGATCCGGGACGCGGGCCACATCCAGAGGAAACGCGGCGAGTAGGCGCGCCCGCACATGGAGTAGTTGCCCGCCCCGAAGGACCCGCCAATCACCACGGTCAGCTTGGGCACCCGCGCCGTGGCCACGGCGGTGACCATCTTGGCGCCGTTCTTGGCGATGCCGCCCTGCTCGGAGTCCTTGCCCACCATGAACCCGGAGATGTTCTGCAGGAAGATCAGGGGGATGCCGCGCTGGTCGCAGAGTTCGATGAAGTGCGCGCCCTTGAGCGAGGATTCACTGAACAGGACGCCGTTGTTGGCCACGATCCCCACGGGGTGTCCGTGGAGCCGGGCGAAGCCGGTGACCAGGGTGGTGCCGTACTCCTTCTTGAACTCGTGGAACCTGCTGCCGTCCACCAGCCGGGCAATGACCTCACGGACGTCATAGGGCGCGTTGACGTCCGTGGGCACCGCTCCATAGAGCTCGCCGGCGTCCGCAGCAGGCTCGACGACGGCTTCCACATCCCATGCCGGGGCTGCCGGTTTGGGGAGTGTGGCTACGATGTCGCGGATGATTTGCAGCGCGTGTTCGTCATTCTCCGCCAGGTGGTCCGTGACCCCGGAAATCCTCGAATGCACCTCGCCGCCGCCAAGCTCCTCGGCGGTCACGATCTCGCCGATCGCGGCCTTCACGAGCGGCGGGCCGCCCAGGAAAATCGTGCCTTGGTTCCGGACGATGACCGTCTCGTCGCTCATCGCCGGAACGTACGCGCCGCCGGCCGTGCAGGAGCCCATGACCGAGGCGATCTGGGGGATCTTCGCGGCGGACATCTTCGCCTGGTTATAGAAGATCCGGCCAAAATGCTCCCTGTCCGGAAACACTTCGTCCTGTTTGGGCAGGAAGGCTCCGCCGGAGTCCACCAGGTAGATGCACGGCAGCCGGTTTTCCAGCGCCACCTCCTGGGCACGCAGGTGCTTCTTGACCGTCATCGGATAGTAGGTGCCGCCTTTGACGGTGGCGTCGTTGGAGATGACCAGGACCTGCCGGCCGTGCACGAGTCCGATTCCGGTAATGACGCCCGCGCCGGGCGAGTCATCGTTGTACATCCCGTTGGCAGCGAGCGGCGCGATTTCGAGGAAGGGGCTGCCGTTGTCCAGCAGCCGGTCGATGCGTTCGCGGGGCAGGAGCTTTCCGCGGGCCACATGGCGTTCCCGGGATGCTGCGGGGCCGCCAAGGGCAACCTGGGCGAGCCTGGCCCGAAGTTCCCCGGCGAGGGCGACCTGGGCCGCCCGGTTGGCCGCAAACGCGTCACTTGCGGCGTCAAGCCGGCTGGCAAGGGTCTCCATTGACGCGGTCCGATCCTGTTCCATGAGAGCCGCTGCCTGAAGTCCCCTGCGGGCCAGCGAGCACCGACTCGGTTAGTATTGTGTAACTGAAATTTAGGTTAGTCTTTATTAACTGTGATGTCCAACACATGGATGCGCTGCTAAGATCTGCAGGTCCGAGGAGGAACCGTGACCATCAGCCGTCCTGCGCAGCCGGCCAAGCCAACGCCGCCGGGCGCGCCTCCTGCCGCTGACCGGCCGGAGGCAGCGGGTCCTGCTGCTGACGCAGCTACCGGGGCCCAGGCCGCTCCGGGAACCCAAGCAACTCCCGGGACCCAGACCGTTCCCGGAACCCAGCGAAGCCAGGCCAAGGAGATCCGACGCCAGGCCCTGCTGAACGCCGCCGCGTCACTCTTTGCCGTTGACGGCTACAACAAGGTGTCGCTTGAGGACCTCGGGGCCGCCGCAGGCGTCAGCGGGCCGGCCGTCTACCGCCATTTCCCTGGCAAGCAGGCGGTGCTGGCTGATCTGCTGCTGACCGTGAGCCGGGAACTCCTGGAAGGCGGCCGCCGTGTGACAGCCGAAACGGCTGATCCCTTCGAGGCTCTCCGCAAGCTGGTGAGGTTTCAGGTGGATTTTGCCCTGGGCAAGCCGGATGTCATCCGCGTCCAGGACAGGGACTTCAGCAATCTCACGCCTCAGCATCAGTCGGAGGTCAGGACGCTGCAGCGGAGCTACGTGGAAATCTGGGTGGAAGCCCTGTCCCGGCTGCATCCCGGCGTGGACGCTGCCGACCTGCGGATGCGGGCACACGCCACCTTCGGCCTGATCAACTCTACCCCGCACTCGGTACGCAACCACGGACGCAGGATCGCGCCCAGGACGGCCCGCCCCCTGCTGGAGAGCATGGCGCTGGCGGCGCTGACCGTGGACGTTCCTCCCGCTTCCTGACCGGCCGGGGGTTCCATCCGGCAACGCGGGGTCACTTCCTGCCCAATAACGTTGGGCCTTGGATTATCGAGCGGAAAGTGACCCCGCGTTGCTGTGGACCTGCTGCCTAGACCATCGTCAGCACCATGCCGGGGTCCGCGAGGATGGCGCCGACGTCGGCAAGGAACCGTGAGCCCTGCTCCCCGTCCACCAGGCGGTGATCAAAGGACAGGCTCAGGGTCATAACCTGGCGCAGGGCCACCTGGTCCTGGAACTCCCACGGCATCTTCCGTACTGCGCCCACGGCCAGGATGGCAGCCTCCCCCGGGTTCAGGATGGGGGTGCCTGCGTCGATCCCGAAGACCCCGATGTTGGTGATGGAGATGGTCCCGTCGGCCAGGTCGGCAGGTGATGTCTTGCCGGCCCGGGCTGATTCCGTCAGGTTCGTGAGCGCCCCGGAAAGGTCCAGGAGGGACATGGCGTCGGCGTCCTTGATGTTAGGAACGGTGAGCCCCCGGGGCGTCGCCGCGGCAATGCCAAGGTTGACGTAATTGAACTGGACAATCTCCTGGTTGGCCTCGTCCCACCGCGAGTTCAGCGACGGATTCCGCCGGAGCGCCACCAGCACCGCCTTGGCCACCAGGGTCAGCGGAGTCAGCTTGTGGTCGGCAAAGGCCCGGCTCGTTTTCAGCTTGGCCAGCAGGTCCATGGTGGGGGTGACGTCCACTGTCAGGAACTCCGTGGCGTGCGGTGCGGTGAACGCACTGGCAACCATCGCGGCTGCCGTGAACTTCCGGACCCCCTTGATGGGAGTGCGGACTTCCCGCCCGTCCTGCCCGGCGGCCCGGCCTGCCGGAACACGGGCGTCGGCGTCATCAACCGCAGACAGGTGACGCGCCGCCACCGGAATGTCGCCGCCGCCCACGAAATTGCGCACGTCCTCCCTGGTAATGAGCCCGCGGGCCCCGGTGCCGGGGATCGCCGTCAACTCGACGCCGAGGTCCTTGGCCAACTTCCGTACCGGCGGCGTGGACCGCGGCCGGTCGAACGGCTGCGTCCCGGCCTGCCCGGCCACCGGGGAGCCGGCAGCTTTGCTCAGGGCAGGCTCCCCCGCCGGTGCCGCAAAGGTGCGCTGCCGGCGGACCGGACGCCCTGGACTTTCGACGACGGCGCCGTACCCCACGAGGTTGGCCTGCCGTTTGGGGGCTTCCGCCTCAGGCGGGGAGGCCGCCGCAGGTGACCCGCCGGCGTCGTCCGGTACTTCAAAGGAGACGATCGGCTTCCCGACTTCCACCACCGTGCCCGGCTGCTCGTGGAGGGCGGTAACGACGCCGGCGAAGGGGGACGGTAACTCCACCACCGCCTTTGCCGTTTCAACCTCGGCAATCACCTGGTTCAGGCTGACGGTGTCCCCCACGCCCACCTTCCAGCTGACGATTTCGGATTCCGTCAGGCCTTCACCCAGGTCCGGGAGCCTGAATTCCTTGATCATGGTGGCGCTCATCCTTCCAGCCCGCTGAGCGAGTTGGGCCGGCCCAGTGCCCGGTCCACGCCGTCGAGGATCCGGTCCAGCCCGGGCAGGTGATGCATTTCCACCTTGGAGTACGGGTAGGGGACGTCGAACCCGGTGATGCGGACAGGTGCTGCTTCGAGATGGTAGAAGCAGCGTTCGGTGATGCTGGCGGCCACTTCCGCCCCGAGCCCCCCGGACTGGCCGGCCTCGTGGGTGATGACCAGCCGCCCTGTCTTCCGGACGGATTTTTCCACGGTGGCGTAATCCACCGGAGCCAGCGAGCGCAGGTCGATGACCTCGATGGAGATCCCCTCGTCGGCTGCCGCCGTGGCGGCGTCCCGGGCAGTCTTCACCAGGGGGCCGTAAGCCACCAGGGTGACGTCGGTGCCTTCGGTGAGGACGCTGGCCGTGTCCATGGGCAGCGCGTTTGGCAGGTGCAGGCCCTCGTCCACGTCGCCCTTGTCGTGATAGCGGCGTTTGGGTTCGAAGAACAGAACGGGATCATCACACCGGATGGCCTGCTGGATCATGGTGTAGGCGTCCTGCGGATTGGAGACGGCGACCACCCGCAGGCCGGAGGTGTGGGTGAAGTACGCCTCGGGCGACTCGGAGTGGTGTTCGGGCGAACCGATGCCGCCGCCGAAGGGGACGCGGATGGTGATGGGCATCTTCACCGTGCCCAGGGTGCGGTAGTGCATCTTGGCCACCTGGCTGACGATCTGGTCGAAGGCAGGATAGATGAAACCGTCGAACTGAATTTCCACCACCGGCCGGTAGCCCCGGTAGGCGAGACCGACCGCGGTTCCGACAATGGCGGATTCAGCCAGCGGCGTGTCCACCACGCGATGTTTGCCGAAGTCCTTCTGCAGCCCGTCGGTCACGCGGAAGACGCCGCCGAGGGTGCCGATATCCTCGCCCATGAGGATGACTTTGGGATCGTCTTCGAGTGATTTGCGCAGGCCGGAATTGATGGCACGGGCAAAGGTCATCTGGGTCATCAGCGTGCACCTTCCTGGGAAGCGGCTTCTGCGGGGTCACCGAAGGAAGCAAGATAGCGGGCGTAGTGGTCCTGCTGCCGGTCCAGCCATGAGTTGGGTGAGCTGTACACGTGCTTGAAGACGTCCAGGGGTTCCGGCTCGGGCATGCCGATGCAGCCTGCCCGGAGTTCGCGGGCCACCTGATCCGCTTTTTCCCTGATGTGCTGCTGGAACTGGTCCGTATACAGGCCCTTCCGGTCCAGGAGGGCTTTGACCCGCTCAATGGGGTCCTTCGCGGCCCAGTCCTCAAGTTCGTTGGCGTCACGGTAGCGGGTGGGATCATCAGCGGTGGTGTGCGGGCCCATCCGGTAGGTGACCGCCTCGATGAACGTGGGTCCTCCGCCATGCCGGGCCCGGTCCAACGCCACGCGCGTGGCGGCCATGACCGCCAGCACGTCGTTGCCGTCCACGCGAAGGTTGGGAATGCCGAATCCCGCGGCCCTGCCCGCGAGCTGCACGTGGGACTGCAGCCGCACGGGCTCCGAGATGGCCCAGTGGTTGTTGGAACAGAAGAAAACCACCGGCACCTGGAAGCTTGCCGCGAAGACCATGGCCTCGTTGACGTCACCTTCACTCGTGGCGCCGTCGCCGAAGTAGGTCACCGCCACCGAGTCGGCGCCGTCGTTCTGGATGCCCATGGCGTATCCGGTGGCATGCAGTGTCTGCGCGCCGATGATGATTTGGGGGGTGGCCATGTTGACCGTGTACGGGTCCCAGCCGCTGGAGGCGTTGCCGCGCCATACCCGCAGAATGTCCGTCGGCCCAACGCCGCGGCAGTAGGCCACGCCGTTTTCCCGATAGCTGGAGAAAATGAAATCGTCGCTGCGGAGCGCCCTGGCAGATCCTACCTGGGCAGCCTCCTGGCCCAGCAACGGCGGCCACAGGCCCAGCTCCCCCTGACGCTGGAGCGCCGTGGCTTCCACGTCGATCCGCCGGATAACCGTCAGGTCCTCAAACAGGGAACACAGCTGTTCATCCCCGATGTCTTTGACCCAGGGATCGAATTCCGGATGGCTGATCCGCTCCCCCTCCGGGGTGATCAGCTGGATCAGGTTCCTGCCTGATCCGTGATGGTCTTCCGTCCCGCCGGCGGCAACTCCCACCGTTGTCCCGCCCTGGCCCGTTTCGTCTGTAGACACGTTGGCACGCAACCTTCTCACGTCGTTTGACCGGAGCGTGGAGACTTGTGGTCCCGCCTGCTGCCGACCGCCCGGGCGCCGTTGCCCCGGATAATTGTGACCCTACTCACAATGTTCAATGGGTACAACTGCTGACGCTAATACTGAGCAGAATGCCCTGTTGGGGCCAGCTTCACCGTGCTAATGTTGCGCATTATGCACCCCTTGGATGGCACCGACACCCGGCTGCTCTCAGCCTTGGCCGGCGACCCGCGGCGCACGGTGGTGGCGCTGGCCCAGAAGCTGGGGCTCTCCCGGAACACCGTGCAGGCCCGCATGGCCCAATTGGAGAAAAAACACGCCTTCCTGTCCTTCGAGCGACGGATCAACCCGGTATCGCTGGGGTACCCGCTGATGGCCTTCATCTCGGTCCATGTCCAGCAGCAGAAGCTGGGTCAGTTGGCCCACGACCTGGCCGGCATCCCGGAGATACTCGAAGGGTATGGCCTGACCGGCTCCGCCGACCTCCTCCTACGGGTGGTTGCCCTGGACGCCGAAGACCTCTTCCGGATCAACGGGAAGATCCTGGCGTGCGACGGCGTGGACCGCACCGACACTGCCCTGGCCATGGGCGAACTCATTCCCTTCCGCATCCAGCCGCTGCTGGACCGGGGATCCGCGGACGGGCAGGACAGCCAGGCCCCGAAAACCTGATCCCGGTGGTGTCCCTGAAACGGTCGCCGACGCCCGCGCCGAGGGCAGGGCTATAGGCTGTTCCAAGGTAGATCCGTGGGTACCGCCCAGCGGCCCCAGCAAAAAGGCAGTGCCACCGCGTTGCCGGAAAGGCTCGATGTGAGCAACCCCCAGGAACCGCACCAGCCGCCGTCCTGGCCCCAACGTCCGCAGCAGCAACCACTGGCTGGTCAGGCCGCCTCTCCCGGTCAGGGCGAATCCCCTGTTCAGCCCGGCACCCCGGGACCATATCCGGCGCCGGGGCAGTACGTTGCGGCAGGGCAGCACGCCGCGGCAGGACAGCAAGGCACCCCCGGCCCGTACGGCTCACCGGGCCCGTACGGCACTCCCCCGCCACCGCCGGCCGACAGACCGTTCGGGCTGCCCGGTAAGCAGCCCCCTGCACGCGGCCGCCGCCGGCTCTGGACCATCCTGGGTGTGGTGGGCGGCGTCCTGCTGCTGGTCATTCTCGGTGTGGTGATCCTGGCCAACGTGGTGGCCGGCCCCACCAACCATGCCCGGAGCCTTGCGGACGACTTCACCAAACTGGTCATCGCCGGCGACACCTCCAAGGCCTATGACGAGTACCTGGATCCTGCGCTGCAGAAGCAGGTGACGAAGGAGGCGTTCATCGCCGGCATCAAAACTCTCGAAATGGACAACTCCTGCAAGCCCACCTACAACGAGGTGAAGGCCAGCACGGAGAACGGAACCAAGGCAGCTGATGTGGCGGGCCTGATTTCGTGCAACGACGGAAAGAACATCGACCTTGTCTACCGCTTCGAAGGTGCTGACGAACTCAAGATGATCAACATCAAGATCAAGCCCAAGGCGTAGGGCCCAAGGCATAGTAAAAGGCCCGCGGCCCCCGAAGGGGCTGCGGGCCTTTCCACAACGTACGACGGCGGCTTCCGGGCCGCCGTCGTTCGCTTGCCTGCTGTTAGTGGTCCACGGCTTTTTCCGCACCGACTCCGGTGAGGGACCGTACTTCCATTTCGGCCTGCTTGGCCGTGTCTTCGCGCTTCTTGTCCAGCACGGTGCCGAGCCAGCCGAGGAAGAACGCCAGCGGAATCGAGACAATGCCCGGGTTGCTGAGCGGGAAGATGGCGAAGTGGGCGTCCTTGATCATGGACGTCGCCGAGCCGGAGACAACGGGCGAGAAGATGATCAGGATGATGGCCGAGCCCAGGCCGCCGTACATGCTCCACACCGCACCCTGGGTGGTGAACCGCCGCCAGAACAGGGAGTAGACGATCGTGGGCAGGTTTGCCGAAGCCGCAACGGCGAACGCAAGAGCTACCAGGAAGGCCACATTCTGTCCGTTGGCGAGGATGCCGCCCAGGATGGCGAGGATGCCGATGACCACAACGGTGCGCCGCGCCACCTTCACTTCGGTGTCGGCGTCGGCCTTCCCCTTGGAGATGACGTTGGCGTAGATGTCGTGGGCGAAGGATGCGGCCGCCGTAATGGTCAGGCCGGCAACGACGGCGAGGATGGTCGCGAAGGCTACGGCCGAGATGAAGCCGAGCAGGAGCGGGCCGCCGAGGTGGAAGGCCAGCAGCGGCGCCGCGGAGTTGACCCCGCCCGGAGCGGACTTGATGGTGTCAGCACCCACGAGTGCCGCCGCACCGTAACCCAGGACCAGGGTGAACAGGTAGAACAGGCCGATCAGCCAGATGGACCAGACCACTGACTTGCGGGCTTCCTTGGCCGTGGGCACCGTGTAGAAGCGCATCAGGACGTGAGGCAGGGCCGCTGTGCCGAGGACCAGTGCAAGGCCCAGGGACATAAAGTCCAGCTTCGAGGTTTCGGTCTTGCCGTACTGCAGTCCCGGGTTCAGGACGGCCGGGTTGCCGGAGGTTTCAACCGCTGCGCCGAGGAGGTTTGAGAGGTTGAAGCCGTAAATGGCCAATACCCAGAACGTCATGACCGCGGCACCGGCGATAAGCAGGATGGCCTTGATGATCTGGACCCAGGTGGTGCCCTTCATGCCGCCGATCAGGACGTACGTGATCATGAGCGCACCGACCACGATGATGATCAGGGACTGGCCGCCCCAGTCACTGATGCCCAGCAGCAGCGCGATCAGGCTGCCGGCGCCGGCCATCTGGGCGAGCAGGTAGAAGAAGCAGACGGCCAGGGTGGAAATGGCGGCCGCGATGCGGACGGGCCGCTGCTTGAGCCGGAAGGAGAGGACATCGGCCATGGTGAATTTGCCGGTGTTGCGGAGCAGTTCGGCCACCAGCAGCAAGGCAACCAGCCACGCCACCAGGAAGCCGATGGAGTACATGAAGCCGTCGTAGCCGTTCACGGCGATGGCCCCGGTGATGCCCAGGAAGGAGGCTGCGGAAAGGTAGTCGCCGGCGATGGCGGTCCCGTTCTGGGAACCCGTGAAGGAGCGGCCGGCCGCGTAGTAGTCCGCGGCTGTTTTGTTGTTCCGGCTGGCCCGGAGCACGATCACCATGGTGACGGCCACGAAAAGGCCGAAGATGCCCATGTTGAGGAGCGTGGTTTCCTTGAGCTGAGCGACGTCAACTGAGGTGGCGATCCCGATCATTTGTTAACTCCAGTCACGCGGTTGCCGTCTTTATCAAATTCGTGGCCTTCGATTTCGTGGCGGATCTCCGCTGCAATGGGGTCAAGCTTCCGGTTGGAGTAGCTGACATACCAGCCGGTGATGGCGAACGTCGAGATGAACTGCAGGAGGCCCAGAATCAGGCCGATGTTGATATTTCCCCACACCTTGGTGGACATGAAACCGACTGCGTAGTCTGCCAACAGAACGTACGCGAAATACCACAGCAGGAAGACTACGGCCATGGGAAATACAAAGCTACGGTGACGTTTGCGCAGTTCCTGGAACCGCGCCGTCGACTGGACTTCTTCGAAGTCCACGGACGCCGCTGCGTCCGGAGTCCGGGCATCATTACCCATCATTCCTCCTCATTGAGAGTTTGACTGGTCCACCAGCCAGCCGGTCCTGCGTGCAGGGTGCCGCCAATGTGACTGCAATCACTGTGCCCGCGCCCAGGGCCCCATTCCATAAAGTTGCCCTGAACGGTCGCCCAACGGTCACGATGCTGCGCCTAACGGCAGCCGACGCTACGCTGGCAGCATGCCGGACTCCCCCCTCCTGACTGCCGCCGCGGTTGCGGTCATCGCCTTGGCAATCGCCGTCGTCGTTGGGGTGGGAATCAAACTTCTGCGCTCCTTCCGCGAACTGGGCACCGACGCCGAGCAGGCCACCTACAAAACCCTGCACGCGGCATCCCGGGCCGGGCAGCACCTGCGCACCGGGCTCAATCCGGCAGGGGCAGCCAAAGCGAGCAAGCAGTTACGCTCCCTGCTGGGCTGCGATGCGCTGGCCATCACGGACACAGCGGGCGTCCTGGCCTGGGACGGGGCGGCGGAGGAACTGAAACCGCTGCTGATGGGACTGGCCGCCGATGTCCTGACCGGTGGGCGCACCACCGTGCTGCAGGCACGGGAACTGGGTGCCGAGCCCGCGTCCGGAGCCCTGGCCGCCGTCATCGCACCGGTGCGCGCCGGCTCGCGGGTGGTGGGAGCGGTGGCGGCGTTTGCCCCGTCGGCAGGCGCCGGGCTGGTGCGTGCCACCAGCGAAGTGGCCGACTGGGTGGCTGTCCAGGTGGAACTCGCAGAACTGGATGCATCCCGGACCCTGCTGATGGAAGCCGAAGTCCGCGCCCTGCGGGCCCAGATCAGCCCGCATTTCATCTACAACTCCCTGAACGCCATCGCTTCCTTCATCAACACGGACCCGGAGCGGGCCCGGGAGCTGGTGGTGGAATTTGCGGACTTCACCAGGTACTCCTTCCGGCGGCACGGTGACTTCACCACCCTTGCCGAGGAACTGCGCTGCATTGACAGGTACCTGCTGCTGGAACGGGCCCGGTTCGGGGAGCGGGTGCAGGTCAGCCTGCGCATCGCACCCGAGGTGCTGGGCACAGTCATTCCGTTCCTCAGCCTGCAGCCCCTGGTGGAAAACGCTGTGCGGCACGGTCTTGAGGCCAAGGAAGGCGCCGGCCACATCAGCATTACCGCCAACGATTCGGGCGCCTTTGCGGAGGTGACCATTGAGGACGACGGCGTGGGGATGGATCCTGCCGAGCTCCAGTCCATGCTTGCCGGGCACCGGGACGGGGACCACGTGGGGTTGCGCAACGTGGACGCCCGGCTCCGCCAGGTCTACGGGGACCAGCACGGCCTGGTCATAGAGACCGCACCCGGCGAGGGGACCCTGATCACCCTGCGGGTACCAAAGTCCCAGCCGGGCCACGACGCCTGAATCCGGGTCCATGATTTTGGCGCCGTCCGGCGGCTAGTCTTGGTGCATGATTAATGTCCTCGTCGCCGACGACGAGCTACCCGCCGTGGAGGAACTGGCCTACTTGCTGGGCAGGGACGACCGCATCGGCACCATTCACCGCGCTTCCTCCGGTTCCGAGGCGCTCCGGGCCCTCACCAGCGAATCCGTCGACGCCGTGTTCCTGGACATCCACATGCCCGCAGTGTCCGGTCTCGATGTTGCCCGTGCCATCGCCCGCAGCGCCAGGAAGCCGGCCGTAGTGTTCGTCACCGCGGACGAAGACTGCGCTCTGGAAGCCTTCGAACTGGCCGCCGTGGACTATTTGCTCAAACCCATCCGGGCCGAGCGGCTGGCCCGCTCCGTGAGCAGGATCAGCGAACTGCTGCGTGAGGGCGGGGGCGCCGTGCCTGAAATGATCACGGTTGACCAGGGCGGCACCACCAGGATGATCCGGCGCGACGACGTCACTTACGTCCAGGCGCAGGGAGACTATGCCCGGCTGCACACCGCGGATGCGAGCTACCTGATCCGGGTGCCGCTGGCCGACCTGGAACAGCAATGGGCGGACGCCGGCTTCATCAGGACTCATCGGTCCTACCTGGTGGCCCTGAAGCACGTCTCGTCCATGAAGCTTGCGGCCGACAGGCCCAGCGTCTCCGTGGCAGGCGCCAGTCTGCCCATCAGCCGCCGCCACCTTCCCACGGTCCGGGAAAAGCTGGAAGCCACGCGAATCCGGCCGCAGGCATGACACGGGTCCGCGTTACCGCTCCGCGCGCGGTACCCCGCCCGGCCGGAGAAACACGGGAGGCGGCGGAGGAGTCCGAGGTGGGACAGGTCTTCGTCCGGTCCCTGATCCGTTCCCAGCTGCGCCTTGCCCTTGTGGTGGCCATCGGCTTCATGCTGATCCTGGGCGCCTTCCCCGTGTTGCTGGCAGCCGTGCCCGGCCTTGCCGATACCCGGCTGTGGGGGATCCCCTTCGAATGGCTGTTGCTGGGGGCCGGGATCTACCCGGTCATCGGACTCAGCGCCTGGCTCTTCATCCGCTCGGCTGCACGGAACGAGGCCAGGTACCGCGACCTGGCCGGGGACAAGTGATCTCCCGATGAATCCCGCAGTCGGCGTGGTGGCCCTTGTTGTGGTGTCCGTGGCCACCGCCGTGATCGGCTTTTACGGACTGCGGGTTTCCCGCACCACCGGCGATTTCTATGTGGCTTCCCGGACAGTCCGGCCGTGGTGGAATGCCTCGGCCATCGGGGGCGAGTACCTGTCAGCGGCCAGCTTTTTGGGAGTGGCAGGGCTGATCCTGCTCTCGGGAACAGACGCGCTGTGGTTCCCCGTGGGCTACACGGCCGGGTACCTGATGTTGCTGCTGTTTGTGGCGGCCCCGTTGCGCCGGTCCGGGGCCTACACCATTCCTGACTTCACGGAAGCCAGGCTGGATTCGCGTGCCGTGCGGCGGGTGACCAGTCTGGTGGTGGTTGTGGTGGGCTGGCTGTACATTGTGCCGCAGCTCCACGGCGCAGCCCTCACCATCCGGATCACCACCGGACTGCCACCCTGGGTGGGCTCAGTGGCTGTGGTCGTTGTGGTGTGCCTGACCGTGGTTGCAGGCGGCATGCGCTCAATCACCTTTGTCCAGGCGTTCCAGTACTGGCTGAAGCTCACCGCTCTGGCCGTTCCGGTTCTGTTCATCGTTTTCACGCTGGCCGGCGACGGCACCGCCGCGGTGGCACCCGCGGCCGTGAACCCCACCGGAATGGCTCCCGCCGGCGCCTACCAGAACGTCTCACTGCTGGTGGCCCTGCTGTTCGGGACCCTGGGACTCCCCCATGTCCTGGTGCGGTTCTATACAAATCCCGACGGCAGTTCGGCGCGGCGGACCACCCTGATCGTGCTTGGCCTGCTCTCGGTGTTCTACCTCTTCCCGACCGCCTACGGACTGGCGGGGAGGATGTTCGCGCCGGAGCTCGCCAGGTCGGGACGGGCCGACGCCGTGGTTCTGCTGCTGCCGGGACAGCTGATCGGCGGCACCGCCGGGGACCTGCTTTCGGCGTTGGTGGTTGCCGGGGCTTTTGCTGCTTTCCTTTCCACCACCTCGGGCCTGGTGGTTTCCCTGGCCGGGGTCATCAGCCAGGACGTACTCGGCGGCGGCGTCCGCGGTTTCCGGCTTGCGGCAGTCATTTCCGCCATCGTCCCGCTGGGCTTCGCCGTGACCACTGATTCCTTGGCCCTGGCCGGCAGCGTGGGCCTGGTGTTCGCCTTCACGGCATCCACTGTGTGCCCTGTGCTGCTTTTGGGCATCTGGTGGCGCGGGCTGACCGATACCGGCGCTATCGCCGGGATGGTGACGGGCGCCGTTCTTTGCGGCGGGGCGATGGTGTGCGGGGCCGTCCTGGGTGCGGGCACACCGTTCTGGCTGGCCCAGCCGGCGGCATGGACGGTACCGGCCGCCTTTGCGGTCATGGTGTTGGTCTCCCGCGGCACCAAAGACCGGATTCCCAAAACCATGACCCGGGTCATGACACGGCTGCACACGCCTGAACGGCCGCTGGCCACCGAACGCTGAGCCCCGCGCCAGCGGTGGCTCGGAAGAGGTTGGAAGCCAGGGGCCGGCCCAAGGAATCCTCGCGATGGCACTCGCGCATGCAGCCGCGAGGGTGGACAATGGCGGCATGTCCCCGCAGGACGGATTCAGCCCGGGCGACGGCGCCCCGGACAGCGTGCCACCTTCGGTCCGGGCGCAACTGCTCGCCACCGAACACTGGAGCCTGCTGGCATCCCGCAGCACGACGCAGGGCGAAGTCCTCACACGCATCAGCATGTTCCTGACCTTGACCTCCGCCAGTCTGGTGAGCCTCGCCCTGGTGGGTCAGGCCACCAGGTTCTCGGATATTTTCCTCCTGCTGGCCGGAGTGGTGCTGTTCACGGACTTGATGGTGGGCCTGCTCACCCAGGTCCGGGTGCTCAACGTCGCCGCCGAAGACATCATGTATGTGCTTGCCATGAACAGGCTCCGGGCGGCCTACGTCGAACTGGACCCCGGTATTGCGAAGTTCATCATGGCTTCTCCCCATGACGACCAGTCCGGCTCCGTGCAGACATACTATTTCCTGGGCCGGCGGAGTTCATGGAGCCACGTTGCAGGCAGCAGCATGGTCTTCATCCATACAGTGAACTCCGCGCTCATCGCCATACTGGCCGGGCTGCTGGCGTCCGTCCTCGGTGCCGGTACGGGCATGGCCGCCGCTGCGGCGGCTGCGGCCGGACTGGCCTTCCTGGCCGGGTCTTCGATCCACGGCTACAGGTCCTATGCCTCGTTCTGGCGTGACTACAGGCCTGTCTCGCCCACGCCGTCGGACCCGGCGACACCTAGCAACGCTCGCTAGGAGCCGCCGCGGCCTGGCTAGCGCATACCGCCAGCGGAGACGGCGCCCTGCGGCCTCGTTAGTCGATGGCTGCCATGAGTTCCACCACGCGGTCCAGGAACGCATCAACCTGGGTTTCCTCGTAGCCGTCCTGGCCCGCCGCGGGGCGGAAGACGGCCCGGCGGATACTGTCCACGCTGAGCGGCTGGTCCTCCTCGAGGTAGCCGATCAGGCTATGGCAGAGATTGTCTACGTCCGAGACGTTGTAGCTGCGGGCCTTTTTCCTGGTGGGGCGCCGGAAGCGTTCCCCGTCCGGCCGGTGCAGGCGTCCCCGGAGGACGCCGGACAGGTTTCCGATCTCACGGAGCCAGGCATCCTCGCCCCGGGCGGCAATGAGTTCGTCCCGTTCGCGGCGCGCGAAAGCATCTTCGAGGCGGTCCAAGGCAGCGTCCACAACCGTTGCGGAGTAGCCGCCCTTGACCGGGTCAAAGGAGACGCTGCGGACATCCGAGCTGCTGACAGTATGGCTGGCAGCCTTGGGTGTCTCAAGGGCCACCTTGGCACGCTGCAGGAACTGATCCACCTGCTTGGCGTTGTAACCAAACTCATTGCCCCGCACGCGCTCAAACGACGCGGGAATTTTCCGTTGAAAATCCAATGCCACTGTTGTTCCTTTGTTGCTTTTCAGCTGGGTCAGGTGGGCACCATTCTATGGTGCCGCGATGTCCGGCGAGGTCGGCGGGCGTAATCAGGTGGCCAGGGCTCAGACACCCGAGACCGTGGCGAAAAGGACGAATGCCACGGGCGAGGCAAAGACGATTGAGTCCAGCCGGTCCATGACGCCGCCGTGTCCGGGCAGGATGCTGCTCATGTCCTTAATGCCGAGTTCCCGCTTGACCATGGACTCGGCGAGGTCTCCCGCGGTGGAGGCGGCGACCAGGCTGACGGCCAGGATCACCCCCACCCACCAGGGCCGGTCGAGGATGAAGATACAGGCAAGAACTCCCACGAGCGTTGCCCCGGCGATGGAGCCCGCAAACCCTTCCCAGGATTTCTTGGGGCTGATTTTCGGCGCCATGGGGTGCTTGCCGAGGGAGGCGCCCACGAGGTAACCGAACGTGTCGTTGGAGACCACCAGCAGCAGCATGACCGCCACTTGCCACGCTCCAGGCGGAATGGTCCCGCCGGGCCAGAGTCCTACCGGGGCGGCGACACCGGCCGCGTGCAGCGGCAGCGACGCGAAGCCGATGAAGAACGGCACCCAGCCGAGTGTGAAAACTCCGGCAAAGATGCTGTTCGCCGATCCGGCCGGGCTTTCCACCGACCGCCACAGCAGCACGGCCACGCAGCTCAGAAGCATGGCGAAGAGCAGGCTTTCCAGGCCACCGAAGTAGGCCGCGAACGGCATCGCGATGGTGCCCACCATGACCGGGACAATCGGCATCCGGGTTCCGTTCGCCTCCAGGGCGCGGAAAATCTCCCAGACACCGAAGATGGCAAACCCCGTCGTGACGGCGACGAAACCGAGTGGAAGGAAGAGCAGCCCACCGAGCACACCGATCAGCATGGCCAGACCCACCACAATTGCCGCCGGAAGATTCCGGCCGGCCTTGGGCGTCGGGTTGGTCCGCGGCTGTTTCCCCTTCGTGCGCGCCCTTTGTGCGGGGGCTTGCTCTGCCTGGCTCATCAGACTTCGAGCAGCTCTGCTTCCTTGCGCTTGAGCAGCTCGTCGATGCCGTCAACGTGAGCCTTGGTCAGGGTATCAAGTTCCTTCTCGGCCCGGCTGCCTTCGTCTTCGCCCGCTTCGCCATCCTTGACCAGCTTGTCCAGCGTTTCCTTGGCCTTGCGGCGGATGTTGCGGATGGAGATCTTCGCGTCCTCGCCCTTGGTCTTGACGATCTTGACGTACTCCTTGCGGCGCTCCTGCGTCAGGTCAGGGATGGTGATCCTGATGACGTTGCCGTCGTTGGACGGATTCGCGCCCACCTCGGAGTCGCTCAGGGCGCGTTCGATATCCCGCAGGGCCGTCTTGTCGAACGGGGTGATGAGGATGGTGCGGGCGTCCGGGATGGCGAAGGACGCGAGCTGCTGCAGCGGCGTTGGCGAGCCGTAGTAGTCCACCAGTACCTTGTTGTAGAGGCCGGGATTCGCCCGCCCGGTGCGGATCGAGGCGAAGTCTTCCTTGGCTACCTCGACAGCCTTGTCCATCTTCTCTTCGGCTTCGAGCAAGGTTTCTTCGATCACGGTCTCTCCTCAGAAATCAGTGCAATACCCGTACCGGCTGCACAATCGTGGTTCAGTGTTCCTGGTTCCATCGCTGGCCATGCCAGCGGCGTGGAACGGTGCTGAAATCATCCTAGCCGTAGCTAGGGGGTCACCAGGGTTCCCAGCTTTTCCCCCCGGATGGCGCGGGTAACGTTCCCTTCGCCTTCCATCCCGAAGACCACCATGGACAGGTTGTTGTCCTTGCACATGGTCATCGCAGTCTGGTCCATCACGCGGATGTCCCGGCGCAGGGCGTCGTCGTAGCTCAGGGTGTCCAGACGCTCGGCCTCCGGATCCTTCTTCGGGTCGGCGGTGTAAACGGCGTCCACGCCGCTCTTGGCCATCAGCACAACATCGGCGTGAACTTCGAGGGCCCGCTGGGCAGCGACCGTATCGGTGGAGAAATAGGGCAGTCCGGCGCCGGCACCGAAGATGACTACGCGGCCCTTTTCCATGTGGCGGATGGCGCGGCGGGGAATGTATGCCTCGGCGACCTGGCCCATGGTGATGGCGCTCTGGACCCTGGTCTCCACGCCGGCCTGCTCCAGGAAGTCCTGGAGGGCCAGGCAGTTCATGACGGTGCCGAGCATGCCCATGTAGTCAGCACGCGAGCGGTCCATACCGCTTTGGGACAGTTCGGCTCCGCGGAAGAAGTTGCCGCCACCCACCACGATGGCAACTTCGACGTCGGGAACGGCTGCGGCGATCTGCTTGGCCACACCGCGGACTGTGTCGGGATCAACGCCCAGCTTTCCGCCGCCGAAGACCTCACCTGAGAGCTTCAGGAGGACGCGGCGCCGGTTCTTGTCCGGCTGGCTTGAAGTATTGACGGCTTCCATGGGTGCCTTCCCGTTGTTGACTCTGAAAAAGGTTATCGTGCCGGACGGCCAAAGGTCTCATCCGGCCGTGACCCGGTGCATGCAAAAGGGGCGGCCACCGAAGTGGCCGCCCCTTTTGCGGATTCGACTAGGAGCCGACGCGGAAGCGTGCGAAGGACGTGCCCTTGACACCGGCCTCTTCGAGGACCTGCGCCACAGACTTCTTGGCATCCTTGGCAAATGCCTGGTCAACCAGGACCTCGCCCTTGTAGAAGCCCGTCACGCGGCCTTCCACAATCTTGGTCATGGCTGCCTCGGGCTTGCCTTCAGCCTTGGCAGTCTCCTCGGCGATGCGACGCTCAGACTCAACCAGCTCAGCCGGAACGTCTTCGCGGGTCAGGTAGTTCGGGGACATTGCAGCGATGTGGACTGCAACGTCGTGCGCTGCGGTAGCGGCGGCTTCGCCTTCACCGTCAACAGCGAACAGGACACCGACCTGGGCCGGGAGGTCCTTGGAGGTCTTGTGCAGGTACGCGTCAACCGTGCCGCCCTCGATGCGGGAGATGCGGCGGACAACAACCTTTTCGCCCAGGATGGCGCCTTCTTCGACAACAACCTCGGAGAGCGGCTTGCCGTCAACTTCGGTGGCGAGGAGGGTGTCGAGATCGGCAGCGCCGGACTCCACAGCCACGGCCAGGACCTTGTCGGCCAGCTGGATGAACTTGTCAGCCTTGGCAACGAAGTCGGTCTCGCAGTTGACCTCGATCATGACGCCGACGCCGTTGCTGACCTTCGCGGCCACCAGGCCTTCAGCGGTGGAGCGGCCTTCGCGCTTCGTAGCGCCCTTGAGGCCCTTGATGCGGATGATTTCGATGGCCTTCTCGGCGTCACCGTTGGCTTCGTCGAGAGCCTTCTTGACATCCATCATGCCGGCGCCGGTGCGCTCGCGCAGTGCCTTGATATCAGCGGCAGTGTAGTTCGCCATGTGAACCCCTCTGTCTAGAAAATTTATGTGGTGTACGGACCGACAGGACAGCGGCTCACCGGGTGAGCCGCCATCCTGTCAGTGATCCGGAGCTGCGGACAGCGCCGGAGAATCCGGATTTACTTTGTTTTACTTGTCCGCGTCGGCGGCGGGCGTTTCCGCAGCAGCCGGAGCTTCCTCTGCAACCGGAGCAGCTTCCTCGGCAGCGGGAGCAGCGGGTGCTTCCTCTGCCGGAGCAGCAGCTGCGGGAGCTTCTTCGGTCTTGCTGCCTTCGAGGAGCTCGCGCTCCCACTCAGCCAGCGGCTCTTCCGGAGCTTCGGTGGTGCCGGTTGCACGCTGGTTGCGGGCGATGAGGCCCTCAGCAACGGCGTCCGCGACAACGCGGGTCAGCAGATTCACGGAGCGGATGGCGTCGTCGTTGCCCGGGATCGGGAAGTCGACTTCGTCAGGATCGCAGTTGGTGTCCAGGATGGCCACAACCGGGATGTTCAGCTTCTTGGCTTCGTCAACAGCCAGGTGTTCCTTCTTGGTGTCCACGATCCAGAGCACGGAGGGTGCCTTGGTCAGGTTGCGGATACCGCCGAGGTTGGTCTCCAGCTTGGTGAGTTCACGGCGAAGGAGCAGCAGTTCCTTCTTGGTGTACGCGGAACCGGCGACGTCGTCGAAGTCGATTTCTTCCAGTTCCTTCATGCGCTGGATGCGCTTGGAAACGGTCTGGAAGTTGGTCAGCATACCGCCGAGCCAGCGCTGGTTCACGTAGGGCTGGCCAACGCGGGTTGCCTGCTCAGCAATTGCTTCCTGGGCCTGCTTCTTGGTGCCGACGAAGAGTACGGTGCCGCCGTGTGCAACGGTGGCCTTGACGAACTCGTAGGCGCGGTCGATGTAGGACAGCGACTGCTGCAGGTCGATGATGTAGATGCCGTTGCGCTCCGTGAAGATGAATCGCTTCATCTTCGGGTTCCAACGGCGGGTCTGGTGTCCAAAGTGGACGCCGCTGTCAAGCAGCTGGCGCATAGTTACGACGGGCATGCCGACGCTCCTTCCGGCAGGTCATTCATGAGAGAACCTTTTCAGACTCTCTTACCCTGCCAATAGTTGACGGTTGATTAGCGTGACCCAAGGCGGGCCGTGCTCCTGGCATCCATTGCGACCCTCATCAGGACCGGGGTCCTGACCGCAAGGGGCACAATCCTCCACAGGAAAGCCGGGGCTTCAGGTGGAGGTCTGGATGCGCGTAGTCAGCTGCTGTTCCCCCGCATTCCTGAATGAGGCGTGCCGACGCATACACGTTGAGGGCACAGCAAACTGCTCCACCAAGTGTACTACAGGCGCCGATATACGCCGGACAGCATCGGCTCCGCGGGAGGGCGTTTTCCACATGGCAGCACGGGGCCCTCGCGGCGGCAGAATCCGTACGGAACGCTGGGCAGATGAAAGCAACGTTCCTCTTTGCTGCCGTCCTTCTGCTGCCGGCCGCCGTTCCCCAGGCACCGGCCCCGCGCCCGGACTGGGACTGGCCGCTCACGCCCAGGCCGGCCGTCGTCCGGGCCTTTGACCCGCCGGACAAACCGTGGCTGAGCGGGCATCGCGGCGTGGACCTGGAGGCAGCGGACGACGGCGGCCCGGTCGCGTCGCCGGCATCCGGCACTGTGAGCTTCGTGGGCGTCGTCGTCGACCGTCCCGTGATCACCATCGATCACGGTGGCGGCCTGCGCAGCAGCTTTGAGCCCGTTGACAGCGCGCTGGCCACCGGAGACGTCGTGACCAAGGGCCAGATCATCGGCACGGTGCAAGCAGGTCACTGCCCCGCTCGCGGCTGCGTCCATTGGGGAGTCAGGCGGGGAGATGACTACGTCAATCCACTGCAATTCGTTACGGACCTAAGGCCGTCCATCCTGCTGCCCCTCAGTCCCGGCGCAGGGTGATGGCCGCCTTACGTACAGCCAGGGATGGCCCGCATCCCGTTTTCCTGGATCGCGATAGCCCGGGTTTGATCAGCGCTGACACGTCAGACGATGGCTGAGATGCCGGTGATGGCCCGGCCTGTGACCAGGGTGTTGACCTCGTGCGTCCCCTCGTAGGAGTAGATGGCTTCCGCATCGGCGAAGATCTTGGCCATTTCGAAGTCCGTCACAATCCCGTTGCCGCCCAGAAGGCCGCGGCCGATCGCCACGCTTTCGCGCATCCGGGCCGTGGTGAACGCTTTGGCCAGCGCGGACTGCTCGTCCTTGGCCTGGCCGGCATCCTCCAGCTGGGAAAGCCTGACCATCATCCCCATCGAGCTGACGGCGTTGCCCAGCATCTGCACCAGCTGGCTCTGGACCAGCTGGAAGGATGCCAGCGGACGGCCAAACTGATGGCGTTCCACCGCGTAGCGCCGCGCCACATCGAAGGCGGCAAGCTGCTGGCCTACCGCCTGCCAGGCGACAGCCAGCCGGGTGACCTTGAGGACCTTGTTGGTGTCACGGAAGCTGTTGGCCCCGGCGAGCTTGAAGAAGTCCGGAACCACCACATTGTCCAGGGCAATGTCGGCGTTCTGGACGGTCCGGAGTGAGATCTTGTTTTCGATCTTTGTGGCGCTGTAGCCGGGAAGCGAGGTGTCCACCAGGAATCCCTTGACCTGGTTGTCTGCGATGTCCCGCGCGTAGATGACCACCCAGTCGGAGAAGGTCGCATTGCCGATCCACCGCTTGGCGCCGTTCAGGATCCACGTGTCCCCGTCGCGCTGTGCCGTGGTGCGCGTGCCGCCGGCCACGTCAGAACCACCAAGGGGTTCGGTGAGGCCGAAAGCGCCGATCTTCTTGAGCGAGTAGATGTCCGGCAACCAGGCATCCTGCTGTTCCTGCGAGGCCAATGCCTCGATTGAGCCGGTGAAGAGTCCGTCATGGACGCCCATGAAGGTGGCGATGGAGGCGTCGGCCCGGGTGGCCTCGGCGTGAACCAGGCCGGCGAACAGGTTCGAATACCCTTGCCGGCGCACCGGGCTCACCAGGTCGATTTCAGCCAGCTTCGGAATGAGGTCCATAGGGAATTCGCCGCGGTTCCAGCAGTCCACGGCAATTGGCCGGACTTCGCGGGTGAGAAAGCCGCGGATCTCTGCCAGCCGGTCCTGCTCCTTGCCCGTCAGCAGCTGTTCAAAGGCGAAGAAGTCGCCGTCAGCGTACGGCAGGTTGTTGATGTCAATGGATTTCGTGGACATGGTTTCCTCGCTGGGATCGGCGTTGGCAGGCGGGCTTCAAGGGAGGGATTCCCGAAGGGCGATAAGTTACTGGTGAGTAACTTACCGCATTGGCCGGGCCGTCTGCAACGGCTGCGACGGAAAGGCTGCGACGGAAAGGCTGCATCCGCCAGGGGAAGGACTCGTGACCGTCGCCGCCGCAGACCATCGGCCGGGTAAAGAACTTTGGGTAGGGTCGGAGTGCAAGGATGTTGAACTCTTTTGCCTGGGGGAATTGCCATGACTGATCCGCGCCGCGAAGCGATTCTCATCCGACGGCAGGATCAGTCCGGTTTTGACGACAAGACCCCGGACGTCATCGAGTACGCTCCGGAGGGAGACTTCACCTCCCTTACCTTCCGGGTCGCGGGCGGCAGGAAGAAGTACAGCTACTCGGCCCGCAAAGTCTTGATCCTCCGCAATCCACAGCAGGAACCGATTGGCGAAATGGACGGCGTCAGCGTCCGCGGCCGTTCCGTGCAGGGCGTTACAGAAGTGTGGCGCTTCCAGGGGTCCGGGCAGACGTGGTGGCGGGTTTTTTCGTCAGCGGACGGACGCGAGCGGTACCAGACATGCCGCCTGGACGAGATCAGCATTATGCGGGCCGCAGATCCCGACGCCGGCGCCCGGGACGTTCTCCACTACTGGCGGGACGTTGTGTCCCATCTTGGCCGGAACGATCCGTTGCGCCCGTTGTATCAGAACCTCGAGAGAATCCCCCACGGGAGCGTCCTGAGCCTGTATCTCAACGGGGAGAACCCGGCGCCCCCGGCCGGGGCGGACGAACTCATTCTTCCGTTCTCCTCCAACCTCAGTCAGCGCGAAGCCCTCAGGAAAGGCCTCTCCCACCGTATTTCTGTCATCGACGGGCCGCCGGGAACGGGGAAGACGCAAACAATCCTCAACCTGGTTGCCAACATCATCAGTTCGCCGGGACAGACTGTGGGCATTGTTTCTTTCAACAACGCTGCCGTGGAGAACGTCCGCGACAAGCTCGCCAATGAAGGATTCGGCCACGTTGTTGCGGATTTGCGGCGGAGCGACGTCCGACGCGGGTTCTTCGAAGGACAACACCCCGCAAACGTGAAGGCGCAGCGCCTGGCCGGAGGTTCCGTTACTCCGATGCCGGCAGCCGGCCGGATTTCAGACCTTGATGGCGAGGTTCAGCGCCTGCAGGCGTTGGCCGGGGAAGCGGCCTTGCTTCGGCAGGAACTGGATGCCTTCCGGCTGGAGCGGCGTCACTTCAGCCTCCACGTCGAGGGGCACCAGCTGCCCCGGCTCCCAGCCCTGAAGCTCCTTAGGTTGCCGGCAATCCGTATCCTCGAATTTCTCGCTGAGACGGCGGCCATTCCCGAGGAGGAAAGCCTCCTCAGCAGACTCTTCCGCCAGTTCAAAACCCGCTTCCGCTACGGATCAACGAGGGACCTGGATCCCCAGGACACCGATGTCGTCCTGCGGCTTCAGGCCGCCTACTACGACAACAAAATCGCGGAACTGGAACGAACGTTGGAGGCAGCGGAGGAACGGCTCGCGCAGGGCAACCAGTCCGGTCTCGAAGACGAACTGAAGCACGTGTCCCGGCAGGCGCTGGAGGCGAGCCTGCATCAGCGCTATGCCGGCGCCCGGCGGCAGGATTATTCGAACGACACCTATCTGCAGCATTTCACATCCTTCGCATACGACTACCCGGTGATTCTGAGTACGTGTCACTCTCTGCGGCGAAGCATCCCCAGCGGGTTCATGCTGGACTACCTGATCATCGATGAGGCTTCCCAGGTAGACCTGCTGGCTGCGGGCCTGGCCCTCTCCTGCGCACGGAACGTCATTATTGTGGGCGATCTGAGGCAGCTCCCGCACATCCCGGACAGGAGCGCGTCCGGGCACGCCCGGCCGGCACCGGCCCCTGGTTACGACTACGGGAAGCACAGCATCCTGTCCTCTGTCGTCGAACGCTTCGGCGGCGGACTCCCCCGCACCATGCTGCGGGAACACTACCGCTGCGATCCCGCCATCATCGACTTCTGCAACCGAAAGTTTTACGGCGGTCAGCTCGTCCCGTATACCGTCAGCGACCCCGGCAGCCGGGCGCTCGTCGTGGTAAGCACCGCCCGGGGAAACCATATGCGGCAGCACCCCGGGGGCCGCACCAACCAACGTGAAGCGGAGGTCATCGCCAGAGAAGTGCTGACGACGTTCTGCTCCGGCACTGAACCTGGAAACATTGGCGTGGTCACCCCGTACCGGCGGCAGGTCGATAAAGTCGCCGAAGCCCTTCAGAACACGATTGAGAGTGCCCTGCCCAACAGCAACACCATTGAGGCCGACACGGTCCACAAGTTCCAGGGCCGTGAAAAGGACATCATCATCATGAGCACAGTCCTGGACGAGACCAAAAGCGGCCGTTCCGGGATTGAGTTTGTGGATAACCCCCAACTGGTGAACGTGGCCGTCTCCCGCGCGGTAAAACGCTTCGTTTTGGTGACCAATCACCAGATGCTGCCGGCAAGCCGCCACCTCCGGGACCTCGTCCGGTTCATCCAGTACCAGGACCCGGGGAACGAGGTATTTGACAGCGCGGTCCTCTCCGTATTCGATCTCCTCTACAAGGACTATGCGGCGGCCCTCAGACCCCTGGCGGCCCGATTGCAGAACTCGTCAAGGTTCGCTTCCGAAAACATCGTGTGGACGCTGCTCCTCGAACTCCTGGCCGAGGAGGCCTACGAAGATTTTGCCGTTGCCCAGCAGGTTGTCCTGAGGAATCTGCTCCCGGACCTTTCCAGGCTCACATCCGGGCAGGTCTCCTATGTGAGGAACCGGGCCACTGTGGACTTCGTCGTTTACAACCGCATCACCAACATGCCTGTCCTTGCAGTGGAAGTTGACGGTTTTGCCTTCCACGAGGCTGATGCCCGGCAGACAGTCCGGGACGGCCTCAAGGACGCAATCTGCCGTGCACACGGCATTCCGCTCCTCCGGCTCCCGACGACCGGCAGCGGTGAGGAACAGCTGATCCGCCGGCGCCTCGCCACCGCGATTCTGGAGAAGGAATCGAGGTGACGACGATGCCCTCCGGGCTGCGTTCCCGCAGCCCGGAGGGCATCGTCGTCGGTAGGGCTACTCGGACTTGAACCGAGGACCTTAGGATTATGAGTCCCGCGCTCTAACCAGCTGAGCTATAGCCCCGTGGCCCTGCCTGTTGCGTGGTCCCGGGTAGGGACATTGCTTTCAGCAGGGCAAAAACACTCTAGCAAACCGGGGAGGCTTCCCCGGACCACGGCGGCCGCCCGGGTCGTGCCGGGTGCCGCCCTTCCGCTCCCGCGCCGTCAGACCACTTTGTCTTCGAAGCTGGCGCCGCGGTACAGGTCCTCAAAGGTTTGCAGGGTGCCCTCGAGGCTGTGCGGTTCCACCATCCGCCGGCTGGCCTGGCCCATGGCGGCGCGCTCCTCGGCAGGCAGCTCCAGGATACGGGTGATCTTCTTCGCCAGATCGTCACTGTCGTTGGGAGTGAACAGGTAACCGTTCTCGCCGTCGCGCACCAAATGTGGAAGTGCCATGGCATCCGCCAGCACTACGGGCGTAGAGGCGGACATGGCTTCAAGTGTCACCAGGGACTGCAGCTCGGCGGTACCCGGCATGCAGAAGAGGTCGGCCTTGATATACGTTTCGCGGAGTTCCTCGTCACTGGCCAGGCCGAGGAACCTGACCCGGTTCTCGAGGCCCAGCCGTTTGGCTTGCGCTTCGAGGGCCGGGCGGACTTCACCGCCGCCAACGATCTCCAGATGGACGTTAAGCTCCGGCGGAGTCTTGGACACGGCGTTGATCAGGACGTCAATGTGCTTCTCCTCCGCCAACCGGCCCACAAAGACCACTGTCGGGTTGGCATGCGGTTCGATGACCTCACCGCGATGCAGCTCATAGGCGGCGGAGTCAATGCCGTTGGACAGGGGCAACACCTTGCGGAGGAAGGCGTGCTGGTGCATGGCCTTGGCAGCCAGCGGTGTCGGCGTCGTGACGACGTCAGCCTGCCCCATGACCTTGCCCATGTCCTTCCAGGAGATCTTGCCGATGATGTCCTTGAGCCACTGCGGGAACGGCAGGAAAGGGTTCAGGTTCTCCGGCATGAAGTGGTTGGTGGCCACGATCCTGATGCCCCGCTTCACAGCTTCGTACAGGACGTGCTCGCCAATCATGTAGTGGCTCTGGATATGCACCACATCAGGGTTGATCCGGTCGAAGAGAAGGCTGATCTCCTTCTTGATCTCCCACGGAAGACAGATACGGAAGTACTCATGCGTGAAAACGCCGTGGGAGTGAAGCCGGTGCACAGTGGCCTCGGAACGGAACTCTGTGAAGCTCGGGCCATTATCGGCGCGGCAGGCAAGCACGTTGACGTTGTGGCCGCGGGCGGTCATGCCCTTCGCCAGGCGGTAGCTGAACTGGGCGGCCCCATTCACATGAGGCGGATACGTGTCCGCGGCTATCAGGATGGTCAGGGGACGCTGGTCTGCGGGCGTTGTCACGTGAGGAGCTCCTGAAGGTCACGGTGCGCAGCTGACGCTGAATGCACCGGGTGGCCGCCGGCGCCGGAGCGCGGGGCCGCTTTGAATCGGCGGGGTAGGAAACGGCAGGGTAGGAAACGGCAGGGTGGGAAACGGCTGGGTAGGAATCGGCGGGGTAAGAACGGGTGGGAAGAAGATCGGCGGATGGAAATGTCTGGCGTTGAAAATGGGCTCTGAGGGCATCCAGGCTAGTGGGACGCCCTGCCCGCCGCCTTCCGGGCATCCTTCCTGCGTTTGGTGACCTCGGGGTGGTGCCTGGAGAGGGCGATCACCCCCACGATAGCAAGCGAAGCTGCGGTAGCCATGGCAATCGCCATCACGGCGTGGACGTCAGGGCGCAATTCGCCGAGGATCACGATGCCGATAGCAATGCCCACCATGGGATCCACAACTGTCAGGCCGGCAATGACCAGATCCGGCGGGCCGCCCGAATATGCGCTTTGGACAAACCAGGAACCCAGGCCGCCCGCTGCGACAATGGCCACCACCGAGTACCACTGGACATTGAGCAGGAACAGTCCGTTCGGGTCCAGCAGATGTTTGCCGATGATACGTGTCAGGACAGCAACAAAGCCGAAAAGCACGCCGGCGCCGAGGATGTACACAAAGGCGCTCATCCGGTGCCGGAACATGGCTGCCAGGGTTCCGAACACGCCCACGGCCAAGGCGAGCAGCAGCACTATGGTCAGCTCGTCCTCCGGATTTACGTGGTGGTTCTCCTGCGTCACATTCACGGCCAGAAGGACAAACATCGCCGACCCGGTCACGCAGGCGGCAATGGACACCATGGTGGCCCGGTTAATGGTGATGTCCTGGTCCCGCGCATTCACCACGGTGGTGATGACCAGGGCGATGGCGCCGATGGGCTGCACCACCGTCAGCGGGGCCGACACCAGAGCCACTGCGTTCATTGCCATGCCGAGGCAGAGAAGGAGCAGCCCGAGTACCCACCGCGGATTACGCAGCAGGCGGAGGAAGCCGGTTGAACTCAGTGCCAGGCCTCCGGTATCGGCTTTCACCGCACTGCCCTGCTTCTGCGCCCCCAAGGCAAGGCAGAACGCCCCGAGCACCGCCAGCAGAACCGCCACCCACACCATCAGGCGCTACCGCCGTCGTGCTCTTCGCCCGGGTGATGCGACTGCATGCGGCCTTTGCGCAGAATGGCCCAGAAGTAGTTGTAGGCGGCAATCCAGTGCCCGGCCAGGCCGAGGCCCAGGACAATCCACGCTGCTACCAGCAGTGGGCCGCCGAATGGGGAATCCAGCCGCGACAGGACCAGCAGGGGTGTGCCGAGCAGCAGGAGCCCGGTGCGGACTTTGCCGATCCGGCTCACGGGCAGGTCCGGGTGGCCATGAAAAAAGAAGAGGGTCAGTGCCAGGAGCACGGCGTCGGGCACCAGGAGCGCAGCCAGGTAGAGCCAATGGACGACGCCGGCGATGACCAGGGTGATTGCCACCGCAATCAGGGCCAGCCGGTCAGCGAGGGGATCGATCACACGGCCCAATTTGGAGGCCTGGTCAAAACGGCGTGCGACGTAGCCGTCAATCCAGTCCGAACCAGCCATCACGGCCAGGACAACAACGGCGACGCCGTACTCCTGCTCCGCAAGGACCAGCCAGATGAAAAGCGGAACACCCATGAAGCGAAGCACCGTCAGGGCGTTGGGGACGGTGAAAACGCGGTCGTGGTCGACCTGGGGGCGGTCGGAACGCGCACCAGCGCCGATGAACCTCACTCCGCTCCCCTCCTTATAAAACAGCCTGAACGTGGAACCAAGGCACAGCGTGGATGTTGCAGGCCGTTACGGATTCCGGAGCAACCGGCGCAGCAGGACCACAAAAACGGTGGCTGAGGCCGCCAGCACCGCCAGTGGCGTCCACCGGACGTTCGCGCCTTCCGTGGACTCTGCCAGTGCTGAGAATTTTTGGCCGGCGGCGTTGGTGCCTTGTGCCAGCACGGCCTTGCCCTCGCCCAGTTTTGTTTTCGCGGTATCTACCAGGAAGTTCACCTGGGGTTTGACGTCCAGCTCGCTGTCGAGTTCGTCCCGGACCTCGGCGATGTGGCGCCGCCGCTGTTCCAGCCGGCGGTGAAGCTCCGGCTCGGAAGCGTGCGGGAACTCAACCTTCTGGGCTTCGGCCTTGGCTTCCTTCTCCGCCTTGGCTTTGGCAGCGGCCTCATCCTTGGCAGCCTTTGCGGCCTTGGCCTCGGGACTCGCCGGATCAAGCAGGGCAGCGTTGAAGTCCGAGCCTTCTTTGGCGATCCCCAGATCGTATTTGATTCCCCGGATGGTTTCCTCGGGCATCAGGGGCATGGCCTTCTTAAGTTTGCGCACGCCGATCAGTGCCCCGATGAGGGCGATGATCAGGAACAGCGCGCAGACCAGCAGGGCCGCGAGCCAGGCCGGCATGATGGTGGCAAGGCCCATGATGGCCGCCACGATGAGGCCCACCACCAGGAAGGCCACAAAAACGAGGGCGACGGCGAGGAATGCTGCCGCTACCCCTACCTGGATGCCCTTGCGTTTGAGTTCGACCTTGAGGAAGGCGATTTCGTCGTTGAGTTGGCGGGGCGCGAGGCGAAAAAGTAGTTTCAGCGTTTTGGGCAGCGCGGTGATGCGCAGTCCCTGGCTGGTGCGCCCGGTGTGTCGTCCGCTCATCGGTTCCCGCCTTACATGTTGGATGGTCGATTCGGCTTCCGTGTTCTGCGGGAGCGTGCACAGGCATGGTCCCGCCCCCAAAACTACCATTCAGCTTCCGGCCAGACTTCCCCCTCCGGCCTCACGGCGCGCCTGCCACACCCGGAACGGCGCGCCGGTCCCACGGTAAACAGGAACCCCGCACGCCTAGGATTGGTCTCCGTGACCACTCACCCCAATCCGGGCGACGCCCTGAGCCGCCGGCAGAGGCTGCTGTACATCCTGCTCCTCGGTGCCCTCACCGCCTTGGGACCGTTCACCATCGATCTGTACCTGCCGGCGTTCCCCGACCTTGAGGCCAGCCTTGGAGTCACCGAGGCGCAGGTCCAGCTGACCCTGGCAGGGACCACCATCGGCTTTGCCCTGGGCCAGCTCATCGTGGGACCTTTCAGCGATAAGTTCGGCAGGCGGCTGCCGCTGATCCTTGCCACGGCCCTTCACATTGCCTCCTCCATTGGGGCGGCAATGTCCACGGACATCGCCACCCTGGGGCTCTTCCGCGTGCTGATGGGGGTGGGTGCCGCCGGCGGTGGCGTCGTGGCGCTGGCCATGGTGCGGGACCTGTTCTCCGGCTACGCCATGGTGAAGATGTTCTCCCGCATGGCCCTGGTGAATGGACTGGCTCCGATCCTTGCTCCGGTCATCGGCTCCCAGCTCCTCCTAGTGATGCCCTGGCCCGGGATCTTTGTGTTCCTGGCCTGCTACGGGGCCCTGGTGATTGTGGCGTCCCTTGTGCTGGTCCGCGAAACGCTGCCGCCGGAGAAGCGGGG
The DNA here is from genome assembly GCF_029076445.1 of Pseudarthrobacter naphthalenicus. Taxonomy (GTDB): domain Bacteria; phylum Actinomycetota; class Actinomycetes; order Actinomycetales; family Micrococcaceae; genus Arthrobacter; species Arthrobacter naphthalenicus. The sequence goes on from NZ_JARESG010000002.1 coordinate 44,354, forward strand.
CCAGTCAGGCATGACCGCCCGGCAGCGCTACAAGTCCCTCTTCACGGACCGGATCTTCGTGGGGTTGCTGGTGGTGGGCGGGATGAACTTCGCCGGGCTCTTTACGTACCTGTCTGCCTCACCCTTCCTGTTCCAGGATATTTTTGGGTTTTCGCCGCAGCAGTACGGCCTGCTCTTCGGCATCAACTCCCTGGGCATCGTGGCCGGCGTCCAGATCAGTTCACGGCTCATCCGGCGCGTCCCGCCGCAATGGATCGTTGCCGGCTCCACAGCCTGGATGTTCCTCATGGCCTTGCTGATCGTGATTTTCGATCAGGCGGGCCTGGGACTGTGGGGCGTGCTTGTACCGCTCTGGTTCTACATCCTGGGCACCGGTTTCACCTTCCCCTGCGTGCAGGTCCTGGCCCTGGCCAGCCACGGCGCGCAGGCCGGGACGGCGGCTTCGCTTCTGGGCGCGGCCACTTTCATGACGGCGGGCCTGATCTCGCCGGTGGTGGGCTGGCTGGGCATCACCAGCGCCGCGCCCATGGGCGCCGTCCAGGCTGCATGCATCCTGGCGGCCATCGCCGGCCTCTGGCTGATCGTCAGGCCCCGGACCGTGCCGGCGATCCAGTGAACAGGGCGATCCAAGTGAAGCGGGCGATCCAAGCGAAACGGGCGATCCGGTGAAGCGGGGCGATCCGGTGAAGCGCAGACCGCACCGCAACCCCCGCGGCCTGTTCCTCGGGGCGGTACTGGGCGCCGTCGCCGGCTACTTCGTGGGGCGGGTCATGGGCAACGGTGCCATGGGCATCATCCTGGGGGCGCTGGCAGGCTCCGCGCTGCTGTACCGCGTCAACCCGGGCCCCTGGAACCGCCGCTGACAGCAGGAACCAGCCGCAACGGCGCCGGGGTCAGCACCTGCCGTGGCGCGCACTCCCGCGATAAAATAATTCCGTGCCCAGCTGGCAGTCCCCCTCGCCGCTCCCGGCCACATGGCAACGTTGCGACTCCGGCATCCTGCCACTGTGGTGGGACCGGCTGTGCGCCCAGACCGGCCAGCAGTCCGCAGCCCTCTATGCCGCTGGTCTTTTCACGGAAGACCGGCGCCGGCCCATCGCCCAATGGTTCAACCCCGCCTTCAGCGCAGCCCTCCTGGTGGCCCCGGAGACCTCCCCTGAATGGCCGGTGCAGCGCTTTGGCATCTTTTACGCGCCCCCGGGCACGGGCTTTGTCCGTGTCCACTCAGCGCCGCACGAATGGCACCCCCGCGAACCCCGCAAGTCACCCACCGAGCAGGAGGCCTTCCAGGCCGCGATTGCGGAAGCCGAACGCTTCCTGCAGGTGGAAATGGACTTCGTCTGAAAGCAGCAAATCCCCGTCCTCACGAGGAGAACGGGGATTTGCTGTGTGCTGGCTCCTCCTGCTGGACTTGAACCAGCAACCCTTCGATTAACAGTCGAATGCTCTGCCAATTGAGCTAAGGAGGAATGAAGCAGGTACGACCTTAGCAAAGGTTTCGCGCCAATGTGAAATCGGCTCCCGGACAGGACGGAATACCCTCCCCTGGTATAAAAAAATCCCCGTCCCGGAGATCCGGAACGGGGATTGTGCGCTCCTCCTGCTGGACTTGAACCAGCAACCCTTCGATTAACAGTCGAATGCTCTGCCAATTGAGCTAAGGAGGAATGAAGCGGGTATCAGCCTAGCAAACACCGCTGCTGGAAGCGAAATCGGGAACCGGACCGGCAGCAGCCGGGAACACAAGGGCCGGAGCTAAGCGTCCGAGCGCAAGGCGCGACGCTCCATTTCGAGCATCATCAACTCCCGGTTGAGCCGCTGGAACTCGTCCGGACTGGCCGCCGGGTCCAGCCGCTGCAGCTGGCCCATCTTGTCCGCCTTGACCCTGGTGATCTGCAGCTCGAACAACCGCGCCAGGATATCCCTGCAGTACTTCTGGACAGCTTCGGCGGTGCTGGCGGGCAGCGGCACCACGGCAAGTTCAGACACCAGCGGACGCAGCGGTTCGGGCACCTCGTGCATCACCTGCTCCACCCAGCGGAGCGGTTCGCCGATCAGTCCGGGGCCCGAGGCACGCATGGCATCGTGCACAGCCTGGAAGGCGGGCGTCACGAACCGCGCGGCCGAGAAACGCTCCCAGATGCCCCCGCCCAGCAGCGCCGGCTCCTGGAGTGCCACTTCCAGCGCCTGCCGCTCCATGGACGCCACCGGATCACGCGGATCGGGGCGGTGGAAGGAAGGGACAGCGCCCGACGCCGCCCCGGCAGCCACGCCGGGACCTCCCGGTTGGGTGCCGCGCGCCGCAGCGGAGGCTCCGGATGGTGCGCCCGGCGACGCAGCCGCGCCGCCTTCACGTTTCATGGCAACGGCGACGGCCCGGCTGACCTCTTCCACGGGCATCCCCAGCCAGCCTGCCAGTTGGCGGGCGTAACCGGGCCGGATGGCGGCATCACGGATCTGCCCCACCACCGGTGCAGCTTCGCGGAGCGCCGCCACGCGGCCCTCCACCGTGTCCAGGTTGTGGCGCTTCAGGGTGGCTTTGATGGCGAATTCAAAAAGTGGGCGCCGGCTGTTGATCAGGTCCCTGACAGCCTCATCGCCCTTGGTCTGGCGGAGATCACAGGGGTCGGCGCCGGTGGGGTCCACGGCCACATAGTTCTGCGCCACGAAGCGCTGATCCTCCTCGAAGGCGCGCAGCGCAGCCTTCTGCCCCGCGGCGTCCCCGTCGAAGGTGAAGATGACCTCGCCGCCGGTGCCGTCGTCGGACAGGAGGCGCCGGGCGATCTTGATGTGCTCGGTGCCGAATGCGGTTCCGCAGGTGGCCACCGCCGTCGGGATTCCTGCCAGGTGGCAGGCCATCACGTCCGTGTAGCCCTCCACCACCACCAGCTGCCGGTCCTTGGCGACGTGCTTCTTGGCAAGATCGATCCCGTAGAGGACCTGTGACTTCTTGTAAAGCGTGGTTTCGGGGGTGTTGAGGTACTTGGGCCCCTGGTCATCCTCGTAGAGTTTCCTGGCGCCGAAGCCGATGGTGTCCCCGGAGATGTCGCGGATGGGCCAGATCAGCCGGCCCCGGAAGCGATCGTAGATTCCGCGGTTGCCTTCGGAGAACATTCCCGTCAGTTTCAACTCAGCGTCCGTGAAGCCGCGCCCGCGCAGGTGCTTCAGCAGGGCATCCCAGCCCTGCGGTGCGTAGCCGACGCCGAACTGCTCCGAGGCCGCGCGGTCAAAACCGCGGCTATAGAGGAAATTCCGCCCCTCAGCGGCGCCCGGGGTCAGCAGCTGGGCGCGGAAGAACTCATCGGCGATTTTGTGGGCATCCAGGAGGCGCTGCCGCTTGCCCACCTCTTCGCGGCTCGGCCCGGTTCCGCCGTCCTCGTAGCGGAGCTCGTAACCGATACGGGATGCCAGCTTTTCCACGGCCTCGTGGAAGGACGTGTGGTCCTGTTTCTGGACGAAGGCGATGACATCGCCGTCTTCGCCGCAGCCGAAGCAGTGGTACCTGCCCACCTGCGGCCGGACCGTAAATGACGGCGAGCGCTCGTCGTGGAAAGGGCACAGGCCCTTGTAGGTTCCCAGCCCGGCACCCTTGAGCGTGACGTATCCGTCCACGACTTCCTTGATGTCCGTGCGCTGGCGTACTTCGTCAATATCTTCACGTTTGATCAGGCCAGCCACAGAGCCATCCTAGTCCCCGGACCAAATCGGGGACCATGGCGCGACTATCGGCGCCCGCGCTGCCGGGGTCCGGACGCACCCTCGCGCCCGGTGTCCTGCTGCAGGGTCAGGGCCAGGACGGGACAGAGGGCGACGGCGTCGCGCGCCGCCTCGAGGTCGGCGTCAGCCAGGGGAACGTCCGTGCGGTCCGGGCCCACCCTGCCGCGTGCCACGGGGTACCCCCAGTCGTCCCTGTCCAGCACGCCGGCGAGCAGTTCGGTGCAGAGCCCGCGCCCGTCGCATCTGGTCCAGTCAATGTGCAGGGAAGCGCTCATGCCGGCCTCCCGCCGGCGGCGAGGCAACGGCCGCCCAGGTGCGCCCGGACGTCCTCGTCAAAAACCTCCAGCGCGCTGGCCACAAGTCCCGCGGTGCCGTCCGGGTGCCGGCACGCGCCTCTGCCGGCAACCAGCTTGGCCAGCCGGTCCAGTTCGCCGGGAAGCCTGGGATTCCGCTCGCCGGCGGCGATCCGGTTCAGGACCGAGGCCATGGCCGGCAGCCCGAACATGCAGGGCCCGCACTGCCGGGCGGACTCACCGGCAAGGTAGGCGAGGATCCGAGCCGTCACCTGCACCCCGCAGGTGCCCAGGCCCAGGGCGTGGACCACCCCGGCGCCGGGCCTGACCGTCTGTCCTGCCGGGCCTCCGGGCGACAGCTGATAGGGGCCCGGCCTGATCCACCGGCCGTGGTACCCGCCCACCAGCACCGCGGACACGGACGCCGGTTCCATGCCCGCCGCGGCGAGGACATCGACGAGGCTGGCACCGCCCGGCACTTCCAGGACAACGTCCTGCACGGGGGGCGGACCGGACACTGACACGAGCCGGGTGCCCGGATCTGAGGAGGTGCCCGCCTCCCGGAACCACCGGGCGCCGTATCTGCCGATCAGGGCCACCTGCGCCAGGGTTTCAACATTGATGACCAGGGTGGGACGCCCGTTAAGCCCGGCCTCACTGAGCCGGCGCCGCTGGTCCACCGGCAACGCAGAGCCGGTGGCGATCCTGTTGACGACGGCGCTGGCCTCGCCGGCAATAAAGGTGGCCGGCGCTGCCACGGTCTCAATCCGGGCGGCACCCGGATGCTCCGCGATGGCGTGGCGCACGCCGGGGATGCTGCCGGCCGGCACGTAGAGGTACATCTGCGTGCCGCCCAGGGCCCGGGTCAGGGCAAGCAGGCCGTCAATCACCAAGTGGGGCGCGTAGGCGAGCAGCGTCCGGTCCTTGAAGCTGAGCGGTTCTCCCTCAGCGCCGTTGGCAATGACCACCGGCCGGGCAGGGAACAGTCCCTTCCTCCCGGACCGGGCTGCGGCCATGGCTTTCCGCCAGGTTTCGAAGGCGGCCCCGCCGCGGCCGGTGAGTTTCGAGGCCTCCAGCTCCTGCAGAAACCCCTCGGTATCAGCGCCGAAGTCCAGGGATCCGAACGTCTCCAGGTGCCGGTTCAGCGACGGGTCCGGGGCGGCGGCCAGGAGACGTGACAGCTGCACGGCTGCCGGCGGGACCGGCTGGGCCACAACGTCCGGGTGCGCGTTCACCGGAGGTTTCCTTCACGGGCCCTGGAGGTTTCAAGGAACGTTGCGGAAAGGCGCCACACCAGGGCTCCCCCGACGGCGAGTGCTGAGGCTGCCGCGATGAAGAAGAACCACGGGCTGCCCACATCGGTTCCGTTTCCGATGGCGTGGGCCAGCGCCACCGGCCAGACGCCGTAGCTCAGCCAATGGACCGCTTTGAAGGCGCGTTGACCAATCCGGCGGCGCAGCAGGGCGGTAACGATCACGGCGGCCGCCAGGTCCAGCGCCACCGTCCCGAGGCCCTGCCAGAACGGCCGGAACGAGCCCAGGAACGGAACCAGGACATCCACCGGGCGCAGCTTTGCATAGGAGTCCAGCAGCAGCGACCCGACGTGCAGTCCGAGGAACACCGCGGACAGCAGTGCGATGTTCCGGTGGAGCAGGCTGATGGAGAACCGCGGCATCACCAGCAGGGGCCGGCCTGACCGGTTGAGGATGCCCAGGAGGACGGACACGGTGAACAGGGCCAGCGCAATAAATCCGCTGGCACGGCCGAAGGCCCACATGGCTTCATCCACGGGACGCACCCGCCTCTACACTGACAGGCCCGGCCGGCCAGCCGCCGGTGATCAGGGTCCGTCCCTGCTGGTCCACGAAGCGGCCGGGAATGCCGGCAGATCTGAACCAGTCAAGGGCCGCCGTCCCGCGGACGATGGCTGCCGTGCTGTACGCGTTGGCCTTCAGGCAGGTGGGGGCCGCCACCGTGACTGAGCGCCACACGGGTTTGGCGGGAAGTCCGAAGCGGGGGTCAAGGATGTGATGAACGTCGGTTCCGGCGTGCTTCCAGCGTCTCTTCTGCGTGCTGGAGGTGGCGAGTGCGAACCCGGGTTCGAGGGCGATGTGTTCGGCCGGGTCCGTCGGCAGGTCCTGGACGAGGATCTGCCACGGCCCCGGGTGCCCAGCGTGTCCCCGATCTCCAGCGACGTGCGGACCGGGGCCGGCAGTCGCCAGGTCTCCGCCCAGGCTGACCAGGACCCCGCAGCCCAGGGCGGCGTGCACCTGTGCGGCGGCCAGGTCCGCCGCTGCGGCCTTGGCGGTGGCGCCGAGGTCCAGGCGCAGATCCGCCGGGACGCTCAGGATGCTGCCGTGCAGGCGGACGCGTGTCCAGCCGGGAACCCGCGGCAGGGCCGGGGGGCTTTCGGAGCTACGTTCCGGTGGCCTAGCAGCGGGAAGGGGGTTCCCGCTGGGCACGGGCACGCTCGCGATCCCCTGCCGGTACCCGAGGGCGTCCAGGTCGGCACCGAGGGTCGGGTCGACGTCGCCCGCTGTCAGGTGGGCTGCCGCGAGCGCCTGTTCCATCAGGTACCGGAACGTTGCGGTGATTTTCACGCCGCCGGCCGCATCGGGACCAAGCGTCATCAGCTCGGAATCACGTCGGAACCGGCTGCAGGCCTTGTCCACGTCCTCCACTACGGCACGGACAATGGCTTCCGCCTCCGCCAGCATGCCTTCGCCGGTTACGGTCAGCCAAGCATCCAGACCCCATACCGACCACCTGGACCGGGCCGTCACGTCAGGACCCGGACGATTGCCCGTGAGTGACACCGCCGTTGCCAGGTTGGACCGGGCTGGTTCCACTGAAACCCCGGGGGCGTCGGAGACTGTTGCTTTGGCTGCCGTCATCGTCCTGGCTGCCGGAGTAGCCGCCGGATGAGGAACGCGGGCCCGACGGGGAGGAGTTGCCCGGCGCGGTCGGAACCCCGGGCGTTGGGGCGGGGGCGGACCCGGACCTGGCCACGACTGACGGTGTGGAGGAATAAATGGCTGCTGCGGCGACACCGGCCGTTGCGAGACTGCCCACGGCCACGGCCGCGGTGATCCCGCCGGCCAGTCGCTTGCCCCTGTTACGGGTGCTCATGACTTTCTCCCGTCTCCTACAAACGGCTTAGTGAATCCGCCGTTGCTTCCATCCTCCTCGCGGTTCCTGTGTATTTGCTTAGGACTGGCTGTAGATCCTGCTTACCAGAGGGACGGCAGGCTTCCCACAAGGCGCTCGTACATGGCCAGCGCCGAACCGTCCGTGAGCGACGCCACCTGGTCAATGACAACCCTGAGACGGGCGGCGTCGTCCGCCGCGTCCCGCCAGTCGGCAGCGAACATCGGCTCCAGGTGGCGGTCCCCGGTGGAATTGAGGGCGGTCACCAGGGCGTGCAGGACTTCGCGCTGGCGTTCGTAGATGGGCTGGCGGTGTTCGGTGGTCATCACAAAGGTGGTGGCCAGCCCCTTCATCACCGCGATCTCCATCACGGTCTCGTCCGGGACCACCAGCTCGGCGTTGTACCGTGTGAGGTTTTCCGGGCCGTAGAGGGCGCGCGTGGTTTCCAGGGCGCGCTGGCAGAACCGGCCGATCAGCTGGCTGGTCATGTTCTTCAGGGCGGCCATGGATTTGCGGCTGCCGTCGGCTTCCCGGACCCACACGTCGGTGGCTTCGAGCCGGCCGAGGGCAGCGTCGATGGCGGCTGGATCGTTGTGCGGGAGGTACCACTGCCTGGCGTAGCCCACCACCCGGGCGCGGTGGTCCGGGTTGTCCATCCAGCGCAGCTGGAAGTGGCCGGCCACAATGGCGTCCTCAACGTCGTGCACCGAGTAGGAGATGTCGTCGGCCAGGTCCATGACCTGGGCTTCCAGGCAGGTCCGCCGTTCGGGGGCACCCTCGCGGATCCAGTTGAAGATAGGGAGGTCATCCTCGTATGCGCCGAACTTGCTGGTGCGCTGCCCGTGTATCACCGGGGCTTCAAGCGCCGACCAGGGGTATTTCGACGCCGCGTCCAGGCTGGCGCGCGTCAGGTTCAGTCCGGCGGGCCGCCCGTCCGTGGCCAGCACCTTGGGCTCGAGGCGTGTGAGCAGGCGCAGGGTCTGGGCGTTCCCTTCGAAACCGCCGATCGCGTGTGCCACCTCGTTGAGGGCTGACTCGCCATTGTGGCCGAACGGCGGATGCCCCAGGTCGTGGCTCAGGCAGGCCGTGTCCACCACGTCCGGATCGCAGCCCAGGGCGCGGCCGAGTTCGCGGCCCACCTGGGCCACTTCCAGGCTGTGGGTCAGGCGGGTGCGGACGAAGTCGTCGGTGTCGGGGGCCACCACCTGGGTTTTGGCGCCCAGTCTGCGGAGCGCCGAGGAGTGCAGCACGCGGGCACGGTCACGCTCAAAGTCGGACCGGTAGGTGCTTTTGGGTGGCTCCTCCACCCAGCGGGCGGAGTCCTGGGACTCATAGCCAGGCAGGACAGGTGCCGTGGTGCGGGTTTCAGCCACCGGAGACATCCAGCTCGGCGGCGGAAATGTCCTGGGACTGCGCGTCATTCAAGGCGCGGGATTCCAGCCAATCCTTGGGGAGCGCCGGCTTCTTGGGCGAGCCGGCCCGGCCGCGGGGGCCTTCGGCGTCCACGCCCGGGTACGGCGAATCCAGGTCCAGCTGATTAAGGGTCTCCCGGAGGACCTCCAGGCTGGTCACGAGCGCCAGCTTGGTGCGGAGTTCGCTGCCCACCACGTAGCCCTTGAAGTACCAGGCGATGTGCTTGCGGATTTCACGCAGCGCTTTGCCCTCATCGCCGAAGGTTTCCACCATCAGCTCGGCGTGCCGGTAAACGCTCTCGGCCACTTTGCGGAGGTCAGGCTTGTGGCGGACATCGCTGCCTTCGAAGGCGGCCATCAGGTCGCCGAACAGCCAGGGCCGTCCCTGGCAGCCGCGGCCCACCACCACACCGTCCACTCCGGTTTCCCGGACCATGCGGACCGCGTCCTCGGCGGACCAGATGTCACCGTTGCCCAGGACCGGAATATCGGGCAGGGCCTCGCGGAGCCGCGCGATTGCAGACCAGTCGGCCTGGCCGGAGTAGAACTGCGCAGCTGTCCTGCCGTGAAGTGCGACGGCGGCCACTCCGGCATCACGGGCAATCCGGCCCGCGTCGAGGTACGTCAGGTGGTCATCGTCGATGCCCTTGCGCATCTTGATGGTGAGCGGGATGCCGCCCTTGGCCGCCTCTTTGACCGCGGTCTGGACGATTGCGGTGAACAGATCGATCTTCCAGGGCAGCGCCGAACCGCCGCCGCGCCGGGTCACTTTGGGAACGGGGCAGCCGAAGTTCAGGTCGATGTGGTCGGCCCGGTCCTCGTCCACCAGCATCCGGACAGCGGCGCCCACCGTCACGGGGTCCACTCCGTAGAGCTGGACGGAGCGGACTTTTTCGTCATCGTCGTGCGAGATGATCCGCAGCGATTCGGGTGTGCGTTCCACGAGGGCGCGGGAGGTGACCATCTCCGCCACGTACAGGCCGCCGCCGTATTCACGGCACAGACGGCGGAAGGCGGAGTTGGTGATGCCCGCCATGGGAGCCAGGATCACGGGGGTGTCCACCGTGATGCTGCCCAGCTTCAGGGGCGGGAGTTCCAGCTTGGGGGCGGGAGGGGTTGCGGTAACAGTCACCTGTCCATTGTCGCAAAGGCGGGCAAATCGGCGGGAATCGGCCCGGGGCCGGCTCAGCCGCGGTCCCCGGGACCGCCCGGCGTACCGTTCCGGCCGCTCAACCGCGGTCCGCCCGGCGGCCCCGGCGGGTTTCCGGCACCGCGGCCGGGTCCGGATCTTCCCGCGTGCCCGCTTCCGCACCTTCCAGCGTTGCCCGCCGGGACCGGCGAGCCTCAGCTGCCGCTGCCAGCGCACCCGTATCTTCGACGTCGTCCGGGTTGATTTCCGGCGCCCGCCGTTCCAGCGTTTCGCCGGATCGGGCCGCAGCCTGGGCGACGGGCCGGATGCCCGTTGCCTTGACCACCAGCACCGCAATCAGGGTGGTCACCGGGATGGCGAGCACCAGCCCGATGGACCCGACGAGCGTGCGGATGACTTCCTCGGAAAGCTCCGCGCTGGTCAGCGTATCCCCCAGCGGCCGGTTGTAAAGCATCACAATGATGAGGATGGGAAGGGCTGCGCCGGCATAGGCGAACGCGATGGTGTACACCGTGGACGCGATATGATCGCGGCCGATCCGCATGGCCGAGGTGAACAGTTTCCGCGCGCCGGTGCCCGGCGCCAATTCATAGAGTTCCCAGACGGCGGACGATTGCGTGATGGTCACGTCATTCAAAACGCCCAGGCCCGAAATGATCAGTCCGCACAGGATCACACCGGAGATGGAGATATTGGCCGAGGTGTTGATCAGGGTAGTGGCATCGTGGCTGCCCACTCCGGCGAGGTTGGCGGCGTCGGTGGCCCAGGCAGCCAGCATCGCGGTGATGCCCAGCCCGAACATCGTGCCCAGCAGCGCGGTGGAGGTCCGGGCGGAGAAGCCGTGGGCAAAATAGAGGACTCCGATCATGATCACCGTGGACCCCACAAGGGCCAGCAGGATCGGGGATTTCCCCTCCACCAGGCCCGGCAGCATGAACCCTGCCAGGACAAAGTAGGCGCCCACCAGTCCCAGGAGTGCCCGCAGCCCGCGCCAGCGCGCCACAACGATCACCACCAGGGCGTAAAGGAGTGCCAATACCACGATGGGCAGTGTCCGGACGAAGTCGACAAAAATGTAGGCCGGAGAGCCCTGGGAGGCCGCGGCACCCTGGGCGTTGGATAGGTTCAGGTACCTGATCTGGTCCCCGGGCTTCACCCCGTGGGACTTTGCCACTTCCGGGTTGATCACCACCTTGACCGGGCTGCCGCCCTGGTCGGGCTGGGTGGACGCGAACATGCACTCGGAACCCTGCGGAGCGGGCTGGCCGGTGGTATCCGAAGCCGGGCCGGAGGCTGCGGAACCCTGCATGCAGCTCTCTTCCACCACACTTTGGATCTTGCCGGTATCGAAGGTCACTCCCGGTGCCGCAGAGTACGGGCTGGCGAGCGAGATGCCTTCCTTGGACCCTGACGGCCACAGCATGGCCATGCCCGCCAGGGTCAGTAACGTCAGTGGCACCAGGACCGCGGCCAGGATGCGGTTCGCCTTCCGGCGGGCAGCAATCGCATCTGCAGTTGGCTCCGAATGACCTGTTGAAGCGTGGGAGTGACCGGATCCCATCAGCAGCTAATCCTCATACCTTGAACTCTACGTCCGGCACCTTAAGGTTGATAATTGGCACAAAGCGGGAGGGATCAACGCATGACGGACCGCAGCATCAAAGGCAACGCAGGCCACCCGCCGGCGGCAACCCGGGGCGCGCAGCAGGCGTCCCTTACGGTGCTGGAAGCTGCCGGACCCACCAGGGGCGTGGCGTTGGTGCTCCACGGCGGCAAAGCACACAGCTTTGAGCCCGTGGAAGCGCGGCAGCTGAGCCCCCTGCGGATGCTGCCCTTTGCGAAGCACCTGCACCGTGCGGGAAAGAACCACGGGCTGGCTGTCTGGTCGCTGCGGAACAGCGTGCGGGGCTGGAACGGCCAGGCCATGTCGGCGCTTCACGATGCCCGCTGGGCCCTCCGGCTGATCAGCGAACGGCACCCCGGTGTTCCCGTGTACCTGGTGGGCCACTCGATGGGCGGCCTCACCGCCGTCTGCGCCGCTGATCACCCACAGGTCGAAGCCGTAGTGGCCTTGGCTCCGTGGCTCGGTCCGGAAACGCCCGCCGACCGGGTGGCCGGCCGCAAAGTCCTGATTGTCCACGGGACGGGAGACCGGATGACCAGCCCGGCGCAGTCCCTGAAATTTGCCCGCCGTGCCGGGGATAAAGCGGCTTCCATGCAGTACGTTTCGCTCAACGGCGCCGGCCACTTCATGATCCGGCGCGTCCGCCTGTGGCACACCCTGGCCACAGGATTTGTGATGAAGTCATTCGCCGAGCGCATCGGCTTCACCTATCCGGGGTCCGGTTCGCTGGACCGTATCCTGCCGGCCTCCGCCACCCAGGTCAGCCTGTGAGCCCTTTTCCCTGGCCGGACTTCGCCGCCTCGCTGCCCTGGACGGCGCTGGCGGTGGTTGCCGTGCTGGCAGTGACCTTCGCCATCGCGGTCCGGCAGCACAGGCACTCGGTGATGGACGTGGCATGGGGGCCCGGTTTTGTGGCCGTGGCGGTGGTCTCCTGGTTCCTGTCAGCCGGGCATGGTGACGATACCCGGCGTCTGCTGCTTGTGCTGCTGACGGCAGTGTGGGGGTTGCGGCTGGGAATCCATATCGGGTGGCGGGCCCGGGACGGGCATGAGGACCCCCGGTACCGGGAACTGCTGAAGACAGCGCCGGGGTCACGGAATGCCTACGCGCTGCGCCGGGTCTACCTGCCGCAGGGCATAGTGATGTTCTTTGTGTCCCTGACGCTCCAGGTGGGGATGTTTGCCACCGGCCCGCTCGGGTGGGTGGCGGTCCTTGGTGTCCTGCTGTGGCTCACGGGTTTCGCGTTTGAGGCCGTGGGAGACTGGCAGCTGGCCCGGTTCAAGAAGGATCCGGTACGGCGCGGAACCGTGCTCAACACCGGTTTGTGGCGCTACACCCGGCACCCGAACTACTTCGGCGACGCCGCCGTCTGGACGGGCCTTTTCCTCATCGCCGCAGATTCCTGGCCCGGCATCCTTACCATCCTGTCCCCCGCCCTGATGATCTGGACCCTCACGGCCAAGACCGGCAAGCCCCTCGCAGAAAAGGCCATGTCCTCCCGGCCCGGCTACCAGGAGTATGTGGAGACGACGTCCGGATTCCTGCCGTTGCCGCCCAGGCGGCGCAGGACCGGCGGTTCCTGAGCAGATCCCGCCCGCGGCCAGGCCCATAACTGAGTAGCGCCAAGTGTCGTTTTGACGGTTCAAAACGACACTTGGCGCTACTTACTTTCGGGGAACGCTTAGTCTGAGACGACCAGCGTGTCGGCACCGCGCTGGTGCGCTTTTCCGGTTTCCAGCAAGGGTTCGACGGCGGCGCGCAGCGCCGTCATCGAATCGTCCAGTTCCAGCATCACCGGGTGCTGATACGCGAGGAGCGCCAGGAGGTCGCGCACCGCGGCGGCCGCGTCGTCGGCGTCGAGCCGGGGGTCGTGGCCCACAAAAACGTCCGTCGGCTGGGTTTCCCCGGCCGGGGCGGCGGGGTCCTGGACCGGCTCGGCGTAGCTCACGGCGAAGGCGCGGATGCGGCCCTTTTTGCCGGGAACAACACCGGCGCCGAAAGCGGACTCCGGCTCCGCCCGCAGCACAATGGCACCGTGGGCGCCGGTGAGGTCGTCCAGGAAGAGCTTCTGCACCTGCCCCACCGACAGCGTGCCCGGCGAATCCCAGCCGTGGATGGAGGTGTAGTAGCGGCCCACCACGTCCGTGAGCTCCACCGAACCGGTGGCGAGGTCCATTACGACGTCGGAGCCGGCGTTTTCGTCGTTCGCCAGGCTTCCGCCGCCGTTCTTAGCCGGGAAGACCGGCAGCTTGAGCGCGCCGGGCTCCACCACCACCAGCCGTGAGCGCTGGATGGGCCTCAGCCCGAATTCCTCGGCGAATGCGGCCCCGGGGCTTCCGGGCTGTACCTTGCCGCGCAGCTTGAAGACGCTCGACGGCGCCTGCTCAACTTCCCGGCGCAGCATGGTCAGCAAGGTGGCACCGATGCCCGTGCGGCGGTGGTCCCGCGCCACTTCGATATAGGCCCACAGCCGTTCGGGGTGCAGGGATGCCTCGTAGACCACGCCTGCCCCCACGGGGATCCCGACGCCGTCGATAACGTCCTCAGCCACAATGCAGCGGCGCCACGGGGTACCGTCCGTCCCGGTGGAGGACACGGTGAGGGCGCCGCGGAACTGGCGCGCCTGTTCGGTCTCCGGCCCTCCCCAGATCTCCAGCAGCGCCAGGTCGTCGCCCTCGCGCCATTCCCGGTATTCGATCGCCATAATCAGGCCCCGATCAGGCGGGCGGCCAGGTAGCCTTCCACCTTGTCCAGGGACACGCGTTCCTGGCTCATGGTGTCCCGCTCACGGATGGTCACGGCCTGGTCCTCGAGGGTGTCGAAGTCCACAGTGATGCAGAACGGCGTGCCGATCTCGTCCTGGCGGCGGTAGCGGCGGCCGATCGCGCCGGCGTCGTCGAAGTCGATGTTCCAGTTCTTGCGCAGCTGCGCGCCCAGGTCCTTGGCCTTCGGGGACAGGTCTTCGTTGCGGCTCAGCGGCAGCACTGCGGCCTTGACCGGGGCGAGCCGCGGGTCAAGCTTCAGGACGGTGCGGACATCGACGCCGCCCTTGGCGTTGGGTGCCTCGTCTTCGGTGTAGGCGTCCACGAGGAAGGCCATGAAGGACCGGGTCAGGCCCGCGGCCGGCTCGATGACGTAAGGGGTGTAGCGCTCGTTGGTGGCCTGGTTGAAGTAGCTCAGGTCCTGGCCGGATGCCTTGGAGTGCGTGGAGAGGTCAAAGTCCGTCCGGTTGGCGATGCCTTCCAGCTCGCCCCACTCGGAGCCCTGGAACCCGAAGCGGTATTCGATGTCCGTGGTGCCCTTGGAGTAGTGGCTGAGCTTCTCCAGGGGGTGTTCGAAGAAGCGCAGGTTCTCCTCACGGATGCCCAGCCCGGTGTACCAGGACATGCGCTCCTTCATCCAGTACTGGTGCCACTCTTCGTCCGTGCCGGGCTCAACGAAGAATTCCATTTCCATCTGTTCGAACTCGCGGGTGCGGAAGATGAAGTTGCCCGGGGTGATCTCGTTCCGGAAGGACTTGCCGATCTGGCCGATGCCGAAAGGGGGCTTCTTCCGGGAGGTGGTGAGCACGTTGCTGAAGTTCACAAAAATGCCCTGCGCCGTTTCAGGACGCAGATAGTGCAGCCCCTCTTCGCTCGCCACGGGGCCGAGGTAGGTCTTCAGAAGGCCGGAGAATTCCTGCGGTTCCGTCCATTGGCCCCGGGTGCCGCAGTTGGCGCAGGCAATGTCCTTCAGGCCGTTCTCGGCAGGGCGGCCCTTCTTTTCCTCGTATTCTTCCTCGAGGTGGTCGGCGCGGTAGCGCTTGTGGCAGGAAAGGCACTCCACCAGCGGATCGGAGAAGACGTCCACGTGGCCGGATGCTTCCCAGACCTGGCGGGGCAGGATGACCGAGGAGTCCAGGCCCACCACGTCTTCGCGGCCGCGGACCATGGACTGCCACCACTGGCGCTTGATGTTTTCCTTCAGCTCGGCACCCAGGGGCCCGTAATCCCAGGCCGAACGCGAACCGCCGTAGATCTCACCGGCCTGGAACACGAAGCCCCTCCGTTTGGAGAGGGAAATGACCTGGTCGAGGACGGACTTTGGTGCCATGGTGGAACTCCAATTCTACAGGGCCGCTGGGTGCGGTCCGCGTTATCTGGCCCCGATGCACGGAAGTGCAAGTCCCGCGGGGTGCGGGCCGGGGCGGGCGAAGGAAGCGGGTGCTGGAAGCAAGGTGCAGAGGACTGCGTGTCCTAGCCTACCGGCCGCTGCGGCGCGGTGGCGCGGTGGCGCGTCAGCGGCGGAATGCACCGCGGGGCCAGGGCAGGGTGGCCACCAGGATTGCGGCCAGCGTCAGGATGGTCCCCAGGATGGTGGGCAGCGCCACCACGGAGCCCGGGGCGGGGACCACAACGTCAAGGATCAGCGAACCCACCAGCTGCCCCGCGATCATGCCCAGCCCGGTCACCAAAACGCCCAGCCCGCGGACCAGCACGGCAGCCAGCCCGATGAAGATACAGCCCATGGGCCCGCCAAGGTAGTACCACCACTCTCCGGGCAGCGGATTCCCGGCGCCCGCCACGGCGACTTTGATGCCCCACACAATCCAGAGGAGCAGGCCCCCGGCGATGAAGTTGACCAGGGTTGCCGCGATCGGCGTGCCGTAGTGCAGGGTTGCGGTCCCGTTCATGGCCTGCTGGAAACTCATCAGGAATCCCGCCGCCAGTGGCAGCATGAGCGGCAGCAGGAGCAGCCCGACGTCGGCGGCGTTGCCAAAGCGCGGGGACACGGCCCAGGCCACGGCAATGATGGTGAGCACACTTCCGATGATGCGCACGCCGGTGATGCCGCGCTTGCCGCCGGGGCCGATCCCGAGCCGGTCCACGAGCAGGCCGCTGAGGGTCTGTCCGGTGACGGTGGCCACGGTGAACAGGGCCACCCCGAGCAGGCCAACGGTTGTGGACTGGGCAAAGACGAAGAACGCGCCCACGCCGCCGGCGAGGACGTAGTACCGCGGAAAGCTGCGCTCCCTGAGGGCCGGGATAATCCGTGCCAGGCCGGCCCGGCCCCTGGGCAGCAGCAGCGCGATGATGGCGATCAGGATCAGGCCGGTGCTGAAGCTCACCACGGCCGCGGCGATGCCGTCACCCAAGCGGACGCCGAGGGCGCCGTTGATGCGGCCCTGGACGGGAATGGCCAGCCCGGCAGCGACTGCCAGGGGAAGGCCAACGAGCAGCGGCAGCCGTGGGGGGTGGGTCATTGAATTCACCTTACGTCAGGCATCATTGCTGTATGAGCAACCAGGACATCGAAGAGATCCCCATCCGTGACAGCATGATCCGGCTCGGCCAGCTCCTGAAGCTTGCCAGCCTGGTGGAAGACGGCGTGGAAGCGGCCGAGCTCATCAAAAGCGGACTTGTTAAGGTGAACGGCGAAATCGATGAACGCCGCGGCCGCCAACTGCACAACGGCGACACCGTCAACGTCAACGGCCGCACGGTCAGGATCGTCGCCCCGGAGGCCTGAAAAAGCTGTACCCCTACGGGGTGTTTACTTGTTCAGCACTTCGTGCGTCAGGAACTCGGAGACGTGGCCGATTTCCTGCTGGTTGATGCCGTGCCACATTCCCGTATACAGCACTTTGGTGAGCTTGACGTGGCCGCGGACCCAGCCCATGGTGTATTCGATCTTGTCCGGGGTGATCACCGGGTCCTGCTGGTCGCGGCCCCAGAACAGGGGGACGGTACCGTCAAGTTCGCTGTCCCTGAACGCAGGATCGCCGTCCGCATTGACCACAAACCCGGAAAGCCCGACGACGGCGGCGTAGTCCGCGGGCCGGTACCGGAGCAGCGTGGTGGCCATGGCCATTCCCATGGAGAAGCCGAGCAGCGTCACGGACGGGTGGTCGGCCTTGACGGAGTCGATCCAGTCCTGCACGTAGTCGGCGGCTTTCTTCACGGCGTCCAGGGAGTATTCGATGGTGTCCGTCAGCGGGAACCACATAAAACCGGGCCCGGTGGGCAGCGGCGCCCTGAGCGAGGCCACCACAAATTCCTCCGGCAGCATGTCCGCAAGGCTCAGGAGGTCCTGTTCGTTGGCGCCGTAGCCGTGAAGCAGGACCAGCAGCGGCCGTCCGGAGCGCTGGTCCTCGGGCCTGGACCATAGAACAACAGGGGCAGGAAATACTTGGGCGTCAGTCATGGTTTCCATTCTTACAGTTACCGAGGGGTAACTACCTACGGTGGCGTAGCTTGAGAACGAGAGGGCAGGATAGGACCGTGACTGAAGCAAGAGCCATGCAGAACCTTCCCCCGGCGACACAAACCCACCCCTGGACCCGCTACGTGGCGATGGGTGACTCCTTTACCGAAGGCATCGGCGATCCCGAGCCAACAAGTCCCGGCGGGTACCGCGGCTGGGCGGACCGGGTGGCCGAGGAACTGGGCCGTGGCCAGGACGACTTCGCCTACGCCAACCTCGCCGTCCGTGGCAGGCTCCTGCAGCAAATCGTGGACCAGCAGCTGGCCGCGTGCCTGGCGCTCAAGCCGGACCTGGTCACACTTTCCGCCGGCGGCAACGACCTCATCCGGCCCGGCGGGGACCCTGACGCCCTGGCCGAAAAGCTCGATTCCGTGGTCCAGATCCTCTCGATGGGCGGCGCGACGGTAGTGCTGTTCAACGGACCGGACACCGGGTCCTCGGTCCTCGGCCGGATCCGCAGCAAGGTGGCCATCTACAACGAGAACCTGAGGACCGTAGCCGCCCGTCATGATGCCGTCATCGCGGACATGTGGTCCCTGAAACAGCTCAACGACCCGCAAATGTGGGACGTGGACCGGCTGCACTTTTCGCCCCTGGGCCACCACACCATCGCCGCCATGGTGCTTGAGTCGCTTAATGTCAGCCACACCCTCGAACCGAGCATTCCGAAGCCGTTGCCGCCGCGGACCTGGCGCGAGGCCCGCAGCGGAGACCTCGTCTGGGCCCGCGAATACTTTGTCCCGTGGGTGGTCCGGCGGCTGCGTAACCGCTCCTCCGGGGATGGCATCACGGCAAAACGCCCGACGCCGGGACCCGTCTTCGGCCCGGGGGTTCCGCTGGGTTCCGGTGAAGGCCCGCTGGGCACCGCCACCGGGGCGCGCCGCTGAACCGGGGGCTTAAACTGGAGGGACACATATGAGAGGCGCTACCCCGTGAACAGCTTGTTTTTCTGGATCATCATCCTGTCGTTCGTGGTGCCGATGGCGATGCGGATGTACCGGAAGTCCGTCAACAAACGAAACCAAGGGCAGGGCTTCTCCGGCGGCTACCCGGGGCAATATCCGGGCCAGTTTCCCGGTCCGCAAAGCCGGGAGCCCCGCGACGGCTACACACAGCAGGACTACATGAGTGGCGGCTACCGCGAGATCATGAGTTCGCAGCCCCTCCCGCCCGGCGAGCCGCTGCCGCCGATGCAGCCGGTCCCGCCCGCCAACCAGCAGTTCCCGCCGTATGGTCAGCAGTTCCCGCCGTATGGTCAGCCACAGGATTATGGCCAGCCCCAGCAGTTCGGCCGGCCCCAGGATTATGGTCAGCCGCAGGACTATGGCCAGCCGCAGCAGTACGGAGAGGCACCGAAGGCGCCGGCTGCTCCGGCGACTCCCCCGCCGCCGTCGGCCCCGCAGGGTTACCGCGCGCGTAAGCTCGCGGAACTGGACCAGCAGTACAGTAACGGCGAGCTGGCCATGGAGGACTACATGAAGCGCCGCTCCGACATCATGAACGGCTAATCCTGAAGGCGCGGACCGCTTAGGTCCCGGCCAGACCAGGAACGTGGCTAGACCAGGAACGTGCTCCGCAGTTGGCTGCCGAGCTGGCCGATCTCGGTGAGGAAGCCGTCGTGGCCGATGGGGGCTTCGATGACGTGCACGGCAACGTCCCCGGGCAGCGCTGCCGCCAGCTGGTGGGACTGGGACGGGAAGTAGAGACGGTCGCTGTCCACGGCAGCCACAAAGAACCTGGCGGTCGCCCGGCCCAGGGCCTCGTCCAGGGAACCCCGCCCGCGGGTGACATCGTGGCTCATCAGGGCATCGGTGATCGCGATGTAACTGTTCGCATCGAACCTGCTCACCAGCTTCCGGCCCTGGTGGTCCAGGTAGCTTTCCACCTGGTAGCGGCCGCGCTCCCCCAGCGCCGCGGCCTTGAACGGTGATTCGGGGACCTGTGCTGAGCGTCCGAACCGGCCGTCAAATTCCGCTGCGGAACGGTACGTGATGTGCGCAATGCGCCTTGCCAGGGCGAGGCCGTCCTCAGGGAGCGGGCCGCCGTAATAGTCGCCGTCGTTGAAGTTGACGTCCTGGCGGATGGCGAGGGTTTGGGCCTGGGCGAAGGCGATCTGTTCGGCCGTGCTCGCGGCCCCCACCGAGATGACGGCGCAGCGCTGCACCCGCTCCGGAAAAGTGACCGCCCATTCCAGGGCGCGGGCCCCGCCCATGGAGCCGCCCAGCACCGCAAACCAGCTATGGATGCCCAGCTGATCGGCCAGCCGGGCCTCGGCGGCCGTGGAATCCCGCAGGGTCACCAGCGGAAACCGGGACCCCCAGGGTTTTCCGTCCGGAGCGGCGGACGACGGGCCGGTGGAGCCGTAGCACCCGCCCACCATGTTGATGGACACCACAAAGAACCGGTCCGTGTCCACCGGCGCGCCCGGTCCGGCCAGCTGCTCCCACCAGCCGGGCTCGTCACTGTCGCCGCGGGTCACGTGGGTGCTTCCGGTCAGGGCGTGCTCGATCAGGACCGCGTTGGAGCGGTCCGCGTTCAGCGTGCCCCACGTTTCATAGGCCAGGGTGACGTCCGGCAGGTAACCGCCGGCTTCGAGCTCCAGGCCACCGATGTTTGCATAGCGGACCACGCCGTTTCCGGGAGCGGCCGTTCGGGAGATGGTGATCGTCATGGAATGGACCTCTTCTACGCGCTTGCCCGCCGTCAATTGACCGGCTGGCCAGGTCTTCACCCGGGGCACCCCACCACGGAAGAGGGTTGCCGGCCAGCAAGCCGGGGCTGTCGCTGGCACTCATGACCTGGTTCGAGTGTACGAAACAGCCCCGGCTAAGGCTAAGCGTGTGACCGGTTATGACTTCACGGATTGACTCGCGCGCGGGTTACTGATGGCCGCCTGCCGCATCCGAAACGGGTCCGGCGGATTTGTCCGCCGCCTTGGCTGCCCGGAATCCGGCTTCGAGGTCGGCGATGATGTCATCGATGTGCTCGATGCCCACAGACAGACGGACCAGCCCCGGCGTGACACCGGCGATGGCCTGCTGCTCGGCCGAGAGCTGGCTGTGTGTGGTGGAAGCCGGATGGATCACCAGCGAGCGGACGTCTCCGATGTTCGCCACGTGGGAGTGGAGTTCCAGCGCATCCACGAAGCGTTTGCCTGCCTCAGCCCCGCCTGCCAGGTTGAACCCGACCACGGCGCCGGTGCCCTTGGGACCGTATTTGAGTCCCCGCTGGTACCAGGGGCTGGACGGGAGGCCCGCGTAAGCCACCGATTCGACGTCGTCCCGCGCCTCGAGCCAGCGGGCCACCTCCACGGCGTTCGCCACATGCCGTTCCACCCTCAGGCTCAGGGTTTCCAGCCCCTGCGCAATGAGGAAGGCGTTGAACGGGGACACCGCGGAGCCCAGGTCGCGAAGCAGCTGGACCCGGGCCTTCAGGATGTAGGACAGGTTGGCGCCGAGCGCTCCGTCCGCACCAAGATCGCGGGCGTAAACCAGACCGTTGTAGGTGGGATCCGGGGTGTTGAATCCGGGGAACCGCTCCGGGTCCTTGCCGAAGTCAAAATTGCCTGAGTCCACGATCACCCCGGCGATGGCGGAGCCGTGGCCGCCCAGGTACTTGGTGGCGGAGTGAACCACAATATCCGCGCCCCACTCCAGCGGGCGGATCAGGTATGGCGTGGAAAGGGTGTTGTCCACGATCAGCGGCACACCCGCCTCATGTGCAGCCTTCGAAACCCCTTCAAGGTCCAGGACGTCCTGGCGCGGGTTGGAGACCACCTCAGCGAAGAACAGCTTGGTGTTCGGCTGCACGGCATCGCGCCACTGCTCCAGGTTGTCCGGGTCCGCCACAAACGTGACGGAGATGCCGAACTTCTTCAGGGTGTGCGCCAGCAGGTTATAGGTGCCGCCGTAAAGGCTCGGGCTGGCCACCACGTGGTCCCCGGCTTCGGCGATGTTCAGGATGGCAAAGGTTTCCGCCGCCTGTCCGGAGCTCAGCAGCAGGGCCCCGAGCCCTCCTTCCAAGCTGGCGATCCGCTGCTCCACGGCGTCCTGCGTGGGGTTGCCGATGCGGGTGTAGATCGGTGCCAGTTCTGCCAGGGCGAACCGGTTGGCGGCGCTTTCCGCGCTGGGAAACACGAACGACGTCGTCTGGTAGATCGGCAGTGCGCGGGCGCCGGTGGCGCTGTCCGGCTCCTGTCCGGCGTGGATCTGGCGGGTTTCGAAAGACCATCCGTTCGACATTCGGGGCTCCTTTGACGAGGTGGGGCAGTGCTCGGTTGCGTTCAGCATAGGAAGGCTTCCCAGCCGATAACAGGATTATGACGAAGGTGGTCGGATGGCCCACTCTTCAGCGTTCCGTTGAGGTTTGTGCCGAACGAAAGAAACCTGGAAAACCCAGTAAGGCAACCCTTAGCTGAGAGGCTCATCACAAAGTGCCAAGATGATGGCATGCGCATGGATCACGTCTCTTACGCCTGTGAACAAGATGGCCTGGCTGCCACCACCGAACGTATTTCGTCTGCCCTCGGCGTTGAAGCCGTGAAGGGTGGAGTTCATCCCCGGTTCGGAACCCGGAACATGATCATTCCCCTCGCCGGACACAAATACCTGGAAGTGGTGGAGGTCCTGAACCACCCTGCTTCGGACAAGGCTCCCTTTGGGCAGGCCGTCCGCGCCAGGTCCGAAGCCGGCGGCGGTTGGATGGGCTGGTGCGTCGAAGTGGACGACCTCGCCCCCTTCGAACAGCGCCTGGGCCGCGCCGCGGTCAACGGAAACCGCAAGTTCCCCGACGGCCGCGAGCTGATCTGGAAGCAGATCGGCATCCTGGGCCTCATCGCGGACCCGCAGGTTCCCTACATGCTCAAATGGGAAGGCGACCCGGCCCTCCACCCGTCCAACGCCTACGAAAGCAACGTCAAGATGAGCTGCCTGACCATTGCAGGCTCGGCCGAACGTGTGACTGAATGGCTGGGGGAACCCGTTGAGAAGCCGCTGGAGGACGTGGCGGTGGAGTGGGTTGCTCCGAAGGGAACGCCCGGAATCCTGTCCGTAACCTTTGAAACCGCCAAAGGCGCAGTCACTATCTGATCATCTCCACCCGACCGGTTTCCGGTCACCCGGGCAGTGCCGCCCGGAACAAATCTTCGGCCGCCATCAGCGGGTGCCAATGTCGCCACCCGCCGATGGCGGCCGGATCACTTTCAGCCCAACCCCACGGCCCGGCCGAAGAGGCTGAAGCCCACGAAAGCGACGATGTCCAACAGTGCGTGTGCCACCACCAGCGGCATCACCCGTTTCGTCCTGGTGTAGAGCCAACCGAAGACCAACCCCATGACCAGATTGCCAAAGAACGGTCCGAAGCCCTGGTAGAGGTGGTAGCTGCCCCGCAGTGTGGCACTGGTCATGATCGCCAGCGGAACGCTCCAGCCGAACTTGCCGAAGCGGTCCAGGAGGTACCCCACCACAATGACCTCCTCCACCACCGCATGCCGGAGCGCGGAGAGTATCAGGACGGGGATGGTCCACCAGTGGGCATCAAGCGCGCTGGGGATGATGGCCGTGGTGATGCCCAATGCCCGTCCGGCGGCGTAAAGCCCCAGCGACGGTATGCCAATGAGCGCCGCCAGCCCCAGGCCCTGGAGCAGGTCACGTGCGGGCCGGGCAAAGTTGAACCCCAATTTTTGGAAGGCCGAGCTCCCCTGCGCGCCCGTCCCCGTCCCCGCGCCCGCGCGCACCTGCCGCTGATCGGTAAGGAAGTAGAGGACAAGCAGCACGGGCACCAGGGCGAAGATGATGTCCAGCAGCTGGTAGGTGAGGTCAAAGTATTCGCGGGAACTCCGCGACTGGTTCAGGGTGGAAGTCCCTTCCGCCAGCGGCGCCCGCGACATTTTGTCCAGCAGTTGCACCACTGAATAAACGGCTGACTGGCCCAGGGAAAGCCCCAGCACAATCCAGACTTCATACCGCAACCGGCGGCGGGAGGGAACCAACATGGTTCCATCTTGCCTGCCGTAACTGGTTCTTTGCTGATTCCTGACAACCCGGCTCGCCGGACGCGCCACGGTGCGAGAGCGTTCGTCAAAAACCCGCATTAAGTGAGAGAGCGTCCGGGGTGGGGACTTATGCTTGGGCCTTATGAGCGAGCCAGGGAAAATCATCATGATCCGGCACGGCCAGTCCGCGGCGAACGTGGATACCACCATTTACAACCGGATCCCGGACTACCGGATCCCGCTGACGCCCCTGGGCCTGGTCCAGGCCGCTGCGGCCGGTGAACGGATCCGCCGGGAACTGGATGGCCGGCAGGTCTGTGTCTACGTATCGCCCTATCTGCGGGCGTATCAGACCTTGGAGGCGCTGAACCTGGGCAACCTGACGGAGCGCGTGATCGAGGAGCCGAGACTGCGGGAACAGGACTGGGCCAATTTCCAGATCAGTGACGAGATTGAGGACCAGAAGGAACTGCGGAACGCCTACGGTCATTTCTTCTACCGCTTCCGCGAAGGTGAATCCGGCTCAGACGTCTACGACCGGATTTCATCCTTCATGGAGACCCTGCACCGGCACTGGTCCAAGCCCGACTATGCGCCGAATGCCCTGCTGGTGACCCATGGCCTGACCATGCGGTTGTTCTGCATGCGCTGGTTCCACTGGTCCGTGGAGTATTTCGAAAGCCTGAATAATCCCAACAACGCCGAGGTCCGGACTTTGGTGCGCACCGACCTTGGCAAGTATGAACTCGATTTCCCGTTCACCCAGTGGGTTGACCGCAGGGTGGACGAGACCGTCCTGGATGCGCCGACGGTGATGTACTAGCGTTGCCCGCCCGGGGCGACTATCACCTCGGTGCCTTTGGCTTCAAACGCCGCCTTATCCTCGGCGGAGATCCCCGCATCGGTGATCAACCGGCTGAACTCGTAACCGTCCATGGTGGCGAACGCCCGGACACCCACCTTGGAGGAGTCTGCCAGCACATAGGACACCCGGGCCCGGCTGGCGAGGAGTGCATTGACCGAGGCTTCGCCTTCGCCGGTGTTGGTTGGCCCCACCACGGGATCGATGCCGTTCACGCCAATGAAGGCAATGTCCAGGACCACCTTCTGCATGATGATGTCCGTATAGGGACCCACGAGCTCATACGACCGGGGGTTCAGGATGCCGCCGGTGACCATGACCTTGATGTTGGGACGGACCGCAAGCTGCGAGGCGATATTGATGGCGTTCGTGACCACCGTGAGCGTGGGCTGGTTGGCGGGAGCATTGAGGTCCTCGCGGGTTGCCAGGATCTGGGCCAGGGCGGTGCTGGTGGTGCCGCCGCAGAGCCCGATCACTGCGCCGGGCCAAATCAGGGCCGAGGCTGCCTGGGCGATCTGTTCCTTGGCCTCGGCATGATCGTCACGGTTGTAGCGCCCGGGCAGGTCATAGGCCAGTGCCCCGATGGTGGCTCCGCCCCTGGTCCGGGTCAGCAGCCGGCGGTTGGCCAGGCTGTCGAGGTCCCGCCGCGCCGTGGCCGGCGAGACGCCGAGCTGGGTGACGATTTCATCCACCTCCACCTGGCCGGTTTTTGCGAGGATGTCCAGGATGGCCGTCAAGCGGTCGGTGCGGGTCATGGGGCCTTTCAGCGTCAAACAATCACCCAAATGTGACGTTTGATGATCATATCAGAGAGGAACAATCACATAACGTCATTTCCGCCGGGCCTTTCACCCGGCCTTTGGGCGCCCGCGCGGGCCATCCGAACGTCGGGCTAGCGTGCCCGGACGCCGGCCCGCCACACGGCGTAGGTGAGCGGCATCCCCGGACGGTAGGCAAGATGCGTGGCGGACGGCGCGTTCAGCATATGCAGGTCCGCCCGATGCCCCACCGCGAGTGATCCCACCGCGCGTTCGCCGTCGGCGTCGTTCCCTGCCTCCCGGTGCAGCGCGAGAGCTCCACCGTAGGTAGCGGCGCGCACCGCCTCATGGACGCTGAGGCGCATCTGCAACACGGCAGTGGCCACACAGAACGCCATGGAACTCGTGTAGGAGGTACCGGGGTTGGCGTTCGAAGCCAGTGCCACCTGCACGCCGGCGTCCAGCAGCTCACGCCCGGGAGCCAGCGCCTGCCGGGTGGACAGGTCACACGCGGGCAGGCACGTGGCGACGGTCCCCCGCCGGCCTGAGCCGGTTTCCGGATCCCAGCCCGACCAGCTGTCCGCGAGCGCTGTAACGTCAGCGGGAGCCAGATAGTTCACATGGTCCACGCTCGCCGCCCCCAGCTCCGCTGCCAGCTGGACGCCCGGACCCACTCCCAGCTGGTTGCCGTGCACCCTGAGTCCGAGTCCGGCAGACCGGCAGGCCTCCAACACCCGGCGGGACTGTTCCGCGGTGAAGGCCCCCTCCTCGCAGAACACATCCGCCCAGCGGACGTAAGGACGGACGGCGTCCAGCATCGGCCCGCAGACCAGCTCGGTGTAAGCGTCGGCATCGGATCCGGCGGGGACCAGGTGCGCGCCGAGGAACGTCACCTCATCGGCCACGGTGGAGGCGATCCTCGCGCTGCGCGCCTCCTGCTCAACGTCCAGTCCGTAGCCGGTTTTGGTTTCCAGGTACGTGGTGCCCTGGGCGACGGCCTCCGCGACGCGGGCCAGCGCCAGCCTGGTGAGGTCGAAGTCAGTGGTCCGTCGCGTGGCCTCCACCGTCACCGCGATGCCACCCGCGGAATAGGATTCACCGGCCATCCGCGCTTCAAACTCCGCGGTCCGGTCCCCCGCGAAGACCAGGTGGGTGTGGGAATCCACCCAGCCCGGAAGGACGGCGCGGCCGCCCGCGTCCACGGAGTCGTCGGCCGCCGGCGCAGCAGCAGCCGCACCAAGCCAGGCGATCCGCTCCCCCTCGATCACCATCGCGGCGTTTTTCAGGACCTTGTGCTCCAGGTCCTGGGTCATCAGCTCGGCAATGTTGGTGATCAGGGTGCTCATGCAACCATTCTTCAGCGCCGGATGGACCAGCGCGTGGCGGCCAGCGCCTCCGCTGTCCGGGATTCCGGACCGGCTCCGGCACCCGACCCTGGTGCGGCGTCCGGCCCGGCGCCTTGCCCGGCCAGAATCTGGGCGGCCGCCAGTTCCGCCATTGCCGAGGACGTCTGGAAGCCGTACCCGCTCTGGCCCGCGAGCCAATAGAACCCGGGGGCCTCGGCGTCGAACCCTGCCACGGGAATGCCGTCCGCCGCCTCGGTCCGGAGCCCCGTCCACGCACTCCGCACGCCGCTGATCCCAAGCGTGGTCACCTGGTTGAGCTTCGCAACCAGCTGTTCCACATCACCCGGCCGCGGCTGTGCGTCCTCGGGGCCGCTGGGGACCGCTTCCGACGGCGAGATCAGCACGCCTTGACCCTCGCGCCGGAAGTAGAACGACTGATCCGCTGCCGCCACCATGGGGCTGTGCTCGGGAAGGGGGCGTTCGACGTCGACAATCGCCGCGGTGCGCCGGTACGGCTGCAGCCCCAGCTTCTCCACCCCGCTGATCACCGCGACCTCGT
This sequence comes from Pseudarthrobacter naphthalenicus, assembly GCF_029076445.1. Taxonomy (GTDB): domain Bacteria; phylum Actinomycetota; class Actinomycetes; order Actinomycetales; family Micrococcaceae; genus Arthrobacter; species Arthrobacter naphthalenicus. Next base: position 71,457 of record NZ_JARESG010000002.1, read on the forward strand.
CAGCCCAGGCGCCGGCAGCGTTCACCATGACAGCAGCTTCGAAAGCTTCCTGACCGGCGCCGATTTGCCATCCCGAGCCCAGCCGCTGGGCGGAATGCACGCGGGCACCGGTCATTATGTGCGCCCCGGCTGCTTCGGCCCGCGCCCGGTGGTCTGCAAGCAGGGCAGGGGCATCGCAGCCGAACGATCCGGAGTCCAGGCCGGCAGCAGTGAAGGAATCCGGCACCAGGACGGGGCACAGCTCCATCGCCTCGGCGTGGGTGATGGGTTTCATCTGGCCGCTGCCCTCTGCCAGCACGGATTCCTCGGTGCCGATGAGCATAAAGCTGCGCGGCGACAGAACCGGACGGGGCAGTTCCGCGTCCCGGGCCGCCATCAGCTGGAGCGTCCGGCGGGTCAATTCCTGCACCACCGCGGGGCCGTAGCTGGGGATCAGCTGGCGGGCCGAACGGGAGGAGGTGTGGTACCCCAGCTCCTGTTCCGCTTCCACCAGGGCAACAGTGCATTTGCCGGCGAGGGCGGACACCAGGGAGAGACCGGCGATACCGCCGCCAACTATGAGGACATCGTAATGGGCTGACATGGCTCCATCTAACCATTACTGCTCCGTTAGCGGCAGGGACGGTTTATCCCACGACAGCCGCACGGCTGGCGACGAAGGCACCCACGCACGCTTCGACGTCGTCCGCTGAATGCGAAGCCGAGAGCTGGACGCGGATGCGGGCGGCACCACGGGGAACCACCGGGAAGCTGAACGCCGTAACGAAAACGCCGTGTTGGAGCATCTGGTCCGCCACCTTGGCTGCCATCACGGCATCGCCGAACATGACCGGGACAATGGCGTGTTCGCCGGCCAGGAGATCGAAGCCCTCTTCGGTCATCCGGCGCCGGAACAGGGCCGCATTCCCGAACAGCCGGGTCCGCAGTTCACCCGAGCTTTCCACCAGGTCCAGCGCTTTGATGGTGGCGGCAACGATGGCGGGGGCGAGCGAGTTGGAGAACAGGTACGGCCGGGCCTTCTGGCGCAGCATGGCCACCACTTCGCTTCGTCCGGACACGTAGCCGCCGGACGCGCCACCGAGCGCCTTGCCGAACGTTCCGGTGTAGATGTCCACCCGGTGCGACACGCCCGCGTGCTCCGGGGTTCCGGCGCCGGTGGCACCCATGAAACCGACGGCGTGGGAATCGTCCACCATCACCAGGGCGTCGTACTTGTCGGCGAGGTCGCAGATGGCTTCGAGGGGCGCGAGGTAGCCGTCCATGGAGAACACGCCGTCGGTGACGATGATCTTGCGGCGGGCGGGCGTCTCCTGCGTGGTGGCCTCAATGAGCCTGGCCTCGAGGTCCGCCATGTCCTGATTGGCGTAGCGGAACCGCTGGGCCTTGCAGAGCCGGATGCCGTCGATGATCGAGGCGTGGTTCAGGGCGTCGGAGATGACGGCGTCTTCCGGTCCGAAGAGGGATTCGAAGACGCCGCCGTTGGCATCAAAGCAGCTGGAGAACAGGATGGTGTCCTCGGTGCCCAGGAATGCGGAGACCCTGGCCTCCAGTTCCAGGTGCAGGTCCTGGGTGCCGCAGATGAAGCGCACGCTGGCCATGCCGAAGCCGCGGGTGTCCATGGCCTCCTTTGCCGCGGCAATGATGTCCGGGTGATCGGCCAGGCCCAGGTAGTTGTTGGCACAGAAGTTCAGGACGGCGGTGCCGGGCTGGCCAATCTGCCCGGCGGTCACGTGGCTGGACTGCGGAGAATTGATGCTGCGTTCGGTCTTGAAGAGCCCGGCGGTCCGGATCTCGTCCAGTTCGGCCTGGAGCTGGTCTTTGATGGCGGTGTACATGATGCTCCTTAGAGTTCTGTCCAGTCGAGGACAACTTTTCCGCCGACGCCGGCGCGGGCAATCTCAAAGCCTTTTTCCCAGTCACGGGCCGGAAGCCGGTCCGTGACGACTGCCGAGATGGCAGCGTGCAGAACCGGATTGGAGGACAGCATCGCGCTCATGGCGTACCAGGTCTCGTACATTTCCCGGCCATAGATGCCCTTGAGGGTCAGCATGTGCGTGACCACCTTGCCCCAGTCGATGGTGATGTCCTGGCTGGGCAGCCCCAGCATGGCAATACGGCCGCCGTGGTTCATGTTGTCGATCATCTCAGGCAGCGCCGTGGGGTGGCCGGACATTTCCATGCCGATGTCGAACCCTTCACGCATGCCCAGCTCACGCTGGGCGTCGCGCACGCGGGTGGTGGAGACGTCGATGGCGAGGTCCACGCCGAGCTGCCGGGCCAGGTCCAGCCGGGGCTGCGAGACGTCGGTGATGGCGATCTTGCGCGCTCCGGCGTGGCGGGCAACGGCGATGGCCATGAGCCCGATGGGGCCCGCCCCCGTGATGAGCACGTCTTCTCCCACCAACGGGAAGCTGAGGGCGGTGTGCACGGCGTTGCCGAACGGATCAAAGATCGCACCCAGTTCCGGGGTGACGGAGGGATCATGGTGGACCCAGACGTTGGTCTCGGGGATGACCACGTATTCGGCGAAGGCGCCGTCCCGCTGCACGCCCACGCTGACCGTGTGGATGCACATCTGCCGGCGGCCCGCCCGGCAGTTGCGGCAGATGCCGCACACCACATGGCCCTCGCCGGACACCCGGTCCCCCACCTTGACGTCCCGGACGTCCCCGCCCGTCTCCACCACTTCGCCGTAGAACTCGTGGCCGGCGATCAGCGGCGCGTTGATCATCCCCTGCGCCCAGGAATCCCAGGACTGGATGTGCAGGTCCGTGCCGCAGATGCCCGTGGTCATGACCCGGATCTTGACGTCATCGGGACCGGCCGCGGGCTCCGGGCGGTCGACCAGCTCGAACCCTGCGTGGGCGCCGGACTTGAAGAGGGCCTTCATGGGCTTCCTGACTGTTGGCGGGCGCCCCGCTTCTGCGCGGCGGAAATCCTCCCTTCATTAGAGCCACTCCAAAGCATTAGCACAAGCAGTATTTTCTCAATCGACGATGAAGGATTCACTAACGCTTAGACTGGCGGAATGGAAATACACCAGCTGGAGATCCTTCGTGAACTCGGCGCCCTGGGCAGCGTGAAGGCCGTGGCGGAAACCCTCATGGTGACACCTTCCGCCGTCTCCCAGCAGCTGTCCCTGCTCCAGCGTGGTGTGGAGGTGCCGCTGACGCGGAAAGAGGGCCGGAACCTGGTGCTCACCGAGGCCGGTCAGGTGCTCGCGGACGCGGGCGCCGCCGTCGTCAGCGCCATGGCTGATGCCCGCACCGCGATCGGCGCCTATCACGGCTCGCCGGTGGCGCCGGTGACACTCAGCGGCTTCCACAGCGCGGGCCAGGCCTTGTTTGCCCCGCTGGCGCGGCTGCTGGACGCCCCCGGCAAGCCCCTGGTCCAGCTTTCCGACGAGGACGTGGCGCAGCAGGACTTCCCCGGGCTGACCGCACGTTACGACCTGGTGCTGGCGCACCGGATGGACCACAGTCCGCGCTGGCCCCGGGAGCGGGTGGCCGTCATTCCGCTGGCGCACGAACCGCTGGATGTCGCCCTCCCGGCGGACCACCGCCTCGCCGGGCAGCAGACGGTCACAGCGGCCGACGTCGTGGGCGAACCATGGGTGACCAGCCACACTGGGTACTCCCCCGCGGATGTCCTGTCCGCCGTCGCGGCCGTCTCCAGCAGGGAACTGAACATCGTCCACCGGATCAACGACTACTCCACGGTGGCGGCGCTGGTGGCCGCGGGCGGCGTGGTGGGCCTGCTGCCGCGGCACACGGCCCGGCCGGTGCTCAATCCGGGTATTGTGCTGCGGCCGCTGGAGGGGATCAGCACGCGGCGGCGGATCGACATCCTGGCGCGGCCGGAGAACCTGAAGCGCCGGTCGGTGGTGATGGTGTGCGAGGCCCTGCAGGCGATCATGACCGGGCTGGTGGAGCAGGACTGACGGCGCGCGTTCCTGCCCCCCAACTAAGTAGCGCTATGTGTCGTTTTGAGGGCCCAAAACGACACATAGCGCTACCTACTTGGGGCGGGGATCAGCTTTTACTGGTGGTTGCTTTGCGGCCGTTGGCGTGGCCCTTGCCATGGCCTTTGCCCAAACCAAGCCCTTTGTCCGCACGGGCCGGCGCGCCCTTGACGATCCCCGCTGCCGTGGCCCGGTCCCCGTTCTTCACACCCGAGATCCGCACGGCGTCACCGGCGGCGATATCCGCGATGGTCCCGGCTGTGGGCTTGAGCTTTTTGCCGTCCGCGCCCTTGGACGGCGATCCGTCGGCGGCAGGCGCAGGGAACATGGTGATTTGTGTTTCTGCGTTGACCGCGTAGTTCTGAGTGAAACCGTCTTCGCTCTTGACCGTCACCGATGTGGAGCTGACGGAGTCCACGGTGCCCCGTTGGGTCAGCTGCGTTTCAAAGGTCCCGTCAGCTTTCTTCACCACGCTTTCGCCGTGCAGCTGCTGGGGGCGCTGGGACTTGTGGGCTTCACCGGGCTGTCCCGGTGCCGCTCCCGGCGCCGTTTCCGGTGCCTTTCCCGGTGCGGATCCGGAGGCCGACGGTGTCGGTGTTGGTGACGGGCTTGGCGGGTCACCGGCGGACCAGGCAATCGCCGTGCCCGCACCGGTCAACGCCAAAGCGACCATGCCGGCCAACATTGCCTTACGCAGCCGCATGGGCTCCCGGACTGACATGACGCACCTCCGCAGCACCGCAGGGCAGCGGCGCCCTGGGCCTTCAGTGTAAGACGGGCAGGCACCGCTGCGCACGAGTAGTGGGCAACCTCCGGGAAGTGAGTACTTAACGCCCAACTGGGTAGCGCTAAGTGCCGTTATGAGGGTTCAAAACGACACTTGGCGCTACCCAGTTGGGTTAATCGCGGGTGCTTAGCCCTCCACGCCCAGTTTTTCCAGGATCAGCTCCCGGACACGGGCGGCATCGGCCTGGCCGCGGGTGGCCTTCATGACGCCGCCGACGATCGCACCGATGGCCTGGAGCTTGCCGCCGCGGATCTTGTCCGCGACGTCCGGCTGCGCCGCCAGGGCGGCGTCGATGGCTTCCAGCAGGGGGCCGTCGTCGGAAACCACGGCCAGGCCGCGCTTTTCGACGATTTCCGCCGGGGTGCCTTCGCCGGCGAGGACGCCGTCCAGGACCTCGGTGGCCATCTTGTTGTTGATCTTGCCGTCTTCCACCAGCTTGTTCAGCTCCACGATGGTGGCCGGCTGGACACCCAGCTGGCCGGGATCGACGTCTGCGTTCTTGGCCCGGCCCACGATCTCGCCCATCCACCACTTGCGGGCAACAGTTGCCGAGGCACCTGCGGCAATGGTTTCCTCGATCTCGTCCATGACGCCGGCGTTGACAACGTCGCGGAATTCGAGGTCCGAGTAGCCCCAGTCAGCCTGCAGGCGCTTGCGGCGCGCGGCGGGCGGCTCGGGCAGGGTGGCCCGGAGTTCCTCCACCCACTCACGGGATGCGACGATCGGAACCAGGTCCGGCTCCGGGAAGTAGCGGTAGTCGTCAGCGTCGGACTTGGCCCGGCCCGACGTCGTCGTACGCGTGTCCTCATGCCAGTGGCGCGTCTCCTGGATGACCGGCTCGCCGGAGTCCAGGACGGCGGCGTGCCGCTGGATCTCGTAGCGGACGGCGTGTTCGACGGCGCGCAGCGAGTTGACGTTCTTCGTCTCGGAGCGGATGCCGAAGCGTTCGCGGCCGTGCGGGCGGAGCGAGACGTTGGCGTCGCAGCGCACGTTGCCGCGTTCCATCTTCGCGTCGGACACGCCAAGGTTCTTGACGATCTCGCGGACCGCGGCGACGTACGCCTTGGCCAGTTCCGGGGCCCGGCTGCCGGCGCCTTCGATCGGCTTGGTGACGATCTCCACCAGCGGCACACCCGAGCGGTTGTAGTCCACCAGCGAGAAGTCGGCACCCTGGATGCGGCCGGCCGAACCACCCATGTGCGTGAGCTTGCCGGCATCCTCTTCCATGTGGGCCCGCTCGATGTCCACGCGGAAGATGGTGCCGTCCGAAAGCTCAATGTCCAGGTAGCCGTCGTACGCGATGGGGTCTTCGTACTGGGACGTCTGGAAGTTTTTCGGGGTGTCCGGGTAGAAGTACTGCTTCCGGGCGAATGTGCAGGACTCGGCGATCTTGCAGTTGAGGGCAAGGCCGATCTTGATGGAGGACTCGATCGCGGTCTTGTTCACCACCGGCAGGACGCCGGGCATGCCCAGGTCCACCTCGTTGACGTTGGTGTTCGGCTCGTCGCCGAAGACGTTCGGAGCGGAGGAGAACATCTTGGTCTTGGTGTTCAGCTCCACGTGAACCTCAAACCCCAGCACGGGATCGTACTTCTCCATGGCCTCTTCGAAGCTCAGGGTTGCGTCAGTGCTCATTATTTTGCCTCCTGGGTTTCGATGGAAGGGGCCAGCTCGGGGGCCTGCGCCAGCAGCGGGCCGCCCCACTTCGCTTCCAGCAGCGATTCGAGCACGGCACCCACCCGGTAGAGGCGGGCGTCCTGGCGGGCCGGGGCCAGGAGCTGGATGCCGACGGGCAGTCCGTCCTCATCAGCCAGGCCGCCGGGCAGGGTCAGCCCCGGTACGCCGGCGAGGTTGGCGGGGATGGTGGCGACGTCGTTGAGGTACATCGCCAGCGGGTCGTTGAGCTTCTCGCCGAGCTTGAACGCCGTGGTGGGGGCGGTGGGCGAAATCAGGACATCGGCCTGGGCGAACGCGGCGTCAAAGTCCCGCTGCACCAGCGTGCGGACCTTCTGGGCCGAGCCGTAGTAGGCGTCGTAGTAGCCGGCGCTCAGGGCGTACGTGCCCAGGATGATGCGGCGCTTGACCTCGGCGCCGAAACCGGCGGCGCGGGTGGCTCCCATGACGCGTTCGATGGTCATGGGGCCGTCCTCGGGGAGGACGCGCAAGCCGTACCGGACGCCGTCAAACTTTGCCAGGTTGGAGGAAGCCTCCGACGGCATGATCAGGTAGTAGGCGCCCAGGGCGTACTGGAAGTTGGGGCAGGAGACCTCAACAATTTCCGCGCCGGCTTCCTTGAGCAGCTCCAGGGAATCGTTGAAGCGGTTCTCCACGCCGGCCTGGTAGCCCTCGCCGTGCAGTTCCTTGATGATGCCCACGCGCAGGCCCTCGACGTTGCCCGTGCGGGCGGCCGCCACCAGGTCGTCCAGGGGATCCGGCAGCGAGGTGGAATCGAACGGGTCGTGCCCGCCGATGACCTGGTGCAGGAGCGCCGAGTCCAGCACCGTGCGGGAGACCGGGCCGATCTGGTCCAGGGAGGAGGCCATGGCGATGGCACCGTAGCGGGAGACGCTGCCGTAGGTGGGCTTGACGCCCACGGTGCCCGTGACGGCACCGGGCTGGCGGATGGAACCGCCGGTGTCCGTGCCGAGCGCCAGCGGAGCTTCAAAAGCGGCGACGGCGGCAGCCGAACCGCCGCCTGAACCGCCCGGGATCCGGTCCAGGTCCCAGGGGTTGCGGGTGGGACCGAACGCGGAGTGCTCCGTGGAGGACCCCATGGCGAACTCGTCCAGGTTGGTCTTGCCAAGGATGGGCATCTTCGCGGCGCGGAGGCGCTTGACGACCGTGGCGTCGTAGGGGCTGTGCCAGCCCTCGAGGATCTTCGACCCGGCCGTGGTGGGCTGGCCGATGGTGACGATGAGGTCCTTGACCGCGATGGGCACACCGGCGAGTTCGTGCAGTTCCTCGGCCGCGGCACCGCCGGCGGCACGGATGGCGTCCACTTCGGCGGCGACGGCGAGTGCCTCTTCCGTGTTGACGTGCAGGAAGGCGTTCACGCCGCGTTCGCCGGCGTCGACCGCCGCGATCCGGTCCAGGAATGCCTGCGTGACCTCCACGGAGGTGACCTCGCCGGCGCGGAGCATTTCAGCCAGCCGGGCCGCGGAGAGGCGGATAAGTTCGTTGCTGTCAGTCATGCTTATGCCTCATCCAGGATTGCCGGGACCTTGAAACGGTTCTGATCGGAGTCCGGGGCTCCCGAGAGTGCCTGTTCGGCCGTGAGCGTGTGGCCCACGACGTCCTCGCGGAACACGTTGGTCAGCGGGATGGGGTGGGAGGTTGCCGGGACGTCGTCGCCGGCGGCTTCACTCACGGACTTCACTGAATCAACGATGACGGCGAGTTCGCCGGCCATCCTGTCCAGCTCTTCAGCACTCATCTCGATGTGAGCGAGTTGCGCGAGGTGCGCAACGTCGTCACGGTTGATCGCAGCCATGGATCTCCCCTGCAAGTTCGAATTGTTTTCCGATCCAGTCTAGTGGGGAAACGTCAGTGCCCGTCTGACGACCCCCAGCGGGCGTCAGACGGGCACCTCGGTGCCGTGGTCCCGGTCACGGGGACCGGCCACAGGCAGCATAAGACTAACCGATACCGATAGCCCCGGTCAGCATTGCGATTGCCAACATGACCAGGCAAACCACGGCGGCGCGCCAAAGCACCTTTTTGTGGTGGTCGCCCAGGTCAACTTTGGCAAGCGAGACCAGGAGCAGGATGGCCGGAACCAGCGGGCTCTGCATGTGGAACGGCTGCCCGGTGATGGAGGCGCGGGCCATCTCGGCGCCGCTGATGCCGTAGTGCGCAGCCGTCTCGCTGAGGACCGGAAGCACGCCGAAGTAGAACGCGTCATTGCTCATGAAGAACGTCATGGGGATGCTGAGGAGGCCGGTGATGACGGCCATGAGCGGGCCCATGCTGGACGGGATGATCTGCACCAGCCAGGCGGACATGGCTTCAACCATGCCCGTGCCCTTCAGGACGCCGGTCAGGACTGCGGCAGCCATGACCATGCTGACTACGGCAACGATGGAGGGAGCGTGCGCCACGACCTGTGCAGCCTGGTCCTTGACGTGCGGGAAGTTCACCAGCAAGGCGATGGCCGAGCCCACCATAAAGACGTAGGGCAGCGGGATGATGTTGGCCACGAGGACCACCATGACAGCCACCGTCAGGGCCAGGTTGAACCAGAACAGCTTGGGGCGAAGGGTGGTGCGGTTGGGGTCCAGGGCCGTGCCGGCCATGCCGGTGTCGCTGTCCGCCGTGAGTTCGGTGCGTTCCAGCAGGGCCACACCACCGGAGTGCGCTGCACCGCTGACGGCGGGGCCTCCCGTTGCGGGAACAGGCGCGGGACCGCGGCCGGAGCCACCGTTGCCGGAACCATTCCGGACGGAACCATTCCGGAAGCTGCCGCTGCCGCCTGCGGAGGTGCCGCCGTCGAACTCTTCAGCGGTAAAGGGTTCGGCCGAGGACGGCACTCCCCAGATTTCGGGCTGGGTGGCGCGGAGGCGGTTGCGTTCCTGCAGTCCAAGGACCCAGGCGAACACCAGGACCACGGCGAGGCCGGCGATGAGTGACGGGATCATGGGAACGAAGACGTCATTGACGTCGATCTTCAGGGCGCTGGCGGCGCGGGCGGTGGGGCCGCCCCACGGCACGATGTTCATGGTGCCGTTGGCCAGGCCGGCCACGACGGTGAGGACCACGGGGCTCATCTTCAGCCGGAGGTAGATCGGCAACATGGCGGCGGTGGTGAGGATGAACGTGGTGGACCCGTCGCCGTCCAGGGAGACTGCCGCGGCCAGCAATGCGGTGCCCAGGACGACCTTGGCGGGGTCGTTGCCAAGCTTGCGCAGGATGAAGCGGACCAGCGGGTCAAAGAGCCCCACGTCGATCATCAGGCCGAAGTAGATAATGGCGAACATCAGCAGGGCGGCAGTTGAGGTCATGGACTTCATCGAGTCCATGACCATGTCGCCAAGGCCGAGCCCGGCGCCTGCGAACAGGCCAAAAACGGTGGGGACGATGATGAGCGCCAGCACTGGCGTCAGCTTCTTCGTCATGATCAGCACCATGAATACCGCGATCATTGCGAATCCAAGTAATACCAGCACGGCCGGCTCCTTCATTGTGAACAGCGGCACAGCGGTGTGACGCGTGCTACAGACTGTAGGGTGGCGGCCGTCACGGCTGTGGCTTTGGCTCAATTGATTGGCATACTGCTTATTCCAAGCATTTTGCGCATTCTGCTCACGCACGAAAGGAGGACCATGCCGCGTCCCTGGCGCACGCCGCCGATCCGGTTTTCCACCCAGACGCTGTTCCTGCAGCTCGGCGTGGTCCTGCTGGTGGTACTCCTGAGCACGGCCGTCCACGCCTGGCTGACCTACGACAGGGTGGGTCGCGAAGCCGAAAACCAGGCCCTGACCCTGGCCCGGGCGGTGGCCGCCGACCCCTCCGTGCAGGCCAATGTGCTGGCCATCAGCGAGCGGGAGGGCACTCCCCCGCCGGCCGATCTCCGCGCCGGGCCTCTGATGGCTGCCGCCGAGGCGACGCGGATCCGGACCGGCGCGCTGTTTGTGGTCATCACTGACGAAACCGGCCTGCGCCTGGCCCATCCCGATCCGGCGCGGCTGGGTGAAAAGGTCAGCACGGACCCCACCGAGGCGCTGGGCGGCCAGGAAATCACCACCCGAAACACCGGTACCCTGGGCCCGTCGGCAGGTGCGAAGGTACCCGTCTATGCACCCGGCACCGGCACCGTGGTGGGCGAGGTCAGCGTGGGCTACTCCATGGAAACCGTCGGGCAGAGCCTGGAACGGGACATCGGACCTGTCGCCTTGACCGCTGCCGGCGCGCTTCTGGCGGGCGTGCTGGCCTCGTTCCTGCTGCGGCACCGGCTGCGGCGCCTCACCATGGGCCTGGAACCAGAGGAAATCAGCACCCTGGTCCACGACCAGGTGGCTGTCCTGCAGGGGGTGGACGACGGCGTCATCGGCGTGGCCGCCGACGGCAGGATCAGCGTCTTCAATGCAGCCGCACAGCGCCTCCTGGACCTGCCGGACCTGGCGGGGACTCCGTGGGCCGATGCACCCGTGCCGGCCCAGCTCAAAGCCCTGACCAGGGCAGACGCCGGCGAGGCCGAGGCCATCGAGCTCGTGGCCGGTGGACGTGTCCTGGTGGCGAGTGCCCGCAAGGCTCTGCACCGCAAGGAGGACCTGGGCTGGGTGGTGATGCTCCGGGACCGTACGGAACTGCAGCAGCTCACCCGCCAGCTCGACGCCGTGGGCACCATGTCCACGGCCCTGCGCGCCCAGCGCCACGAGTTCGCCAACCAGCTGCATACCATCGCCGGCCTGATGAGCATCGGGCAGCATCAGCAGGCCCGCGAGTACCTGGCCGGACTCGCCGCCACCGGGCCGTTGAAGTTCCCGGTGGACCAGGCCGAACTGCTCCAGGACCCCTACCTTCAGGCGTTTGTGGGGGCCAAGGGCGTGGAAGCGGACGAACGCGGGGTGACACTGCGGATCGGACCCGAAACCCTCGTCCGGGGTCAGGTCACGGAGCCGCAGGACGTGACCACCGTGCTGGGCAACCTGATCGACAACGCGGTTGAGGCCGCCGTCGCCGGTTCCGCCACTGACCGGTGGGTGGAGGTGGAGGTGCTGGACGAACCGCACGACGACGGCGGCACCCTCCTCATCGTTGTCGCCGACTCCGGCGACGGGCTAGCTTCCGGGACGGACGCCGAGATCGTGTTCACGGAGGGCTATACGACGGCGATGCAGACGATCCGGCCGGGCGGTGGGGGTTTGGACAAAGTTGGTCTGGACAAAGTTGGTCTGGACGGAGGCGGCCGCCGTGGTGGAGGTCAAGGCCTTGGCTTGGCCTTGGCGCGGAAGCTCGCCAGGCGCCGTGGCGGGGACATCCGAATCCTGGAAACCGGCATGCCGGGTGGCCCCGGAGCTGTGTTCATGGCCTCCCTGCCAGGCACAACCGCCGGAGCTAAACCGGACATCGCTGACAGACCAACTAACGGGGCCAATGACGGAACTCTTTCCGGGACTGCGGGCTCCGGGACTGCCGGTTCCGGGACTGCGGACCATATCTACGCTTCAGAAAAGGATGACCATGCCTGAGGATTTCAGGGTGCTGATCGTGGACGACGACTTCCACGTGGCCAAGCTCCACGCCGCCTACGTCGACTCTGTGGCGGGGTTTATGGCCCTGGCGCCGGTAGGAACTGCGTCGCTGGCGCTCCAGGCGATCCATAGCCTCCGGCCCGACCTGGTGCTGTTGGACGTCTACCTGCCGGACGCATCGGGCCTGGACCTGCTGCAGCAGCTGGATGTGGACACGATCATTCTCAGTGCCGCCTCGGACGCTGCATCAATTCGCCGGGCTTTTCGCCGCGGCGCCCTAGGGTACTTGCTGAAGCCCTTTACGTCCGAATCGCTCTCGCAGCAGCTGCGTTCCTACGCCCGGTACCGTCGACTGCTCGGAGCGCCCGGGTCTGTGGACCAGGGCGCTGTGGAGCGGGCCAAGAGGGCGCTGATTCCAGGCGACGTGACACCGTCTGCCAAGCCGCGGTCCGCCACCGAGGCGGCGGTCCTGGAATCTTTAGCTGCCGGGGAGCAGTACTCGGCGGCCGAGGTGGCCACTCGGGTTGGCGTCTCCCGGGCCACCGCCCAGCGATACCTGTCCTCGCTGGCAGACGACGGCGCCGTAGATATCCAGCTCCGCTACGGGACCACCGGCCGGCCCGAGCACCGTTACGGGCTGCCCGCGCAGTAGCCAGTCAGGGCAGGAGGGCAGCGGCCAGTTAGCTGGGCACCAACGTGTCATCCTGCCGACTCTCGCTGGCGTTAATGAGGTCCGCCAGCGGGGTGGTTCCCAATCGGGGTGTTCGGAGACACGCCTCAGCCTGCCAACGAGCCAAATCACGCGCAGGAATTAGCGCCGGAGCAGCCCGTCAACAGCGCGAAGGCTGTACTTCTATGTGGATAACCGCTTTACTCGGCGCTCTTCTGGGCGCCAAGTTCGATCTCGACCAGCATCTTCGGATCCAGGAACGGCAGGACATGCACCAGGGACAGGGTTGGGCGGATCCCGCCGAACACTTCGCCGTGGGCACGGCCGGCCTCTTCCCACTTGCTGATATCCGTCAGGTAGAGCTTGGACTGCACCACGTCATCGAAGCTGAAGCCCGCATCCTTCAGGACCGTGCCGAGCTTCTGGAGGATGAACCGGGTCTGGGTATAAAAGTCCTCGCCGACAACCCCGTCGTCACCGCTGGCAGCTGTGGCCGAGATGTAAAGGGTATTGTCCACCTGGACGGCCCGGGAGTAGCCGAGGGTCTGTTCCCAGACGGAGCCAGTGCCGAATGTTTTGCGCATGGTGGGCCTTTCGGTGCCGAAAAATGAGTCGGCACCACTGTAGGTCGGCTAAAGGTCGAGCCGATAAACCAGCAGCTTTATGTCGGTGCCCGGAATCAACCAGTCCCGCTCCGGCACCCGCCGGAAACCCGTCTTCCTGTACAGCCCGTGCGCGCTCTCCCACGTCCTGCCGGTGGTCAGGGCGACCCCGCTGATACCGTCCAGGCCTCGGGTGTGCTCCACGATGGCCTCCACCATCGCCTGCCCCGCACCGCTGCGCTGCACGGCAGGGTCCACCACGAGCATCCGGAACTCCAGCTCGTCCCCGAGTGCAATGTCGGCGTACGGTTCCCCGGCCAGCGCCAGTGTCACGGATCCCACTACCTGCCGGTCCCGCTCGGCCACCCAGATGGTGGCCTTCGCTGCCCTTGCTGCTACGTCCTGGATCTGCTGCATGTACGGGTGGTCCGCGTTATCGAAATGACCCGCTGCCAGGTACGAATCCACGGTTATCCGGGCGATGGCGGAAAAGTCTGCCTCAACGGCGGGACGAATGGTTATTTGCGAATGCACTTGACAATGTTAGTGCCGGTGAGGGGTCAGAGTGGAAACTTCCCGGCCAGCTCCAACGTTCCGGCGCAGGTCCAGGCCGCAAGCCTGTCCGCGTCGCTGGGCCCGCCGTCAAGCGGGCTGTCCAGGCGCGGACGCCGCACCCAGCAGCCGGCTTCCTCTGCGATCAGGGCCCCGGCTGAGTAGTCGTGTTCGTTCAGCCCGCGTTCTCCATAGGCGTCGTGGGTGCCGTCCGCCACGAGGCAAAGGTCCAGGGCCGCTGAACCCAGCCGCCTGACGTCCGCGAATCCCTCCATCAGCTCACCCAGCAGGGCGGCCTGTTCGGTGCGGACTGCCGGATCGTAGCTGAATCCGGTGGCCAGGATCTGGCCGGCCCGGCCGGCCACCGGCCCTTGGAGGGAAGTGACCCGGCCGCCCTCTTCCAGCCACGCGCCGTGGCCGCGGGCGGCATAGTAGATACGGCCAAGCGCCGGAGCGTTCACCACGCCGGCCAGCCATACGCCGTCGGAATCTGCGACTGCCACGGAAGTGGCGTAGTAGACGATGTTGCGGATGAAGTTAGTGGTGCCGTCCAGAGGGTCAATGGACCAGCGGTACCCGCTGGGCGCGGACGGCCGGGTGGTCCCGTGCTCCTCCCCCGTGACGATGTCCCGGGGCCGGGCAGCGGCGATCTCCTGCCGGACAGCATTTTCCGCGGCAACATCGAAAGCGGTGACCCAATCCCCGGCGTCCCCCTTATTGCTGACGTCCAGCGCCTCACCATTGCGCGTGGCGAGGACCTCGGCTCCGGCGGCGGCAGCCTTCCTGGCCACGGCCAGCAGTTCCAAGGCGAAGTCGGGGTGGTTCATTCTGTTGCCTCCAGGGATTCGGATGTGGCGTCGTCTGCCGTTGCGGTGTCAGCGGCGCTCTCAGGCGCGGCGGCTGGACCGTTCTCCAGAAGTTCCCGGAAACCGTCCTCATCCAACACGGGAATGCCGAGTTGCTCGGCCTTGTCCAGCTTGGTGCCGGCGTTCTCGCCCGCAACGACGTAGCTGGTGTTTTTAGAGACTGAGCCCGCTGCTTTGCCGCCGCGGGTGAGGATCGCTTCCTTCGCCTCGTCCCGGCTGAAGTCAGGCAGCGAGCCCGTGACGACAATGGTCAGCCCTTCAAGGGTCCGGGGTGTTGATTCGTCGCGTTCGTCCTCCATCCGGACGCCGGCCGCGGCCCAGCGGTCAAGGATCTCCAGGTGCCAGTCCTCGGCAAACCATTCCTTGAGCGCGGCAGCAATGGTGGGGCCCACACCGTCCACGTGGGCCAGGTCTTCCTCGGAGGCGTTGCGGATGGCATCCATGCTGCCAAAGGCGGTGGCCAGTGCACGCGAAGCCCGGGGCCCAACGTGGCGGATGGACAATGCCACCAGTACCCGCCACAACGGCTGGCTCTTGGCCTTTTCAAGCTCCTTGAAGAGCTTCTCCGTCGTGGCGGTGGGCTTCGACGGGGATTTCGCAGTGCCCTTACTGAAGAAGTACGGGACCAGTTCAAACTCGCCGGTAGGCACGCCCTTGGACCGTTTTTCCCGCCGGATCCGGACACCCGCGAGGTCCTCGGGCTTGAGGTCGAACAGGGCGGCCTCGGAAACGAGCGGCGGGATTTCCGGCTCGGCAGGCTGGGTGAGTGCGATGGCAGCTTCCCACCCGAGGGCCTCGATATCGAACCCGCCGCGGCCGGCCAGGTGGAAGACGCGTTCGCGGAGCTGGGCAGGGCAGGACCTGGCGTTGGGGCAGCGAATGTCCACGTCCCCCTCCTTGCCCGGGGCGAGGGGGGTTCCGCAGGACGGGCATTCGGTGGGCATCACGAAGTCACGGACCGGCGGGTCCTGCTGGTCGCGCAGGGCCAGCACGGGGCCAACGATCTCCGGGATAACGTCGCCGGCCTTGCGCAGCACCACAATGTCGCCGATTTTCACACCCTTGGCCTTGACCACGTCCTGGTTGTGCAGGGTGGCCATCCCCACCGTGGATCCCGCGACTTTGACGGGCTCCATCACGCCGTACGGTGTCACGCGCCCGGTGCGTCCCACGTTCACCGCGATGTCCAGCAGCTTGGTGTGGACTTCCTCCGGCGGGTACTTGTACGCAACGGCCCACCGCGGCACACGGGTGGTGTAGCCGAGGGCGCGCTGGGTGGCGAGGTCATCCACCTTGACCACAATGCCGTCGATTTCGTGCATCAGGCTGTGCCGTTTGTCGCCGTAGCGTTTGATGAACTCCAGCACTTCCTGCAGGCTGCCCAGAACCTCAAAGTACGGGCTGACGGGCAGGCCCCACTTCGCCAGCAGGGCGTAGGTCTCCGACTGGGTGGCGGTCTCCAGACCGTCGCGCGCCCCAAGTCCGTGGACAAACATCCGCAGCGGCCTTTTCGCTGTTTCCGCCGGGTCCTTCTGCCGGAGGGATCCGGCAGCGGCGTTCCGGGGGTTGGCCAGCGGGGCCTTACCCGCCTCAATCAGCGCCTCATTGAACTCTGCAAAGGCCTTGGACGGGATGAATACCTCGCCGCGCACTTCCATCTCGGGCGGGAAA
Source organism: Pseudarthrobacter naphthalenicus (assembly GCF_029076445.1). Lineage (GTDB taxonomy): Bacteria > Actinomycetota > Actinomycetes > Actinomycetales > Micrococcaceae > Arthrobacter > Arthrobacter naphthalenicus. The sequence continues at coordinate 87,756 of NZ_JARESG010000002.1, forward strand.
CCGGCACCGGTCAGTTCCTGCGGGATTTCCTTGATGGTCAGCACGTTGTGGGTGATGTCTTCCCCTGTGGTCCCGTCACCGCGGGTCGCGGCGCGGACGAGTTTGCCGTCGCGGTACAGCAGGTTCACGGCGAGGCCATCGATCTTGAGTTCCGTCAGCCAGGCAGGCCTGGCGGTGTCACCGAGTTTGACGATGCTGGCCTCGGCCTTGGTGATCCAGGCCTCCAGTTCCTCCAGGGAAAAGACATCTTCGAGGCTGTACATGCGTTGCAGGTGTTCGACGGCGGCGAACGCGGCGGAGACTTCGCCGCCCACTTCCTGCGTTGGGGAGTCATTGGCGACGAGTTCGGGATGCAGGGCCTCGATCTCCTCCAGCCGAAGGAACAGTGCGTCGAACTCGGCGTCCGAGACCAGGGGTTCGTCCTCCTGGTAATAGGCGAAGCGGTACTTCCTGACCAGGTCAACCAGCTTCTCGTACTCTTCGCGGACTGATCCGGAAGGGACGGCTTCCGGTTCGGTCGCATTCTCGTTGTTGGCGGCTGTAGCCTCTGCGGGGCCGGTTGCTGTGCTCACAGACCTATCTTGCCCTACAGCGCTGACACTTGCCTTGTGGCCGGACACGCGACGGGGCCCGGACGGTTCGTCCGGGCCCCGTGCAGGCAAAGCGGGTTTAGCGGGAAGCCTGATCCTGCTCATTGGCGTTCCTGGTGGCCTTCTGGCCGGCATCCTTGAGCGCCTGGATGACCTGGTTCAGCGCACTCGTGTGCGTCCCGGACCACTCGCCGCGGAAGTGGTCCGCGTCCGGGCCCTTCCACACGGTGCTGTCCAGCAGCCGGGTCAGGTTGCTCCGCTCCTGCTCGATCGTGGAAGCACCGGCCTGCAGCTTCGTGCCAAGAGTCCTGAGCTGCTCTACATCTGCGCCCCAAATAGCCATCAGTTTCTCCTCATAAAGTCATTGGATCCGATCCGGATCGGCATCCCCAGCGGCCCCCGGCTCATCCGGAAGATCCATTGCCCCCAACCTATCCCGGCCCCCAAACCCCGTCGATGGGCACCGCTGCCCATGCAGCCCTCACCACGGGAGTTCCTCCCGGGACAGCACACGAAGGCAAAGCGTCAGTGCGAGGAGAGCCGGTTCCGTCCCCACCAGGCGAACGCCAGCCCGGCGATTCCCACCAGCAGCACGCCCGCCATGATGGGCAGCAGCCCGGCGTTCCCGAACAGTCCGGGGCCATCATTCCGGGACACTGCGGCCGCCTGCGTAGGTTTGGCCGACTTGGTGACCGGTGTGTTCCAGTTGGATTCAACGGACGGACTTGCGGAAGTGGGGGAGGGTGGGATTGCGCTGATGGTGGCCTCCGGCGTCGGGGTTTCCTGCTCCGGAGAAGCCATGGGCTCCGGGGCGACCGGGGTAACCGGAGCGGGAGCGGGCGCAACCGGGACGGCGGGGACCGGCGGGGCCGGTGGAGGCGGCGGGATGGTGGGAGCGGGGGTGGGGGTGGGAGTTGCAGACGGAGGAACGGTGGGCTTCCCGGTGCCGGGAGAAGTTGGCTGGGGCTTCTGGTCGGCGGGAAGAAGCCCGCAGACCACCGCGCAGCCGGTGTCGCCGTTGTCGGCCTGAGCGGGGGCAGCCGCCGCCCAGCCGAGCGTAAGTACCAGCACCGCCATCACCGCGGCGACGCCGCGCGGCACGGAAGAACATCGGATCATGGTTACCTTTGCGGTTGGCGCGCGGCACCCCTCCGCGGCGAACTAGTGTTGCCGGTAGTCTTCTACACCGCACCGGGGCCCGCAAATCCAAGGATCGGTTGGCGTCCGGTGCGGGCCGAGCTCAGTCCCTGTTTTCCGGTGGCAGGGCGATCTGGAGTTTGCGTGCCTTGCCCCGCCCCACAATGTAACCGCGGCCGGGGATGAACTGCGGGCTCACCCGGCCCAGCGACGTGCTGAGCAGGCTGTCGCCTTCGATGTCACCGGGGTTCATCAGCAGCCCGCGCCGACCGGACTTGAACGGCTGCGCCAGGGACCAGGCGGAGGACCACGTTGACGTCTCGGATTCGCCGATGACCCACTGGTCGGCCTTGATGGACGCTGTCACGAGCTGTGAAACGCCCGATTCCGCCACCGTGTCCGTGAACTCGGTCAGACCCTCGATGAAGATGGCCACCTTGCCCGGGTTTCCACTGGCATGTTCCATCAGGTCTTCCACAATTTCGGACAGGTCATCAGCGCCCACCACGGAACGGTTCCACAGCGGCAGTGACGCCACGGCGGACCGGCGCGAGCCGATGTACACCAGTTCCGTATCGGGGTTGGACCGGCGCAGCGCATAAGCCAGGCTGACCAGGGCCACGGTGCGTCCTGAGCCCGGAGGTCCGGCCAGGAGCAGCGAACCCTTCGCCATGATTTCGGCGGGCTGCAGCGTTTCGTCGTCGACACCGATGACCGGGAGGTCCGGGCTGCCGGCGGGCAGGAGGTCCAGGTCCACCTGTTCGGGCAGCCGCTGGATCTTTGGTGCCTGGTCCAGTCCCTGGCGCAGCATTGCCTGGCTGAGCTTGTGGACTTCGCGTGCCTGGAGTGCCAGGTTGGAGTTCCCGCCGAGGACGGCCAGCTGCACCTCGAGGCCGCCCAGCAGCCCGCGGCCCGGCGGCGAGGAGGAACTGAGTACATCCCTGGGTACATCCATCGAAAGGTAGTCGTCTTCGGAGGACAGCCGGAGCACCAGGCGGCGCTGGATTGAGGCCAGCAGCGATGCGGGCACGGAGTTGGGCCGGTCAGCGGTAACAACAAGGTGGATTCCGAGGGGGCGGCCGTCGGTGGCCAGCTGGAGGAAAATGTCCCACAGCGCGGACAGTTTGCTGTACTCATAGGTCTCGCGGAACGCGGACATGCCGTCAACCAGGACGAAAATGCGCTTCTCGTCCGGGCGCTCCGCCAGTGTCCGGTATTCAACGATGGTGGACGCCCGGACATCGGCGTAGCGCGCGGACCGTTCGTCGGCGATGTCCCGGAGCAGCCGCAGCAGGCGGCCTACGCGCTCCACGTCGTCGCCGTCGAGGATTTCACCCACGTGCGGCAGTTCGTCGAGCATCTTCAGCCCGGAGGAGCCACAGTCAATCCCGTAAATGTGGACGGGACCGCCCCGGGGCGTGACGGCGGCGGCGATGGCGATCCCCCGCAAAGCCGCGGATTTGCCGGAGCCGCCCGTGCCGTAAATGGCCATGTTGCCGTCTTTGTCCGGTTCGTAAAACACCGTGGGCTGTTCCTGGCGGGCGGGATCGTCCGCCACACCCAGCAGCAGCCGCTCGTCGGTCCGCGGATTCGGCAGCTTGGAGAAGTCGTAGGTGGTGGCCAGCTCGTCCAGCCACGGCTTGCGCGGCGGCCGGATGGCCAGTGACTCGGCCGCGCGGACAATGTTGGCGGTCATCCTGGCGATGTCGTTGGGTCCGGCCGGAGCTTCCACCACGGGTTTCGCGGGAGCGGGTGCCTCCCAGGTGGGCCCGGACCCGAAGGCCATCTCCACGATGTCGATCTGGGGGCGCTGGGGTTTATCCGTGGTCCAGCCCCCGGCGTAGCCGGTCTGGAAGCCCTGGATGCGGCCGGGTCCGGTTTTGGCCGCACCGCGTCCCGGGATGGAGGGGTCGAAGTAGGCTGCTTCCGGCACGCCGAGGATGTCCGTGGCATCGTCTTCATCGGCCATGCGCAGGGCCACCCGGAGGTTGGTGTTGGCGCGCAGGCTTTCCTTGATGACCCCGGCAGGACGCTGCGTGGCCAGGATGAGGTGCAGGCCCAGGGACCGGCCGCGGGCGGCCACGTCCACCACGCCGTCAACGAATTCGGGCACTTCGGTGGCCAGCGCCGCGAACTCGTCAACGATGATGACCAGGTACGGCGGGGCATCGGGATCGGCTTCGCGCTGGAGGGCCAGGAGGTCCTTGGCTTTCTTCCGGTTCAGCAGGTGTTCCCGGTAGTGCAGCTCGGCCCGCAGCGAGGTCAGGGCGCGGCGGACCAGGTGCTGGGAGAGGTCGGTGACCAGGCCAACTGTGTGGGGCAGGTTCAGGCAGTCGGCGAACGCAGCCCCGCCCTTGTAGTCCACGAAGAGGAAGCTGACCCGGTCCGGGCTGTAGGCCGCTGCCATGCCCATGACCCAGGATTGCAGGAATTCGGACTTGCCGGCACCGGTGGTGCCTCCCACGAGGGCGTGCGGGCCCTCGTTCTTCAGGTCCAGGTACAGGGGTTCGATGCCCTTGGAACCCACCAGGGCGCGGAGGGTTCCGTTGTCCTTGCGGTTGGGCACGGCAGAGGCATGGACCGAGTTGTTTTCTTCCCAGCGCTCAGCCACGGCCTGCGGGTTGTCCAGGAAATCCTTGCCGATCAGGGTGGCATAGGACACCGCGCGCGGCAGGTCCGAGTCGTCCGTGACGGGTTTGCCGACGTCCACCACCGGCGCCAGCATCCGGGCGAGCTGGGCGGCAAGTTCGGCGTCGAGGCTTTCGCAGCTGACCGGATAGGTGTGCCGGCCCAGCCGGACCTGGCCGGTGGTGGTGCCGTTCCCGCCGTCGACCACCATGAAGTCGCGGCAGGCGGCCGGGAGCGCCTGGATGTCCGTGGCCACCCACATCACGTGGACGCCGGAGTCCGGCCCGCGTTCGGCGAGCCGGGTCAGCCTGCCGCGGTCCACCGGAGCGTCGTCCTCAACGATGACCAGGACCGCAGGAAGCACCGGCGCCGGGAGTTCGTGTTTGACCGGGTCAATCAGTCCCCTGGCGTCCGGAGCCGGGCGCTGGGCCAAGGCCTCCCGGGCATCGAGCAGGTCCTCCAGCCGGGCCAGCAGGGAGGACCCGCTGGCGGAACCGGCGGCCAGGTGGTCACCGGAGAGGGGGCTGTGGCCCGAGCCCACGTGCGGCAGCCACTGCAGCCAGTCCCAGCGCTGGCGTGACTGGGCGGAGGTGATGGCTGTAACCACGGCTTCAGCAGGTGAGTGCAGTCCGACGAACTGGAGGACCATGCCGCGGGCAACGTCGTCCACCAGGCCGCGTGCGCCGGCAATGCCGAAGGCCCCTGAGGTGCGGAGCTGGGAGACCACTGGAACGCCTTCGATGTCCCGGAACTGCTTGAGGCAGTCCTGGATCTCGCGCATGTATTCAGCTTCGGTGTCGTTGTTGTTGGGTTCCTCGAACATGATGCGCGACGGACTGGTGCCCAGCCCGAACCGCAGCCCCAGGAAGCCGAGGTGCTCCGGACGGTGGGTCCACAGCAGCGGGCCCAGTTTGTAGATGGCGTCCACGGTGTCGCTCACCGAGGGCGCTTCCTGCAGCCGGACTGCCCGTTCCACGTGCTGCAGCTCGGTGATGTCCTGCCGGAAGGCGGCCATGGACCCGCGGAACTGCTTGAGCTGCTCCTTCTGCTGGCGCCTGGACTGCATCTTGTGGTCCACGTAGTGGCCCACAATGAACAGCGGCATCATCATCATGAAGATCACCGAGAGCATGTTCCGGGTGACCGCAAACATCACGCCGCCCAGCAGGAGCGGCGCCATCAGCATGATGTACGGGAACGCCTGATGGTCCGGCCTTTTGGGCCCGGCCGGGGGCACGCGCTTGGGCGCGTCGAAGCGGGGAACAACCCGCGGCGAGCGGTTGAAATCGACAAGGGGCGACGTCGGCGCTGCCGCATGGTTATGTCCCAGCGGCACCACTGTCACGGTGGTCTCCCCCAGCGTGACAGTGTCCGAGGAATTAAGCGTTGCCCGGGTCACGGGGAGGCCGTCCATGAGCAGGCCGTTGGCGGAGTTGGTGTCCACGATTTCCACGCCCTCGCCCACGGTGATGCGGGCGTGTCGCTTGGAGGTCAGCGGGTCCGAAAGCCGGATGTCAACGTCCCGGTCCCGGCCGATGTAGCTGGTGCCGGAGGGCAGCGAAAACTCCTGCCCGACGTCGGGCCCTGAGAGGATCCGCAACGTTGCCGCAGCGGGCCCGCGATTGGCCCCGGGAGCGTTGAAGTTCTCGCTGACCTCAGCCAGCGAGATCACGGAGCCCGGCCGCAGCCCCGACTCGAGGAGGTTGTCGGTCCGGGTGAGGATGTTGCCCCGGATTCCGCCGCCCACAAAGGCCTCGTCGATGCGCAGGGAAAGGTTGTCCGGCGCCGGGGATCCTTTCCGCTCGGGGTCCGCCACCCAGAGTTGCGTGGCGATGTCCGCCACGGTGGCGAGTCCGTCCACCGTGACGGCCAGGTCCTTGGTTTCAGCCGGGTCCCGGCGGAGTGTCAGCCGGATCCTCATCCTTCGTCCACGCCTCTCATCTTTTCCAAAAGGTACAGATCCTCGACGGTCACCAGGTGGGTGGTGACGGCGTGTTCGACGAGCCGGGCACGCCGGTTGGTGGCCAGTTTCCCGCCGCCGCCGCGGAGGCCCGCAACGCCTACCCGGTCGAGCTTGTCGCAGACGTTGTCCAGTTTGCGGTTGAACCGGGTCAGCGCCCAGCCCAGGGTCCTGGCAGCCGCCGCCGACGACGGGATGGCGCTGAAACCTGTTCCTTCGCGCCGCAGCATGGGCTCGGCCAGCGCCACGATGAGGGCTTTCTGTGAGTCCGTGAAAACGACGGGGCCGATGGTGGTGTCGCCGTTGCTGTCGTCTTCCCGGGCCTGCTGTCGGAAGGCCGGCGTTTTCAGGTGCACCGCGAACTCGTAGGTGGTGGGGCCGGCCGTGAAAATGATGTTCGTGTGGCTGAAGACGAGCGGGATGCGGGCGCCCGGGGACAGCCACGCCTGCATGCCGCCGGAACCGTCCGCAACGGTGGCGGACAGCATCCGGCCCACGTTGCTGAGCCACCAGATGCCGTCGTAGCGGGCCACCTGCAGGAACTGGCGGTGCAGGTACGGGTTGTCGTCCACCTCAAGATCGCCCTCCCGGCCGATATTGAAGATTTCCTCATCGGACGGTTCGTACCATTCACCACAGAAATCTATTGCTAGATCCCCCATTTTCCGTGCCTCCTCGTTGGGCAAAACGCGTGCTGTTGGTCAGGTTCGCTGGCTATTTCGTGTAGCAGGTTCCTGAGGGTCCCTCCATGGGGGACGCGGTCCCGTCCGACCTGACAATCATGACGTCAATGCAGGTGATGTTGCGTCCCGGCGCCGGCTGGACCTCGGCGCGGGTGTCCTTCGCCACCTGATACGGCCCCGGTTCACGGGTCACGAAGTCCGTGAGGCGCCATTTGTAGGTGTCGCCGTCCTTCGGCTGCGGGTTCGTCCAGGTAAAGACAATCCTGCCGTTGGGGCCCATCACACCGTCGAGGCCGGTGACATCAGGGACCGTCCCGCTGTCCAGGGCATCCGCGGGCGGCTTGCTGATTTGGCCGGTTTCCGCCACTTTCGGTTCCGGTGCGGAGGATGCCAGAACTATGCCCACCACGATGGCCAGAATCAGGACCGTCCCGCCGGCGAACGCAAGCCACAGGTTCCGTTTGCCGTGGTCCGGGGCAAGCTCCTGGGCGGTTTGCGGTGCGGCCACAGGCCGGCTGATGGTGGCGTCGATTTCCGGTTCTGCGCGGGCTCCCCTGGTGCCCGCCGGCTGCCCCGTCTGCGGTGCCGTCTGCTGTGCCGTTTGCGGTGCTGTTTGCTGTGCCGTTTGCGCTGGGAGCAGCCCCGGCCGTTGGACCGTGGCGTCCGGCACTGAGCCGTAGTCGGCGGCCGGCGCGCTGCCGCGGAGCATCGTGGCGTGGGCCCACTCCCCTTCGGGAAAGCCCGACGGCGGGCAACCGGCCTCGGTCCCCTGGGGCCGGGTGCGTGCCGGGAAAGTCGGGGCGCTGCCGGTCCGCTCGGGATCGATGGCAGCAACGCTCCTCACCCGGGTCTCCTCGAAACTGTCGTCCGGGTGGCTGTCCTCAGCGGACTCTTCGAGCACTTCAAAGGGCGTGACCGAGAGGTTCAGTTCGGCCTGGATCCGTTGCAGTGCCAGGGCGAAGGCGTGGGCCGAGGAGTACCTGGAGGCGGCAGGTTTGGCCATGGCCGTGGCGAGCGCGCGTTCCAGCGATTCGGGCACGTCGGCCCGGCCCAGGCGGGGCAGCGGCGAGTTGGTGATGCGGGAGATCAGTTCACGTTGGGAGTTGTCGGTTCCGGGCATCACGAACGGCGACCTGCCGGCCAGCAGGGTGTACAGGGTGGCGCCCAACGCCCACACGTCCACCATCACGCCGTCGACGGGGCCGTCGGTGAACTGTTCAGGCGGCGACCACGGGATGGACATCCCGGCGTCGTCATCGGTGTCGCCACCCAGGGTGCCCGAGATGCCGAAGTCCGTCAGGGCCGGCCGGTTGTAATCGGTCACCAGGATGTTGGCGGGTTTGATGTCCCGGTGGGCGATGCCGGCGCGGTGGGCGGTCTCCACGGCGGAGGCCACCTGGATGCCGACGGCGAGCACCTCGTCAACGCTGAAGCGCTGGCGGCGGTAGCGGACATCCAGGCTGGGCCTGGAGCAGTACTCCATGGCCAGGTAGGAGTGCCCGGCCGCGGTCACCTCCGCCTCGTAAATCGTCACGATGTACGGGTGGGAGGAGAGCTGGGCCATCAGGTTGGCCTCCGACTCGAAGCGGCGCCGGGCACCCTCGGTCTTCAGGTCGGAGAGGAGAACCTTGACGGCCACCTTCCGCCGGGGGCGGTCCTGTTCATAGAGGTAGACGTCGGAGAACCCGCCGGAGCCGAGCAGGCTGATATACGTAAACCCAGGGATGTGGGGCGGCGGCGCAACGGGCCGTTTGGAACTCAAAGAATCTCCTCAAAACGCAATGAGATGTCGTCGCCCAGTTCCGCAATGTCGCCGTCGAGCAGGATGGCCATCTCGTTCTGGGCCAGGCGGCGCGGCTGTTGACCCTCGCGGACCAGGACCGTGCCGTTGGTGGCTTTCAGGTCGCACAGCATCACGTGCCAGCCCTCGAGCCGGACTTCAACGTGGGAACGCGAAATGTCGCCGGCGGGGCTGGCAACCTGGACGAGCCGGGGCATCACGCCGCCCTGCACGCGGGAAACGGACGGCTGCCGGCCGATCACCAGTGACTGGTCCAGGTCCACGAGTTCACCGGTGGACACGCGCATCCGTCCCAGCCGTGGCCGGGCAACCTGGATGGCGTCCGGCGGCAGCGGTGAACCGCACACGGCACACTGGGCGTGGGTGGGCGGGTTGGCATGGCCGCTGCCGCAGACCAGGGCCAGGACCAGGGGGCCTGCCCCCGGGACAGGTTCCTCCGGCGCAGCGGGTGCATTCGTGGCCGCCAGGTCGCTCTTCATGATGGTCTGGCCGTCATGGTCCCCGTCGAACCCGCCGGGATCCACGGCCGGGTCGGTGGCGGGAGCCGGTGCCGGCGCCGGGGCCGGGGCCGGGGTGAACGATGGCGGGGCCTGGGCGGCAGGCACGCTGCCCGCTCCGGTGCGCCACGGGACCGAATCAATGAGTCCGCCGCCGACGCCGGGGGCAGCGATCTCAGCCGGACGGGGTGCGGCGGGTACAGGGAGGTCCGGAATTTCCGGCCGGGCGCCAGGTTCAGGTGTTGTTGCCAGGGCCGGGCCGGCGTCGGGTTCCTCAGGCTCGTCGCGTACTGCGGCGTCCTCGATGCGGCGGATCACGGTCTTTTCCCACAGATGGTCGTACGTGCCGGTCAGGTCGTGGGCCGGCATCTGGTCGCCTGTGGCAGCAGGTTCGACGTCCGGTGAAGGTTCTGCCTGAGCCCCCTGCCCGGGCTCGGCTGCCTCCGCGGCGTCGTGGGAGTCGTCGTCCATGAGCCCCAGTACTGTCTCCGCCGAGACCTCCGGTGCAGCTGCGTCTGCGCCCTGCGCAATGTCGGGCTCCAGTGCTGCAATGGGCTGAAGCGCAGCGGCAGGCTCGTGTGCCATGGTTCCCTGCACCACGACGTCCTGCGCTTCGATGTCCTGCGCTTCAGCCGGGGCATCCGTCACTGCCACGGTCAGCGACTGCAGCAGGACCACGCCTTCAATGAGCGGCAGGTGTGGCCCGGGCCCATTGCCGCCGCCCACGGTCAGGCGGCACCACTCGGGCAGGTCGAAGCGCCGCTCGCTCCAGGTGGTGACATCCCGTCCATTCAGCTCCACAGGGCCGCCGGGCAGCTGCACCGTCAGGTCCAGGTCACCGCGGAGGAACACCCGCAGCGCGTCACGGAAATCCACGATGCCAAAGGACGGCATCCTGGCCAGGGAAACCCCGAAGCTGCTGGTGACCGCATGAAGGACTTCATGCACTTCCGGAGCCTCCCCCAGCAGGTCCCAGAGGGACTGGACGAGCGCCGGCGGGGTCTCCGGCCCCAGGAGGACAACGGTGCGCGAACGAAGGACGCCCAGCCAGGTGCCTGCTGTGTACTTGGCAGTGGCCATCCTAGAGCTCCCCGGTTCCGTCTTCGTCAGCAGCCCGGCCGGCGTCAACAATCCCTGCCCGCGGCAGCGTCACTTCCTCTTCCGCCGCAGCGGCGGGCCGCGGCGCAGTGGTGGCGATGCCGGCGTCGTTCATCACGTTCTTGGCGTCAACCACGATCACGGTGACGTTATCCCGGCCGCCATTGCGAAGCGCGGCCTGGATCAGGGCGTCCACGGCATCCTGGGGGTGGGCTACGGTGCTGAGGATCCGGAAGATGTGATCGTCCGTCAGCTCACCGGTGAGGCCGTCCGAGCAGATCAGGATCCGGTCGCCTTCTTCGACCGGCAGCAGCCAGTAGTCCGCTTCCGTCTCGTCGCCGGTCCCCAGGGCCCGGGTCACCACGTGGCGGCGGGGATGGACGGTGGCCTGCTCGGGTGTGATTTCACCGGCGTCCACAAGTTCCTGGACCTCGGAGTGGTCCACGCTGATCCGGTCGAAATTCCCTTGGCTCAGCCGGTACGTCCGGGAATCGCCGATGTTCAGGACCAGCCAGTACGGCATCCCCATCTGCTCCACCACAACGGCACCCGTCAGGGTGGTTCCCGCGCGGGCGCCGGTGGCTTCCCGGATGGAGTTGTCGGCCCGGATCAGGTACTGCTGGAGCACCGCGGCGGTGACGGTGCGCTCTCCGGTGGCCAGTTGCGGCATGGCCGCCAGCGCCCGGACGCACATGCCGCTGGCGATCTCCCCGGCTTCGTGTCCGCCCATGCCGTCCGCCACGGCAAAGACCGGGTCCGAGGCGATGAAGGAGTCTTCGTTGAGCTCCCGGCGCAGTCCGCGATCGGTGCCGTAGCCGTAGCTCAGGCTAAGCCCGGATCCTTTTTCTGCGTGGGGGGAAAAACTGGCGGGCTGAGGGTTCATGCCTGTCCTAGGTGGAAGGAGCGGTCACCAAAGTGGACAGTGGATCCCGGGCTGACGAATGCGGGCACGCCCGGCTGCAGGGGCGTGCGCCGGCCATCCGGAGTGGTGACCGCGCTGCCGTTGGTGGAGTTGCGGTCCGTCACCCAAATGCCCGCGCCGTCGGTGAGCAGGTGGAGGTGTGTTTTGGAAATCGAACGGCCGGGGTCGGTGACGGCCAGGAGCTGGGCCTGCTGCTCCCCGGCCTGGCCCACGGGGTTGCGCCCCACCAGGACGTTGCGGTCCAGCTGGAAGTCCCGGCCGTCGTCGAGCTTGATCCGCAGCACGGCGACCGGGACGGCCAAGGCGGCTCCTCCGCGCATCTGCGTGCGGTCCACGTCGTCGTCGGGATGGTCTGCGTCGGGACGCGCTGCGTCGGGGGCGGGAACCGGCGGGATAGGCGCCGTCGGCACCGGGGGGTGGAACGACGCTGCAGCAGCCGGCGGGGAGCACGACGGCGGCGCAGCGGGCGGGGAGAACGACGGCGGCGCATACGTCTGCGCCGCAGGCCGGGGCTGTGCCGGAGCTGGCTGTGCGGGGGCGGAGGGTGCAGCGTACTGTACGGCGGCAGCCGGCCGGGCCACCGGAGAGGCCACCGGCTGCACGGGCGGCAGGTCCAGGGGCGCGAAGCTGTAAGGGCCCTGCATTCCCCCCGACGTGATGGGGTTGCGGCCCGTCTTGACGTCGAAGACCAGGGTTTTGGCCGCTGCATCATGCCAGCCGCGGAGCCTGCCATTGGCGTCCCACGTGTTGGAAACCACCACCAGGGCAGCCCATGCCGCAGCAATCAGAACCAGCGGCCCCAGGATGAACAGCGCGGGGTCGAACCATTTGAAAATGACGATCAGCACGGCGGCGAGGAGCGTCAGGATGATCCCGCCGCCCGTCACCAGGCCGCGTAGGAAAACTGCGCCGGTGCCGGGGGCGTAGCCGTCCTGGTCGGCACTGCGGATACCCATGGCTTTGTTGCCGATGGTGGCTCCGGAGCGGGCCTCCATGCCCGCGAGGACCACCAGGTACACCACGGTCAGCCCCAGGCCAATGCTGCCGAACAGGACCAGTGAACTGGTGTCATAGATGATGAATCCGCCGCTTTGGGTCCGGGTGATGCCCGCGAAGCCGATGGCCAAAGTCACCACCAGGACTGCGACAGGTGCCAGCCAGTCCAGTACTGCGGCGCCAAGCCTTTTGCCGGCCGTGGCTGGAACCAGTTCAAGAGTGGCTGCCATTCCCGTTCCTCCCCCTGGAGCCGTTTGTACTACCGGGATAGTACCGGGAATCTGCGCTGCATGCGGGGCGGCGCTTTCCATCACGGCCCGCTGGGCAGGGTCCACGTTGCGTCCGCTGCGGGCCGACCTGTTGGGCAGCGGGGCACCGCAGGAGGTGCAGAACGTGGCACCGCCGCGGATCAGTTGCCGGCACCGCTGGCACCGCTCGGGCTCGGTTGTCATGAGTCAGTAGGGTTCTTCCTGCCAGGGTTCCGCAGAACGGCGGTCTCATCAGTCGGACGCGCCAATCGACCCAAGCCTAACCGCGCACTACGCAGCTTCAGGGCAGCGCGGCCGTCGGCCAGCAGGGACCGGGGCGAGAACCGGGCCCGCTGGCGGCGCCAGAAGCCGACGGTGCCGCTGATCTCCTTCAGGGACCCGTCCACGATGGCCCAATACTCCCGGACCTCTTCCTCGGTGGGCTGGCCGGCCCCGAAGATGGAGGCATCCGCCCGGTTCGCCAGCAGGGTGGTTGTCTGTCCGGAGGCGGGGAACGCCTCCGCCACCACCGCCGCGCTTTCGCGCCGGGTTGAACGGGCATCGATGCCGGCGCCCATGTCCGTAGCCAGGCTCAGGACCTCGTTCCAGCCCCCGCCGACCCGCTGCGCAGGGTGCCCCTCGGTGAAACGCGCCTTCCGGCGTCGTGATTTGAGGAACGCGATCAGCAGCAGCGGCAGCGCGAGGACAGCGAGCGGGATCAGCGCGATGCCCAGGGCACCCAGCAGGGCGCCCCAGAACAGCCACGGGTTGTTTTTCTTCTCGTCCGCGTCAAGCGCATCCGGCGAGGAGTCCGTGGGCAGGTCCACCGGCTCCTGCGGCGGGGGCGGCGGCTGCAGCACCTGCGGCTTCGGCTTGGACTTGTTTTCCGGGTCCGGCGGGATGGGGATGTTGTCCTTGGGCGGGGTGGGGTCGAAGCTGACCCAGCCCACGCGGTCGAAGGCAACTTCCACCCAGGCGTGCACGTCCTTGCCCGTGATTTTGACTTCACCGGCGCCGTTCTCGGGGCTGGTCGGCTCGGGGTAGAACCCCATGACCACGCGGGAGGGGATGCCCAGGTGCCGGAGCATCAGGGACATGGACACGGCGTACTGTTCGTCGTCGCCGAGCATCTGCTTGGCGGTCAGCAGGTTCCTGATGCGCGACGAACTGTGGCCGGAGACGCTCGGCAGCTGGCCCTCGGTGACCAGCCCGTTGCTGAACGCCCCGGTCTTCTGGAAGTGCGCTTCGATCTGCCGGACGCGGTCAATCGGGGTGGGGGCATCGGCGGAGAGGTCATTGGCCTGGGAGCCAACCACCGGCGGGACTTCGAGGGCATCCGGGAGGGTGACCTTCGCGAAGTCGTACTGCGTCAGCTGGCCGTGCTCGAGCTTCACGGGATCCGAAACCTGCACGCTGTAGGAATCCCCCTGGGAGAGGCCCTGGGTGGTGACGGCGGTGTCCGTGCCCGCGTTGAAGTACAGTCCGGAGGCAGCGGCTGACGCGCTCTGGTTGAAACTGAGGCCGGTGGTCTTCCGGCCGCCCGGGACAAAGTAGCCCTGGTAGCCCTCGATGGCGATGTCCATGGCGTAGTCGCGGGTGGGCACCACGCTGGACGTGTCCGCCAGGGTGTTGATGGACTTGGTGTCGCCGACCTTACTGAAGCTGCCGGAGCCGTTCGGGTCCATGGTGTAGTTGGTGCCGTTGAAGGCATCCAGGGCGCCCAGCCGGACCCTGCCGTCCTTGGGAAGCCCCTTGACTACAAAGAGTGTGTCATCCTTCCGGTCTTTGACGAAGGTCCGGAAACTTGCCAGCGGCGTGACGTAGTCCTTGGGATCGAACGGCGGAACCACAACGTTGCGCAGGACCTTGCGGTCGCTGCTACCGGTGACCAGTGGCGCCGCCACCGCCGTGATGGCCACGCTGGCTGCGATGACGGCGGCGGCAGTCCCGAGCCTGCGCAGCTTTGCCCGCTGAGCCGCGGCAGCGTCTGCCTGCGGGCTGTTCACTGAGACCTTCCGGGTATCACTGCGGCGCAGCGCGTCGCGGCGGAACGTGGCCCAGGCAATAGCGACGACGGTCAGTCCAATGCCGCGCTCAACTGTCAGGAAGGCGGCGTTGGTGCTGAAGGCAATGCCGGTCACAAAGAGCGCAAGCACCGGGAGCAACGGCCAGTACGGGCTTTTCAGGCGCCAGGTCAGCAGGCCGGCAACAAGCGCCGTGAGCAGCGAACTCAGGAACGGGACAATCAGTACCCCGCCGGCGGATCCCACCGGAACGCCCACCGTGAGCATGTCCTTCCAGGCGAACACCACACCCAGCAGCAGCGTACGCAGCGAGTCGAGGCTGGGAAGGAACCCCGCGATGGCGGCGTCCGGCACAGCGAGGACCGTCCCGAAAAGCAGGTAGGCGCCCAGCGCGAGGGCTGTGGTGATCAGCAGGCCCAGGCGAAGGTGCGCGTTGAGGGCTGCAATGCCCAGGCCCAGGACGATGCCGCCGAACCCGGAGATCAGGTAGTAGGGATCGCCGCCGAAGCTGAGGCTGAACCCCAGGACGCCGAGCCCGAGCAGCACGGCGAGGGCGCCGGCGTCGAGCATGAAGTGCCAGACGGGCTGGCCGTCGGCGAAGGCGGACTCATGCCGCCGCGGGGAGGTCCGGGGCCGGAGATCAGACGCGGTGCTCATGCGGCTGCCTTTCTGAGGACGATGGCGAGGTCGGCGAGGTCACCGAGCGTCAGCACCGTCAGGTCGGCAATGTTGGCGCGGCCCGGGGCTGCCCCGACCTGGAGGCGCACCGCCAGGCTCCGCACTCCCGGCGGCACGGACGCAGCCGCCGAGCGGAGCTGTGACGGTGTCACATTGCTGCCCACCACAAAAAACACCACCGAAGCGTTGGGTACCGTGTCGGCCAGCGTCCGGGCGAGGTCGACGGCGGTGCGGCGCATGGGTGCCCCGACGATCCGTGTCATGTCATCCAGCAGGTTCCGGCCAGTTTCGCAGCGAAGCGGGCCCTTCTGGGTCAGGACGTCAAGTTCGCGCTGCTCGCGGATGGCCTGCCGCCCGATTGATGCGGCCGCCGAGATGGCCATTTCGAATTCCTGCTCGGAGGCGTATTCGTCCGTGTTGATGGACAGCGAGATGGCCAGGTGGGCGCGCCGGGTTTCCTCGAACTGGCGCACCATGAGCTTGTTGGTCCGGGCGGTGGTCTTCCAGTGGATGTGCCGGCGGTCATCCCCCGGGACGTAGTCGCGCAGCGCGTGGAAGGACACATCGGCGCTGGACAGGTCAGTGGTGGGCATGCCTTCGAGGTCGCGGATGAAGCCGGCGGCGGAACCGGCCAGGGCCACGGTCCTGGGGTGGACGAAGAGGTCTTCCGGCTCGGTCCACATGACCTGGCGTCGGAGCAGGTGCAGCGGGTCTGCCCGGACGGACCGAACGGGTCCCACCACGATGACGGCGCGCCGGGCCGTGGGGATGGTGAACAGGTCCTCATGTACTTGCTGCGGTTTCATCCGGGGCAGGTGGAAGACGGCGGTGGCGTTGCCCACCGGCAGTTCCAGGGCGGCTGGCAGCAGCGGACGCGTGGACGTGTTGGAGACGGCGATGCTTCCCACCGCACTGTCCCCCACAGCCACCCGCGTGCGGGCCAGGTCCAGGATCACGCCGTACGAGGACCGGCCCAGGACGAATCCGATGGCGATGAGGAAGAGGACAAACGCCGCGATGGCAGCGGCCTTCGCTTCCTGCCACCCGAACGCCTGGCCAGCAGTCCACAGCAGGATGGCGCCGGCCAGCACGGACCAGCCCAGGACGCTGACCACAGAGAGCACAGGCCACGCGTAGCGCAGCCACAGGCCCCGGATCTTTTCCCATGCCGGAGCGAGGGCAAGGGCCGCGGTGCCGCTGGCCTCGGCCCAGACGGACGCCGGGTGCAGCCTGGTGGCTTTGCCGTTCCGGTGGAAGGGTTCCCGGAGGCGTTCAGCAAGCCGGATCAACGGAGTGCCGCTGGACATAGAGGTACCTTTGTTCGCGCTGGAGGATGGTCGTCAGGAGCTCCCGCGGGCGTCAGACGGTGGCGCGCTGCTGCGGCGCCGCGACGTCGGCCAGCACCCGGGCCAGGACAGCCTCCGCCGTAGCCCCGGCGAACTCCGCTTCCGGGTCCATCACGAAGCGGTGGGTCCAGACCACTGTTGCCAGGTCCTTGACGTCGTCCGGGAGGACAAAGTTGCGTCCCTGGCCCGCAGCCCAGACCTTGGCCGCCCGCACCATGGCGATGGCGCCGCGCACGGAGACCCCCAAGCGACTCTCGGGCGCGTTGCGGGTCTCCTCGCAGAGCCGGGAAATGTATTCCAGGACAGCCGTGTCCACGTGGACGGTGGCCGCGAGGTCAGCCATGTCGGCGACGGCCTGCGTGGTGATGACCGCGGTGATTTCCTTGGAACGGTCTTTGAGGTTGGAGCCGCCCAGCAGCCTGACCGTGGACGCGTGGTCCGGGTACCCGATGGACGTCTTCATCAGGAAGCGGTCCAGTTGGGCCTCCGGCAGGCGGTAGGTGCCGGCCTGCTCGATCGGGTTCTGCGTGGCCATCACCATAAACGGCCGGCCGGCCTCATAGGTTACGCCGTCCACGGTGACCCGGGATTCTTCCATGACTTCCAGCAGCGCCGACTGGGTCTTGGGCGAGGCACGGTTGATTTCATCGGCCAGGACGATGTTGTTGAAGATCGGGCCCTTGTGGAACTCAAACTTCTGCGTCTTCTGGTCGTAGATGGTCACACCGGTGACGTCCGAGGGCAGGAGGTCCGGGGTGAACTGGATGCGGTTGTTCGAGCCCTGCACGGTGGCGGCCATTGCCCTGGCCAGCATGGTCTTGCCTGTGCCGGGGGCATCCTCAAACAGGATGTGCCCCTCGGACAGCATGGCGGTGAACGTCAGCCGGATGACGTGTTCCTTGCCCAGCACCGCCTGCCCCACGTTGGCAACGAGCTTGTCAAAAGTGCCTGCAAACCATTCGGCCTGCTCGGTGGTCATGGTCATGAAAGGGGTTCCTTCTCTTGTGCTGCTGGAGTTGTGGCGGGCCAACCCTGGCGGGCCGTGACGGTCTCTTGCTTAGCGCTTCGGCATGCCGCTGGGCGGGTTGCCGGGGTGGTTGGTGGTATCGCTGCGGACATAGTTTCCTGACGCGGCACCACTGGTCAGGTGGTACCAGATGCCGGAGGGGTTTTCGTTTGTCTTGTACCAAACCACGTAGAAGTCCGAATTTGCCGGCTGGTTCGCGGGCATCCACTTGCCGCCGCCGACACAGGAGGACGGGTTGCCTTGCCGGAAGCTGTCGGTGCCGTAGCCCGGTTCGGTGCAGCTGCGTACCGGCGTGGCCGTGACGGACCACGACGTCGGGACCGGCGGTGGCGGTGCGGCACCGCTGCGCGAGGTGTCACTGCCGATCCGGCCGGGCTGGTTTGCGCTGACCGCGCGGACTTCCAGCTTGTGGGTCTCGCTGAAGCCGACGCTCTTCGAGAACGACCGCTGGTCCGTGTTGACCCAGCCGCCGCCGTCCAGGCTGTACTGGTAGCCGGTTACGGGACGTCCGTTACCGCTCGGCGCGTTCCAGCTCCAGGAAACAGTCTTGTCCCCGACCCCGCTGCTGTTGCTGCCGTTCACGGTGGGAGCGAACGCGAGTCCGTAGGGGTTGACGCTGTTTGACGGCGGGCTGGCGTCCCCGGCCGTTGTGCTGCGGGATGAAACGGCCCAGACCACAACGGCGGTATCGGTGCCGTTGGCTGCCGCTACCACTGCTCCCCCGGCCGTGATGTCGCCGCTGCCGCCACCCGACGTCAGCCGGTACTTGTACGTGATCTCGCTTGAAGTTGACCCGTTGCGCTGGGCATCGGTCAGCGGGGTGAACCGGACATCGATCTTTCCGCCGTCCGCGTTGGTGCCGACGAGGGTGGCCGACGGCGCTCCCACCATGGCGGGCTTCCCCACGGCACGCACGGCCGCTGATTGTGCGCTGGTCCCGGAGGTCCCCGCCTTGTTGGTGGCGGATACGGTGAAGGTGTAGCCCGACTCGGAGTTGTCCACCGTGACGTTCTGGGCGGTGCCGGCGACCTGTTGGGATGCGACTGCGGCCCCGCCCTTCAGGGTGGTCAGGGTGTAGGAGGACACAGCGTCACCGTTGTTGTTCGGAGCCGTCCAGGACACTTTCAGCTGGCTCTGGGTCCCAACCGACGGGGCCGCCGTCGCCGAGGGTGCAGCCGGAGTCGCCGGCACACCGGCGGGCACTTCGGCGGCGGAGTAGGCGCTCCACTCGGACGGTTCCTTGGCGTCATTCCGGGCCAGGACACGCACCTTGTAGGACACGCCGTTCTGGAGCCCCTTCCAGACGTAGCTGACAGCGGTGAGGTTCTGGATCTGGGCGTTCTGACCGGCAGGGGCAGGTGAGATTTCCAGATCGTAGGACTTGACCGGGGATCCCTTGCTGGCCGGAGCAACCCAGTTCACTGCGAGCTGCTTGTCGCCGAACGTGAGGGTTGGCGCGAGGGGCGTGTCCGGCTTGACGTCGGGCCGGACCTCCGCCGAGGCGGGCGACCGGTCGGACTCGCCGAACTCGTTGGTGGCCGTGACCTCGAAGGAGTACTTGGTGTTGTTGACCAGGCCGGTGAGCGTGCAGGTGTTCGCCGGGCAGTCCTGCCTGAAGCCGGCGCCGTAAACCGTGTATTTGGTGATCGGTGAGCCGCGGTCGGCCGGCGCGGACCAGTTCAGCAGGGCTGTCTGATCCCCCACGCTCTGGGCCTGCGGGGTGGTGGGGGCCAGCGGCTTGTCCTTGACGGTAAGCCGGATCCGGGCCGTGGCCTGACGGGACGCTTCCTGCGTCTTGTCGGCCACCGTGTAGGAGACCACCATGGACCCGCTGAATCCCGGCGCGGGCGTGACGGTGACGGCGTCGCCGGCTACCTCTACATTGCCGCTGCCGGTTTCGGCCGTAGCGGCAACGATCTTCAGCGCCTGTTCGGGGAAGGGGTTGGAGTCGTTGGCGAGGACCCTGACGGTCACCGGCTTGCCGGCTGCTGCATTCGGTTCGAGGTCGTCATTGGCTACCGGCTTCGGCCGGTTGGAAGCGATGACGGCCAGCTGGTAAGTAGCGGTCGCTTCCAGTCCCCGCGGATCGGTCGCCTTGACCTGCACGGCTCCCGCGGTGCCGGTGGCCGTGGATCCGTCCACGGAGGCCTTGAGGATCTTGCCGTCCATGCGCGCGTTGAAGCTGGCGGGGCTGGCGCCCACCAGTTCGTACTTCATGTTGTCCAGGTCGTTACGGTCCGGGTCCGAGGTCAGCCGGCTCAGGTCCAGGTCGGCAGACTCCCCCTTGGGAACCTCAATTGTGGCGCCCAGGAGTTCGGGCGGGTTGTTGCGGTTCGGGTCCGGCAACACCCTGGTGCGGATGCTCAGGGTGGACTTCAGGCCGGCCGGATCGTCAACGGCGGTGCCGTCGGTCACTTCGAAGCTCAGGGAGCCCGGGCCAACGTAGTCCGCGCCGGCGGTGTACTTCAGTGAGGTGCCGTCACCGGCCACGGGATTGCTGCCGTCCGAGCCGATGAGCTTGATGCGGTCCGTCTGGGTCAGGCGGGGCGACCGGCCTTCACGGACCTTCACCCACTCCTTCAGGTCAACGTTCACGGACTGGCCCGAGACCACCTCGATGACCTCGTCCTTGGCCAGGGTGGGGACCTGCTGCCCCAGTCCCGGCACCCAGATGATCGCGGTGGACTTCTGCCCGTCCACATCCTCAACGGTGTAGGGAATGAGCTGGGGAGCCTCAGTGAGCTCCACAATCATGGTGCCGTCGGCCCCGGGACGCGCGGTCCCGGCCTCGGTGCTGATCTTGAGGTTCTCGCCCACGCCGTCGGGGTCTTCATCATTTTTCAGGACGGGGACGTCAACGGCGGTCTTTCCCATGGCCTGGGCTGATGTCACCCGGTCGTCACGGGCAATGGGCGCCTTCAGGGGCACCTCGTTGTCCACCACCACGCGGATGGTGGCCTGGGCCTGGGCTCCCCTGTCATCGGCAATGGTGTAGCGGACGTTGACCGTGCCGGCGGCGCCGGGGGCCAGCAGGATGATGCGTCCGCTGGTCTTGCTGACGGTGGCCTGGAGGGCAGGGTCAGCCTCAATTCCGTCGGAGAGGATACGGATCAGGTCACCGTCGGGATCGGTGTCGTTGCCGGTGGCGTCGACGGCGATCTGGCGTCCGGGCCGGACCTTCACCTCATCATCCACCGGGGTGGGGTTCTGGTTTGTCTCGCCCCGCGGGGCGATGCCCACCGTCACGGTGCCGGTGTTGACGGCGCCCTGGCGGTCCACCACCTTGTAGCGGAACGTGTCCGTTCCGGCGCCGTCTCCGGCCGCGGTGAAGTCAATGAAGTTGCTCCCCACGGTGGCGGTTCCCATGGCGGGGGTGCTGTCGATGCCGGTCAGCTGGACGGAGTCGCCGTCGGGATCAATCCCGTCCAGCGGCACGGGGATCCGCACTGTCCCGGCCGCCACGACGCGGGCCGTGAGGTTCCGCGGCTGTGGCCGTGAGTTTTGGGCGCCTTCCAGCGGAAGGATGTGGATAGTGACGGCGGCGGCGCTCTTCTGCCCCTGCGGGTCCACGGCGTTGTAGATGGCACGGACCGTTTTGGGCTGGGGACCGGCGATTAAGCGGACAGTGTTTTCCGAGACGAAGCTCCTGCCGTCTGCTTCATCAACGGGCTGCGGCAGGACGGGGTCAACGGTCAGTTGCTGGCCCTGCGGGTGCGTGTCGTTGTCCAGGACCGGGATGGTGACGACGTCGTTGACGCGGACGTTCACTTCGTCCGGTTTCGGCTGGGGTGCTTCGACGACGGCGGGAGCCGGAACCGGGACCACCGAGACGCTGCCGGTGGCTGACTTGCGGCCGTTGGACATGGTGTATTCGAAGAGGAACGGATCCTTGGTGCCCAGGACGTCGGTGATGCGCAGGACGCTGTGGTCGATCACGCTGACCGAGGCGGTGCTGTTGTCCGGCAGTTTTACGGACTGCAGCACCAGGACCCCGCCCGACGGGTCCGAGTCGTTGGCCAGCGGGTCCAGCAGGACGCTGCCGCCGGTGGGCATGAGGGCCACATCATGCACGGCGACGGGATCGCCGGCGTCCTTGCCGGACTCGACGTCGACACGGATCAGCCCCTGGCTGCTCTGCGGACCGTTGCTGGCGATGTACGTCAGGTAGACCGGGCCGGGGGTGGTGCTGCGGAACGTGAAGGTGCCGCCGTCGGTGACGGGGCCCAGTTCGGCGGGACCGTTTGCTTCAACCTGCGCCAGGCGGAGGGCGCCGCCGTTGGGGTCGGCGTCGTTCTTCAGGGGCGCGATCACCAGGTCCTGGCCCACCACGGCCGTGACATGATCGGCGTTGACCACCGGCGCCAGCGCGCCGGGCGGCTGGACGTTCACCACCACCTTGCCGGTGACCGTGGCCCGGCCGTCCCAGATGGTGACTTCAACGTTTTTCTTGCCCGCTGTGGCGCCGGAGTCCTGGAACGTCAGCAAGCCGTCGCGGCGGACCTTCACCTGGTCCTTGTCGTTGTCAGCCTTGGCATCCATCAGGACGAGGTCGTCGCCGTCCGGGTCGATCCAGTCGGTGAGGATGTTCTGGCTGACTGATTTGCCCTGTTCCACGAGCATGGTGGTGGCGTCACCTCCGCGCTTGAACATGGGGGGTTTGTTGTCGGCGGGTCCCACGACATTGAGCGTGACCCGGCCGGCGGCGGAAAGCCCCCGGCCGTCGGACGCATTGTAGCTGAACGTTTCGGTGCCGGGCCGGGCGTCGGCGGGGACGGAGATCTGGAACGCGGTGCCGCCGTAGATGCTCTGCAGCGTCCCGGCCTTGGGTCCTGCCTCGCCGACGGCGGCGGTCAGGACGTCGCCGTCGGGGTCGGAGTCGTTGTCCAGGACGCTGAGGATGGTGGTCCGGCCCGGACGGACTCCGACGGCGTCGGGTTTGGTTTCCGGCGGCCGGTTCGGCTTGGTGCGGTCCGGCAGGATGTTGATGGTGTTGTTGTCCGCCGATTCCTGATCCTGGTCATCGGACTGGTTCTTGGGCGGCACAACGTCGTCCCAGTTGTTGACCAGCTGCATGTTCTGGTTCACGAGCCACACGTTCCCGGAGTTCACATCGTTCAGGACCACCAGGTCCCGGTTCACCCGGAAAACATACGACGGCGATGCACTCGCCTTCGGCACCGCCACCTTCTTGTCATCGGCATCATTGATGCAGTCACGCACATACTTGTTCGCCCCCGACCACGCCGCATGCACGCACCCGCCCAACTGCACGGGCGCGGCAGGTACGCCCTCGCCGTCGAACGTCACCGTCCTGGCGGTGGAACCGTCCAGCGGCTGCTTCAGCAGCGCTTTCCGCGTCGAGATCGCCACAAAGTCACCCGCCGGACCGCCCTGCTGCAGCTTCGCATCCCGCGCGTTATCCAGCTGGAGCCGCTTCCCGCCGGGCAGAAACAGGTTCCCCGCCGCAGCATCCAAGACCACCGGTTTATCCCCCACCACCGTGATCTGCAGATCACCCGCACCCTTAAGTTCACCCCAGGTGGTTGAATCCGAGGCCACGACTTCGCCGTTGGCGTCCACGGTGGTGACGGTGACCGCTCCGGATTTGGGATCCGCCGAGTACACCCGGTCATCGGCGCCGACCGCGGACACCAGGCCTTCGGAACCGACCATCACAGGTTCGGTCGCCTCCTGGTCGAAACCATTGACCGTGGAGGGTGAGAGGGCCCAAACCTTGCCGGCGGCTGGATCCGTCACGGCCATCACACGGGCACCAAAGCTGACGTCCGCGGAGCCCGGCAACTGCTTGTCCCCGCCCAGGCGCATGTTTGCCGGAGAAACCTGGTTCAGCGTGGAACCCGTCTCATCGTCAACAAAAACATCCCCCGCGCTCTGCAGGACGTCGAAGGTGGTACTGGCAGGGGTCACTGCACCATCAAGCACCCGCGACGGATAATTCAGCCGGCCGACAGCGTTCTTGGACTTGCTGACCACCCACACTCCGCCGTCGTTCAACTCCACCTCAGTGGTCTTGAACCCCGGATAGATGATCGCACCGGCAACCAGTACGGCACCGGCAGCAGCCAAGGCCGCCCCGGAGACCACCTTGTTGCGCCGCCCTTTGAGACCAAACTTCCCCAGCAGAGTTCTCACAGTTTTTCTATTCCCCTGAAATGTGTGGCGGCCCCCCGGCCGAACCGTCCAGAGAGCCCCTGCAGGGCCCGCCGTTCCCGCGTTAGCCTACCGAAGCAGGGCCGGGGGCCGCGATGGGTAGCGCTCCCCTGCGTTGTGGACGCGGGCGCCCACAAGGTCCGACTATAGCGTGATACGCCAACAACTGGATAAACCCGCAGGTCAGCGGCCGGGCAGCATTTTCCTAGTCGACGACCAGGCCTTTGCCTTCGCCCCGGGCCAGCAGCACGGGGTGGATTTCGCCGAAGCCCCGCACGTTTTCGGCCGGCTGCGGAACCAGGACAAAACGTTCATCATCTTCCAGCGCCGAAGCCGTCATGGAGTCGATCAGCACCGTCCCCGGGTCGGCAAGGGTGGTGAGCCGGGCAGCCAGGTTCACCGTGGGCCCGTAAATGTCGCCGAGCCGGGACAGGATCCGGCCCCAGACCATGGCCACCCTCGCCTCGGGAAGGATCTCGTCCTCGGTGAACGCGCGGGCCAGCGCCAGCGAGATTTCGGCCCCGGCAGCCGGCGTCTCCGCGATGTAAAGGACTTCGTCGCCGACGGTCTTGACCAGCCGGCCACCGCCGACCGAGATGATCTCCGCGCATTTGTTCTCGAAGCGCTGCACCAGGCGGGCCAGCGTCTTCTCGTTCATCCTGCGGGAAAGGCTGGTGTATGACACCAGGTCAGCGAAACCGACAGCGCGGGCCAGCGGCAGCGGCGCATCGTCTTCGTCACCCTCGCGGCCCTCTTCGCTCGCCTGCAGGCCTGCCTCCGCGCGCACAGCCAGCCGCTGGACGCCGGCATTGAGCTGCCGCCGCCACGAGTAGACCAGCATGTGCTCCAGCGCGTCGAGCAGCGACGGGAGCTCGTTGACCAGGCGTTTGCGGGCCACCGCATCCGTAACACCCTGCTCGTGGACCATGTCCTCCACCAGGGCCTCGATCTGCCACACCACCATCCGGTCAGTCATCTGGCCGATGGCACGGGTTACGGAAATCGCGGCCTCTTCGGTCAGGACCCCGGCACGGACCAGGTCAACCACCGTGGACAGCGCGGCCTGGTCCCGTTCGGTGAACGCGACGTCGTCGTCACCGAAGTTCGGGAAGCCAAGAGCACGCCAAAGCTTCCGCGCAGACAACAGCGACAACCCTGCCCCGGCAGCAACCTCACGGCGACGCAGCTTGCGTTCGCCGCCCAGCAGCGTGGCCTCGAGCGCTTTGGCGGCCAGCCGTTCAGCAGACAGGGTGCCTGTGGGCGGGTGGGCACTTTCGGCCGGGCGGGGTTCGGCCGGGCGGGCACTTTCGGGCGCGCGGGCCGGCAGGGCCTGCGGGTCCTGCTGGTCCTCATCGTTCATTGTGTCCACCTTCTCTCATCTCCCACGGCCATCTGTCGTCTGTCAATCCGTCGTCCGCATAGTCCGGCAATTCATCGGCCGCCGGATCCCTGCCTGCAGGCAACTCGGCGACGGCATCCAAAACGAAATCCCGGAACCGTGCCGCTTCAGGGACATCCTGGAGGGTCACCACGCTTTGGTACCCGGTTTCCAAGGATATATTCCCGGAATGCAATATGCGCTGCAGCACCGACTGGTGAACGGTCACGTTGCGGACGGAGCCGAGATTAACCTGCTCGTCGCGGCGCCGCATCATGCCGTAGCGGGCAACAATCCGCCGGCTGGTGAGCACGTACCTGGTTCCCTGCCAGCGAAGCAGCCGCGGCAGGCAATATGCCAACCATATCCATGCGGCGGCCAGGACGCATGCCAGCACGATCCACGGCGCCCAGTCCGCGGAAAAGGCCGGCATCAGCCGGGCGGCCTCACCCCGCAGGGTCCAGGCACTGGCGAAGGCAGCGGCTGCAGGCGCGGCAATGAAGGCTGCGGCCGGGCCGGCCAGCTTCCTCGGCTGAGGACGCGTGATGGTAATAACCTGCTCGCCCGGGACCAGGCCTTTACGCATAACCGCCTTCGGGGTCCTGACCGGGCGGGGTCCAGGGCCGCAGGTGGACCACGTCACCGGCAGTCACAACATGTTCACGTTTGTCCCGGTCCACCACAAGGAGGGAACCGTATTCATCCAGCCGGGTGGCGTGGCCGATGATCTCGTGGTCCCCAGGCAGTTGCGCGCGCACCTGCCTGCCCAGGGTGACCATCACGGATTCCACGCGTTTGTGGAGGGAGGGCCCGCCTGCCAGCCCGGCGGTGGGGTCGCCGTCGGCATTGCAAAAACTGCGGTACAGCCGGGCAAAGTTCGCCAGGTAGCTCTTGAGCAGCAGGGTCCGGTCGGTGGTGAGGGGCTGCTCGAGCGCCACGGAGGTGGCGGTGGGCACTGGCAGTTCCGCTTCGGTCAAGGTCACGTTGAGGCCGGTTCCCAGGACCACCGCCGGCACGGAACCGTCCCCCATGGGGCCCATTTGCGCCAGGATCCCGGCAACCTTGCGGCCGCGGACCAGGACATCATTGGGCCATTTGAGTTCAGCAGGGATACCGGCCGTCTCCAGCAGCGTCTCCCGCAGAGCCAGCGCCGCCAGCAGCGATAGCCAGGAATACGTATCGGTGGGCAGAGGCCTGCCCTCGGCATTCACGGGGCGCAGCACGATGGAAACGGACACCGAGCTCAAGGGTGGCGCTTCCCAGCTCCGGTCCAGCCTGCCCCTGGCTGCTGTCTGGTACTCGGCCGTCAGCACTGAGAAGTCGGGCCAATCTTTCGGTTCGACGCTCACTGCCCGCAGAAGGTCGGCGTTGGTGGACCCGGTGGAGTCCACCACCAGCAATTTCGCGATGCCGGTGGCGGCCAGGAAATCCGGGTCCGCCAGGGCCCCGCGGTTCAACGGACTTCCCGGGGTATGTGAGTCAGCCATGGTTGAATCCTATCGACTCACGCACCCGCGGCGGCTGTTCCGGCCGGACATGACCCCGGACATGACCCCGGGCAGGTGGCACCGGAACGCGGTCTTAGAGGAAGATGTCCGGTACGAGCTGTTCCTCTGCCGCTCCGAGGCTGTAGGGCCTGAAATCGGTGATCCCGGCGGCCGCGAGCACCTGCTCATCCGTGTAGAAGTTTCCGCTGGGGACGCCTGCCCCGGCGGGTGAAGGCCCGGCCAGGTTGCCGCCGGTCAGGATCGCGTGGGCGGCGTCAGCCATGATCTGGGGCCCGCGGGCAGCCTGGACCATCGCCTCGCCGCCGGGCATGTTCCGGATGGCTGCGGTGTCGATCAGCGTGCAGGGCCAGAGGGAGTTGACTGCGATCCCGTCCGCCTTGAGTTCCTCTGCGAGGCCCAGCGTGGTCAGGCTCATGCCGTATTTTGCCATCGTGTAGGCGAGGTGCCGGCCGGCCCACTTAGGGTCCAGGTTCAGCGGCGGGGAGAGGGTGAGAATGTGGGCGCGGTCTGATTTGCGCAGCGCCGGCAGCGCGAGCTTGGACAGCAGGAACGTCCCGCGGACGTTGATGTCCTGCATCAGGTCATAGCGCTTCATGTCCACGGTGTCCGTCGTGGACAGATCGATGGCGGAGGCGTTGTTCAGGACTACATCGATGCCGCCGAAACGTTCGACGGCGGCCGCTACGGCGCCTGCCACATCCTCGTCGCGGCGCACATCTCCCACCACGGCAAGCGCCTGGCCGCCGGCCGCCTCGATCTGTTCGGCAGCAGTGTGGACGGTGCCCGCCAGTGTGGCATGGGGCCGGCCCGTTTTGGCGAGCAGGACAATATTGGCGCCGTCCCGGGCCGCCCGGCTGGCGATGGCCAGGCCGATCCCGCGGCTGCCGCCGGACATCAGGATGGTGCGGCCCCGAAGGGAACCAGTGGCACGGTACGGCGAGGCGGAAGCGGACCTTGCGTCGTTGCTGGAAGTCATGGGCCTACTGTAGTCCACATATGTTACTGGTCAGTAACATGCGTCTTGGTGGGCGGATGTGCCACAAAATTGTAGGGTTTCTACAGCCGTCCCCCGCAAATGCGTCATTAGACTAGCCAGCAGGGTTCGTCCTTTGTGCGGAAGCTACTTAATCCCGTCATGCGACCTGCCCGCCAGCAGCGAGACGCAGCACCCATTTGTTACAGCACCAATCTGCTACAGAGCCGGAGACACTTGATGAGCCACGACCTGACCACGACAGCGGGAAAAATCGCCGACTTCCGCGACCGCCAGGCCCGTGCAGAGCAGCCGTCCGGCCCCGAAGCCATCGAAAAGCAGCATGCCCGCGGCAAGAACACTGCCCGCGAGCGCATCGACCTGCTCCTCGACGAAGGCTCCTTTGTGGAGCTGGACGCGCTGGCAGTCCACCGCTCCACGGCCTTCGGCATGGAAAAGAAGAAGCCGCTCGGCGACGGCCTGGTCTCGGGCTACGGCACCGTGGACGGGCGGCCGGTGGCCGTCTACAGCCAGGATTTTTCCGTCTACGGCGGATCCCTCAGCCAGGTCAACGGGGAAAAGATCGTCAAGGTCCAGGAGTTCGCACTGCGTAACGGCTGCCCCGTGGTGGGCATCCTGGACGGCGGCGGCGCCCGCATCCAGGAAGGCGTGGCGTCCCTCGCCATGTTCGCTGACATCTTCCGCAACAACGTTCACGCCTCCGGCGTAGTCCCCCAGATCTCCCTCATCATGGGACCCTCCGCCGGCGGTGCCGCTTATTCCCCCGCCCTCACCGACTACGTGGTCATGGTGGACAAGACCTCGCACATGTTCATCACCGGGCCGGACGTCATCAAGACCGTCACCGGCGAGGATGTGGACATGGAAACCCTCGGGGGCGCCCGCCAGCACAATGCCACCACCGGCACCTCCGCCTACCTTGCCTCCGACGAGGCCGACGCGATCGGGTTCGTCCGGGAACTGCTGGACTTCCTGCCCTCCAACAACCTTGCCGAGGCGCCGGTGCTGGAGCACCAGCAGGAGCTGGAGCTCGACGCCGAGGACCTCGCTCTGGACGCCCTCGTGCCGGATTCTGCGAACCAGCCCTACGACATGCGCACCGTCATCGAGCAGATCCTTGACGACGGGCATTTCCTGGAGATGCAGTCCCTGTATGCGCCCAACGTGATCATCGGCTACGGCCGGGTTGAAGGACACACGGTGGGGATCGTTGCCAACCAGCCGCTGCAGTTTGCCGGCACGCTGGATATTGCCGCCTCCGAGAAAGCTGCCCGCTTTGTCCGGAACTGCGACGCGTTCAACATTCCCATCATCACCCTGGTCGATGTTCCGGGCTTCCTGCCCGGCAAGGACCAGGAGTTCCAGGGCATCATCCGCCGCGGCGCCAAACTGCTGTACGCCTACGCCGAAGCCACCGTCCCCAAGCTGACCGTCATCACGCGCAAGGCCTACGGCGGAGCGTACATCGTGATGGGCTCCAAGAAGCTCGGCGCGGACCTCAACCTCGCCTGGCCCACCGCCCAGATTGGCGTGATGGGCGCCCAGGGCGCCGTGAACATCCTCTACCGCCGCGAACTGGCCGCGGTCGCGGAGAACGGCGGAGACGTGGAAGCACGCCGCGCCGAAGTGATCCGGCAGTACGAAGAAGAGCTGCTGAACCCGTATCAGGCGGCCGAGCTTGGCTACGTGGACGCAGTCATCGCCCCGTCCGAGACCAGGATCCACATCATCCGGGGCCTGCGCGCCCTCCGTGACAAGCGCGCCAGCCTGCCCGCCAAGAAGCACGGGAACATCCCGCTGTGACCCCCAACGTTGCCCCGGGCGAAATCCCGGCTGCCGAAATCTCCGCCGCCGAAAACCCCGCCGCCGAGACGGCCGCGCCGCTGTTCTCCGTGGTCAAGGGCCAGCCCTCAGCCGAGGAGCTCGCGGCGCTCACCGCCGTCGTGCTTTCGCTGGGCGTCACGGACGCACCGGAGGCCGGGAAGCCGACACTCCGGCACTGGGTGCGCCGGCAGCAGCTGCGACTCGCCCCCACCCCGGGTCCCGGCGCCTGGCGGCGGAGCCAGGGATAAGCTCGTGGGGTGACTACCGAAGCCCCGCCCGCTGTCCGGCCGCATTCCGCCATCGATGCTGTGGCGGACGCCTACACCGATGCGCTCATCCGGTTGAACCCGTCCTTTGCCACCGAACTCGGCCTGCCCGGACACGAGACCGAGTACCCGGACTTCTCCCCCGCCGGCATCGCCGCATTCGCGGCGGAGGCCCGGGACGCACTGGAAGCCCTTGACGGGTTGGTGCCGCAGGACGACGTGGACGCCATCACCCTGGACGCCATGCGTGAGCGGCTGGGGCTCCAGCTCGAAATCCACGGGACGGGCTGGGACGAGGCGAACCTGAACAACATCGCCTCGCCCGCGCAGGATATCCGGGCCATCTTTGACCTGATGCCCACCGACACGGACGCCCAGTGGGAGCATCTCGCCGGCCGCGCCCTGAACGTTCCGGCCGCCCTGGCCGGCTACATCGAATCCCTGCGCCACGCCAGGGACGCCGGGAAGGTGGCTGCAGCCCGCCAGGTGTCCAGCGTCATCGAACAGGCCACCAAACACGCCGCCGACGACGGCTTCTTCGCGAAGCTTGCCGCCGGGGCACGGACTGCCGGCGGTCCCCTCGACCCCTCCGTCCAGGAGAAGCTCGACGCCGGTGCTGCCGCGGCGCGCCGTGCCTACCGGCAACTCGCCGACTTCCTCGGGACCGAACTGCTGCCCGTGGCGCCGGCGAAGGATGCCGTGGGCCGGGAACGCTACGCACTGGCCTCGCGCTCCTTCCTCGGCGCCGCCGTCGACCTCGAAGAGACGTACGCGTGGGGAGTCCACGAACTGGACCGGCTGATCACCGAGCAGGAGAAGGTCGCGGCCATCATCAAGCCCGGCGCCGGCATCGACGAGGCGAAGGAGGCCCTCAACACCGACCCCGCACGTCAGCTCCGGGGAACCGACGCCCTCCAGGCGTGGATGCAGGAACTCTCCGACAAGGCCATTACCGACCTCGCCGGGGTGCACTTCGAGATCCCGGACGTTATGAAGAAGCTCGAGTGCCTGATTGCCCCCACGGACGAGGGCGGCATTTACTACACCGGCCCCTCCGAGGACTTCAGCCGGCCCGGCCGGATGTGGTGGTCCGTGCCGGCCGGCGAGGACACCTTCACCACCTGGGCAGAAACCACCACGGTGTTCCACGAGGGCGTCCCCGGCCATCACCTCCAGGTGGCCACTGCCACCTACCGGCGGGAGCTGCTCAACAAATGGCGCCGGAGTGTCTGCTGGACCTCCGGACACGGTGAAGGGTGGGCGCTCTACGCCGAAAAACTGATGCAGGAACTCGGCTACCTGTCCGATCCCGGCGACCACATGGGCATGCTGGACATGCAGCGGATGCGCGCGGCCCGTGTGGTGTTCGACATCGGCGTCCACCTGGAGCTCGAAGTCCCCGAACGGTGGGGCACCGGCACGTGGACCCCGGATAAGGGCTACGAATTCCTCACCCAAAACCTTGCCATCAGCGAAGGCCAGCTCAACTTCGAGTTCACCCGTTACCTCGGCTGGCCGGGCCAGGCCCCGTCCTACAAGGTGGGCCAGCGGCTCTGGGAACAGATCCGCGCCGATCTCGAGGCCCGGCCGGGCTTCGAGCTCAAGGCCTTCCACACCAAGGCACTGAATATCGGCTCGGTCGGTCTGGACACGCTGCGGCGGGCACTGCTTAAGTAGGTGCGCGCCCGACCGGGAGGGCCGACACCCTCCGCGCGCTGCTCGTTCCTCGCTTTGACGCGCGCTGCCGGGTGCCTCCCCTCCCTGTCCCGCGGGTGAGACTTGCCACAGCGCCGCCGGGAATAACTTCATAATTGCCTTGCACGACGCTAGATTGCACGGGTTTGAGAGCTCGAGCTGACATTCAGCGGCGTAACATTTCTCAACATCTGTTCGTCATGATAAGAACCCCGGCCTAGCGTGTTCTGGTGAGCACTCAAACCCGCACCCCCGAATCCGCAGGAAAGACCGGCTTCCAGCTGCCCAAGTGGGCCGGCTCGTTCGGTTTCCAGATCATCGCCGCCCTCATCGTGGGCCTGGGCCTCGGCCTGCTGGCCAAGTACACAGGCAGCACCAAGGAGGCCCCCAACGGCCTGGGCGGGACGCTGCAGACCATCGGCTCGAGCTACATCTCGCTGCTGCAGACCGCGGTGGTCCCGTTGATCTTCACTGCTGTGGTCAGTTCCATCTCCAACCTGCGCCAGGTTTCCAACGCCGCCAAGCTGGCCTGGCACACCCTGCTCTGGTTCGCCATCACATCGCTGATCGCCGTCCTGATCGGCATTGGCCTGGGCGTCCTCCTGCAGCCAGGGGCCAACACCGGCATCACCCAGGAAGCCAAGTACGCCGGCAAAACCGGTGACTGGTGGTCCTTCCTGATCGGCCTGTTCCCCAAGAACTTCATGGGCCTCGGCGCCAGCTCCACCGTGACCGAAAGCGCCAACGCCGCCACCACGGTCAGCACCGCCGTGAGCTTCAACGTGCTCCAGATCCTGGTGATCGCCATCGCCGTCGGCGTGGCCGCCCTCAAGGTGGGCAAGGCCGCCGAGCCGTTCCTG
Organism: Pseudarthrobacter naphthalenicus; assembly: GCF_029076445.1. GTDB lineage: Bacteria > Actinomycetota > Actinomycetes > Actinomycetales > Micrococcaceae > Arthrobacter > Arthrobacter naphthalenicus. Next base: position 120,087 of record NZ_JARESG010000002.1, read on the forward strand.
AACCTCAACGCGTCCGCGCTGGCCGTCATCCAGAAAGTCCTGTGGTGGATCATCCGGATCGCCCCCATCGGCACCGTGGGCCTGATCGGCAACGCGGTGGCAGTCTACGGCTGGGACACCATCGGCGCGCTCGGCAAGTTCACCTTCGCCATCTATGTGGGCCTGGCCCTGGTGATGTTCGTGGTGTACCCGGTCCTGGTCCGTACCCACGGGCTCTCCGTCAAGCAGTACTTCTCCGGTGTCTGGCCGGCAGTGCAGCTGGCCTTCGTCTCACGGTCCTCCATCGGCACCCTGCCGCTCACCCAGCGCGTCACCGAGCGCAACCTGGGCGTTCCGCGTGCGTATGCCGCCTTCGCCGTGCCCCTGGGCGCCACCACCAAGATGGATGGCTGCGCCGCGATCTACCCGGCCATCTCCGCCATCTTCGTGGCCCAGTTCTTCGGCATCCAGCTCGACTTCACCCAGTACCTGCTCATCGCCCTGGTTTCGGTCCTCGGTTCCGCAGCGACGGCCGGCACCACCGGCGCCGTGGTGATGCTCACCCTGACGCTCTCCACGCTGGGACTGCCGTTGGCCGGCGTCGGCCTGCTGCTGGCCGTGGATCCGATCCTGGACATGGGCCGCACTGCACTGAACGTGGCCGGCCAGGCGCTGGTCCCCGCCATCGTGTCAAAGCGCCAGGGCATCCTGGACGAGGCGCTCTACAACGCGCCACGCAACGGCAACCCGTTCGCTGACGACACCCCCTCCGACGCCGGCGCCTCCACCGCGGATCCTTCGGCCGCAACCCTGGCTGCTGACCGGTCCGACGCCGAGAGGCAACTGGCTGAGGCGAAGGCCTGACACCGGCCGGAGTCCGCCGCTAAGGGAAGTCCCCGGGAACTGCACAGTTCCCGGGGACTTCTTTCGTTGTTGTGTGCGGCTGCCTGCGCCGCAGGTTAGCGCCCGCCCCCTCCAATGACTCCGTTCTGCACTGCCTTGGTGACAGCGTCCGCCTCCGCCTGGGTGAGCTTGCCGTCCGTCACGGCCTTGTCCAGGCGGGTCTTCAGCTCCGCGGCATGTTCCGTTTGTTCAGCGGCGCGCAACTCCTCCAGCGCGGCCGTGACCTTCGCCTCGTCAATGCCCAGCGACGCTGCGAGCGACGTGGCAAGCTCGGCCTGCATCGCTGAGGGATCGGGCCGGGTTCCGTCAGCCGGCATACCCTTCTCCGTGCCGGCGGCGGGCTTGTTGGCGTCTCGGAATGCCTTCAGGGCATCCGTCAGCTTGGTCTGGTCCACCCCGAGCTTCGTGGCCAGTTCAGCGGCGTGGTCACCGCCCAGGCCAAAGCCGCCGTGACCGCCATGGCCACCCCGTCCACCTTGGCCGTCAGCCGGAGCCGTGCTGGTGCCGGCGTCCGCGGAAGTGCTGGAGCTGGGGGTAGGAGTGGGCGTGGTGGTTGCAGAGGCCATCCCGGCAACCCCGATTCCGGCTCCAAGAGCGAGGGCCGTGGCCGTCAGGCCCAGCGTGATTCTCCGAGTTCGTGCCATTTTGTTTCTCCTGCATCTGCCGTCCGCGGACGGCTGGGTTATGTTCTCCCTGGCGGGACCCTCCCAGTCTCCGGCCGCAAACTCTGGAGCAGCTGTTGGGAACCTTTCATCTTCCTGTGAATGAATTTGCGCGGCGTGCAAACTTGCACGTAGTGTAATTTTGTGACCGAAACCCTTTCCCGGCGCGAACTCAACAAGGCCGCCACCCGCCAGGCCATCACCGATGCTGCCTTGACGCTTTTGCGCCGGCACGGCCCGGGGAACTTCACCGTGGAGGATATTGCCGAGATGGCGGGCATCTCCCGGCGGACCTTCTTCAACTACTTCGGCGGCATTGAGGCGGCGCTGGCCTCGGTGACGCACGGCTTCCTGGACAGCGCCCTGCAGCAATTCCGGCAGCGCCCCGCCGATGAGCCCATCCTCGAATCAGCGCGCGCGGCCCTCATGCAGCTGGCGGACCCGATGACCGTGGCACCCCTGGCCGAGCTGTTCACCCTGACCCAGGAGAACGCGCTCCTTTCCCGCTCAGAACTTGAGGCCTGGGATCACTGCACCGAGCAGATCATCAGCGCGGCACGGGAACGCTTCGCGGCAACTCCCGGTGCCGCCGTCGATGAGCTCTACCTGCGCGCCCTGGCCGGTGCCGTTATCTCCTGCGGCAAGGCGGCCATGGACGTCTGGTTCTCCCAGCGCGGCGCGGACCTGTCGCCTGCTTCCCTTGCCGTCCTCCGCCAGCTGCTGATTGACGCGATGGGCCACCTGGGCTCCGGCTTCGGCAGTCCTGCCGCCTCCGCTCCAACTACACCTACCCTCCTCAAAGAACGGCTCTGACATGGCCCTGCTGCTTTATCGCCTCGGCAAGTTCTCCTACCGCCACCGCTGGCTGGTCATCTCACTGTGGCTCGCGGCGCTGGTGGCCGTGGGCGGCTCCGCTGCCGCCTTCCACGGCACACTCTCCAACAACTTCCAGATTCCGGGCACCGAGACCCAGCGCATCGCGGACAAGTTGAAGCAGGAACTCCCCGCTGCCTCGGGCGGCTCCGCGAGCATCGTCTTCGAAGCCCCTGCAGGCGGCTTCACGGACCAAAGCCGCACAGCAGTTACGGCTGCCCTCGCCAAACTCGGTGACCTCCCTGACGTCAAGGCCACCACGGACCCCTTCGCCACCCAGGCGCAGCTGGACCAGGCCGGGCAGGCCATCACCGATGGCGGGCAGCAACTTGCCACAGGCCAGGCGCAACTGGACGCCTCACGCGCCCAGCTCGACGCCGGCGCAGCGCAGCTGAGCGCTGCGGAGCAGCAGCTGAAGGCGGCCGGGGCTCCCGCCGCCCTGATCGAGGCACAGCTGGGACAGCAGAAAGCCGCGCTGGCGCAAGGCCAGGAACAGCTTGCCGCCGGCACCAAGGAACTCGACGCCGCCAAGGCGAAACTGGAACTCGGCAAGCGGCAGGCAGAGGCCTCACAGGGAATCCGCTTTGTCTCGGAGGACGGCCAGGCCGCAGTGGCCCAGGTCCAGTTCACCACCGCCATCAACGCCCTCACCCCCGCCGTCCGGCAGCAGGTGCAGGACATCGCACATGAAACGTCGGCCGCCGGCGTCACCGCCCTGGCCAGCAAGGAAATCACCGAGGACATTTCCGAGCTGTTCGGCACCGCGGAAATCATTGGCATCGGCGTCGCGGCCCTGGTGCTGATCCTGATGCTTGGCACCCTGATCGCCGCCGGACTTCCGCTGCTGATGGCCATCATCGGCGTCGCCGTCGGCGTGGGCATCACCTTCGCCCTCTCGGGAGCGTTCAGCATGAGCTCCATCTCGCCCATGCTGGCCCTCATGCTTGGCCTGGCCGTGGGCATCGACTACTCCCTCTTCATCGTCAACCGGCACCGGACCCAGCTGCTCACCGGCATGGATCCCGAAGAGTCGGTGGCCCGCGCCACCGGAACCTCCGGCAATGCCGTGCTGTTTGCCGGGCTGACCGTCATCATCGCCCTGGCCGCCCTGGTGGTACCGGGCCTGCCCTTCCTGAGCGTCATGGGCCTGGCGGCAGCCGGAACCGTGGCCGTGGCCGTCCTGGTGGCCCTCTCGCTCACCCCGGCCATGCTCTCCCTGATCGGGCGGCGCATCATTTCCCGGCGGGCATGGGCCAAAGCCGAAGCGCACAACGCCGAGGCAGGCCACGAGGCGGCCGACCAGGCCAAGGACGAGGCCAGGAGCAACCGCGGCTGGGGCGCCCTGGTCACCAGGCACCCCATCGTGGCGCTCGTCGCCGGCGTCCTCCTGCTGGGCACCCTGGCCCTGCCGGCCGCGCAGCTCCAGCTCGCCCTGCCCGACGGCGGCTCCGAACCGGTGGACTCCGAGGCCTACCAGGCCTACGACGTGACCGCCCGCAGCTTCGGCGAAGGCGTCACCGGCCCCATCGTGGTGGTCGGGGAATTCCCGGCCAACCTGGACGCCACCCAGGCCCAAAAGCTGCAGTACGACGTCGCCGACCGGATCCGCGGCGTGGACAATGTGGTGGCGGCCGTTCCGGTGGCGTTGAGCGAGGACCGCCGGACCGCCGTCTTCCAGGTCATCCCCCGGGAGGGTCCGGCCAAGGCCGGTACCGTGCAGGTGGTCAGTGAGCTCCGCGAACGCGGTGCACAGATCCAGGCCGAGACCGGAGTGGCCATCGGACTGACCGGCCAGACCGCCGGCAACATCGACGTCTCCACGAAACTCGGCGACGCCCTGCCGCCCTACCTGGCGATCGTCGTCGGACTTTCCCTGCTGCTGCTGCTCCTGGTGTTCCGCTCCATCGTGGTTCCCCTGCTGGCAACCGGCGGTTTCCTGCTCTCGCTCGCCGCCGCGTTCGGACTCGTGGTGGCCGTCTACCAGTGGGGCTGGCTGGGAACCGTGTTCGACGTCGCGAATCCCGGCGCCGTGCTGAGCTTCCTGCCGATCATCCTGATCGGTGTGCTGTTCGGCCTTGCCATGGACTACCAAGTGTTCATCGCCTCGGGCATGCGTGAGTCCTACATGCACGGCGCCCCGGCCGAAAAAGCGGTCCGGATCGGCTTCAGCCACGCCGGCGCCGTGGTGACGGCCGCCGCCATCATCATGGTCAGTGTGTTCGCCGGGTTCATCTTCAGCCACCTGACCATGGTCCGGCCCCTCGGCTTTGCCATGGCCTTCGGCGTGCTGCTTGACGCCTTTGTGGTCCGGATGACCATTGTGCCGGCCGTGATGTACCTGCTCGGCGAAAAGACCTGGTGGCTGCCCAAGTGGCTGGACCGGATCCTGCCGGACGTGGACGTGGAGGGCGCCCAGCTCGAACGCCGGGAAGCCGGGACGCAGCGGCTTGCGGAGCCGGTCCACTAGGCTGAATACGTGACCCGATTGATCCTGGCCTCCCAGTCCCCTGCCCGCACGAAACTCCTCGCCGACGCCGGGATTCAGCACTCTGTGCTGGTCTCGGACGTGGATGAGGACGCCGTCCAGGCCCGCTACGGCGTTACTGATCCGCACGATACCGCCCTGCTGCTTGCGCGGGCCAAGGCCGAGGCCGTGGCCGCGCTGCCGGAGGCGGAGGGCGCGCTGGTCATCGGCTGCGACTCGGTGTTCGAGTTCGACGGCGAGGCGCACGGCAAGCCGTACACCGCCGACGTCGCCCGTGCGCGGATGCTCCGGATGAGCGGGAACAGCGGGGTGCTGCACACCGGCCACTGGCTGGTGGACTGCCGCGGGGTTGCCGCCGGCAGCGGGGATGAAACGTCCGACGACGGCGGGGCGGCGCCGGGATCCGGCGCCACCCTCGGGGCGGTCACCTCCGCGGAGGTCCACTTCACGGACATGGAACCGGCGGAAATCGATGCCTACATCGCCACCGGTGAGCCGCTGCACTGCGCCGGTTCGTTCACCATTGACGGCTTCGGCGGGGCGTTTATCCGGAAGGTGGACGGGGACCCGCACACCGTCGTCGGACTTTCCATTTCGACGCTGCGGGCCTTGCTGGGTCAGGCACAGGTGCGCATCACCGATCTGTGGTCCGCGGAATAATTCGGCAAAATTCGGGGCGGCTTTGTAGGGACCCTACAAAGCCGCCCCCGTTTACGCGCGGAATCCGCAAGTAATATCGGCGGAACCCTCAAAATCGCGCTAGGCTCCCTGAAGGAAAGAAGGAGACGCCTTGTCAGCAATTTTGGAGCAGTCCGCAAGTCCCGTGCAGTCGAACCTCACCAAGGTGCTGATCGCCAACCGCGGCGAAATCGCAGTGCGGATCATCCGCGCGGCACGTGATGAAGGCATTGCCTCCGTGGCTGTCTACGCCGATCCGGACCGGGACGCCCTGCATGTCCGGCTCGCCGACGAGGCCTATTCCCTGGGCGGCACCACGGCTGCCGAGTCCTACCTGGTGATGGACAAAATCATCGACGTTGCCCGCCAGTCCGGCGCAGACGCCATCCACCCGGGCTACGGGTTCCTCGCCGAAAACGCGCAGTTCGCTGCCAAGGTCATCGAGGCCGGCATCACCTGGATCGGACCGGGCCCGGACGCCATCTCGGCCCTCGGAGACAAGGTCCAGGCCCGGCACATCGCCGAGAAGGTGGGCGCCCCCCAGGTTCCCGGCACCGCCGACCCTGTGCAGTCGGCCGAGGAAATCCTTGAGTTTGTGGACAAGTTCGGCCTGCCGGTGGCCATCAAGGCTGCCTTCGGCGGCGGCGGCCGCGGCATCAAAGTGGCCCGCACCCGCGAGGAAATCCCGGAACTGTTCGAGTCCGCGGTCCGCGAAGCCACCGCAGCCTTCGGCCGCGGCGAGTGCTTCATTGAGCGCTTCCTGGACGCGCCGCGCCACGTGGAAACCCAGTGCCTCGCCGACGCCCACGGCAACGTGGTGGTCATCTCCACCCGCGACTGCTCCCTGCAGCGCCGCAACCAGAAGCTCGTGGAAGAGGCTCCGGCCCCGTTCCTCACCGAGGAGCAGAACCGCCGGCTGTACGAATCATCCAAGGCCATTCTGAAGGAAGCCGGCTACCTCGGGGCAGGCACCTGCGAATTCCTGGTGGGCCAGGACGGCACCATCTCGTTCCTGGAGGTCAACACCCGCCTGCAGGTGGAGCACTGTGTCTCCGAAGAGGTCACCGGCATCGACCTGGTGCGCGAGCAGTTCCGCCTGGCCCGCGGGGAGGAACTGGGCTACGGAGACCCCGAAGTCCGCGGCCATTCCATCGAGTTCCGTATTACCGGCGAGGACCCGGGCCGGAACTTCATGCCCGCTCCGGGAACCATCACGGCCCTGAAGAACCCCACCGGCCCCGGCATCCGGATTGATTCCGGTGTGGAGCAGGGCGACATCATCAGCGGCAACTTCGACTCCATGCTCTCCAAGCTGATCGTCACCGGCGCCACCCGCGCCCAGGCTCTGCAGCGCTCACGCCGGGCCCTGGAGGAGATGGTGGTGGAAGGCATCCCCACCGTTATCCCCTTCGACCTGGCCGTGGTCACCAACCCGGACTTCGCTCCCGCCGAGGGCCCCTTCAAGATCCACACCCGCTGGATCGAAACCGAATTCGTCAATGATCTTCCCGCCTGGTCCCAGGACGGAACGCCAGCGCCCGAGGACGCCGGGGAACGCCAGCGTGTGGTGGTTGAGGTCGGCGGCAAGCGCCTCGAAGTGGTTCTGCCGGCCTCCCTCGGATCGCTCGGCACGGGCACCGTCGCGAAGGCCGGCAAGTCCAAGAAACGCCTCCGCTCAGGCGGGGCGGCAGCGGCAGCCACCGGCGATTCACTGACCTCCCCGATGCAGGGCACCATCGTCAAGGTGGCTGTGGCCAACGGCGACGTGGTGGTCGAAGGCGATCTGATTGTTGTGCTGGAAGCCATGAAGATGGAACAGCCCCTGACCGCACACCGTTCCGGGACCATCACGGGCCTGGGCGCCGCCGCCGGTGAAACGATCGCGGCGGGCGCCGTCATCGCCACCATCGAAGACTAGACGCGACCGAGGCACCCCATGCTTGCACCCAGTTTCGAAGAAGAAGTTGCCCGCTACCACCTCGCCGTTCCGGAGATCACCCGCGGCAACCCCGGGCCGGTCAAGGACCTGTATTCACGGCTCGACGACGTCACCCTGGCTAATCCTTTCGGCGGCATTGCCCGTGGCTGGGCGCAGGTCGAGGCACGCCTGGACCAGGCCTCCCGGCAGTTCCAGGACGGCGAGATGCTGGGCTTCGACACCATCACGTCCTACACCGCAAGGGACACCGCGTACCTGGTGGAGACCGAACACTTCCGGGCCCGCCTGGAGAGTGCCCCGCTCACCGAGGAGTTCGCGCTCCGGGTGACCAGTGTTTTCCGCCGCGAAGAAGGGTACTGGAAGCTGGTCCACCGGCACGCCGACCCGGCCGCACGCCCGCAGTCCCGGCGTTCCCTCGCCCAGCCCGCGGGTGAGCCCGCCGGCCACTGACAGCACCGTCCATCCCAACTGGGTAGCGCTAACTGTCGTTATGAGGGCCCAAAACGTCAGTTAGTGCTACTTACTTGGGGGTGGGGCGTGCTCTGGCGCTCAGCCGGGGGCCGCGGGCAGACTTAGCCTGTGAAGCCTTTCCTGCTCCTGGCCTCCCGGGCCGAAGATGCCGCCGCCGAGGACGAATACGCCGCATACCTGCGTTACGGCGGACTGGCGCCGGAACAGCTCCACCGCATCCGGCTTGAGGCCGGTCCCCTGCCGGAGCTGGACCTGGCAGCATACTCCGGCGTGATTGTGGGCGGCAGCCCGTTCACGTCCAGCGATCCGGCCCATCAGAAAAGCGCCACCCAGCATCGCGTGGAGCGGGAGCTGGCCGGACTGCTTGACCGGATCGTGGACCAGGACTTTCCGTTCCTCGGTGCGTGCTACGGGGTGGGGACGCTGGGAGCGCATCAGGGCGCGGTGATCGACAGGACGTTCGGCGAACCGCTGGGCGGCGTGGAGATCGAGCTGACGGACGCCGGCCTCGCGGATCCGGTGCTGCGCGGCATGCCGGCCAGGTTCACGGCCTTCACCGGCCACAAGGAGGCCTGCACCAGGCTCCCACCGCACGCGGTGCTGCTTGCGTCCTCCCAGGCCTGCCCGGTCCAGATGTTCCGGATCAAAGAGAATCTGTACGCCACCCAGTTCCATCCCGAACTGGACGTCCGGGGCCTGGTCACCCGGATCGACATCTACCGCCATGCGGGTTACTTTCCGCCGGAGTCCGCGGAGGACCTGATGGTGGCGGCCCAACACTTCACGGTGACCGAGCCCATGACCATCCTGAAGAACTTCGTCGCCCGCTACGCAAGCTGAGCCCGCCGGCGCGGGGTGGCGCCGCCGTCGTACGGTTCCCGCCCTGTTGGCCGCCCCGGGCACAGAAATGCCCGGCGCGCTTCCCGGAATGTCGGGGAGGCGCCGGGCAGTTCTGTCAGCAACCGGGCTGTGCGGAGCGGTCTCCGAAGCGTCAGGCCACGTTGTTCTCATAGTCGAGGTCGCGGGTTTCCTTGCTGACGAACAGCGCGAAGAGCGTCAGCACGGACATCACGGTGAGGTAGACGCCCACCAGCACGGGGCTGCCCTTGGCCAGTTCCCACAGCCAGACGGCGATGAACGGCGCCACGGCAGCACCAAGGATGCTTGAGACGTTATAGCTGATGGCCGAGCCCGTGTACCGCACGTTGGTGGGGAACAGTTCCGGCAGGATCGCCCCCATGGGCCCGAAGGTGAGGCCCATCAGGGAGAAGCCCAGGATCAGCAGGGCCATGGTGCCCACAAAGCCGCCGCTGAACAGCGGGACCCACAGCAGCCCGAAGACAAAGATGCCGGCAGTCACTGACAGCAGCATCTTGCGGCGGCCGTACTTTTCGGCGAGCGGCCCTGACACCAGGGTGAAGATGCCGAAGAACACGACGCCGGCAATCAGCATCCAGAGGAAGTCGTTGCGGGAGTAGCCGAGGCCGGGAACGAACGCGGCGGCTGCTGCCTCGGTCATCGGCTTGCCGGCCTTCTCGGCTGCGGCCTTGGCGGAATCCAGGGTGGCGGCGCGCGTGCCGTAGGTCAGGGTGAAGGTGGTCATCAGGTAGAAGAGCACGTAGGTGGCGAGCATGATGAAGGTGCCCAGGATCAGCGGACGCCAGCTGGTCTTGAAGACGCGGGCCAGGGGCAGCTTGGCCACCTCTTTGGATTCGAGCACCTTGGTGAAGGCCGGGGTCTCGATCAGTTTGAGGCGGACCCAGAGGCCGATGATGACCATCACGGCGCTGAGCAGGAACGGCACCCGCCAGCCCCAGTCCATGAAGGCCTGCGGAGACAGGGTGTAGCTGGCAACCAGGAAGATCACATTCGCAATGATGAAGCCGATGGGTGCACCCAGCTGCGGGAACGTGCCGTAAATGGCGCGCTTGTTGGCGGGTGCGTTCTCGGTGGCCAGCAGCGCAGCGCCGCTCCACTCGCCGCCGAGGGCGAGGCCCTGGAAGAACCGCATCACAACCAGGAGGGCCGGAGCCCAGAATTCCCAGCCGTCCACCTTGGCCGTGGGCAGGCAGCCGATCAGGAAGGTGGCGATGCCCATGGTCAGCAGCGAGGCCACCAGGGTGCCCTTGCGGCCGAACTTGTCACCGAAGTGGCCAAACACAATGGACCCCAGCGGACGGGCCACGAACGCCACACCGAATACCGCGAAGGAGCTCAGGAGCTGGGTGGTCTCGTTCTGGTTGGGGAAGAACAGTGCCGGGAACACCAGCACGGCGGCGGTGGCGTAGACGTAGAAGTCGTAGAACTCCACGGTGGTGCCGATCAGGCTGGCCACGATCACGCGCCCGCGCGAATTCACAGCCTTGGCCGAGCCTGGCTCCGCGGTGGTTGGGTTGGATGACATTTGAACACCTTCACAAAAAACGGCCTGACGTGGTGCGGCCAGGCCTGCAGTAGTTAGAGTTCAATATTAGTTCCCGCAGTCCATTGAATGGACAAGCATTCCAACATATGGACATGTGGGCTTCGTCTCACCTGCTGGTCCCCGTTCCCGCCTCACACCTCTTTGCGGAGGCGGATAGGCAAATGTCACAGCGCGTTAACACCGCACGACCGTCCGCGAAATGCGCCGTCCTTAGCGTGGAAGAACAACATTCCCCAAGGAGGCACGCCCGTGACTGCTGACCGCACCGCAGATATCCCCACTACCCGCACCGCAGCCGCCCCGGCTCTGGAATTCCTTCCCGGCCGCTGGATCGCCAACTGGGACGCAGAAAACAAAGAGCAGTGGGAGGCCACCGGACGCACCATTGCCCGGCGCAACCTGAACTGGTCCATCTTTGCCGAGTTCCTCGGTTTTGTGGTCTGGCAGCTCTGGTCCATCGTGGTGGTCCAACTTCCGGCAGCAGGCTTCACCTTCACCACGTCGGAAATCTTCTGGCTGATCTCGATGCCCAGCCTCGTCGGGGCCACGCTCCGGATCCCCTATACGTTTATGGTTCCCCGCTTCGGCGGACGCAACTGGACCATCGTGTCCGCCCTGCTGCTCCTGATCCCCGCCATCGGCCTGGGACTCTGCGTCGCCAACCCGGGGACCCCGTTCGGGGTGATGCTCCTGGTGGCTGCCCTGGCCGGTTTCGGCGGTGGAAACTTCGCCAGCTCCATGGCCAACATCACGTTCTTCTACCCGGCCCGTGAAAAGGGCTGGGCGCTGGGCCTGAACGCTGCCGGCGGCAACATGGGTGCCGCCGTCGCCCAGCTCGCCGTGCCCATCGTCATCACCCTGCTGGCCGCCGGGACGGTCAACCTGCCGCTGGCCGGCTGGATGTGGGTCCCGTTCATCCTCCTGGCCGCCTACGGCGCCTTCAAGTACATGAACAACCTCACCAGCGCCAAGGGTGACGTGGCCGGTTCGGTCGCCGCGCTGAAGGAACCGCACCTGTGGATCATGGCCCTGCTGTACATCGGCACCTTCGGTTCGTTCATCGGATTTGCCGGCGTCTTCCCGAAACTCATTAAGGACTACTTCCCGGCCTTCTCCTCCATCGGCGTCGGCACCGTGGCACTCTCCCTGGCCTTCCTCGGCCCGCTGGTCGGTTCCCTGGCCCGTCCCTACGGCGGCCGGATGGCTGACCGGATGGGCGGCGCCCGGATGACCGTGTCCGCGTTCGCTTCCATGGCCGTTATTACCCTGACCATGATCTGGACCCTGCCGCTGAAGAACTTCTGGCTCTTCCTGGTCCTGTTCCTGATGCTCTTCACCGCCAGCGGCTTCGGAAACGGCGCCACCTACCGCATGATCCCGGTCATCTTCGCCACCTCCAGCCGCGCCGCCCGGAACGGCGCCGACCCGGTGGCCACCCAGCGGCTCGCTTCGTCGGCCCTCGGGCTCATCTCGGCCATCGGCGCCTATGGCGGGTTCGTGATCCCGCAGGTGCTGAACGCCTCCAACACAGCCAGCGGCTTCTACACCCCGGCGTTCTACGGATTCGTCGGCGCCTACGTCCTGATGCTGGCTGTCTGCTGGTTCTGCTACATCCGCAACGCCAACCGAAATGCGATGGGACACGTCTAGCATGACCAACAGCGCCGACATGCACTGCCCTTACTGCGCCCTGCAGTGCGCCATGACGCTCACGTCACCCGTCAGCCCGGCCCCGGCTTCCGAGCCGGGACCGGGCGCGGCGCCCGTGGCCGTGCCCGTGCCCGTGGCTGTGGCCCTGCCCGTGCCCCTGCCCGCCGAGACTCCTGCGCCGGCCACCGCGGATGCCCCCCTGCTGGAGGTGGCCGGACGCGACTTCCCCACCAACCGCGGGGGCCTGTGCCGGAAGGGCTGGACCTCTGCCACGCTCCTGAACCACCCCGGACGCGTCACCGAACCGCTCCTCAAGGGCGCCGACGGCATCCACCGCCCCATCGGCTGGGACCAGGCCCTGGCACTGGTCACCACCGCGGTCAAGGACACCCAGGCACGCTACGGAAGGGACGCCGTCGGCGTTTTCGGCGGTGGCGGCCTCACCAACGAGAAGGCCTACATGCTGGGCAAGTTCGCCCGGCTGGCCCTTGGTACCTCGCGCATCGACTACAACGGCCGGTTCTGCATGTCCTCGGCAGCGGCGGCCGGTATGCGGGCATTCGGCGTTGACCGCGGACTGCCCTTCCCCCTCGCGGATCTGGACCACGCCAGCACCATCCTGATCCTGGGCTCCAACGTCGCCGAAACCATGCCGCCGTTTGTGCAGCACCTCCAGGGCGCCCGGAATGCCGGCGGGCTGATTGTGGTGGATCCCCGCCGGTCAGCCACGGCAAAGTTCACGGCCGACGGCGGCGGCCTGCACCTGCAGCCCCTGCCGGGCACCGATCTCACCCTCCTGCTGGGCTTAGCGCACGTGATCATCCACGAAAGCCTCGCCGACCAGGACTTCATCGCGGCACGCACCACCGGCTACGACGCCGTGGTCCGCAGCGTCAACGCCTTCTGGCCCGAGCGGGTCCAGTCCCTCACCGGCGTCCCGGCGGACCTCATCCGGGAAACTGCCCGCCGGCTCGCCGACGGCGCCCAAAAGGGCGGCAGCTACATCCTCACCGGCCGCGGCGTGGAACAGCATATTGACGGAACAGACACCGCTACCGCCGCCATCAACCTCAGCCTCCTCCTCGGCCTGCCCGGGTCGGCACGCAGCGGCTACGGGACCCTCACCGGGCAGGGCAACGGCCAGGGCGGCCGCGAACACGGCCAGAAGGCCGACCAGCTCCCCGGCTACCGCAAGATCACCGACCCCGCGGCGCGTGCGCACGTGGCCGGGGTGTGGGGCGTGCCCGAATCGCTGATTCCCGGCCCCGGCCTGCCCGCCGTCCAACTGCTGAAGTCGCTGGGACAGCCCGACGGCGTCCGCTGCCTTTTCGTGCATGCCTCCAACATCGCGGTGGCCTCCCCCGACGCGAACGCCGTCATCGCCGGGCTCCGGAGCCTGGACTTCCTGGTGGTGTGCGACTTCTTTAGGTCCGAGACCGCCGCCGAGGCGGACCTCATCCTGCCCGTGCTGCAGTGGGCCGAGGAAGAGGGCACGCTGACCAACCTCGAGGGACGGGTCCTGCGCCGCCGCCGGGCCATCCAGCCGCCGGCCGGGGCCCGCAGCGAGCTGTGGATCATGGCCCGGCTGGCCGAAGCCCTGGATGCCCCCTCCACCTACAGCGAGGACCCGGAAACGGTGTTCGAGGAGCTGCGGCTCGCCTCCGCCGGCGGCCTGGCGGATTACTCGGGCATCGACTACGCGATGCTGGACCGGGGTGAGGCCGCCTACTGGCCGTACTCGGCGGGCAGCACCGGCACCCCGCGGCTCTTCCTGGATGCCTTTGCGCACCCCGACGGGAAGGCGGTCATGACGCCGGTGACGCCGCGCCGACGTCGTGCGCCTGCCGGTACCCCCAGCCGGGACAGCACAGCCCCGGCAGCCACCACCCTGACCCTCATCACCGGCCGTCTCCTGGAGCACTACCAGTCCGGCGCCCAGACCCGGCGGGTGGCAGAACTCCTGGCCGCCCGGCCGGAAGCCGCAGTCCAGATCCACCCCGCCGCCGCAGCCGCCATGGGCATCACCGAGGGCGCCTTTGTTTCCGTGGCCAACGAGCGTGGCGAAGTGATCTGCCGGGCGGAACTCAGCACCGCCATCCGCCCGGAGACGGTGTTCCTGCCGTTCCACTTCCCGGAACTCGGCAGTGCCAACCGCCTGACCGAGGCGGCCACTGATCCCGTGTCGGGGATGCCGGAATTCAAGTTCAACAAAGTCTGGGTCCGGGCTGCGGCACCCAGCGACCTTCAGCAAAGCGAACTTGAGCGAAACGAACTTCGGCGAAGCGACCGTCAGCACAGCGTTCTTCAACCAGCGGAGGCCTCATGAGCGAGCAGATTGTCATTGTCGGTTTCGGCCCGGTGGCAGGCCGCCTGATCGACGAACTCCTGCCCGCGGTCCGGGATGGGCACGTGCGCCTGACTGTGGTGGGCGAGGAAGCGGAGGCTGCGTACAACCGTGTCCTCGTCGCTGACCTGGGCGTGGGGCGCACCACCGCGGATGCCCTGGCACTGTCCGATGCAGCCGCCCTGATTGCCGAGAGCGTGGACGTGCGCCTGGGCGTGCGGGTCCGCAGGGTGGACCGGGCACGCCAACAGGTGATCCTCACGGACGGCACCACCGCCCCCTACGAGCGCCTCGTCTTCGCCACAGGTTCCCGGCCCGTCATTCCGAACCTCACCGGCATCAACCCGGACCCCGCCTCCCCGGTCCTGCCGGCCGGGGTCACGGCGCTCCGGGACCTGCGCGATGCTTCGGTTTTGCGCGCAGCGGTCGACGGCGGCAAACGGGTGGTGGTGCTCGGCGGCGGCGTCCTGGGTCTTGAGACGGCCCTCGCCGCGGCGGAGGAGGGCGCCACCGTGACGGTGGTCCACAACGGCCCGCATCCGCTGGGCCGCAACATCGACCGCGGCGGGGGTGCGGTCCTCGCGGCCAGCCTGCGCCGGTGCGGCGTGCGGATGGCCGGCAACGCCCGCTCCACGGGCGTGGAGCACAACGCGCCCGACGGCGGGTTCTCGGCGCTGCTGCTTGAGGACGGTTCCGCGATCGACGGCGACCTCCTGGTCCTCTCATGCGGCGTCCGGCCGCGGACCGAGCTGGCCGAGGGCTGCGGCCTGTCCACCGGCACGGGAATCCTGGTGGACCACCGGCTCCGCGCGCACCACGAACCCCACATCTTCGCCATCGGCGACTGCGCCGAGGTGCGCTGCCCCGACCCCGCCTGCAGTGAGTGCCGCACAGCGACGGGCCCGTCCGGACTGGTGGGACCCGGCTGGCGGCAGGCCGACTGGCTGGCCGAATACCTGACCCTGCTGGCCACCGGCACGCAAGCCGACGCTGACGCACTGGTGGAACTGCCCCGGGAACAGGCCGGCGTGATTGTGCTGAAGGCCCGCGGCCTGACCATGGCCGTGGCCGGGGACAACGCGGCCGATCCGTGGGACGAGGACGCCCTGACCGCCGGCGCCGTCAACTGCCGCCCGCGCCTGCAGATCGCCCAGTGGGCAGACCCGGAGCACGGCCGCTACGTCAAGATGACCACGCGAGGCGGAGTACTCGAAGGCCTGGTGGCGGTGGGCATGCCGCGATCGGCCGCCGAACTGGTCAGCCTCTTCGAACGCGGGGCCGAGCTGCCGGCGGACAGGTCCCTGTTGCTGCGGCTGGACGGGCCGGAGCAGTTGGCTTCCGGACCTGCCGACCCCGCAGGGACGGTGTGCCGGTGCGCCGGGGTCAGCGGGACCAGGATCCAGGGCGCCGTGGAGGGCGGCTGCTCCACGGTGGCCGACGTAGCCAAGGCGACCCGCGCCGGCACCGGCTGCGGCGGTTGCCATGATGACATCAAGGGACTCATCGAACAACACTTCCAGGCAGCTCCCGCCTGAGGTGCGCTGAAGACGGGGAGGCCGGATATGTGCATACCCCAACGCGGACATGGGCGCGTAACAGGAATCGTGCGTGCTGCCGCCTGCCGGTAGCATCGCGGCCATGAATGCCGACGACGAAGACGACATCACCGAAGAACTGCTGGCCGACGCAGTCAAACTGACCGGGCTGAGCCTGGAACTGCTGGGCCTCGATCCCCACCCCGATGACATGACCCCGGAACAGCGGCTCCTGTTCGACCCGGAAGACCTGGCTGAAATGGCAGCTGTCCCGGCCGACGGTCGGCAAGAAGCTATGAGCCGGACCCGCCTCCTGGCCGGCCTCCTCTGGAACTCGTCGGGTATTCTCCTTGACCAACTATTTCGCGATCTCGAGGCGCTGGGCCGGCCGGATGCCGTCACTGCGTCCGGCATCGCCAAGTCCTACGTGCTGTCCTCGCTGCCGCCGCAGTTCGCGTCCAGTTACGACGCCGGGTTCACGCGGAAGTTCATTGTCGTCGCCGCCGACGTCGCTGTCTCCCTCGGCCGCGGGTGGACCTCCCCCGGCTGCATCGCGGCCGAACTGGCCGTCCGCTGCCTGCTCGACCAGGCGGAAATCACCGAAGACATTTACGAGCTGGACCTGCCGGAGGACTGGCGCGCCCAGGTTGAGGAGGTCCTGCTGGAGGACGCCGAATGCCACGCGCTGTACACCGAGCCGGACACAGGCGGCAGCCCGGAAGCCGACGCGGGCCTCGGCTTCGAGCAGTGGTTCACACCGTTTGCACCCGGAGACGTCGTCCCCGCCTTTGCGCGATCCTAAACCGCCCTATGACCGGTCCTCAGCGGACCCTTCAGGCAGTGCCGACAGGAAGTCCTCGGTGAAGCGTTTCACGCCGTCCCACTCCGTGTAGACGTAGTCGCGGGACGTATCCAGGTCCGTGGACCCCTTGTCCTTGGTGATCTTCTTCATGAGCTGGCGTTTGAGGAAGTTGTACTGCGTATAGAGCAGCGCGCCCGGAAAGATCCCGACGTGGGCGGGATGCCAGCCCGACTGCTCTTCGAATTCGGCCACGTAACCTTCTGCGCTGTGTTCGTCGCCGTGGGCGGCCAGGCTGACCGAGATCAGGGCTGAGGGCAGGCGTTCGAGATCGTCCCGGTTCCTGCGGGCAAAGTCGACCACGAAGCCCTCGTGCTTCCCCATGTGGACCGACGCCGCAACGATCACGGCGTCCTGCCCCGCCGGAATCCTGTCGCCGGAGTGTTTGAGGTCCACGGTTTCCGCTTCGTGCCCGTTTGCCCGGACGACATCGGCAACGTACTCCACAATGTGGGCGGTCTGTCCTTCAACGCTCCCGTAGGGGATATAGATCTTGGCCATGCTCCAGTGTGCGCGCGCGGTTCCGGGCGCAAGTAGGGCCGAACGTCCCCGGCCGGCACCTGCCCGGAGCTACATGTGGACGTGCAGCCGCCGCGCCGCTTCGGAGATGGAGCCGCTCAGTGACGGATAGACGGTGAAGGTGCTCGCGACATCGTCCACGTGCAGCTTGTGGGTCACGGCAAGGGCGATGGCGAAGATCAGCTCGGAGGCGTTCGGCCCCACCACCACGCCGCCGATGACGGTGCCTGATCCCTTGCGCGCAAAGATCTTGACGAAGCCGTCCTTGGCGTTACGCATCTTGGCGCGGGCGTTGCTCTTCAGCGACAGCTTGATGATGTCCGCCTGGTATTTGCCGGACTGGATGTCCGCCTCGGACACACCCACCGAGGCGATCTCGGGCGAGGTGAAGATGTTGGACGCCACCTGATGGAGCTTGAGCGGCATCACGGCGTCGCCCAGGAAGTGCGCAATCGCGATCCGTCCCTGCATCGCTGCCACCGATGCCAGGGCCAGCACGCCGGTGCAGTCTCCGGCGGCGTAAATGTTCGGCGCGGTGGTGCGGGAAACCCCGTCCACCTTGATGTGGCCGCTTTCGGTCAGGGCCACGCCGGCTTCTTCCAGGCCGATGCCCGCGGTATTGGGGATCGAACCGACGGCCACGAGACAGTGGCTGCCCGCCACCGTGGAGCCGTCACCCAGAGTGACCACCACGCCCTCCTCTGTCCGCTCCACGGTTTCGGCGCGGGAACGGGACAGCACGCGCACGCCGCGGCGCTCGAACACTTCCTCCAGCACCACGGCGGCGTCGGTGTCGGAGCCCGGCAGCACGCGATCACGGCTGGAAATCAGGGTCACCTTGGATCCGAGGCCGTTGTAGGCGGAGGCGAATTCGGCACCGGTCACGCCGGATCCCACCACAATCAGTTCCTCGGGAAGCTCATCGAGGTTGTAGATCTGCGCCCAGTTCAGGATGCGTTGGCCGTCGGGCCGGGCCGTGGGCAGCTCCCGGGGATGCGCGCCCACCGCGAGCAGGATGGTGTCCGCCTCCACGGTCCGGGTGCCGTCCGCCGTCAGGACTTCGATGGTGTGGCTGTCCAGGAGCTTGCCGGATCCGATCAGGATGCGGATGTTCTGGTGCTGTTCCAGCCCGCCGGTGATGTCACGGGACTGCTGCCGGGCCAGGCCCAGAAGACGGTCGTTGATGTGCTTGAGGTCAGCGCGCATAACGGGCACAAAGTCGCCGCCGTCGACGTCGAACTTGACTCCCAGCTCTCCCGCCTCGCCGACGCGGGTCATCAGATCCGCCGTCGCGATCAGCGTTTTGGAAGGGACGACGTCGGTGAGCACCGCCGAGCCGCCGAGCCCGGCACGTTCGATGATGGTGACCTGCGCCCCCAGGGAGGCTGCGACCATGGCGGCTTCGTATCCGCCGGGGCCACCTCCCAGGATTGCGATCCGGGGTGAGCTGAAATCAGGATGCGTAGTCACAATCAACCATTATCTCCCCAATCGCGCCGGGACATCAATTAAATGCCCGATTCATGGGACGCATCACCGCCCGGAGTGACGGTGTGCACAACGGGGGCGGCACGATAGTTTGTACCAGTGAGTAATACAGACTTCCTGAACATGGACCCCTTCGACGCCGCACGCGAGGCCGCTGAGTACATTGCCGAGAAGACCGGGGTGGCCAATCACGACGTCGCGCTGGTCCTCGGATCGGGCTGGGCCGAGGCTGCCGACCTGATCGGCGAGACCACCGCCACGCTGGGCGCGGACGCGGTCCCGGGCTTCCATGCCCCGGCCGTGGTGGGCCACGTGGGCACCATCCGCTCGGTGCTGACCAGGGAAGGCAAACGCGCGCTGGTCCTGGGCGCCCGGACGCATTACTACGAAGGCAAGGGCGTCCGTGCCGTGGTCCACGGCATCCGTGCGGCAGCCGCGGCGGGCTGCAAGACCCTGGTCCTCACCAACGGCTGCGGCGGCATCAACGAAAGCTGGACCCCTGGCACTCCGGTCCTCATCAAAGATCACATCAACCTCACCGGCACGTCCCCGCTTGAGGGCGCAACCTTCGTTGACCTGACAGACCTTTACAGCTCCCGCATCCGGGACCTCGCCCGCGAAGTGGACTCATCACTGGATGAAGGCGTCTACGTCCAGTTCTCCGGGCCGCACTACGAAACCCCGGCCGAAGTGCAGTACGCCAAGCGGATCGGAGGGGACCTGGTGGGTATGTCCACCGCGCTGGAGGCCATCGCGGGCCGGCATGCGGGCATGGAAGTGTTCGGCATCTCCCTGGTGACCAACCTCGCTGCCGGCATCAACCCCATGCCGCTGAGCCACCAGGAAGTGCTCGAGTCGGGCCAGGAAGCCGGGCCGCGCATCTCCAAGCTGCTGGCCGGGATCATCGCAAAACTCTAGGACAACGCGGGGTCACTTATCGCTCAATCCTGGCCCTTTTTCGGGCATTATGTGACCCCGCGTTGGTTTGCTGGTCCGGTTTCCGCCGTCACCGGCGAGTGTCCGGGACCGTTCCGCGGGCAATGACGATAGCGTGGACCCATGACGTCCACCGATGCCGCCTCCTTGTTCAGCCAAGCCCGGGAATGGGCGGCCCAAGATCCGGATCCCGCCACTGCTGCCGCGCTCACAGAGCTGCTGCAGCTCGCGGAGGACGGTTCTCCCGCCGCCAACCAGGAACTCGCCGACAGCTTCAGCGGCACCCTGCAGTTCGGCACCGCCGGCCTCCGCGCCGCCCTCGGACCCGGGCCCAACCGGATGAACCGCGTGGTGGTGCGCCGTGCCGCCGCCGGCCTCGCGGCCTTCCTGACCGGCGCCGTCGGTGAGGCGGCGCCCGGAACCCGGCCCCGCGCCGTCGTCGGCTATGACGCCCGCCATAACTCGGACATCTTCGCCGAGGAAACGGCAGCCATTTTCACAGCCGCCGGGATTGAGGCCTTCCTGCTGCCGGCCGCACTGCCCACTCCCCTGCTCGCGTTCGCCGTCCGCGCCCTCGATTGCGACGGCGGCGTCATGGTCACCGCCAGCCACAACCCCCCGCAGGACAACGGCTACAAGGTGTACCTGGGGCGGCACGCCGTGGAGGAGAGCGGGCGCGGGGCACAGATCGTGGCGCCTTACGACGCCAGAATCGCCTCGCGGATTGCGTCGGTAGGAACGCTGGAAACCATCGCCCTCGCCGCGGACGGCTGGACGGTGCTGGACCCATCCCTGGCCGCCGACTATGAAAACGCGGTGGCGGCACTCGCCGATCCTGCCCGTTTCCCGTCGCGCGAGCTGCGCATTGTCCTGACCCCCATGCACGGCGTGGGCGGCGAAACAGCCGTGGCAGTACTGAAGGAGGCCGGCTTCGCGGACGTGACCCTGGTGGCTGAACAGGCCGCACCGGATCCGGATTTCCCCACCGTGAGCTTTCCCAACCCTGAGGAGCCCGGCGCCCTCGACCTGGCACTCGAGACCGCCGCGCGCCTGGACGCCGACCTTGTAATCGCCAACGATCCGGACGCCGACCGGGCCGCCGTGGCCGCGGTGGACCCGGACACCGGCACCTGGCGCATGCTGCGCGGGGATGAGGTGGGGGCGTTGCTGGGGGCCCACATCGTGGCGCGCCTGGCCGAGGGTGAGGACGAAACGCCCGACGGCGGCGACAGAGCGGGTGCCCGTGCCGGCGTGTTCGCCAATTCCATTGTGTCCTCGCGGCTGCTCTCCCGCATCGCCGCGGCGGCCGGCTACGCGCATGAGGAAACACTGACAGGCTTCAAGTGGATTTCCCGGGTACCCGGGCTCCTGTACGGCTACGAGGAAGCCTTGGGCTACTGCGTGGCACCTGACCTGGTCCGGGACAAGGACGGCATCTCGGCCGCGGTGCTCATCGCCGAGATGGCCGCCGCCGCCAAAGCTGCCGGCAAGACCATCTTCGACACCCTGGACGAGCTCTACCTGCAGCATGGGCTGCACGCCAGCGATCAGCTGAGTATCCGGGTGGCGGACCTTGGGCTGCTGGATGCCATGATGAACCGCCTGCGCGTCAGCCCGCCCGAGTCGTTCGGATCATCCGCCGTGGAGGCGTTTGCGGACCTGGCCGAAGGCAGTGAACACCTGCCGCCCACGGACGGCCTGCTGTACCTGACCCGTGACCAGACCCGGGTGATCATCCGGCCCAGCGGCACCGAACCCAAGCTCAAGTGCTACCTGGAAGTCCTCCGCCCGGTGGAGTCGGCAGCCGAGCTTCCGGAGGCCCGGCAGGCCGCCCGGCTCACCCTGGATGCGGTGGTCTGCGACGTCCGCGAGGCCCTCGGGCTTTAGCGGGCCGGCCTAGGCTTCGACCTCGACGAACCCGTCGGCAATGCGGGTCCGGAACGTTTCCAGGCGCACCGCCGCAGTACCAAAGCATTCGCCGGTTTCAAGGTCGTAAACCTCCTTGTGCAGCGGCGACGCGATGGTCGGCCTGGTGCCGCGGGATCCCAGGATGCCGCGGGCCATCACGTGGGCACCGGTGGCCGGGTCCTGGTGTGCCACCGCAAAAACCTCGCTGGGGCCGGTCCTGAAGAGAGCCACCTGGCGGCCGGCGATGAGTGCCGCCTCGCCCCAGGCAGGCTCAAGCTCCGCCACGGCGCAAACCCGGTGCCAGCCGGCAGCGATCTCAGTGGTGTCGGCGAGTGCGCCTAATTCCAGTGTTGCCGTCATAACCGGTCCAACTCCCCGTGCTCGTCTGTCGTGTTCCCGGGCCACTTTTGTGAGCCCGTCATGACCTTCGTGGCCGTACTAACAACGGCCGTCCAAACAATGTAGGCACCGGGTGTTTCAGCGGCGTGCAGTGAATGTGTCCGGGGAGTAAAAGAGAACTCACCCGGCCGGAAATGCGTTCGTGATGCAGAAGTTAAGCCTACGAAACAATCGGGAAACTGAAGCGAAACTGCGTCTCCGTAGTCTGAACGGACACCTCGTCAGAGAAGGTCGCAGAACACCGTCTGCGGCCCATGCGAAAGGCCCACAGTGACCGAACAGACTTCAAGCACAGAGAACCAGCGCCGCATCGTCGTCGCCGGTGGCGGCCCCGCGGCCCACCGCTTCGCCGATGCCATGCATTCCCGTGGCCTCGAAGGCTGGCACGTCACGGTCCTCACCGAGGAAGCCCACCTGCCGTACGACCGGGTGGCCCTCTCCAAGGCCCTCACGGACACCGGTGTGGACCTGACACTCGGATCGGCTTCCATGTGGGACCACGATTCCTTGGACCTGAAGACCGGCGAGCGCGTCGTGAAAATCAATCCCGACACCCGGACCGTGGAGACCGCGGCCGGCACCACCGTCGGGTACGACCACCTGGTGGTCGCCACCGGATCGAGTGCCGCCCGCCTGCCCATCCCCGGGGCCGAGCACGTGCACGTCTACAGGACGCTCGAAGACGTCTGGTCCATCAGCAAGGCCATTGGTGAGCTCACGGACAAGCTGGGCCGCAAGATCACGGCCGTGACCATCGGCGGCGGGCTGCTCGGGCTCGAGTCGGCGGCAGGCACCGAGCAGCTCGGCGCCACCCCGGTGGTCATCAACGGCGCGCCGTGGCTGATGAACACGCAGTTGGATGAAGGCGCCGGCCAGGCACTGGGCCGCCTCATCGAGGCCAAGGGCTTTACGGTCCACGGCGGCGTGTTCCCCTCCGAGGTCCTTGCCGATGACGACGGCCAGGTCACCGGCGTCCTCATGGCCGATGGCCGCATCATCGACGCCGACATGGTCATCGTCGCCATCGGTGTCCGGCCCCGCGACGAACTCTTCCGCGCAGCCGAGGGCGAGGAACAGCTGTTCAGCCTGGGCCCGCGCGGCGGCGTGGTCATCAACGACTACTGCGCCACCGAGGTGGAGGGCATCTGGGCCATCGGTGAAGTAGCCAACTTCGAAGGCATGTGCCTGGGCCTGGTGGCACCCGCGAACACCATGGCGGAGATCGTTGCCGACCGCCTCCACGGCGGCGAAGCCACCTTCCCGGGCTTCGACACCGCCACCAAGCTCAAACTCTCCGGTGTGGACGTGGCCAGCTTCGGCGACGCGTTCGCCCGCACCGAGCACTCACTCGAAATCGTTTACGCCGACCCCGCCCGCGGGGTCTACCAGAAGATCGTCACCACCGATGATGCCAAGACCCTCCTGGGTGGCATCTTCGTGGGCGACGCCACTCCCTACACGAGCCTGCGCCCGCTCCTGGGCCGCGAACTGAGCGCCGAGCCCGGCGCCTACCTGACGGCTGCCAGCGGTGGCGACGCCCCCGAAACGGAACTCCCGGACGATGCCATTCTCTGCTCCTGCAATAACGTCTCCGCCGGGACCATCCGCGATACCGTCAACGGCTGCGGCGCCTGCGACGGCAACGCACCAGTGCGGGAACTCAGTGAGCTCAAGGGCTGCACCCGCGCCGGGACGAGCTGCGGTTCCTGCGTCCCGATGCTCAAGAAACTGCTGGAAACCGAGCTGACCAAGTCCGGCGTCGAGGTCTCCAAGGCCCTCTGCGAACACATCGAACTCTCCCGCCAGGAGCTCTTCGACGCCATCCGCATCCTGGAGCTGACCTCCTTCGAGGAGATCATGGCGAAGTACGGCACCGGCGCGGGCTGCGATATCTGCAAGCCCACCATCGCCAACATCCTGGCCAGCCAGAACAGCGCCTACGTCCTGGACGCCGGCCGCGGCACCCTGCAGGACACCAACGACCGCGCCCTCGCCAACATGCAGAAGGACGGCACCTACTCGGTGGTCCCCCGCATCGCCGGCGGCGAGATCACCCCGAAGAAGCTCGGCGTCATCGCCGCCGTCGCCGAAAAGTACAACCTGTACACCAAGATCACCGGCGGCCAGCGGATCGACATGTTCGGCGCCCGGCTGGAGGAACTCCCGGAAATCTGGAAGGAACTGGTGGACGCCGGCTTCGAATCCGGCCAGGCCTACGGCAAGAGCCTGCGCACGGTGAAGTCCTGTGTGGGTTCCACGTGGTGCCGCTTCGGCGTCCAGGATTCGGTGGCCATGGCCATCCGGCTCGAACTGCGCTACCGCGGCCTCCGCAGCCCGCACAAACTCAAGATGGGCGTCTCCGGCTGCGCCCGTGAATGCGCCGAAGCCCGCGGCAAGGACGTCGGCGTCATCGCCACCGCCGACGGCTGGAACCTGTACGTCGGCGGCAACGGGGGCGCCACCCCGGCCCACGCCCAGCTGCTGGCCAAGGACCTCGACGACGAAACCCTGATCAAATACATCGACCGCTACTTCATGTACTACATCCGGACCGCCGACCGCCTGCAGCGCACTGCACGCTGGCAGGAAGAGCTCGACGGCGGCATCAGGCACGTCGAGGACGTGGTGGTCAAGGACACCCTGGGCATCGCCGAAGAACTCGAAGCCGCCATGGCCAGGCACGTTGACACCTACGTGGACGAATGGGCGGACACCCTCAAGGACCCCGAGCGCCTGCGCCGGTTCCGGTCCTTCGTCAACGCACCGGACCAGAAGGACGACTCCATCACGTTTGTTTCCGACGAACGCGGCCAGTTCCGCCCCGCCACGCCGGACGAGAAGGCGGCAGCCGTCCCGCAGCCCGTCCTCATCGGCGCTTCCATCCCCGTCCGCGCACGCGACGAGAACGAGGTATAGCCATGCAGCTCAGTATTGATCTGACCGGCAGGGACGTCCTGGTCACCGGCTCCGACCACGCCGCACGCCAGGCGGTGCGCCGCTACGAAGCCGCGGGCGCCGTCGTCTACCGCCTCAGCACCCCGCAGGGTGCCGAGCATGACGGCCCGCTCCCCGATCGGCCCTTTCTGGTGGCAGCGGTCGACGACGGCCAGCCGGGCTGGGAGTCCATGCTGGGCAGGTGCCGCGCAGCCGGCATCCCGCTGGCGGCCGAGCCTGCCGCCGGTCCCGTTGGACACGTCACCCTGGTGGGCGGCGGCCCCGGCACCACCGAGCTGCTGACCGTCGCCGCCGTCAACGCCCTCCGCGACGCCGACGTGGTGTTCTACGACCGGCTGGCCCCCTGCCAGGACCTGCCGGTCCTGACCTCGGCCGAGCTGGTGGATGTGGGCAAAAAGCCCGGCCACCACAAGGTCGGCCAGGCGGACATCGAAAAGCTGATGGTCGCCTCCGCACTGGACGGCAACAACGTGGTCCGGCTGAAAGGCGGGGATCCCTACGTCTTCGGCCGCGGCGGCGAGGAAGTGGCTGCCTGCGTGGCGGCCGGCGTGCCGGTCCGCGTCATCTCGGGCGTCACCAGCGCGATCTCCGTCCCGGCAGCGGCCGGCATCCCTGTCACGCACCGCGAGGTCAGCCACATGTTCACCGTGGTCTCCGGGCACGCCCCGCTGACCGACAAGGAACACCTACACCTGGCAGGACTGGGCGGCACCATCGTGGTCCTGATGGGCATCGGCACGCTGCACCAGCTCGCAGCCGGGCTGCGCAAGGCCGGCATGCGCCCAGACATGCCCATGGCCGTCGTCGAACGCGGCTACCGTCCCGGCCAGCGCACCACCATAGCCGACCTGGGCACCATCACCTCCGCCGCCGCCGGGTGCAGCAATCCCGCCGTGCTGGTCATCGGTGAGGTGGTCCGCGTGGCCGAAGCAAACCGCGGGCACGCCGAGGCCGCCGCAGACCTGGACAGGCTGGCGGCCTCGCTGCTGGGTTCGTGAAAGGATTGATCCCCATGAACGCACTGGCACCGGCAGAAGCTCCGCAGGCCGACGAAGCACCCGACGCCGCGGGCTCCCCGCTGGAAGGCTTCCGCATCGGGGTGACCTCGCACCGCCGCTCCCGGGACCTCATCGAGGCCCTGGAACGCCGCGGCGCTGAAGTTTTGCACGCCCCCGCACTGAAGATCGCGCCCGTGCAGGAGGACATGCGGCTGATCGAGGACACCAGGACCGTCATCACGGCCGGGCCGGACATCTGCATTGCCACCACGGCCTACGGCATGCGCCGCTGGTGCGAGGCGGCTGATTCCTTCGGTATCGGCGAGGAACTGCTGGAGACCCTCGGCGCCTGCCGGATGTTCGTCCGGGGCCCCAAGGCCCGGGGTGCCGTCCGCGCGGCCGGACTTGCCGACGTCGGGATCAGCAGCGACGAAACCACCGCAACACTGGTGGACATGCTGCTGGCCGAAGGTGTCCGGGGCAAAACCGTCGCGGTGCAGCTGCACGGCTACACGGATGTCCGGCAGCTGGAACGCCTGCGCATGTCCGGTGCCACCGTGCTGACTGTCACCCCGTACCGCTGGGTGAAGCCCGACGGCGAAGACCGGCTTCCGCGCCTCATCGAGGCGGCGTGCAGCGGGAACCTGGATGTGCTCACCTTCACGAGCGCGCCCGCGGTGGACGCCATGTGGAGCACGGCGCACGAAATGGGCGTGTACAAAGAGCTGATCCACAGCCTCAAGACCAACGTCACCACCGCCGTGGTCGGCCCCGTGACGGCGCAGCCGCTGCTGGACGCCGGCGTCACCCCGCTGATTCCCGAACGGTTCCGGATGGGTGCCCTGATCCGGCTGGTCTGCGAGCACCTCGCCCTGAACCACGTCCGCCGGCTGGACACAGCGTCCGGCAACATCGAATTGCGCGGCCGGAGCCTTCGGGTGGACGGGCAGCCTGTGGAGCTGGCCCCGGCGCCACTGCTGCTGCTGCGTGCCCTGCTGGGCGCCGGCGGGGCGGTGTTGTCCCGGGAAGCGCTCTCGGACCTGCTCGAACTGCGGGGCTCCGTCCATGCCCTGGACATGACCGTCAGCCGGCTCCGCTCCTCCTTACCGGACGGCAGGCTGGTGGAGACGGTGGTCAAACGGGGGTACCGGATCCGGGTGTGACCCACGGCATTACTGGCGGGTAAACATTGGCGAACGCACCCGCGTCAACCTGCAATGACAGGGAAACACGCCGGAAAAACGGGCCGCCTAGGCTGGCAGCATCATGAACTTCCGGCCGTTCAGCGGCCGCCAGCGAAAGGGCCAGCACATGTCCGCTCCGGCACCCTCCACCTCAACCTCCGCCGCCACCCGCATTGTCATCGCAGGTGCGGGGCCAGCGGCCCAGGCGCTCGTCACCCGGCTGGACCGGGCCCGTTTTGCCGGCACCGTCACCATCCTCAGCAACCGTGACGACGTCTCCCCGGAACTCCTGGAACTGGCGGCCCTCCCCCAGGTCTCGCTCCGGTGCGGGCAGCCGGCCAGCTTTATCGAGCCGCAGACCCGGACCGTGACCACGGCAGACGGCATGGAATTTGGCTACGACCAGCTGGTGATCGCCACCGGTTCAGCACCGGAACAGGCTCCCGTGGCGGGTGCGGACCACTGCCTGAGCTACTCCACCATTGATGACGCCGCCCGCATTGGGTCAGCCGTCAGGGACCTGAGCACTGAACTGGGCAGGCGTCCGCTGGGAATCCTGGTGGGCACCGGCGCAGCGGCCGGGCAGGCCGAAGCGGTGCTCCGTTCCCGCGGCGTCCGTCCCGTCCGGACCACCATGCGGCCCGCCGCGGTGACACCCCGGACGGCCGGCACGGAACTCCGGTCCGCGGGAATCGTCTTTCCGGACGGCAGCACCATGAACGGCGACATCGTGGTCCTGGCGGAGGAACGGGTTTCACGCGATGGACTCGCTGCCAGTGCCGGGCTCCGGACGGCCCCCGGCGGCGGGATTGCCATCAGCCAGGATTTCCGCACCTCGGTGCCCGGGATCTGGGCCATCGGCGACGCCGCAACGTTCGACGGCGTCAGGCTGGGGCTGCTGGTTGCCGCGGCTTCCGCGGCCGGCGCCTGCGCCGCCCAGCTGATGTCAGCGTCCTCGCCCGGGGCAGTCCTGCAGGCCGCGGCCTGACCCCTCCCGTTGCGGTTGCCGGTTAGCTTCCGGCAGCTTCGGCGTGTGGCAAGATGGTTCCCAAAAGAGCCCTGCACTCCCTGGCTCCGACCGGCCCACAAGGCCATGAGGAAAGGACCATCATGAGCAACGATGCCATTTATGCTGACCAGCGCGGAACGGGCACGGACTCAACGCCGGGCAACATCGCCTCCTTCATTGACCACACCCTGCTCAAGCCGGAGGCCAGCGAGGCTGACATCCTCAAGGTTTGCGCCGAGGCAGCCGAATACCGTTTCAAGTCGGTGTGCGTGAATCCGCTGTGGGTCAAAACGGTCAAAACTGCTCTGCGCGGTTGCGGCGTGCTGACCTGCTCGGTGGTCGGATTTCCGCTGGGTGCCACGCCCACGGATGTGAAGACCTTCGAAGCCCGCGGTGCCGTGCTGGACGGCGCCGACGAAATCGACATGGTCATTAACATCGCTGCTGCGCGGGCCGGGGACAAGGGCGCGCTGGTGGACGATATCTCCGCCGTCGCCGAAGCCGTCCACGCCAGCGGCGCCATCCTGAAGGTCATTATCGAGACGGTGTTCCTCTCCGATGACCAGAAGGTCCTCGCCTGCCAGGCGGCCGTGGAGGCCGGGGCGGACTTCGTCAAGACTTCCACAGGTTTCAACGGCGGCGGCGCTACCGCTGAGGACATCGCCCTGATGCGCCGCACTGTCGGCCCTGAGCTGGGCGTCAAGGCCTCCGGCGGGGTGCGGTCCCTTGCTGATGCTCAGGCTATGATTGCTGCAGGCGCAACACGTATAGGTGCCAGCTCCGGCATTGCAATCGTCAAGGGTGAACAGGGTTCAGCCGGCTACTGACACTGCAGGAGCCGCCACAGATTTGAGCCCCGCGGGGCCGAGGAGGAACGAATGTCCAGCAAGACCACAGCGAACAGCACCACCAAGGTGCAGACCCCGGAAAACGAGAACAACCTGGTCACGAGCATCGGCCTGTTCGTCGTGATGATCGCCCTGTTCCTCGGCGCCGTCTACTCGCTGTCCTTCCTCACGCTGGACAACCCGTGGCCGATGGCCGTCTGCCTGGGCCTGTTCTTCCTCGCGTACTGGATCCCGCAGACCATCACCGGCCGCTCCGATTCGGCCGGCGGGAAGTAACACAACCCGCTGTACCTGCCGTAAAGCAAAAGGCTGTGGCCCCGGATCAATCCGGGGCCACAGCCATTTAAGCTCCCGGTCAGCCGGCACCCAGCAGGCGGCTGACCGTGGTCTTACCCAGCACCATGGCCGCCGGAAAATGCGCTTTGGCCGAAGCCCAGGCGGCAACGCACATTCCCACCATCGCGTAAGCACTCACCGGGATCAGCACCAGCCACTCCCGCCGTGAGCCGGCGCGGCCCAGCAACGGCAGCGAAAACGCCCCGTTGGCTTTCCAGACGTCGTTGAGCATGGGGAGTTTGCGCAGGAACCGGGGCGGTTTGATGACGATGGGCCAGAGCAGCGGCACGCCCCCGGTGGTGATCATGTCCCCCACAATATGGACCACAACACCGGTCAGCATGGACACCGGCAGCCACGTCCACTGGTGCGGGGCGAACCAGGTCACCAGCCCGGCCATGGTCAGGGCGAAGATCCAGTTGCTGATGAACCCCGATTTGGGGAACAGCTTCAGCGCCTTCGCCGCGATGTTGATCATAAACATGCACAGCAGGCCGGCGCCGACGGACAGTAGTCCCCAGCCGGTCTGCACCTGGATCTGCCCTGCCATCATGGCCAGGACCACAAAGAAGGCCGCGCCGAGGATGGAGTGGGTGCCTTGCCGGTGGCCGCCGCTGGCGTTCTCAATTCCCCGGGCAATGACGTTGGACAGCGGCGGCAGCGAGTTGGCCACGGTGCTGTGGCGGTGGTCCCAGTCGCACACCAGGGCCGTGCCTGCCGTGGCCATCCCGCCGATCAGGATGCCCGTGGCGTCCAGCGGATACCAGCCCAGCGTGTAGGGCCCCGTCGAGGCAATGGCTACCCACGCCGCGGCTCCCGACGCGGCGTGATGTCCTCCCATCAACGCCTTAACTCCTGGTCTGTTCGAGGGAAGCAGGCGCGTCCGAGAAGATGTTCCTGATGACGCCGTTGGCCCAGTCCAGGATTTCGGCGTCCTGCAGGTCCCGGCCGCCCACCCGGGCGGTCTTGGGCTTGGGAATCAGCACCGCATCCAGGGCCGGCTTGGACTGGGACCCCGGATACATGCGCGTGAGCCGCATCAGCTTTGACTCCGGCAGCTGGGCGGGTGAGAACTTGATGAAGTTTCCCTGCAGTGCGACGTCGGACAGGCCGGCTTCGCGGGCACCCACCCGGAAGCGGGCCACGGCGATGAGGTTCTGCACCGGCAGCGGCGGCTCCCCGTACCGGTCCACCAGCTCGGCCAGGACTTCCTCGATGGCCTCGGTGGTCAGCGCCGACGCCAGCTTGCGGTAGGCCTCCAGGCGCAGCCGCTCCCCCGGCACGTAATCGTGCGGCAGGTGGGCGTTCACCGGCAGCTCGATCTTCATTTCGGCGGCCTTTTCCTCGGCGTCGCCGCGGTAGTCCGCCACGGCCTCGCCCACCAGGCGGATGTACAGGTCAAAGCCGACACCCTGGATGTGGCCGGACTGCTCGCCGCCGAGCAGGTTTCCTGCACCGCGGATCTCGAGGTCCTTCATGGCCAGCTGCATGCCGGCACCGAGCTCGTTGTGGGTAGCCACGGCCTTGAGCCGTTCCAGTGCCACTTCGCCCAGCGGCTTCTCGGACGGGTAGAGGAAGTAGGCGTAGGCACGCTCGCGGCCGCGCCCCACCCGGCCGCGGAGCTGGTGCAGCTGGGAGAGCCCGTATTTGTCCGCGCCGTCCACGATCAGGGTGTTGGCGTTGGAGATGTCCAGGCCGGTTTCGATGATGGTGGTGCACACCAGCACGTCAAAGCGCTTCTCCCAGAAGTCCACAATGATCTGCTCCAGCCGGCTCTCGGACATCTGCCCGTGCGCCACCTCCACGCGAGCCTCCGGAACCAGTTCACGGACCTTCGCCGCGGTCCGCTCAATGGTGGAGACGCGGTTGTGCACCAGGAACACCTGGCCTTCGCGCATCAGCTCACGCCGGATGGCTGCGGAGGTCTGCTTGTCCGTGTACGGGCCCACGTAGGTGAGCACGGGGTGGCGTTCCTCCGGCGGCGTGGCCAGGGTGGAGGTTTCGCGGATGCCGGTGAGCGACATCTCCAGGGTGCGCGGAATCGGGGTGGCACTCATGGCCAGGACGTCCACGTTGGTGCGCATCTTCTTCAGCGCCTCCTTGTGCTCCACACCGAAGCGCTGCTCCTCATCCACGATCACCAGGCCAAGGTCCTTGAACGCGAAGTCCTTGGACAGCAGCCGGTGCGTGCCGATGACCACGTCAACTGAGCCGCTCTTGACACCCTCCACGGTTTCCTTGGATTCCTTGGCGTTCTGGAAGCGGGAGAGGGCCTTGACCCGCAGCGGGAACCCGGAGAAACGTTCCGTGAAGGTCTCGTAGTGCTGCTGGGCGAGCAGGGTGGTGGGCACCAGGACCGCCACCTGCTTGCCGTCCTGGACGGCTTTGAAAGCTGCGCGGACGGCGATCTCGGTCTTGCCGTAGCCCACGTCGCCGGACACCAGCCGGTCCATGGGGATCTCGCGTTCCATGTCCGCCTTGACCTCGTTGATGGTGGTCAGCTGGTCCGGCGTTTCCACGTACGGGAAGGCTTCCTCCAGTTCGCGCTGCCAAGGGGTGTCCGGCGCGAAGGCGTGGCCGCGGGAGGCCATCCGCGCGGAGTAGAGCCGGATGAGCTCGCCGGCGATCTCCTTGACGGCCTTGCGGGCCTTGGACTTGGTGCTGGCCCAGTCCGAGCCGCCCATCTTGCTCAAGGCGGGGGTGTCCCCGCCGACGTAGCGGGTGACCTGGTCCAGCTGATCGGTGGGAACAAAAAGCCGGTCTCCCGGGGCACCTCGCTTGGACGGCGCGTATTCCAGGACCAGGTACTCGCGGACGCCGTCTCCCCCGCCTGCCACCTTGCGCTGGATCAGCTCAATAAAACGCCCGATGCCGTGCTGCTCGTGGACCACGGAGTCCCCCGACACCAGCTGGAGCGGGTCCACGGCGTTCCGACGTTTGGAGGGCATGCGCCGCATGTCCTTCGTAGACCCCGCCGAGGTCCGGCCCAGCAGGTCCGCCTCGGTCAGCAGCCCCAGCTTGAGGCTGTCCAGGACAAAACCGCGTCCGACGGCGGCCGTGGTCACCTCGATGATGCCCGCTTGGGGTTCGTGGTCCAGTGCGTCCACGCGGGCGCACGGGATATCGGCGTCGTGGAACAGTTCCGCGAGCCGCTGCGCGGGACCGGGCCCCTCCGTGGCCACCACAATCCGCCACTGGTCGCGGATGTGCGAGCCGATGAATTCCATCATTTCGGCGACGTCGCCCTGGTAGCCGCGCGGTTCACGGGCATGCAGGTTCAGAACGTCGATTTCCGGCAGCAGCTCCTCATCGGTTGCCAAGGACGTGATGGACCACCAGGACACCTCGTGGTCCAGGGCGAAACCGCGGGTTTCGGCCAATGAGCGGAAGCTGGCGGAGTGCAGGGCTTCAGAGGCCTGCGAGCTGAGGTCCAGCGGAGCCGTGCCGCCGTCCGACGCAGTGGACCACGCCGCCTCCAGGAACTCCTCGTTGGTGGCAGCAAGGTCATGGGCGCGTGTGCGGACCTTTTCCGGTTCGATGACCACCGAGATGGAGCCGGCAGGCAGCTGCTCCACAAAGGGAACCATGGCGTCAACCAGCACCGGCGCCAGGGACTCCATGCCTTCCACGGCGATTCCGCCCGCGATTTTCTCCAGCATGTCGCCGGCGGCCGGAAGCTGGGTCTTCAGGGTCGCCGCCCGTGACATCACCGACGGCGTGATCAGGATTTCGCGGCACGGTGGAGCGTGCAGTTCGGTGGGGTGATGGATGCCGGGGGCGGAGAGCGAGCGCTGGTCGGCCACCGCGAACCAGCGCATCTGGTCCACCTCGTCGCCGAAGAATTCCACCCGGATGGGGTGGTCCTCGGTGGGCGGAAAGACGTCGATGATGCCGCCGCGGACGGCAAACTCACCGCGGTGGGTGACCATGTCCACACGGGCGTAGGCGGCATCGGCCAGCCGGCGCACCACGTCCGTGAAGGGGATGTCCTGGCCCACCTTCAGCGTGACCGGAACGAGTTCCCCCAACCCGGCCACAATGGGCTGCACCACTGCGCGGACGGGAGCCACCACCACCCGGAGCGCGCCCGCCGTCGAACTTTCCGGGTGCGCCAGCCGGCGCAGGACGGACAGGCGCCGCCCCACCGTGTCCGAGCGGGGCGAGAGCCGTTCGTGCGGCAGGGTTTCCCAGCTGGGGAACTCGGCCACGGAATCGGCAGGGAGGTAGGCCCGGAGGGCAGCCGTCAGGTCTTCGGCTTCACGCCCGGTGGCGGTGACGGCGAGGACCACCGCGGGGATCCCGCCGTCGGGCGTTCCCTCAACGGCGTCGGCACGTGCGGCGGCCAGGCCGTCCGCCATTTCCGCGAGCAGCGCGGCGCGGAGTCCCGCCGGTGCGCTGATCTGGTAATCCTGACCACGGACGTCAAACCCGCGCTGCGCCTCGGCCTTCACACGGGAGAAAGTACGGTCTTCGGCCAGGGCGCTGCGCAGTCCGGTAAGCGACGGGGTGGACGTGGCAGTACCAGTGCGGGAAGCGCTCAGGGTCATGACGGAAACTCCTGTGGTGTTTGAGGCCTGTGGTGTCCCTGTGGGGTTTCAGGGCGGCGCAGGCAACACGAAAAGCCGGGATTCGCTGCGAATACCGGGTCATCCCAGCCTACCGCGCCGCGGGCCGGACTAAGCTTTCAGGACCGTGGCCGTCCGGAAGCCAGGCCGCTCCGAATGGCATAGTGACAGCGCCCCGCATCGGGGGTGACTGGAAGGAGTCAGCATGACCGGCACAACCCCAGCATCACCGCGCACCGTCCTGGTCACGGGCGCCACCGGCTACATCGGGGGCCGGCTCGTTCCGCGCCTGCTGGAGGCCGGGCACACCGTGAAGGTCCTGGTCCGGACGCCGGCCAAGATCGCGGGCGTGCCCTGGCTGGAGGATGTGGAGGTGGTCCAGAGCAGCCTGGACGACGCCGGGGCCCTCCGCGACGCGCTCGCCGGCGTCGACGTGCTGTATTACCTGGTCCACTCGATGGCTGCCGGGTCGGGTTTCGAGGCGAAGGAAAAGGCGATGGCCGGGACCGCCGCGAAGGCCGCCGCGGACGCGGGCGTGGCCAGGATCGTCTACCTCGGCGGCCTGCACCCCGCCGGCGTGGAACTGTCCACGCACATGCGGTCCCGCGAGGCGGTGGGCAAGGTGTTCCTGGACAGCCCGGTGGACGCCGTGGTCTTCCAGGCCGGTGTGGTGATCGGGTCCGGGTCCGCATCCTTTGAGATGATCCGGCACCTCTCCGAAACCCTCCCGCTGATGCCGGCGCCGAGTTGGGTGCGCAACAGGATCGAGGCGATCGCTGTCCGGGACGTGCTGTACTACCTGGTTGCCGCCGCCTCCCTGACCGGCCACATCAACCGCACGTTTGACATCGGCTGCCGCCAGGTCCTGACCTATGCGGGCATGATGAAGGAATACGCGGCCGAAGCCGGGCTGCCGTACCGCGTGGTCCTGGCACTGCCGGTCCCCGCGCCCAAACTGGCAGGGCTGTGGGTAGCCCTCACCACACCCATCCCGCTGTCCATGTCGCTGCCCCTGGTCCAGTCCCTGCAGCACGACGCCGTGGCCCGCGAGCACGACATCGACTCCGTCATTCCCGTGCCTGAGGGCGGGCTGACTCCGTACCGGCGTGCGGTTGCCCTGGCGCTGGGCAAGGAGCGCGACGGCCAGGTGGAGACCACCTGGGCCAGCGCCGGCGTGGATGCCGATCCCCTGCCCAGCGATCCCGAATGGGCCGGCCACAGGGTCTTCGTGGATGAGCGAACGTTCCACGGCGACGTTGACCCGGCCCACGTGTGGACGGTCATCGAGGGAATCGGCGGCCGGAACGGCTGGTATTCCCTGCCGTTGGCGTGGCAGGTCCGCGGCTGGCTGGATAAGCTCACCGGCGGCGCCGGGCTCCTGCGGGGGCCGCCGTCACCCCGGCAACCTGGCGCCCGGCGAGGTGGTGGACTGGTGGCGGGTGGAACGCATCGACCGCGGGAAACTGCTGCGGCTTCGGGCCGAGATGCGCGCGCCGGGCCGCGCCTGGCTCGAGTTGTCCGTAGAGCCCGACGGCGGCGGGAGCCGTTACCGGCAACGCGCCATTTTCTTTCCCAAGGGTCTGAGCGGCAGGCTTTACTGGCTGGCCGTCCTGCCCTTCCACAGCCTGATTTTCCCGGCGATGGCCCGGAACATTACCACTGCGGCACAAAAGATCGCCGGCGCCGAGCGGGCGGAGGCCGGTTCCAAGAACACGCCGTCCTCCCCGTAGGATGTGGGGAGCAAAAAGCGTAACGAACCCGTATCACTGGAGGATCCATGGCACTGAGTGCAACCACCACCCTTCCGCATGCCGTTGGCAGCGTAGCTGCTGTTTTTGCCAACGAGGATTTCCAGCGGGACACCAGCGAATTTGTCGGCGGCACGCTGGAGTCCTTCGCCGTGGACGGCGACGTTGCCGGCGCGTTCAGCACCACGTCCGTCCGGACACTGCCCACCACCCGGCTGCCGGAGATCGCCCGCAAGTTCGTTGGCGAAAAGCTCACCGTCACCCAGGTGGAGAACTGGGAAGCGCCTGCCGCTGACGGCTCCCGGCAGAGCAACATCACCCTGAAAATTGCCGGCGCTCCCCTCGACGTGACCGCGGTCCAAAAGCTCGTTGCCGAGGGCGGCAGCACCCGTGTTGAGCTCGAAGGCAACGTCACCTCCTCCGTCCCGTTCCTGGGCAGCAAGATCGCCCAGGCAGCCGAGCCGATGGTGGCCAAGGCTTTGAACATCCAGTCGCAGCGGGCCCAGGCCTGGCTCGAAAGCCACTGACTCCATGCAGCTTCCCTTGTTCGCCGGATTACTGCTGATCATCGCGGGCGTCTGGTCGCTGGTGGTCTGGCCGCAGTTCCTGCGCCGGGTCATGAAGGATCCGCGGGCACGCGACGCCAACGGCTCAGCAACGAAGTTCCTCACCGTCCACGTGGTGCTCGTCAGCATCTCCATGGTGCTCGGAGCCGCCACCGCCGTGATCGGCGGTATGGGCCTGCTGGGCTAAAGCGGACAAAACGAACGACGCCGGGCGGTTACCTTTTTCGGAATGGTAACCGCCCGCCGTCGTACTTCAACAAACAACGGTTTAGGCCGCCTGGTTGAGCGCGTCTTCGGCCGCAACCCACGAAATCATGGCGCACTTGACGCGCGCGGCG
Source organism: Pseudarthrobacter naphthalenicus (assembly GCF_029076445.1). Taxonomy (GTDB): domain Bacteria; phylum Actinomycetota; class Actinomycetes; order Actinomycetales; family Micrococcaceae; genus Arthrobacter; species Arthrobacter naphthalenicus. Next base: position 156,687 of record NZ_JARESG010000002.1, read on the forward strand.
TACCGGGCCACACCTTCGAACGCGGCCGCGTCACCGAGGATCTCCGGGTCCGCGTGGACTTTCCCGCGGGAGCGCAGGACTTCGCGGAAATTGCCGATGATCGCGTGGAGCTCATCCACGGTCAGCCCCTCACCCAGTTCGCTGAGGACGGACGCTGACGCCATGGAAATGGAACACCCGGCGCCGTCCCAGGAAATCTGCGCCACCTTGCCGTCTTCCACCGCGACGCGCAGCGTGACTTCGTCGCCACAGACGGGGTTCAGCTGGTGGGACTGTCCGGTGCTGGCGCCCTGGGGCGCCTCCACGCCGGCCAGGCCGCTGCCGTGGCGGACCTTCGAGTGGTCAAGGATGATCTGCTGGTACAGCTGGTCAAGGCTCATATTTGGTATACCTTCGGTGGCCGCGTCAGACGCGGAAGTAGGAGCGGACGCCGGCCACTGCCTCAAGGAAGGCGTCGACGTCATCGGTGGTGTTGTACAGGTAGGCACTGGCCCGGGTGGTGGCCGTCAGGCCCAGGCGGCGGTGCAGCGGCTGCGCGCAATGATGCCCCACCCGCACGGCGATCCCCCTCGAATCAAGGAACTGCCCGACGTCGTGCGCGTGCACCCCTTCGACGTCGAAAGCGGCCAGGCCGATCCGTTCCTCCCCGGCGGCGGGCCCGAGGACGCGGATTCCGGGGATACCTTCCAGGCCGGCCACCATCCTCTGGCCGAGCTCCGCCTCCCAGCGGTGCACGCGGGCCAACCCTGTTTCCGTGAGGTAGCTGGCGGCAGCGGCCAAGGCCACGGCCTGGGAGATGCGCTGGGTACCGGCTTCGAAGCGTTGCGGCGCGGGCAGGTACTCGGCGCGTTCCATGGTCACCGTGGTGATCATGGACCCGCCGGTGAGGAACGGCGGCAGCACGTCCAGAAGGTCCTGCTTGCCGTACAGCACCCCGATCCCGGTGGGCGCGAGCATCTTGTGGCCGGAGAAAACGGCGAAGTCGACGTCGAGGTCGTTGACGTTCAACGGCAGGTGCGGCGCGGACTGGCAGGCGTCCAGCACCACCAGCGCTCCCGCCGCCCGGCCAAGGGCCACAAGCTCGCTGACGGGGTTGATGGTTCCCAGGACGTTGGACGCATGGGTGAAGGCGAGGACTTTGGTTTTGCTGCCCAGGATCTCCGCCGCAACGTCCAGGCGAAGGGCGCCGGCATCATCGATGGGGATGTAACGCAAGGTGGCGCCGGTTCGGAAAGCGAGTTCCTGCCAAGGGATCAGGTTGGCATGGTGCTCCATTTCGGTGACCACGATCTGGTCCCCCGGGCCGGGAGCAAGTTCCTTGAGCCGGGCGTCGCCGCGGCCCTGGGCAGACCACAGGGCAGCGTTTGAGAGCGAATAGCTGAGCAGGTTCAGACCCTCGGTGGCGTTGGATGTCCACACTGTTTCCGCGTAGTCCGCCCCGATGAAATCGGCGAGGGTCTGGCGGGCATCTTCGAAGACTTCGGTGGCCTCCACCGCCAGGTGGTGCGCGCCGCGATGCACGGCCGCGTTGCGCTGTTCGTAGAACTCCTGCTCGGCCTCGATGACGCTCACGGGATTCTGCGAGGTGGCCCCGGAATCCAGATACACGAGGGGCTGGCCGTTGACCAGCTGGTCAAGCACCGGGAAGTCATTCCTGATTCTGAGTACCTCGGCGTTGTCCATGGCCGGAACGGCATGTTCCAGCGTGGCCGGCGTGGTTACGAATGCCAAAGCGAACTCCTTGAGATGCCAATGGATTGACATTCAATTGTCCCACAACACCACCGTGGCGACCGCCCGGGGGGACGGCCGCCACACTGGCTCCGGGCTTCAGCCCGCGGATAGGAGGGCCGGCGACGGCTGGGGGGAGAGCCTCGGTCTCAGAAGACTCTGACGTCGCCGGCCCAGTCTCGGTCCGGCCCGGAGGCCGGAAAGTGTTGATGGAGAGAGGACCTGGTAAGTCTGGTGGGAGTAGGAGGGCTTTCGCCGCTCCTTGCTCCCGACACAAGTTAATCGCACGGGGACCCCCGCGGCACGAGTAGGAAGTACTCTACTTCGACGGTGCGGCTACCGGCTCAGGCTCCGCTGATACGCGTATTCCGCAGGCCCGTCCACTCGCTACCAGAGGCCAAGAGCGCTCTAGTGGGCCAGGGCCGTGGACAGTTCGTCGCGGCTCCGCACGCCGAGCTTCACGTACGTGCGGTACAGATGACCCTCCACGGTCCGCACGGAGACCATGAGCCGCTGGGCTATTTCGCGGTCCGTGAGCCCTTGGACGGCGAGCTCCACGATGTCCTGTTCGCGGCGGGTGAGGCGCACCGTGGGAGCCGCAGCGATGAACTGGCCCTCCCGGAACCGCTCGCCCAGTTCGTGATCGCACTTCTCCCGCAGGGCCACGGCCTGGCGGGACCGCCGGCGTTCACCGGCTGCTTCGAACACCGAACTTGCCCGCGCGTACGCTTCCCTTGCCACATTGACGAAGCCCTCGTTTTCCAACCGGGCCGCCATCTCCATCAGGGCATCGGCGTCAGCAGACTCCCAGTGCTGAGCCAGCGAGAGGAACGCCGCGGCCCAACGGCCCTGGACGCTGCCTGCCAGGTTGTGGACCAGGGGAATCACCGAATGATCCCCCAGGTCCCAGCACAGGCCCAGCAGTTCCAGCAGCGTGCCGCTGCGGGCTGACACGACCGGTGTGGTGGCGAGGGTGTGGAGGGACGCCAGGCCCTTCCCGTCCCGGGTGATGTACTCGGAACCCGCGGCGGCGTAGGCCGTGGCGAGCAGATCCTGGCTGGCCGAACCCTGCGGCGAATCCTTGTAATCCAGCTCGAGCCTGCTGGACTGGGCAGCGTCACCGAGCCTCGCTGCCACATAGAATGCCAGCGCGGCTCCAAACCGGAACTCCTGCGCGGGATCGTTCAGCCGCAGCGTCTCCACCGCAGGCAACAGCGTCTGGTAAGCCCGTTCGATCCGGCCCTGCCGCAGCAATGAGTAGCCGCGCAGCACCTGGATGCTGCCCGCGAAAGCTGCTGCGTCCCGAGGCTGGCGCGCGGCGTAGTCCACCAGTTCCCGTTCTGCCGATTCCCAGTCCCCCACGGCCAGGTAGGCGGCGGCCAGGCGGCCCAGGACGAACTCGTTGAAGAAGAAAACTCCGCTGTCCAGCGAGGAAAGTCCAGACGCCGCCATGAGTCCTGCATCCAGGCCCTGGACCGCGCGTCCGGCTGCTGCCAGGGTCTGGGCCAGCAGGGCAGCACCCACGGTGAGGAGAGCGGGATCGGTGCCGCTTCCAGGGTTACGGCTTCGAAGATCCTGGACCTCATGCTCCAAAGCCGCGTAGTTCCCCGCTTCGCCGAATTCCAGCATGCGCAGCAGCTGCTCCCGCCAGTCCGTTGCTGAGTCGGTGCCGGTTTCGGCGGGGCTGGTGCGGAGCAATTCGCGGGAGTCGGCAGCGAAAGCTGCCAGCGGTGTTCCCATGGCCCGATGAGCAAGCGTCCTCAGCATCAGGGCGGGGGCGGCCCCGGGGCCGTCTCCGAGCTGCAGCCAGCAGCCGTCCAGGAGTTTGGCCGCGCCGGCGTAGTCCCCCTCGTTGAACAAAGCCCTCGCTTGAACCGCGTGGGCCGCCGGGACAAGTGCGGGGTCCGTAATCTTGGCCGCCATGGCCCTGACGCTTCGGTTCCTAAAATGGGCCAGCGCGGTCCCTGCGGCTTCAAGTAGTTCCGGCTCCCCTGTTTTCACGCCGCATTCCAGGGCCCACTCCACAGCCCTCAGCCGGCCCTCTGACCCGGCCGGGGATGTGGCCAGGTGCTCGCGTACCCTTTCGAGAAGCTGCAGGCTTCGCGACACGGAAATGGTGAGCCGGAGGGCGTCGCCGAACATGGCGTTCCAGATGCGAAGGTCAGCCGGGGTGCCATGACTCTCCACCACCATCTGTTGGTCCAGCAGCGAGCGCACCACTTCGGCGCCGCAGATGTCTTCAATAACCTTGCGGCTCACTGGCCCTGCCAGTGCAATAAGTTTCAGGGCTTCCTGTTCGGCGGCGGTGCGCCGCAGCATGTCCTTCACCACGACGTTCGTCAGCCGCGGCCCGTCGGGCGGCAACGGGTCCAGGAGCATCCAGATCCCGTTCCGTTTGGCGAGCTGGCCCCCTTCCGCGGCGTCATGGAGCAGCGCATCGAGGATCCGCGGGTTTCCACCGGAGGCACTCCAGATGGTGTCAACAGTTCCGGCAGGAACGGTGCCGTCCAGGGCGTGGGCGAGAACCTCTTCGATCTGTTCCCGGTTCAGCGGACGAAGGTCAACACGATCGGCAAGGCCGTCATACCAAAGCTGCGCCAGGGGCTGGGGCAGGCCGGGCCGCGGCCTGCCTGCCGCCACCACGCTGGCCCACCCGGCTGAAATCATGTCGGCCACGATGCCGGCAGTGGCGTCGTCCAGGTGGTGGGCATCATCCATCACCAGCAGCAGCGGCGCATCCCTGCCCGCTTTGAGCCTTTCGAAATAGCTCCAGACGGACCTCAGCACCGCCACCGGCGACACCGAATCCTCGGCGGTCAGCTCCGCGGTGTACGGGGCAAGGATCCCAAAGGGAACGCGTGAGAGCGAGGAACTTCCATGGATCTGAACAACGATCATGTCAGCGGCCAGCCGCTCGGTGATGGCTTCTGCCAGCGCGGTCTTCCCGATTCCCGGGCCCGCCATCAGGAACACGGCCTGGCTGGTTCGGGTCCGGATGGTATTGCAGATGCGATCCAGCGGCTGCCGCCGCCCCGTGAGCAGGCGGCCCGGTTTCGGTGGGTGGCCGTTAGACGAGTCCAGTCAGATCACCCCTGGATGTAACTCCCAGCTTGGTGAAGACCTGGTATAAATGGCCTTCCACGGTACGGACCGAGACGCCCATGTCCAGTGCAATATCGCGGTTGGAGGCGCCCCTGCCGGCGAGGCGCGCAATCTGCCGCTCCCTGCTGGTCAGGAGCGGGCTGCCGCTGCTGGGCACGATAGGCAGGCTGGCCACAGTGGAAGCCAGGATGTCCAGCCGTGCCTGGGCAGTCCTTGCTGCGGCCGGGTCGCCGGCCTGGCGGGCGTAGTCAACAGCCAACGCCATGCAGCGAGCCTCAACAGCATCCAGCTCCAGGGTTGCGGCGAGCTCGCCGCCGGCCAGCAGGGTCTTGGCGTCATGGGTCCGGGTGCCCACGGCAATCAAACGCGAGATCTCCGCCAGAGGACCCTGGCGGTGGCCGGCCACCTCTTCGAGCAGGCGGAAGTCGGCCTCCGTGCCTTGCACTGTGGCGCCCAGCAGGCCGATCCCGGCAAGCGTGTACCTCCCGGCCGCGATGTCGCGCCGGGCAGTCTCCTTCAGCCGGTTGACGGCCTCGGTGTCGTTCAGCCACCGTCCGGCCATGTCGGCACAGAAGTCGGTGATGCTCCGGGTAACGTGATCGGCGACTCCGCCGCTTCGCTGGAGCTTGTCCAGGTATTTCCGGGCCTGACCGGCATTGCCCAACTGCGCATAAGCAAAAGCAACGGCTGCGTATGCTTCCCGGCGGATGCCCTGGGCCGGCCGAAGCTCAAGTTGAGCCACCGCCGACAACAGCGAATCCAACGCAACGGCGCCCCGTCCGGCAAAGACGTAGGCGAGTCCGACAGCCAGCTCAGTGGCGGCGCTTCGGTACGGAAGCTGGTGGATCTCCCGGGCGGCGGGATTGAGGAGGTCAATGCAGCGGTGCCACTGGCCGGCCGTCAGCAGGACGGAATAGGCCCTTTCGGTGAAAGTCTCGCGGAGGCCGACGATGTGGCCGGCATCGGATATCTGGCCACCCAGCTGCCTCATGAGACTCAGGGCATCCATTTCCCGCCCGGTCATGGCGAGGGCAGTCATCAGGATCATGGCCGAGTTCATCCGGAACCACAGATCGGGGTTCAACCCGGCGTCAGCAGCAGCCTCCAGGCCGGGGATGGCTGCTGCGTAGTCTCCCACGAACGCCTGGTACTCGAACTCGCTGAGGCTGATCCGGTTCGTTGCGGCCGCAACGGGATCAGGCCATGCCTTCGCCCCAGGCTCAGCCTCCAGCCGCTCCCGCGCCGTCTTCAGGAGCGCCGGCACCCTGTCCGCATGGTCGGGCAGCCAGACCATGACCCGCGCTTTTGCTGCGATGACTTCGGCGTATTCCTGTGCGCCCAGGCTGTCCAGCTGAGGCTGTGAGATGTCGTCCAGGGCGCCCATCGCCTGGACGGGAAGATCCAGGAGCAGGTAGGCGGCAGCCTTCTGCCGTTGGGCGGCCACCCATTGGGGATCGTTGCGCCTGAGCGTCTCGGCATATTTCAGGGCGAAGTGCGGGTCAAAAAGCTGAACTGCCGCTTTGGCGGCGGCCAGCGCCATGGTGGGGCTGAGCTCGGCCTCACACTCGTTTGTCCATGCCGCAAACGCCATCAGCTCTTCCACGGTCATGCCGGCGGGATCGGGTTCCTGTCCGTCCAGGAGGAGATTCCGCAGTTCCCGGCGCCGGGTGATGCTGAGCCACGAGCGCACAACGTCGCCCAGGTACATTTCCCGCAACGAAACCCAGCGGCTCTCCGACGCGTCGATCTCAAGCAGCCCGGCGTCCTCCATGTCAGCGACGATGCCGGCACCGTACACCGCAGTGAGCCGCGAGAGCTCCACCCGCCGGGCGCAGGCCAGCATTTCGATGACCTCCCGCTCCTGGGGAGACTGCCGGGACCAGCGCGACCGGACAATGTCCTCAAGGCTCGCCGCGCCGTCGAGCACCACTTTGTCCCGCAAGGTCCATACCGAGTCTGAGAGCACCAGGTTTCCGGACTGCTGCTGCTCGGCCACCAGTGCCTTGAGCAGCAATGGATTCCCTCCCACCATGGTGTGGAAGGTGCTGACCAGGGAGGCGGATACCCGGCTGCCGAGCAAGGACAGCAGCACCTGGCGGGTCTGCAGCTCATTGAGGTTGTCCAGCCTGACCTCAGTCAGCCGGCGGTCCGTGAGGAGCCAATGGAAATCCGCCGGAAGATCACTGATTCCGGGCGCGACGGCGACAATGCGCGCGGTTCCGGTGAGGAGGATGTTCAGCAGGACGCCGGCACTCATGTCATCGATGGTGCCTGCAGTATCCAGGGTGATCACGCATTGGCGGCCGGCGGCGTCACTGCGGATCAGGGACGTTATGCCGCGCAGAATGGCCGTGGGCGAACCCATGTATGCCTGCGGAAGACGCGCGAGCAGGAAGGCCAGGCACCCGTACGGAGTATCCCCCGTGGCGGTCCCGCAACGGAGCTGCAGGGACCAGACATCGGGGCCAAGCTCGGAAACGGCCGTCCTCGCCAAGGATGATTTACCCACGCCGCGACCGCCGGTGATGACCACCCCGAGGGAGCCGGCGCTGGTCAGCGCCGTGCGAACGGCTTCAAGATTTGCGCTTCGTGCCGGCGCAGACCATCGCTGCGCCTCTGACATGCCGACGTTTTCCGTCCGCACATCAGGGTCATTGAGCTGTGACCCACGTTCCCAGCTGAGTGGCTCGATTGACATGAACTTATCCCCTACGTCCAATAAGCGGGAACAAGCCCCATCGCCCCCCGCTTGTTAAGCAGACTACCCCCAGGCAAGGAAGGCTGAACAGTGATTCGGGGTTTTTCGTCCGATTACTACACGTCGGTCTTTGCGGGGTGGAACTTCTGCTGCGCCGCGGTCAGCCCTTCCCTGATCAGCATCTCCACCGCATCCGCAGCTTCATCCAGCAGAAACGGCAGGTCCTTACGCTCGGCGCTGCCAAAGTCACGGAGCACATAGTCGGCGGTATCCATGCGGCCCGGCGGGCGGCCCACCCCCACCCTGACCCTCAGGTAGTCCTTGGTGCCGAGTGCTTTGGAGATATCCCTGAGTCCGTTGTGGCCGCCCTCGCCGCCGCCGCACTTGAGCCTGACGGTCTTGAACGGGATATCAATCTCATCGTGCACCGCCACCACCCGGTCCGGTCCAATGTCATAAAAATTCGACAGGGCGGCCACGGGGCCGCCGGAGACGTTCATGTAGCTCATTGGCTTGGCGAGCACCACTCGCGGTCCCCCAATCCCCAGCCGCCCTTCGAGGACCTGGGCCCGGGCTTTATGGGTTTTGAAGTTTCCGCCGAGCCGGCCGGCGAGTTCGTCAAGAACCATCTGGCCAACGTTGTGCCTGTTGCCTTTGTATTCGGCTCCGGGGTTTCCGAGGCCGACAATCAGCCAGGTGTCAGTCATTGTTCCATCCTAAAGTGGTCCGGACACGGCTGTGGCCGGACCCCGACGGGGCCCGGCCACGGCTGCAAACTGAGCGGGTGTTACTCGGCAGCGGCTTCAGAGGAAGCCTGGGCCTCTTCGTCGGAGACCTCGGTGGCCTCGGAGATGTTGATGACCAGGGCGTCGGCGTCTGCCAGCAGCACGGAACCCTTCGGCAGGACCAGGTCGGACGCGAGAATGTGCTGACCGGCGGTGCGGCCTTCGATGTCTACCTCGATGCCGGTGGGCAGGTGGGTTGCCTCGGCCTCGAGGGAGATGACGGTCAGTTCCTGGTTGAAGACGTTGCCCGGGGCCAGTTCGCCAACAACGTGGACCGGGATGTCCACGGTGACCTTCTCGCCCTTGCGAACGGTCAGCAGGTCGATGTGCTCGATGATCTGCTTGATGGGGTCGCGCTGGACGTCCTTGACCAGGGCCAGGTGATCTTCGCCGTTGACGTCCAGGGACAGCAGGGCGTTGGCCGTGCGGACTGCCAGGGTGGTGGCCTTGGCAGGCAGCGTGATGTGGATCGGCTCGGCGCCGTGGCCGTAGATGACGGCGGGGATCAGGTTGGCCATGCGGGCGCGGCGGGCATAGCCCTTGCCGAATTCGGTGCGTACTTCTGCTGCGAGCTTCTGCTCAGACATGGGTGTCTCCTCTGGAAATCTACGTGGTGTTCAGCAAGGGCGGAGGTCTGTTGCGACCTTCAACGCCGGGCGGCCAGGTGTGGCGCCCTTCCAGAAGGGAGATTCAGACCCAGTCGATAACGGAGACTGTTCTCCCTCGCCAAGGTATCGTCAAAAAGCTTACCAGCGCCGGGCCCTAATACTGAAAACGGGACCGGCGCCGGACGGAAGTCCTGCTTAAGCGTTGCCGTCGAACAGGCTGGTGACCGAACCGTCGTCGAACACTTCATGGATGGCGCGGGCGATCAGGGGCGCGATGGACAGCACCGTCAACTGCGGGAAGCGCTGGTGCGAGGAAATCGGCAGGGTGTTGGTGACCACCACTTCACGGGCACCGGATTCGGCGAGCCGCTGGGCGGCGGGGTCGGAGAACACTGCGTGCGTCGCGGCGATGATGACGTCCTTGGCACCGGCATTCATGAGCACCTGGACCGCTCCGGAGATGGTGCCGCCGGTGTCGATCATGTCATCGATCAACACGCAGGTCCGGCCCTTGACCTGGCCCACGACCGTTTTGGATACGGCCTGGTTGGGCACGGTGAGGTCGCGGCTCTTGTGCACAAACGCCAGCGGGGCCCCGCCCAGGCGCTCTGCCCACTGCTCGGCGACGCGGACGCGGCCGGTGTCCGGGGAAACAACCGTGATATTGTCGGCGCCCACCTTGGTCCGGATGTAGTCCGCCAGCAGGGGGATGGCCATGAGGTGGTCCACGGGGCCGTCGAAGAAGCCCTGGATCTGTGAGGTGTGCAGGTCAACGCTCATGATGCGGTCAGCGCCGGCGGTCTTGTACAGGTCCGCAACCAGCCGGGCGGAGATGGGTTCGCGGCCGCGGCCCTTCTTGTCCTGGCGCGCGTACGGGTAGAACGGCGATACCACCGTGATCCGCTTGGCGGAGGCACGCTTCAGCGAATCAATCATGATCAGCTGTTCCATCAGGTGGTTGTTCAGTGGCGCCGGGTGGGCCTGGATGACGAACGCGTCGGTGCCGCGGACACTTTCGCCGGCGCGGACATAGATTTCCCCGTTGGCGAAGTCGTAGGCGTCAATGGGCAGCAGCTCAGTCCCCAACTCCTTCGCGATTTCCCGCGCCAGTTCCGGGTGCGCCCGCCCGGCGGCAAGCACCAGCTTCTTCTCGCCGTGTGCGGTAATTTCGCTCATGATTTACTTGCCCTCTTCTGTGGATGCTGGGGTATGTGAGGAGTCTGACGCAGCCTGGGCGAGCTCTGCCGAGCGCGAGCCGGGGCGGTGGGCAACAACCCAGCCTTCGGCGTTGCGCTGGGCGGCAACGGACAGGACGAGCGCGCCGGCCGGGACGTCCTTGCGGATCACCGCTCCGGCGCCGCTGTAGGCACCGTCCCCCACGGTGACCGGTGCAACGAACACCGTGTTGGAACCTGTACGGACGCCCGAGCCGATCACCGTGCGGTGCTTCTTCTCGCCGTCGTAATTGGCGGTGATGTTGCCGCAGCCGATGTTGGTGTCCTCGCCGATCTCGGCGTCGCCGGCGTAACCGAGGTGGGACAGCTTGGATCCCCGCCCGATGGTGACGTTCTTGGTTTCGTAGAAGGCACCGATCTTGCCCTTCTCACCCAGGACCGTGCCGGGGCGAAGGTACGTGAAGGGGCCGACGGCGGCGCGCGGGCCGATCACGGCGCCGGAACCATGGGTGCGGACCACCGTGGCGCCCTCGCCGACCTGGACGTCGGTCAGGGTGGTGTCGGGGCCAACGACGGCGTCCCTAGCCACGCTGGTGGCGCCGTGCAGTTGCGTGTTGGGGAGGATGCGGACGTCCTCGTCCAGGACCACCCCGGAATCGATCCAGGTGGTGGCGGGGTCAACAACGGTCACTCCCGCGCGCATCCAGGCTTCGACCGTCCGGCGGTTCAATTCAGCGCCAAGGGCGGCGAGCTGTACCCGGTCATTGGCGCCTTCCACCTGCCACCGGTCTTCGGTGACGACGGCGGCCACCCGGCCGCCTGCCTGCCGTGCGAGGCCCAGGACGTCGGTGAGGTACTTCTCGCCCTGGGAGTTGTCCGTGGTGACGTGCACCAGCGCGTCGCGGAGGACCGCGGCGTCGAAGGCGTAGATTCCGGAATTGACCTCACGGATCAGGCGTTCTGCTTCGGTGGCGTCCTTGTGCTCGCGGATGCCGGTGACCGAGCCGTCATCGCCGCGGAGGATCCGGCCGTAGCCCGTGGCGTCATCGAGCAGGGCGGTGAGCACCGTAACGGCGTTGCCCTCACGTTCGTGGGTGGCCACCAGGTCGGCCAGCAGGCCACCGGTCAGGAGGGGAACATCACCGTAAGTAACAACCACGGTGCCTTCGAGCTTCTCCCGGGCGTCCAGGGCCTCCAGTGCGGCCTCGACGGCGCGGCCGGTACCGGGCACGTCATCCTGGTCCACGATCAGCGCTTCAGGGTCCAACTCGTTCAGGTGGCCGGCAACCAGGTCGCGCTCGTGGCGGACCACCAGGGCCAACCGGCCGGGGTTGATGCTGCGGGCTGCGAGGAGCGCGTGGCCCACCATGGAGCGGCCGCCGATCTCATGCAAAATCTTGGGGGTACGGGATTTCATCCGGGTACCGGCGCCTGCTGCCAGAACGATGACGGCGGCTGGGCCGGTATTCTCGGGGATCACGTACGGGCTCTCCTTGCTTGGTTGCGCGTGGCGCTGGGTGCGGTGCCTGGCCGGCCACAAGCCTGGCGGGGCACCGAGTTCATACTACTGGACGGCTTTCCGCACAGCAGTTCCGCCCATAGGATTCGAACCTATACTCCACGGCTCCAAAGGCCGGGGTGCTGCCATTACACCAGGGCGGACCGTGCCAGAGGCGCAAGGCCAAGGCACAAGTAGTTATTTTGCCATGGGTTCAGGGCAGCCCGCGACACGGGCACCCACCGGTGCACCCCCAGGGGCGCTCCCGGAGACCCTCGCAGCCGTTTCAACCGCGCCGGCCGGCGGCCCTAAGGCATGATGGAAATGTGAGTAACAACCCACCCCGGGCACGGATGACCGGCGTACAGAGGCGCAGCCAACTGATCGACATCGGCCGCGGCCTCTTCGCCGCCCGAGGACTCGACGGCACCACCATCGAGGAAATCGCGGCCTGCGCCGGGGTTTCCAAACCGGTGATCTACGAGCACTTCGGCTCCAAGGAAGGCCTTTACACCCAGGTGGTGGACTTCGAATTCCGGATCCTGCTGGACGTCATCACGGCAGCCCTGACGGAGGAAGCGAAGCCCCGCATTCTCGTCGAACGCGCGGCACTCGCCCTGCTCACCTACATCGAAGACCACACCGAAGGGTTCCGGATCCTGATGCGGGATGCTCCCCCGTCCCAGCCCGAAGGCGCCTTCTCCACCCTGCTCTCGCACATCACAGCCCGGGTTGAACACATCTTGTCTGACGAATTTGACCGCCGTGGCCTGAGCGCGGCCGACGGTGCCATGTACGCCCAGATGCTCGTGGGCATGGTGGCCATGACAGGCCAGTGGTGGCAGGACAGCCGCCAGCCCGACAAGCAGACCGTAGCCGCCCACCTGGTGAACCTCGCCTGGAACGGCCTGACCGGCCTCAAAAAGGACCCCGAGCTAATGTCCGACGGTTGATCTTGTTCACGCGGTTTTGGTCGCCCTCTCAAGCTCCCCGGTCACCTTCGCGGCGCGGTGGCCCGTGGACGTCGTCCGTTGTCACCTTCGCGGCGCAGGTCCAGTTGATGTTCTCCGCACCCCAATCACTGAGGCTCACAGCGCACCTTTCGCCGCGAAATGCAATTCTCAAACACGCGCGTTGGGGCGCCCGTCACGAGTACCCCTGCCGAACGTTCCGCGCGGGTACTGTTCCATGACTGGCGGTGAGGTTTGTTGTCGGGAGGTGATCCTTCGGGAAGGTGAGTTCCATTCGCCGGAGGCGGGCCTTCGGAAAGGAGCGCATCGCGGCACATCGGAGTGTGGAGGTCGCCCCGCGACCGGAGCGCTCCCTATGTGCTGTGTCTAAGCGACGCCGAAGGGCCGCCTGCGGCACCCAACCCACACGAACGCGGGAGGACCGGCACCCAAACAGCACCGGCCACCCAACGGACAGCTATTCGCCGAGTACTTCCAGGGCCTCGAGCCATTCGAGTTCGAGGCCTTCTCGTTCGCCGGCGAGGTCCTTGAGCTTCTTGTTCTGCTCGGCAAGGGCGTCGAAGTCGGAGTCGGCCGTGCTCTTGACCATCTGGTCGTGGATCTTCTTTTCGGCCTGCTCCAGCTTGCCCATTTGGCGTTCGATGCGGTTCTTGGCCTTGCGGGCGTCCCGTTTGGCTGCCTCGGAAGCGCCGCTTGCCGCAGGTGCGGAACTGCCGCTGGCGCCGGTCACGGGGTTGCCGCCGCCGGTGATGGTGGACCCGGCGAGGGCTGATTCGCGGAGTTCCAGGTACTGGTCCACGCCGCGGGGCAGGGCACGGATCTTGCCGTCGCCCAGCAGCGCCATCTGGTGGTCCGTGACCCGCTCCAGCAGGTAACGGTCGTGGCTGACCACCACAAGGGTGCCGGGCCAGCCGTCCAGGACATCCTCGACGGCGGCGAGGGTGTCCGTGTCGAGGTCGTTGGTGGGCTCATCGAGCATCAGCACGTTGGGTTCACCCACGAGCAGGCGGAGCAGCTGGAGGCGCCGCCGCTCACCGCCGGAGAGGTCCTTGACCGGGGTCCACTGCTTCTCGTTCGTGAAGCCGAGCTGCTCCACGAGCTGGCCGGCAGTGAACTCCTTGCCTCCCACGTTGAAGGAGCGCTTCTCGCGCTCGATGACCTCGATGACGCGGAGGTCCGAGACGTCGTCGAGCTCTTTGACTTCCTGCGTGAGCACGGCGGTGACCACGGTCTTGCCACGCTTGACCTTGCCGGTGGTCGGCTGGATTTCACCGTTCAGGAGCTTCAGCAGTGTGGTCTTGCCGGCGCCGTTGACGCCCACCAGGCCCAGCCGCTCCCCCGGGGCAAGGCGGAGGGTGATGTTGTCGAAAAGTTTCTGGCCGGCGTCGCCGCCGAGGAAGTCCAGGGACACGTTCTCGAGGTCCAGGACGTCCTTGCCGAGCCGGGCCGTGGCCATCTTGCTCAGCGCCGTCGAGTCGCGGGGCTCCGGGACGTCGGCAATCAGGGCGTTGGCGGCTTCGATGCGGAACTTGGGCTTGGCCGTGCGGGCCGGGGCTCCGCGGCGCAGCCAGGCGAGTTCCTTCTTCACCAGCTGCTGGCGCTTGCCTTCGGTGACCGACGCTGCCCGGTCGCGCTCAGCGCGGGCCAGGACGTACGCCGCGTAGCCGCCGTCGAACGGATCCATGATGCCGTCGTGGATTTCCCACGTCTTGGTGCAGACTTCATCGAGGAACCAGCGGTCGTGGGTGACCACCAGGAAGGCGCCCTGGTTGGGGCGCCAGCGGGTCTTCAAGTGCCTGGACAGCCACGCGACGCCTTCGACGTCGAGGTGGTTGGTGGGCTCATCGAGCATGATCACGTCATGGTCCTCGATGAGGAGCTTGGCCAGGGCCACACGCCGTTTCTGTCCGCCGGAGAGGGCATGGACGTTGGCGTGCCAGTCGACGTCGGACACCAGGCCGCCCATGACCTCGCGGATCTGCGGGTTGCGGGCCCACTCATAGTCGGCCTGGTCCCCCACGATCGCGGCGCCGACGGTGAGGTCGCCGTCGAGCACGTCGCTCTGGTCCAGGTAACCGATGTTGACTTCGCTGCGCTTGGTGACCCTGCCGGAATCCGGGGTGGACCGCATGGCAAGCAGGCGCATGAGGGTCGATTTGCCGTCACCGTTCCGGCCCACCATCCCAATCCGGTCACCCTCCTCCAGGCCAAGGGTGATGCCGTCCAGGACGGTGCGCGTTGCGTACGAAACTGTGAGGTTCTCGCCGCCAAGAAGGTGTGCCAAAGGGGACTGCTTTCTGCTGCTGGGTAAAGTATCGGGCGCTTAAAGGAGCGTATCGGAGATGATGCGGGCGCCGTGAACGGGCCCGTGCACGGGAAACGCCGTGAGGCCGTAATGCCGCAGGTCCTCGGCCAGGCTGTCTGCTGCGGCCGGACTGCGGGTCAGGAGCGCCACGGTGGGACCGGAACCGGAGACAAGCCCCGCGAGGGCGCCGAGGGCTTCACCCCGTCCCAGGGTATGGCGGAGCTTGGGGGCAAGTTCAATGGAGGCACGCTGGAGGTCGTTGACCAGGACCTTGCTGAGGGCCACCGCATCGCCTCCGCGGAGCGCCTGCAGGATCCGCGGATCCACCGCCGTCGGCTCGGCTGCTTCGTGGCCTTCAGCATCACGGAGCCGGTCCAGGGTGCGGAACACTTCGGGGGTGGCCAGGCCGTAGTCGGCTGCCACCAGCACCCAGTCAGTTTGTGCCTTCACCAGCGCCGGTGAGAGTTCGTCACCCAGGCCGAGCCCGACGGCGGTGCCTCCGAGGAGCGAAAACGGGACGTCGGCGCCCAGGTCTGCCGCGATGTGCGCCAGTTCGTCCCTGGACAGGCCGCTGTTCCACAGGGCATCACAGGCCAGCAGGGTGGCGGCGGCGTCGGCCGAGCCGCCGCCCATGCCGCCGGCCACCGGGACCCGCTTGGTGATCTCCAGGTGGACGCCCGTGGCGTGCTCCGATACATCGGCCATCATGGCGGCGGCCCTGTAGGCCAGGTTGTTTTCGTCCAGCGGGATGTCCACCCCGTCCAGGTCCAGGGTGCTTTCCGGGCTGATGCTGACCGTGATCCCGGGCGTCTGGGTACTGGTGGCGGCAACTTCCTCATAGAGGGACACCGCGAGGTAGACGCTGGCCACTGAGTGGTATCCATCGGGCCGCAGGGGTCCCACGTCCAGGGAGACGTTGACCTTTCCGGGCGCCTTCACCCGGACCGTCCGCGCGGGGAACCGTCCGGCCAGGGCATTCATGCTGTCGCCTCCCGGGCTTCGGCAATCCGTGCGAACGCGTGGATGTCGATGACTTCGCCCCGCGCTGTGGGGTCCACGCCTGCGGACACCAGGCAGCGCTCGGCTTCCGCAGCGCCGCCGGCCCAGCCTGCCAGGGCCGCCCGGAGCGTTTTGCGGCGCTGGGCAAAGGCGGCATCGATCACGGCGAACACCTGCTGCCGGGTGGCCGTTGTGACGGGCGGTTCCCGGCGGGTGAAGGCTACGAGGCCGGAGTGGATCTTGGGCGCCGGCCAAAAGACGTTCATGCCGATCACTCCGGCCTTGCGCATGCTGCTGTACCAGGCGGCCTTGACGGACGGCACGCCGTAGGTCTTGGACCCGGGCCCGGCGGCCAGCCTGTCCGCCACTTCGTCCTGGACCATCACCAGTCCGTGCTGCAGGCTCGGGAAGTGCTGAAGCAGGTGCAGGACCACGGGCACGGCCACGTTGTACGGAAGGTTCGCTACGAGGGCGGTGGGCTCGACGGGCAGGGCGGTGACCTTCATCGCGTCGGCCTGGACAAGGTGGAAGGAGTCGGCGGCCCCGGGCCGCCAGGCGCGCACGGTTTCGGGGAGCTTCGCGGCGAGGACCGGATCAATTTCGACGGCGACTACCGCTTTCGCCGCGTCCAGCAGGCCGAGCGTCAGCGAACCGAGGCCGGGGCCGACTTCCAGGACCGTCTCATCCGCCCCGATGTTGGCCACCGAGACAATGCGGCGGATGGTGTTGCCGTCAATGACGAAGTTCTGGCCGAGTGTCTTGGTGGGCCGGATGCCAATTTCCTCTGCCAGTCGGCGGATGTCGGAAGCGCCGAAGAGGGGTGCGGGCGCGGCGGCAGTCGGTTCAGTCACGTAGGTATCCTATCCCGCCGGCCCTTCCCCGCTGCCCGCTTTGTCGTGATTCCGCAGCATCCCGGGCTCACGCCTGCCCGGGTTAACGGCAGTGGCCGGCCCCGGGAAATTCCCGGAGCCGGCCACTGATGCCCTTGTAGTACAGGCCCGTGCACCTGGCGGCTGTGGTCAGCTGCCGCCGGCACAGGGCTTGGCGGGGCGTCTAGCTTGAAGCGGCCCAGCCACAGCCCCACGGCTGCAGGCCGCGCTGCGCGTAAACCTTGTTGGCGATGTCGATCTGCTGTGCCTTGGTGGCCAGGCTGGCGTTGGGGGCGTAAGCCCCGCCACCCGCGCCGATCCACGTTTGGATGTTGAACTGCAGGCCGCCGTAGTAGCCGTTGCCCGAGTTAATGGACCAGTTACCGGTGGATTCGCACTGCGCGATCTTGTCCCACATGGCCTCGTTCATCATGGCCGGGGCTGCAGCACCGGTATTGGTGCCCGCGGCAGGTGCAGCCGGGGCCGGCTTCGGCTTGGTGCCCACGGCGACCTGCTCCGTCACAGGCTGGACCGAGACGGCTTCGGAGACCAGCGTCCGGGAAGCTTCACGGCCGTCCACCAGGACCAGTTTGAAGGTCCTGTCGACCTTTCCGGGCACGCCGGCCTGAGTGACCTTTTTCTCGCCCTTGAACAACTCAGGGCTGTCGCTGCTCAGGCTGTCGAAGGCCACTTCTTCAGAGGTGGCGGCAGTCTGGCTGGTATCCACGCGGGAGACCTTCACAACCATGTTGTTCACAACGTGCGCGTTGCCGGGCTGGGACGTCCGGTCGTCGACGCCGAGGGTGATGCCTGCGTCTTCGAGCACCTGGGCGACGGTTCCCGCCGTCGTGGTGGCCGTGGCGACCTTGCCGTCGGCAACAACGCTGACGTTCTTCGGCGTCGAAATTGAAACGAAGGAACCCGCAACCGCAAGCTGGGCATCCTTCGGGGCGGAAACCGAGGAGGCGTTTGCCACGCCGAGCTCGGTGACCAAGCCGGCCACGTCCGGCGCCGTGGTGCTGACGGTCTTCTCCGCACCATCCAGGCTGACCTTCACGGCCTTGGCCATGTTGACGTTGATGACCGTGCCGTTCTCCACTTTGACGTCCGCCGAGGGCGAGACGCGGTCGGACGGCTTCAATTCCACGTTTGCGCTTCTCACTACCTGGCCAACCGTGCCGCCGAAGGACTGGACCGAAGTCACTTTTCCGTCGACATTGAGGGTAACGGTTTTGTTATTTCCGACGAAGGCCACGAGGCCTGCCACCAGCGCGCAGAGCACCACAAGTTGGGTGCCGATTTTGATGAAACTGAACTTGCCGTCCGTTGTGAAGAGCTTGACCACGATTGCCCATAACTTTTGATCCGTCCGGGCACGGGGAAAAACGCAGTGAAATAGCCGGCGCAGGCCCCAAGGGACAGCTCCGGGCATCGATGCGCCGCCACACTTTTCTCTGAGGACAGGCAGCATCGGTGGCTTGCCTGGTCTTCTGCGAGTGAAGTGAAATTATCCGTAGGCCTTCCCCGACCCCGGCTAATAATTTTCCACTGTAACCGTAGCGTTATAAAGCGACCAAGAAATTAGCATACTTAGTATGCTCGACAGACGCCGTGGAAGGGAGCCCGTCAGGCCCAGGAACCGTACGCGCGCACGGTATTTTGGGCGATCGTCCCGCAGAGCCCGGCGAGGTCCGTTCCTGTCAAGTCGGCCATGGCCCGGACGGTGTAGGGCACCATGTAACTGGCGTTCGGACGGCCCCGGTGCGGGTGCGGGGTGAGGAACGGAGCGTCGGTTTCCACCAGGACCAGGTCCGGTTCCGCCACGGCGAGCGCGGCCCGAAGGTTGGCGGCGTTCTTGAACGTCAGTGTTCCCGCGAAGGACATGTACCAGCCCGCCTCATTGCAGATCCTGGCAAGCTCCTCATCGCCGGAGAAGCAGTGGAACACCACCCGCTCGGGGGCCCCCTCCTCCCGAAGCACCTGGACAACGTCGTGATGAGCGTCCCGGTCATGGATCTGCAGGGTCAGGTTCAGCCGCTTGGCAATGTCGATGTGCCGGCGGAACGAATAGCGCTGATGGGCCAGGCCCTCCCCCTCCGTGCGGAAGAAATCAAGGCCGGTCTCTCCAATGGCCCGGATCCGGGGGTGCGCCGCCAACCGTTCAATCTCCGCCAGCGCTTCCTCCAGCTCACCGCGCCCGGCATAGTCGGGGGCATCGTTGGGGTGGAGGGCCACCGCCCCCAGCAACCGGCTGTCCGAGTCAACGGCCTGGACGGTGAACCTGGATGATTCAAGGTCCGTGCCCACTTGGATGGCACCCTGCACCCCCACGGCCGCGGCCGCGTCCAAGGCCGCGGCAATGGCCACCGGGCTCGCGCCGTCGGGAAAACCGAAGTGTGTGTGGTTGTCCATCACCGGGACCGGGAGAGGTTCCGGTGCCGGCGGATAGTCCGGGCGTTTCTGCTGGGCGGAACCGGCCGGTGTGTCGGCCGCGGCGGCGCGGTAGGCGGCGGGAATCAGCGGATTGCACATCCTTCAACCCTAGCGCCGGAGGATACCCCCGGAATTCAAGGAACTCTCTGTCTGCCCCGGCAGTTGTCTTAGTAGTCTGGTAGGAAACAGATGCGAACGCCCACCGCCGGGCGCAGGCAGGCCGGCTGTCCCGTCCCAGGTGATCCCCGGGCTGAAAGGTTGCAGATGGACCCCCACCGCCGCACCGCCGTCAACGAGGCAGCCCCTCCCGGCAGGAACTTTTCCCCGGTCCCGGGGCAGGTGGAGCACCTCAACGGCCATCGCACCGCCGCCATGGATGCCGCGGAATTCCACGCCGCCAGCCGCCGTATCCTTGACTCGATCAACACCGTGATCGACGGGAAATCCGATGCCGCCAGGCTGGCCCTGACGGTGCTGCTTGCCCAGGGCCATCTCCTGCTGGAAGATGTGCCGGGCGTGGGCAAGACGTTGCTGGCCAAGAGCCTGGCCCGGACCATCGATTGCACGGTGAGCCGGATCCAGTTCACTCCCGACCTCCTGCCCTCGGACGTCACGGGGGTGTCCATCTACAACCAGTCAACGCGCCAGTTCGAGTTCCGGCCCGGGGCCGTCTTCGCCAACATCGTCATCGGCGATGAGATCAACCGGGCCTCCGCAAAAACCCAGTCTGCGCTGCTGGAGTGCATGGAAGAGCACCAGGTCACGGTGGACGGAGACTCGTACAGGCTCGACGAACCGTTCATGGTGGTGGCCACGCAGAACCCCATTGAAATGGAAGGGACCTATCCCCTCCCGGAGGCCCAACGGGACCGCTTCATGGCCCGGATCTCCATGGGCTACCCGGACAAGGATTCGGAAATCGAAATGCTGGAAACCCACCAGGCGAGCTCGCCGCTGGCGAAGTTGTCCGCGGTGGTGACCGCAGCGGATGTGGCGGCCATGATCGCCACCGTCCAGCAGGTCTATGTGTCCCAGGCGGTGAAGGAATACACCGTCTCCGTCGGCAGGGCCACGCGTGAGAGTCCCCTGCTCCGGCTGGGGGCGAGCCCGCGGTCCATGCTCCAGCTGCTCCGGGCCGCCAAAGCCACGGCGGCGCTGGACGGCCGTGACTTTGTGCTGCCCGACGACGTCGTGGGTATTGCGGAGTCGGTCCTGGCCCACCGCATCATCCTTGACCGCAAAGCCGCCGGGGCCGGTGAGACGCCGAACAGCGTTATCCGCGGCATCCTGTCCCGGCTGCCGGTCAGCCAGGATCCGGTGACCACTCCGGCCCGGTCCTCGGCCGCGCCGGCAGGATTGCGGCGGAACCACTAGGCGGGATATCCCATGGCGCTGCTCGATCGGTTTCCGCGGCATCTCTTCACCCATCGGGGGTGGGGGCTCCTTGCTGCGGGCGCCATCTCCCTGGCTGCAGCGCAGATCATGGGACGCCGGGACCTGCTGAGCCTGAGCGTGCTGCTGATCGTCCTGCCGCTCGTTGCCCTGGCGGGGATCAGGCTCGTGAAACCGCGTTTCCAGGTGTACCGGGAATTCCATCCCTCCCCGGTGGAGACCTCCGCGGCCACCACCGTCCGGCTCGCCGTGGCCCGGAGCGGCTCGGGCGGCGGGCGGGCCGTCATGGAGGAGAAGCTGCCCCCGCAGTTCGGCGAGTCCCCCGCCTTCCGCTTTCCGGCCCGGTCCGCCACCGGCGGGACAAGCAGGTACGAATACCACCTGCACTCCACACAACGCGGGCAATACCTGATCGGCCCCGTTACTGCCGAGTTCACCGACCCGTTCGGGCTCTCCCTGCACCGGCAGGCCATCGACGACGGCGACATCCTGACCGTCACGCCCGCCGCCGTCGAACTCCCCGTCACCGGGCTCGCGGGGGCCCGCGGCAACGACGGCATCACCGCCACCCGGACCCGCGCCAACCCCAGCGACGACGATGTCATGACGCGGGAATACCGCCCGGGTGATCCCATGCGGCGCGTCCACTGGGCCGCCACCGCCCGCCACGGCGAACTCATGGTGCGGCAGGAGGAATCTGTCACGACGCCGGAAGCCACCATCATCCTGGATCAACGGTTTGGGGCCTTCTCCGGCGGAGCCGCGTCCGGATTCGGGGGAACGGCTCCCCGGGACAGCCATGAGATGGCCAGCAGCGGCACGTTCGAATGGGCCGTGGTGGCGGCCATGTCCGTCTGTGCGCACCTGGCCGAGCGAAACTACGCCCTCCGAATGCTGGATCCCCGGGGCGAGCCGGCGTTCCTCCGCTCGCCGTCCGCACCGGAGCCCGATTCAGAGGAGTATTCGGGGACGTCCGGGCTTCAGGCCATCGCCGAAAGCCTTGCCGCCATCCGGATTTCCGGCCCGCACCACGCCGGGTGGGAACTGCATACCGGCGGGGAGAAGCACGGTCCGAAGGTCCACGGCGGCCACGACCCGGACGTCTTCGGCGACCAGCTGATGGACAAACTATCGGCGCACCGGATGCGCGGGCCCATCATCGCCGTACTCGGCAGAACCTCACCCGAGGAGGCGAGGGCACTGGCGCAGGGGGCAGGCTACGGAGCAAACGCCTTCGCCATCATCGTGACCGACCGGCCCGAAGATTCCGAGGACGCCCTGGAAACGCTGCGCCGGGGCGGCTGGCGGGCTGTTGCGGTGCCTGCGACGGCGGCCGTCCCCGTGGCCTGGAGCAGCTTTGACCAGGACGGCGCGGCGCCCGCCACGGCAGCGGCCGACGTCCGCCGCGGAGCGGGGGTGGGGCGGTGACGCTGGCACCTGAACGCGAATCCTCCCGGGAGCCGCGGGCTGCTGCCGGCCGCGGGCGCACCGCGCCGGACAGCCACGGGCAGCGACCTATACGGGTCCGGGTCGGTGCGTACCCGTGGGCCATGGCCGGAGCGGTCGCCCTGTCCGTTGCCGGGGCAGCTTTGTCCCTCAACGGTGTCCTGCGCGGGTGGGCCTGGTACCTGCCTGTCCTGACGACGGTGGCGGTGGTTTGCCTGACCCTCGCCGTGCTTCGCGCCCTGCGCGCCCAGCCGCTCCTGGTGGCGGTGGGCGGCTTTGCATCCCTGATTGCCGTCCTCACTCTGACTTTCTTCCGCAGCACGGGCCTGGCGGGCTTCATCCCCTCCGGGGCGACCCTGACAGAACTGGGCAGGTTCATCCGCCGCGCCAGCGAGACGGTCCTCGCCGAGAGTGCGCCGGTGGCCCCGAACGCCGGGATCGTCATGGTCACGTGCGCCGTCCTGGGCTTGGCGGTCATCCTCATTGATGCGTTGGCGGTCCCCCTCGGCATGCCGGCCACCACCGGCCTGGGCCTGCTCGCCATCATGGTGGTTCCTGCCCTGGTGAAGCCGCAGAGCGTGGGGTTGTGGGGTTTCGGCGCCGCGGCCGTCGGCTACTTGCTGATCCTGGGGTGCAGCCAATGGTTTGGCCCCGATTCACGCATCCCGACCGACAGCGGAAGGGCACCCGGGCATCTGCGGCGGGCCGTCCTGACAGGCACCGTAGCCCTGGTGGCCGCGCTCGCGGTTCCGCTGGCGATTCCGGGCTTCGATCAGGGGACCTTCCCGCAAGGCTCCCGGCTTAACCCGTGGGGCGCCGGCACGGGCCTGAACCCCATGATCACCCTGGGCAACAGTCTGCGGACCCCGGCCGGCACGGGCCGGATCACCTATGCCACGAGCGCCTCCGGGCCGGTGTACCTCCGGTCAGTCACGGTGGACAATTTCGACGGCGAAACCTGGGGACCGGACGACCGGGACGCAGAGCGGCGTCCCCTCTCCGGCCTGATCCAGACCGGCTACGACGTCACCGCGCCGCAGCAGCGGCAGGTCACCGTCGTGGAGACGGGCACGTTTACCAGCCCCTACCTGCCGTTGCCGTATGCGCCGCAATCAGTCCGCGGCCTCAACGGGTCCTGGACCTGGGATCCTGCCACGCTGACCGTGAAAGGGCTCAACACCAACACCCGGGCCCAGCAATATATTGTGGCGTCCTCCGCACCCGTACTTACGGCTGACATGCTCCGGCAGTCATCCCGGGAAGTGCGCGGCATCCCGGCGGAATTCACCAGGATTCCTGACGGCGTGCCGGACATTGTCCGCCGGACAGCCGATGCGGTGACGGGTTCCACCGACAACGAGTACGCCAAGGCGATGGCCATCCAGAACTACCTGCGCTCGGGAGAGTTCACGTATTCCCTGCAGTCCCCGGTCCAAGGCGGTTACGACGGTAACGGGTTGTCGGTGCTGGCCGATTTCCTCACCCAAAAAAGCGGCTACTGCATCCATTTTGCCTCCGCCATGGCCGTGATGGCCCGGCTGGAAGGCATTCCCAGCCGTATCGCCGTCGGCTACGCACCGGGGCGGGCTACTGGAGCCAGCGTCTCTGTCGCCGGGCAGGGGGCCCTCCCGGAATTCGAAGTGGACGCCCGCGACGCCCATGCGTGGCCGGAACTCTACTTCCAAGGATTGGGCTGGGTGCCCTTCGAGCCCACCCCATCACGCGGAGTGGTGCCTGCGTATGCCACTGAGCCGGTCAGCCCCGCGTCGCCCGACCTCATTGAAAACAACAACGACCTGCTCGCAAACGCGACAGTTCCGGCACCGACGCCCAGCGTTGCGCCGGCGCCTGCTCCGGATGCCAACGCCGGCAGCCTCGAACACTGGCTCCTGCCGTGGCTGCCGGGCGTGGCGGGCGTGCTGGGGCTGCTCCTGGTCCTGGCATCGCCCCGGCTGGTTCGTATGGGGATCCGCTCCCGGCGTATCCAGCGGCCGGGCCCGGACACGGGGGATGCGATTCCGCTGGCATGGGCTGAACTCCGCGATCTCGGCACCGACTACGGCCTGCCGCCGCAGGCGAGCGAAACGGCCCGGGCCTATTCCGCGCGCCTGCGCCGTTCCGCGCTGCTTGGGGAACCCGGTGGGATGGAGGACCAGGCTCACCAAGCCGTGCTGACGCTGACCGCAGACTTTGAACGCCGCAACTACGGCCGCCCGGGCAACCCCGCCGTCGCTGCAGGGGAAGCCGCTGCAGAGAAAGTCGCTGCAGGGAAACCGGAGCGGATTGCACCCCGGATTTCGGCCGTGGAGCAGTCGCTGCGGGAGAACGCCCCGCTCGGCAGGCGCTTGCGGGCCACCTGGCTCCCGGCATCGGTCCTGGGGAGTTGGGCCCGGCTCCTGGCCACTCCGTTCCGGGGGATCAGGACACCGGCACGCCGGGCGGTCACGCACGCCGCCCGCTTCCGGTCCAGGGCGCGCACCGGCTTGTTCCGTCCCCGCCGCGGCCAGTGACCTCAGCCGGCGTAAGGGTCGGCGATCCCGATGTACTGGGTGTAGAGGTATTCCTCGATGCCTTCCAGGCCACCTTCGCGTCCCAGCCCGGACTGCTTGACGCCGCCGAACGGTGCTGCCGCGTTGGAGATGACTCCGGCGTTGAGGCCAAGCATGCCGGTTTCCAGGCGTTCGCCCATCCGGATACCGCGGTTCAGATCCTTTGTGAAGACGTAGGCCACGAGTCCGTATTCGGTGTTGTTGGCGAGCCGGACGGCCTCTTCTTCCGTGCTGAAGGTGGTGATGGGTGCGACGGGCCCAAAAATCTCCTCGGACAGGATCCGGGTGCCTTCGGCGACGCCGGTCAGGATGGTGGGCTGATAGAAGTAGCCCGGACCCTCTGCTGCGGCACCGCCGATGACGGCCTTGGCTCCGGCCGCCAGGGCGTCGGTGACGAGTTCATGGACCTTGTCCCGGCTCTTGGCATCAATCAGCGGACCCACCTTGGATTCGGGCTCGGTGCCGCGGGCGGTGGTCATGTCACGCATTTTTTCGGCGAACTTCCCGGCGAATTCATCCGCCACCGATTCGTGCACGATGAACCGGTTAGCCGCGGTGCAGGCCTCACCCATGTTGCGCAGCTTGGCCGCCATGGCCCCGGTAACGGCGGCATCCAGGTCGGCGTCCTCGAACACCACAAACGGGGCGTTCCCGCCCAGCTCCATGGACGTCCGCAGCACGGTTTCCGAGGCGTCCGCCAGAAGGCTGCGTCCCACCTCGGTGGATCCGGTGAACGAGAGTTTGCGCAGCCGCTGGTCCTTGATCAGCGGGCCGGTGGTGGCACCGGCAGCGGATGTCGGGATGACGTTCAGGACGCCGGCAGGGAGGCCGGCTTCCATCATGACGGCAGCGAACAGCTGGGATGTCAGCGGCGTCAGTTTGGCGGACTTCAGCACCATGGTGCAGCCGGCGGCCACAGCGGGGGCGATCTTGCGGGTGGCCATCGCCAGCGGGAAGTTCCAGGGGGTGATCAGCAGGCAGGGTCCCACCGGCTTCTTGGTCACCAGGAGCCGGGACTTCCCGTCCGGCGAGACCGAGTAGCGGCCGAATGCGCGTACCGCTTCCTCGGAGAACCAGCGCAGGAACTCCGACCCGTAGGTCACTTCACCCCGGGCCTCAGCCAGCGGCTTGCCCATCTCCAAGGTCATCAGCAGCGCGAAATCCTCGGCCCGCTCCGTTACCAGTTCAAACGCCCGGCGCAGTATTTCGCCGCGTTCGCGGGCCGGCACCTTCGCCCAGGACTCCTGGGCGGCCGCGGCGGCGTCCAAAGCCGCCATGCCGTCCTCGGGGCCGGCGTCGGCGATGCTCACCAGCACTTTCCCGGTGGCCGGATCTTCGACGTCGAACGTCTTTCCCGAAGCAGCCGGACGCCACTCACCGTTGATGAGCAGGCCGGTAGGAACGGAAGCCAGCAGCCCGCTCTCGCGGTCGGCAGTAATTGCAGTCTGGGCAGTGACGGTCACGGTGACTCCCTCGTCGGTAAGAATGGCTGCCGCGCGGGTCCGTGGGCGGCCCCCCTCGCGGCTAATTCCCTTTCACAGTACTGCTGCCCCGGACGGAGGGTCTACGCCTGAATGCACCACCTGCGGGGCCTTGGGGTGTGCACCTGCACAACGTCATCCCCAGGCATGTGTCGCCCCCGGGGATGTGTCGCCCCGGGGATGTTCGGTGTCTCGCGGGCCGCCCCTGCCCGTCCTGGCCTGGAAACAGCCGTCCCTGTCCGGGGGCACTCACTTCCGCGTCTCGGCTAGCGCGCCGCCAGCACGGCAGAGTACAGCTCGCGCTTACTGACGCGCACGTCCTCAGCAACGGCAGCCACTGCTTCCTTGAGCCTGATGCCCTGGGCCATCAACGCGTTGACGGCTGCTACGTGATCCTCCGGTGTGCCGGGCGCCTGCTCGGGTGCGCCGCCCAGCACCACCGCGATCTCGCCCCGGACCTCATTGCTCTCCGCCCAGAGCAGCAGGTCCCCCACGGTGCCGCGGATGACTTCTTCGTAGGTCTTGGTCAGTTCGCGGCAGACGGCGATCCGCCGCTCCGATCCGAAGCGTTCCCGGAGCGCCCTGAGCATCGGCTCCAGCCGGTGCGGTGCCTCGAAGAAAACCATGGTGCGGCGCTCCGCGGCCAAATCGGCAAGCCGAGACGCGCGCTCCCCCGCCTTCCTGGGCAGGAAGCCCTCGAAGCAGAAACGATCCGTGGGAAGGCCGGACAGCGCCAGGGCCGTCAGGACCGCAGAAGGCCCCGGGACGGCAGTCACAGTCAGGCCGGCAGCCACGGCCCCTTCCACCAGGCGGAAACCGGGATCGGACACGGACGGCATTCCAGCGTCCGTCACCATGACCAGGGTTTTGCCGGCGCGCACCTGCTCCAGCAGTTCAGCTGTTTTAGTGGCCTCGTTGTGCTCGTGGTAGCTGATCACCCGGCCGGTAACGTTAACGCCAAGGCTCTGGACCAGGCGGTGCAGCCGCCTGGTGTCCTCGGCCGCCACGATGTCCGCCGTGCCCAGCAGGTCGATCAGGCGGGCGGAGGCGTCGCCGGTATTACCGATCGGGGTGGCCGCCAGGATGATCCGTCCCGGCCCCGCAGCCGGCGAGGTCCGGGAAACATTCGAATCCTCAGGGTTCGAATCTTCAGGGTTCGAATCGGCAGGGCTGGAATCGGCGAAGGTACTGGGGTTAGGGTCCACCCCATCAGCCTACTGCTGGCCGGGGAAGCAGGCGGCAAAAGGTAGCATGGGGCTCGTGACCCAGACCTCGATGCGGCCTGCCGAGGCCGGAGACACCGCTCCCCCTGCCGGCCGCCCGTGGATCGCCCGTCCAGCAGAGGCATTTTCCGCCGCAGCCCTCCGCGGCCGCCTCATCGGCAGCATCCGGAGCTGGCGTGATTACCCGCCCTCGCTGCGCCTGTGGTTCTGGCTGGTTCCCGCCCTGACCACCGTGGTGGGCGGGATCCTCCGGTTTGTGCGTCTGGACAACCCCCACAGCCTGGTCTTCGACGAAACGTATTACGTCAAGGACGCCTACTCCTACCTCGTCAGCGGATATGAACGGACGTGGCCGGACAAAGCCAACGATTCCTTTAACGCCGGTAACCCGGACATTCTGCTGAACAGTCCGGAATACGTGGTCCATCCCCCCGTGGGCAAATGGATGATCGCCGCGGGTATGTGGCTCTTCGGCCCGGACAATCCGTTTGGCTGGCGGTTCAGCGCCGCACTGACGGGTACCCTGTCCGTCCTCCTCCTGACGCTCATTGCGCTGAAACTGTTCCGTTCCCTGCCACTGGCCGCGGCGGCGGGTCTCCTGCTCGCCGTCGACGGTCACCACCTGGTCATGTCCCGGACCTCGCTGCTGGACATCTTCCTGATGTTCTGGGTCCTTGCCGCCTTCGGCGCCCTGCTGCTGGACCGCGACGACGGGCGGCGGCGCCTCGCTGACCGGCTGGCACGGCTGGCAGCGGGTTCGACGACGGGCCGCCCGTCGGGTGCCCAACTGCTGGCGGGGCCGTGGCCGGGGATCCGCTGGTGGCGTGTCACCGCCGGCGTCTGCATGGGCCTCGCCGTTGGTACCAAATGGTCCGGCCTGTTTTTTCTGGCCGGGTTCGGCCTCCTCACCGTCCTTTGGGATCTGAATGCACGCCGTGTGGCAGGCATCCGTGGCTGGATCACCGGCGGAATCATCAAGGACGGGCTGCCGGCCTTCGCGAGCATGGTGCCGGTGGCCGCCCTCGTGTACACGGCAACATGGACCGGCTGGTTCCGTTCCCAGGATGCCTACTTCCGTCACTGGGCCGAGGCCAATCCCTCCCCGATGTGGGGCTGGGTGCCCGACTCACTCCGCTCGCTGGCGCACTACCACCTGGAGGCCTACAAGTTCCATCAGGGGCTGGGCTCCGAGCATCCCTACGAGGCCAGCGCCTGGAGCTGGCTGGTGATGGGCCGGCCCACCTCGTTTTACTACCAGCAGTCGGGACCCGAAGCGCTGGATTGCCATGCGGCCCGCTGCGCATCAGCCATCCTCTCCGTCGGAAACCCCCTGATCTGGTGGAGTGCCGCCATCTCCCTGGTGGTCCTGCTCTTTTGGTGGGCCGGCCGCCGGGACTGGCGTGCAGGGGCTGTCCTTGCCGGCGTCGGGGCGGGGTATCTGCCGTGGTTCCTGTATCCGGAACGCACCATGTTCTTCTTCTACGCCGTCTCGTTTGAGCCGTTCCTGATCCTGTCCTTGGTCTATTGCCTGGGCCTGGTTCTGGGCCGGGAGGGCGACCCGTTGTGGCGTCGGCGCTCCGGCCTGTACCTGCTGGCCCTCTTCGTTGCCGCTGCGGTGCTGTTGTCCGCCTTTTTCTACCCCTTGTGGACTGCCGAGACCATCTCCTATGAGGAATGGCGGTACAGAATGTGGATGCCATCGTGGATCTAAGGCAGGATGGCATCAGACCCTCGAATGAGCCGCGCGCCGCGGAACGGCTGCGGAACGGAGACGCCCCCGTGCGAGAAGCAAGCACAGAACTCCTGGTGGAGCTGGACCCGGACAGCAATGTCACTGACCTTTTGCTCCGGCAGGAAGCTGCCAACGCGGCCCACCCGCTGTACGCCCGGAAAGGCCCCAACGGCTGGACGGATGTGTCCGCGCACAAGTTCCTGCAGGACGTCCGTGCCCTGGCGAAGGGCCTTATTGCCGGCGGCCTGGAGCCGGGCGAGACCGTGGTGGT
This sequence comes from Pseudarthrobacter naphthalenicus, assembly GCF_029076445.1. Classification (GTDB taxonomy): domain Bacteria; phylum Actinomycetota; class Actinomycetes; order Actinomycetales; family Micrococcaceae; genus Arthrobacter; species Arthrobacter naphthalenicus. Next base: position 185,955 of record NZ_JARESG010000002.1, read on the forward strand.
GATGTCCGCAACACGCTACGAGTGGACGATGGTGGACTTCGCCATCTGGTTCGCCGGGGGCGTGACCGTGCCGGTTTATGAGACCTCCTCCCCCGGACAGGTGGAGTGGATTTTGCACGACGCCGGTGCCCGCCACGTATTCGCCGAAGACCGCGACAAGGTGGCACTGATCGCCGGTGTGCTGGAAACGTCCGCACTCCTGCGGGACCGGCTGGTCAGCGTAGTCAGGATGGATTTCGACGGCGAAGCGCCGGACCTCGCCAGCCTCTCGGCCGCCGGGACGGGGGTTACAGACGCCGAACTGGAGCGTCACCGCACCGCCGCCGGGCTGGCCGACGTCGCATCCCTGGTCTATACGTCCGGCACCACCGGGCGCCCCAAAGGCTGCGAAATCACCCACGGCAACTTCGCGCTGGTGGCCGTGAACGTGGTTGCATTCCTGCCCGAAATCCTCAAACAGCCCCATGCGCGGACCCTGATGTTCCTGCCTTTGGCCCATGTGCTGGCCCGTGCCGTCCAGGTGGCCTGCCTCCATGCAGGTGCCACCCTGGGCCACGTTAATAGTGCTGCAGCGTTGCTTGAGGACCTGGGGACATTCAAACCCACATTCCTGCTGGCCGTGCCGCGGATTTTCGAAAAGGTGCGGGCGGGTGCCACGCACAAGGCTGCCATGGCCGGCAGGTCGCGGATCTTCCGGGCGGCCTCGGCAACCGCCATCCGTTATTCCCTCGAGGAGGACCGTGCCGCCCGCGGGGAAGGCACCGGACCGGGCTTGGCGTTACGCACGCAGCATGCCCTCTTTGACCGGCTCGTGTATGCACGGCTCCGCCGCATGTTCGGCGGCCGCCTGGGTCACATGGTGTCCGGTGCCAGCGCCTTGGCCCCCGACGACGCGCATTTCTTCCGCGGTGCCGGGATCCCCGTCCTGGAGGGTTACGGGCTGACCGAAACCACGGCTCCCTGCACCGCCAACACCGTCACCCGCACCCGGGTGGGCAGTGTGGGCATCCCCCTGCCGGGAACAACCATCCGTGTCGCCGAGGACGGCGAAGTGCTGGTCAAAGGGATCGGTGTCTTCAAGGGGTACCACGCCAACGAAGCGGCCAACGCGGAGGCCTTCGTGGGCGGATTCTTCCGCACCGGGGACCTGGGGGAACTCGACCCCGAAGGGTTCCTGACCATTACCGGCCGCAAGAAAGACCTGTTGGTCACCGCCGGCGGCAAGAACGTGGCGCCCGGACCGCTTGAAGAGAAGATCCGCACGCACCAGCTGGTTGACCACGCAGTGGTGGTCGGCGACGGGAAACCTTACGTAGCCGCGCTGGTCAGCCTGGACCCCGCCGGCCTGGACAACTGGTGCCAGGAGAACAAGGTCAGCCCGTTGACTCTGGCTGATGCGGCCCGGGATCCCCGCATCCGGAGCGCAATACAGACGGCCGTGGACCACGCCAACACCCTGGTTTCGAAGGCCGAAGCGGTCCGCAGCTTCACCATCCTGGCGGCCACCCTTACGGAGGAATCCGGCCACCTGACGCCTTCGCTCAAACTGAAAAGAGCCGCCGTCGTCCGTGATTTTGAAGCCGAGATTGCCGGGCTTTACCGCAGCTAGGCCGCAACCTCAACGGATTCCACGTCATCTTTCAGCAGTCCGCGGCGCCGGCGCGTAGGCCAGGTGAGGATCAGGGTCACCACGGAGACCAGGAAGACCAGCCCGGCAATGACGATGCCCGCATCGATCCAGAACTGCCCCGGGAACAGCCGGATCAGGGTGTCCTCCAGAGCGAACGTCCAGGAACCGCTGGCGAAGAAGATCCGGTGGAACTCCGTGAAGAACTGTTGCCAGCTCAGCACCGCCAGTGCCCCGAGGCCCAGGATGATCGCCAGCGACACGATGGAGCCTGCGAAGAGCCCCCGCCGGACTCCCCCGGGGCTTCGGCGGCGCAGGTACGCGATAGCCACGATGCTGAGTGCAATGAGGAGCGCACCTGCGCCGAAGGCCGAGAGGATGACCGTCTTGACGTCCGCCATGTGGCTGACCTCGCCATCCTTGAACAGGCTGGCCCCACTCCGGTTCACCAGGTCCCCGAGGTATCGGGGACCTGCCCAGTTGCTGAGATAGTCAACCGCGTAGGAGCCGTAGGTCATCCTGTCATCGGTGCTGAAACCGTACCCGTCTCCGGGGAATCCGGGCCGGTTGTATTCGATCCAGAGGAACAGGGGGCTGGTCACGGCCCGGACGGCGAGCACCAGCAGGATCACGGGGTAGAACAGTGCCAGCAGGACCTGCCAGATGCGCGGCGCCACGGGTTTGGCGTTGGCTGCGCTTTCCCGTTCCGCGTTGCGGCGCTCAACTTCCTCCTCGGGAGGGCGGACCTGCAGGGCCGAGGTGGGCAGGGGTTCACTGTAAGGGCCGGACTGGTGGCGTGCGGCGCCCGTGAGCGGGGTTTGCTTGCCTTCGTCCGCCGAAGCCCCTGCGGCGGAAGACCCGCCGGCGGATGACCCTGGAGTGGATGACCCTGGGGTGGATGACCCGACGCTGGCTGGTTCGACCGTTGCCGGCTTGGCGCTGGCCGGATTTGCGTCAGCAGTTTCATCGGCTGCAGGTGCAGCGTCCGCGGATGTGGCGCGGGCGCGCGCAGCGTCGTCAGGCACAGCCGCGGCCTCCGCCGCTTTGCGGTCCGCCCGGCTTTCAGGCTGCCCCGTCATCCAGGCGAACGCGGGCTCGTCGGAGTCCGAAGAAGTATCAAGTTGCGGATCCGGCTGCGGCTCCGTGCGCTTGGCAGGGGTCGGCGAGTTGTCGTTCACAGCAGCGTCACTTCCGTTGGGGTCCGTGCTGCCTGGCTCTGGTCCGGGCAGCGCAGTGTGTCTGGTCTCGAGCCTACCGGCCTAGTTGTCATACTCGGCCCAAGGGATGTTCCAGTCCCCATAGCCGTCGTCCAGGGCGGCGTAATCGCCTTCAGTATTAATGATCTGCACAACGTCGCCCGTGGTCATGTTGTCAAAGACCCAGGCGGCGCCGTCGGGAGCAAACCCGATGCAGCCGTGGGAAACGTTGGTGTTGCCGATATAGGGGTAAGCGGACTCGAGTGCCTGGTGAATGTAGGCCCCGCTGAGCGTCAGCCGAATGGAGTATTCGACATCCACTTCCCCGTAGTACGCCGGGTCCCCGGGTTTGAGGCCAATGCTGGCAGCGCGGAAGTGGTCGTAGCGGTTCTTCTCCATCAGCACCGCGTAGCCGCGGGCGGACGGGAAGCGCTTGTCCCCCATGCTGACCGGGAGCGTCTTGATTACCTGGTCGTTGACGCTGAGGGTGAAGGTGTGCGCGGTGGCGTCGGCAATCGCAACTTTCTTGTCACCGATCCGGATGTTGGCCTTCTTGTTGAAGTTCGCGATCTGGCCTTTGCCAAGATCAACTCCGAAGAGCTGCATGTCCATGGTGACCGTGGAGTTGGCGGCCCAGAAACCTTCGGGGCGGTAACGGACCATGGTGTCGCTGAACCAGTGGAAGGCCCCAACCTGGCCCGCGCTGGAGGTGATCTTGATGGCCTTCTCCACGGCAGCCCGGTTGACCACCGGCTCGCTGAAGACGACCTGGAGGGGCTGGCCCACACCCACCTTCATGCCGTCGAGGGGGTAGATCGCCGCGTCGGCTTCGTGGGTGCTGGACACCGTATTGAATGCCTGCGTGGCCGTGCTTTCGCGGCCGGCCCCGTCGGTCACCACATACGTGTAGCTGTACTCAGTGTTGAATTTCAGCGGTGCCGTGGCCGACCAGCTGCTGCCGTCCGCTGCAAAGGTGCCAGGAATTGATTCCCCTGCCGTGCTGGTAAGCGTGACGCTCTCGATCCTGCCGTTGCCCACCTTCACAGATGCCGGTGTGGCCGGGTTGACCTGTTTGGCGGCGGCGGCAGGGATGATGTCCACCTTGACCGGCGGCACCACCGGTGACGCCAGGCCCGGCGCGGAACGGACAGCGGAGGCCGCCTCCGACTCGAGGGCACCGCGGGCGAGGCCCGGGGCAACGGCCGCGAAGACACCGCCCGTAGCAGCCAGTCCGCAGACGGCTGCCACAACAAGAATCTTTTTGGCCGTCGACATCCGGCGTGGCTTTGCTTCTGGCTCCATAGTCCGATCTTAATGGTTGAAGGTAACAACCCCGGGCGCCGTCCGCGCCCGGGGAGTCACACCTCAGTAACGATAGTGCTCCGGCTTGTACGGGCCGGCGACATCCAGGTCCAGGTATTCGGCCTGTTCCTTGGACAGTTCAGTGAGCTCGACGTCCAGGGCGTCCAGGTGCAGGCGGGCAACCTTTTCGTCAAGGATCTTGGGCAGCACATAGACCTGGTTTTCGTACTCCCGCTCGCCCTCAGCCTGGTCCCGCTTCGTCCAAAGCTCGATCTGGGCAATCGTCTGGTTGGCGAAGGAGTTGCTCATCACAAAGGACGGGTGGCCGGTCGCGTTGCCGAGGTTCAGCAGGCGTCCCTCGGAAAGGACGATGATGGAGCGGCTGTCCTTGCCAGTGGCGGGATCGGCGTCGAACACCCACTCGTGAACCTGGGGTTTGATCTCCACTTTCCGGACGCCCGGGATCCGGGCCAGTCCGGCCATGTCGATCTCGTTGTCGAAGTGGCCGATGTTGCCCACAATGGCTTTGTCGCGCATGCCGGCCATGTGTTCCGCGAGGATGACATCCTTGTTGCCGGTGGTGGTGATGAAGATGTGGCCTTCGCTCAGGACGGACTCCAGCTTGGCCACCTGGTAGCCGTCCATGGCTGCCTGCAGGGCACAAATGGGATCAATTTCGGTGACGATCACGCGTGAGCCCTGGCCGCGGAATGCTTCCGCCGCACCCTTGCCCACGTCACCGTAACCGCAGACGACGGCGACCTTGCCGCCCATCAGGACGTCCGTGGCCCGGTTGATGCCGTCCGGCAGGGAGTGCCGGATGCCGTACTTGTTGTCGAACTTGCTCTTGGTCACCGAGTCGTTGACGTTGATGGCGGGGAACAGCAGCTTGCCCTGCTCAGCCAGCTGGTAGAGGCGGTGCACGCCGGTGGTGGTTTCTTCGGTGACGCCGCGCAGGCGGGAGCCGATCCTGGTCCAGCGCTGGTTGTCCTCCTGAAGCGAGGCGCGGAGCACATCGAGGAAGATCCGGCCTTCTTCGGATTCATCTTCGGCAGCCTCCGGCACGGCGCCGGAAGCTTCGAATTCGACACCCTTGTGAACCAGCATGGTGGCGTCGCCGCCGTCGTCCAGGATCATGTTGGGACCAAGCTCCGGGTCTGCGTCCGCGCCGGGCCACGTGAGGATCTGCTGCGCCGTCCACCAGTACTCTTCGAGCGTTTCGCCCTTCCAGGCGAACACCGGAACGCCCTGCGGGTCCTCGGTGGTGCCGGTGCCCACCACCACGGCGGCGGCAGCCTCATCCTGCGTGGAGAAGATGTTGCAGGAGGCCCAGCGAACCTCGGCACCGAGGGCGGTGAGCGTTTCGATCAGGACGGCGGTCTGCACTGTCATGTGGAGGGAGCCGGCAATCCGTGCGCCCTTCAGCGGCTGGCTGGGGCCGAACTCCTTGCGAAGGGACATCAGCCCCGGCATCTCGTGCTCGGCCAGCCGGATCTGGTGGCGTCCCGCTTCGGCCAGCGAAATGTCGGCGACCTTGTAGTCAATTGTCATGGTGTTCCTTTGCTCTGTCCGATGGCGGCGACGGCGTTAAAGCGTCTGCATGCAGGTCGATGTGGGAGTGAAAGTCAGGACGCAGCGGAGTCGTGCTGGTCGGAGCCGGCCGCGGTGGCAGCCAGCAGCAGTTCCGGCGGCAGCAGGAGCGGTATGCCGTCCTGGATCGGGTAGCGGAGCTTCACGCCCGACTCTCCCGCCGCCGTCGATACAAGCTCTTCGCCGTCCTGGACCAGCGACGAGCCGGTCACGGGACAGCGCAGGACGGACAACAGTTCAGGACTGATCTTTGCCATGGTTGGATGCTCCCGAAAGGGCGCGCGTCCGCGCGCCGGTGGCTGACTGATTAGCAGGTTCAAGCCTACCGCCACTCCAGCATCGGACAGGTGCAGGTCCGGTGGATTCGTGATCCGGCACGATGTCCGGGGCAGTGGAGAATCAGGACGGTTCGCGCAGGATGCGGAGGTGGCCCCGGCGTGTGCCTTCGGCACCGGCCGGCGCTTCCAGCGCCGAGTGTGCAGCACGCTGGGCCGGCGTTGTCTGCGGCTTGGGCGGCAGGGCTGCCGCTTCCCGGACTGCGTTGGCCAGGGCAAGGAGGTCGTCCGGGCCGGGCTGCTGGGGAGTGGTGGGCATCGCCAGCCGAAGCACCTCCCAGCCGCGGGGAACTGTCAGTGACCCGGCATGCTGCTCGCACAAATCGTAACAATGCGGCTCGGCGTAGGTGGCAAGGGGACCCAGGACTGCGGTGGAGTCCGCGTAGACGTACGTCAAAGTCGCCACCGCTGACTGACGGCAGGCCGATCGTGAACATTGACGGATAGCTCCCACGACATCACAGACTACTCTGCCTGACGTTCGTTTCCCGGTATTTGCCGCACCAACCGCCGTGCCCCGGGCCTGCCGGCGGTGAGTCTCGCGTAAAACTGCGGCCGGGTTTACAGTCAATGTATGCAGTCATCGAACCATGATTCAGCTTTTTCGGTCCGTTTGGCTGACCCGGACGCCTCCGGTACAGAAACGGGACCAAGCTCAACGGGCCGGAGTTTTGCGATGCGCCGCCGGAACCGCCACGGCCGCGGCCTGCGGGGGGAACTCGTCCTGCCCACTCATCCCGGATACCGGACGCGTTCTGACCGTTTTGATGACTTGGTCCTGGACTCCGCTCAGCGGCTCCACGACATCTGGGGAAAGACGCTGGACGGCGTTCGATTTGCCGTGGACGAGATCCCGCCGGACCTGGAGCAGCTGGTGGCCCAGGCTGCGCCTCCGCCGATGGGTGCCTACACGCCGGCAACGGACGGGGAAGGCCCGGTGATCACCTTGTACCGCCGGGTGGTGGAACAGGGTTGTGGCAGCCTGGATGAACTCCAGGACCTGGTGCACGACGTTGTGGTGGAGCACACGGCAGAGATGCTCGGAGTGGCCCCGGAGACGCTGGATCCGGTCTACCGCCGCAGGTACTGACCGCCCGCCTGGCTTTCGTTGTCGAGGTAAGTAGCCGAGGTTTAGTAGCCGAGGGAGACCGCGACCTTTTCCTGCCCCGACGCGGCAGGCATCAGGGCCAGCGTGGAAATGTCCTCCCGGCCGTCCTGCTGCAGCAGCAGGGCCCCGTAGGCGGCGTCGCCCGACGCTGAGACCACGTAGGCCACCACGGCCGACTCCTCCACTTTCTCGGGAAGCTTGATGGAGGTGGTGGTTCCGCCGGCGACGTCCGCAGTGGCTGCCGGGCGGATCCTGCCGTCGGCTGTCACGGCTGCGTAGGAAATGGTGGCCCTGTTCTCCAGCACGCCGAAGACGAGGCTGCGGTCACCGCCCTGGGGCACCGGAACAACGTGCTGGCTGCCGAGCCTGACGCCCGAGGCCGCCCACGCCACATCGGAGGCCTTGGTGCCGTTGACGCCGCGCGTTACACGCGCCGAAGCCACGAATGAGACGTCCGAGCTGGTGGACACCGTGTAGCGGCCGGCCGGGACGCCTGCCAAGGAAATCTCGGTGGCGGAGCCTGCCTTCGCCGTGACCACGCCGCCGCCGGGGAGGGCCTTCTGACCATCGCGGCCGAAGAGCTTGACCTCCACCACGGCGTCGGAAGGGCCGGGCACGGTGATGTTCAGAGCGGGGCCCGCGTCGCCGAAGCCCGACTTCCCCGTCATCGCTGAAATGCCGCCGGCGTCCTGGATGTCCAGGCCGGTCATGACCTGCCGGGCAGCCGGCGCGGCCCCCGGCGTGATGAAGTCCAGGCCGCCCGGCGTCAGTCCCCTCAGGACGCTCTGTTGAATGACCGCAGCGACGGGACCGCCGGCGCTCCGGACATGGACGCTCAGTTGCCGCTCACCGGGAGCCAGGCCGGCGAGGACGAAGGAACGGGTGGTTCCCGGGGCGACGAGGAGCCCCCTGCTGCCGGGCGCCTGGATCTGGCCCTTGCTCCCAAACAGCTCAAGGCTCACGGTAGCGGGAGTGCTCGAGGCGTTGCTGAGGACCAGGACGGATGTGCGCCCCACAGTGGTGCTGGCGCCGGCGAGCCAAAGATCGTTGGCCGGCGGTGTGCAGTTGGCTGCCGCGGTCCCTTGCAGGTCGCCGTCCGTTGCCGAGTACTTCAGCGCACCGGCCGCTGACGGTTTCTGGCCGGCCATCGCGTCCGCCCCCAGCACGGTGGCACCGCTGACCCGGTGACTGTTGAGCACCCCGGCCTTCAGGTCCTGCGGACCGGACTGAGCCGGCTGGGTGCCGCCTTTGGCGATCTCGACGGCGGGAGTCCCGTTAAGAGTGGAGAGCAGGCTGGCGGGAAGGACACCACCGGGGGCGCTCAGCACCGCGCCGGTGACGACAGTCTCCGCCGTGGCGGACTCAGGGCTGAATTGGGGGTCAGTGCCGGCTTCGGTGCCTTCGAGCAGGCGTGCCGGTCCGGGACAGACGCCGATGCTCGCACCGGCGGGAACGGAGGCCTGCACGGCCGGGATGGGACGGCTGCCTGCGGGCTGGGGGGCGAAGGATGCCGCAGCAACGATTCCGCCCGCCGCGGCAACGATCGCCAACGCCGAGACAAGGCCGGTGAGCATGTCCTTGGTCGGTTTCCTCCGGGGAGCAGGCTTGGCTGGGCCAGTGGCGCCGGCATCCGCCGGCGGTACGGCCGGAGGTGCGCCTGCCGGTGCGCCCGGCGTCCCGTCCTGCTCCTCGACGCTGCCCGGAGCAGGCTTGGGGGCCGCCGGGGCGGGAGTTGGAGCGGTGTTATGCATTTTGGTGTTCCTTACGCAAAGAGCCCTCGTCCCGTGACAGCCCGGTGTTGGGCCGCCGTGCCGGCATCGGCAGGGCGAGCATCACAGTGAGCCCGAACACCGTGACCTGCATGATGCCTGACCACAGGGCCCACGGGGCGTCATAGCGGATGGTCAACTGACCGGCTGAAGCCGGCAACGTGAAGGCCTGGGCCGAGCCGGAGGTGGTGGACGTCAGTTTCTGCCCGTCGAACCAGGCGCTCCATCCGGGATCCGCCCGTTCAGCAAGAGTTACGAGCCGGCCTTCCGGGCCCGCCGGGACGGGGCTGTCGACGTCGTCGTTTTTGGAAGGCACCAGGGTCACCGTGGCTCCGGCAGGGTCCACAATCCGAACGCGGTGGGCGACGTCCGCTGGCTGCAGGGCAGGCTGGTTGAGCGGGGTGATCCGCCAGAGCCAGCCCACATCCGTCTGCCCCACGGCAACCAGGCCAGGCACGGCGTCCATCCTGCTCGCGGTTAACTGGGCTGCTGTGTCCGCGGAGCGCAGCACCACAAACCCGGCACCCAGGCGCTCCAACTCCGGCCGGGGATCCACACCCTGCCCGGCCACCAGTGTGGCCACAACGCTGCGCAGCGAGCCTGTGACGTCGTCGTCTTCCCGGATTGTCTCCTGGCCCGGGGCACCCATGATGTTGCGGGCTGCCGCAATGGCGGAAAGGCTGTCCAGGGTGGTTCCCGCACCGCGCATCAGGGCCGCGTCAAACGTCCCGTTCTCGTGGGTGCTGATGAGCAGGGTGCGGGACTGCTCCGGCCCGGTGCCGCGGTCAATCGCCGTGGCGGGAAGGGTCCGGGCGCTGGCCGCCTCAACGAGCCGGGGCGTGCCCAGCCCGGCGTCCGCCGGACCGTCGGAGGCCTGCGCCGGGGCGGCGGGCCGAAGGACGTTCTGGGCAGACCATACGGCCATGCCTGCCAACGGACCGGCCAGGAGCAGCACCATGGCGACGGCGGTGGCAGCACGAAGTGCCACGCTGCGGCTGGCGTTCCGCGAGGCCGAGCGGTGTGCCGCGTCCAAGAGGCGCTCCGCGCCGATGAGCGCCGCTGCCAGGAGTGCGAAACCGGCGGCGGAAACAGCCGGGCCGGTGAACGGGGTAACCAGGCTATCGGCGCTGGCGGCCGTGGCGACATGGCTGGCAAGCCAGCCGCCCACCAGGATGATCAGTGCCGCGGCCCAGAGGGCGCGGGCGGTCCGGCTCCGTTTGCCAGGGAGAAAAAGTGCAGCCACTCCCAGCAGCAGGACCGGGACGGCCACAAGCAGTGCCAGGAGAATCGCCCAGGGGACGGCTCCGCCGCTGAACCAGGGAAGGCCGGACAGGCCGCCATCCGGAGCGAACAGCAGCGGCTGGCCCAGCACCTGCTGCCACAGCGGGGCCGCGTCAAATCCGAGCGGCACACCAGGATCAGCCAGGAGCGCACGCGGCCTGTCGATGACGGAGAGCCCGAACGGAACAAACAGTGCGGCGCTGGGCAGCAGCGCCCACCACACGGTGCGCCCACGCCTGCCCAGTATCAGCCCGCACAGCACAATCAGCACCGCAGCAGGGACCAGGAGCACGGGTGCGCAGGCCGCCACCACGGCCAGGGCCAGGCCGGCGGCTGCCGCGGCAGTCCAGGACGGCAGGCCGTTGATCCCGGGCCGTGCAGGCGGCTTTTCGGGGAACCGGAGCTCCCCCGGTGACGGCAGGGCGAACCTCCCATGGCCCACGGCGCTACCTGTGGCGCGCAGCAGTGCCAACACCAGCAACGGGATCATGATGTGCGCGATCAGCGCCCCCGCCCGGCCTTGGTTGAGGGCCACCTGGAGGGCTGGTGCGGCAGCCCAGAAGAGCGCCGCAATGAAGCGGAAGCGTCGGCGGACGGTTACCCCGCCAGCGGCAAACCACGCCGTTAAACCGGATAGCGGGGCAGCGAGCTGAAGCAGCCAGGCCATCGCCGCGTTGGCATCTCCGCCACCGAGAACGCCGAGGATCCACAGCACGTAGTCGAAGGGGTCACCCTTGCCGGGAAGGCCTGCCCCCAGGCTGATCCACCAACTTGAGGCGTGATGCCAGATTTCGCCCAGGGAAGCCGAGACCGGAATCAGTCCGCCCCCGGAAACGGCTTCGGCCCGGAACAGGCCGCTGAGAGCTGTGAGCGAAGCGGCCGACGCAATGATGATGGCAGCGAGAGCGCCGGTGCCCACCCAGCCGCGCTCGGTGGTGGTCAGCGCCGCGAAGTCGTCGGAGGAGTCGCCCGTCGGTTGGTCCGCCAGCGGATCCTGGACCAGGCCGTCGGCGGTGGACTTGTCCGCGCCCAGCGCTTCGATGAGCGAGCGGCGGTGGTTCCACACTTCACGGCGGGGGGTCTGCAGTTTCTTGATGACAGACCGCCGGATCCGGCGTGTGCTGGCTGCCGTGCGGCGCGATTTGGCCAGCGCGGCAGGCCTGGCCAGGGCCGCGAACGTGGCTACGAGTTGAGAGAAGCCATGTCCCGGGTCCTTAACGGCGACGCTGAGCACGAGTTTAAAGAGGCTGCCGAGCAGCGCGCCCACGGCGTGGACAGGAACCTTCCACAGGGGCGCGTGCTTCAGCCGGAGGTGTACCTGTGCTTTGCGGGCTGCCGAGGGGTTTCCCTGCCCGTGCGGCCGATGGGCAACATGGAACATCCGCGCCGTAGGCACCACCACCACTCGATGCCCGGCGAGACGGTTGCGCCAGCAGAAGTCCACGTCATCGCCGGTGCCTGGCAGGGCGGGATCGAAGCCCGACAGGTGTTCCCAGATGTCACGCCGCACCAGCATGCCGGCTGAGTTGACAGCAAAGGTGTCCGAACGGCCGTTGTACTGGCCCTGATCAAGTTCATCGGCGTCGATGAGGGTAAGGCGCTCAGCCCACCTGCTGGTGGACAGTCCGACGTCGATCAGGCGGCGTTCGCTGTGCCAGTCCAGTTGCTTGCACCCGGCCACCGTGACAGAGGGTGCGCGCTCCACGGCACCCAGCAGCTCCGCCAACGCCTCCGGCGCCGGAGCTGCATCATCATGGAGCAGCCAAATCCACTCTCTGGCGGCCCGGTCCGGCTCACCTCCCCAGGGCGAGCGCGCGCTGAGGCCGGCGCGCACAGCGCCGCCCATCCCGCTCCTGCCGTGGGGAACACCAATGACGTTCTCTGGTCCCAGAGCCCGTTCGAGGAGGGCAGCAGAGTCATCGCGCGAGCCGGTATCCACTCCGATGACGGAATCCGCTGGCCGGGTCTGGTCCGCGAGGGCGGCCAGGGTTCTGGGGAGATAGGCACTGCCGTTGTGGGAAACCACAACGGCAGTGACGTGTACTTCCTGAAGAATTAGCTTGCTCGCTTCCTTAGCCGCCGGCGTTCACGCTCGGAAAGGCCGCCCCAAATGCCGAACCGTTCGTCATTCGCCAGCGCGTATTCGAGGCACTGTGAACGCACATTGCATGCGCCGCACACTTTCTTGGCGTCGCGTGTGGATCCACCCTTTTCCGGAAAGAACGCTTCCGGGTCAGTCTGGGCACACAGGGCATCAGTCTGCCAGCCAAGTTCACCTTCGTCGTCAAAGTCCTGCTGGAACGGCAGTCCGATCCATACCGGCTGGGTCGCTTCCGGGCCGGGAGTGCGCAGTTCCATGGGCGGGTCAAGGTCATCCTCGTCATGTCCGCCGTCAAGGAGCGCTTCGTGGGCCGCCAGGAAGGCCGTGGCCTGGTCCTGGAGGGAATCCTTTGTGGTGCGGTTGTAGCGGTCCGCAGCGTCAGGATCGGCGGGATCCACATACCAGTCGCTGGGTACTCCCCTTGCGCGGTATTTCGCCGTAGCCTGGCCGGCGACGGCATCTTCATGGATACGCTCTGCTTGCCCCACGGCGACCCTCCTGAAAGTTTGCTGCCACTGCATGGTTCCCGTTGACACTCGGTTGAGAGCGGGTATTTATGCAGTCGCTTTCGATATCTAATTACACGTGTGTAACTAGCGGAGAGTCAAGCCGTCGCCGGATAATAATCACCTTTTCCGGCGAAACGCCGTCACGCCACGCCCGGATAATTTTCACCACGCTCGGCGCGGCGGACGGCGCAGGCCCCGGAACGACGACCGCGGGACCGGATTCCCATGAATACCGGCCGAATGTACAGGCGCGAAGCCAATAAGACAAATAGGCGGACGAATTAACTGTGACTAACATCACAGGGCTTTTCGCCTGGTCAAAGCCCCGGCTCGGCGGCCCCGGGCGTTTTCCCCGGGCCGGGCGTGGCCCCCGGCACGCGTGGCAAGATGGTGCCATGAGTATCCCGGCGATCGAACTGATGACCAGCCTGCGTTCCGGCCACTCCACCTCTCCCCGGCTCACCTGGTACGGACCGGACTCCGAACGGGTGGAACTTTCAGGCCGGGTTCTGGACAACTGGGTCGCCAAAACCGGCAACCTGCTGCAGGACGAACTGGACGCCGAACCGGAAATGCGGTTGCGCCTTGACTTACCGGTCCATTGGAAATCAATGATTTGGGCCCTCGCCGCCTGGCAGCTCGGCATGGAGACAGTCCTTGACGGGGGCGAGGCCGATTTGCTCGTTACGGACAACCCCGGAACCGGGGCAGGAACGTACGACGCCGTCATTGCCGTCGCGCTGCCCGCGCTGGCGATGCGGTGGCCGGGAGAACTTCCTGCCGGAGTCATCGACTACGCGGCGGAAGTGCGTTCACACGGTGACATTTTTATGGCCCACTCAGATCCGTCCGGGTCCGGCTTCGCTGTCACCGACCGACGGGGAACGCGTCACCGCCACGCCGACCTGATCACAGGTTTCTCGGCACCGCACGATGAGGGCGTGAGGCTCCTGGTGACGGCAGGCGATGGTTTGGAAGCGGCATTGGCGAACTGCCTGGGCGCCTGGCACGGCGGGGGTTCAGTGGTACTGGCCCACCCCGAGGTGCAGCTAACGGACCAGCTCCTGGCAGCGGAACGCATTCAGGGGACGTAAGCATTCAGGGAACATAAGGGATGCCCGTCCCGCCAGCTCAGGGAACTCCACGGGAGCCGCGGCCGGCGAAGGACGCGGCCTCAGCGGTCAGGACTGCCTGGTACTTCCCGATGCATCCTGATCAGGAACTTCTGAGCCGCGTGCGCCTGCGGGACCTCCCGGGATGCTTGCCGCCGCGGCCTTGTCCTGGGGATGCCCCTCGATGATCTCGTGGTCGTGCGAGAACTCCGGCTCCTGGTCCAGTTCCTGGTTGAAGACAAGGAACCGGTAGGCAAAGAAGCGGACCACGGTGGCCACCAGGATGCCCACAACTCCGGCGGCGAACAGCATGTTCTTATCGGTCACGTTAAACGAATACTTGGCCAGGGCCGTGAATCCCGTGGAGATGCCGATCCCGATGCCGTTGATGAGGATGAACATCAGGAATTCGCGGAGCACATTGGCCTGCCGCCGGTGCCGGAATGTCCACAGCCGGTTGGCGACCCAGGAGAAGATTGTGGCGATGCTGGCGCCGACGAAGCGGGCCTTTGCTTCGCTGTCCGTCATGGGGCCGTGCATCAGGTAGTACGTCAGGCCGTTGTCAATGACGAACGCCACACCGCCAACTGCTCCGAACTTGGCCACCTCGCGCCAAAACAGCGAGGCTAGTCCCCGGATACGATCTGCGAGTGAGTTAATCATGACCCTCCATGGCCGTCCGTTCTGTGGGCCACACGGCCAGAAGATTATTTTAGCCCCCAATTCTGGGAACCAATTTGCCAGCCGTGTTGTGCTGCGGCCGAATTATGGGGTTTGCGGGCCTCGTGGCGCCCCAAAGCCGGGATCCGGCGACCTTTTCTGTAGGCTGGCATATGTGACTTTTCCAGTAATCGGCGTGGTTGGCGGCGGCCAGCTTGCGCGCATGATGGCCCCAGCCGCCACCGCCCTTGGTTTCGAACTTCGTGTGCTTGCCGAAGCTGAGGACGTTTCAGCCGTCTCAGCCGTCTCGACGTCGCCGGTGGGTGACTACAAAGATCTCCAGACTCTGCTCGACTTCGCGGACGGGCTGGATGTCATGACGTTCGATCACGAACACGTGCCCAACGATCACCTTCGCGAGCTCCTGGCCGCCGGCGTCAACGTCCAGCCCGGTCCCGATGCCCTGGTGAACGCGCAGGACAAACTGGTCATGCGCGCGGCCATTGACAGGCTGGGCCTCCCCAATCCGGCGTGGGCCGAGGTCGCCGACGTCGCCGCCCTGGTGGAATTCGGTAACAACATCGGCTGGCCCGTTGTCCTCAAGATGCCGCGCGGAGGGTACGACGGCAAGGGCGTGCAGATCGTCGGCTCTCCCGAAGAGGCTGACGGGACCGCTCCGTGGTTCGAAGCCATGAGTCCGCTGCTCGCCGAAGCGAAGGTTGAATTCAGCCGCGAATTGTCCGCCCTGGTGGCGCGGACCCCCGGCGGCGAAGCGAGGGCCTGGCCCGTGGTGCACACCATCCAGGTGGACGGTGTCTGCGACGAGGTCATTGCCCCCGCCCTAGGCATCCCCCTGGAGGTTGCGGCAGCGGCCGAAGACGCGGCGCTGCGCATCGCCAACGAACTCGGCGTCACCGGCGTGATGGCCGCCGAACTCTTTGAAACTCCCGGGACCGGAACCGGTTTCCTCATCAACGAACTCGCCATGCGGCCGCACAACACGGGTCACTGGACACAGGACGGCTCGGTCACCAGCCAGTTTGAACAGCATTTGCGGGCAGTCCTGGACCTTCCGCTGGGTGCTACCGACGTCCTGGGCCCGGTGGTGGTGATGAAGAATTTCCTCGGCGGCGACAACCAGGACCTCTTCTCGGCGTACCCGGCTGCCCTCGCCAGCGAACCGGCAGCCAAGGTCCACTGTTACGGCAAGTCGGTGCGGCCGGGACGCAAGATCGGCCACGTCAACCTTGTCGGCGACTCCACCGACGACGTGGACTCAGTGCGTCGGCGCGCCACCCGGGTGGCTTCCATCATCCGGGACGGCCGGATTCCGGCCGACGATCCAGCACGCATTTCCGAGGAGAACGCATGAGCATCGAAACCACCGCCGGCGGCGGGACTGCCGAAACCGGCACTGGACCCATCGTGGGACTCGTCATGGGGTCGGATTCGGACTGGCCGGTGATGGAGGCCGCGGCTGATGCTCTGGCTGAATTCGGCATACCTTTTGAAGCCGACGTGGTGTCCGCTCACCGGATGCCCACGGAAATGATCAAGTACGGGCAGAGCGCCCATGAGCGCGGCCTGCGCGTGATCATTGCCGGTGCCGGCGGGGCGGCCCACCTGCCCGGCATGCTCGCCAGCGTGACTCCCCTGCCCGTTATTGGCGTTCCCGTCCCGTTGAAGACCCTTGACGGCATGGATTCCCTCCTGTCCATCGTGCAGATGCCCGCCGGCGTCCCGGTCGCCACCGTGTCCATAGCGGGCGCCCGCAACGCCGGCTTGCTCGCCGTCCGCATCCTCGCCTCGGGCACGGACGCAATGGCAGCGTCGCTTCGTGCAGACCTTGTTGACTTCGCCCAGGAGCTCAACAATGCGGCCGCCCGTAAGGGAGCCAGCCTCCGGCAGAAGGTCAGCGAGGTCTTCGCTGACGGCAATGGCGTCCTCCGGGGCAGCCGCTAGGCCGGGAACATGTCCAGAAGCGAACTGCAGCACCCCGCCCCCGGCCCGGTCATGACCGACCCCGTACGGTTTCCGTCCGGCGCCTCGTCCCCGGTCCGGACCAAACGGGCCTTTGTCCTGCTGCTGATGACCCTTCTGGTGCCCGGAAGCGCCCAGATTGTGGCCGGTGACCGTAAACTGGGCCGAACCGCGCTGCGGGTGACCCTGGCCGTCTGGGTGGTCCTGGTGGCAGCAGTGCTGCTGTTGGTCCTCAACCGCACCCTCCTGATAAACGTCATCACCAACCCCTTCGCTTCGCTGGTGATCATCGTGGTCCTCGCGGCGCTCGCCCTCGGGTGGGCGTTCCTCTTTCTCAATACCCTGCGGCTGATCAGGCCGGTCCTCCTGGCACCGGGGGCGCGGCCCGCCGTCGTGATTTCCCTTGTTATCGCCTTGGTCCTGAGCAGCGGCACGTTGGGTTATGCCGCCTACCTGCTCAACGTCGGGCGCAACGCCATCGGCAATATCTTCTCCACCGGCCCTGCGATCGATCCCGTGGACGGCCGCTACAACTTCCTGATGATGGGCGGGGACGCCGGTGATGACCGCACCGGACGGCGCCCGGACAGTCTCTCGGTCCTCAGCGTCGACGCCAAGTCCGGCCAGACTGCCATCATCTCCGTGCCCCGCAACCTCCAGAACGCCCAGTTCAGCGAGGGCTCCCCGATGCGCAAGATCTACCCGGACGGGTACAACTGCGGTGACGAATGCCTGATCAACGCCATCAACACCGAAGTGACCAACGAACACGCAGACCTCTACCCCGGCATGGCCGATCCCGGTGCGCAGGCCACGCTCGAGGCCGTCTCGGGGACGCTCGGCATCAAAGTCCAGGCCTATGTCCTGGTGGACATGGCCGGCTTCGCCAAACTCATCGACGCCATGGGCGGCATCAAGATCAAAGCCGGCGGCTGGGTGCCGATGAGCGGCTATTTCGACGAGGTGACGCGGACGCACGGCATGCCGCTGGGTTGGATTCCCGCCGGTGAACAGACCCTCGATGGCGAGCATGCGCTGTGGTACGGACGGTCCCGCGAATACGTCGACGACTACTCCCGGATCCAGCGCCAGCAATGTGTCCAACAGGCCATGCTGAAGCAGTTGGACCCCGCCACCCTGCTGTCCAAATTCGAGGACATCGCCAGTGCCGGCACCAAGGTGGTGGAGTCCAACATTTCCTCGTCGCAGCTGGGCAGTTTTGTGGATCTGGCCATGAAGGCTAAGGGGCAGCAGGTCAAACGGCTCACCATCGGGCCGCCCGACTTTGACGCATCCTTCTCCACCGTGCCCGACTTCGACGTCATCCACACCAAGGTGGACCAGCTCCTCGCATCGGCCTCGGGACCGCAGGCTGATGCACCCACCGACGGAATGGTGGAGGCAGCCGCTGCGGGCGGACACCTGCAGGCAGCGGCACCCTTGAGGCCGGTTGCCGGACTTCCAGCGGACCTGCCTGCGCAGCAGACCCCGCCGCCGTCGGACTTCACCCCGGTGACCACAACGCCCGACGGCGAACCGATCACCGCCGAGCTGCTGAACCAGCTCAAGCGCCAGGGCAACGAAGAGGCCATCCGCGAGCTTGTGGCCACTAACGGGCAGTGCGCGCCGCTGTAGGAGCGCTGCCTCCCGCACCTCACACAGACATCACTGAAGAGCTGAATACTAAGGAATGGACCGGCTGTGTACGAACTTGAAAACGCCCTCCGCGACTATGCCTGGGGATCCAGGACGGCCATCGCGGAGCTTTTGGGGCGTCCGGCGTCCGGCGGTCCGGAAGCGGAACTGTGGATCGGCGCGCATCCGGGGGCCCCTTCAATGGCCCGCCGCGCTGACGGCTCCGAAACACCCCTGGATGCGTTGATCGCCTCCGATCCCGAGCACTTCCTCGGCAGCGAGTCGGTGGCGGAGTTCGGGCCGCGGCTACCGTTTCTGACAAAGATCCTGGCGGCCAACGAGCCTTTGTCACTTCAGGTTCACCCCAGCCTCGAGCAGGCCAGGGCCGGTTTTGCCCGGGAAGATGCTGAGGGCATCGCCCCTGACGCGGCCCACCGGAATTACCGGGATGACAACCACAAGCCGGAAATGATCTTCGCGCTGACTCCCTTTGAATCACTCTGCGGATTCCGGGCTCCTGCCGCCACCCGGAAGATCCTGGCCCATATCGAAGCCTGTTTCGACCTGGTCGCATCCAAGGTGCCGCCCCTGCTGACCGAGCTGATGAACGACCTTGATTCAGCCGACGAACGCGTGGGCCTGAGGAGCGCGCTGGAACGGCTGATCAACGGCGGCGAAGAGGTTGCCGGGGCTACGGCCACTGTGGCTGCTGCCCTGAGCTCGGGCGCTTCGCTGGCACCGTACGAAACGGAGCTGTCCACGGTGGTGAGCCTGCACGCGCAGTACCCGGGTGATCCCGGCGTCCTGATCTCGCTGCTGCTCAACCGCATTTCGCTGGCACCCGGCGAGGCTGTATACCTGCCCGAGGGCAAAATCCACGCCTATCTGTCCGGCTTGGGTGTGGAAGTCATGGCCTCCTCCGATAACGTCCTCCGGGGCGGGCTGACACCCAAATTCGTCGACGTGCCCGAACTCCTGCGCACCGTCGACTTCACTTCCGTGGAAGTTCCGAGGCTGCATCCGGAAATTTCCGGTTTGGGCCAGGAACTGTACCGGCCGCCGTTCCGGGAGTTCCAGCTTCAGAGGATTGAACTGGCCCCGGGCGCAGCGCCGGTTCCGCTCGCACAGTCAGGCGCCGTGGTCATCATTGTGGTGGAAGGTGTTGTGTACCTGGACTCCCCCAAGGGCGACCTGCAGCTGGCCCGCGGCGGCAGTGCATTCCTGGCCGCCTCTGAGGCCCCCGTGAATGTCCACGCCGTGGCCGCTGCGGCGGAGAAGGCCGTCGCGTTTGCCGTCACCACCGGCGCTCCTGGCGCCGGTTCCTAACGCCAGCTCCTAACGCCGGGTAACTTTTGCCAGGGCCTGACGGGCGGCCGGCAACGCCTGGCGCGCAGCGGGGAGGGCCCTGCGTGCGGCGGGCACGGCGTTCTGCAGGCCGCGGCGGGCTGCCGGCAGGGCCTTGCGTGCCGCCTGCAGCCCCTTGCGGGCGGCAGGCATGGCCTTGGCGTACACGGGGTAAAGCGGTGACAGCGGGCGCTCCCACGTCCCCATCAGCATGTTCTCGTGCTTGGCGAACTGCTTCTTGAAGTCGGAGATTCCATCGTTGAGGAGGCCGTTGAAGTCGTAGCGCCCGCAGCCGTCCGCGCGCATGGCCTGCAGGGCGGCCCACTTGACGCCGTAGTTCACGCGCTGCTTCTGGCCATCGGCCGAGACGCCCCCGTAGAGCTCAAATGCTGTCGCGCCGCTGCGGGACAGCCAGACGAAGGCCAGCAGCCGGCCGCCGTCGAACGCCCCGATGATGGGTGAGCCCTCGCCGAGGTTGGTGAAGATGTCCCGGTAGTACTGGTCCTCGTGGATTCCGAAGCCGGCACGGGCGGCGGTTTCATGATAAATGCCCAGGACCTGCTCGAGCTCCGCGGCGCTCTGCACCTTCCGGAATTCCACCTCGCTGCGCATCGCCTTGCGGATGTTGGCGCGGGTGGACTTGGACATGTCAGCCATCAGCTCATCATCTGTCTTGGCCAGATCAAGGATGAGGGTGCGCGGGATCAGCACGGTGTTGGCGGATGGCTTGAAGCCGGCGGCAGCAACTGCGCCTTCGTAGGGGGACTCGGCGTCCCAGTCCGGCTCGATGCTCAGCGCGACGCCCCGGTGGCGTGAGGAAGCATAGGAGGCGAGCTGTTCCAGGACGGCCGTAGCGTTTTCGGCGGTGCACATTGGCCCGCGCGGTACGTAGACCAGGGCCCGGAACGGCACGGGCAGCCTGCGGATCAGCAACTGGGCGCAACCAAGAACGTTTTCACCGTCAGCCACCAGGACGCGGTCCACGGACCAGCCGTGCATGGCCTTGGTCTCACCCCAGCCCCACAGTTGCTGCGGATGCCCTTGGAGCCGGTCAACATGTCCGTCCCAGACGGCGCGGTCAGTACAGGGCACAACGGCAAGACTCATGAATTCAACCCTATACCAAGGCCCCGTACCGGCCCTTCACGGCCGTGCCGGGCCGGGAAGCCGGGCCGGGAAGCCGGGCCGGGAGGCCGGGCCAGGAACCGAGACGCCATGCAGAAGAGCGCCCCACCGCAGATGCGGTGGGGCGCTCCTTTAACTGCGCCGCGCCTAGTTCTTGCGGGCGTAGCCTTCCCACTTGCTGGCCTGGTGCTCACCCTCAACGAAGCGGATGGTGCCGGACTTGGAACGCATCACGATGGACTGGGTCAGGACCTTGTCCTTGGAGTAGCGGACACCCTTGAGGAGATCGCCGTCGGTGATGCCGGTGGCCGCAAAGTAGCAGTTGTCGCTCGACACGAGGTCGTTGGTGGACAGAACGCGGTCCAGGTCGTGGCCGGCGTCGAGGGCCTTCTGCTTTTCGTCATCGCTGGTGGGCCACAGCCGGCCCTGGATGACGCCGCCGAGGGACTTGATGGCGCAGGCCGCAACGATGCCTTCCGGGGTGCCGCCGATGCCCATGAGGGCGTCAACGCCGGTCCCGGAACGGGCTGCGGCGATGGCGCCGGCGACATCGCCGTCCATGATGAACTTGGTGCGCGCACCGGCTTCGCGGATCTCCTCCACCAGGGGGCGGTGACGGTCGCGGTCCAGGATCATCACGTTGAGCTGGTTAACTTTCACGCCCTTGGCCTTGGCGATGAGGTGCAGGTTCTGCTTCACCGGCAGACGCAGGTCAACCATGTCGGCAGCCTCGGGGCCCGTTACGAGCTTCTCCATGTAGAACACGGCTGAGGGGTCGAACATGGAACCGCGTTCGGCCACCGCGAGGACGGCAAGGGCATTGTTGATGCCCAGGGCCGTGAGCCGGGTGCCGTCGATCGGGTCAACTGCAACATCGCACTCGGGGCCGGTGCCGTCGCCAACGCGTTCGCCGTTGAACAGCATGGGGGCTTCGTCTTTTTCCCCTTCGCCGATGACCACAACGCCGTTGAAGTGGACTGTCTGCAGGAAAGAGCGCATGGCGTCCACTGCGGCACCGTCGGCCTTGTTCTTGTCGCCGAAGCCCACCCAGTGGCCGCCGGCGATGGCTGCGGCTTCGGTGACGCGGACAAGCTCGAGTGCAAGGTTGCGGTCCGGCTCGTCAATGCCGACGGCGAGCGACGGGGAAAGTGTGGAGTACTTCTGGGTCATGGACGCTGGTGACACGTGAACCTCTTCTTCGAGTGGCGATCATTGGACCCGCTCAGCCGGATTCAGCCGACGCGGTGATTCCTCTGCTACTGATCATAGTCGCGGCGCCACCTCAGGGTGGTGGCATGACGCCGGGACGCAACATGGCCCTCAGGGCGGACGGGGGCCCGACTGTGAGTTGAGCCGTTGCATGGGCGACTATAGAGGGGTGAGTGAAATGCAGGAAAAGACCAGCCCCGGGACAGATCCCGCAGAGCCCGGACGCGCCGCAGGGGGCACCCCGCCGGCCGACCAGCCTGTGGTGAAGCCCGTCATCCCGGCCGCGGCCGCCAAGCGGGCCAACGCGTCCGTGATCGGCATGATCGTTGCCCTGGTGGTCAGCATCGGCGCCTTCCTGCCCGTGATCCTGATGAATCCACTTCCCAAAACGGACGGATTCCGGCCGGACATCAACGTCAGCGCGGTATCCCGGAACGCTGCGGATGTGGCGGGATTCACACCGGCGGCGCCGGATACCGGGGGCGGGTTCCGGCCGAATTATGCACGCTGGGAATCGGGAAGCGGCAGCGGCGTTCCCACCTGGGAGGTGGGCTACATTACGCCGAAGGAAGCTTTCATAGGCCTGGTCCAGACCCGTCAGTCGAACCCCACCTGGCTGCTGCAGCAGACCAAAAGCGCCCCGGTTACCGGCACCCGCGACGCCGGCGGCCACTCCTGGGAACTCCGGGATGCGGGAAAAGGCGAGAAGAGCATGATCCTGGAGTACCGCGGAACTACCGTTATCCTCACCGGGACGGCGCAACTGGACGAGTTCACCGTCCTGGCGGCCGCCGTCGTGAAGTCCATGGACAGCAATCCCGGCGCAACAGTTTCACCGTCGGCCAGCCCCGCGCCGTAAAGTAGCACGGTGACTACATACCTGACTCCCGCCCTCGCCTGGCGCCGGCTGCGCGAAGGCAACGAACGTTTTGTCAACGGTGAATCCTCGCATCCCAACCAGGATGCATCGCGCCGGTCCTCGCTGGTGGAGAACCAGCATCCGTTTGCCGTGATCTTCGGCTGCTCCGATTCGCGCCTTGCGGCGGAAATTATTTTCGATCTGGGCCTCGGTGACGCCTTCGTGGTGCGAACGGCGGGACAGGTGATTGACGACGCCGTCCTGGGATCCTTGGAGTACAGCATCAGCGTGTTGGGGGTTCCCCTGATCGTGGTGCTCGGGCACGACAGCTGCGGTGCGGTCAGCGCCACCAAGGACGCCGTGGAGACAGGCCAGATGCCCACCGGGTTCATCCGCGACTTGGTGGAGCGGATCACTCCCTCGGTACTGACGTCCCTGCGGAACGACCAGCACGCCATCAACGAGATGGTGGTGGAGCATACGAAGCAGACCTCACAGCGGCTCGTGGACAGTTCCCGTGTGATCTCCGACGCAGTGGACAAAGGGCAGGCCGCCGTCATCGGCTTGAAGTACAGCCTCGCGGAAGGCCGTGCGAAGTTGGTTTCGGGCATCGGCGAGCTTTAGGCCACGCCCCTGGCGAGTGGCCGTAGCATGCAGTTCACGGTTTTAGCCCGGGGCGCACCTCGTCCTAAGCTAGCCCCATGACTTCCACTGAAGAATTCCGCATTGAACACGACACGATGGGCGAAGTCCGCGTCCCCGTGAACGCCCTGTACCGTGCACAGACGCAGCGTGCAGTTGAGAACTTCCCCATCTCAGGCAAGACCTTGGAGCGCGCCCACATCGAGGCGCTCGCCCGGGTCAAGAAGGCGGCCGCGCAGGCCAACGCCGAACTTGGGGTGCTCGACGGCGAGCTGGCCAAGGCGATTGCCGAAGCCGCCGATGAGGTAGCAGCGGGCAAGTACGACGGCGACTTCCCGATTGACGTTTTCCAGACCGGCTCCGGCACGTCCTCGAACATGAACACCAACGAGGTCATCGCCGAACTCGCCACACGCGCCCTGAAGGCTGCCGGCAGCGACAAGGTTGTTCACCCGAACGATCACGTCAACGCCTCGCAGTCCTCCAACGACGTTTTCCCCACGTCCGTCCACGTTGCCGCCACTTCGGCCCTGATCAATGACCTCATCCCGGCCCTCGGCTACCTGGCAGAGTCGCTGGAGCGCAAGGCCGTTGAGTTCAAGGACGTCGTCAAGTCCGGCCGTACCCACCTGATGGACGCCACCCCGGTGACCCTCGGCCAGGAATTCGGCGGCTACGCAGCCCAGGTCCGCTACGGCATCGAGCGCATCAACGCCTCACTCCCCCGCGTCGCCGAAGTTCCGCTCGGCGGCACGGCCGTGGGCACCGGCATCAACACCCCCGCAGGCTTCCCGGAACGCGTGATCGAACTCCTCGCCACCGATACCGGCCTGCCGCTGACCGAAGCCCGCGACCACTTTGAAGCACAGGCCAACCGTGACGGCCTCATCGAAGCCTCCAGCCAGCTGCGCAACATCGCGATCTCCTTCATGAAGATCAACAATGACCTGCGCTGGATGGGATCAGGCCCCAACACCGGCCTCGGCGAAATCGCCATCCCGGACCTGCAGCCGGGGTCCTCGATCATGCCGGGCAAGGTCAACCCCGTGATCTGCGAGGCGTCCATCATGGTCTGCGCGCAGGTCATCGGCAACGACACCGCCATCGCCTGGTCCGGCACCAACGGTGCCTTCGAACTGAACGTGGGCATCCCGGTAATGGCCGCCAACCTGCTCGAGTCCGTCCGCCTGCTCGCGAACACGAGCCGCGTGATGGCCGACAAGATGATCGATGGCATCACCGCCAACGTGGAGCGGGCCCGCTTCCTGGCCGAGGCCTCACCGTCCATCGTTACGCCGCTGAACAAGCACATCGGCTACGAAAACGCCGCCAAGATTGCCAAGAAGGCAGTGGCGGAAGGCCTCACCATCCGCGAGACCGTTGTAGCCATGGGCTTCCTGGAGCGCGGAGAACTGACCGAAGAGCAGCTGGATACCGCCCTGGACGTTATGTCCATGACGCGCCCGCCGCACAAGGCATAGGTTCGCACCGCTTTTCCCCGCCAGCGGAGTCCCGATTTCGGGCGACGGCGGCCGTTCACCTTCCCAGGGAAGGTGGGCGGCCGCCGGTGGTTAAGGCCGCAACCCGCGCGACCACCACCGCCGCCACCCGGTCCCTTGCCGCATAGCGCGGCCTGAACGGCTACACGGTGGAGGCGGCGCGGCCTGAACGGCTGCACGGTGGAGGAGGTCTGCGAATGGCAGGGTGGTACCCGGTCAAGGATCAGCGACAGGCAGGGTGCCTTCACTGCGGTGCTGAACGTCTCCGCCCGATTCTGCTGCCCAGTCTGCCCAGTCCGGCCAGTCCGCCAAGTTTGCCCAATCCGGCCAGTCTGCCCAATCCGGCCAGGTGGGTGGTTCCCAGTCGGGGTGTTCGCTTTGGTAGCGCCTGCCGGAGGGTGAGATCCAACCGGGTGCTTCGTCCTTCGTTGCCCCGGTAGGTGTCCAGCCGGTGGTGTGGCGGAGCCTGTGGTGTCGGTGGCAGGGCTGGCCGAGATTTGAGATCCCCGTGGACCCCCCTTCGGCCCAGGCCAGGACGTGGTCCGCTTCGTTGTCCAGGGACTGGTTGTGACAGCCGGGAAACGGGCACTTGCCGTCCCGCAGGCGCAGCCACTGGCGTTGGGCTTTGGTAACCCGGTAGCTGGTCCGCCCGATCTCCAACGGGGCCCCGTCCCGGGGGTCGATGAGGACGCGGTGGAAGGACTCGGCGCCGTCGGCAATCAGTTTCCGTGCCATGGAGGGCGGGATCGGACCGTACCCGTCCAGCATCGCCGACTCCTCGGTGGCACCCAGTAAAGCCATGACCGGGACCGTGATCAGCACGTGCGCCCGCGGTGAGGGCACCCCGCTGGGATTCTCAGCGTCGCCAAGCAGCCAGGTGGCGACCGTGTCGGCGCGTAGCTGGGTCAGTGTGCGGGGCTCGTCGGGGTCCTGCATGGCCCGGGCCGCCCTCGTGCTCTGCTCCCAGATCCCCGACGCCGTGGCGGCCGGCAAATAGGCCGAGAGCCAGGCCATGCCGTCCCGGTCCGGGCGGTATTCCAGGCGCCGGTCCGCGACGGAGCGGGTGTGGCGTTTTTCGATGCTGTCCGGGTGGTGGCGTTCCCGCCAGATCCGGGCCTTGTGCCGGAAGCGGGAGGGGACGAGTTCCCCGGCAGGGCCACGGGCCGGGTTGGGTGCTTCAGGGTCCAGGAAGTGCGCTTCCAGAGCCTGCGCAGCGGAGGGGTCCAAGTTGGTGGTCTCGTCCACCATGACCCGGGCGTGCTGCCACGAAATTTCACCGGCCTGCAGGGTGGAGAGGGTCAACGGTAAGTCTGTGGTCAGGGCGTGGGACTCAGTCAGCAGGGTGGAGGCGGTCCGTTCGCCGACCGTCAGGGCGCACGCGAGCTCCGCGACCAACGCCATTTCCTGCGCGGTGGCTTCCTGCGGCGACCGGGCCGGTGGCTCCAATGCCATGGAGACTTCGACTAATTCCGCGACGATCTGCACCTTTTCCGCCGCGGTCCGGGCTTCGAGCCGTGCAATCCCGGCCAACCGTTCCAGGCAAAGATTCTTCCGCCGGCGCAAAGGATCTGACCGGAAAAGTACCTCGTTGGGGATCCCGTCACCGCCAACCGCACCTTGACCGGGACGGGCTGTAGCGGGCACGGCGGAGGCCGGCAACTGCAGGCCTCAGGCAGGCAGCAGCATGGCCGCGGCCGCCCCGGCGAGCATGAACGGACCGAAGGGAATGGCGGACTTCAGCGTGCCGCGCCGCGCGGCAAGCAGGGCAATGGACCAGAGTCCACCCAGCAGGAAGGCGGCAAAGGTGCCGGCGAAGACGTGGCCCCAGCCGAGGTACCCCAGATACATTCCCAGCACCCCGGCCAGTTTGACGTCGCCAAAGCCCATGCCGGGCGGGTAGACAAGCCGGAGGACAAAGTAGAACAGCCAGAGAACCGCTCCCCCGGCCAGGATTCGAAGGGCAGGTACACCCAAAAGTTCGGCGCCGCCGTCGGGCGCCCCTGGCACACCGCCGGAACCGGCAACACCGTGCACGATGGCCGCGGCAAGGAGCAGGACTCCCGCCACGCCGTAGGAAGGGAACACAATCCGGTTCGGCAACAGATGGTGCCGTACATCGATAACCGTCAGCCGGGCGGCCATTACCAGAAAGTAGGCACAGGCAGCCAGCACCAGCCAGAACGCCAGCGGGGTGGCCTCCCAAAGTCCATCGAGTCGTCGGATCACTCCTCGGATGCTACTGGATCCGGACGGGACCGCGCAGGCCCGCGCGTAAACTGTGGATATGTCGACCTGGGACACAAGGCGCCGGCCGGACCCGGAAAGCAGTGGCACGGCCGGAGACCTGACTGCGATGTTCCGGAATCTGTGCCGTTCTTCCCCGTGGAAATGGCAATCCCTGCGTTTTGAATATTGGGATGAGCCCTTCGCCGAGGCCCCGGATCCGGCGGCCCCGCTGGTCCGTGCCTGGCTGCGCCGGCCGGGAGCGCTCCGGCTGGAAACCCCTGACGGTCTTGTCCTCCACAGCACGACCGGGATCAATGATTCCAGGGACGGGCTGTACATCAGTTCCACCCGGAAGTCCTGGCTGTTGCCGCCGCACCTCGTGGCGCCGGTCTACGACGACGGCGGTCTGGTCAGGCGCCGGCCGGAGGCCGCGTACGGCGAACCGGGCTTCGGCAATGGCCGCTTCTCGGCCGCCCTGGATCCGGTGGAGCTGGCCGGCAAGGCGCCGGCTCCGCTGGAGTTCCCGGGAGCAAACCCGGTGGAGGTGCAGGGCGTTCGCCGGGTGGAGCATCACGGGCGGCCTGTACTGGAGGCCGAAGTCTCGCCCACTGCCTCTTACCGCGCTTCGGACCCGGGCGCCCCGCTCTGCCTGCCCGGCAGCAACCGGGTGCGCATCGATCTTGAGACCGGTGTCTGCGTCGCCAGCCAGTCCTTGGCGGAAGGCTCCACGGATCATGGCCACTGGATCCGGATCCTCGGAGTTGACGAGTACATGCTCGATGACCTCTTCCTGGCCGAATCCATGAACCTCACGGACGTCCGCCGCCACATCAGCTGGGACATCGGGGCCTGAGCGGAACGGTTGACAAGCCGCAGGGTCCGGAGTCGGTTAGGCTTCCCTGATGACCGCGCTGACCGCCATCTGGCCCCTTTTTGGCCTCACCCTGACCACGCCGCGGCTGGTACTCCGTCCCATCACCGATGACGACATTCCCGCGGCCGTCGCAGCGGCCGCCAGCGGCATCCACGATCCAGGCCGGAACCCGTTCAGCAACCCCTGGACGGAACTGCCGGCGGACGCACTGGGCCCCAACATGGCCCAGTGGTACTGGCGCTGCCGCGGACAGGCCACCCCCAAAGACTGGACCCTGCTCCTGGGCATCTGGCACGAGGGGCAGTTTGTCGGCTGCCAGGACATCGGGGCCAAGGACTTCGCCACGCTGAGGACAGTCAGCACCGGCTCGTGGCTCAAACAGTCCGTCCACGGCCGCGGACTGGGCACGGAGATGCGCGCCGCCGTCGTCCTCTGGGCTTTCAACTGGCTGGGCGCCGAAGTTGCCGAGTCGGAAGCTGCCGCCTGGAACTCCTCCTCTTTGGGGGTGTCCCGCGCGCTCGGCTACGAACTCAACGGCACCGCCCGCATGTCCTGGGGCGGCAAAGCCGTGGACGTCCAGAAAGTCCGCGTCACCCCGGCGACATTCAAGCGCCCCGACTGGACTCTCCAGGTCGAAGGCCACGAGGCCGCGGCCAAGTTCCTGCACATCAGCTAGGGCCGGGGCTTGGCGCCGGGTGCGCCTTCCGGCAGCGTGCGTCAAAGGCCAGGAACGAGCCAGCACGCAGCGGAAGGGGCACCCGCGCGGACCCTAAATCTCAGCCCCTTCGAGCAGTTCCGTCACCAGCGCTGCGATGGGCGACCGTTCGGAGCGCGTCAGGGTGATGTGGCCGAACAGCGGGTGTCCTTTCAGAATCTCGACGACGGCGGCGATGCCGTCGTGCCGGCCGACGCGCAGGTTGTCGCGCTGGGCGACGTCGTGGGTGAGGACGATCTTCGAGTTCTGGCCGATGCGGCTCATCACGGTGAGGAGGACGTTCTTCTCCAGTGACTGTGCCTCGTCCACAATGACGAACGCGTCGTGCAGGGAGCGGCCGCGGATGTGGGTCAGCGGCATGACTTCGAGCATGCCGCGGTCCATGACTTCTTCCACGACCTCCTGGCTGACCAGTGCGCCGAGGGTGTCAAACACGGCCTGCGCCCAGGGGTTCATTTTCTCCGACTCGGAGCCGGGCAGGTAACCGAGTTCCTGGCCGCCCACCGCGTAGAGGGGGCGGAAGACGATCACCTTGCGGTGCTCGCGGCGTTCCAGGACCGCTTCAAGGCCTGCGCAGAGGGCCAGCGCGGACTTGCCGGTGCCCGCCCGTCCGCCGATCGAGACGATGCCGACGGCGGGGTCCATCAGCAGGTCGATGGCCAGCCGCTGCTCCGCCGAGCGTCCGTGCAGCCCGAACACGTCACGGTCACCCTTGACCAGCCGGACCTGCTTATCGGCGCCCACCCGGCCGAGGGCCGAACCCCGGTTGGAGAGCAGCACCAGGCCGGTGTTGACCGGCATTTCCGCTGCCGCGGGGATGAAGACCGGCTCGTGGCCGTACAGGGTGTTGACTTCATCTTCGCTGGCTTCCACCTCGGCAATGCCCGTCCAGCCGGAGTCCTGCACCAGTTCGTTGCGGTATTCGTCGGCTGTGAGCCCCATGGCGGAGGCTTTGACCCGCATGGGCAGGTCTTTGGACACCACCGTGACGTTCCGGCCTTCGTTGGCCAGGTTTTTGGCTACGGCCAGGATGCGGCTGTCATTGTCGCCGCTGCGGAATCCGAGGGGAAGCACGTCAGCGGAGATGTGGTTCAGTTCCACCATCAGAGTGCCGCCGCTGTCCCCGATGGGGATGGGGTGACTGAGGCCGCCGTGCTTCACCCGGAGGTCATCGAGCAGCCGGAGGGCCTTGCGGGCAAAGTAGCCCAGCTCGGGATCGTGCCGTTTCCCCTCAAGTTCGCTGATCACAACAATGGGGACGATGACCTCGTGCTCCGCAAAGCGCAGCAGGGCGCGCGGGTCGGAGAGCAGGACGGAGGTGTCAATGACAAAGCTGCTGATGGTGGCTTCCCTTCCGGAGACGGCAAAACCGGCCGCAGCTTCAGTGGCTGCACCGGTTTTTGAGGTAGCTCGCGTGGCGCGAGAGGTAGCTTTCTGTCCCTCGGAAACAACCTCGGGCAGTAGTTCAGAAGTAGCCACATCGACTCCAGCCCCGGGCACATGCCCGGAATTGTTATTGGTGAGGCGGTTCGGCCTGAAGGCCGGACGCGGCCTCCCATACAACCGGTGCGAAAATCCGCTCCATGTACTGGCCTCCCCGAACAGCCGGCGGTTTTGCCTGCTGATGGTTACAACGTAAATCCACCGCCAGTAATTTCCGAAATCCTCGGTCGGCGATTCCTGTTACCGGATTGTGAACACCGCGTGAACGGGTGCGACGGCGGGCTTCCCGTCAGGGTACCGGCGGGCGGGCAGGCGCGTCTCAGGTGCCGAAGCGCCGCTGCCGTCCGGCATAGTCGCGCAGTGCCCGCAGGAAATCGACTTTCCGGAACGCCGGCCACAAGGCCTCGCAGAAGTAGAACTCGCTATAGGCGCTTTGCCACATGAGGAAACCGGAGAGCCGCTGCTCTCCGGAGGTCCTGATGACCAGATCGGGATCGGGCTGGCCGCGGGTGTACAGGAAGCGCGAAATGTCGTCCACGGTGAGGCTGTCCGCGAGCGCGGAGATGTCGGACCCCTTGGCGACGGCGTCGTGCAGCAGTTCCCGGACGGCGTCCACGATCTCGCGGCGGCCCCCATAGCCCACGGCAACGTTGACGTGGATCTTTTCCTGCACCGGCGTCCGGGCCGTCAGCTTGTTGAGCCGTTCGGCGAGGTAGTCGGGAAGCAGTTCGGGGGCTCCCATGGCGTTCACCGAAATGTTGGCATCCTCGTCGAGCCGGTCCAGGGTGTTGGCGATGATCCCCATCAGGAGGTCCAGCTCCTCGCTGGAGCGGCTCATGTTGTCCGTGGAAAGCATGTACAGCGTGACCACTTTGACGCCGAGCTCCTGGCACCAGCCGAGGAATTCGTGAATTTTGTCGGCCCCGGCCTGGTGGCCCTGGCTGGTGGGCGCGTTGAACTGTTTGGCCCAGCGGCGGTTGCCGTCCACCATCACGCCGATGTGCTTGGGGATGCGGCCGCCGGTCAGCTCCCGGAGCAGCCGTCTCTCGTAGAAGCCGTAAAGGAACCCGCCCAATTCCACGAGGAGACTCACCTGACTTCCGCTATTGTTCGACGGCATTGCACATCCTAGGCTACCGCCCGCGGGCGGGCCGTACGCGCCGTCGCGGGGGCGTCCCGGGCCTCGCACCCTATTACCGGTGAGTAACTTATGGCGCCGGAGGATATTCTGGAGGCATGAACAGCCAGACTCCCGACGCGGGACGCGCACCCGGAACGGACGGCCACAGCCCGGTGGATGACGCCGCGGTGCGGCTGGCCGAACTCCTGATGATCAAGCCCAAGTGGCGCGGATGGATCCATACCGTCGCTGCGCCGCTGGCGCTGGTCGCGGGGATCATCCTGGTGGTGGTGGCCCCCACGACGGACCGCAAGATCACCTCGGCCATCTACGCCGCCACGGGCGTCCTGCTTTTTGGCGTCAGCGCCGTCTATCACCGCGGAAACTGGTCTCCCCGCGTCAAAATGGTCCTCAAACGGCTGGACCACACCAACATCATGCTGGTCATCGCAGGCAGCTACACGCCGCTTGCCTGGTCCTTGCTCGAGCAGCCCAAAGCCGTCCTGTTGCTCTGGGTCATCTGGTCCGGCGCGATCCTCGGAGTCCTCTTCCGTCTCCTGTGGACGGACGCGCCGCGCTGGCTGTACGTTCCCATCTACATCGCGCTCGGTTGCGGGTCACTGTTCTATCTGCCGGAGTTCTTCTCCGCCAGCGTCCCTGCCGCCGTCCTGATCTGTGTGGGCGGTGTCCTGTACATCACCGGCGCGGTGTTCTATGCACTCAAGAAGCCCAACTTCAGCTACCGGCATTTCGGCTTCCACGAACTCTTTCACGCGCTGACTGTCTTTGCCTTCGGCGCCCATTTCGCGGCCATCCTGATCGCCGTCCTCAGCTGACCGGGCCTGCGCCCGTCATCAGTTCGAGTCGCGCCCGCAGGTCCCCGGGCGTTGCCACGGGGCGTTCACACACCATGTTCCGGCACAGGTACGCCAACGGGGATCCGTCCGGGCCGGCCGGCCTGCCCGCCAGCAGCGGTACTGCAACCGTCGCATCCGGGATGGGCTCCACTCCGGAAGGAGCGCCCGACGGCGGGACTTCCGCGCCGCCGTCGTCCTCCACTGCGATCACCAGGCCGGGGCTGGCTGACCTGAGCAGCTCCAGGTGGAGTTCGGTGCGCCGGGGACCGGGCGGCCCCACAACGGCGGCTTCCACCGGCCCGGCGAGGGCTGCCTGGGCGGTCGCCAGGAGCCAGCCGGCCACCCGCGGCGCACGGGCCGCCAGTGGCGGGACGAGCGCCAGGACCTGCGAGGCCAGGGCCCGGTGCTCCGCGGATCCGGAAAGCGCTGCATAAGTGAGAAGGACGCCCGCGAACGCCGCGGCGCCACTGGGCGTGGCATTATCGAACGGATCCAGGCCTGCCTGGCCGCCCTGCGCCGCCCGGACCTGGCCGTCTCCCCCGGCCGTGTCCACCAGGCGCCCGTCAACCACGAAGCGGCTGCCGGCCGCGTGCACCAGCCGCTCGGCAAACTGGTACCAGCGTGTCCGGCCCGTGGCGGCGTAGAGGGCAAACATCCCCTCGGCGCAAAAGGCGTAGTCTTCCAGCAACCCGCCGATGCCACGGGCCGTTCCGGCGTGCGAGACCCGGATCAGTGCGCGGTCAGCTGCCTGCCAGTGGACGCGTTCGAGGTAGGCGGCGATGGATTCGGCCGCTGCCACAAACTCCTTGCGGCCCAGCACCGCCCCGGCTTCCGCGAGCGCGGCGACGGCGAGCCCGTTCCAGCCGGCCACCACCTTGTCATCCCGCGCCGGCTGGGGCCGCTGGTTCCTGGCCGTCAGCAGGGCCGGACGGACCCGGGTCCACAGCTCCGCCTCGGCACCCTCCAGGCGCCGTGCGGGGTGCAATGGTGAGCCGTACCCGGAGACGGTGCCCACCGGCCCGACGTTCATAAGTCGGCCTGCGGCCGCGCCGTCCTCCTCGCCCAGGACCTCTTGCAGGCCTTCAACGGTCCACAGGTAGGCGGCCCCTTCATGATGTTCGCCATCCACCAGGGAGTCGGCGTCCAGGGATGAGGCCAGCGCAAAGCCGGCGCCGCCTGTGTCCCCGACCGTGCCGAGGCCCAGCGAGTCCAGCAGCCACTGCGCGGTGCGGACGGCCACGTCCGCGGCTTCCTCCGCCGGGAACACCTCGTTGCCGCCCAGGCGCACCCAGTGGACATAGTCACGGAGCAGCTGGGCGTTGTCGTACAGCATCTTTTCGAAGTGCGGGACGGACCAGTCGCGGGTCACCGAGTACCGGGCAAAGCCGCCCTCCAGCTGGTCAAACAGCGCCGAGCGGGCCATGACCGCCAGCGTCCGGCCCGCCATGTCCCGCGCCGCATCCGCGGTGTCCGAGGGCACCGCGGCGTGCCTGATCAGGAATTCCAGTACCGCCGACGGCGGGAATTTCGGGGCGGCGCCGAAACCGCCGTCGGTCATGTCCTCAGACCGGGCCAGCGCCGCCACGGCGGCGGGAAGGAGATCCGGGTCAAGCAGGGGCGGCGGACCGGACACCGTCACGGCGGCTGAGAGTTGCGCGTCGCCCAGGCTTTGGGCCAGGGACGCTGCGTTCCGTTCCACCGCATCACGCCGCTCCCGCCATGCTTCCTGGACCGCTTCGAGCACCTGCCGGAAGGAGGGCCGTCCGGGCATCGGGCGGGGCGGGAAATAGGTGCCGGCGTGGAAGGCAAGTCCTTCGGGCGTGAGGAAGACGGACATCGGCCAGCCGCCCTCCCCGCTGATGGCCTGCGTGGCGGCCATGTACACCGCGTCCACATCGGGCCGTTCTTCCCGGTCCACCTTCACGGGAACGAAGTGCGCGTTCAGGTAGTCTGCGGTTTCCTGGTCCTCAAACGACTCATGGGCCATGACGTGGCACCAGTGGCCGGCTGCGTAACCGATCGAGAGGAACACCGGCACGTCCCGTGCAGCGGCGGCGGCGAACGCAGCCTGCCCGTACGGCTGCCAGTGCACCGGGTTGCCCGCGTGCTGGCGCAGATACGCCGACGGTTCGGCGGCCAGGGTGTTGGAGCCGCCCGGAACTCCCGGCGGAACGGCTTGATCGGGTTGGCTCGTCACTTGGTACATGTCCCTTCATCCTGCGGCATTCAGGTGACGGGAGGACTCGATGAGCCCACCACGACCTCTGCCGTCCGGGGCGGCACTCCTGCGCCAGGAACCGTGCCCCTCACCACAGTCTACGAAAGTACCGTGGTTCAGTTGATGGCGGATTGGGCTATGGCTGCGGGGGCAGCAGGCGGGCTTCAGGGCCGGGTACTTTCATGGGCCCGGTACTTTCATGGGCCGGGTACTTTCACGGGCCGGGTACTTTCACGGGCAGGGGCCGCAGGCTTCTCACTGCCCCGCAGTATGCGGCGCGCCAGTGTCAGGCTTTCTCCGAGGGTGACCGTCGGGAGGTAGGCGCGCGTGACGGCGTTGGCGATGGTGGGGAGGGCGGCGGCGTCGGGGTAAAGCATGTACAGCGGCACGTACCGGGGCTGGAATTTGGCTTTGAAGGCCAGCAGCGACCTGAAGCCGTAGATCGGTTCCAGGGTCGCACCCAACCAGTTGAGCAACCGTTCCAGGCCTCCTGCCCCGGGCGGCGCGGCGGTGGTTGGGCGGGGGTCGTCGGCGCTGGCCCAGGCCAGCGGCGCCCCCGAAAGGCTGATGTACTCATAGCCTTCCTTCTTGAGGCTGAGCACGGCGGAAGCGATGAGAAATTCGGTGGCGGGGCGGAAGCCGTTGCTGCGGCGGCGCATGAAGTCCAGGGTCCAGCCAATGATGTTTCCGTTCCGGTAGACCGGCAGCCAGGAGGCGAGTGCGTGAACAAGATGATGATCGTCGACGGCGATCAGGCACCGGACCTCGGGGTCTTTGAGTTCGTCGAGGCTTCCCAGGGTAAAGCCCATTTCCGGTATTTTTTTGTCCGCGACCCATTCCTCGGAAATCTCCTGGATTTGCGCCTGGATGGTCAGCGGAGCGGTGCTGTAGGTTATCCATTCCGCCCGGACGCCCGCTTTAGCCGCGTTGTTCATCGCGGTACGGATGTCCTGGAATTTTTTTCCTTGGAAGGACACCGAATCCAGGGGAAGAACGGTCTCCTGGGCCACCTGCACCGCGTCCCATCCGAGCGAAGCCGCATGATCCCGCATGGTCCTGTCCACGGAGTAGAAGCACGGAGTCCATCCTTGCTCACGGCATAGCCTGGCAAAATCGGCGAGCGCCTTTCCGTTGCCGGTTTCCGGCCCGACCGGCCCACCGAGTGTCAGCGCGACTCCTGAGATGACCCGGTAGGCAATGAAAGTCTCGCTGGTGGTGGAGAACCAATAAGTGTTGCCGGCCCACATCGTCATCCACGATAAGGACCCTCCCCCGTGTTTGGTGAGGATGGCACGGGCACGGTCTGCGCCCCGGTTCCGGACCGGATCCGGACGCAGGAAGGATTTAACCATCAGCACACCGGTGATGGCCCAGAAGATGACCCCGACGCCCTCATACAGCAGGACCGCGGCCGGGCTCTGGGGAAGGAATGCCGGGGCCACGCCCACGATGTAGGCCAGGGGAAGAAACCTGTCCGGAACGTTGGCAAGCAGCTCAGCCGGATCTGGAACCGGGGAGAAATCCTGGGCCAGGGCAAGCCCTGCGCCGACGTACACGCTGCCCAGGACAGCTGCCGTGCCAGCAAGGCGAATGCCGAGGCGGCGATAGGTGCCTGGCGGGGCGGCGACGGGGAAAAGCTTTCGGGTCATGAGCAACAGGACGGTCAAAACCAGGGGCAGCAGAAGGGGCAACAGCGCAGTGATCGGGTGCAGAGATGCGCTTCTTCCCACGGCGGCACCGATCCCGCCGGCGGCGCGGGTGTCCGGCGTCGAATGCTGAAGGATTCCGGTGATGGTGATGACCGCCAGGACGGACAGACTGAGCTGAATCAGCACCGACGCGGCCCAGGCGAACCGCCGTCCGCGCCTCAGGCCATCCGCGAGCAACAGCAGCAGAAATGAGGGAAGGATCGCCATGAAGATGCCGCCGGCGCCGGCGCGCTGTTGAAGCCGGGCTGAAGCACATGCCTTGCCCTGACCCGGGTCGCTGCACAGGATCTGAAGCGAATCGGGATCCACCGGCTGGATGTTGGTGAAGAGGAACCGCAGGACGGACAAAGGACCGGCCGCGTGCGGAACCAAACCGGCCACCACGGGCCCCACCGCCGAGACCGCCACGAGAAGCCCTATCAGGACCCGGCCTTCGTGCCGGGAACTGACCGGGCGCGCGAGATGGGTCCGCCGCCGGACCATAAGCGGTCCCAGAACTGCTCCCGCACAGGCCGCAGCGAGCCGCACCAGATCGGCGAATCCTCCGCTGTAGAGGGCCAGCAGCAACAGTAGGGCGAAGACCACCACGCGAATCCGCCGCCGCCAAAGAGTGGGCATCGCCGTCGTTGCGGCGATGCCGATTCCGGCAATGAATGCACTGGGACCGATAAAATGGTGGCCGCTCATTTCCCGCGCCCAGCTCCCCATCACAGCCCGGACAACGGTCACAAAACCAACGGCCGCGGCAATACCCAGGACCTGAAATAACAAGGCGGACGCAGCAAATCGGAGGCTTCCCATCCGCCGCTCCAAGGGGATACCGACCCCGAGCACCAAAATGGTTGCCACAACGTAGCCCGCCAGGTTCCTTTCCCAGAACGCTGACGTGAGCAGAGTCCACCAGTGCGGCGCGATTGAATGCGCGGTGGCAGCCACCTGCGAACGGAGCGCACGGGCCGGTCCGGAAAAGAGGCTGAAAGACAGTGCACCGGCCGCCCAGAAGACGGCGACGAAACCCAACGTAACCGGGGCCGTGCGTATGAGGCCATGGAAGTGCCGGAGCGCCGGGCGGCGGGTCGCGGCCGTGCGCCACAATGTCTGCACGTGCGGCGCTCCTTTCATGGACCCCCGACTGGCTGCCCGGCCAGGACCACGGTCCGGACCGGACGTCGTGCTATGCGCGCATCACGGCTTCCTCATCCACCGGACGCGGGCGTCCACGGACTCAAAAAACGTCACGGATATTCCTTTTAAGGCGCGTTTGGCTCTGGCGGGGCTGGGAGATGGCCTGTGCACGGAAGGGCTCCCGCCTCGCCGGTACCCCCTAGTGAACGACCAGGCGACCCCTTATCGCACGAGTAGGCGATACTCGTTCCTTGCGGAACCAATACCTGCCGCCCTCAACCGGAGACTGGTGCGGGCCGTGGGCGGGCGTTCCCGGGGGTCTACGCGGTTTGCGGCCGGGAGCGGAGGGCTGGTCAGTTCGGCCGGGCCTATTCCGGTGTGTCGGAACGATCCTCGGCGGGTTGGCGGCGGTGATCCACAGGCTGCCGGACCTCACCCGCTTCAAGGTCCGCCGCCTCAATGTCTGCCGCCTCGGCTGCTGCCTGGCGCTCTTCTTCCACCTGGCCCCGGTACCGGACCCGGCGGATGCGCCGCACCATGTCCACAATCAGCAAGGCGGTGGCAAGGACAAAAAAGGCCGTCATGATGAAGCCCAACAGCCCCGGAGTGACCTGGTCCTCGGAAATGCCTTCCCGCAGACTTGGCGTGGGCATGGGCGTGGGTGTGGTGGCCAGAGCCAGGAGCAAGTAATGCACGGTTTAACCTTCTATGGAAACTGGTGGCAGCCGGCGGCGGTTTCCGCACCCGGGCCCGCCGGACCCGGGAACATCCCACTGCTCTTCTACACGGCATAGAATAATCTGCCGCATCTATCTTAGCCCGGCGAACAGATCCTTTTCCGGGAAGGTGGCCGGAACCTTGGTTTCGATTAGCGAGTAGTCTTCCCACGGCCACACCCGGCGTTGCATGTCAGCCGACACGGCAAAGAAGAACCCCAGCGGATCCACCTGGGTACGGTGGGCCCGCAGCGCGTCGTCGCGCGCCTCAAAGTAGTCGCCGCAATCAATCTGGGTAGTGGTGGGGTGGCCGCCCGGCGGCGGGGTATGACCCTCGGCGTCGGCTTCGAGCCACGCGGCCAGGCGCTCCGCGTACGGGGACTGCAGCCCGGCTTCCTCGAGGGCAAAGTGCAAGGCACGGAACCGTGCCGGGTTGAAGGCGCGGTCGTAGTAGAGCTTGCTGGGCTGCCAGGCCGGGCCCGTCCCCGGGTACCGGTCGGGGTCACCGGCAGCGGCGAAGGCCTCCACGGCCACGCGGTGGGCCATGATGTGGTCCGGGTGCGGGTATCCCCCGTTTTCGTCATAGCTGACCATGACATGCGGCTTGAAGTCCCGGACCAGCCGCACCAGGGGCGCCGCGGCGCGCGGCAGCGGCTGCAACGCGAACGAGCCGGGCGGCAAGGGCGGCAACGGGTCGCCCTCGGGCAGCCCCGAATCCATGAACCCCAGCCAGCGCTGCTTGATGCCCAGGATCTTGGCGGCCTGATTCATCTCCAGCCGCCGGGCACCCGCCATGTCCCGTTTTGGATGGGGGTCCCCCTCCACCGCAGGGTTCTGGATATCTCCGCGGGAGCCATCCGTACAGGTGGCCACCATAACGTCCACACCGGCAGCAGCGTACATGGCCATGGTGGCGGCACCCTTGCTGGACTCGTCATCCGGGTGCGCATGAACGGCGAGCAGACGGAGCGGAGCCGGGCTGTGAGTGGACGCTGTCATCGAAGGACGGCTCCTTATTCTTCTGGTGCTGGCATTTCGGCCACTTGGCTTGACGGGCTGCGGAACATGTGACGGCTGATACTGGAAGGCGGGCACTGAAACACCCTCAACCCACGCACGGACCGGCTGCATGATCCCGCGGGGACGGGCACGGTCCGGATCCGAACTAAACTGGACTGGTGACGTCCCAGGATCAGCCCGCCGTGTCCCCGCCTGCAGACACTAGCCTAGTCAATCGTTATGGCGGTCAAAAGCGGCCCCTTTCCCGCAAGGCCAAACGCGGCATCGCAGTGGCCCTCCTGGCTGCCGGCGTCGGTTTTATGGCCTGGGTCTCCACCTCCTCTGCTTCGGGGGTGACGTTCAAGGACATTGGCTTCAGTACGCCCGACGCCACCCAGGCTGAGGTTGATTTCCAGGTCACCAGGGAACCCGGCACGGCCGTCAAGTGCGCAGTGAAGGCCCTGGATTCCAAGTTCGCCGTGGTGGGCTGGAAAGTGGTGGACATCCCGCCGGGGCAAGCGGACAAAACGGCTGACGGCGGCCGGACAGTGGCGCAGCGGGTGGCGGTTCGGACCGAGTCAGCGTCCGTCTCCGGGGTGGTGGATAACTGCTGGATTCCGGGTGACGGAAAGTAGCATCATGTGATCTGCGCCGCATCCCCGTTGGGATATCTCCACAGTATTGACTACAATGGAGCAACACCCTTTACCCCGCTGAGCTGGTTACTGCGTTCCACAAGTGGCCACCGTGGCGGGGTCTTTTGCATGTTCGACCATTAGGAGAAGTCCGTGTCTACCACCAACAGCGCGCCTGCAGCCTGGCTCACCCAGGAAGCTTTTGACCGCCTGAAGGCAGAGCTGGACCACCTTTCCGGCGCAGGCCGTGCGGAGATTGTCCAGAAGATCGAGTCTGCCCGCCAGGAGGGCGACCTCAAGGAAAACGGCGGCTACCACGCGGCCAAGGAGGAACAGGGAAAGATTGAAGCCCGGATCCGCCAGCTGACGGTGCTTCTGCGCGATGCCCACGTGGGGGAAGCCCCGGCCGATGACGGCATCGTTGAGCCCGGCATGCTGGTAGTTGCGAAGATCGCCGGGGATGAAGAGACGTTCCTGCTGGGATCCCGTGAAATCGCCGGCGACTCTGACCTGGATGTATTCAGCGAGAAGTCGCCCCTTGGTGCCGCAATCGTCGGTCACAAAGAGGGCGAGACCCTCAGCTACACCGCTCCGAACGGCAAGGACATTTCGGTGGAGATCATCTCCGCCAAGCCGTACAAAGGCTGATTTCCACCCGCTTCAGCCTCAAACGCAGCTCAGCTTCAACGCCGGTCCCCGTCAGGGGGCCGGCGTTTTGGTTTCCCTGGGCCGCAGCAGAAGGGCAGCAGCCACCCCGCCCACCGCCCCGCCGAGGTGAGCCTGCCAGGAGACGAAGCCGCCCATGACTGGCAGGACGCCCAGCAGGATGCCGCCGTAGACCATAAACAGAACCACGGCGAGCAGGATTTGGCGCCAGCTGCCGTTGAAGAAACCACGGACCAGGAGGAAGGCGAACAGCCCGAACACCAGGCCTGAGGCTCCCACGGTGATGCCGCCGTCGCCAATCATCCAGACCGTCAGGCCGGAACCCAGCCAGCTGAATGCCAACGCAGTCAGGAACACCCGCAGCCCCGAGAGGAAGACCAGGAAGCCGAAAATGACCAGCGGAAGGGCGTTGGAGAGGAGATGGTTCATGTTGGCGTGCAGGAGCGGGAAAGTGAAGATATCCAGGAGCCCGTCAAGTGACCTGGGCCGCAGGCCAAAGGTCCTGTTCAGGGCGTGGAGGGTCAGCATATTGACCACTTCGATGACAAAGAGCAGGAACACAAAGCCGCCGGAGACCAGCAGCCCGCCCTTGGCGCGCGAAGCGGTGGTCTGCCTGCTCCTCGGTCGCCCGTCCCCCATCGCATCCAGCATGGCCGCTCCTAATGCACCACAATCGGCTGAAAGCCCTCGGCGCGGAGGGCGCCCAGGACCTGTTCACAATGTTCGTGGCCCTTGGTCTCGAGGTTAACGGTGATGGAGACGTCGCCCATGCTGATTGAGCCGCCCACCCGGGTGTGGTCCAGCCCGGTGACGTTGGCATCGTTTTCGGCAATGATTCGGGCGATCGTCGCCAGCGAGCCCGGCCGGTCATCGAGCATCATCCTCACGGTCATGTACCGGCCGGCGGCGGACAGGCCGCGCTGGATGACCTTGAGCATCAGCATCGGGTCGATATTGCCGCCGGACAGGATCACCGCCGTGGTGCCGGGGTTTTCGATCTTTCCGTCCATCAGCGCGGCCACCCCGACAGCCCCCGCGGGTTCCACCACCAGCTTTGCCCGTTCCAGCAGGAAGATCAGGGCACGCGCCAGCGAATCCTCACTCACGGTAACCACGTCATCCACCAGTTCGCGGATGATGCTGAACGGCAGCTGGCCGGGGCGGCCCACGGCGATGCCGTCAGCCATGGTGGAGACTTTCTTCAGCGGAACCAGCGCGTCAGCGGCCAGGGACGGCGGATAGGCCGCGGCGTTTTCAGCCTGCACGCCAATGATGCGGATCTCACGGCCCAGTTCGCGGGCTCTTTCCTTGACGGCCACGGCCACGCCGGCGAGCAGCCCGCCGCCGCCGACGCCCATCAGGATGGTGTCCACGTTGGGGATTTGTTCCAGGATTTCCAGCCCAACAGTGCCCTGGCCGGACACCACATCAACGTTGTCGAAGGGGTGCACAAAGACCATGCCGGATTCGTCCGCATAGCGCTGCGCCTCGGCAAGGGCCTCGTCCACGTTGTGCCCGTGGAGTACCACCTCGGCGCCGTGGCTGCGGGTGGCGGCCAGCTTGGGCAGCGCCACGCCCAGGGGCATGTAGATGCGGGCCTTGATGCCGAGTGCTTTGGCCGCCACAGCCACGCCCTGGGCGTGGTTACCAGCCGATGCGGCCACAACGCCGCGCTTTTTCTCCTCAGCGGACAGCTTTGCCATCCGCACGTAGGCGCCGCGGACCTTGAAGGAACCGGCCCGCTGCAGGTTTTCACATTTGAAAAAGACCTCGCCGCCCACCATGCTCCCGAGGGCCCGTGATGATTCCACCGGTGTCCGCGTAATAATCCCGTCGAGCAGCTTCTGCGCCTCAAGGACAT
This sequence comes from Pseudarthrobacter naphthalenicus, assembly GCF_029076445.1. Taxonomy (GTDB): domain Bacteria; phylum Actinomycetota; class Actinomycetes; order Actinomycetales; family Micrococcaceae; genus Arthrobacter; species Arthrobacter naphthalenicus. The sequence goes on from NZ_JARESG010000002.1 coordinate 228,002, forward strand.
CGTCCAGCGTGACGGGAAGGGTATCGAGGGTGTTCACGGACTGTTCTCCTTGGGTGGGTTCGGCTCCGGCGGCCGGCAGGCTGGTCAGGCCTTGCCCTCCGGATTGGATGCGTCTGTGCTGGCTGCGGCCTCCTCGCCACGGAAGGACCGGACGTCCGGCGGCCGGACTTCCCTGATGGTGTCATCAGTGTCCGGGCCAAGCGTCACTGGCCCTTCGGGGGTTACCAGCACTTGTTCATGTTCCCACGTTCTGGCAGCGATGTATCGAATTGCGGTGTTTGCTACGGCAAGAATAGGCACTGAGAACAGCGCCCCGGGGATGCCTGCCAGGTAAGATCCGGCCGCCACACTGAGGATGACCGCCACCGGATGCAGGGATACAGCCTTGCCCATGACCAAGGGTTGCAGGATGTGGCTCTCCAGCTGCTGGACCAGGAGCACGATGGCCAGCATGATCAGGGCGTTGACCGGGCCGTTGGCCACGAGCGCCAGCAGGACGGCGATGGCGCCGGTAACGAGTGCGCCGACCACCGGGATGAACGAACCAATGAACACGAGTACGCTCAGCGGCAGGGCCAGCGGAACCCCGATAATGGCGGCTCCCACGCCGATCCCCACCGCGTCCACGAAGGCGACAAACATCTGGATCCGCGCATAGCTGACCATGGAGGCCCAGCCTTTGCGTCCTGCGCCGAACGCGGCGGCGCGGGCCTTCTTCGGCAGCAGCCGCACAATGAAGGCCCAGATCCGGTCGCCCTCCAGCAGGAAGAATATGAGGATGAAAAGGGCCAGCACCAGGCCTGCGGCGAAGTGCCCGGCCGTGCTGCCGAAGGACAGCGCTCCGCTGAGGATGCTGCTGCTGTTGTTTTGCAGGGCAGAGGTGGCTTCCTTAAGGTACTGGTCGATCTGGTCCGCCGTGAGGTGAAGCGGTCCGTCGGCGAGCCAGTCCTGGATCTGTTGCACGCCTGCCAGGGCCTGGGACCACAGTTCGTCGAAGCCCGAAATCAATTGACGTCCAACGAGGGCAAGCGCACCCACGATCAGGCCTAGGAAGCCGAGCACGGTGATGGCCACGGCGGCACCGTTCGGCAGCCGTTTGCTGCGCAACCAGCGCACCACGGGGCTCAGCAGCCCGGCAAGGAGCGCTGCCACCATGACCGGAATGATCAGGAAGCTGATCCGGCTGAGCAGCCAGATCAGGGCGCCGCCCACCACCAGGATGAGCCCGACGCGCCAGGCCCACGAGGCCGCGATGCGGACCCCGTAGGGAATGTCCTGCTCGAGCTCCCGGTCCGCCCGGATGCGCGGCGGCATTGAAGTGGATGGGGTGGCGTCCTCAGCTGGCGTCATAACCTAATACTTCCTCAGCTCCGGCCCTTATGCGAAACGACTACCCGGCACCGTCCAACACGGCATCGATCCCCCAGGTCATGGTGAAGGACCCGTCCGCCGGCAGCCACCGCAGTCCGTCGCCGGAGTTGAAGGCGTTGGCGGGACCGGTCATGGGTTCGATGGCGACGGCCTTGGACCGCCCCGGCAGTTCGGTTGTCACAAAAACGTGCACGTAGCCGCACGCTTCGTCCTGCCACAGCGACACACTGCGCCCGTCGGCGGCCGAGAGCGTGTGGCGCGCCGCACCGCCGTCGAACGTCAGGTCAGTCAGTGCCACATCAATGTCAAGGTCCCCGACCCGCTGGCCCGCGCGGAAGTCGCTGTCCCCGCTGACCGGCTCCGAGCTGCGCGGAATCAGCCGCGCATCCGCCACCAGGCGGCTTTCCGCAGCGACAGTCAGGACCAGGTTCTCCACGTCCGCGTCACCCAGCCGCAGGTACGGGTGCGCCCCCAGCACGAACGGCGCGGGGACGGCGGAGTCGTTGATCAGGGTCTGCCTGACTTCCAGGCCCAGATCCTCCGTCAGCAGGTACTGCACGCGGTGCCGGACCAGGAAGGGATAACCGTGCTGGGGGAACACCGTCGCCTCCAGGGTCACCGAATACTGCGACTCATCAACGAGGTTGTAGGCGGAGTTGCGGAGCAGCCCGTGGCTGGCGTTGTTCCGCGAAACCTCGGTGATGTCGAGCTGCTGCTTCTTGCCGTTGAGGTACCAGATCCCGTCCTCTACCCTGTTTGCCCAGGGGGCCAGAGTGATTCCGGCGGCTCCGGGAGAAATTTCGGCATCCCCATACGTCTCCGTGAGTTGCACACCGCCGCGGCTGTACAGCCGGAGCCCGGCCGCCAGTTCGGTGACCACCGCAAGGGCATCAGCCCTGCGGATCTCATACTGACGGCCCGTGGCATATTTATGGGGCCCGGAGGCAACGCTGGCGTCCGGGGCTGTACTGGAGGTCATGAGCACCACCGTACAGGGGCTCTCACGGCTGCTGCCACGGCGAAACACCCCACGCCCTGCAAGGGTTCGCCCGAACCCTCACGGCCGGGTACCAAAAACGACAGGGCTCCCGCACGTGCGCGCGGCACTGTGCGGGAGCCCTCCCGTAGTGGTGGGTTCTGACGACGGCGGTATCCCGCCCGGGTGCTAGTCGTCGCCCCGCAGAATGGCCAGGAGGCGGATGATTTCCACGTACAGCCACACCAGGGTGACAGTCAGACCGAACGCCGCGGTCCAGGAGAACCGCTGCGGGGCGCCGTTCCTGACGCCGGCCTCAATGCTGGTGAAGTCCATGACCAGGGAGAACGCCGCCAGGCCGATGGCGAGGACGCCGATGGCCACGCCGATGACGCCGCTGCGGAGACCGAACGGTTCGGTGGTCAGACCGGTCAGCATCATGACGAGGTTGACCACAGAGAAGAGCGCGTAACCCACCATGGCGATCATAAAGAAGCGCATGGCCTTGGGTGTCGCGCGGACCTTCCCGCTCTTGAACAGGACCAGGGTCACGGCAAACACGGACAGCGTGCCAATGACGGCCTGCAGGCCCACGCCCGGGTACATCGTGTCCAGCACGCGGGTTAGACCGCCGAGGAACAGGCCTTCCAGCCCGGCGTAGGCGAGGATCAGGGCCGGTGAGGGCTGCTTCTTGAAGGTGTTCACCATCGCCAGAACGAAACCGCCCAGCGCACCGACAATCATCAGCATGCTGGCAAGCCCCATGCTGACGAACATGGTGACGGCGGCCCCCACCAGAAGGACACCGAGGCAGGCGGCAGTCTTGACGATGACGTCGTCGAACGTCATCCGGCCGGTGTCGGCCGGACCCGCAGCGGGCTGGTTGTACATCTGCTGCAGTTGTTCGGTGGTCATGCCCTGCTGGGCGTAACCGGCCTGGCCATCCATGACCTGGCCGGGAGCACGGCCGAAGGCCTGCTGTCCATAGGGCTGCTGACCGTACTGGCCCTGCCCGTAAGGCGCCTGCGGGACACGCGGTGCCTGCGTTGCTCCACGGAAGTTCTTTCCGTTGAAGATCGGGTTTCCGCCAAGTGCCATTGCTGGTGTCCTCCAAGTAAGGGGTTGATTCTGAACCTTTAAGGTTCACGTTACCAATTACCACGCACCCGGGCAGCGATAAGTTCCCTCTTCAGATGGCTCGAGACCCAACCGTGATCCGGCCGGCCCGCTTTCAGCCCACGCCCAGGTACGCCTCCTTGATGGCCGGATTCGCCAGCAGCTCCTTCCCGGTGCCGCTGTGGGTGATCTCGCCCGTCTCCAGGACGAAGGCGCGGTGGGCGCCGGCCAGTGCCTGGTTGGCGTTCTGTTCGACCATCAGAACCGTGGTCCCCTGGTTGTTGATCTCCTTGATGATCTTGAAAATCTGGCGGATGAACTGCGGTGCCAGTCCCATGGAGGGCTCGTCAAGGAGAAGCAGTTTGGGATCGGACATCAGGGCCCGGCCGATCGCCAGCATCTGCTGCTCGCCGCCGGACATGGTGCCGCCGTACTGTTTGATCCGTTCCTTCAGGCGGGGAAAGAGGTCAAACACCCGCTCCAGATCCTGCGGCACGCCGCTTCTGTCCTTCCTGCCGAAGGTTCCCATGTCCAAATTTTCCATAACCGTCATTCCGGGGAAGATCCCGCGACCCTCCGGGGCCTGGGAAATACCGCGGACCACCCGGATATGCGCCTTCATCCTGGTGATGTCCTCCCCGGCAAAGGTGATCTTGCCGGCCGAGGGGTTAAGGATTCCGGAGATGGTTTTCATTGTGGTTGTCTTACCGGCCCCGTTGGCGCCGATCAGGGAAACCACTTCCCCCTCGTTGACCGTGAAGGACATGTCCCGGATGGCGCGGATGCGCCCGTAGTGGACAGAAATCCCTTCAACTTCAAGCAACGTCATCTTCGGGCTCCCCCAGGTAGGCCGCAACAACCCGCGGATCTTCACGAATGGCCCGTGGCAGGCCGTCGGCAATCTTCTTGCCGAATTCCAGGACAACAATCCGGTCCGTTACACCCATGACCAGCTTCATATCGTGCTCAATGAGCAGCACCGTGTAGCCCTCGTCGCGGATGGTCCGGATCAGGGCCATCAACTCTTCCTTTTCCGCCGGGTTGAAGCCTGCGGCCGGCTCGTCCAGGCACAGGACCTTTGGATCCGTGGCCAGCGCCCGGGCGATCTCCAGGCGGCGCTGATACCCGTAGGGAAGGTGGCGGGACAGAAAGTGCGCGTGGTCGGCAATCCCCACAAAATCGAGCAGGGCCATGCCGCGTTCGATCGCCGATTTTTCCTCCCTGATGTGGGTGGGCAACCTCAGCAGCGCACCGCCGACGCTGGTGCGGTGGCGGGCGTCCAGGCCGACCACGACGTTTTCCAGGGCTGTCATCTCGCCGAAGAGGCGGATGTTCTGGAACGTGCGTGAAAGCCCCAGCCTGGTGATCTTGTGCTGCTTCAGCCCGTTGATGACCTGGCCTTCGAGGACCACCTGTCCGCTGGTGGGCTTGTACACCCCGGTCATGGCGTTGAAGCAGGTGGTCTTACCGGCTCCGTTGGGCCCGATCAGCCCAAGGATCTCTCCCCGCTTGATGTCGAAGCTGATGTTGTCCAGCGCCACCAGCCCGCCGAACTTGATGGTGAGGTTTTTCACCTCCACGATGTTCTCGCCCACTTTGGCGGTGATCTCCCGGTCCGGCGCCACCATTTCGGCAAGCTCCACCTCAACCCCCGCATCGGCCAGTGCTGCCACATCAGGTCCGGGCTGTACCCCCGCTTCCGTTGCCGCCGCATGCTTCGCTCCGCCCGTGGCGTTCTGCTCGCTCATGCCTGTGCTCCTTTCTCACTGGCCGGTCCGGGCCGTGCACCGGCCCCGGGTGGCGCGGCGGGCGATGACGGGCCGGCACCTTCCTTGCTGGCTATCTTGTTGTAGGCCGTCCGCCCATAGGCGAGCAGCCGCTGCCGGGCGGGCAGCAGGCCCTGGGATCGGAAGATCATAATGAGGACCAGGGCGATGCCGAAAATGAGGTACTTGTATTCCGCGATCGCGGTAAAGCGCAACGGAATGTAGCTCACCAGGGCGCCGCCGAGAATAGCTCCGACCTTGTTGCCTGCCCCGCCGAGGACCACCGCGGCAAGGAACAGGATGGAGGTGGTGACGTCGAATTTCTGGTTGTTCACGAACCCCACCTGGCCCGCAAACAGGGCCCCGGAGAGTCCGCCGATGGCCGCCCCGATGGCGAACGCCCACACCTTGTATTTGAACGTGGGCACGCCCATGATTTCTGCTGCGTCCTCATCCTCCCGGATGGCAATCCAGGCGCGGCCCACGCGGCTGCGCTCAAGGTTGCCCACCAGCAGCGTGATGATGATGATGATGGTCAGTGTCAGCCAGTACCAAGGCACGCCGTTGGAGTTGGAAAAGATGGGGGTGCCGTCAGCCTCGGTGCCAGGAGGATGGCCCACATTCTGAAACCCCACCTGGCCCTTCATGGCCGGAATGAGCGTGGCAAGGATGCGGACAATCTCGCCGAACCCCAGGGTGACGATCGCCAGGTAGTCGCCGCGTAGCCGGAGGGTGGGAACGCCCAGGACCACGCCAAAGAACATGGTCACGGCCATGGCAACCGGGATGGTCCACAGGTACGGGATGTGCAGGAACGGCGAGTCCGGGCTGGTCAGCATGGCTGCGCAGTAGGATCCAACGGCGAAGAAGGCCACATACCCAAGGTCCAGCAGGCCGGCGTAGCCCACCACCACGTTCAGTCCGACGGCGATGAGCGCGAACCGTGCCATGTCGAAGCAGGCCAGGGCGAAGTTGTTGCCCGGCTCTGTGGTGATGATGGGCGGGTTGATGAGCGGCAGCAGGTAGGCCAGGACCACGACCACAATAAGGAACGCCCACTGCTGTTGGCGGGACAGGGCATTCCACCGCTCGCCCCAGGATCCGAAAATCCCGCGGCGGCCGCGCTTTTCCGGCGTGACGCTGCTTCCGGGTCCGATGGTTTCGGCCTCGCGTTCCGCCGCGGCCTGGGCCGATGCTGCCTCCGGAAGCGGGGTGGGTCCGTCTATCATGCTCATGCTTTGCTCCTTCCCAGGGCAGTGCCGAGAATTCCCTGCGGTCGCAGCAGGAGGACCAGGACCAGGACCACGAAGGCCACCACGTCGGTCCATTGCGAATTTCCGAGCAGGATCTGGCCATAGTTGCCGATGAGGCCCAGGAGCAGACCGCCCAGGAGCGCACCCCGGACATTGCCGATGCCGCCCAGGACAGCGGCTGCGAACGCCTTGATGCCCAGAACGAAGCCGCCGCTGTACTGCACCCCGGAGGGGATTTTCATAACGTAGAACAGTGCTGCGGCTCCGGCAAGCAGGCCACCGATCACAAAGGTGGTGATGATGATGCGTTCTTTATTGACGCCCATGAGCGTCGCGGTGTCAGGGTCCTGGGCTACGGCACGGATGCCGCGGCCGGTCCGCGATTTCCGGATAAAGCGCTCGGTTGCCACCATCATGATCACGGCGGCGATGATGATGACCAGCTGCTGGGAATCCACGATGGTTCCGAAGACATCGAAGATGGGGGTGGGCCGGAACATGGTCAGTGCCAGCTCCGGGCTGGGACCGCGCCACAGGTAGATCAGGTACTGGATGGTGAACGATGCTCCGATGGCGGTAATCAGGAAGACGAGGCGCGGGGCATTTCGCTTCCGGAGCGGCTTGTAGGCCACGCGCTCAAGGACGAAAGCCGTCAGGGCGGACGCAACCATGGCCACCACCAGGGCAAGGATGAGGTTCAGGATGATGGCCCAGATGTCCAGCCGCGGGACCGACGGGCCGAAGCCCAAGCCGCTGAGGGTGAAGAAGACTGCGTAGCAGCCCACGATGAATACTTCCGAGTGCGCAAAGTTGATGAGATTCAGGACGCCGTAGACCAACGTGTAGCCCAACGCCACGAGTGCGTATATCGCACCGAACGTCAGGCCGTCAAACGTTGCGCTCCAGAAATTCTCCATGAGGGACGGGACGTCGAAAGAGATCCAGTCGTTTTCCAGCGGCAGGTGGACGAGGAGTGGGAGCATCAGGACTTCCTGTCAGGCGTTAGGTCAGGAAAAGGCTGTGGGGCCGGCTAATGCTGGCCCCACAGCCGGTTTACTCTAAGGCGGCGACTACTCGCCGATTGGTCCAATCGGAACGATCTTGCCGTTCTCGACCTTGTAGCCGTACACAGTCGGTGCCTGGAGCTCGCCCTTGGCGTCCCACTTGTAGTGCTTGCTCAGGCCGTCCTTGTCATAGGTCTTGACCCAGGACAGAAGGTCGGCCCGGGACTGCTTACCGGCGTCGATACCCGACAGGAGCACCGTAGCCGCGTCGTAGCCTTCGATGGAATAGGTTCCCGGCTCGGCGCCCTTCGAGACTTCCTTGTAGGCAGAGGCGAAATCGGGAATCAGTTCGCCAGGGATGCACGGGCAGGTGAAGTACGCGTTGTTGGAAGCGTCACCGGCCTGCTTGATGAACTGATCATCCTTCACACCATCAGGTGCCACGAAGGTGCCGGTGAACCCCTTGCCCGAGAGCTGCTGGTCGAACGGTGCGCCCTCAGCGTAGTAGCCGGAGTAGAACACAGCATCGGCCTTGGCATTCATGATCTTGGAGATCACTGCCGAGAAGTCCTTCTGGCCGGTGGTGACCTTCTCGGTCCCGACCAGTGCACTGCCGAGCCCGGCGGAGGTTGACGTGCCAAGTCCGATGCCGTAATCGGAGTCGTCCTGAACGAGGTAAACCTTCTTGGCGCCCAGCTTGCCGGTCAGGAACTTGGCGGCAGCCGGGCCCTGAACGGCGTCGTTACCCAGGCCGCGGAAGAACGTGGTCCAGCCGTTCTCAGTAAGGCCGGGGTTGGTTGCGGACGGGGTGATGTGCACCAGGCCCTTCTGCTCGAAAATGTTGCCGGTCGCCTTGGACTCCCCCGAGAACGGGAGACCGATGACGCCCACAATCTCGGGTTCACTGACCAGCTGGGTGACAGGGCCGGTGGCCTTGTTGGGGTCACCTTCCGTGTCGAACTTCTTGAACTGGACCTGGCAGCCGGGGTTTGCGGCATTGTGCTGGTTGATGGCCAGCTGGATGCCGTTGAAGATGTTCACACCGAGCTGGGCATTCGCTCCGGTCTGTGCGCCTGCGTACGCCAACGTCGTTGTTGCGGCACAGGTCGCTTTGCCGTCGCCCTTCGGCAGGACAGCACCGGAAGGCACATCCACCTTGGAAATTGCCGGAATGTTCACCTTGCCGGAGGCTCCGGAGGTTTCGCTGGGGGCGGGGCCGGCCTGATTGGCACAACCCGAGAGGGCCAGGGTGAGGGTGGCTGCCGCCGCCCACGCCGTGATGACTTTCTTTCGGTACATTTATTTACCTTCCGAGCCGGATTATCTCGACTGCTGCGGATGACCGAGGCAGCTTACGCGTACTTCCGAAATTGTTTCCTGAGACTACTCCCAAAAGTGTGTCGTGAAACACATTGCCGGGAGGGTGTGGCGAAAACTGGATGCGAACGTGGATCAGGGGCTCCTGATTTAGCTTCAAAATAATGCAAATATGCCGCGGATATAAGTGACTGAGGTCACATCCTTATAACAGTAGTTGCATATGCGAAATCAAGCCGTCAGCAGGAGGCGTGAGGGTAGCCGGCCGGTCCGGCCTCTGGAGGCGCCGGTGGAGGCAGGCAGGCGCGCAGGAGGGTGCCTTAAAAGAGAGTGTGTACCCCAGGTGGGACTCGAACCCACAACACGCGGATTTTAAGTCCGCTGCCTCTGCCAATTGGGCTACTGGGGCGCCCGGTCAATGGTATCCCGTGATCAGCCTGCCAGTGGTGCGGCATACCGGAAAGTGCCATGGACTCCGCCGGGCCAAAGTGCCAGCGGCAGCAGTTGGAACTTCTCGCCCCAGGACTCATCCGGCGGCAGGACGCCGAAGGAGGCTGCCGGGACGAACCCGAACCGGGCGTAGTACTCGGGGCTGCCCAGCAGCGCAATGCCGCCCTCCCCGGCTGCGTTGGCCCGGGCGATCGTGTCCTTCATCAGTGCGGTGCCGATGCCGTGCCGCTGGAGTCGGGGCGTGACGCCAATGGGTCCGAGCCCCAGCAGTCCGTAGTCACCCGCCCAACCGCGGGTGCTGATGACGTGGCCCACCACTTCACCCGCCAGCTCCGCCACCACACTGAATTCAGGCAGGTACTCGGCGCAGTCGAAGAGCCGGCGCAGCATGTCAACTTCAAGCGGTTCGCCCTCCACCGCCAGGCCGGTGACCGGCGAGACGGCGAATGCTTCGGCCGTCAGCGCGAGGATCCTGTCCCTGTCCGCGGGCGTCCCGTTCCGAAGGACCAGCTCCGGCTTCGGCTGGTTCAGGCTGGCAGCTGACAATTCATGGAGGACTTCGAGGGCGCGCGGCGCGTCCGCTACCGGCACCAGCAGGTGGTCGTGGCGGAGCCCCGCCAGCACGTTGCAGCTGATCCTGGCATCCGTCAGCGCCTTTCCGACGGCCGCCGTCAGCCCAATAGCGTCCAGTTCAGAGTGCACCTGCAGGGTGATCCAGGCACCCACGAAGTCGTAGGGAAGACCCAAACCATCCGCGGCCTCGCGCGGCAGGACCACCGTGAGGCCCTCGGCTTCCCGCACCGCTGCCTGGATTTCAGGATCCAGCGGCCTGCCGTGCCGCCACGGGACGCAGACATATTCGCCGTCCCGGAGCACGGGGTGCAGCGTTGCGAGCAGGGCCTGGAGGTTGGTTTCGCCAGTCATCCTGACAGTCTAAAAGGAAGGGCGCCGAAGGCAGACTTGCCGGGACACGCAAAACGGCGGCCGTCCCCCGGAAGGGGCGGCCGCCGTCGGGCGTTATCTCGGTGCAGCAGGAGGCTGCGGTACCGAAGACGCTACTTGGCGTCTGCGGTGACTGACTGCTTGGGATCCACGCTGGTGGCGGCGGCGGAACCGGGCTTTGCCGCGCCGGCTGAGGCCTCAGGGGCAGCCGGCGCAGCCACGGGGGCTGCGGCAGGCTTGGGCGCCGGCGTGGCGGCCGCCACGAACGCTCCGCGCGGGTTGTCCAGGTCGATCAGCTGCGTGGTATCGCGGCCCATGAAGAATGCCAGGATCCAGCCCATGATCACGCGGACCTTGCGCTCCACGGTGGGCATGGCCATGCCGTGGTAGCCGCGGTGTGCCAGCCACGCCAGCGGGCCCTTGAGCCCGATGCGGCCGATGAGGTTGATGTTGGCGACACCCTTCCACTCACCGAATCCGGCCACGGCGCCAAGGTTCTTGTGCTTGTAGTCCTTCAGCGGCTTGTCCCAGCGGGAAGCCCACAGGTTCTTGGCGAGGCGCTTGGCCTGGCGAAGTGCGTGCTGGGCGTTGGGGACGCAGGTGCCATCCGGCAGGCCGCTGCCCGAGAGGTCCGGCACGGCGGCGATGTCGCCGGCAGCCCAGGCGTTCTCAACGATGCCTTCGTCGCCGGAGATACGCAGGTCCGGGAGGACGCGGACGCGGCCGCGGGGCTCCAGCGGGAAGTCGGAGGAACGGATCATCGGGTTGGCCTGCACGCCGGCAGTCCAGACGAGCGTGTCGGCTTCAAATTCCTGGGCGAGGGTCTTGTCCGGGAGGTTGATGAGCTTCAGGGCGCCTTCGGCGCTGTCCAGCGAAGTGTTCAGCAGGACCTCGATGCCGCGGCTGCGAAGGTGCTCCACTACCCATTCGGCCTGGGGTGCGGTGACCTCGGGCATGATGCGGCCCATGGCTTCAACCAGGACGAAGCGGACTTCCTCCTGCTTGATGCGTGGGTTGTTCCGCACAGCGGCGCGCGCCAGGTCTTCCATTTCGGTGATGCACTCGATACCGGCGAAGCCGCCACCGACCACAACGAAGGTCAGGGCCTTGGCGCGGGCGGCAGGGTCCGTGATGGTGGAGGCGGCTTCGATCCGCTCCAGCACCTTGTTGCGCAGGGCCACAGCCTCTTCGATGGTCTTCAGGCCGATGCCCTTGTCCGCGAGGCCCTTGATGGGGAACGTGCGGGTGATAGCGCCTGCGGAGACCACGATGTCAAAGTACGGGACTTCAATGTGGGGTCCGCCGTCCGCAGGTGCCACGACGGCGGTGCGGTTGGCGTGGTCGATGGAGGTGACGCTGCCCTGGATGAGTTCAGTCTGTTTCAGGTGCTGACGGTGGGACACCACGGCGTGGCGGGCCTCGATGTTGCCGCCGGCAACTTCGGGCAGGAAGGGCTGGTAAGTCATGTAGGGCAGTGGATCCACGAGGGTGACGATGCCACCGGCATTCGCGATCTTCTTCTGCAGTTTGAGTGCTACGTACAGGCCGACGTACCCGCCGCCGACGACGAGTACCCTGGGACGGTCCTGGAGCTCTGGGGTGGTTGCCATTTCTCAAGGATACAGTAGTTTGTGAAAATCTTCACTAACTGTGTTGGCCCTGGGAATCCGCGGTATCGAGGGCTCCGGTGTCCGGATCGTCCCGGGCCAGGCGCGGGTCCTTGGCGGCCCGGCGCAACTGGAACGCGGCCACGGCGATGATCACCACAAACAGCAACGCTGAACCGATGACCACCGCGGCGCTGATGGCGCTGTCCCGCTGCGAGGGAGGCACCACGGCGGGCACCGTGGGGTCGGGCAGGGTGGGAACGGCGCTGGCAACGTCGGCGCTGGGAAGCGGGGCCGGCGTGGCCAGGTTCCCGCGGCGGTGCACCCGGATCCAGTCAGCAATGGAGCCCAGCGGGTTGACCGCCGTTTCCGGTACCGAATCCTTCAGCGCTCCCTCGGCGTTCAGCACGCCATAGCCGTACAGCGGGTCCTTCCCGGCGGGGCCGGCGTCCCTGGCGGTGCTCACAATCCGGTTGATGACCTGCTTCGCGCTCATGGCCGGCCACTTGGACCTGACCAGGGCTGCCACCCCGGCCACGATCGGAGCAGCGCCCGAGGTGCCGGCCCACTCGGCATAGCCGCCGCCGGGCAGACCGCCCTGGAGGTTCTCTGCCGGGGCGGCCACGCCGATACTGATCCCTTGCGAGGACGAGTCGACGCTCGCCACGCCCTTGCGGTCCAGGCCGGCGACGGTCAGGACGCCGGGAATGGTGGCAGGGGCGCCCACCTGGAGGTTGCCGCCCACCCGGTTTCCGGCAGCGGCAACGATCACCACGTCTTTCTGTTCGGCGTACAGGAAAGCAGCGTCCCAGCTCTGGGGCCACTGCGGAGTCGTGCTGCCCAGGGAGATGTTGATGACCCCGGCACCGTTATCCACGGCCCAGCGGACGGCCTCGGGAATCTGGTCCTGGTCGCTCTTGCCCGCGGGGTTTGCAGATCCCAGCCAGGTGGAGACTGACAGGATCTCCGCCTCCGGCGCCACGCCCACAATGCCGTCCGGACCGACAGCTGACGGGCTGGTGGCCGGTGACGGGGTGGCGCCGGGTGTGGGTGTGGGCGTGAGGGTCTGGTGGCCGCGGCCGGCCAGCATAGTGGCTACCAGCGTGCCGTGTTCGGGCTTGACACCGAGGGTCTTCTGCCCGTTGGCGGTGCCTGCCCCGGAGGCGTCATACCCGCCGGTGACTGCCCCTTTCAGGTCCGGGTGGCCCGCGTCCACGCCGCTGTCGATCACGGCGACTTTGACGCCGGCGCCCTTGGAGACGTCCCAGGCCTTGGTGATCCCGGATTCGTCCAGCCAGTACTGTTTGTCGCGCACGTCGTCCGCCTGGGCGGCGGGCGCCAGCACCAGGCCTGAGGCCAGGCTGACGCCTGCGAGGGTTATCGCCAGGAGCGAGGAGGCGGTCCGGCGGAACCGGGCTGTTGCTCTGGTCATCTGGATTCCCCTGCTTGGTGCGCGGCTGCCCGGTGTCAGTTAAGGCTCAGGGCAATTCCATCAAGAATATCGTGTTCGCTGGCCGTGGCTGTGCCGATCCGGCCGGCGCTGAGGTCGTGCAGACGCTCAAGGATCCGCCGCCACACCAGCCCGCCGGCGCCCATGACATCCACCCGGCCGGGGTGCATGTAAGGCAGCTCCGCGCGGGCGGCCCGGGTCATCGCCAGGAGATCGGCGGAGGCCTCGGTGATAGTGCTGAGTGGCAGTTCGGCTCCGTGGATGGCGGCCGGCGAATATTCCGGCAGCCGCAGGGCGTGCGCGGTGATGGTGGTGATGGACCCGGCAACGCCGACGACGGCGGTGGCGCGTTCCAGCGGAACGTCCTGGCCTGCGCGGGTTATCGCGGCGTCCACGTCTGCTACTGCGGCGGCGATCTGTTCCGCCGTGGGCGGATCGTCGCGAAGGTGCCGTTCCGTCAGGCGGACGCAGCCGATGTCCACGGATTTGGCGGCCGTGACACCGGATGCGGTGCCAAGGACGAATTCGGTGCTGCCGCCGCCGAGGTCAACCACCAGGACCTGGTCGCCGTCGTGAATGGGCAGGACGCTGCTGGCCCCGGCGAAGGAGAGGGCAGCCTCTTCCTCTCCCGAGATGACCTCAGGCTCGACTCCGAGCAGGGTCCGGACTCCGTCCACAAAAACGTGGCGGTTGCGCGCGTCCCGGCTCGCGGACGTGGCAACAAACCGCACTGCCGTGGCGCCGTGTTGACGGATCAGCCGGGCGTAGTCGGCGGTGGCTGCAAAAGTGCGTTCGAGGGCATCCGGGGCAAGCTCGCCGGTGGCATCCACGCCCTGGCCGAGGCGGACCACACGCATTTCCCGGACCACGTCCGTGAGCCTGGGGGCACCGTTACTGCGGTCCACATCCGCGATCAGCAGGCGGATGGAGTTGGTTCCGCAGTCGATGGCGGCGACGCGGGTCACTGGCTGGTTTCCGGGCTGCGTGAGGTTTTCCGGACCGGGGCCGGCCGGCCCACGATGTCCGGCAGGCCCTGGGGTCCGTGGCGGCTCAGGTCCCGGGACGGGGCTTCCCCGGCTGTATCCCAGGCGCCGTCGCAGTAGCATCGGTCCGCGGTCCACCACTCGCTGATGCCCGCGATCGCCTCATCACCCAGGGGGTTCACGCCCGGCCCGGCGGCCAGGGAATGACCCACCAGCACGTGCAGGCATTTCACGCGGGTGGGCATGCCGCCGGCGGAGATGCCGTCGATCTCCGGCACGGCACCGATGCCCGCCCGCTCGCCGATCCCGGCTCGGGCCGCAAGGTAGTCCTCGTGGGCGGCACGGTAGGCGGCTGCCAGGGGCTCGTCCGAGGTGAGCCGCTCATTCATCTCGTTCATCAGGCCGGCGGCTTCGAGCCGGGAGACTGCCGAGGTGATGACCGGGTGCGTCAGGTAGAAAGTGGTGGGGAACGGCGTGCCGTTGCCCAGGCGCGGCGCCGTTGCGGCCACCAGGGGGTTGCCGCAAACGCAGCGGGCCGGGATTTCCACGACGTCGCGCACCGGCCGTCCCAGTTGCCTGCTGAGTACTTCAAGATCGTGTGCTGATGGCTGGCGGGATTTCTCCGGCTCAGTTGCCGTGTGTGCTTCCACTGGCGCGGCCATCCTTCCTCTGGTGGTTCAGTCTGTGGCCGCGCGCCTGACGGACTCCCACAGGGAATCCACCCAGGGCAGATCGGCGGGGTCTTGCGCTGCTGCGGCGTTCTGGCTACTGCTTGATCCTGCCGGCAAATCACTGCCGAAGACCCAGTAACCGGTTTCGCCCGGCATAACCATGTTAATGCGGTCGCGGGCCTGCTGTTTCACATAGTTGGGATCCTGCCACCGCGAGATCTGCTGGCGCAGCCTGTCCCCCTCGGCCTGGCGGGCGGCGATGTCATCGCTCAGGGCGGTCAGTTCGGCACGTTTGTCGAAAAAGATCTTGACCGTGGGCGCAAGCATGATGGTGATCGCGATCATCACCACGGCCAGTGCCAGCATGCGCCCGGAAAAGGCTTTGGCGGGGACGGGCTGGGTTTCCTCCGCCTCCTCGCCCTTCGGCGTTCCGCCCGGGCCGGACCCGCTGCTCCCCCGCACTTTTGTGCCCGGGCGGCCTTTTGCAGAAGTTCCCTTGGGAGAGGTGCCCTTCGACGAGGTGCCCTTCGACGGGGTGCCCTTTGACGGGGCGCCCGTGGCAGGAGTGCCCTTCGTGGCGCCCGGGGCTCTGGAAGAGGCTCCTGGATGGGCAGCGGCACCCGCCGGCCGGCCGGCCGTGCCAGCGGCGGCGCCGCCCTTCGTCCCGCCAAATTGGGCGCGGATCACGTCAGCGGTGTCCGCGGCGGCTTCCTGGGGACGATCCGCTGTGCCGCGCTGTGGGGAAGCTGCTTTGGGAACTTTGGGACGGCGGGTAGCCATGACACTCCTGAAACGTGCGGCCTGCCTCAAAACAAAACCGGTGGCTATGGTCTTTCAACCATAGCCACCGGTCAGAGATTTACGCGGCTACTAGCCCTTGAAACGCGGGAACGCGCTGCGGCCGGCGTAACGTGCGGCGTCGTCGAGTTCTTCTTCGATGCGCAGCAGCTGGTTGTACTTGGCAACGCGCTCGGAGCGGGCCGGGGCACCGGTCTTGATCTGTCCCGCGTTGGTGGCAACGGAGATGTCAGCAATGGTGGTGTCCTCGGTCTCGCCGGAGCGGTGTGAGGTGATGGTGGTGTAACCGGCGCGCTGGGCCAGGGAAACGGCGTCCAGGGTCTCGGTCAGTGAACCGATCTGGTTGACCTTCACCAGCAGCGAGTTGGCCGTCCTGGTGTCGATGCCGCGCTGCAGGATGGCAGGGTTGGTGACGAAGAGGTCATCACCGACGAGCTGGACCTTGTCGCCGATGCTGTCGGTGAGGGTCTTCCAGCCGTCCCAGTCGTTTTCGTCCAGCGGGTCCTCAATCGACACCAGCGGGTAGTCGGCAACGAGCTCGGCGTAGTAAGCGCTCATCTCGGTGGCGGAGAGTGCCTTGCCCTCGAACTGGTAGGCGCCGTCCTTGAAGAACTCGGAGGAGGCGACATCCAAGGCCAGCGCGATGTCCTTGCCCGGGGTGTAGCCGGCGTTCTTGATGGCTTCCTGGATCAGGTCCAGCGCGGCGCGGTTGGAGGGGAGGTTCGGCGCGAAGCCGCCCTCGTCGCCCAGGCCGGTGGAGAGGCCCTTGGCCTGCAGCACGGACTTGAGGTTGTGGTAGACCTCAACGCCCCAGCGAAGGCCCTCGGAGAAGGTCTCCGCGCCAATGGGGACGATCATGAATTCCTGGATGTCGACGTCGGAATCCGCGTGTGAGCCACCGTTGAGGATGTTCATCAGCGGGACGGGGAGGACGTGCGCGTTGGGGCCGCCGAGGTACTTGTAGAGCGGCAGGTCCGCGGAGGCGGCGGCGGCGTTGGCCACGGCCAGGGACACGCCCAGGATGGCGTTCGCGCCGAGCTTGCTCTTGTTGGGGGTGCCGTCCAGGTCCAGCATGGCCTGGTCGATGCTGCGCTGGTCCGTGGCGTCGAAGCCGATCAGGGCGGGAGCGATCTGGTCGATGACGGCGTCAACGGCCTTCTGGACGCCCTTGCCGAGGTAACGTCCCTTGTCGCCGTCACGAAGCTCAACGGCTTCGTGTTCGCCGGTGGAGGCTCCGGAGGGAACTGCTGCACGGCCGATCTGGCCGTCGGAGAGCAGGACTTCAACTTCTACGGTCGGGTTGCCTCGGGAATCGAGGATCTCGCGGGCGTGGATGGCATCGATAAGCGCCATGGATTTGCTCCTTGGGGGCGATTTTTGGTGGGTCTAACAGCTGAAAATTGGCGGAATCACTGGGACGTCGTCGTCAGGGACTAGCGTAGTCGAGAGTGGCGGACGTTACGGAACGCCATCCGTCACCCGGACGTCATGATGGCGGGCCGAACCGCCGGCGGATTGCGCCGCGCAGGGCCCGCTCCGCGTCGAATCCCCGGGCATGCGCGGAGCCGACGACGGCCAGCAGCAGCTCCCCCAGCTCGGCTTCGGAGGTGACGTCCGGGGTTTCGGCCAGCTCACCCGCCGGAACAGGTGATCCTGCGCGGCCTGCCCGGTCGATGAACTTCTGCGCCTTGGCCAGTGCGGGCAGGGCGTCGGGGATCCCTTCGTGGGGGCCACGGCCTTCCGGCCGCTCCGAACTCTTGACTGCGTCCCATTTCCGGACGATCTCATCAACCGTGGCGGGGAAACTGTCCTGCAGGGTGCCGTCGGCCCGGAAGACGTGCGGGTTGCGCCGGACCATCTTGGCAGTGAGTCCGCGCGCGACGTCGTCGAACGTAAAAGAGCCGCGCTCCTCGGCGAGCCGGGCGTGCAGCACCACCTGCAGCAGCACGTCCCCCAGCTCCCCGCGGAGCTCGGCGTCATCGGCGCCGGTTTCAATGGTCTCGGCAACTTCGAAGGCTTCCTCCAGGAGATACTCCACCAAGGAGGCATGCGTCAGGGCTGCCATCCACGGGCAGTGCTCCCGCAGTTCGGCTATCACCCTGACCAGGCGTTCGACGGGAAGCTGGTCAGCCAAGGTTGGCGTAGGTGTCGTTGATGTACTCCACCAGCGCTTCCTTCTCCTCCAGCGGCAGGAATGATGCCTCCGCGGCGTTCAGGGTCAGCTCCAGCAGGTCATCGAGGTCGTAGTCGAAAGTCTCAACAAGGAGCTCGAACTCGTCGGTCAGCGTGACACCGCTCATCAGCCGGTTGTCGGTGTTGATGGTGACGTTGAAGCCCAGCTGGTAGAGCATGTCCAGCGGATGGCTCTCGATGCCCTCACCGAAACCGGCGATCGCACCGGTCTGGAGGTTCGAGGAAGGGCAGATCTCCAGGGCGATCCCGCGGTCCCGGATCCAGCTGGAGAGGTCGCCCAGGGTGACCAGGCCAATGCTGTCCTCCCCGCCGTCGGCCTCGGCGTCGTCTTCGTCGTCAAACTCCACCATGATGTCCTCAGCGATGCGGACGCCATGGCCCAGGCGCAGGGCCCGGCCGTCCACCAGGGCGGACTGGATGCTTTCGAGTCCGGCGGCTTCGCCGGCGTGCACGGTAGCGGGGAAGTTGTTCTGGGCCAGGTAGGTGAACGCCTCCTTGAACCGGGACGGCAGGAAGCCGTCCTCGGCACCGGCGATGTCAAAGCCCACGGCGCCCTTGTTGCGGTGGCGCACGGCCAGTTCGGCGATTTCCTGCCCGCGGTCGGCATGGCGCATGGCGGTGATGAGCTGGCCCACCTGGATTTCGCGGCCGGTTTCCGCCACGGCGTCCACGCCGGCTTCGAGGCCTTCCTGCACTGCTTCGACGGCCTCGTCAAGGGAGAGGCCCTGCTGGAGGTGCTGCTCCGGTGCCCAGCGCACTTCGCCGTACACCACGCCGTCGTCCGCGAGGTCCTCCACGAATTCCTTGGCCACCCGGAACAGGCCTTCCTTGGTCTGCATCACGGCGACCGTGTGGTCGAAGGTCTCCAGGTACCGGACCAGCGAGCCGGAGTCGGCTGATTCACGGAACCATTGGCCCAGGGCCACAGGATCGGTGGACGGGAGCGTGTGGCCGACAGCCTGCGCCAGTTCGATGATGGTGGCAGGGCGGAGACCACCGTCCAGGTGGTCGTGAAGGGAAACCTTCGGCAGGCTCTTCAGGTCGAAATCGATGGCAGGGGCAGCGTCAACAATGGGCTCAGTCACCTTCCAACCTTAGGGTCGGCAGGCAGCTTATGCCAGCCGCTACTTTCCGTGCTCGGCCTCGGCCGATGCGGGGGCCAGCAGCGGGGCAGCTCCGGTGTGCGGGGGCAGGGTCCCGTCCGGGCCGCCGTCGAGCCATTCGTCCACGGTTTTAGCATCCTTGCTGGCCAGGTGGTTATGCCACCACCGCAGCAGGTGGTCGATGAGGACGCCCAGCACGATCGCGAACACCACGGCGATGCCGGCGCTGAGCAGCGGGTTGTGGTGGAGCCAGGGGAAGGAACTGGCCAGCAGGCCGATGCCGATGGAATAACCCACCCAGGTGAGGCAGGCAAAAGCATCCAGCAGGAAGAAGCGGCGGTGCCCGAATCCTGTGCTGCCGGCAACGTAGTTCACTGCCACGCGGCCCCACGGGATGTAGCGGGCGGTGAAAATCAGGACGGCGCCGCGTTTGTCGAGTTCATAGCGGGCCCAGCCGAACGCTTTCTGGATTTTGGGCCGGCGCATCCACTTCCAGCGTTCGAGGCCGATCCTCCGGCCGAGCATAAAGGCCATATTGTCGCCGGCCATGGCGCCAACCAGCGCGGTAGCACCCAAAATCCACATGTTGGGTTCGCCGCTGTGCCTGGAAAACGCTGCAAGCGCCACGATCAGGGTCTCGCTGGGGACCACCATGGCGAAGCCGTCGACAAAGAAAAACACGAGCAGGACGGGGTAGATCCACCACTGGCCCGCCGCATGGAGCACGGCTTCATTTATAAACTCCACGCGGGTGTTGCTCCTAGACGAAAAAATGCTGCAGCTGGACGTGAGATATATCGCTCTTTAGTGTCCCATGGCCGGGATGCCCTCCGCTACGCCCGCACCCGGTCATTCCTGCACGTCGGGGTCCTTCAGGCGCTCCACCACCGGAACCTTGCCGCGGATGCGGTTGATGACCAGGTCCACAACTATTCCCAGGCCCACGGCGCACACAATGGCGATGACCGCGCCGAGGAAATGGTTGCTCTCGAACCACTGGCCAAAGAACAGGCCGATCCCTACCGAGTAGGACGCCCAGAGGGTTGCCGAAAGGACAGTCAGGCCGACGAACCGGAGATGCGGGTAGTGCGTCACGCCGGCGGTCAGATTCACCGCCACCCGGCCGATCGGGATAAACCGCGCCACAAGGACCAGAGATGCCGGCCGTTTCCTGAGCTCCGTACCGGCCCACCGGAACGCGCTTTGCATCCGGGGCCCTCGCTGCCACCTCCACCGGGCTGTGCCCGCCCGCCGTCCGATGAGGTAGGCGATGTTGTCGCCCGCGAAGGCGCCCAGGGCCGCCATGGCCATCAGCAGCCACGGGTTGGGAACGTCGGCGGTGGCTGCCACGGCAGCGAGGCCCACCACCACCGATTCGCTGGGGATCGGCGGGAAGAAGCCGTCAATGAGGCAGCATGCCAAAACGAGGAGCAGCACCCAGGGCTGCCCGGCGGCAGCGAGGATAAAGTCATTGATGGCCTGCATTTTCTCTATGCTATTCGGTCGATGATCAGCCGTTGTGCCGGGCGGGACCCTTCAGGGGCGATGGTGACCGCATGTTCAAGGGATTCCTTGGCGCGCGCAAACTTTTCCGGAGTATCGGTGAGCAACGTCAGGAGCGGTTCACCGGCCCGGACCTGCGCGCCGGGCTTCGCGTGCATGCGGATCCCGGCCCCTGCCTGTACCGCGTCCTCCTTACGGGCGCGGCCTGCGCCGAGGCGCCACGCGGCCACGCCGACGGCGAGGGCATCGAGTTCCACAAGGACTCCGTCGGCCGGCGCATAGATGACCTCGGATTCCCTGGCTACCGGCAGCTTGGCCCTCGGGTCACCTCCCTGCGCCTCAATCATCCTGTTCCAGACGTCCATGGCCCGGCCGTCCTTCAAGGCGGCGCGGGGATCGGCATCGCGGACGCCGGCGCATGCCAGCATTTCCTCGGCCAGCCGGACCGTCAGCTCCACCACGTCCTCCGGGCCGCCGCCGGCCAGGACTTCCACGGATTCCTCGACCTCGATCGCGTTGCCGGCCGTCAGCCCGAGCGGCGTGCTCATGTTGGTCAGCAGCGCCACGGTGTTGACGCCCGCGTCCTTACCCAGCGCCACCATGGTTTCCGCCAGCTCCCGCGCCCGTGCCTCGTCCTTCATGAAGGCCCCGCTGCCCACTTTGACGTCGAGGACCAGTGAGCCCGTCCCCTCGGCGATCTTTTTGCTCATGATCGAGGAGGCAATCAGCGGGATGGCTTCCACCGTGCCCGTGACATCGCGCAGGGCATAGAGCTTTTTATCTGCCGGCGCCAGTCCGGCTCCCGCCGCGCAGATCACGGCGCCCACGTCCTGCAGCTGAGCCATCATTTCGTCGTTGCTCAGCTCGGCGCGCCAGCCCGGAATTGATTCCAGCTTGTCCAGGGTGCCGCCGGTGTGGCCGAGTCCGCGGCCGGACAGTTGCGGGACGGCTACGCCGAACACGGCGACCAGCGGGGCCAGCGGGAGGGTGATCTTGTCCCCGACTCCCCCGGTGGAATGCTTGTCGCTGGTAACCTTCGTGCCGCCGTCGGGCCGCCGGAGGCCGCTGAAGTCCATCCGCTCCCCGGAGGCGATCATGGCGGCAGTCCAGCGGGAAATCTCTGCGCGGTCCATGCCGTTGAGCAGGATGGCCATGTTCAGCGCGGCCATCTGCTCCTCCGCAATGGCTCCGCGGGTATAGGCATCGATGGTCCAGTCGATCTGCTCCGGGCTGAGGACCCCGCGGTCCCGCTTGGTACGGATAATGTCGACGGCGTCGAACGCTTCAGTTACCTGTGTCACCGGAGTCCTCCAGATGTTGGGGACCAAATGCGTCGGGCAGCACCTGGTCCATCGTCTTGATGCCTTGGGTGGTCATGAGTTCCATGGCCGGAGCCCGGAACTCGTAAAGCAGCTGCCGGCAGCGGCCGCACGGCATCAGCACGTTGCCGGCGGCGTCCACGCAGTAGAAGGCGCGCAGCTGGCCGCCGCCGGTCATCTGCAGGTTTCCCACCAGGACGCATTCCGCGCAAAGCGTCAGCCCGTAGCTGGCGTTCTCCACGTTGCAGCCGCTGATCAGCCTTCCGTCGGCGGTGAGGGCGGCTGCCCCGACCGGATATTTCGAATAGGGGGCATAAGCGTTCTCCATGGCCCGCGTTGCCTCTGCCCTGAGCAAATCCCAGTCGATGATGCCGGCTTCCATCGCCGTCATCCCTTGACGTAGGGGATGCCGCTGGCCGCCGGCGGCCGTGACCGGCCAACGAGCCCGGCAACGGCGAGCACGGTGACCAGGTACGGCAGCATGGCCATGAACTGGCTGGGCACCGGGGTTCCGATGATGGTCACGATGCTCTGCAGGTTGTCCGCGAAACCGAACAGCAGGGCGGCGAAGAACGCACCGATGGGGTTCCACCGGCCAAAGATCAGGGCGGCCAGGGCGATGAAGCCTCGGCCGCCGGAGATCTCTTTGGTGAAGCTGTCGATCGCCACGAGGGTGAAGAAGGACCCGCCGATGCCCGCGATGGCACCTCCCAGGGTCACGTTCCAGAAGCGCGTGGCGTTGACCTTGATGCCCATGGTGTCCGCGGCCTGGGGATGTTCCCCGACGGCGCGGACGCGCAGGCCCCACTTGGTCTTGAACAGCCCCACCCAGACCACGATGACGGCGACGTACATGAGGTACCCCACCACGGACTGCTTGAACAGGATGGGGCCGAGGATGGGAATGCTGGAGAGGACCGGGATCTCGACAATGTCCAGGCCGGGCGGGGAGTTGAACCTGGCTTTGTTCTCCTGCATAACGGTGCTGAACAGGAAGCCGGTCACGCCCGAAACCAGGACGTTGAGCACCACACCCACAATGATCTGGTTGACCAGGTACTTGATGCTGAATACTGCCAGCACCATGGATACTGCCGCGCCGGCGACGGCGGCCGCCAGCAGGCCCACGAACGGGTTTTGGGTAACGCTGGCCACGATGGCCGCCGTGAACGCACCGCCGAGGAGCTGACCCTCGATGGCGATGTTAACCACGCCCACGCGCTCACACAGCACGCCGGACAGTGAGCCGAAAACGAGCGGAACGGCCAGCGTCACCGAACCGGCGATGAGCCCGGCCAGCGAGATGCTGGGGGTTCGTGCTCCGCCCACAACCCAGATCAGGAAGGCGGCCACAAACAGCACGGTGAAGGTGATGGTGAGCCAGGCCGGGGTTGGCCGGTTCCTGGTTTTGAGGTAGATGGCATACGCCGCCAGCCCCAGCATCAGGACTGAGAGCACGATGCCGCCCGCCATGGCAGGGATTTCGAGGGCTGGTAGCTGGAAGAAATCGCTGCCGGTGGATATGCCGAACTTGGCCGTCTGCCCAGAACCCATCAGCCCGAAGAATATGAAGGCCACCAGGGCCAGTCCGGAGAGCACCACAGGGGTCTTCCAGATCACCGGTTTCCCGGACGTTTCCGGTGCCTCGCCTGCGCGGGGCGCTGTGCCGGGGGTTCCCTTTCCCGGCAGGGGCGATGTTGCTGTTGCGCTCATGCTGCGCCTCCGGTGGTTGCTGCCTGCTGGGATTTGCCGGCCTTGACCGGCTTCTTGCGGCGGGGGTTGAGCCCGAAGATGGCCCGCACCAGGGGCGGGGCCGCAATGAAGAGGACAATCAGCGACTGAACCACCAGGACAATGTCGATGGGGGTTCCCGTCTGGATCTGCATCTGCACGGCGCCGGCGCGGAAGGCGCCGAACAGCAGGCCGGCGGCGAAGGTACCCCACGGCGTCGAACGTCCCAGCAGTGCCACCGTAATGGCGTCGAAGCCATACGTCGCCGCGACCCCGTCGGTCAGGACCTTTTCCGTGCCGGCCACCTGGGCGACGCCGGACATGCCGGCCAGGGCGCCGGCGATGGCCATCACCAGGATGGTGGAGCGGGAGACGTTGATCCCGGCGGTCAGGGCGGCCTTGGGGTTGGCCCCCACGGCCCGGAATTCAAAGCCGACCGTGGAGCGGTTCAGGAGCCACCACACCAGGACGGTGGCCGCGATGGCCAGCAGAAAGCCCAGGTGCAGGCGGTACTGCGAGCCAAAGATCTGCGGGTAGACGGCAGTGGGGTCCAGGATGGGCGAGATGGGGTTGGACTCCCCCGGGCGCTGGAACGCCGGAGTGTTCAGCAGGTATCGCAGGAAGTACAGGGCGATGTAGTTGAACATGATGGTCAGGATGACTTCGTGGGCCCCTGTCCGGGCCTTGAGCAGGCCCACCAGCCCGCCCCAGAGCGCGCCGCCCACAATGCCTGCCACCAGGACCAGCAGGAGGTGCAGGCCCAGGGGAAGGTGCAGGGCAAAACCGACCCAGGCGGCGAGGATGCCGGCCATGATGATCTGGCCCTGGGCACCAATGTTGAACAGGCCTGCCCGGAACGCCAGGGCAACGCCCAGGCCCGCGGTGATGAGCGGCGTGGCGATGGTGAGGGTTTCCATCAGCGGCGCGAACTGCACGGCCAGGCCCGAACCCCTGGGGTTGAAGACCGAGCCCTGGAACAGCGCGATATAGGACCGGGTGGCGGCGTTCCAGACGGCAGCGAGGAAGTCGGTGGGGCGGGCGAACAGGTATCCCGAGGTGGTGGCCACCCGCTCGTCCGTGGCGGCAATCAGCAGGCCGCCCAGGATGAGCGCCAGCAACACCGCAAGGACCGAGACCACACCGCTGCCGGTGAAAATCTTTCGGAGCACGGTGTCCGGGGCGCCGGGCAGTTTTCCGCTTTGGGCGGTGGCAGGCACTGCCGAGGGGCTGATGGCGCCGCCGGCAGTATCCACGGCCACGACGGCGGCAGTTTCTTCGGCCGCCGCGCTTTTTTCGTGGGTCCTGGGGTGCTGGTCGACGTGTCTGGGGGTGTCCTCGTCAGGCACGGTGGCCTCCTTCGGGGCTGGAGGTTGCGCGGCCTTCGGCGGCTGCGGCGTCTGTGTGGGCAGGCTGGGCGGGGTGCGCGGTGTCAACACCGTGACCGGTGGCGGCTGCGTCCTCCTGCGGGATGCCGGCCATCATCAGCCCCAGGACGTCGCGGCCGGTTCCGGCGGGGACGATGCCCACGAGCTTTCCCTTGTAGATCACGGCGATGCGGTCGGCGAGTTCCATGACCTCATCGAGTTCGGTGGAAATGATCATCACCGGCGTGCCCTGATCGCGTTCGGCAACAATCCGCTTGTGCAGGAACTCGATGGAGCCGACGTCCACACCGCGGGTAGGTTGCGAGGCGATGAAGAGGCGCAGCGGCCGGGACAGTTCCCGTGCCATGACCACCTTCTGCTGGTTGCCGCCGGACAGGGTGCCGGCCGCCAGCAGACCTGAGGGAGTCCGGACATCGAACTCGTCGATCCGGGATTTTGCGTTTTCGAGGACCTTCGCCGGGCTCATGCTGATGCCCTTGGCAAACGGCGGCTGATCGTAACGGTCAAGCACCAGGTTCTCGGCGATGGAGAACGTGCCGATCAGGCCGTCAACGGACCGGTCCTCGGGTACGAAGCCGACGCCGGCGTTGAGGACGTCCTTCACGCTGCGGCCAACCAGCTCCACGTTGTCCAGGAGGATGGAGCCGTGCACCCGGTCCTGCAGTCCGAGGATGGCCTCGGTAAGTTCCGTCTGGCCGTTGCCCTGGACTCCCGCGATGGCCAGGATCTCCCCGCGGGCAATGTCGAAGCTGATGCCGTCCACCGTGTGCTGCCCGTTCGGAGCGATGACGGTGAGGTCCTTGACCTTGAAAGTCTTTTCCAGGGGCTTGGCCGGGGCCTTGTCGAGTGTCAGGTTGACCGCGCGGCCCACCATCATCGAGGCCAGGGCCGTCGTGGAATCGCCGGGATTGGCTGTGCCCACCACTTTGCCGCGCCGGATCACGGTAATGGTGTCCGAGACCGCCTTCACTTCCCGCAGCTTGTGCGAGATGAACACGATGGAGGTGCCGTGGGACTTGAGCTGGCGCATGATGTCCAGCAGTTCGTCGGTTTCCTGGGGTGTCAGCACGGCGGTGGGTTCATCCAGGATCAGCACTTTCGCGTCCCGAACCAGCGCCTTGATGATCTCCACGCGCTGTTGGACTCCCACCGGGAGGTCCTCCACAAGCGCGTCCGGGTCCACGTCGAAGCCGTAGCGGTCCGAGATTTCCTGGATTTTGCGGCGGGTGTCGTCCAGGTTGAGGAAGCCGCCTGCTTTGGTGCTTTCGGCGCCCAGGGCCACATTCTCCGCAACGGTGAACACGGGCACCAGCATGAAGTGCTGGTGCACCATGCCGATCCCGGCGGCCATGGCGTCGCCGGGGCCGCGGAAGGAAACGGGTTTGTCATCAACGAGGATCTCGCCCTCGGTGGGCTCGTAGAGCCCGTACAGCACATTCATCAGGGTGGATTTGCCGGCCCCGTTCTCGCCCAGCAGACAATGGATCTGACCGGGTTCAACCACCACATCGATGTGATCGTTGGCGAGCAGGGAGCCGAATCGTTTGGTGATCCCTCTGAGTTCAAGTTTCAAAACTCTGACCAATCTCGAAGCGTCCGTAACCGTACCGGACGGGATTTGGGACTGCAGCACCAGCCTAGTGCCTGCAGTCCCGGGTGGGCTGTTGCGCGCGGGGAGGCTTCCAACGAAAAGCGCCACCGCCCGGCCAGTCGATGACCATCCGGGAGGTGGCGCTTAGCGAGGGAGGTTATACCTTCGGGCTCGCCGCAGACTCGACCTTCAGCTTGCCGGCCACGATGTCCTTCTTGATCTGGTCCAGTTCGGACTTCAGATCGGCCGGCACCTGTGAATCAAAGCTGTGGAACGGAGCCAGCTGGACGCCGTCGTTAGCCAGCGTGCCAACGTACGGCGTGTTGCTGAACTTGCCGTCCTTGTCTTCCTTCACCACGGTCTCCACTGCCTCGCCCATTTGCTTCATGACCGAGGACAGCATGATGTCCTTGTAGTCCGGAGCCGTGAGGAAGCCGTCGGAGTCGACCCAGATGAGCTTGACGTCCTTGCCGGCGGCCTTGGCCTCGTTCAGTGCCGCGCCTGCACCCTTGCCCACCGGGCCGGCCACGGGCATCACGATGTCCGCGCCCTGGTCCAGGAAGTTCTGGGTGAGCTGCTTGCCGACGTCCTGCTTTTCGAAGTCGCCCGTAAAGCTGCCGTCCTGTGCCGCCTTGTCCCAGCCCAGGACCTTGACGTTCTTGCCCTTTTTCTCGTTGTAGTACTTCACGCCGTCCGCGTAGCCGTCCATGAAGATGGTGACGGTCGGGATCTTGATGCCGCCGAAGGTGGCCACGGTTCCGGTCTTGGTGGAACCGGCGGCCAGGTAGCCGGCCATGAACGCGGCCTGGGCCGTGTCATAGATGATCGGCTTGACGTTGCTGATCGGATCAGCGTAGCCAAAGTCGATGATCGCGAAGTGGCTCTTGGGGTTGGCGGTGGCCTGGGCCTTGGTGGCGTCACCGAGGAGGAAGCCCACCGTGATGGTGAGGTTGCAGCCCGCGGTGACCATTGCGCGCAGGTTGGGCTCGAAGTCGTTGTTCGTCTTCGATTCCACCTGGTTGACCTTGATGCCCAGGTCCTTCTCGGTCTTCTTCAGCCCCTCGTAGGAGGACTGGTTGAAGGACTGGTCATCGAATCCGCCGGAGTCGGAGACGATGCAGCCGGTGTAATCAGCTGCCGCGTTTGACGCGGTGCTTCCGCTCTCAGGTGCGGCGCCACAGCCGGTCAGCAGGAGTGCCGCGGCACCCACTGAGGCCACGCCGGCCGTCGAGCCGCGCTTGAACTTGGTGCGCAGTGTGTTCTTCAAATTTCCTCCAGGAGAGAGTGGCGCTACGACTCGAATTCAATGAGTGTCCGTTTCTACACTGAAATTCTGTTGTCACTGATGGCTTCGCAGCACTGCGCCGAGGCGCACTGATACAAGCAACAGTAGTGGCCTGAAGCACACCGGCTACCACATCCCGCGCGGATCCCGAAGATCGTTGAGAATTTGTTACCAACGGGTAGAACACACCGCGCCACTACTCAGAGGCGGACCAGCATCTTGCCCGTGTTGGCGCCCTCCAGCAGATCCATGAAGGCTTGCGGCGCGTTCTCCAGCCCGTCCACCACGGTCTCGTCGTACCGGACGGTGCCGTCCGCAAGCCAGGCCGCCATCTTCTCGAAGAACTCCGCGCGGTGCTGGCGCTGCCCGCCCACCAGGAAGCCGCGAAGAGTGAGCTGCTTGCCGATGGCGAGCGCAAGGTTCCGGGGAGCCGGTGTGGCGTCGGTTGAGTTGTACTGAGCGATGGCCCCGCACATGGCTACGCGTCCGCCCACATTGAGTTCCGCCAGGGCTGCTTCGAGGTGGTCACCGCCGACGTTGTCGAAGTACACGTCGATCCCCTTGCCGCCGGTAGCTGCCTTGAGCTGGTCACGGACAGGCGCGTCCCGGTAGTTAAAGGCGGCGTCGAACCCCAGCTCGAGGAGCCGCGCCACTTTTTCGGGCGTTCCGGCGCTTCCGATAACGCGCGAGGCGCCCATGGCCTTCGCGATCTGGCCCACCAGGGAACCCACGGCCCCGGCGGCGCCTGACACGAAAACAGCATCGCCGGGTTTGAATTCAGCAACCTTGAGCAGGCCGGCATACGCGGTCAGGCCGGTCATGCCCAACGCGCCAAGAAAGGCCGACGCCGGAGCCAGGTCCGTGCGGGCAACCGACGTTGCGTCGGTGTCCAGGACAGCGTATTCGCGCCAGCCCAGCTGGTGCACCACTACGTCCCCGACCTTCCGTGCCTCGGAGCCGGACGCGATCACCTCGCCGACCGCGCCGCCGTCGAGCGCTGCATCCAGAGCGAACGGCGCCGAGTACGATTTCACATCATTCATGCGGCCGCGCATGTAGGGGTCCACGGAGATAAAGAGGTTGCGGACCAGGATCTGGCCGTCCCGGAGTTCGGGCAGCGGCGACTCGGCGAGCCGGAAGTTCTCCGGAACCGGGCGCCCGACCGGACGCGATGCGAGCCGGATTTCGCGGGTGGACGTGGGAAGGGATGTAGCAGCGCTCATGCGGCGAACTCCAGGATTTTGATGTCTACGGTCATGTTGCCGCGAGTGGCGTTGGAGTAAGGGCAGATCTGGTGCGCCTTGGCCACCAGGGCCTCGGCGGTGGCCAGGTCCAGGGCGGGAACGGCGATTTCCAGCTCCGCCGCGAGGCCGTACCCCGCGCCGCCGTCCAATGCGCCAAAGTGGATCTTGGCCGCCACGGCCGAGTCCGTCAGGTCTGCGCCCTCCTTGCGGCCCACCAGGCGGAGCGCGGAGTGGAAGCAGGCGGCGTAGCCGGCTGCGAAGAGCTGCTCCGGGTTGGTGCCCTGGCCGTTGCCGCCCAGCTCCACCGGGCTGGCCAGGCTGACATCCAGCTTCCCGTCATTGGTGCGTGCGTTGCCGTCACGGCCTTCGCCGGAAGCCAGGGCCTCGGCAGTGTAAAGGGTTTTCATGTGGTCCGTCCTGTTGGTTGTGGATAACGGAAAATCTTGGGGGGTCAGTGGATGGTGCGCTCAGCGGGAGCTGTGCAGGGCGTCCGTGAGCCGTTCGAGGGTGCTCCGCAGCTGCTCCAGCTCCACCGCCGACAGCCCGGCGGCCTCGGCGAGCCGCTGGGGAATCGCGTTGGCTTTGCCGCTCAAGGCCCGGCCGGCCGGCGTCAGGTGGACCTCAACGCGGCGCTCATCCTCCGCGGACCGGCGCCGCTCCACCAGCTCCATCGCCTCGAGGCGTTTGAGCAGGGGGGACAGCGTGCCGGAGTCCAGGCCGAGGTCCACGCCAAGCTCTTTGACGCCCTTCGGTTCCGCCTCCCACAGCACCAGCATGACCAGATATTGCGGATAGGTCAGGCCGAGGTCTTCCAGCAGCGGCCGGTAGACGGCGGTGGCAGCGCGGGAGGCGGAGTAGAGGGCGAAGCAGACCTGATGGTCGAGGCGGGGGGCATCATTCACAACCACAACGATAGGGCACAATTCAATTGTGCACAACCTACCTGTGTTCCTTTGTTCCGTTTAAATGCCGAACGGACATCTGCTGCGCCCTGTATGGGTGCGGCAGGTGTCCGTCCGGAGCGGATTGTGGGGTGTATCAGAGGTCGCGGATGGTCCGGAGTGCCGCGGCCGTGAGGACCTGGACGCCGAGGCCCAGGGCCCGTTCATCCACGATGTAGTCCCCCCGGTGCAGGTCGTATTCCTCGCCGCCGGGAGTCTTGGTGCCGAGACGCACCATGGCGCCGGGAAGTTCGGCGAGGAACCAGGCGAAGTCCTCGCCGCCCATGGACTGCGGCGTCAGTGTCACGGCGCTTTCACCGAGTTCGGCGCGGGCGGCCGCCTCAATCAGGGCTGTTTCATGCTCGGAGTTGACCACAGGCGGCACTCCCCTGGTGTGTTCCAGGTGCACGTCCACACCGTAGGGCGCGGCCACCTGCTGCACCACTTCGTCCAGGAGCTCACCGGCGTCGTGCCAGGCGTCACGGTCGAGGCAGCGCATGGTGCCGGCCATGTAACCCGTGCCGGGAATGGCGTTGGGTGCGGATCCGGCGCTGATCTGGCCCCACACCACGGACACCCCGCTGCGGACATCCACCCGGCGGGACAGCACGGCCGGAACGTTGACGGCGATCTGGGCGAGGGCGAACACCAGGTCCTCGGTGAGGTGCGGCCGCGATGTGTGGCCGCCGCGGCCGCTCAGTTCGATCTTGATGGTGTCTGAGGCGGACGTAATGGCGCCAATGCGCGTACCGATGCGTCCGACGTCGATCCTTGGGTCGCAGTGCAGCGCGAAAATGCGCGGCACACCGTCCAG
Source organism: Pseudarthrobacter naphthalenicus (assembly GCF_029076445.1). Taxonomy (GTDB): domain Bacteria; phylum Actinomycetota; class Actinomycetes; order Actinomycetales; family Micrococcaceae; genus Arthrobacter; species Arthrobacter naphthalenicus. The sequence continues at coordinate 258,815 of NZ_JARESG010000002.1, forward strand.
AACGCCCTGCTCGATGCAGGAGAGCGCGCCGCCGGGCATGGTCTCTTCAGCCGGCTGGAAGATCACGCGGACCGTGCCGCCCAGCGGCGATTCCAGGTGCATGCTCTGTAGAACCAGGGCGACGCCGAGCATGGTTGCGGTGTGGACGTCGTGACCACAGGCATGCGTGACGCCGTGGTTCCTCGAGGCAAAGGGCAGGCCGGTTTCCTCGATGATCGGCAGGGCGTCAATATCGCCGCGGAGGGCGGTGGCAATCGGCCCCTCGCCGATGTCCACGGTGAGGCCGGTGCCCTCCAGCCGCCGCGGCGTAAGGCCGGCCGCTTCGAGGCGCTCAGCCAGTTTGTCCGTGGTGCGGAATTCCTTGAAGGAGAGCTCCGGGTGCGCGTGGAGGTCCCTGCGGAAATCGATCAGTTCCGGCAGGAGCGGCTCCAGCCACGGCCGCACTAATGTGGTGGGCTCGGCTTCAGTAGTGTAATTACGCACCCATTTACTCTAGCGAGCGTCCGGGGAATAGCGTCATCAGGGTTGCAGAGTTACAGAACGTCGGTATCGCCGCTTGCCTTGAGCGCGTCAACGGCTCCCTTGACCCGCTGGGCGTGTTCCTTGGTGGTCACCAAAAGGGCATCGCCAGTGTCCACGATGACCACGTCTTTGATGCCGATCAGGGCGATCACCCGCTTCGTGTCGGAAACCACCACGCCGCTGGCGTTCTCCGTAAAGACGCGGGCGCCCTCACCGATGACCGTGACGTCGTCCACTTCGCGCGCGCTGTTGAGCCTGCCCACCGAAGCAAAATCCCCGACGTCGTCCCAGCCGAAAGTGCCCGGCACCACGGCGACGTCGCCGGCGGCCGCAGCCGGTTCAGCCACGGCGTAGTCGATGGCAATCTTGGGCAGGGTAGGCCAGACGCGGGCGGTCACGGCGTCACGGTCCGGAGTGTCCCAGGCCTGGGCAATCTCCAGCAAACCCTTGAACAGCTCGGGCTGGTTGGCCTCAAGGTGCTTGAGCATCAACGCCACCGGCGCCACGAACATGCCGGCGTTCCAGACGTACTCGCCGCTGTCCACGTACTGCTGGGCAACGTCCTCGTCCGGCTTCTCCACGAACTCCACCACGGCCTGCGCGCTGGGTGCACCTTCGATGTGGAGCTCCTGCCCCGCACGGATGTAGCCAAAGCCGGTGGACGGGTGCGTGGGTTTAATGCCGATGGTCACGATCTTGCCGGCAGCCGCCGTATAAATAGCCTCGCGCACCGCCGCCTGGAAGAGGTTGTCCGGGCTGATCACCTGATCCGCGGCGAACGAACCCATGATGGTATCCGGATCGCGTTCGTGCAGGATGGCGGCGGCCAGCCCGATCGCGGCGCCGGAATCCTTGGGCTCGCTCTCAAGCACCAGGTCGGCGTCCTGCACCTCAGGCAGCTGGCGGCACACGGCGGCCCGGTGCGCGGTGCCGGTGACCACCAGGACCCGCCGGCCCGCGAGGGGCTCCAGCCGGTCATACGTGGCACGCAGCAACGTGCTGCCCGAACCGGTGAGATCGTGAAGGAACTTGGGAGCTGCTGCACGTGACAGGGGCCAGAGGCGGGTCCCCACTCCGCCTGCCGGAATCACCGCGATAAAACGGTCAAGGGGTGATGCCGGGCTTGTCACTTGGTCTGTACTCATCAACGCCTACTTTAGCCGACCGGCCTCCCGGTCCCCGCTGTGGCGGCGCCAGCGGAGGTTCTTCGGCCCCCGAAGTGTGGGCTTCGTCTCAATTAAAACCAAAACACCGGCATTGCGGGGTCACCAAGTGGTTCCTAAATTGAATAAGCTGTTAGCGAAGCCTACATTTAGGCTCTGAGCTACGAGTGCTCTCGCAGCAGGCGTTCCCCCCGCGTGGATCTCATGCCAGCGCCGCTGTGTTGCAGGGAGGTTTATCAGTGCCGACGAAACCAGCTGGCACCTTGTACCGCGGCCGTGAAGGCCAGTGGTCCTGGGTAGGACACCGCATTACCGGTGTAGTGATTTTTTTCTTCTTGTTGGTCCATGTGCTGGACACCTCATTGGTGCGTGTGTCCCCCGAGGCTTACACCGCAGTCATCGGTGCATACAAGAACCCCCTCATGGCCCTGGGTGAAACGGGCCTGGTTGCCGCCATCGTTTTCCACGCCTTCAACGGCCTGCGTATCATCGCCGTGGACTTCTGGAAGAAGGGCGCAAAGTACCAGCGCCAGATGCTGTGGACCGTCCTGGCCCTGTGGGTAGTTGTGATGGTCGGCTTCTCCATCCGCCACCTTTCCCTCGCTCTTGGAGGTCATTAAGCCATGACTGCAACTATCGACAGCCCCCGCAGCGGGAAGATCTCACCGCGGTACCGCCGCAGCGGCGGATCCAAGGGCAACTTCGAAATGCTGGCGTGGCTGTTCATGCGCCTCTCCGGCGTTGTCCTGGTGGTGCTGATCTTCGGCCACCTCTTCGTGAACCTCCTGGTAGGCGAAGGCATCCACGCCATCGACTTCGGTTTCGTCGCCGGCAAGTGGGCTGACCCGTTCTGGCAGATCTGGGACCTCGCCATGCTGTGGCTGGCCATGCTGCACGGCACCAACGGCGTCCGCACCATCATCAACGATTACGCCGAGAAAGACTCCACCCGTCTCTGGCTCAAGATCGTCCTGTACGCGGCCACTGCTGTGATCATCGTCCTGGGTACCCTGGTGATCTTCACGTTCAACCCGTGCCCCGTAGTTAACGGTGTCCCGCTGCCCGGCGGCTTCTGCCCCGCCTAGCCACATCCTGGCCGTCGCCCCACGGGCCACGGCCTGCGTTTTGCGGCGCAGGTAACGCCTGCCCGTTGTTTTATTGCGAATTTTGAGAGAAAGAGCGCCAAAGTATGCAGGTCCATAAGTACGACGTCGTCATCGTCGGTGCCGGTGGCGCTGGCATGCGCGCCGCGATCGAATCCGGTCAGCGCGCGCGCACAGCAGTACTGACCAAGCTCTACCCCACCCGCTCGCACACCGGTGCGGCGCAGGGCGGCATGTGCGCGGCCCTTGCCAACGTCGAGGAAGACAACTGGGAATGGCACACCTTCGACACCGTCAAGGGCGGCGACTACCTGGTTGACCAGGACGCCGCGGAGGTGATGGCAAAGGAAGCCATCGACGCCGTGCTGGACCTTGAGAAGATGGGCCTGCCGTTCAACCGCACGCCTGAGGGCCGGATCGACCAGCGCCGCTTCGGCGGCCACACCCGCGATCACGGCAAGGCACCGGTCCGCCGCGCCTGCTACGCCGCAGACCGCACCGGCCACATGATCCTGCAGACGCTGTACCAAAACTGCGTCAAGCACAATGTGGAGTTCTACAACGAGTACTACGTCCTGGACCTGCTGACGGTCGAGGAAGACGCCGTCCGCGAGGACGGCACACCGTACAAGCAGAAGCGCGTGGCCGGGGTTGTGTCCTACGACCTCGCCTCCGGTGAGCTGCACGTCTTCCAGGCCAAGTCCGTGGTGTTCGCCTCCGGCGGCGCGGGCAAGGTCTTCAAGACCACCTCCAACGCCCACACCCTCACCGGTGACGGCATGGGAATCGCCTTCCGCCGCGGCATCCCGCTGGAAGACATGGAGTTCTTCCAGTTCCACCCGACAGGCCTTGCCGGCCTCGGCATCCTGCTCTCCGAAGCAGCCCGCGGTGAGGGCGCCATCCTGCGTAACTCCGAGGGTGAGCGCTTCATGGAGCGCTATGCACCCACCATCAAGGACCTCGCACCGCGTGACATCGTGGCCCGCTCCATGGCCAATGAAGTCCGCGAAGGCCGCGGCTGCGGCCCGAACAAGGACTACGTCCTCCTGGACCTGACCCACCTGGAGCCGGCGCACATCGACGCCAAGCTCCCGGACATCACCGAGTTTGCCCGCACCTACCTTGGTGTGGAGCCCTACACGGAACCGGTTCCCGTGTTCCCCACGGCGCACTACGCCATGGGCGGCATCCCCACCAACATCAGCGCCGAGGTCCTGCAGGACAACGACACCGTGATCCCGGGCCTGTACGCCGCCGGTGAAGTGGCATGCGTGTCCGTCCACGGCTCCAACCGCCTGGGCACCAACTCACTGCTTGACATCAACGTGTTCGGCAAGCGCGCCGGCATTGCAGCGGCCGAGTACTCCAAGACCGCCGACTTCGTGGAACTCCCCGAAGACCCGGAGGCCTACACCATCGATCTGCTGAACATTGCCCGCAACGGCACCGGTGACGAAAAGGTGGCCCTGATCCGTAAGGACCTGCAGGACACCATGGACGCCAACATGCAGGTGTTCCGCACTGCAGACACGCTGAACCAGGTTCTGCGGGACATCGAGTCCTTCGAAGCCCGCTACAAGAACATCAGCGTCCAGGACAAGGGCAAGCGCTTCAACCTGGACCTGCTCGAAGCTGTCGAGCTGGGCTTCCTGCTGGAGCTGGCCAAGGTCATGACGGTTGCGGCCCTGCACCGTGAGGAATCCCGCGGCGGACACTTCCGCGAGGACTTCCCGGAACGTGACGACGAAAAATTCATGAAGCACTCCATGGCGTACAAGGATGACCACGCACCGGCGGATGGTTCCGCCGAGTCAATCGCGGGCATCCGACTTGCCACCAAACCGGTGGTCTTTACGCGCTACGAGCCGATGGTGAGGAAGTACTAAGATGACCGCTGAACTCGCTGAGCCAGCCTCAAAGATCGAACTGCCCGCCGGCGTCGGCGGGGGCGGGGACATCCCTTCCTTCGACGTCACGCTGCGTGTGCGCCGCTACAACCCCGAGGTGTCCGAGGACGCCACGTGGGATGACTTCAAGGTGACCATGTACGGCACCGACCGCGTGCTGGATGCCCTGCACAAGGTCAAGTGGGAAATCGACGGCAGCGTCTCGTTCCGCCGTTCCTGCGCCCACGGTGTCTGCGGTTCCGATGCCATGCGCATCAACGGCCGCAACCGCCTGGCCTGCAAGACCCTCCTGAAGGACCTGGATACGTCCAAGCCCATCACGGTCGAGCCCATCAAGGGCCTGCCGGTGGAGAAGGACCTGATTGTGGACATGGAGCCGTTCTTCCAGTCGTTCCGCGAAGTCATGCCCTTCCTGATCAACAAGGGCCACGAGCCCACCAAGGAACGCCTGCAGTCCGCCGAGGACCGCGAGCGTTTCGACGACACCACCAAGTGCATCCTGTGCGCTGCGTGCACCTCGTCCTGCCCCGTGTTCTGGACCGATGGCCAGTACTTCGGGCCGGCCGCGATCGTCAACGCACACCGCTTCATCTTCGATTCCCGTGATGACGCTGGTGACATGCGCCTGGAGATCCTGAACGACAAGGAAGGTGTGTGGCGCTGCCGCACCACCTTCAACTGCACCGAAGCATGCCCCCGCGGCATCCAGGTGACCCAGGCCATTGCCGAGGTCAAGCAGGCAATCCTCTCGCGCAAGGTCTAATTTTCAGTTTTGCATACGACGGCGTCTCCCACCTTTGTGGTGATAGGCGCCGTCGTGGTTTAACTCCTGACAGCACCCACGAAAGCAGCACACGATGTCCCGCTCTGAAAAAGTCAGCTTCGAAGGAACCACCGGCGAGCTCCTCTCCGGCATCATTGACCTTCCGGAGGGGCCGGTTCGCGGCTGGGGCCTGTTCTCCCACGGCTTCACCCTGGGCAAGGACAGCCCGTCCGCGTCCAGGATGTGCAAGGCCTTGGCCGACAGCGGGATCGGCATGCTGCGCTTCGACAATCTGGGGCTGGGCGAGTCCGCCGGCCACTGGTCCGAGGGCTCCTTCAGCCACAAGGTGGCGGACACGGTGAGGGCTGCGGAGTTCATGCGCGCGCAGGGCAAGCAAATTTCGCTGCTGGTGGGCCACTCCTTTGGCGGTGCAGCCGTACTGTCCGCGGCCAGGCAGATTCCCGAGCTCGACGCCGTCGCAACCGTAGGTGCCCCGTTCTCCCCCAAGCATGTGGCGCACGTGTTCGACGCCGCCCTGGACAGGATCCTCAGCGAGGGCAGCGCCGAAGTGGATCTGGGCGGGAAACGCGTGGAGATCCGGAAGCATTTTGTGGAGGACCTGGAGAACGCGGACCTTACGGACTGCATCCGGCAACTGCACAAGCCCCTGATGGTGCTGCACTCCCCCACGGACAACACGGTGGGCATCGAAAACGCCAGCACCATCTTCCAAACCGCCCGCCACCCGCGGAACTTCATCTCACTCGAAGGCAGCGACCACCTGCTGACCGGCAAGGGTCAGGCAGCCCGTGCCGCCCGGATCATTTCTGCCTGGGCCGACCAATACCTGGACGCCGGGCACTAGCGGCGGGACCGCCGTCGCGCTCCACGGGCGTCTTGCCGGGCTGGATGTGGCGGGAGCCCCAGAGCCCCTTCTCGTGACCGGCAGGCGCGCTCGTGAGGTCCGCTTCGCGGACAACTGACCAGGCGGCCGACACCAGGTAGACCTGGCTGACCAGGTTGAACCAGATCAGCAGGCCGATGATGATGGCGAACGGTGCCAGGATGGGGTTCCGGCCGGCACCGGCGAGCAGTTCAGTGCTGAAGACCTGCAGAATGGTGGTGCCCACCGCGGCCAGGATGGTCCCTTCCAGCAGCGCACGCCGGGAGAGCTTCAGCCCGCCCGCCAGGCGGAACATCACGACGGCGGTCACCCAGCTGAGCACCAGCGGCACACCGATCTTGATCAGCGTGGTCAGCGGACCGGCGATAACGGGGTCCAGGTGGAGGAAGTCGCTGACCCATCCGGCGGCGGTGCCGAACACCAGCGACGCGCCCGCGCTGATGACCAGGGCCACGCCCAGCAGCAGCAGGGTGCCCGCGTCCCGCAGCTTCATCAGGATGATGTTGAGTTTCAGTGGCGGCAGCTGCACCACGCCGCGCAGGCCGTCACGCAGCCCGGCGATCCATCCCAGGGATGTGATCACGGTGACCACCGCTGCGATCACGGCGGTCCAGCCCAGGCCGGTCGGGTTCAGCAGGTCCTTGGGATCCACCAGGCCTGCGCCGCCATTGAGTTTCAGCAGGCCGGGCGCACTTTGGGCCACGCTGCTGATGATGTTGTCCAGCAGTGCAGGCTGGCCCTGCAGCACCAGGCCGGCAATGGAGAATCCCGTCGCCAGCAGGCCCGTGATGGAGAAGAACATGTTGAAGCCGATGCCGGCACTCATGAGCGGGCCGTGCTGGAGGTTGTAGTGCTGCCATGCACGCATCGGCCGGAAGGCGTTAAGCCGGGCGAGCAGCCACTGGACCAGCGCCATGAGGCTGGCCAGCGGGCCGCCGTCGGATCTTCTGGCCTTGCCCCACTCCATCCTTTTTTGGATGACGGCCAGCTTCAGGCGCGCCTGCTCAGTGGGAAGCGGTGGCTCCGTTTGCGTCGGCGTCTTTCGTGGTGCCGCCGCCCCCGCCGTCGTCGTCAGTTTCGGTCCCAAAGTCCAACTCTTCCCGTAGCTGCCAGATGCCGTCAGCATCATGCTCGTAGAGTCCCATGCTAACCACAGGGAAGGTGGCCCTGTAGCTTTCGAGCACCGTTTCGGCCTGATCGAGGCTCTCCGGGGCAACATCGTGGGCGATGGTGACATGGGGATGGTACGAAAACGGCAGGTCCCGTTGGAGCGGGCCGGTCTGAAGTTTCTCGTGCAGCTCCACGCAGGCGTCGAAGCCCTCTTCCACGTTGATGTAAACCACCGGGGAAACCGGCCGGAAAGTCCCCGTACCGGAAATGGTCACCATAAACGGGGCCTGGTTGCGGGCCACCTCATGGACGTGGGCGCGGGTGGCTTCCCAGTCGTCGGTGGGGGTGGTGGTGACCAGCGTGATGTGGGCGGGGACCACCCCGGCCATCGGATCACCGAACGAAGCCCGCCACCGCTGAAGTTCCGCCGCGATGGCAGGCGGGAACCCCAGAATGACGCCGACGCTCACTCCTTCGCTGACAGTCCTCGCGGCCGGCATTGCTCTAGCGGACTCCGGCCAGGCGCAGTGAGGGCAGGAAACCCATCCGCTCATAGACCTGGCTGAGCGTCACCGAAGCGATCTCGCGGGCACGCTCCGCGCCCTGGGCAAGCAGCCTGTCCAGCTCGGCCGGATCCGCCATCAGCTCGTTGGTGCGGTTTCGCAGCGGCGTGATGAAGTCCACCATGACTTCGGCGAGATCCACCTTCAGGTGGCCATACATTTTGCCTTGGTACTCGGCCTCGAGCTCCGGCACCGGTTTGCCGGTCAGGGAGGAATAGATGGTCAGCAGGTTGGAGATGCCCGGCTTTTCTTCGAGGTCGAACCGGATCTCCGTGCCGGTATCCGTCACCGCCGACTTGATGCGCTTGGCGGCCACCTTGGGGTCTTCCAGGAGCTGGATGGAGCCGTTGGGTGACTCCCCCGTTTTCGACATCTTGGCGGTGGGGTTCTGCAGGTCGTAGATCTTCGCGCTTTCCTTGAGGATGGTGGCCTCGGGCACGGTGAAGGTCTCGCCGAAGCGTGTGTTGAACCGCTGGGCCAGGTTCCGGGTCAGCTCCAGGTGCTGGCGCTGGTCCTCACCAACCGGCACCAGGTCGGTCTGGTACAGCAGGATGTCCGCGGCCATCAGGGTGGGGTAGGCGAAGAGCCCCAGGGTGGCGGCGTCGGCGCCGGCCTTCTGTGTTTTGTCCTTGAACTGGGTCATGCGGGAGGCTTCGCCGAAGCCGGTGATGCAGTTCAGCGCCCACGCCAGCTGCGCGTGCTCGGGGACGTGTGACTGGACGAAGAAGATGCTCTTGTCCGGATCAATGCCGGCCGCGATGTACTGGGCCGCCACCACGCGGGTGCGGTTGCTGAGTTCGGCCGGGTCGAAGTCCACGGTGATGGCGTGCAGATCGGGGATGAAGAACACGGCGTCGTAGGCGGACTGCATGTCCACCCAGTTGCGGACGGCACCGATGTAGTTGCCCAGGTGCAGGGAGTCGGCTGTGGGCTTGGCGCCGGAAAGAATCCGTTTGCGGCCCTGTGAAGGTGAGCTGGTCATTCGTTGGAACCTTAAGATTTAGAGCCGGTAGTCCACTACCAGCGGGGCATGGTCAGAGAAGCGGGTGTCCCACGAGGGCGCCCGGTCCACAACTGCGGAGACGGCGGCCGCTGCGAGGTCCGGTGTGGCCAGGTGGTAGTCGATGCGCCAACCGGTGTCGTTATCGAACGCCTGGCCACGTTGTGACCACCAGGTGTACGGGCCGTCCACATCTCCTGCCAGGCCGCGATGAACATCCCTCCAACCGATGTCCTCGCCGAAGAAGCGGTCAAAGTAGGCGCGTTCCTCGGGCAGGAAGCCGGCTTTCCTGACGTTACCCTTCCAGTTCCGGATGTCCCGTTCGGTGTGGCCAACGTTGAGGTCGCCCACGACGAGTGCGTGATCACTGTGCTTGGTGAGCTCCGGCAGGCGGGTGCTCATGACGTCCAGGAAGCGGTACTTGTCCACCTGCTTGGGAGTTCCGGCCTCGCCGGAGTGCACGTAGGCGCTGGCGACCGTCAGCTGAACAGGGTTTCCGGCGGCATCGTTCACGCGGAAATCAGCCTCCACCCAGCGGCCGGCGGTGGCGAAGTAGTCATCCCCGATGCCGTTGCGGGTGTACAGGGGTTCTTCGCGCGACGCAATGGCGACGCCGGCACGGCCTTTGGCTTCCGCTTCGGCATGGAGGATATGCCAGCCGTCGCCCAGCAACTGGCGGACGGTCGCGTCGGGTGCCCGGACCTCCTGGAGGCAGAGGATATCCACTTCGCGGGGCTCCAGCCAGGCCGCCATGCCGTTCTTGAAGGCAGCCCGGAGGCCGTTGACGTTGACTGATGCGATGCGAAGGTGATCCTTCTTCAATGCCGAACTCACCCGCACCACTCTAGTCGATGATGGTTCCGCTGACCGGGTCCCCGGTGCTGCCGGCGGAGCGGATCATGTCCCGGGCGTTCGTTGCGGTGATCTCGATGGTCTCCAGTGCCCGGCGAATGGTGTCCTGGTCCGCGCCGTCACCTTTGGCCCGTTCCTGCTCCACCACCCGGATCTGCACCTGCACAATCTTGAAGGAGTGGTCCAGTTTGAGGTCCCGGACCTCGTCTCCCTCGGTCCGCTCGGCCACCACCCGGGTGCCGCCATGGTCAGCAGAGGCCGACGACGGCGCGCGGCCGGCGGCGCTGTTGAACGCATTCTGGGCTTCCGTCAGTTTGGCACCCGCCTTTTTGGCGGCCTTCTGGATGCTGAAGACCACGAACGACGCCAGCGCGAGCCAGAAGCCGGCGATGACCGCGACAACCCAGCCCACGACGTCGTTCTGGTTCGCGGCGAAGATGACCGCGACCAGGAAGGCGATGATAAAGACCATCATCCCGGGCCCGCTGATCCGAAGCATGGAGAAGCCGCCCTTGGACCGGCCGGACGGGGACTGTGGGTTACCCAGAGATCGCATGGGTCCATTGTCTCAAACGCCGCGGCGCCCTTTTACCCCTTCCACCCCCGGCGAACACTCCCCCAAGTAAGTAGCAGCAAGTGTCGTTTTGGACGGTCAAAACGACACTTAGTGCTACCCAGTTGGGCCGGGGTTACCTCAGGAACAGCTTCCGCAGCCGCACCGTGGTGAGCAGCATGCCCAGAGCCGTCATCAGCACGTAGTAGCCAATATGGACGGCGGTGGCGGGCGTGAAGACGCCCACGCTGATCTGGCGCAGCAGCTCCACACCATGCCAGAGCGGCATGGCCTGGATGAGCCATTGGATGTACTGCGGGTAGACGCTGAGCGGATAGAACGTGGCACTGAACAGAAACATGGGCAGCATGATGAAGTTGATCCAGTCCATCTGCTGGAAGGTCTTCAGGAAGCTGGTGATCCCCATTCCGAGGCTGGCAAATCCGAAAGCGATGAGCACCGACGCCGGGATCATCAGGATGGCCCAGGGTGTGGTGATCAACCCCATCACGCCCATCACCGCCGTGAACCCCGCCGCATAGAGCAGGCCACGCAACAGCGCCAGGAAAATCTCGCCGAGGGCCACGTCCAGCGGCCCCAGGGAGGTGTACAGCATGCCCTGGTACAGCTTGGCGAAGTTCATTTTGAAGAACACGTTCCAGGTGGAGTCATACACCGCGCCGTTCATGGCCGAGACGGCCAGCAGTGCCGGGGCGATGTAGGCGGCGTAGCTGATGGGCGCTCCGTCGGGCCCCTGCACCGGCCCCACGATGGCGCCAAGGCCCACGCCCATGGAGATCAGGAACAGCACCGGCTCAAAGAAGCCGGAAAGCATCACCAGCCAGTTGCTGCTTTTTGTGGCCATCAGCCCCCGCGAGATCACGGCTTTGGCGTTGCGGGAATACAGCGGACCGAACGTCCTGTTGCGCGCGAGCTCCGTGACGCTGTGGCGCGGGCCCGTGACGCTGCTGCCGGGGACTGTGCTCATTGCCCCAGCCTCCGGATGAACTGGCGCTTCGTCAGGACCCATCCGAGCACCGCCAGCGCAGCCAGCACCGTGATGTGCACCGCCGTGAGAACCGGCGGCTCGCGGTAGCCGTAGCTGAAGACGCGGCCCAGCTGTGTTCCGTGCCAGATCGGCGAGATCCAGCCGATCCAGCGGACGGCCAGGGGCAGCGTGTCCAGCGGGAAGAACGTTCCGGAGAAAAGGAAGAGCGGCATCACAATGAAGCGCATCACCAGCGCGAACTGGCCCTTGTCTTCCTTTATGGACGCGGCATAGGCCATCAGCGGCAGGCCAAACGAGAGCCCAGCGAGGGTGGCCACCACAATCCCGGCCCAACCCCAGCCGGACGGGGACGCCCCGAACAATCCCACAACCGCAAAGTAGATTGCCGACTGCACCAGCAGGCGCACCGTCACGGCCATGATCTGCCCGGCGGCAATCTGCTGCGGCGCGAGCGGGGAAGCGTGCGGCCCGTAGTAGATCCGGCGCCACTTGAATCCGTCCATCACGGGGAATGTGAACTCGTTGGCGGCGGTCATCACCGCGGCCGAAACGAGCAGCGCCGGAGCAATGAAGGCCAGATAGCTGACGCCCCCGAAGGATCCCGCGGCCCCGGCGTCCACCAGGGTGGCCAGCCCCACCCCCATCGCAAACAGGTACGCCACCGGCTGCCCCACGCTGTACATCAGGATGGACCAGCCGTAGCCCTTCATCACGCGGAGCACCTGCTCGGCGTAGTAGAACGCACCCCAGCGCCGCGCCCTCGCCGCGGAGACGGCCGGCGGGTGGGCGCGGGCCTGATCAGTCAACGAGGCTCCGGCCCGTCAGGCGCAGGAACACGTCCTCCAAGGACGACCGGCGGACCAGCGAGGTCAACGGCCGGAGGCCACGGGAAGAGACCTGCTCAAGGGCCGCCTCGCCGTCGTGCGTGTACATCAGCACCCGGTCCGGAAGCACTTCGAGGCGTTCGCCAATCCCCTGGAGCTCGCCGGCGATGGTGACGTTGCGTTCGGACCCGAAGCGCAGTTCCAGCACTTCCCTGGTGGAGTGCTCGCGGATCAGCTGCGCGGGTGATCCCTCGGCCATGATGCGGCCCTTGTCCACCACAATCAGCCTGTCGCACAGCTGTTCGGCCTCGTCCATGTAATGCGTGGTGAGGATCAGGGTGACGCCCTGTTCCTTGAGCCGGAAGAGCCGGTCCCACAGGGTGTGCCGGGCCTGCGGATCCAGACCCGTGGTGGGCTCGTCCAGCAGCAGGATCTGCGGTTCGTTGATGAGCGAACGGGCGATGGTCAGCCGCCGTTTCATGCCGCCGGACAGCGCATCCACCTTGGACTTGGCCTTGTCCGTGAGCTGGGCGAATTCGAGCAGTTCGTCAGCCTTCGGCTTCAGGTAGCTCATGGGCAGGCCGAAATAGCGGCCGTAGACCAGGAGATTGTCCCGGACCCTGAGTTCCTCGTCCAGGTTGTCCTGCTGCGGAACCACGCCAAGGTGCGCGCGGACCTCGGGCCCGTGGCTGTCCGGGTCCAGGCCCATGATGCTGAGTTTTCCGGACGTCCGCTGCGTGACCGCGCCGATCATCTTCATCGTGGTGGACTTGCCCGCCCCGTTCGGGCCGAGCAGGCCGAAGGACTCCCCTGCCGGCACGCTGAAGGAGATACCGTCGACGGCGGCAACCTCACCGTAGGTCTTGCGCAGGTCCTCGGCGGTGATGACCGTCTCCTGCCGGGCGGGAAGGCCACCGGGCGGGGTGGAGGACATGATGGCTTTGTTGTGCACCCTCCGCAGACTAATGGAGGCCCCCCGAATGGGAAAGGGGCCTTGCACCTGGCTTTTGTTGGGTTGAGGTGGAACGGCCGACGGCGGCCCGCACCTTGCGCGAAAAAGGTGCGGCCCGCCGTCGGGCGCGATGTTTCTTGTGAGCTACGCGGTTGCCGAACCGCTTTCCTGTGCCACCTGGCGTTCCGCGGCTTCGACCACATTGGTCATAAGCAGCGCAACGGTCATGGGGCCCACGCCGCCGGGGTTCGGCGAAATCCAGCCGGCCACTTCGGCAGCGGCGGGATCGATGTCGCCGTGGACCTTGCTCTTGCCCGTCTCGGGGTCGGTTTCACGGGTGACACCAACGTCGAGCAGCGCAGCACCGGGCTTGACGTCCGCGGCCTTGACGATGTGCTTGACCCCAGCGGCACCCACAATGACGTCGGCCTGCCGCAGCAGCTCGGAGAGGTTCTCCGTGCCCGTGTGCGTCAGCGTGACGGTGGCGTTCACGGACCGGCGCGTGAGCAGCAGGCCGATGGTACGGCCCACCGTGACACCGCGCCCCACCACAACGACGTGCTTGCCCGCGAGGCTGTAGCCGTTCCGCTCCAGGAGCTCGATGACCCCGCGGGGGGTGCACGGCAGCGGCGAGGTGATCTCGCCGCTGACGTTGAGCACCAGCCGGCCTAGGTTGGTCGGGTGCAGCCCGTCCGCGTCCTTGGCAGGGTCAATCCGCTCCAGGATGGCATCCGTATCCAAATGCTTGGGCAGCGGCAACTGCACGATGTACCCGTGGCAGGCCGGGTCCGCATTGAGTTCGTCAATGAGGGCCTCAACCTGTTCCTGGGTGGAATCCGCCGGCAGCTCGCGCTGGATCGAATTCATGCCGATCGCCGCTGACTGTTTGTGTTTCATCGACACGTAGAGCTGCGAGGCCGGGTCCGCCCCCACAAGAACGGTGGCAATGCCGGGGACGACGCCTTTGGCCTTCAGGGCCGCAACACGTTCAACGAGCTCAGACTTGATGGCGGCGGCGGCGGCCTTGCCGTCAAGAACCTTGGCAGTTTGGGTCTTAGTCATGGATCACCACTGCTCGTGCTGCGGGTACAGCGGGAAGTCGGCGGCGAGCTTGTCGACGCGGGACTGCAGGGCCTCGACGTCGGTGGCCGAGCCGGCTTTCAGCGCGGTGGCGATGATCTCGGCGACCTCGGTGAACTCCCGGGCCCCGAAACCGCGGGTGGCCAGGGCGGGGGTACCGATGCGAAGGCCGGAGGTGACCATCGGCGGACGCGGGTCGAACGGAACGGCGTTGCGGTTCACCGTGATGCCCACAGAGTGCAGGAGGTCTTCTGCCTGCTGGCCGTCCAGCTGCGAGTTGCGCAGGTCCACCAGGACCAGGTGGACGTCGGTTCCGCCGGTGAGGACAGAGACGCCGGCCTCGGCGACATCAGCCTGGTTGAGGCGGTCCGCGATGATCCTGGCGCCTTCGAGCACACGCTCCTGGCGTTCCTTGAACTCCTCGGTGCCTGCGATCTTGAAGGCCACGGCTTTAGCGGCGATGACGTGCATCAGCGGGCCGCCCTGCTGGCCGGGGAAGACGTTGGAGTTGATCTTCTTGGCCCACTCCTGCTTCGCCAGGATCACACCGGAGCGCGGCCCGGCCAGGGTCTTATGAACCGTGGAGGTGACGACGTCGGAGTACGGCACCGGGCTCGGGTGCAGGCCGGCGGCTACCAGGCCGGCGAAGTGCGCCATGTCGGTCCAGAGCAGCGCGCCCACCTCATCGGCGATGGAGCGGAAGGCTTCGAAGTCGAGGTGGCGCGGGTACGCGGACCAGCCGGCGATGATGACCTGCGGCTTCTCGGCGATGGCCTGTTCGCGCAACTTGTCCATGTCCACGCGGAAGGTGTCTTCCTCCACCTGGTAGGCAGCCACGTTGTACAGCTTGCCGGAGAAGTTCAGCTTCATGCCGTGGGTCAGGTGGCCGCCGTGTGCCAGGGACAGTCCCAGGATCTTGTCACCCGGGGTGATCATGGCGGACAGTGCCGCCGCGTTCGCCTGCGCACCGGAGTGCGGCTGGACGTTGGCGTACTCGGCGCCGAAGAGGGCCTTGACGCGGTCGATGGCCAACTGCTCGGCGATGTCCACATATTCGCAGCCACCGTAGTAGCGGCGGCCGGGGTAACCCTCGGCGTACTTGTTCGTAAGGACCGAGCCCTGGGCTTCCATCACGGCGCGCGGGGCGAAGTTCTCGGAAGCAATCATTTCCAGGGTGCCGCGCTGGCGGCCAAGTTCCTGTGCAAGGACTGCAGCGATTTCGGGGTCGAGCTCGGCCAGCGGCTGGTTGCTGACTTCTGCTGTGGTGGTGGCGGTAGTAGTCACGAAAAACTCCTGGCTAGGGATACGGGCACTGCTAAGGTCAGGCTACCGGCTGGCGTTCGGCACCGCCCCTACATGACAGGGGGTGAACGCGCGCAGGACGAAACTGGTCCCCTCAGGTTCCAGCTCTTTCCGGCAAGACATGACCCTCGGCCCAGGCGTACGATCCGTGGTCTTCGTGATTGCCGCTCCCTGGTGGTTAAGCCACCCAACGCCAGTTGCGACCAGCCCAGACTACCAAAAACGGCCGGGCCCCGCGGGTAGGCTAAATATCGTGACTGATGAGCAGCTGACCAAAGCGTACGTGCTAACACTGTCCTGCCCGGACCGCCCGGGAATCGTCCATGCGGTGGCGGGCGCCCTGCTGGTGGCCGGCTGTAATATTTTGGACTCGCAGCAGTACGGCAGCCCCGCCACGGGCAACTTCTTTATGCGCGTGGAAGCCACGACGACGGCCTCCCGCGCCGAGCTTCACGCCGCCCTTGAGCCGGTGGCGGACGCGTTCGGGATGCAGTGGGGCCTCAACGCTGTGGGGCGGAAGGTGCGGACCCTGCTGATGGCCAGCACGTCCGCGCACTGCCTCAACGACATCCTCTTCCAGCAGCGCTCCGGCACCCTGCCCATCGATATCCCGGCCATCGTCTCGAACCACCGGGACCTCGCCGGCCTTGCCGAGTTCTACGGCATCCCCTTCCACTACATTCCGGTCACGCCGGACACCAAAGTGGAGGCCGAGGCCAAGCTGCGAGCCCTCATGGCCGAACACGACATCGAACTCACCGTGCTGGCCCGCTACATGCAGATCATTTCCGATGAGCTCTGCGCGGAACTGACCGGCAAGGCCATCAATATCCACCACTCATTCCTCCCCTCCTTCAAGGGCGCCAAGCCCTACCACCAGGCCCACGCCCGCGGGGTGAAACTGATCGGCGCCACCGCACATTACGTCACGGCCGCCCTGGATGAAGGCCCCATCATTGAGCAGGAAGTCATCCGGGTGGACCACGCCCGGACCCCGGAACAGTTTGTGCAGATGGGCCGTGCCGTTGAGGGCAGGACCCTGACCCAGGCGCTCCAATGGCACGCCGAGCACCGGGTGCTGCTGGACGGCAACCGGACCGTGGTCTTCAACTAGCCCGTTTCCCTACCCCTTCCCCCTCCCGTTTCCCTCCCCGCTTCCCCTCCTCCCCCTGTAAGTAGCAGCAAGTGTCGTTTTGACGGCTCAAAACGACATGTACTGCTACTTAGTTGGGGCCGGGGGCGGATGTCCTAGGCTTGGCGGTATGGCTCCTCTTCACACTTTCGCCGGCCATGCTCCGGCCGTCCACGAAACAGCGTTCATCGCCCCCACCGCGTCCGTCATCGGCAACGCCTCCCTGGCCCGGGATTCCAGCGCCTTCTACGGCGTATCCCTGCGCGCGGACACCGCCGCCATCATGGTGGGCCCCGGAAGCAACCTTCAGGACAACGTGGTGCTGCACGCGGATCCCGGCTTCCCCTGCACCGTCGGCGCCGGGGTCAGCGTGGGTCACGCCGCCGTCGTTCATGGTTGCACCGTGGAGGACGACTGCCTGATCGGGATGGGCGCGACCGTCCTCAATGGTGCAGTGATCGGCGCCGGCTCGCTGGTGGCGGCCGGTGCAGTGGTCCTGGAGGGGACGGTTGTACCGCCGCGATCGCTGGTGGCAGGCGTACCCGCCAAGGTCCGGCGGGAACTTACCGACGAAGAGTTTGAGGGCGTAAAACAGAACGCCGCCCGCTATGTGGAACTCGCCCGCCTTCACCGCGACCTCCACGGATAACTTCTTCCCCCACACGATTCTTGGCCGAACCGCGTGCCGGGCCACTCAGTTGCGTTAACTTCTTGACTACAACTGCCAACGTAAGGCAATCTACTTTTTATGTCCGCTACAGCGCGCCCAACGAAGAGCAGGGCGAAAAATCCAGGGTCCCAGTCCGCCCTGAGGCAACTGAACCAGCAGCGGATCATTGAGACCCTGATGAGCGGCCCGTCCACCCAGGCCGAGCTTGCACGGCAGACCGGGCTGTCCACCGCCACAGTCTCCAACATCGTCAAAATCATGCAGGACGCGGGCCTGGCGTCCACCGAACCGATCACCAGTTCCGGCCGCCGGGCGCTGAATGTCCGGCTCAACAGCAACGGCGCGGTAGCCGTCGGCATCGACTTCGGCAGGCGCCATCTGCGCGTGGTCCTGGCTTCCCTGAGCTACCACGTGATCGCGGAGGAATCCGTCCTGCTCCCGCTGGGCCACCAGTCAGAGGAGGGCATCGACGCGGCGGTGCTGCTGCTGGACAAGCTCCTGCTGGAAAGCGGTGTGGACCGCGCCGCACTGGTGGGTGCCGGCGTCGGAATCCCGGGGCCGATCGACCGCCGTACCGGCACTGTGGCGCAGGGTGCCATCCTTCCGGAATGGGTGGGCATCAACATCCTGCAGCACTTGGAAGAAACCCTCAAAATGCCCGTCTTTGTTGACAACGACGCCAATCTCGGCGCGTGGTCAGAGGTCACCTGGGGGCCCCATACCGGGGTCAGCAACCTGATGTTCCTTAAGATCGGATCGGGTATTGGCGCCGGCCTGATCCTTAACGGAGCGCCCTACTACGGCACGGTCGGCATCACCGGCGAAATCGGCCACGCCACCATCCACGAGCAGGGCCTGGTGTGCCGTTGCGGCAACCGTGGCTGCCTGGAGACCATCGCCTCCACCACCACCATGATCGAGCTGCTCAGCCGCGGCGAGGACCCCCCGGCCAGCCCGGCGGACATCGTCCGGAAGGCCCTGGCCCGCGATCCCGCCACACTGCGCGTGGTGGACGACGCAGGCCAGGCCGTGGGGCGCGCCCTGGGCAACGTAGCCAACCTGATCAATCCCGAAGTGATTGTGGTGGGCGGCCCCCTGGCAGGCCTGGGCGACCTGCTGCTTGACCCCATCCGGCGGGGCCTCATCCGGCACGCCGTCCCGGTTGTGGGCGAAACCACAACCCTGACAATGTCATCGCTGGGTGACCGCGCAGAGGCCCTGGGCGCGGCCGCTCTGGTGTTCCAGCACGCTGGGATCCGCAGCACGTAGACCAACTTGTTATGCGCCAATTGCGTTCAAGACTTGACGACAACCGGTGTGATCCAGTTTACTTTTTCATCAGACGACCCCCGCGCTTTGCGAGGGCGGACGAAGAAGTCACGTATTGGAGGCGTAAGGGCACATGACGTCCCAACCCACGCACACTGACCCCGTAATTCTGGAGATGCGCTCCATCACCAAGGAATTTCCCGGCGTCAAAGCACTGTCCGAAGTAAGCCTCCGGGTCAAGGCAGGCGAAATCCACGCGATCTGCGGCGAAAACGGCGCCGGCAAGTCCACGCTGATGAAGGTCCTGTCCGGTGTCTACCCGTACGGAAGCTACGACGGCGACATTGTTTACCAGAACGAAGTCCAGCAGTTCCGGGACATCCGGGCCAGCGAGCACGCCGGCATCGTGATCATCCACCAGGAACTGGCCCTCATCCCCGAACTGTCCATCATGGAGAACATCTTCCTGGGGAATGAGCCCACCAAGCGCGGTGTCATCGACTGGGCCGAAGCCCGGCGGCGGTCCCTCGACCTGCTGGCGCGCGTGGGCCTCCGAGACGACCCGGACACGCCTATCAAGGAGATCGGCGTCGGCAAGCAGCAGTTGGTGGAGATCGCCAAGGCCCTGAACAAGTCAGTGAAAATCCTCATCCTGGACGAACCCACCGCGGCGCTGAACGAATCGGACTCCCAGCACCTGCTTGACCTGATGCTGGGTCTCAAGGGCCGGGGCATTACTTCAATCATCATTTCCCACAAGCTCAACGAGATCGAGCAGATCGCCGATTCCATCACCATCATCCGGGACGGCAAATCGATCGAAACCCTTGATGTTAAGGCCGACGGCGTGGACGAGGACCGCATCATCAAGGGCATGGTGGGGCGCGCGCTTGAATCCCGCTTCCCGGACCACACACCGAAAATCGGCGAAGTGTTGTTCGAGGTCAAGAACTGGAACGTGGCACATCCGCAGATCCAGGACCGCATGGTCTGCAAGAACTCGAACTTCTTTGTGCGCCGCGGTGAGATCGTCGGATTTGCAGGGCTCATGGGTGCCGGGCGCACCGAACTGGCCCGGTCCATCTTCGGCCGGTCCTACGGCCACTTCGTCTCCGGACAGATCTACATGCACGGCAAGGAAGTAACCCTCAAGAGCGTTCACCAGGCGATCCAGGCCGGCCTTGGCTACGTCACCGAAGACCGGAAGTCCCTCGGCCTGAACCTGCTTGATGACATCAAGACAACCACGGTGTCAGCCAACCTGGAGAAGATCAGCAAACGCAGCGTGGTGGACACGAACAAGGAGTTTGCGGTTGCCGAGGAATACCGGAAGTCCCTCCGGACGAAGGCCCCTTCGGTGCAGGAGGGGGTGGCCAAGCTGTCCGGCGGAAACCAGCAGAAGGTAGTCCTGGCCAAGTGGATGTTCACTGACCCGGAACTGCTGATCCTGGATGAACCCACCCGCGGGATCGACGTCGGAGCCAAGTACGAGATCTACGGCATCATCCAGCAACTGGCCAACCAGGGGAAAGGCGTCATTGTGATTTCCTCCGAACTGCCTGAACTGCTGGGACTCTCGGACCGCATTTACACCATCTTCGAGGGCGCCATCACGGGCGTACTCGACAAGGCGGAAGCGAGCCAGGAAAGCCTGATGAAGCTCATGACCTCCGCCCGAAAGGCCGCCTAATCCTCTGGATCCTTCCAGAACCTTCCAGATACAAGGACCGAAAACAATGAACGCGCTCAAGAAACTCTTCGGTGGCGACACCCGCCAGTTCGGGATGATCTTTGCCCTCGTGGCTCTGATAGTTCTCTTCCAGTGGCTCACAGGCGGCATCACCCTCACACCGGGCAACGTCATCAACCTCTTCAACGGAAACTCCTACATCCTTATCCTGGCCATCGGCATGGTGCTGGTCATCATCGCCGGGCACATTGACCTGTCGGTCGGCTCGGTGGCTGCCTTCGTGGGCATGGTGGTGGCCATCTGCATGAGGGACTGGCACCTTCCCTGGTTTGTCGCGATCCTGCTGGGCCTGGGCCTCGGCGCCCTGATCGGTGCGTGGCAAGGCATGTGGACGGCGTATGTGGGCATACCAGCGTTCATTGTGACCCTGGCCGGCATGCTGATCTTCCGCGGTGCACAGCAGTTCGTGGGCCAGTCCAACTCGATTCCCGTCCCCAGGGAGTTCCAGTACATCGGCGCGGGCTACCTCCCTGAAGTGGGGCCGGACACCGGCTTCAACAACCTCACCGTCCTTCTGGGGCTTGCAGGCGTCGCATTCGTGATCTTCGGCGAAGTCCGACGGCGGCGCAACGCCAAGGCGCTCGGCGCAGAGGTTTCGGAGACCTGGGTGAGCGTCCTTCGGCTCGTCCTGATCTGTGGAGCCATCCTCTATGCAACGTACCTCTTCGCCACGGGCCGTCCCGGCACATCGTTCCCGATTCCGGGGCTCATCCTCGCCGTTATGGTTTTGGTCTACGGCTTCATCTCCTCCAAGACCGTGGTTGGCCGGCACGTCTACGCCGTCGGCGGCAACCGCCACGCTGCGGAACTCTCCGGTGTGAAGTCCAAGAAGATCAACTTCCTGGTCATGATGAACATGTCCATCATCGCCGGTTTGGCGGGCATGATCTTCGTGGCCCGCTCCACTTCTGCCGGCCCTTCGGACGGCACCGGCTGGGAACTTGACGCCATCGCCGCCGTCTTCATTGGCGGCGCGGCAGTCACCGGCGGCGTGGGTACCGTCATCGGATCCATCGTCGGAGGCTTGGTCATGGCCGTCCTGAACAACGGCCTGCAGCTGCTCAGCGTGGGCGCGGACTGGCAGTCCATGATCAAGGGTCTGGTGCTGTTGGTGGCTGTGGCCGTCGACGTCTACAACAAGTCCCAAGGCCGGGCATCGATTATCGGGTTGATGATGAAGAACTTCAGCCGACCGTCCAACGGCACAGGCACACCGCTGCAGCCGGACGAAGTCACCTCCACCAGAGAAACCATTTCCAAGGAAGCCTGAGCAGTTCAGCTTCCCGCCCCCAACACCCCAAAAGAAAGTGGACACAGAAATGCGAATGTTTGGCAAAGCAGGAAAGGCAGCAACGATAGCTGCGATCGCAGCACTGGCGCTGACAGGCTGCGGACGTTCCGAACCAAGCACCTCAGGCGGCGGCGCCAGCGGGGGAACCGGCGGGTTCCCCCAGGACTCCGCGATCGGCGTCGCACTTCCCAAGAAGACCAGCGAGAACTGGGTATTGGCGGAAAAGCTGTTCAATGACGGGCTTAGCAGTGCCGGTTTCAAGCCCACGGTGCAGTTCGCCAACAATGGTGTGGCCGAACAGCAGAACCAGATCAGCGCCATGATCTCCAAGGGCGCAAAGGTCATCATTGTGGGTGCCCTTGACGGCTCCCAGCTGGGAACGCAGCTCCAGCAGGCAAAGGATGCAGGCGCCACCATCATCGCCTACGACCGCCTCCTGCTGAACACCGAAAACGTGGACTACTACGTGGCTTACGACAACTTCAAAGTCGGCGTGCTGCAGGGCCAAGCCCTGCTGGACGGTATGAAGGCGAAGAAGCCGGCCGGCCCTTACAACATCGAACTTCTGGCCGGGTCGCCGGATGACGCCAACGCGAAGGTCTTCTTTGACGGCGCCATGTCGGTCCTCAAGCCGAAGATCGACGACGGAACGCTGAAGGTCCTCTCGGGCCAGACGACATTCGAGAAAGCTGTCACGCAGGACTGGAAGGCCGAGAACGCCCAGCGGCGGATGGATACCCTGTTGACCGGTTCATACGGGACGGCCTCGCTGGACGGTGTCCTCTCACCGAACGACACCCTTGCCCGGGCGGTCATCACGTCCGTCAAGGCGGCTGGCAAGCCGATTCCGGTCGTCACCGGACAGGACTCCGAAGTTGAGTCCGTGAAGTCGATCATGGCCGGCGAGCAGTACTCCACCATCAACAAGGACACCCGCAAGCTCGTTGAGCATGCGATTGTTATGGTCAAGGATCTCCAGGCCGGCAAGAAGCCGGAGGTCAACGACGACAAGTCCTACAACAACGGCACGAAGGTTGTCCCGGCGTTCCTGCTTCCGCCGGTCATCGTGACCAAGGAGAACGTGAAGACGGCCTACACGGACGACCCGGTACTCGGCCCGATCACCAAGTAACCAAGAAGTAACTGCATAACCGGGCCCCGGCCCGCCGGCAACGGCGGGCCGGGGCCTTTTGCCGCCCCCGCCAAACCCTCCCTCACCTAATGCGGGTTTCCAGCAAACCCTCTCTCACCTAATGCGGGTTTCCAGCAAACGCTCCCTCACCTGCCGATTCACGGCCCACGCATTCACAGCCCGCGCATAGGTATGCCACCGCAGGGGCACAGCAGCGCTGAGCACTGTGGAGGCAGGGGCCCGCACCAGGCGGCCCATGTCCCGAGGAGTACAGTGAGCGTCCTTGCCCGGAGTGTTGGCAACGCCTTCAGAAACAAAGTCCGAACAGCTGCCGTCGTGGCGGTCCTTGCCGTCGCCATCGGACTTGCCCTGGCCATGCTGGTGGCCAACCAGGCTGTCGGCGCAAAAGTCCAGGAGCTCAATGCCTCCGTGGGTACCGTACTGACCGTCAACCCGGCCGGCGGCCAGGGCTTCGACGGCGGCGGCGAGCCGCTGACAGCCGAACAGGCCGGAACCGCAGCCGCCGTCCCCAACGTCAGCTCCGTCGTCGGGACCAGTTCCCTCCGGCTCCGCAACGCTACCGAAGCGGCAGCACAGTCCACCGCAGGAACCCAGGCCGGCGGCCCCCAGGGCGCACCGGGCGGCGGCCAGAGCCAGAACCAGGGCACCGCCACAGTTACCACCAGCCTCACCGCCGCGATCGACGCCGGCACCCTGGGCGGCCGCAACCAGGCCGCCAACGGCACCACAGGGACCTCCGGCACCGCCACGGCGCAGCCGGCCCGCTCACTGCCCATCACCGCAACGGGCATCGGCGCCGAGGTGGACAGCACAGGCAAGGCACTGGGCATCACCCAGGGCAACGGCCTGGGAGACTACACCGCCGAATCAACCAACGCGCTCCTGGGCACCACCCTGGCGGAAAAGAACGGCCTGGGCGTGGGCTCCACCTTCAGCATCAATGACAGGACCTTCACAGTGGCCGGCCTGTTCGATTCCGGCACCACCTTCGGCAACAACGCCCTCTACGTGACCCTTCCCACGGCGCAGGGCCTCGCTGAACTTCCCGGCGAGCTCTCCTCCATGATCGTCACCGTCAACAGCATGGAAAACGTCGATTCCGCCAAGACCGCCCTCCAGGCCGCCCTCGGCACCGACAAGGCTGACGTCACCCAGGGCCAGCGCAACCTCGAAACGGCGGTCAGCTCCCTGGACAGCGTCAAGAACATCTCCCTCATCGCGTTCCTCGCAGCCCTGGGCACGGCGGGCCTGATCATCCTCCTGATCATGGTCATGCTGGTCCGCGAGCGCCGCCGCGAGATTGGCGTGCTCAAGGCGATCGGCGCGCCCAACCGCACCATCGGACTCCAGTTCGTCCTGGAGGCGCTGGTAGTGGTGGCGATGGGCAGCGTGGTGGGCGCCGCCGTCGCCTCCTTCGCCAGCGGCGGCATCGCGTCCGCGCTGATCAGTTCCAGTTCAACAACGACGACGGCGGCCTCCACCGGGCGCGGCGTCGGCGGCGGGGCGGCCGGGTTCCCCGGCGGCGGCTCCGGCATGCCGGGCCAGGGCGGCCCGTTCGGCGGCGCCTCGCAGCTGCTGACCTCGGTCACCGCGAGCGCCTCCCCCGGCGTGATCGCCGCCGGCATCGCGGCAGTGTTCGGCGTGGCCATCATCGGCGCCCTGATCCCTGCCCTGCTCACAGCCCGCATCCGTCCCATCGAAGTCCTGCGAGGAGAATAACCATGATTGAAGTCAAGAACCTGGTCCGCACTTTCAACTCCGGCGACCGCACCATCAAACCGGTCAACGATGTCAGTTTTGTCCTGGAGCAGGGCACCCTGGCATCCATCGTGGGCAAGAGCGGCAGCGGCAAGAGCACCCTGTTGTCCCTCCTCGGTGCGCTGGACAAACCCACCAGTGGAGACGTCGTCGTGAACGGCGTCAGCCTGGCCGCCATGCCGGACAGCAAGCTGACCGAGTACCGGCGCCGGGACATCGGTTTTGTGTTCCAGCAGTTCAACCTCATCCCGAACCTCTCCGCGGTGGACAACGTGATGCTCCCCATGGAGTTCGCCGGCGTCCGGAAGACCCAGCGCCGGCAGCGGGCACAGGACCTGCTGGAGCAGGTCCAGCTGGACCCCGAAAAGCAGGTCCGGCGCATCAACCGGCTTTCCGGCGGCGAGCAGCAAAGGGTGGCCATTGCCCGCGCGCTGGCCAACGAACCCAAGCTGATCCTCGCGGACGAGCCCACCGGCAACCTTGACGAACAGACCGGCGACCACATCATCGAGCTCCTGAGCGCACTCAGCCGTGACCACAACACCACCATCCTGGTGGTCACGCACGACAGGGCGCTGGCGAATAAGACCGACCGCCGCTTCCGGCTCCAGCAGGGCAGGCTGACCGAAGAACCGGTCCGGGCCATGGTCTGACGCCCCGGCAGTCCGGGGTGAGAGGATGGGCACCATGAGCGCGCTAATTGCCACGCCGTGGTTGTCCAGCCAGCCCGACCAGGACCCGCGTTCCGCTACCGGAAGGCCGTTGCGCTGGGGTGTCATTGCCACCGGCGGGATTGCCCGTTCCGTGTCGCGGGACCTGGCGCTGCTGGCGGATGCGGAGTTATACGCCGTCAGCTCCCGCGGCCGGGACACAGCGGAGAGCTTCGCCACCGCCTATGATTTCGCCCGCAGCTACTGGGACGACGACGGCGTCCCCGGCTACCAGCATCTGCTCGCCGACGACGCGGTGGACGTTGTCTATGTCGCCACGCCGCACGCGCAGCACCATCAGATTGTGCTGGCGGCGCTCAATGCCGGCAAGCACGTCCTGTGCGAAAAGGCCTTCACCATCAACGCGCGTGAGGCCAGCGAGCTGGTGGCCGTGGCCCGCGAACGGAAGCTCTTCCTGATGGAGGCCATCTGGAGCCGGTTCCTGCCGGGGATGCAACGGGCCTTCGAGATCGCGGCGTCGGGAGAGCTGGGGGACGTGCACTGGGTGACTGCCGATCTGGGCTTTCCGGCCCCGTACTCTCCGACCTCCAGGCTGTGGGCCAGGGAGGCCGGCGGCGGTGCGCTCCTGGACATTTCCGTCTACCCGCTGCTGTGGGCCCTGGGAACCTTGGGGTTCCCCCAGACAGTCAGTGCCGCGGGTTCCATTAACGACGACGGCGTGGACTCCCAGAACGCTCTGACGCTTGGCTACAACCACGGCGCCCAGGCCCAGCTGACGTCCTCGCTGCTGGCATTCGGCCCCCGGACGGCCACCGTGGCGGGAAGCCTGGGCTACCTGCAGAGCGCGGGTTCCATCAACAACCCGAGGGAACTGGTAATCAGTGTGGGCCTTGGCGAGCTGCGCACCGAGCCGTTCGACGTCGTCGGCCTCGGCTACACCTACGAGCTCCGCGAGGTGACGCGCTGCATCCAGCAGGGTGTACCCGAAAGCCCGGTGATGCCGCTGGAGGATTCCATCAAAACCATGCGACTCTTCGACGGCGTCCGCGGGCAGCTGGGGGTCGGCTACCCGAACGACGTCCACTAAGGGCGGCGCCCTGCACGGAGCGCGCAAAACCACAGTAGCCTTAGTTTCCCCGTTCACCGGTATAATTTGACGTACAACAGTGCCGCAGTGCACACCGGGAGGAACGGGTCATGGGGGCGGAATCGCCTAGCTCCATCAAGGATGAAGTGGTTGGCGGACGCTACCGTTTGGGTGACGTGATCGGCCGCGGCGGCATGTCCACCGTTTACTGTGCCCATGACGAAAACCTTGGCCGGGACGTGGCCTTGAAGCTTTTCGCACCGCAGGCCCCGGATGCCGACGAACTGAAACGCCAGGAAGCGGAGATCCAGCTGCTGGCAACCCTCAACCACCCCAGCCTGGTGACGTTGTTCGACGCCGGGATTGACACCCGCATCCCCGGTGAACCCCGGCCGTTCCTGACCATGGAACTGGTCGAAGGCCAGGACCTTCGCAGCCGCATCAGGCACAGCCCCGTCCCCTTGGACGAACTGGCTGTGATCGGGGCGGGCATTGCCGACGCCCTGGCGTACGTTCACGGTCTGGGTGTCATCCACCGGGACATCAAGCCCGGCAACATCCTCCTGGTGCAGATCCGCCCGGGCGAGCCCCTGCGTCCCAAGCTGACGGACTTCGGCATAGCCAGGATCGTTGACGCGACACGGCTCACTGCCACGGGAACCATGGTGGGGACTGCCGCGTACCTCAGCCCGGAGCAGGCTTTGGGCTCGCCGCTGTCTCCTGCCACGGACATCTACCCCTTCGGGCTTGTCCTGTTGGAGTGCATCAAGCAAACGATTGAGTATCCGGGTAACGCGGTCGAGTCGGCCGTGGCACGCCTGCACCGCTCGCCTGAGATCCCGGACGATGTCCCCTCCGAGTGGGCCGACCTGATCCGCTCCATGACGGCCATCGAGCCGTTGGAACGTCCGGCGGCGGCCGACGTCGAAACGGTGCTCCGGCAAGCACTGGTCTCGCCGGCATCCACCCCGGGTGAACTCGCGCCGGAAACCACCCGGGTGCTCCCGGCCATGCCTTTCAGGCCCCCCTCCATCGCGATCACCGCCGAAACTGAGCTGCCCCCTGCCCCGCGGCGATCCAGGCGTTTCTGGCTTTACATCATTCTGGGCCTCCTCGCCGTGGTGGCTGCCGCAACGGCCCTGACCGTCAGCCTCGCTGCACAGCAAACGCCCGACGTCGTCCCCTACCCCACGGTCACCGGCAGCCTGGGTGACCACCTCCAGGAACTCCAGAAAAGCGTGGAACCATGACGTCAGGGCAGAACGGCCGCCGGGGCCGCTGCGCTTTGCGCTGCCTGTCAGCAGCTGCGGCCGCCCTTCTGTTTGCCGGATCCCTGGCCGCCTGCGGTCCGGCGGACTCGGGCTTGAAGCAGGACACTGCGGCGAAACTCCAGCAACGCGTCCTGAGCGTCAGCCAGGCCGCCGCGGGTAATGACCCAACGGGTGCGCTCAACGAGTTGACGGCGCTCGAGGCAGACCTGGCGGCGGCTACCGACAACGGGACCGTATCGGATGCCCGCCGGCGCTCGATCACAACTGCGGTTGCGGCCGTCCGGGCAGACCTCAATGACGTCCTCGCGGCGGCAGCGGCAGCCGCGAAGACCGCCGAGGACGCCGCCGCAGCCCAGCGGCAGGCTGAAGCGGATGCCACCGCGGCTGCCGCCGCTGCCGCTGCTGCCGAGGCCAACAATGCGGCTCCCGCACCGGTTGCACCCGCCCCCGCCCCGGCACAGAACAACGGCAAAGCCGGCAAGGGAAAAGGCAAGGACGGCTGACGGCCACCAACGGCTGGGCTGCCCGTTACTGAGTTTGCACGCCCGCAACGGAAGCGGCGTCCCGGTTTCCCGGGGCACCGCTTCTGACTGTCCGCTAAACGGAGGCAGGTCCTTCTTGGTTAGCCGGAAAGCTTAGTTGGCCGGAAAGCGTTCCCACACACGGTGGTTCGCCAGCAGTTCCGCGATTTGCGGAACCAGCTCACCTGCCGTGCCCGCCGCGACAACACCGGCAGTGTCCTGAGGGATGCCGGCCGTTTCAAGCGTCGCAGAGTGTTCCCCCCACGCCCCCAGCGCCTTGGCATGCCGGAACGCTTCGGAAAGCAGCAGCACAACCCGCGGATCCAGTGAAGCGCCGGGTTCGCCGGCCTTGGCGTCACGGCCGGCTGTGGCATCCGAAGCCCGCATTGCTCCGCCGGCAACTATGACTGCATCGAATTCGGTGGAGCGCGCGGTGAGGTAGGTCCGTTGGACGGGGACGCCGCCGTCGCCCTCTTCACCCAGGGTTCCGCCGGCCGGTGCGATGACCAGCGGCACGATGCCCAAAGCGTCCAGTGCCTTGCGTGCTGCGTTGACCTCCTCAAGGTCGCTGTCCTGATCCGCCATGATCCCTACTACGCGGCCGGCCACCGGCCAGGTCTTGCCCAGCTGCGACAGGGCGGGGCTGGGTTCGGCGTCGGCAACGTCCTCGGTGGCGGCCGGCGCGGGCATGCCCAGGCCCTTCGCCACGGCCGCGCACAGGTCCGTGTCCACATTGGCCAGGGCAAGCAACTGCCGCTCCCGGATTGCCTTCTCGTAGCACTTGCCCAGTTCGAAGGTGTAGGCCTGGATCACGTGATCCTGCTCCACGGGGGTGAGGCTGCGGAAGAACAGCCGGGCCTGGCTGTAATGATCGCTGAAGGATGCCGGGTTCTTCCGCTCCTTGATGGACGCGGCAAGCTCTTCCGGCACGTCAATGAAGGCGCTCATGTCCTGGCCGGCGAGGAACGGGCAGCCGCCGTCCAGCGAATTGGGGTGGTACGGTGCCGCCCCGCCGTGCACCGCCTGCTGGTGCATGCCGTCGCGGAGCATGTCATTCACCGGTGCCTGCGGACGGTTGATCGGGATCTGGCCGAAGTTTGGACCGCCAAGCCGGGAGATCTGGGTGTCAAGGTAGGAAAACAGCCTGACCTGCAGCAGCGGGTCGTTGGTAACGTCGATGCCAGGCACCAAATGTCCTGGATGGAAGGCCACCTGCTCGGTCTCCGCGAAATAGTTGGTGGGGTTGGCGTTGAGCGTCATGATGCCGATGGGCTGGACCGGGGCCAACTCCTCGGGAACGAACTTGGTGGGGTCCAGCAGGTCGATGCCCTCGAACATCTGGTCCTCGGTATCCGGGAAGGTCTGCACCCCCAGTTCCCATTCCGGGAAAGCGCCGGCTTCGATGGCGTCGGCCAGGTCCCGGCGATGGAAGTCCGGGTCCATCCCGTTGATGATCTGGGCTTCTTCCCAGACCAGCGAGTGGACGCCCTGCTTGGGCTTCCAGTGGAACTTCACCAGCGTGGTCTTTCCCTCGGCGTTCACGAAGCGGAAAGTGTGGACGCCGAAACCTTCCATGGTCCGCAAGGACCGCGGGATCCCCCGGTCGGACATGTTCCACATGGTGTGGGCCTGCGCCTCAGTGTGCAGGGAAACAAAATCCCAAAAGGTGTCATGGGCGCTCTGGGCCTGCGGAATCTCCCGGTCCGGGTGGGGCTTTCCGGCGTGGATAAGGTCCGGAAACTTGATGCCGTCCTGAATGAAGAAGACCGGGATGTTGTTGCCCACGAGGTCGTAGGTGCCTTCATCCGTGTAGAACTTGGTGGAAAATCCCCGCGTGTCACGGACGGCGTCCGCAGACCCGCGCGAGCCCAGGACCGTGGAAAAGCGTACGAAGACCGGCGTTTCCACATCCTTGGCCAGGAAGCCGGCGCGGCTGATCCTGGCGGCGGTGCCGTAGGACCTGAACACTCCATGCGCGCCCGCGCCACGGGCGTGCACCACACGCTCCGGAATGCGTTCGTGGTCGAAATGCGTGATCTTTTCCCGGAGGTGGTGGTCCTGCAGCAGGACAGGTCCGCGCGGGCCGGCTTTCAGGGAATGGTCCGTGTCGCCGAGCCTGAGCCCCTGCGCTGTGGTGAGGTACTGCCCCGACTGGGCACGCGCGGTCAGAGGCGCCCCGGTCGGCGTCCCCGTTGGTGAGACTGCTTCCGGGCCCTGCTGGTCCGGCTTGGGCGGCAGGGGCTCACGCGGAGTGGTGGGCTCGTCGAGGGCCGCGGGTTCACTGGCAGGAACACCGGGAATCTGGATGTTGCTTTCTTCAGGCACGGATTTTTCTCCTCTGGGGTGGGCAACCTCAGCAGTCATCGGCAATCCGCCGAGATACTAAGCGTACTTAGTACCCTAGGGAAAGATGCCTCCTGCCACAACCCGGGTTCCGGTATTCGGGCCGGGAATGCTCCGATGTGGCCGCCAAGAAACCCGGCACGGCGGAACGCCTCACCCACCGATTCCGAAGAAAAAAGGCGGTGCCCCGGTTTCCCGGGGCACCGCCTTTTACTGTTCTTCAGGCTCAGAGAACCTTAGCTCAGCGTGGCAATGACCTTGTTCAGCGTTGCGGAGGGCCGCATGACAGCGGAGGTCTTGGCGTCGTCCGGACGGTAGTAGCCGCCGATGTCCACCGGTGAGCCCTGCACCGCGGCGAGTTCGCCAACGATGGTTTCCTCGTTGGACGTCAGTTCGCCGGCAACAGCGGAGAATGAGGCTGCGAGCTCGGCGTCCTCGGTCTGCTTGGCCAGTTCCTCGGCCCAGTACCGTGCCAGGTAGTAGTGGCTGCCGCGGTTGTCCAGCTCGCCCGCGCGGCGGCTCGGGGACTTGTTTTCCAGCAGGAAGGTCCCCGTTGCCTTGTCCAGGGTGTCGGCCAGCACCTGCGCACGGGCGTTGTTGGTGGTGGTGGCCAGGTGCTCGAAGCTCACGGCCAGGGCCAGGAACTCGCCCAGGCTGTCCCAGCGAAGGTGGTTTTCCTTGAGCAGCTGCTGGACGTGCTTCGGGGCTGACCCGCCTGCACCGGTCTCGAAGAGTCCGCCGCCGTTCATCAGCGGAACCACGGAGAGCATCTTGGCGCTGGTTCCGAGTTCCAGGATCGGGAACAGGTCCGTGAGGTAGTCCCTGAGCACGTTTCCGGAGACGGAGATGGTGTCCTCGCCCTTGCGGATGCGCTCCAGGGTGAAGGCGGTTGCCTTCTCCGGGGACATGATCTCGATCTGCAGGCCCGTGGTGTCGTGGTCCTTGAGGTACTCGTTAACCTTGGCGATCAGGTTGCGGTCGTGGGCGCGGCTTTCATCCAGCCAGAAGACGGCGGGCATCTTGGAGGCGCGGGCGCGGGTGACGGCCAGCTTGACCCAGTCGCGGATGGGGGCGTCCTTGGTCTGGCAGGCACGCCAGATGTCACCGGGGGCCACGTCGTGTTCGATCAGCACGTTGCCGGCGCCGTCAACGATCTGCACCTTGCCGGCTTCCTGGATTTCGAACGTCTTGTCGTGGCTGCCGTATTCCTCGGCCGCCTGCGCCATCAGGCCCACGTTCGGGACGGTGCCCATGGTGGTCGGATCGAAGGCCCCGTGGGCGCGGCAGTCATCAAGGACTACCTGGTAGACGCCTGCGTATGAGCTGTCCGGCAGGACGGCCAGGGTGTCGGCTTCCTTGCCGTCCGGGCCCCACATGTGGCCGGAGGAGCGGATCATGGCCGGCATGGAGGCATCCACAATGATGTCCGAGGGAACGTTCAGGCTGGTGATGCCCTTGTCCGAGTCCACCATCGCCAGGGCCGGACCGTCGTCGAGGCCCTTCTTGATGAGTGCCTGGACTCCGGCGCGAACGTCCTCCGGCAGGTCCTCAAGGCTGCTCAGAATGGCGGCCAGGCCGTTGTTGGGGCTGATGCCGGCGGCGGCCAGCTGCTTGCCGTAGGTCTCGAAGAGCTCGGAGAAGTAGGCCTTCACCACGTGACCGAAGATGATGGGGTCCGACACCTTCATCATGGTGGCCTTCAGGTGCGCGGAGAAAAGGACACCTTCCTCCTTGGCGCGGGCAACCTGGGCTTTGAGGAACTCATCCAGGGCTGCGGCGCGCATCACGGTGCCGTCGATGACTTCGCCGGCCAGAACCGGGAAGGCCTTCTTCAGGACCTTGACGGAGCCGTCTTCGCGCACCAGCTGGATGGCGATGGTGCCGTCGGCGTCGATGACCACGGACTTCTCGTTGGAGCGGAAATCGTCCTTGGCCATGGTGGCCACGTTGGTTTTGGAGTCCGCCGACCAGGCACCCATGGAGTGCGGGTTCTGGCGGGCGTAGTTCTTCACCGACAGCGGCGCCCGGCGGTCCGAGTTGCCTTCACGCAGGACGGGGTTCACGGCGGAGCCCTTGATCTTGTCGTAGCGGGACCGGACGGCCGTCTCTTCATCGGAGGCGGGGTTGTCCGGGTAGTCCGGCAGGTTGTAGCCCTGGCTCTGGAGCTCGGCGATAGCGGCCTTCAGCTGCGGGATGGATGCGCTGATGTTCGGGAGCTTGATGATGTTGGCTTCCGGCGTCTTCGCCAGTTCACCGAGTTCAGCAAGGGCGTCACCGGTCTGCTGCTCCGGGGTGAGGTAGTCACCGAACACGGAGATGATGCGGCCTGCGAGCGAAATGTCACGGGTCTCCACCTCCACACCTGCAGTCGAAGCAAATGCCTCGATGATCGGCAAGAACGAATACGTAGCCAGCATCGGCGCTTCGTCGGTGTGGGTATAGATAATCTTGGACATGCGCGGGCGTCTCCCTAGAGGTCGGCTGTGGAAATTTGGTCTATTTCACCACGCCTAACTTACCCGAGGTCACGGCTTTGAGCCCTACCCGGGACGGCCGGGAGGCCCCGTATTACCGCCGGTTTGGGGGCAGTGCGCGGCGCACGACGGCGGGCGGCACCCCGCCGGGGAGAGTCGCCGTCGTGATTTGCCACCGGTAAGGCCCGCCGGCGGGCGGGGCAACTGTCGGCGCCGCTTGTGGGGAAGATCACGCGGGCAGGGCTGCACGTACTTGGGGCCGCGGATCGCCTTGGCGAGTTCCGGAAAGCGATCACGATTTGGGCCCCGACTTCGTTCAGAGTCCGCTGCCCGGACCGGAGAAGTCATTGATATGAGAAAAGTACCCCCTGGCCTCATCTTTTTCCAGACTGACGCGGCACCGGGGACGGTTTTACTATTTACAAAAGTCGTGTTGCATCGGTAGGTTCTACTGGTCATGGGCGGGCTCAGTGAGACCGCTCTCTCACCGTTCAGACAGGACAATCATGACGCGAACCAGGTCCTTGGCGGCCAGCCTCCTCAGCCTCACCGCAGCTGCCATGCTGGCGCTGGCGGGGGCCGGAACCGCGAACGCCGTTCCGGCTGCGTCAGGCGATAAGACAGCCCCCGTGGTGGCCAGCGCCAAGGTGGACAGCACCGGCGCCGCGGAATACTGGACTGCGGACCGCATGCGCGCCGCGATTCCCGGCGATGCCCTGGCCGGCGCTGCCCCCGGCCGCGTGGCCACCTCCCCGGACACGGTTGCCAAGGGCAAGAACACCAAGGTCAAGCCCAGCACCGCAGGCAAAACCAACAGCAGCAGCCCCAAGTTCGCCCGCGAGGCGGCAACGGTGGACAACATCGGCAAGGTTTTCTTCACCATGGGCGGGGCCAACTATGTGTGCTCCGGTAATGCCGTCACGTCCGCGAACGGAAGCACCGTGGCGACGGCCGGCCACTGCGTCAATAGCGGTCCGGGCGCCTTCGCCAAAAACTTCATCTTTGTTCCGGCCTATGAGAATGGTGCGGCGCCCTACGGACGGTGGACGGCCAAGAGCCTGCACACCACCCCCCAATGGCAGCAGAAGGGGGATATCGCCTTTGACACCGGCTTCGCGGTCATGAACCCCAATGCGGACGGCGAGAGTCTCACCGACGTTGTGGGAGGGTCCGGCGTTGAGTTCAATTCCGATCGCGGCGTGCAGTACACCTCCTATGGCTACCCCGCCTCCGCGCCCTACAACGGCGAAACGCTCTGGAGCTGCAAGGGCAAGGCAACGGATGACACCACGCATCCTGAATTCAACACCCAGGGAATCCCGTGCACCATGACCGGCGGCTCCTCCGGCGGCCCCTGGTTCCTCGCCAGCGGCCTGCAGAACTCCATCAACAGCTACGGCTATAACAGCGCCAATGTGATGTACGGCCCGTACTGGGGCCAAGTCATTGAGGATACGTACACCCTTGCCCAGGCAGCCTAAAAAGTCGCAGGACCCGGCCCCGGACCGACCGGGCGGACGGCCGACAGACGGTTCCGTCAGCCATAGTGAATCGGACCAGACGCCCGAAGAAATCCTCGCGTACTGGACCCCGGAAAGGATGGCGGCGGCAAAGCCCCGGGAGCTTCGCCTCCCGGACCCTGCCCCGGGGGCGCCGGACGACGACGCGGACCCGGACGCGAATCATTCTTGAATTCCAGTTCCAACGCCCGACGGCGCCTCTCCCCTCATCGGGGACAGGCGCCGTCGGGCGTTCTACTTCAGTGCATTCTTCGAGTGGGGATCAGTGGAAGAAGTGGCGGGCACCCGTGAAGTACATGGTGATGCCGGCGGCGTTGGCCGCGGCGATGACTTCCTCATCCCGGACGGACCCGCCCGGCTGAACCACGGCGCGGACGCCGGCGTCGATCAGGATCTGCAGGCCGTCGGCGAACGGGAAGAACGCGTCCGAGGCGGCAACGGCGCCGCGGGCACGCTCCGGTGCGTTGGCAGCGCTGGTGTTGGAGGCACCGCCGGCACCTTCGACGTCGGACTCCACCGTGACACCGAGCGAGTTGGCCCGCTCCACGGCGAGGCGGCAGGAGTCCAGCCGGTTGACCTGGCCCATGCCGATGCCGACGGCTGCGCCGTTGTCCGCAAGCAGGATGGCGTTGGACTTGGCTGCGCGGCAGGCGGTCCAGGCGAAGGCCAGGTCCGCGAGCGTCTTCTCGTCCGCGGCTGCACCGGCGGCGAGGGTCCAGTTGGCGGGGTTGTCGCCGTCGGCGTCCACCTTGTCAGTAGCCTGGACCAGCATGCCGCCGGAGACCTGGCGGAATTCCGTGGGGTAGCGGCCGTAGCCCTCGGGGAGGGCCAGCAGGCGGATGTTCTTCTTCTTGGCGAGGATTTCGACCGCTTCGGGTTCGAAGGCCGGGGCGATGACCACTTCGGTGAAGATGCCGGCCACCGTGCGGGCCATGCCGGCCGTCACGGTGCTGTTGGCGGCGATGACGCCGCCAAACGCGGAGACCGGATCGCAGGCGTGGGCCTTGGCATGTGCGTCGGCGATCGGATCTTCAGCATCGGCCGACCCAACGGCCACACCGCAGGGGTTGGCGTGCTTGATGATGGCGACGGCGGGCTCGGTGAAGTCGAACGCGGCGCGCAGGGCGGCGTCGGCGTCGACGAAGTTGTTGTAGCTCATGGCCTTGCCGTGCAGCTGGTCAGCCTGGGCGATGCCGGCCGGAGCAGCCTTATCGACGTACAGCGCGGCCTGCTGGTGGGGGTTTTCGCCGTAGCGCAGGACCTCGGAGCGTTCCAGGGACAGCCCGGCATAGGCGGGCCAGTCGATGATGCCGTCGCCGTCCTCATCCTTGAACTGGCTGGCCGTCCAGGTGGCCACCGCGTTGTCGTACGCGGCGGTGTGGGCAAACGCTTTCGCGGCCAGCCGGCGTCGGGTCTTCAGGTCAAAGCCGCCTTCAGCCGCGGCGGTGACCACCTGGCCGTAGAAGCCGGGGTCAACCACAATGGCGACGGCGGCGTGGTTCTTCGCAGCCGAACGCACCATGGCGGGACCGCCGATATCGATCTGCTCCACCACGTCATCCTGGGCGGCGCCGGACTTGACCGTCTCCACGAAGGGGTAGAGGTTCACCACGACGAGGTCGAAGGTCTCGATCTCCATCTTGGTCAGCGTGTCCATGTGCGCCGGGACGCGGCGGTCGGCCAGGATGCCGCCGTGGACCCGGGGGTGCAGTGTCTTGACGCGGCCGTCCAGCATTTCCGGGGAGCCGGTGACTTCCTCGACTTCCTGGACCGGGATGCCGGCCGCGGCGATCTTCTTGGCCGTTGAACCGGTGGACACAATCTTCACGCCCGCTGCGTGCAGTCCTTTGGCGAGCTCCTCCAGACCGGTCTTGTCGTAGACCGAGATCAGGGCCCGGCGGATGGGAACCCGGTCGATGGATACACGTTCAGGCTGCGTGAAGCTCACAAAAGTCTCCGTCTTATGTCGCGGACCAGTGCCGCGGGTGGGCCGCGGGTGGTGGGGGTAGGGCCAGTTTATCGTGTTGTCCTTGCCTCCGTTCTGCGGCGGCCGGCGCGCGGCCCCGGACTGCACCCCGGACGCGCGAAGCGACGCCACGCAGATCCCGACTTCGCGTGCCTCTAAGATTTAGGCAGGAGGCTGCGATGAATATTTACACCACTGTGCCCAGCGGCGAACAGGTGGTCCAGGAACTGCCGTGGCGGTGGAAGGTCCAGGGCCGGATCTTCGTGATCGGCGGCCTCGGATTCATGTTCGACGCCTGGGACGTGACGCTGAACGGCATCCTCATCCCGCTGCTCTCCACCCACTGGGCACTCGCGGCCGGTGAAGTGGCCTGGGTGGGCACAGCCAACCTGATCGGCATGGCCCTGGGCGCCTTCGTGTGGGGAACCATTGCGGACACCATCGGGCGGAAGAAGGCGTTCACGGCAACGCTGTTGATCTTCTCGCTGTTCACCGTGCTCGGCGCGTTCTCCCCGGACTTCATCTGGTTCTGCGTGTTCCGCTTTATGGCCGGCTTCGGCCTGGGCGGCTGCATTCCCGTGGACTATGCGCTGGTGGGTGAGTTCACGCCCCGGAAGCAGCGCGGCAAGGTCCTCACCGCGATGGACGGCTGGTGGCCGGTGGGCGCGGCCCTGGCGGGCTTTGTATCCGCCGCAATGGTGGGCATCTTCGGGGACTGGCGGCTGACCATGCTGGTGATGGTGCTGCCGGCGCTGCTGGTGTTCTGGATCCGGCGCAGCGTCCCGGAGTCTCCGCTGTTCCTGATCCGCAAAGGCCGCCGGGAGGAAGCCGCCCGAGTCATTGATGACCTCGTGGCAGCCACCGGCGCCGAACCCCGGGCCTACAGCCTGCCGGATGCGCAGGACGTTCCGCGGCTGTCCGCCGGCAGCGCCTGGCATCAGCTGCGCCTGGTCTGGCAGTTCAACTGGAAGATCACCACCACCGCGTGGGCCCTGTTTTTCAGCATCCTGCTGGTCTATTACCTGTCCCTGACGTGGATGCCCCGGATCCTGATCGGTGCCGGTTTCGCGGAGTACAAGGCCTTCGTGACCACGGCCTCCATGTCGGCCGTGGGCCTGCTGGGCGTGGTGGTCGCTGCCCTGCTGGTGGAGCGCGTGGGCCGCAAGTGGATTCTGGCCATCACGGGCCCGCTCTCGGCGCTGACCCTGGTGATCGTGGCGTTTGTGGTGGACATCCCGTCGGCGGCGATCTTCTGGCTGCTCGTGTTCGGCTTCATCGTCCAGGTGGCCATCCCGGTGCTCTACGCCTATGTGTCCGAGCTGTACCCCACGGAGCTGCGCGGCACGGGGTTTGGCTGGGCCTCGACGTTCTCCCGGCTGGGTGCCGGCCTTGGGCCACTCATTTTCGCCAACTACTTCTGGCCCGAGTTCGGCCTGGCCACCTCCTTCGCCCTGGCCGGCGGGCTTGTCCTGGTTGCCGTGCTGTGGATGGCGTTCTTCTCCCCGGAAACCAAGCTGCGCCGCCTCGACTAGGCCCCTCTTACCCAACTAGGTAGCGCCAACTGTCGTTATGGACGCTCAAAACGGCAGATAGCGCTACCTACTTGGGCGACCAGCCTCGGGTCATAAGCGCCGAACGGACTTTGGCGACGGCGGCCCGCGCGTCGTTCTGCATGTGGCGTTTGGAGATTCTGACCGGCAGCCAGCCCGCCCTTGCGAAATCCTCCTCGCGGGCGATGTCCCTGACGATCTGGGCCACCTCAGAGTGTCCATCGCCTTCGTATTCCACTGCCACTTTGTGGTCCCGATAGGCGAGATCAGGCTGACGTACGACGCCGGCTCCCAGGTCCGCGCGCATGTTCAGTTTCGGTTCCGGCAATCCCGCGTACTCCAGTGCCAGCCGCAGCCTCGTTTCCGGGGCGGAATCAGCCCCGACTCTGGCCTGTTCGAGGGCAAGGCGGGCCTTTTGAATCCCAGGGGTCCCCTTGTGCCGGTCGAGCATATCCTCAAGGTCTTCCTTGGTCGCGAAGGGTTCAGCCCTCCCTTCGAAGTCCGGCCGAGGAATCCTCAACAGGTGATCCGCTACGACAGTTATCTCATCAATGCTCATTTTCCGGGCGCAGTCCAGCCACGTTCGGGCGCGCGAGGTGACCAGCAGGCCGTTGAAATTAACGATTTCGTCGTCGAAGAACTGGCCCCGGTGACCCTTCACTCCCGGACGGCGCATGATGGCCACCGAATCGGGCCGGGAGATATGAATCAGCTGCTCATCGCTTCCCGGGAGGAAGCCCGGGAACTCCCACAACAGGAACGCCGACGCATGGGAAGCCGCGGCTGACTCCGTAACCAGGGTGTAGGGGCGAATGCTGCGGTCAAGAGGGCAGTCCTCCACCTCCGGCACCCGGACGCCGCGGCTGGGGCGCCCCAAGCCCTGGTGACGCAACCTACGTTGGGTGATCCCGGCGTCGGCCGCTTCTTTCAGTGTGAACGGAAGGGAGGACAACGGCTGGGGCAGTTCGCTGGGGACCTTCATCTGCCCATGGTGGCAGGCCCGCGAGAAGGCCGCTGAAGTTATCCACAGGCTCCCCTCCGTCAACCCAAGTAGGTAGCGCTATCTGTCGTTTAGACCCCTCAAAATGACAGATAGCGCTACCTACTTGGGAGGGGTTAGGCGGCGAGGGCTGCCAGGGTGGACACCAGGAGGCGGCGCTCCACCACCTTGATCCGCTCGTGCAGGGTGTCCTCGGTGTCCCCCGGCTCAATGGCGACGGCTTCCTGGGCGATGATGGGGCCCGTATCCACGCCGGCGTCGGCCCAGTGCACCGTGCAGCCGGTCACCTTCACGCCGTAGGCCATGGCGTCGCGGACGCCGTGGGCACCGGGGAACGCCGGCAGCAGCGCGGGGTGGGTATTGAGGTACTTGCCGTCAAAGGCATCGATGAAGTCGGCGCTGACAATCCGCATGAAGCCGGAGGAGACCACCACATCCGGGGCGTAGGAAGCCACCTTCGCCGTCAGGGCGGCATCCCATTCGTCGCGGGTTGGGAACGAATTGAAGTTGACCACAAAGGTTTCCAGCCCGGCCTCGGACGAACGCTCCACCCCGTAGGTCCCCTCACGGTCGGCACCCACCGCCGCGATTTCCACGTCCAGCTCCCCTGACTTCACGGCGTCAATGACGGCCTGGAGGTTGGAGCCGGTACCGGAAACGAGGACTACGATGCGCATGGGTCTAGCTTATGGGCAGGCTCGCGTAGGCTGGAAACCATGACTACTCCCCCGGAACCAGCTGGCCAGCAGCGGACTAAACCGCAGCTCAGCGAGGCCGCGAAGACCTCGCTCAGCAAGACCCGCAACCTGTTCC
Source organism: Pseudarthrobacter naphthalenicus (assembly GCF_029076445.1). Taxonomy (GTDB): domain Bacteria; phylum Actinomycetota; class Actinomycetes; order Actinomycetales; family Micrococcaceae; genus Arthrobacter; species Arthrobacter naphthalenicus. Next base: position 298,661 of record NZ_JARESG010000002.1, read on the forward strand.
GGATCTTCATTCTCACCGTGCTCGGCGCCTTTTTCGTCTACCAGCTGGACGTCAGCTACCTCTGGCTCACCGGCATCCTGACGGCGGCCAGCTTTGTCCTGGGCATCATGCTGCTGGTCCGGTCGGCAAAGCTGAAGGAGTCCCGGCTGGTCCTGTTCGGCACCATCGCGGGCCTGGTGGTTTCGCTCATCATGCTGCTGGTCATCCTGGCCTCAGCAGTGTTCTTCAGCCAGGTCCGGGAGTTCCAGGCCTGCCAGCGGGAAGCCCTGACGGACCAGGCAATGTCCAATTGCCGTGTCCAGCTGGAGCAGTCACTGCCCGGCCTCCGCTAGCGGTACCAGCCCACCTACCGGTACCAGCCCACCGCCCGGTCGTAACGGCATTCAAGCGCTCCGGTGCCGGGTTCGAGGCCTCCCCCGGTAGGGAAGTAGATGGCACCGAAGTCCGCGCCCTCAGCCTCGATCCGCCCTTTCGCCCAGATCCGGGCCTGCTCGAGGTCCTTTTGAGGGATGGATTCCCGAGTGCTGCGATCCCCGCTGAGGTGGATGTCCAACTGGTACTCCCCTGCGTGGGACGTTCCGGCGTGGCTTTCGGGGTCGCCTTCATCGCGCCTGCTGATCAGGACCTCCGCGGATGCGTGCAGAATGGCTGGCGTGCTCACGGGGGTGCCCTGCTGCTGTTGTTCGATCCGCAGGCCCGAGGCCACGCTCTGGACGGTGTCGTCATCGGTGACCGTGTAGGCGGATCCGCCGAGGTCAGCCTCTGAACCCCCGATGCTGGCTAGGTGCTGCCCGAACTGCTCGGAGCTGGACTGGTTCGAACCGGATGTGGTGGAGTTCATGCACCCTCCCTGAGGGTATTCGCGGCAGGTGCCGACCCCAGCAACACTAGCCCCAAACCACCCGGCCAAACCGGATGGTGCCGGAATGATTTGTGCCGCAGAAGCGAACGGCAAGGGTGACACCGGACCGGCCGTCCGCGGGCTACACGCGCCAGCTAAAGCTAGGAGACCAGCTCCGCGTCCGCGTCGACCTGTTGCTGGCGTTCCAGCCATGGACCGGCCGCGTAACCGATGACGACGCCGATCCCCACTTCAGCGGCCAGCCAGAGTCCCAGCCACCAGGGGTCGGGACCGATGTCGGTGAGGCGTCCCAGCCCCGCGGAGCCGCCGGCCAGCCAGGCCAGTGCGGCCGCCAGCAGTCCTGCAACGGCGCCGATCAGGACGCCGAGGGCCAAGGTGGAGGCAGTGGCAGTGAACCAGCGGGCGTGCACTTTGATGGACAGCCATTCATCAAAGTGGTTTTCGCCTTCACGGAGGAACCACCAGCCGGCCAGGACCCCGGCCAGCACCGGGACCACCAGGGCCACAAAGCCGTAGTCCAGCGGCCCGGACGGGATCGCGGCGAAGACCGGGATGGCGGGCAGGGGCCCGGTGGCGGTGCCCAGCGGCCCCACCTGCGAGCCGACGCCCATGGCGAAACCGGAGCCGCTGATCCAGGCCAGGGCAAAGACCGCGAGGTTGGGCAGGTAGCCGAGTTGCGCAATGGTGAGCGCCGCACCCCCTACCGCGCCGGCGTCGAGCCCTTCATAAACGGTCAGCACCAGGTTCCAATGGATGACGAGGTCAACAGCCAGGAGCACGCACGCGAGCGTCAGCGCGGACACCAGCGCCAGGAAGCCGGCTTTGGCGGCTGACCCGAGGTAGGACCCGGCCCAGCGCGAATGCTGGCTGGTGCGGGAGATCCAGTCCACGGCATCGACGCCGATCAGCCGGCTCCACGACCCGGCTTCGCGGCGCGCTCCGATGACCATGCCCAGGGCGAACGGGATCAGCGGGATCAGCATGGCGTGCCAGATGTTGATGACGACGTCCGGCGTGCGGCACACAAAGCCGGTAGCCGCGCCGAAGGCCGAGTAGACCAGCCAGGAGCCAAGCAACGCCTGCCACAGCTGGTCCGTGTACGAGGCGCGGGCCAGCCGCCGCCCGGCCCGCCAGGCGAGCAGGAAGGGGATGAGGGTGAGCCCGAGCGGAATGAGGGTGAGCAGGCCCGAGTTTGCGCTGCGCGCCGCGCCGGTTCCGACGTCGGCCAGTTCCAGCGGAACGCCGTGGATCAGCAGCCACGCCTGGCCGGCAAGCCGGGCCAACGCGTCGAACGCGGTGTTCTGAAAACCTCCGGTCGCCCAGACGGCAACGATGGGCACCAGGACCAGGAGCGCCGAGATGATGGCCGCCTGCGCCGTTTCGAGGGCGCCCTGCAGCCATAAGGGCATGGGAAGGCCACGGTCTCCGGTCTGATCAGCGCGCAGTTTCATCGTTTCCCATGGTGTCACGGCCGGACCCGCCAGCCGGTCTGCGACAGGCGCCGCAGCCGCATCGGAGCCGATTTCGGCGCTTTTTCCACAGCTCCGCCGTAAAATTGGATTGTCCGCAATCAGTGGTTGGAGGCAGAAAATGACTACCGCATCCCCACATGCCCACGGTGTACATTTCGGACGCGCAGACGTCCAGAATGCGGGCATGGGTGTAGGTATTCTCATGTTGGCAGTGGGTATCCTGGGCTTTGTCCCCGGCGTCACCACCCGGTACAGCGAATTGATGTTCCTTGGGCCTGATTCCCATGCCATGTTCCTTGGTGTGTTTCAGGTGTCCATGTTGCTGAACGTTGTGCAGATGGCCATCGGCGCAACGGGCTGGGCGATGTCCCGGACCGAACACGGCGCACGCAATTTCCTGATGGGCGCAGGTGCGCTGTACATCATCCTCAGCATTTTTGGACTCAGTGTCGGTGTAGGGTCGGCGGCCAATTTCCTGTCGCTGAACATGACGGACAACTGGACCCACCTGGTGCTGGGCGTAGCGATGATCGTTTGCGGCTGGCTGCTGACCCGCACCAGGGCCGGGGACAGGGCGTAGCCCGGAAAGACAAGCCGGGACATGGGAGCCGCGCATGAGGAATGATCCGTAAATTCTGAATATTCGTCCTACTCGCCGGTGCAGTTGGCGCGGTCCCGCGAACAGCTGCACCGGCTTCCTTATGCCACGGTCCGCGCCGGAGCCGCCATCGCCGCGGAGGGGGCCTGCGTGCCGGACCGGGAAATCCTCGATGCAAGAATGAGGCATGAGCGCCATCATCCTCGGCTGGGACCCTGCAAGCTGGGACCGCTGGAACTATGCGGCCGCCGTTGACCGGGTGGCCGCCTCCGGGTTGCACGTCGAGCCGTGGCAGGCGGGCCAGGAGATCCCTGCGGGTACTGACGTCTGGCTGGTCCTGCAGGGAACTCACGGTCCCGGCCTGCTGGGTCACGGCGTGGTGGCGGGCACAGGCGCCGGGCAGCCGCTCGTGGCGTTCGACGCGCTCCTGCCCCTCGGGGACCACGTTCCCGCTGACGTTCTTACTGGCGCGTTGCCGGGCGCCCCGTGGCAGCGCCTCGGTGAGAACGCCGGCGGCGCAAGCGTGGAGCTTGGCCCGGGTGAGGAGCTCCATCTCCGGGACCTGTGGGCCCGCGTCGGACCGGGCCAGGGACCGGACCCCACCCTGCCGGCACCCGGCACCTACCCGGGGAACGCCGTGGTCCACGTCCCGGCAAACCGGTACGAACGCGACCCCGAGGCGCGGCGGGCCTGCATCGCCCAGCGCGGGACCAGTTGCGCGGCCTGCGGGTTCTCCTTCGAAGTGGCGTACGGGGAGATCGGCGCAGACTTCATCGACGTCCACCATACGGTGCCGGACTCGCAGCTTGGCAGCACCTACCAGCTGGACCCGCTCACGGATCTGGTCCCGCTGTGCGCCAACTGCCATGCGATGGCCCACCGCGGGGTGAACGCTGCGAGGACCGAGGTGGAACTCCGCCAGGCCATCGCCAACGCCGGATACCTCCGCGGCGAAACGGCGTCACCGGAAGAACTCGAAGCACAGCGCATAGCCCGGGAAATTCTCGGCCCGGGCTAAGCGGCATATTGCAGGAGGGGGTCCGGGAGCCCCAAAGCAGCTCACGGCGTCGTCCGATGGTGCTTAGGCGCGGGCTGCTTACCGGCGCGGGTCCTCGGTGCCGCCAGCTCCGGCGCGGTACTTCCGCAGCCTGCCGCGGGCCTCTCCGGTGTCCGTCCGTGCCTCGGAATAGGTCCGGACACCCTTCTCGTAGTGCGTGTACAGGCGGGCTTCCTCCGCGGGGTCGAGGCGTCCGTCCGTGTCCCCCCGCGGAGCGTCCTTGACCTGGTCCCTGGTGTAGGGCACCACAAGGTCGGCGCCGTCGATTCTGGCCCCTTCCACCGGGACAAAGGACTGCGAGGTGCCGAAGAGTCCGGTCTTGACTGTCACCCAGGTGGGCTCACCCGTGTCGTCATCGGAGTAGAGCTGGCCGATCCCGCCGATCTTGCCGCCGTCGGACCCCGCAACGTTGCCGCCCTTGCTGAGCAGCCCTTCAATGTCTTCCCTCGTAAGCATGACGTCTCCTTTGAGGTTCAGGTACAGCTGCGCTTCTACCGTAAGCAGGCCGATTACCTAAACGGAAGCGCTGATGCATTTCCCCGAATCGTTCCTCGCCGTGTTCACCCAACCTTTCCCTCGGCTCAACCAGCGTGACCCCGCCGCGTCAGGCGGCGGGCGCACCGTGGAGGGGTGAGGATCGCAATTGTTGCCGAATCATTCCTGCCATTGATGAACGGGGTGACCCACTCCATCCTGCGGGTGCTTGAGCATCTGGAGGGTCAGGGTCACGACGTCCTGGTCATCGCCCCCTCCACCCATCCGGTCGCCGACGCCCTGGCCGAGTATGTAGGCCCGGCCGAGGTGGTTCACGGCGCGAAGGTGCTCCGGGTTCCCGCGGTTCCGCTGGCGGGCTATACGAACGTCAGAGTGGCGATGGGCGGTGTGTACCGGGTCAAGCGAATCCTTGCCGACTACGCACCGGACCTGGTCCACCTTGCCTCGCCGTTCATCCTCGGCTGGCGGGCAGTGCAGGCGGCGCATCAGTTGCGGATCCCCACCGTCGCCATCTACCAGACCGAGGTGCCCAGCTATGCGGCCCGGTATGGCGTGCCGTTCCTGGAGAACTGGGCGTGGAACCGGGTGGAGAACATCCACCTGCTGGCCACCCGGACCCTGGTGCCGTCCACGTTCGCGCTGAATCAGTTGCGCGGCCGTGGGATCCCGCGGGTGGGCATGTGGCGGCGCGGCGTGGATACCGCGCGGTTTTCGCCGGAAAAGCGCGACGCCGGGTGGCGGGCAGCCGTGGCGCCCGGCGGTGAGCGGATCATCGGCTACGTCGGCCGGCTGGCCATCGAAAAGCAGGTGGAGGACCTCGCGGCACTCGCCGAAATCCCGAACTCCAGACTGGTGATCGTGGGTGACGGTCCGCAGCGGGCCGCCCTGCAGGAAGCACTGCCGGGCGCCCATTTCACCGGGTTCCTCGGCGGCGAGGAGCTCGCGAGGGCCGTCGCCTCGTTCGATCTCTTTGTCCATCCCGGCGAGTTTGAGACGTTCTGCCAGACCATCCAGGAGGCCATGGCCTCGGGCGTTCCCGTGGTGGCCACCGGCCGCGGCGGGCCCCTGGACCTGGTGGAAAACTCCCGCACCGGCTGGCTGTACCAGCCCGGGGACCTGGCCGGTTTCCGGGCCCGCGTGCTGGACCTCATGGGCGACGACGCCAAGCGCCGCGCCTTCGCCGCGGCGGCGCACGCCTCGGTCCAGGACCGGACGTGGCCGGCGCTGTGCGCCCGGCTTGAGGAGCAGTACCACGAAGCTATCGCGAGCCATCCGGTCATCCGGTCGGCCGAGTCCAAACGAGGAGTGTCCCTGTGAAAATATCCGTGATCGGCTGCGGCTACCTCGGCGCCGTGCACGCCGCCACGCTCGCCTCCATGGGCCACACGGTGGTGGGCATTGATGTGGACGCCGCCAAGGTGAACCAGCTGGGCCGTGGCGTGGCGCCCTTCTTCGAACCCGGTCTGGACGAGCTGCTCCGCGACGGAACGGCCACCGGGCGGCTGACGTTCTCCACGGACTTCGGCGCCGCGGCCGGCGCCCAGGTGCACTTCCTGTGCGTCGGGACGCCGCAGTCCAAAACGTCCGACGGCGCCGACCTCACCTTTCTGGTGGCCGCCACCGAGGCGCTGCTCCCGCACCTGGCGGGGGGCGCCGTCGTCGTCGGTAAATCAACGGTGCCCGTGGGCACCGTGGACATGCTCAGTGACGTCCTGGCCGGGCGGCCGGACGTGCAGCTGGGTTGGAACCCGGAGTTCCTGCGCCAGGGCACCGCGGTGAAGGACACGCTGGTGCCGGACCGGCTGGTGTACGGCGTGTCGGGCGGCAAGGCGGCGGCCTTCAACCCCGGGACCGGTGCGCCGCGCGGGGTGACAGCTGCCTTGGACGCCGTCTACGAGCCCCTGCTGAATGCCGGTATTCCCCGCCTGGTGTGCAACTTCGCCACGGCCGAGCTGATCAAGTCGGCAGCCAACGCCTATCTGGCCACGAAGGTCAGCTTCATCAACGCCATCGCCGAACTGTGCGACGCGTCCGGGGCGGATGTGGCCGAACTCAGCGAGGCCATGGGCATGGACCCCCGGATCGGCAGCCGCTACCTGCATGCGGGGCTGGGCTTCGGCGGCGGGTGCCTGCCCAAGGACATCCGCAGCCTCAGCAGCCAGGCCGCCGCCCTGGGGGTGGCCCCGGTCAACGACTGGATGGGTGTGGTGGACGCGATCAACGTCCGCCAGCGGACCCGGACCGTGGACCTCGCAGCCGGCCTGTGCGGCGGGGAGCTTTCGGGGCGCGCCGTCACCATCCTCGGCGCCGCCTTCAAACCGGAAACAGACGACATCCGTGACTCCCCCGCGTTGGATGTCGCCACCCGGCTGGCAGCTGCCGGAGCGCATGTGACCGTGACGGATCCGAAGGCCGTGAACAACGCATGGCTGCGCTATCCGCAGCTGCGGTTTGAATCCTCCACTGCCCGGGCGTTGGAGGGTGCCGAACTGGTGCTGCTGCTGACCGAGTGGGATGAGTACCGCCGTCTGTCCCCCGCTCTTGCAGGCGGACTCGTCCGACGCCGGGTGGTCCTGGACGGGCGGAACGTCCTGGATGCTGCGGCCTGGCGGGCCGAGGGGTGGATGGTCCGCGGGCTGGGCACCAACTCCGGCGAGGCCGTCCAGACGGCCGAGGACGGCCTCGCCGGGATGCGCCAATCGTAGCGCTGTCCGGGCCGCCGCCGGCCGGTACGGCGAAGATTCGCGGGCCGGAGCTTCCCCCGGCCCGCAAAAGTCACGCATTTTTGTCACGGGACTCCCACGCGCACTTTATGATGTGCGTGGGGGTGGTTGCGCATAGGGGGAACCAGGCGGCAGAACAAGGTTTTGGCGGAACGGACGTTTGGCGTGCTCCTGGACGCCAGCCCGGACGCCCTTCTGGCACTGGATCCGGACGGCATCATCCGGATCGCGAACACCGCGTCCAGCAGGCTGTTCGGGTACCCGCGCGAAAAGCTGCTCGGCAGCGACCACTCGCTGCTGCTGTGCGAACCGTTCCGGACGGCGGCCCGCCAACTGCGCGAAGACCTGCGGGCAGCTCCCAGCCAACCGACGCCGCCGCGTGAGGTGCGCATGCTGCACCGTGACGGCACGGACCTGGCCGCCGAAATGGCAGGCTCACTGCTGGACGACGGCGGCCGGCAACTGCTGCTGCTTTCTTTCCGCAGCACCTCACACCGGAAGGGCGCCGATGCCGAGTTGCGGGAAGCAATGTCCCTGTTGACGGCGACGCTGGAATCCACGGCTGACGGGATCCTCGTGATCAGTGCCGAGGGCAGGATTGCCGGGCTCAATGAGCAGTTCCTGAAGATGTGGGCCATACCGCAGGAATATGTCGAGGCCGATTCTGACCAGGCGGCCATGCAAGTGATCCTGTCCCAAGTCAAGGATCCGGAGGACTTCGTAGCCCGGGTGTCCGAACTGACGCAGGATCCCACGGCCGAAAGCCACGACGTGGTGGACTTCCTGGACGGCCGGACCTTTGAACGGTATTCGCGCCCGCAGCGGGTGGGCAGCAAAGTTGTGGGCCGGGTCTGGAGCTTCCGGGATGTCACCCCGCGCCGGCAGGCCCAGGAGCTGGCCCAAAGAGCCCAGGAACAGGCGCAGCAGGCCCTCCAGGATCTCGCCTCCCAGGCGGAGCAGTTGAGGGCCATGGCCTTCACCGACCCGCTGACCGGACTGGCGAACCAGGCGGTCTTCAACAATGAACTGCTCGCCGCCCTGAAGGAGCCGCGGCTCAAGTCCGTGGATGTCTTCCTGATTGACCTTGACGACTTCAAGGAGGTCAACGACATTCTTGGCCACCACGCCGGGGACGTCATGCTGGTGGAGGTCGCCCGGAGGCTTCGAGGCTGCGTGCCCACCGCGGATGTGGTGGCCAGGCTGGGCGGCGACGAGTTTGTGGTCCTCCTGACGGCCTGCCCCAATGCGGAGGCTATTGCCGAATGCATTGTCCGCTGCCTGCACGTGCCCTTCACCATCGAGGGCACCGTGCTGCGTCCCAGCTTGAGCCTGGGACTCGCTTCGATAGGCAGGGCCGCCCTGGGCGCTTCGGAACTCCTGCGCGAGGCCGATATTGCCATGTACGCGGCCAAGGCAGCGGGCAAGAACCGCTTCCTGCGGTTCCATCCGGACATGATGACCGCCCTGGTCAGGCGGACTGACCTTGAGGCCGGCCTCCAGGTCTCCGTAGCCCGCAGTGAAATCTCCGTGGAGTTCCAGCCCATCGTGTCGCCGCGTATGGGCCAGGTGGTGACGTTCGAAGCGCTGGCACGTTGGGATCGCGGGGATCAGCGCGTCCCGCCCGGACTCTTCATTCCCCTTGCCGAACGCAGCGGGCTCATCAACGAAATCGGCGCCGAAGTGATGGGGCAAAGCCTGAAACACCTGGCGACGTGGCTTGGCGCGGACCTGTCACGGTCGTTGTCCATAAATGTTTCCGGAGTCCAGCTCCAGGAACCTGACTTTGCGGAACAGGTGCTGCAGCTCGCGGAGAAATACGGTGTGGGACCCTACCAGCTGGTCCTTGAGGTCACCGAAAGTGTGTTCTTCGACGCCGACTGCAACGTCATCAAGCAGCTCAGCCAGCTCCGGGCCGCCGGAGCCCGCGTGGCGTTGGACGATTTCGGCACGGGCTATTCCTCGTTGGGACGGCTGCAGGAGCTCCCGGTGGACATCCTCAAAATCGACCGGACCTTTGTCTCCATGGTGCACACCGGCAATGAGCGCCTGCCCATTCTCAGCTCCATGATCAACATGGCCCACAGCCTGGGTCTCACCGTAACGGCCGAAGGCATCGAAACCGAGGAGCAGGCGAACTACCTCATTGCCCTCGAATGTGATTCGCTGCAGGGCTACCTGTTCTCCCACCCGGAACCCGCCGGCCGGTTCGAACAGGCCCTGAAGACTTCAGGCCAGGCCCTGGACGCCTTGTCGAGCCGTGCAGGGCTTCCCTAGGCAGCTTTTTTGCGCTGCTTTGGCTGGGTCCGCTGCTTGGCAGGCTGGTGCGGTGCCGGTCGCTGCTGAGCCTGTCGCTGCTGAGCCTGCTGGGGGGCTTCGGGAGTGGCTTGGGCGGGAGCCTCGGCGGGTGCATGCTGGGGTGCTTCCGCCGGCCGGGGCGCCTCAGCGGCGGGATGCTCGTCCTCTGCCGTGGCGTACCCGGCCATTTCGGACTCAGCCGAGTCGTACTCCGCCATCTCGAACTCAGCCTCGTACTCCGCCGAGTCGTACTGCGCGTACTGGCGGTTGCGGCGCCAGCGGCGGATCAGGTTGGCGGCGGCGATGATGCCTGCCAAGGGGGTGAGCACTGCGGCAGCGTAGACAAACAGCATCCAGGTCAGGGTGGCCATGGGCGGCTGGTTGTTGTGCAGGAGGGAGAGGCCGCCGAACATGGCGATGGTCCAAAACAGCACTACGGCGGTCAGCACAGCCGCCGCCGGGAAATACTGGTTGCTCACGATTTTTTTCAGGGTTTCCACGCACTTCCTCCTGCCTGGCCGGGGCGCAGCGCAAGGCCGCATAGAGACAAGTATGAGCCTGCCGGGCCGTGGATTCGTGCAACACGCAGGCGGTGGTGATGAACATAACGTGGGTGGCTGACCGTTGACGCTCTTCCCCATCGGCGGACTGAAGAATACCGTGGACGTTGTCCGGCGCCCCGCCGGCCCGCACTGCCCCGAAAACCCTGGAGGTCCCATGCGCAAGGTCACGTCCGGTCTGTTCCACTCCGTTGACGGTGTGGTGTCAGAACCGAATCTTTGGCAGTTCAACAGCTTCGATGAAGATCTTGGCCAAGGCCTCACCGGTGTGATGGAACGCGTGGATACCGTCCTGCTGGGACGGGTGAATTACCAGGAGTGGGCAGGCTATTGGCCCACGGCAGCGGCGGACCAGGGTTTCGCCGACTTTATTAATGGCGTGCAGAAGTTCGTCGCCTCCCGGACGCTCACCGAGCCCCTCGAATGGCAGAATTCCCGCCTGATCCAAGGACCGCTCGAGGACTTCGTAGCTGACCTCAAACAGGGCGACGGCGGCGAGATCGCCGTTATGGGCAGCATCTCCCTGGTACGCCAGCTGCTGTTCGCCGGGCTTCTGGATGAGCTGACCCTGATGACCCACCCGGTGGTGGCTGGAAGCGGCCGGCACCTGTTTGAAGCCGGCGACCCCACCACCCGGCTCAGGCTGACCGACCAGTACCGCACGTCCAAGGGCAAAGTCGTCAGCACCTACAGCCTGCTCGGCGAGTAACGTCAGCCGCCGGTTCCGGCGTCGAGGGTGCCAGGCCTCGGTGGTGCCCGGCCCGCGCATCCGCCCCGGCCCAACTAGGTAGCAGTAAGTGTCGTTTTGAGGGGTCAAAACGACACTTAGTGCTACTTACTTGGGTTGGACCAGCGCCTCGCTGGCCTCCCACAAACCCTGCGCAAGCTCGGCGTCGTAGGCCTGGGCGTTGGCTTTGGCGAGGGCTCGCTTGTAGTAGTAGGCGCCGGAGACCCAGTCGGTACCGGGGGTGCCGTTGATCAGCCAGAGAAGGGTGTCAGCGCCTTGCTCCGGGGTGAGCATAAAGCGGTTCAGGAGCGTCTTGTAGGCGTGCCGCATGGGGCTGGTGGAGTCCGCCGCGAAGTTGGTGCGGACCACGCCCGGGTGGAACGCCGCCGTCGTAATTCCCTGCTCACCGAAGCGCCGGTGCAGCTCGGACGTGAAGAGGATGTTGGCGAGTTTCGCTGTGCCGTAGGCACGGTTGGTGGAGTAGCTGTGCTCGGCGTTGAGGTCGAAGAGGTCGATTTTGCCGAAGTTGTTGGCACCGCTGGAGGTGTTGATGACCTTGGCGCGGCTGGCAGTCAGGACGTCCATGAGCTCGGTGGTGAGCAGGAACGGCGCCAAATGGTTGATCTGGAAGGTGGATTCGTTCCCGTCCACCGTGAGCTGGTGTTTACCCCTGATGCCGCCGGCGTTATTGGCCAGGACATCGATCCGTTCGTAGCCGTCCCGCAGCTGCGCCGCGAGCTCGCGGACCTGCGCCAGTTCGGCGAAATCGGTCACGAAGTAGTCCGTGTTGAGCTCCTTGGCGAGTGCGCGCGTCTTCTCAGCGGAACGCCCGACGACGACCACCCGGTCCCCTGCCGCGGCCAGAGTCCGTGCGGCTGCCGCGCCGATGCCGTCGCTGGCGCCGGTGATCACAATGGTGCGAGGAGTCAAGGGGTGTCCTTTGGTTCGGGGTGCGGCGCCTGGGTGGAACACGCTGCCTCTGGCACAACGACGGCGGGGCGGCCGGTGTTCCCCTTGCCCTGTACCCGCTGTCCCCGCGGGCATATCCTGCACTCAGATCCTCGAAAAGATTCCGCGACCGAAAGAGGACATCCATGGAAATGCCCAAGGCAACTGACGAGGACAAGGAGCGGTTCCGGTCCATCGTGCCGCAGCACCCGGATGTCGCCATCAAGCCGATGTTCGGCAACCTCGGCGCCTTCGTCAACGGCAACATGTTCGCCGGGCTGTTCGGCCCCACCATCGGCGTCAAGCTGGCCGAGGCAGACCGGCAGGAGCTTGAGGGCACCGAGCGGACCGTGCCGTTCGGCCCGCCGGAGCGTCCCATGGGCGGCTACACCGGGCTGCCGGACGTGTGGAACGCGGAAGGCGACGGCGACGACGCCCGGGCACGGGCCTGGGCGGAGAAGGCGTACGCCCATGTCTCGGCGCTCCCGCCCAAAACACCGAAGGCGCCCAAGGCGCCCAAGGCCCCCAAGGCCGCGGCGTCCGGAACCGCGGCATCCAGGGCCGGCAGGAGGTAGCCATGTCCGCCCAGCCAGGCACAGCCCGCAACGTGGACACCCTCGTGATCGGCGCCGGCCAGGCCGGCCTCGCCCTGAGTTACTGGCTGACGCACCACGGCGTGGAGCATGTGCTCCTGGAGCGGCGCGGCACGCTGGGCGGGGCGTGGCTGGACCGGTGGGATTCCTTTTACCTGAACACGCCCAACTTCGGGCTCAGCCTTCCCGGCATGCCCTATGAGGGGCAGGACCCGGACGGTTTCCTCCCCCGGGACGCCGCCGTCGAATTCTTCCGCAAGTACGGGGCACGGATTGCCGCGCCCGTCCGTCTGGAAACCGCGGTCACCCGGGTCGCCCGGGACGGGACGGGCTTCACCGTGGCAACTGACCAGGGCGAGTGGTCCGCCCGGAACGTGGTGCTGGCGAACGGCGCCTTCCAGAGGCCCCGGATCCCGGCAGCTGCCCGGGAGATCCCGCAGCAGGTCCTTCAATTGCACAGCCACGACTACCGCAATCCGCAGCAGCTTCCCGGCGGCGCCGTCCTGGTGGTGGGAACGGGGCAGTCGGGCGGGCAGATCACCGAGGACCTGATGGGCGCCGGCCGCGAGGTGCACTTGTCCGTTTCGATGTGCCCGGAAGCGCCACGGCGGTACCGCGGCCAGGACGTGTTTCATTGGATCCTGGAAGTCAGCCTGCACGGCCCGGAATACGGCATCAACGGGCTCATGGTGGACCACCTCCCGTCGCCTGCCGCGCGCTTCGCCTGCAACCCCCTGCTCTCGGGAAACGACGGCGGGCACAGCATTCACCTGAGGGAACTCGGGCGCCGGGGCATGCAGCTGCACGGGCATTTGGAAACGGCCGACGGCGACGGCGGCCTCCGCTTCACCGATGACCTCCCCGAACGCCTGGCGATGGTGGAAGCCGGGTTCGGGCAGCGGCTCAAGGTACTGGCAGATGCCTACATTGCCGCCGCCGGCATCAACGCGCCTGAGCCTGAGGCCCCGCCGCCGGATGGGTGGCTCCCGGCGGCTTCAGGCTCCCGCCTCGATCTGGCCGACGCGGACATCACCTCAATCATCTGGGCCACGGGTTACCGGCTGGATAACAGCATCCTGGACATGCCGGTGCTGGATGAGTGGGACTACCCGCGCCACACCCGCGGCGTCACCGAGGTCCCCGGGCTGTACGCCGTGGGGCTGCCCTGGCTGACCCGGCATGCTTCGGCCACCCTGCCCGGGGTGGGCCCGGACGCCGAGTTCATTGCAGAACATATTGCCGGCGGCCGGGCGGCGGGCTGAGGTCCGGCCCCTATCCCGCTATCCCGCTATCCGGCTATCCGGCTATCCCGGCGAGGAGGAAGATGACTGCCGCGATGGCGAAGCCCATGACGCCGATAAGGGTCTCCATGACCGTCCAGGTCCTCAGCGTGGTCTTGACGTCCATCCCGAAGAAGCGGCCCACCAGCCAGAAGCCCGAGTCGTTGACGTGGGATACCACAACGGAACCGGCGGCCACAGCGATGACCATGGCGGCGACCTGCATGCCCGTAAGCCCGGCCGCGGCCACAGCCGGGGCAATGAGCCCTGCGGTAGTCGTCAGCGCCACCGTGGCGGAACCCTGGGCAATGCGCAGGATGGCGGAGATCAGGAAGCCGGCCAGGATCAGCGGGATGCCCACGTTGCCCAGGACGCCCGCAAGCGCCGCGCCGATGCCGGAGGCACGGAGCACGCCGCCGAACATGCCGCCGGCACCGGTGATCAGGATGACGGAGCAGACCGGGCCCAGCGAGGATTCGAGCAGCTTCTCGATGGCACCCGCGTCCTTGCCGCGGCGGGCGCCGAGCACGAACACAGCCACCAGTACGGCGATCAGCAGGGCTACCGGAGTTTCGCCGATGGTGCGCAGGACCTGGAACCACTGCTCGTTCTTGACCTCATCTGACAGTACGCCGGAGGAGGCCAGGGTGTTCAGGCCGGTGTTGATGAAAATGAGGACGAGCGGGAGGAGCAGCAGCCCGATGATGGTGCGGAAACGGGGCGGGTGGGACTCGGCCTCGGCGCTGGCGTGGCCGAGGATTTCCGGCACGGGCAGGACCAGCTTCTTGCCGGTCCACAGGCCAAACAGGTAAGCGGTGACATACCAGGTGGGGATGGCGGTGAGCAGGCCGGCAATCAGGACCAGCCCGATGTTGGCGTCAAAGAATGCCGCAGCGGAGACGGGGCCCGGGTGCGGCGGCAGGAAGATGTGCATGACGGAGAACGCGCCGGCCGCCGGCAGGCCGTAGCGGAGGACACCCCCGCCCAGGCGGTGGGCCACGGCGAAGACGACGGGCAGCATGACCACCAGGCCGGCGTCGAAGAAGATGGGGAAGCCGAAGATCAGGGAGGCCAGGCCGAGGGCAAACGGGGCCCGCTTCTCGCCAAAGACGCCGATCAGGTAATCGGCCAGCACCTTGGCGCCGCCGCTGGTTTCAACAATGCGGCCGAGCATGGCACCGAGGCCCACCAGGAGCGCCACCGTGCCCAGGGTGGTCCCGAAGCCGTCGATCAGCACAGGCACCACCTTGTTCGCGGGGATGCCGGTGGCGAACGCCGTCGCAAGGCTGATCACGATCAGGGCCACGAGTGCGTGCATTCGCAGCTTGATAATCAGGACCAGCAGCACAGCGATCGCTGCCGCGGCGATGAGCAGCAGGGGGCCTGCGCCCAGCGTTTGGGTCCATCCTTGGATGACCATGGTTCTCCTTTGAAGCGGAACTTACGGGTGGATAAATCGGGGCGGCTCAGCGAGCCGGGGCTCGGCGAGCCGGGGCTCGGCGAGCCGGGGCTCAGCGAGCCGGGGCTCAGCGAGCCGGGGCTCAGGAAGAGCTGGTGGCAGCGTTAGCGGGAACGCCGAGGGCCGCGATGACTGCGGCGACGATCTCCTGCGGCGGCAGGGCAATGTCCAAGCGGAGGCTGCCGGCAGCCAACTCGCCGGTGGTGAGGGGTTCCAGGGTGGCCAGCTGGCTGGGCAGCAGGGTGGGTGGCATGAAGTGGCCCTCACGCCCCTGCATGCGCTGGCTGATCAGCTCGGCTCCGCCGTCGAGATGGATGAAGAGCACGCGGCCGTCAGCGCCGGAGAGGAGTTCCCGGTAGGTCTGCTTGAGCGCGGAGCAGGTGAGCACGGTGCTGGTGCCGGCCGCGGCCTGCGTAGTCATCCAGTCCTGAATTTCCTGCAGCCAGGGCCAGCGGTCCCCGTCCTCCAGGGGGATGCCCTGGGTCATCTTGCTGATGTTGGACCGGGGGTGGAATTCGTCGGCCTCGGCACAGGCCCAGCCAAGCTGCCGGGAGAGGGCCGCGGCGATGGTGGACTTGCCGGAACCGGCAACGCCCATGACCACCAGATGCGTGGCTTGATACTGCATGTTCAACCTCCGAAGAAGACGCCTTTGGCTTGGGAAGAAAGCTCGTTTGTACAGGCACACCGAAGTGCGCCGGGAAATAAGGTATCACCATTTGAACCCATAGATAATATCTTTGAGTGTCACAAGTCATACCTTTAGCTTCACGTTAGGTATCCTGTGAGAGCGCTCCGGCGCAGGAGAGGCAGGAACAATGTCGACGGCGACAGGACAGGGCGCGGATACCGCGGACGGCGGCGGGTCCTCCCCCGCCATGCATGAGCGGGTGCTGGAAGCGGTAGGCATTGCCATCGCGTCCGCAAGCCTTCCGCCCGGAAGCAGGCTCACCCTTGAGGGCCTCCAGCAGCAGTACGGGATTTCCCGGACCGTCGCGCGGGACACCATGAAGGTCCTAGAATCCATGAACCTCGTCTATTCCCGACGGCGGGTGGGCATCGTGGTGCAGGAACGCGCGCTCTGGAACGTCTATGACCCCAAGCTCGTGCGCTGGCGGCTCGCCTCGGACCGGCGGGAGATCCAGTACACCAGCCTGACGGAGCTGCGCATCGCCGTCGAACCCATTGCCGCAGCGGGCGCCGCCCGGCGGGCGAGCGCCGCCGAACGGGCAAAGCTGGTTGCCCTGGGCGCCGAGCTGAGGCGGCTGGGCGAGGCCGGCGACCTTAAGGCGTTCCTGGCCGTGGACATCGCATTCCACAGCCTGCTGCTCCACAGCTGCGGCAACGAAATGTTCGCTGCACTGGATGGGATGGTGGCCGAGGTGCTGACCAGCCGAACGCAGCAGGGGCTGATGCCGTTCAAGCCACGGACCGAAGCCCTGCAGGCCCACGAGGATGTCGCTGCCGCGGTGGCCCGCGGGGATGCGGTGATGGCGGAGACGGCCGTCCATCACATACTCAATGAGGTCCGGAACGCAATGGGCCTGACCTAGCCGCCCCCGGGGCGAAGACTGCCTGAAACTCTTCCCGCACCCCTATTTCCTGAGTAGCCTGCAGATAGGGGCTTGTGCAAGGGGCCCGTTATTGCCAAGCAGACGTATCTGTGAGGTGGAAGATGGCCATCACCGGGGATTCACGTATAGGGACAGCCGCCCCTGAGCTGGTACCGCGGCGCAAAGGCAGCATTGTGGTCAAGTGGATCACCACCACCGACCATAAAACGATCGGGTACATGTACCTGATCACGTCATTTATATTCTTCTGCCTGGCCGGTGTCATGGCGCTGCTGATCCGTGCTGAGCTCTTCCAGCCGGGCATGCAGATCCTGCAGACCAAAGAACAGTACAACCAGTTGTTCACCATGCACGGGATCGCGATGCTGCTGATGTTCGCGACCCCTTTGTTTGCGGGATTCGCGAACTTCGTCATGCCGCTCCAGATCGGGGCCCCGGACGTCGCGTTCCCGCGTTTGAATGCGCTGGCATTCTGGTTCTTCCTTTTCGGCTCCACCATTGCCATGTCGGGCTTCATCACGCCCCAGGGAGCGGCGTCGTTCGGCTGGTTTGCTTATGCCCCGCTGAACAACACCACCTTCAGCCCGGGCGTGGGTGGCGACCTGTGGATCTTCGGCCTGATTCTGTCCGGCTTCGGCACCATCCTCGGCGCCGTCAACTTCATCACCACCATCATCTGCATGCGTGCGCCCGGCATGACCATGTGGCGGATGCCGATCTTCAGCTGGAACACGCTCATCACCTCCATCCTGGTGATCATGGCCTTCCCGCCGCTGGCTGCGGCGCTGTTTGCCGTGGGAGCTGACCGACGGTTCGGGGCCCACATCTACGACCCCGAAAACGGCGGCCCCATTCTGTACCAGCATCTGTTCTGGTTCTTCGGCCATCCGGAGGTCTACATCATTGCGCTGCCGTTCTTCGGCATCGTTTCGGAGATCTTCCCGGTGTTCAGCCGGAAGCCGATCTTCGGTTACAAGGGCCTGGTGTACGCCACGATCTCGATTGCTGCCCTGTCCATGACGGTATGGGCGCACCACATGTACGTCACCGGTTCAGTGCTGCTGCCGTTCTTCGCGTTCATGACCATGCTGATCGCGGTGCCCACCGGAGTGAAGTTCTTCAACTGGATCGGCACCATGTGGCGGGGGTCGCTGACGTTTGAAACCCCGATGCTGTGGAGCATCGGCTTCCTCATTACGTTCCTCTTCGGCGGTCTGACCGGCATCATCCTGGCCTCACCGCCGCTGGACTTCCACGTCTCGGATACGTATTTTGTGGTGGCCCACTTCCACTACGTGGTGTTCGGCACCGTGGTCTTCGCGATGTTCGCGGGGTTCTACTTCTGGTGGCCCAAGTTCTCGGGCAGGATGCTCAATGAACGCTTGGGCAAGATCCACTTCTGGATGCTGTTCCTGGGCTTCCACGGGACGTTCCTCATCCAGCACTGGCTCGGCGTGATGGGCATGCCCCGCCGGTACGCCGACTACCTGGTGGAGGACAACTTCACCTGGATGAACCAGTTCTCCACCATTTCCTCGATGCTTCTGGGCGCTTCGCTGATTCCGTTCTTCTGGAACGTCTACATCACGGCCCGCAGGGCAGAGAAGGTGGAAGTGGATGACCCGTGGGGCTTCGGGGCTTCGCTGGAGTGGGCCACCTCGTGCCCGCCGCCGCGCCACAACTTCACGTCCCTGCCGCGGATCCGGTCCGAGCGGCCGGCGCTTGACCTGCACCACCCGGAACTCCGCGTCCGCGAGCACGAAACCACGCATGGCCCCGCAGCCGCCGCCCTGGGCGCTGCCGACATCGGCGAGAGGGATGTCAGGAACCCGGACCCGGGCCAGTGACCAAAAGCGACAGGTGACCACGGCAGGACCTTGGACGTCACGCCGCAAGGGGTTAACAAAAAGCAGGACCGGTTCAAATTGAACCGGTCCTGCTTCGAAATATGAAACCCTAAGGCCCCAGAATCTCTAAGGAATTAGAGGGACTGGATGTTTACGGCCTGGGGACCCTTGGGGCCCTGCTCGGTTTCGAAGGAAACCTTCTGGTTCTCTTCGAGTGAGCGGAAGCCGGAGGAAGCGATCGCAGAGTAGTGTGCGAAAACGTCCTGTGAGGAGTCATCGGGGGAAATGAAGCCGAAGCCCTTTTCAGCGTTAAACCATTTGACGGTACCAGTAGCCATTATTTTTGTCCTTCGTGAAGGTGGAGGAAAAGTCCCGACTTTCGGGTCCTCCGGTGTGGGGTGTTCAAAACCGCTACTTCAGAAGAACGCGGACTTTCGACCGCGCGTACTGCCTGAACTACCAACTGCATAAACACAACAACAGGATTAACCATACAGGAGATTTCCGCCGTTATTTACCAACAGCAACGAACCGTGCCCCGGGGCCTGCGGATTCCGGCCTCAGCGTCCCCGCTCCGGGGCCGCTGCCAGCACAACCACCCTGACTGGTGCCAGCCCTAAACTGGGGGCATGACCACGGCTCGCCCCGTCCCGGATTCGCTCCGCTCCCGCCTTGCAGAGTCGGTGCAGACTCTCACCCCGGGGTATTTTGCCCTCCCCATGGCCGCCGGGATCATCTCAGTGGGGCTTGAACTTGAGGGCTTCCACGCGTTTTCCGCGGCACTCCTGGTGATCTGCGCGGCCTCCTACGCGGTGATCCTCATCCTGAGCCTCGCCCGGCTGGCCAGGTTCCGCCCCGACATGCGCCGGGACTTCATGGACCCGGCCCGGGCGTTCGGCTTCTTCACCTTCATCGCCGGCACCAATGTGCTGGGCGTGCGGCTGGGCATGGCGGGGTGGCCGGGCACGACGGCGACACTCCTCGCTGTGGCGGTGCTCGCCTGGGTGGTGCTCGGCTATGTGGTGCCATGGACCGCCGTGCTGGGCCGGGACGAGCGGCCGGTGGTCAAGGACGCCAACGGCACCTGGTTCATCTGGTGCGTGGCGAGCCAGTCCGTGTCCGTGGCGGCCGCATCCATTGAACCCGTTGCAGGGCCGGACTGGCGCGCCGCCCTGGCCCTCGTGGCGGTGGTGGCCTGGTCCGTGGGGCTCATCCTGTACGCCGCCGTGGGGATCTTCGTCTCGCTGCGGCTCATGACCTACCCCATCCGGCCCGAGGACCTCAGGCCGCAGTACTTCGTGGCCATGGGCGCCATGGCCATCAGCGTCCTGGCCGGCGCACGGATCGTCGAGATGGCCGGCGCGCCGATGGTGGACGCGACGCGGGGCCTGGTGGCCGGATCCTCCGTGGTGTTCTGGTCCTTCGCCTCGTGGCTCTTCCCGGTGCTGCTCGCGGCCGGGTGGTGGCGGCACGTGATCCACCGCGTGCCGCTGTCCTACGAGCCCGGCCTCTGGAGCGTCATCTTCCCGCTGGGCATGTACGCCGTGGCCGGCATCTACCTGGGCCGCGCATCGGATCTGCCCATCGTCGCCGCGATCGGGCAGGCCGAGCTGTGGTTGGCCGTGGCCGCGTTCCTGGCAACCTTTGCCGGGATGCTCTGGCATCTGTGGATCACCCTGGCCCGCCCGACGCCGCGCTGAGAGCTCTACTTCGGGTCGCGACTTCCGGGTCCCTACTCCTGGCCTGACCCGTCCAGGGCCGGAGAGTAGGCGGTAAAGCCGGGCCGCAGCCGCACAGACTCTGCGCCGATCATGGCGATGTCCTCCCACAGCACCAGGAACGAACCGCGGTGCCGCCAGCGCAGCATGCGGGGCAGCGGCCACGGCCGGCTGAGCCCGGTCCGCTCGTAGCCCAGGAACGAGGCGGCGCTGTGCGGGCTGACCACCAGTCCCAGCAGGCGCGCCTCGGCCAGCAGCTGCCGCGGGGTCCCGTCCACCACAAACCGGGCGTCGGCCACGCGCCCCAGGCGCGTGCCGCCGTCGTCGTAGACGTTCACGCCCAGCAGGTCACCGAGGATCATGGCGCCCTCCCGGAATGCGCCCGATGACCTTGTCCCGGATCCAGCGTTCCACCCAGCCGGCGTCCAGGTTCTCGCCGCTGATGCCCAGGCTGATGACAACGCCGACGTCGGCCACGTCCTTCCAGGGGATCCGGATCAGCCGTGCCGACGGCGGCCTGCCGCCGAAGATGCGGGTGCCCAGCACCGGACCGGTAAGCAGGGCCGTGAGCACCGGCGCCGGGGTGCCGGGCTCCAGCTCCGTGTCCAAAGCAGGCCCGCTGAGCTCGAGGTCGTCCACGGTGGTGACCGGGACGCCGTCGTGATCCAACACCTGCCGGTCCATCAAATGGAGCTGCGCGTCCAGGGTGCGGCCCGCCACGGGGGGAACCGGTGCCAGCGGACGGTCAGTTTTCATGCTCCCGCTCCTGTCACGATCATCAGCGGGATGGCGGCCACGGAAGCCACCAGGATGATGAGCAGGTAGATCATGGCCAGCACGTTCACGGGCCGGCCGTTGACGTGTTCGCCCATGTACTGCGGATCGTTGGCCACGATCAGGATGGGCAGATAGGTCAGGGGCAGGGCGATGGCGGAGAACACCACGGAGTATTCAGTGACCAGGACGGGGTCCGCGCCGGTTGCCAGCACCCCGATGCCCACCAGCAGACAGATGATCATGGCCAGGTGGAAGCGGGCGGCCTGGGCCGGGCGGCGGAATTTGCCCCAGGACCAGCCGAAGAACTGTGCCAGGGTGTAGCCGCTGGAGAGGGTGGTCTCCAGGGCCGCGCCGAACGTCGCCGCCACCATTCCCACGAGCACGAATGCCAGGCCCACCTTTCCGGCCCCCTCAGCCACCGGGAGAACCACCTGGGACAGGGAGGTCACCGCGATGCCCGCCGGGAGAAGAACCACCGCGGACACCGCGGCGATGGACACGGACAGCAGGCCGCCCAGCGGAAAGCCCACCAGGACGTTGATCCTGGACTGGCCGAGGTCCTTGACCGTCCACCCTTCCTCCACAGCGCCGGAGGAGAAGAAGAACACCTCGTACGGGGTCATGGCGGCGCCGAACAGGGCAATGGCGTAGTACCAGTAGGTGGGCGCGGTTTCCTGGGCCGGGACCGCGGGCGCCAGGACCTGGTTGGCGAGGGAACCCCAGTCCGGCTTGAGCAGGAACAGCGCCACGGCGAACGTAACGAGGGTCAGCCCCAGCAGGCCGGTGACGTTTTCCATGACGGAGAATTTCACCCGCCAGATCACCAGCCACACGGCGAACGCCGCCACCGGAATCCACAGCAGGTAGTACACGCTGCTGGCCAGCTGGAGGGCCAGCGCCACGCCGCCGATCTCAGCGGTCACGGTCATCAGGTTGATCAGGAAGGAGGCGGCCAGGTTGGCCAGCCCCGCCCGCGCTCCCAGCCGTTCCCGGATCACCTCGAACGTGGCCCGGCCGGACGCCGCCGCCACCCGCCCGGACATGTTGGCGAACAGGCAGATCCCCACCACGCCGACTCCCACCACCCACACCAGCGACAGGCCAAAACGGGAACCGACGACCGCGTTGGTCACCAGATCGCCGATGTCCACAAACCCGCCGATGGCGGTCAGGACGCCGAGTGCGACGCCGAGGAGGCGCTTCACTTCCCGCCCTCCTTTGCGCTCAGTTGGGCGAGCCGGTCCGCCGCGGCAGCAAGTTCCCGGCTGCCGTCCGCGATGGCGGGGGTGCCGTCGCTGCTGGCCACCGCATTCCGGGCGGTCGACAGGGCGGCCGCGCAGCCGTCCAGGACCTCAAGCGCTGCGGCGACGGTGTCACGGTCCTGCCCCGTGCCGGGGGCAAGCTTGGCCACGGTGTCCCGGCTGGTCTGGAGTTCCTTCAGGGCGTCGTCCAGCGCAGTGGAGCTGGCGGCCCGGGTGAGCCTGCCGTCTGAGATCTGCTGGAGGACCAGGCGCGACGTGGCGATGGCGGAGGAGCTGTTTTGCACGGCGGTGCTGACGGATTCGTTGACGCCGCTGCCGCCGCTGCTGCCGCCGCTGCACCCGGTGAGGACGGTGAGCACGGCGGAGACCAGGAAGGCGAGCGCTGCGAGGCGGGCGGTGACTGGGCACTTCAGCATCTTTGCCTCCAGCCTCCGGGCAGCCCCGGGTCCGACCGAATAACGCTCTGCACGCAGCCCCAGCTAGTTGCCTAAGGCTAGGTATAGCACTTTCCGGGGCCGCCGGAACCGGAAAGTGCTCAGCTTTTCAGGACCTCCTGCAATCCGGTGACGGGGATGTCCGGGAACTCGGCGCGGGAGGGCGCCCACTGAAAGGCTGCGCCGCCGGATTCCTCCCAGATCCCGGCCTTGGCGATCCGGGCAAGGAACGGGGAGAACGGCCTCGCCGCAACGGACAGGACCCGCTCGGCGGCCGCGGGGATCCGCTGGACCGAACCGTGGCCTGACCGGGCCAGCACGGCCTCGGCCACCTCGTTGGCCGTGGCTGTGGCCGATCCCCATTCGATGACACGGTTCCGCAGTGCAGGGTCGGAAACCGCACGGACCACCAGCGCGGCGGCGTCCTTGACGGAGGTGTAGGTGACGGGGGCGCGCCCGGACCCGAACACCATGACTTTGTCCTTGGACTCGAGCGGGGCGGTCATGTTCGCGAGCCGCTGCTCCAGGAGGGCACCCGCCCGGATGACGGTCCAGGCCATGCCGGATGCCCGGAGCGCATCCTCGGCCGCGGCCTTGCAGCGCAGGAACTCGATGGGCCCGTTGCCAGCGGCGCCGTGCATGGACATCATCACCAGGTGTTCCACGCCGGCGGCGGCAGCCGCGTGCACCAGCCGGATGGCGCCGTCACGGTCAACGGTGCGCGGGTCGGAGTCCTTGATGCCGAACCCCGAGGCCGCGAACACGGCCGCCGTGCACCCGGCCACGGCTTTCCGGCAGTCCTCCTCGGAGGCGAGGTCGCCGCGCAGGAGCTCGACGCCGTCGGCCGCGGTCGCGGGGAAGGGCTGGGACTTGCCGCGTGCCATGATCCGGACCTGGTGGCCGGCTTCCACCAGTAGGGGAACCAGGGCTCGGCCGAGCCGGCCTGTCCCGCCGACAACCAGGATCATGGCCGTTCACCGCCTGTCCCGCGGACGGCCATGCTGACTGCGGCGTTCACGTCCCCGGACTCCTGCTCGACCGGTTCAAGGTAAAAGTGTGCGCCGGCGATCTTGTCGCCGCGGACGGTGAGGATGGAGATGCCGGCGGACCTGCTCACCGTTCCGTCGGGGCGGGTGCCCCGGTTGCTCCATTCCATCCAGACCTTGCCGCCCGGGCCGGTCGCGGCGTCATGCACGGTGAGGCTCAGGTCCGGCAGGCCGGCGAAAAGTGCGGTCCAATTCTTCCGCACCTGGGCTGAACCCCTAAAGCTTCGGGCGGGGTGGGCCGGGGTGACGTTCTCATAGTCCTCGGCGAACTCCGACACCATCGCGTCGAGGTCGTGGCGGTTTGCGGCGGCCACCATGCGCCGCACCGGGCCTTCGGGAAGACGCTCCATACCTGATGCGTCCATGATCTGCTCCTTCGTTGTCCGTCGCGGGAGGCGGAGAGGCTGGTACGCTGAATTTGATACAGTCAGCTGTAATCAACTGATACAGGGAGTCTATTCCTCGTGGAAGCACCGGTCAACGCATCGAACCGTGAGGCTTCCCGCCCGCGCGCCTACGATGCCAGGCGCCGCCAGGAGGCCGCCGAAGAGTCCCGGATGCTGGTGCTGGCGCAGGCGCGCGACCTGTTTCTGACGCGCGGGTACGGCCGGACCACCATCGCTGCGATCGCCGGGGCGTCAAGTGTTTCCAAGGAGTCCGTCTACAAAAGCTTCGGCGGGAAGCCGGGACTGGTGCGGGCCATCTACGAGCAGAGCCTGCTTGGAGCCGGCGGCGCCCCGGCCGAAGAACGTTCGGACCGTGCCCAGGCCACCGTCACTGATCCGCGTGAACTCATGGAGCAGTTTGGCCGGTTCATCTCCGAGGTCAGCCCCCTCGGCTCCCCCGTCTACCTGCTCATCAGAGATGCCGCCGCGAGCGGGGATCCGGACATGGCCGCGCTCCTGAACGACGTTGACGCCGCGCGGTACCGGCGGATGCTGCACAACGCGCGGCAGGTGCTCGCCCGGGGCTTCCTGCGGCCTGACCTGACCGCAGAGGAGGTGGCCGACGTGATGTTCACCAGCACCTCGGCCGAACTCTACGAAGTCCTTGTCCTCAAACGGGGCTGGAGCGCCGAACGCTATGGGCAGTTCATGGCCAGAACGCTCGCCGCCAACCTGCTGCCCGAGCCGCCGGCCTGAGCACGTACCCCGAAATACGTCCTCCCCAAAGCGCTCCGCCAGGCGTAGCATCCTGCCATGGGACCACTACG
This sequence comes from Pseudarthrobacter naphthalenicus, assembly GCF_029076445.1. Lineage (GTDB taxonomy): Bacteria > Actinomycetota > Actinomycetes > Actinomycetales > Micrococcaceae > Arthrobacter > Arthrobacter naphthalenicus. Next base: position 323,601 of record NZ_JARESG010000002.1, read on the forward strand.
GGCCATCCTTCTTCCCGGGAGCGTGCTCCCCGCCGACCTCGCCTACGGCGCGCTGATCCAGGCCTTGGGGCCGGACGTGCAGGCCGTCGCCAAGGACCTGGAGCTGTATGCCGGCGACACTCCCCCGCCGGACTGGAGCCTGGACACCGAGGTTGAGGGCGTCCTGCGCGAGGCCGACGCCCGGGGATGGGACACGTTCCATCTGGCGGGCTATTCAGGGGGCGGTGCGGCGGCGTTGGCGTTCACCGCCAAATACCCGGGCAGGCTGCGGAGCCTGGCGCTGCTGGAACCGGCCTGGGCCGGGAACTGGGACTGGAGCCCTGCCTACGCGGAGATCTGGAAGCAGTACCAGCAGCTGGAGACCCTCCCGCAGGAGCAGTTCATGGCCGCTTTTATGCGGCTGGGGGTGAAGCCCGACGTCGTCCTCCCGCCGCCGCCGGATCCCCCGTCGCCGTGGATGGCCAAGCGGCCGGCGGGCATCAGGGCGTTCCTGCGGACCTTCAAGACCTACGATCTGGACCGGGCCAGCCTGGCCGCCTTCCGCCAGCCCGTGTTTTTTGCCCTCGGCGGGCTGAGCAATCCTGACGACTACGGCGATACTGCCAGCCGGCTCTCCAGGGTGTTCTTCCCCGACTTCCACCTGGAGGTGTTCCCCCACCGGCACCACTTCGACCCGCCGCACCGGGTGGAACCCGAGCGTGTGGCCGAGCTGCTCAAGCGGCACTGGGAGCAGGCGGAAGCGGCCCTCTAGAAGCAACGCGGGGTCAGATTACGCCCGAAAATCGGAAGTTATTGGGCGGTATCTGACCCCGCGTTGCACGGGCGGAAGCGAACCTCAAGCCCGCGCGCTGCGCCCGGCGAGCAGCCGCCGGTGCCGCGGCGCGGCCACCGGCACGGGGGCGCTGAAGCGGAAGGCCCGGCGGGCGATGTGGTGGTTTTCGGGCCGGCGGCGGACCAGGATGGGGCCGGCGGGCACCTGCTGGGCGTCCCGGGCGAAGAACCAGGCCTTCGCACCCTCCACCAGGACCAGGTACACCACGATCATCCCCAGCAGCGCCAGGAAGAACGGGACCGGCAGCGGGTCGAAGCCCAGGACCCCGGCCAGGGGCGAGAGCGGCAGGTAGATTCCCACGGCCACCACACCCAGCGAGGCGGCAAGCAAACCGACGGACGGCCGGCTGCGCAGGAACGGCACCCGCCGGGTCCGGATGGCGAAGATGATCAAGGTCTGGGTGGCGATGGATTCGATGAACCAGCCGGCCCTGAACTCCCCCGGCACGGCGTTGAAGGCAAACAGCATCAGGGCGAACGTGGCGAAGTCGAACAGCGAGCTGATGGGCCCGAACAGGAACATGAACCGACGGATGAACGCGATGTTCCAGTGCGAGGGCGCCCGGAGCTGCTCGTTGTCCACGCGGTCGCCCGGGATGGCGAGCTGGCCGGAGTCATAGAGCAGGTTGTTCAGCAGGATCTGGCCCGGCAGCATGGGCAGGAAGCTGAGCACCACGGAGGCCGTGGCGGCGCTGAACATGTTGCCGAAGTTGCTGGAGGTACCCATCAGGACGTACTTGATGGTGTTCGCGAAGATCCGGCGGCCCTCCCGCACGCCTTCGGCGAGGACGCCCAGGTCCTTGTCCAAAAGAACGACGTCGGCAGCGTCCTTCGCGACGTCGGTGGCACTGTCCACGGAAATCCCGATGTCCGCCTTGTGCAGCGCCAGGGCGTCGTTCACGCCGTCGCCCATGAACCCCACGGCGCCGCCGCTTTGCCGCAGCAGGGTGATGATGCGCGCCTTCTGTTCGGGCGAGACCCGGGCGAAGATGGTGGCGGTGCGGGCCGCGTCGGTGAGTTCGGCGTCGGACATTGCCTCCACGTCAGCACCGGTCAGCGTCCCGCCGGAGATCACCCCGACCTCCGCGCAGACCCGTTCGGCCACCTTGGCGTTATCCCCGGTGGCAATTTTGACGGTGATTCCCAGGGCTTCCAGCTCGTCCAGGGAGGCCATGGCGTTGGCTTTGGGCCGGTCCAGGAAGATCAGGAACCCGGCCAGGGTGAGGCCGCGCTCGTCGGCCGCGGTCAGCGCCCTGAGCCCCGCCGCGGCGCGGGTGGCCACGGCCACCACCCGGGAGCCGGCGTCGAACTGTTCATCGAGCATGGCCTGCACGGCAGGCGGAGTGGGCCCGCACAAGGCCAGGACGTCTTCGGGCGCACCTTTGGTGACCAGCTGCGCGGGTCCCCCGGCTTCCCGGACCAGCACGGTGGTGCGGCGGCGCTGGTGGTCGAAGTCGATCAGGTCCAGCCGCTCGAACCGGGCCGGGTCAAAGTCGGCGGCGCCGGGGCTTTCCCACAGGGCCGCGTCCAGCGGGTTCTGCCCGGCGGAGGAGAGCTTGGCTTCGGTGTAATCCGCCTCGGTGGCCAGCAGCCCCAGGGTGAGCAGGCCGCCGTCGGACGTTTCCGGGGTGACCGGAAGGGCCCCGGTGAAGCTGATCCGCCCCTCGGTCAGGGTGCCGGTCTTGTCCGTGACCAGAATGTCCATGTCCCCGAGGTCCTCGATGCAGACGAGCCGTTTGACCAGCACCTTCCGCTTGGCCAGCTGGCTGGTGCCGGTGGCCAGGGACGTGCTGACGACGGCGGGGAGCAGCTGCGGGGTGATGCCCACGGCGATCGCGAGGGAGAACAGCAGGGATTCCAGGAGCGGCCGCTGGAGCAGCAGGTTGGCGAGGAAGATCAGCGAGGTGAGCACCACCGCAACCTGCAGCAGCAGGAAACTGAACCGCTTGAGCCCGAGCTGGAATTCGGTCTGCGGCTGCCGTTCGCCCAGGCCCAGGGCGATCCGGCCAAACTCGGCGCGGCCGCCGGTGGCCACCACCACGCCCGTGCAGCCGCCGGACTGGATCACGGTGCCCATGAACACGCAGGAGGAGAGGTCCGCCAGGGCGGACCCGGACCGGACCGGCGCGGGGTCCTTCGCCGCGGGCAGCGACTCCCCGGTGAGGATGCTTTCGTCGCAGAGGAGGTTCTTGGTGCTCAGGAGCCGGAGGTCCGCAGGGATGATGGCACCCAGGGAGAGATGGACGACGTCGCCGGGCACCAGGGCGGTGACGTCCACTTCCCGGGTGGTTCCGGCAGTTCCGCCGGCGGGTCCGCGGCGGAGCACCACGGCGCGGTGGGTGACGCGGGAGTGCAGCGCCTCGGAGGCCCGCTCGGCGCGGAACTCGTTGGTGAAGCCCAGGCCCACGCTCACCAGCAGGATCACGCCGATGACGATCGAGTTGGTGGCGTCACCCAGGAACAGGGACAACCCGGCGGTGATCAGCAGGAGAATCAGGATGGGGCTGGCGAACTGCCGGCCCAGGACAGCCCAGCCGTTGGCACGGTGGGTGCGGACGGCGTTGGGGCCGAGGGCCGCGAGGCGGGCGGCGGCCTCCTCGTCGGACAGGCCCTCGGGGCCTGAGCCCAGGCGTTCGAGCAACTCCGTGGCGGACAGCGACGCGGCGTCGGTGATGGGCAGCTGGAGCGAGGTCCGCTCCTGGACGTTCAGCTCTGGCATGCGGATCCGTTCGGACACGTCAATCTTCGAAAGAGTGGGGCTACGGCTAAGAGTACGACGGGAAGCTGACAATGTCGGCTGCGGGTCCGTCACATCCAGGAGTTGGAGGTCCACCGCCCGGCCGCGGACGTCAGGTCCTGGGGCTGAACCCGGGAATATGGTGGAGCACCACCAACATGAGCCAGGTGGCGAGGATGAACGGCCACGTATAGACAGGCAGCGCGGTCAGGCCCATCACCCAGGCCAGGACCGACGAAACAACAACACCCACCACGGCAGCAACCCAGGGCTGCCAGGTGCCCCGCAGAAAGACCGCAGCCAGGGCAATGGCCGTCAGGACCCCGGAATAGCCCAACAGCCCGTGCGCCAGGGACTGGACATCCGAGCCGGTGGCAAGATCCATGCCCGCCTCCAGGCCGCTGCCCAGCAGTGCAGCCGCGCCCACCTTCCAATGGGCGATAAAAAGCCCCACCAGGATCACGGCGCCGGCCAGGGCGGAGTCCACCAGCACGACTTCTGAAATGTTGCTCAGGATCGCCTGGCCCATGTTGGCCAGGACGTTCTCCGGGACCTCGCCCAGATCGGTGCGCGGCCCGTGCAAGGGGGCATGGACGGCAAAGAGCACCCCGGCGACGATGCAGAACGGCGCGGTGGTCACGGGCAGCGCGTACCGGCGGACGGACGGGTGGTAGAACAGCCAGGCGACGGCAACGGTGACCGGCCCGCAGGCGAGGCCGCCCAGGACGGCGAACGCGGCCGCCGGCCAGGTGAAAGCCAGCGCTGAGAACTGCGCTGCGCCCACCAGGGCCCCGCAATAGCCGTGCAGGCCGTTGCCCAGTTCGCCGAGCCGGCGCCGGCACAGGACACCGCTGAGGGTTGAAAAGAGCAGCCCCAGCACCGCCAGCGCAGCCATCCGCCAGTTCGCGATGGCGAACCCGGCCAGTACCGCCAGGCCCGTCCACACGTTCGCCTGGAAGTAGATCTGGCTCAGGCCGCGGGTGGTGGCGGCAATCCAGCTGAGGCTGGCGACGGATTCCCGGGGCAGATAGACGGAAGTCATCGGGCGTGCCGCCGCCCCCGAAGGACGGCAACCAGCCACACGGCGGCGAACGTGCAAACGAGCGCGAGTCCGCCCTCCCCCAGGTCGATTCCCGCCAGCCAGGCAACGACCGGCTGGTCCAGCCCTGCGGCGTTGACCAGCCCGCCGAGCGTGATGACGGCGATGAACAGGGCGGACAGGGCGGACAGGCCGGTGATGACAGCGTTGAACCCGAGCCGGCGCTGCGGGTTTTCGATGGCGGATTTGTAAAGCCGCATCATGGCGATCCCGTTGATGGAGTCACAGAGGGTCATGGCGGCGGCGAAGGCCAGCGGAATGGCCATCAGGGCAAACGGTGAGACTCCGGCCAGCGTGGCAGAGGTGGTCATGACCAGCAGGCCGATGGTGGTGGCGGTATCGAAGCCTAAACCGAAGAGGAAGCCGATGACGTAGATGTTCCGCGGACGTTCCACCCTGGCCAGGGGCTTGGCCAAAAGCCGGGCCATGAACCCTTTGGCCTCCAGGTCCCCGCTGTGGACCGTCCCTCCCCTGGCCGCCTTCCGGTATACCTGGGCGGCTTTGAGGAAAGCGGAGCCGTTGAAAAGGCCCATGACCAGCAGGAACGTCCCGGAGACCGCGCTTCCGATCAGCCCGAGCACCAGGTTGCCGGCGCTTCCCGCCTCCATCAGCTGCCCCACCAGGGCGACGCCGGACAGCACCAGCAGCCCGGCCAGCATCACCACAGAGCTGTGGCCTAGGCTGAAGGCAAATCCCACGCTGACCGGGTCCTTGTGCTGCGCCACGAACCTGCGGGTGGAGTTGTCTATGGCTGAGATGTGGTCCCAGTCGTAGCTGTGTTTCACCCCCGCGAGGTAGGCGGTGAAGACCAGCCCCAGCGCGAGGGGCCGGGCTGTTGCGGTACCGATCGCCAGCAGCGCCGCGGCGGTGCAGTGGAGCAGGACGACGGCGGCAGCCACCACGAGCATGCGGGTCCTGGCCGGCAGTTGCTCGCGCTGCCGGTACAGGACGGCCACATCACTCAAGGTGGTCATCAGTATTTCCTGAGGTCCATTGGTGCCCGCCCGTACCAGCGTTCGCGCAGCAAGCCGGTGCAGGCCCGGAGGAGCCGGTTGAGTTCCCCTGTGCTGTTGGACAGGGAACGCAGGACGAGCGCCGCAGTGCCCGCCTGCCGGGCGGTCAGCGACACGCCGGTGTGAGCGTCGTGTCCGGCGGCCAGCGCATGGAGGTCGTCGGCGAGCGCCTGGTCCACCCGCGGGTCCACCGCGATCAGGGAGCCCAGGTGGCTGAACCCTTCCATGAAGCCCATCCCGGTGACATCCGCGAGCGGGGGCCGGATGAGCAGGTTGTCCAGCGCGAGCAGCTGCGTGCCGTGGGTGCCGGCCACATGGATTTCGTTCCGGAGCCGCAGTTCCTCGTACTTGAACGAGGACCCGTCAGGTGACCAGCCGGGAGTCACCACCTCGGCCATGATCAGGCTCGACGTCGGGCAGACGGTCACGTGGGTACGTTGCCGGTAGCTGGCCTCCCGGTAGGCGATCAGCTGGTCCGGGGCCAGCTCCAGCTGCGCATTGTCGCCGAGCCGCAAGGTCATCCGCTGCTCGGCAAAAGACCCGGGCGTCCGGTAAACCTTCGTCGCGGACTGTGTGGTCAAAAGCAAAGAAGCCCCCGCCTCCACCTCAACGTCAATAACGAAGAGATCAGCCCCAAGATACGCCCCGCCAGGGTTCACCATGACATAGCAAACCTGCCCGGACTCATCCAGATAGTGCGGCCGCAAAATCCGCAAGGCACCCTGATGGTACTGGCGGGCCGCAACTGAACGTCCGCCGCGATCGGCGACCACCAGCTCCAGCACGCCCATCGGGGGCCGACCGGCGGACGCGGGTGGAAGGGGCCGCGGCGTGGTGGGCACCGCGAAGCGGGCACGGCCCCTTCCACCCGCGGGCGCAGGCCCCGGTGAGATAACCGGATTAGGCGAGTGGGCCGCCGTCGTGCTCACTTGGCCAGGTCGAGCATCAGGACGTCGCGCCGGATCCACTGAATCACGGCGTCGAGCCCTTCGTCGGTTTTGAGGTTGGTGAAGCAGAAGGGTTTGTCGCCGCGGAATTCTTTCGAGTCCCGTTCCATGACGGACAGGTCGGCGCCGACGTGCGGGGCGAGGTCGGTTTTGTTGATGATGAAGAGGTCGGACTTGATCATGCCCTGGCCGGCCTTGCGCGGGATCTTTTCGCCCTGGGCCACGTCGATGATGTAGATGGAAAAGTCAACCAGTTCGGGGCTGAAGGTGGCGGAGAGGTTGTCGCCGCCGGATTCGACGAAGATGACCTGCAGGTCGGGGTGGCGGGCCTTGAGTTCCTTGATGGCCGCGGTGTTCATGGAGGTGTCTTCCCGGATGGCGGTGTGCGGGCAGCCGCCGGTTTCGACGCCGATGATCCGGTCCTCCGGAAGGATTCCGTTGGCCGCCAGGATCTTGGCGTCCTCGATGGTGTAGATGTCGTTGGTGATGGCGGCCATGGAGATCTCGCCGCTCATGTGGCGGGTCAGCCGTTCCACCAGCTGGGTTTTGCCGGCCCCCACCGGGCCGCCGATGCCGATAATGATGGGTTCAGTCATGGTGTCCTCCTGTTAGCTCATGAACATGCGCGCACGTTGCCGCTCATGCCGCATCTGCGAAATTTCCAGTCCGGGGGTCATGGCCCCGAAGTCGTCCGGCGTCAGGTGCCCGATCCGCTCAACTGCGGCAGCGACGTCGTCGGCCGCTCTCCCCAGCAGCCGCTGCCCGGCGTTCTGGCCGAGCGGAATGGCCCGCACCGCGTTCTGCGTCAGCGACGTGACCGCGGCGAAAAGGTACGCGGCGAGCGCCTCCGCCAGCGGCACACCCAGGGAACGGGCGACGACGGCGAACGCCAGCGGCTGGTGGCCTGCGGCGCGGCCGGTGCTCACCAGGCCGGTGTACTCCGCCAGCCCGGGCGACGGAAAGACCTGGCCGCCGATCTCCAGCAGCCGGCCGCCCATGGTGATGCTGGCCTCACGCACCTGCCGGGGCAGGAGCTGTGCCGTGAGCACGGGATCCAGTTCCGCCACGGGTGTTCCGTCGTAGAGGAGGCGGATGGCCATCCCGTCCGAGTAGGTCAGCTGCTGCCCCACAAAGGCGGAGAGCCAGCGCCCGAACGAATCGGCGTCGTGGATCAGCCCGCGCTCGATGTACCCCTCGAACCCGAGCGAGTGCGCGAACGCCCCGGTGGGAAGTGCGGAGTCCGTCAGCTGCTGGAGCCCGAGCTGGTAGCTAGTGCGAGTGTTCGGCATGGCGGAAAGGAACAGGCATGACCCGTTCCTGCCGGTTGTAGGGAACCCCGACGTGCTTGAGGTAGTCCTCCACGGTGTGGTCGTAGGCGCAGACCATGACCTCGGCCCCGTACTCCGAGGACGAGTCGAAGAACTGGGCCTGCAGGTGCCGGTTGCCCAGCGAGTGCGCCACTACCCCCATTTCGTGGATGGACCGCGGCGCGATGACCAGGACATCGGTGGGCAGGACGGAGACCACGATCATGTTGGTGTCCGCCACGTGCAGGATGTCGCCGTCGCGCAGGTCCGCAGACCCTGCGGGCAGGCGGATGCCGAGCTCCTTGCCGTGGTCGGTGGTGACGCGCTGGATCCGTTTGACCAGCTCGGCGCTGGGCAGGACCACCTTCTCCCGGTGCAGGCCCGCGTACTCCCCCGCGTCCGGCGGCAGATCGTGCAGGTTGCCCAGGACTTTTTCGATAATCACAAAGCCGCTCCTAGAAGAGGAAGTAGCGCTGGGCCATGGGCAGTTCGTCGGACGGCTCGCAGGTGACATCCTCGCCGTCCACCGTCACCTTGTATGTCTCCGGGTCCACCTCGATGTCCGGCGTGGCGTTGTTGTGCTTCAGGTCCGCCTTGGTCAGGGTGCGGATGCCGGAAACCGGGCGGATGACCCGCTCCAGTCCGAGCTCTTCCGGCACGCCGGCCTCGATCGCCGCCTTGGACAGGAACGTGATGGAGGACTTTTGCAGGGCCTTGCCCAGGGTGGCGTACATGGGCCGCATGGTGCGGGGCTGCGGGGTGGGGATGGAGCCGTTGGAATCGCCCATCAGCGCGTAGGCGATCTGGCCGCCCTTGAGGACCACTTCGGGCTTGACGCCGAAGAACGCCGGATCCCAAAGCACCAGGTCCGCGAACTTGCCCACTTCGATCGAGCCAATGGCGTCCGCCATGCCCTGCGCGATGGCCGGGTTGATGGTGTACTTCGCGATGTAGCGCTTGAGCCGGAAGTTGTCGCTCTCGGCCCCGGCACCGTTCCCGGCACCGTGCTCGCCGGCTGCGCTTTCCCCCCGCGGGTCCTTCAAAACGCCGCGCTGCCGCTTCATCTTGTCCGCCACCTGCCAGGTGCGGGTCACCACTTCGCCCACACGGCCCATGGCCTGCGAGTCGGAGGAGGTGATCGCGAAAATGCCCAGGTCCTGCAGGACGTCCTCGGCGGCGATGGTCTCGGCGCGGATGCGGGAATCGGCGAACGCCACGTCCTCGGGGATGGCCGGGCTGAGGTGGTGGCACACCATCAGCATGTCCAGGTGCTCTTCGATGGTGTTCCGCGTGTAGGGCAGGGTGGGGTTGGTGGACGCGGGCAGGACGTTGGGCAGGCCGGCGATCTTGATGATGTCCGGCGCGTGGCCGCCGCCGGCGCCTTCGGTGTGGAATGTGTGGATGACGCGGCCATCGATGGCCCGGATGGTGTCCTCCACGAAGCCGCACTCGTTCAGGGTGTCGGTGTGGATGGCCACCTGGACGTCGTACTCGTCGGCGACCTTCAGCGACGTGTCGATCGAGGACGTGGTGGCGCCCCAGTCCTCGTGGACTTTGAGCCCGATGGCCCCGGCCCGGATCTGCTCGGCCAAAGGCTCGACGGCGGACGCGTGGCCCTTGCCGAAGAGGCCCACGTTGATGGGAAGCCCCTCGATGGCCTGCAGCATGCGCTGGATGTGCCATTTGCCCGGGGTGATGGTGGTGGCTTTGGTGCCGTCGGCCGGGCCGGTGCCGCCGCCCACCATGGTGGTGATACCGCTGCACAGTGCGGTGGGGACCTGGTCCGGGGAGATGAAGTGGATGTGGGTGTCGATGCCGCCGGCGGTGAGGATCTTCCGCTCCCCGGCGATGATCTCGGTGCTGGCCCCGATCACGATGTCCACGCCGTCGGTGATCTGGGGGTTGCCGGCCTTGCCGATTTTGACGATATGGCCGTCTTTGAGGGCGACGTCCGCCTTGTAGATGCCCGTGTAGTCCAGGATGATCGCGTTGGTGATGACGGTGTCCGGGACCTCTTCGTCCCGGGTGACCTGGCCGTTCTGGCCCATGCCGTCACGGATCACCTTGCCGCCGCCGAACACCACTTCCTCGCCGTAGACGGTGAGGTCCTTCTCGATCTCTAGGAACAGTTCAGTGTCAGCCAGCCGGATGGCATCTCCCGTGGTGGGGCCGTACAGGTCCGCGTACTGCTTGCGGGGAATTTCAAGGCTCATTTGCGGGCTCCTTGGTTCTGGGAGAGGGGGCCGTTGACGGCGTTGCTGAGCCCGTAGACCTCGCGGTTGCCTGCCAGTTCAATCAGCCGGACCGGCCTGCTGTCGCCGGGCTCGAACCGGGCGGCGGTGCCTGCCGGGATGTCCAGCCGGCGGCCGTAGGCGGCCGCGCGGTCAAAGTCCAGGGCGGCGTTGGCTTCGGCGAAGTGGTAATGCGAACCGACCTGGATGGGCCGGTCTCCGGTGTTGGTGACATGGACGTCAATGGCGTCCCGTCCCGCGTTGAGCGTCACCGGTTCGGAATTGAGGACGTATTCTCCGGGGATCATGGACGGGCTCCTATCGGATGGGATCGTGAACGGTGACGAGCTTGGTGCCGTCCGGGAAGGTCGCTTCGATCTGGACATCGTGGATCATCTCGGGCACCCCTTCCATGACGTCGTCGCGGGTGAGCAGCGTGGTGCCGTAGCTCATCAGGTCCGCCACGGTCCGGCCGTCGCGGGCCCCTTCGATCAGTTCGTAACTGATCAGGGCAACAGCCTCGGGGAAGTTCAGCTTCAAGCCCCGGAACTGCCGGCGACGGGCCAGATCGGCGGCAACAACGATCATGAGTTTTTCCTGCTCACGAGGCAAAAGATGCATTGCTTCTCCTTCACGAAAAGGTCAGGGCCGCGGAAAACCGGACGTCAGATCCTCCGTGCTTGGAACAGCCGGGGACGAGCGGAGCAGCCTTTACGGTTATATGCCTCAAAGCCGGGCGCAGGCAATGATCGTGGTGGTGTGTTTGGATCCTCCGTGAAACCTGATGGCCAGCTGTGAAGAGCTTGAATGCCGCTTGGCAGGGGTCTCACGAGGGGTCTCACGGGGGTGCACCGGGAGCGGCCGGTCACTTTTCCCGTCAGCCCATGGGGGGATTCAGGCCGTACCGGGCGATGATGCCCGGCAGCCATGGCGCCTCGCCAAACTGGAGACCGTATTCAGCGGCGAGTTTGCCGATGGCTTCAGGGTCCGGTGGACCGCCGGATTCAAGCTGATCGGCCAGCCCCCAGAAGAAATGCTCGAACCCCGCAGGACTGATCACTTCGATCATCCGCGCGGGAACTTTGCCGGCGTTCCACATGGTGTGCAGCTCGCCGCGTGGCTTGGTGATGTAGCCGCCGGCGCCCAGGACCGCCTCCCGCTCACCGGAGCGGAACCCGATTTCGCCTTCGAGGACGATCGAGTACTCATCCTCGCGCGTGTGCTTATGCGGTGGAACGAGGGCCCCTACCGGGAAGGGATGCTCCACGATGGAGATCTGTTCGTTGGTATGTTCGCCGAACAGTTTGAAGACAACCCCGATTGTTCCAAGGCTGCCGTGGCGTCCTTTTCCTGGCTGCACGACAGTGAGCCGTGGAGCCTCTTCAGCGCTCATGACATCCCACCTTTTCTTATTCGATATACACTTGTGTACATCGAATTATCCAGCCGCGACAGGACGGGTGTCAACAGTTTGAGTGAACAGGGCCGTTCAACCAAAGCCCGCCGGTACCAGATGAATAAGCGTGCCGAGCAGGTGGAAACCACGCGCCAGCGGATCGTGGACGCAGCGGTGGCACTGCACGGGTCAGTCGGCCCCGCCAAGACCACCATTGCGGGCGTGGCCGAGCAGGCGGGGGTGACGCGCCTGACGGTCTACCGGCATTTTGCGGACGACGCAGCGCTGTTTTCCGCCTGCTCCTCGCACTGGCTCTCCCAGCAGCAGCTGCCGGATCCCGCCGCCTGGTCCGAGCTCACGGACCCGCTCACGCGCCTGCACGCCGGCCTGGCCGACCTTTACCGGTTTTATCGCGACGGCGAGCCGATGCTCAGGCGCATCTATGGCGATTGGGCCGCCCTTCCGGAAGGCCACCGCTCAGACCTCGCCCAGCGCAACAACTTCTTCCGCGACCGGCTTCTGGAGCCGTTTCCGGAACCGGACAGCGGCCGGTTACGCGCCGTCGTCGCGCATTCCGTTTCTTTCTGGACGTGGCGGTCTCTCTGCCACGACAACGGACTTTCCAATGACGACGCCGTCCAGGCCATGACGGGGCTGGCAGCAATGACGGCAGGCCTGCAGCAGCCCTGCTGAAGGTGCCATGCGCTACTTGAGGCTGAGGACCTCGTCGATGGGGCGGCCGTTGACGAACACCCGGGCGCTGGTGGCGGCGGACGCGGCCATGGCGGTGTACTCCAGCTGGGCCTTCGCGCGCGGGATGTCGCACTCGCCCCCCAGCATGAACTGCCCGGAAAGGTAGATGGTGATGGTGCTGCCGTCCAGTTCGCCGCCGAGGTAGGTCAGGCTCGACTGGTACAGCACGTTCACCAGCCCGGACATGCCGACGTCGCGGTTCTTGTTCGCGAGCAGGGCGCCAATACTGGGGCCCACCTCGTCCCGGAAGCGGACCGGGGCGGTGGTGGTGGCCACCAGGCTGTCGCCGCAGCCGATCTTCGGCCCCGAGGCGCCGTTGTCACCGACGGCGACGTAGTAGACCGTCAGCGGGGCCACCTGCTCCGGGAACCCCGTGAAGGTGGGCTCCGGAGCGGGTTGCGGGCTCTCTGAAGGGCCGGCGGGCGGGCCTGCGGGGGCGGACGACGGCGGTGCGGTGGCCGTGGGGGAAACGGTCGCCGGGGCGCTGGTCGCCGCCGTCGGGCCCGCCGTGGTGCCCGGCGCCGCGGACGGGGTTGCCGACGCAGCGGGGGCCGGGGAGCTGCTGGTGGGTGCCGGGGCCGGCGGACCGAAGCAGCCCGCGAGCGCAAACAGCGCGCCAACCGCCAAAACGCTGAGTGCGGACAGCCTGGGCCTGGTCATGATGCCCCCTTGGACGCGGGCCCGGTTCGGTGGACCCTGCTTTCAAGTTACGCCGCAGGGGGCCTCCCAAACAGGGACTTAAGTCCGGCCGCCGGAGCCGGGGCGGGGCTTGTCCGGCATGGCCTGGCTCAGGAGGCTGGTGAGGCCCGGGCTGACGTGCTGGCCCGTATCGCCATGGCGGTGGGCCAGCCGCCACTCCCCGTTTTCCCGGCGGTAGATGTGGGTGACCCGGACCAGTTCCTCTTCCAGCGGGCCGCCATCCACGGAGACGGCCGATCTTTCGTAGCCCACCGTGTACGCGAGGTCACCGCTGACATCGGCGGCCACCAGTTCGTAGACCACGGGCGTTCCGTCAGCAAACCGGGCGGACACCCAGCGGAACGTAGCACTGACGTCCACCCAGCCGCTCTTCCCGGGCGCGACAGCCGGGAAAAGTGTGGTGGGACCGTCCTCGGACAACAGCCCGATCAGCGGGCCGGGATCGCCGCGATGGATGGCGCTCGCGGCAAGTTCATGCCGTGCCACAAGGCTGGAGATGGTGCTTTCCTTGTCTGCCATGACCGCCTCCGGGGTCCGCTGGATCGCCTGATTCAGTCACCGTAGGATCAGCCGAACCAGGGGTCAAGGCCGGCCGCGGACTGTCCGCCGGCGGCCGGCTGTGGCCGCCGCGGAACGCTCACCGGCCCAAAATGAACCTGCCGCAATGGAGGGCCGGGAGGCTAAAATGGAGCATGTTGGTCTTCCCAGCCATCGGGCTCCTGCTTTGGGTTGCGTTCCTCTTTGTTGTGATGGTGCTGGCCGGCGTTGTCTGGGCCGCATCCAGGCTGGCGCTCGCTCTGGCCAGCTTCCTCCAGCGCCCCGTTCAGGGGCCAGTCGCCGCCGGCCTGCGGACCCCGCCGCAGGTCCCGCACCCTCTCCCCCGCCACCATCTCCCCCGCCAAGGTCCGCCACCGGCCCTGTTGCCCAACCGGGACCGGACTCCGCCGCCGGTCCACACCACGTCCCAGGCCCGGGCGCAGGCGGATATCTGGCCCAAGTGGACCCCGGCTCATCGGCGCTATGTAGACGAAGAGTTAGCGCTCTGGCAGGAGCAGTTCGACGCACTGAGCTCCCGTAGGTAGGGCCGCCGGTCCGCTCGTCACCACCCACGGCGGTGCTCACCGCGCGGTGGCCGGTGGGGCGGCATGACAGTAGCCGCCCCCTGGTGCAGCGGAGCGGCTACTGCTGGCAGTTCGGGTCACACTGCGCCGGGTGACGCCGACGGGAACCGCATGTTCAGCGCTTCGCGTAGTCGGCGAATCCCTGCCAGTCGATGACCACACAGGGCTCGTCTCCCACCACCCAGGCGTCATGCCCGGGTGCCATGATGCCGAAGTCGCCGGCGCTGTATTCCATCTCCTCGCCGTCGTCCATGACCACTTTCATCCGGCCCGAAACGAAGTACCCCATGTGGGATGCCTGGCAGCTCTCTGTTTTGGCGATCGGCTTGACGTGTTCGGACCAGCGCCAGCCGGGCAGGAACGTGGCGCGCCCAACGGCGCCCTTGTCGACGTTGACGAGTTGAAGCTGGCCGGTGTCACCTTCGAAGGGTCGGGTCTCCTCGGGCGAGTCCAGGCTCATGCGAACTAGATTTGGCATTTCATCTCCTATGGACGGTGATGCTCTTGAGCTGATTGGACGCCGGCGGGGCCTCGATGCCCACGGCGGGGAAGGAGATGAAACCCCGCCAGTGAGGCAATTCTCCGCCTGCGCCCGGACCCCCGCAAGAACTTTCTGGAACGGCCGCTGCAGTCGCGCAAGGCCCGGTCAGCAGCGAGCCGCCGAGCTTTTCTGCGGGACGGTCACGTGTTGAGGCTGTTGGCGGTCACTTCGAATTCCTCTACCGAGACGATGTGCGTCTTGTCCGCCTCGCTGGTCTCCTCGCGGATCCTGGTGGCGTCCTGCCGGGTGGCAACCATCGATTCCTCGGTGTCCCACAGCGTGATGGAGAGTGCTTTGTCGGATTCCTTGCTGTTCAGGTAGTAGATTCCCTTGCACCCCGGAAGCTGGAGCACCCTGGTGATGATTTCCTCCGTCGGTGCGTTCCTGAGCGTGTTGGGGCTGGTCTGGTACGTGCTGATTCTGGCGAACATCGAACTTTTCTCCGTTCTGGCTGGATGTATATCGGGTCACACTATTTATGGCTGGGCAACCTCGTCGACGGGACGGTTGAAAACCGGCGTGCCTACGGATGCACCAGCACCTTCACCGCGGTGTCCTTGTGGTTGATCAGGGTGTCGAAGCCCTGCTCCACCAGGTCATCCAGCGCGATCCTGCCGGTGATGAACGGCTTCAGGTCCACCTTGCCTTCCTGCACCATCTTGATCACGGCCGGGTGGTCGCGGACGTAGGCGATGGTGCCGCGGAGATCGATCTCCTTCAGCACCAGCTTCTGCATGTCCACGGTGGCCGGAGCACCCCAGATGGACACGTTGACCACCACGGCACCTGGCCGGACGGCGTCGAGCATGGTGTCCAGCACGGCGTTCACGCCGGCGCACTCAAACGCGACGTCGGCACCGGTTCCGCCGGTGAGCTCGCGTACCCGCGCGGGGACGTCCTCCTGGCTGGGATCCAGGACGTGGTCTGCCACCCCGCTGGAGACAGCCTTCTCTTTGCGAGCCGCGGTGAGCTCGCTGATGATGGTGGTCACGCCCATGCCCTTCAGGACCGCGGCAGTGAGCAGCCCGATGGGCCCGGACCCGCCCACCAGAGCGACATCGCCGGCCTTCGCGCCGCTGCGGGCCACCGCGTGGTGCGCCACGGACAGCGGTTCAATCAGGGCCGCCTCGTCCAGCGGAATGCCCCCGATCGGGTGCACCCACCGCTTGTCCACCACGATCTTTTCGCTCAGGCCGCCACCGCCGCCGGAAAGCCCGATGAAGCCCATCTGCCGGCAGAGATGGTAGCTGCCCGCCTGGCACATGTCGCAGTCGCCGTCCACGAAATAGGGTTCGACGACGACGTTGTCGCCCACCGCGAGCCCCTCCACCCCGTCGCCGACCTCGGTGACAGTCCCGGAGAACTCGTGCCCCAGGGTCACCGGTGACTCCTCGCCGGAGAGGGGGTGCGGATGCCCCGGCGCCGGGCAGAAGATGGGTCCTTCCAGGTACTCGTGCAGGTCAGTTCCGCAGATACCGCACCACGCGACGTCGATCTTCACTGCCCCTGCCCGGAGTTCCGGTTCCGGAATGTCCTCGATGCGGATGTCCTTGCGGGCATGGAAACGTGCTGCCTTCATGATGAGCCTTTCGGTGGAATGGATATTCCTGCCCGCGCCCGGGTCCTCAGGGGCGGCCCGGCCACGTCCGAACATCCTTGCACCAGGGCGGGAGGTCCGGTAGGGACCTTCGGCTGTGGCCGGGGAGAGCAGCCGGCCTCTTGGGGACCCCGAAACAAACCCCTGTGCCTGGTGTGCGCCGTGTAACTTGGTCATTACCTTCCCCGGCCTGAGGACGCCCATGAATAACGCCCCCACCACGCGCTCGTACAGCCTGCAGCGCGAATGGTCCCGGGCGTTCACGTACATGCTGGTGGCCTTGCTGATCGGCGCCGTGGTCACCATCGCCGGTGTCCGGCTGGTGGTCAACGAGATGAAGGGCGCCGCCGGGAGCCTGAAGGCCGAGTACGGCAGCGTCAACGAGCTGACCGCCGCCCTGGACGTTCACGAGCAACTGGGACACCGGCTGATCGAGGCAAAGCCCGTGGATGGAACCGCATTCGCCGGCGCACAGGAAGACGTGGAGGAGCTCTTCAAAGCAGCAGCCGCCGCCGGCGCCGGGAACATAAGCCGGACCGCCGCGCTGGAGCAGGCACACCGGGACTGGCAGGCAAGCCTCGAGCAAAGCGGTCTCCGGGGCGCGCAGGCACCGGGGCTGACGGGAAACCGCGTGGCCGATGCGACCGCCCTGATGGAAGCGAGTACGAACGTGCGCCGGCAGCTGGCCGCCATCCAGGCGTCGTCGGTGGACGGACTGGACCGGGGGCTGGTGGACACGAGCTTCTTCGAGGACCTGCTGTTCGTGGCCAGGTGGGTGCTCCTGTTGGTGGCGGTGGGCGGCACACTCTACCTCCGCCGTCGGATGGTCAAGGACCTCATCCGTCCGCTCAACAGCCTGCACCGCGGGGTCCGGAACCTGGAGGCGGGAGACTACAGCCACCGCCTGTCCGTGGCCCGCCGGGACGAGCTCGGCGAAGTGGCGGTGGCGTTCAACGGGATGGCCGCCGCGCTCCAGGACAGCCACGAAATACTGACCTACCGTGCCACGCACGATGACCTCACCGGGCTCGCCAACCGGGCGGCCCTCACCGAGCGGCTGGCGGCGTCATTCAGCCAGGACAAGCAGGCCCGGACGCGGAATGAGGGCCTGCTTTTCATCGACATCGATGACTTCAAAGACGTCAACGATTCGCTGGGCCACGAGGGCGGCGATGCGCTGCTGGTCCAGCTGGCCGAGCGGATCCGTTCCAGCGTCCGCAGCGGGGACCTGGTGGCCCGGCTGGGAGGTGACGAGTTCGCCGTCGTCGTGATGGATAACGACGACGGCACTCCCACAACGGGGCCCGTCGCCGAACGCATCTACGAGGCACTGAGCGAGCCGTTTGTGATCGGCGGCCGGCCGCTGCGCGTCTCGCTGAGCATCGGTGCCGCACAGCGGACACCGGAGACCGCGGACGTCAGGGAACTGCTGCGGCAGGCGGATTCGGCGATGTACCGCGCGAAGCATGGCGGCAAGGCCAGGTACGAGGCCTTCGATACCCTGGGCGGGTAAGCCGGCCGGGGCCCGGTGTCCGGTTCTTTCACCCTGCGGGCACACGCCACTTCTACGGAACGCCGGCTGCCCGTTCCGCCTCAGCCAGGGTCTGCGAAAACCTGTCCACAGCCAGCCTGTAAGCGGCCCCATTGCCTATGGCCCTCTCGTAATCGGCATTGTGCATGGCCCGGATCATGGCCGCGGTGGCCGGCAAGGAGACATCGGACATGGCGGGGTAATCGAACTGCAACTGCGGGTCCACCTCATAGGTGAGCCACCGCCGCTTCAGCAGATCGTGGCGGTCGGCGGTCCGCCCGTATTCGTGGACATCGGCGAGGGACAAGTGCGCCAACATCCCGGCGTCCGTGCCTGCGGCCCGGGACACTGCCCGGGCTCCCTCAGACTGCCGGCCAAGGGCCTCTTCGGTCCCCAACTCCAAGGGGGTGACGCCCTTCTGGATGAACTGGACGTTGTACTGGTAAGCCCGGATCTCCTCCGGCGTCATGTAGTCCAGTTCGCCGGGACTTTTCCGGGCCACCGGCCTGAAGCCGTAGCGGCTCGCCACGCTGCTGCGAGGGACCGGGAAGAGGTACTTGCCGCCGAAATAGCCGATGGCGATGGCAATCCAGAACGTCCAGGTTGGAAAGTCCAGCCATGACGCCACAACAGCTGCACCCACGGTGCAGGCGGCATGGCCACGCGAAAAGAGCACCTTTGTCTTGCCGAGCCGGTACACACGGCGGGGACGGTCCAGCTGCTTCTCGTGGAATGCCTTGAGCGGTGCAGTCCATTCACCGGCGTTGCTCACCAGTCACTCTCCTCTGTCATGGTGACGGCGACATTACCGTCGGGCGCTGACATCGGTCGCGTGCTGCTCGGCCTGGCCGCGGGCAAACCCGGACACCGGTGTAGGACTTGACCGGTACGGCCCCCCTCGCCAAAGATACCCTTTCGGCCTGTGGAGGCGCATCGACAGCTCTTGTCACGCAGTTAACCAGCCATTCATATCCTCCTCAGAACCTGTCCAACCGGTGTCCGTACCGTCGAACCCATGGATAACATTTCACGCAGGTCCCTGCTCACCGCCGGCCTCGGGGCCGGTCTCGTCGCCGCCTGGCCGGGTGCCGCCGTCGCGGTTTCAACCGCGGACGACGCCGGTCTCCGCACCGATCCGTTCATGCTCGGCATCGCCTCGGGCGAGCCGTGGCCGGACGGCTTCGTCATCTGGACGCGCCTCGCACTGAACCCTGTGGCCGGGGACGGCCTGGGCGGCATGCCCGCACGCAACGTCGCCGTCGCCTGGGAAGTGGCTGAAGACGCAAGCATGCGCACGGTAGTAGCCCGCGGCGTCGAGCAGGCCCGGATCGAAACCGCGCACTCGGTGCACGTGGAGCTGACGGGACTCCGCCCGGGCCGCGAGTACTTCTACCGGTTCCGCACCGGCAAGCACGTCAGCCCGGTGGGCCGCACCCTCACCAGCCCGGCGCTGCACGAGACGCCGGCCGCGCTGGCCATGGCCTTCGCCAGCTGCGCGCAGTACGAGCACGGCTACTTCACTGCCTATTCGCGGCTGGCGCAGGACCACCCGGACCTGGTGCTGCACCTGGGCGACTACCTGTACGAGTACAAAAAGGACAGCTACGTGATCGGCGGCGGGAACCCGCGGGACCACGAAGGCCCGGAGACCGTCAGCCTCGCGGGCTACCGGCAGCGGCACGCGCAGTACAAGGCCGACGCCGATCTGCAGGCCGCGCACGCCGTCGCACCGTGGCTGGTGGTGTGGGACGACCACGAAGTGGACAACAACTGGGCGGACGAGGTCCCGGAAAACGCGGACGCCGGGCAGCTGAACGACACCACCGAACACTTCCGGCAGCGCCGCGCCGCCGCGTTCCAGGCGTACTACGAGAACATGCCCCTGCGCGCGTCATCGGTCCCGGCGGGTGCCGACATGAAGATTTACCGGACTTTGCAGTGGGGCCAGCTGGCCAACTTCCACATGATGGACACCCGGCAGTACCGCGACGACCAGCTCGCGGGTGACGGCTGGAAGAAGAACGTGGCCGGGCGTCTGGCCGAGGACCGCACCATCACCGGCGCCGAGCAGGAAAAGTGGCTGCTGGACGGCTTCAGGAACTCCACCCAGCGGTGGGACATCCTGGGCCAGCAGGTCTTCTTCACCGAGCGCGACCGGAACGCCGCACCGGAGATCGACGACGTCTCCATGGACGGCTGGGACGGTTACGCCGCCTCGCGCCGCCGCATCACCCAGGGCTGGGTGGACGCGAAGGTGCGCAACGCCGTCGTCCTCACCGGCGATGTGCACCGCAACTGGGCCAACGACGTCAAGGTGGACTACAAGGACCCGGCCTCCCCTGTGGTGGGTTCCGAGCTGGTCTGCACCTCCATCACCTCCACCGGCAACGGGTCAGGTTCAACCACCGACCCCGTCATGGCCTGGAACCCGCACCTGAAGTTCTACAACGACAACCGCGGGTACGTGAACACGCGCATCACCAGGGACGCGATGACCGCGGACTTCCGGACCCTGGACTACGTCACGACGCCGGGCGCTCCCGTTTCGACAAAGGCCTCGTTTGAGATCCGGGACGGGGCGCCGGGGCTGGTGGCCAAGTAAAACCTGCCGACGCTCCCTGCGTTGCGTCTGTCGAAGTCCGTTTCGACAGACGCCGAAACCCCCGGCCGAGTTTGCTCGGCCGGGGGTTTCGCTGCGTGCAGCCAAGGTGAGCGAGGGTTCCCTGAAAACCCGCATTAAGTGAGAGAGCGTCCTCTGAAAACCCATGCAGGTAGTCATTATCGACAGAAACAAGGTCGAACTCTTGACTTATGGACATCATGTGGCGTTCCATAGAAGAAATCAGCAATGATGTGGGTCACAGAGGTAATAGATCGACATCACACCTGAGCCAATCCCGAAACCCCTAGGAGTGCGGATGCACCGCTTCGCCGTCGACCCGGGTTCGACTGACATCAGCCCCGTGTCTTTCCACCCTGTTCTCTGGATCTGCGCCGCCGCCGTGTTCGCGGTCATCGTGCTCCAGTCCGTGATTTACCTGCGGGCCATCCGCAAGGCCGCCGGCTCGGTCAACCTGACGGACGAGCAGGTCATCGGCTCGGTCCGCCGCGGCGGCATCGCCGCGATCGGCCCCTCGCTCGCCGTCGCCCTCGTGGCCGTCTCGCTCCTGCCGCTCTTCAGCACCCCGGCCGTCCTGACCCGGATCGGCCTGGTGGGCTCCGCGGCGTTCGACGTCGCCGCGGCCGGCTTGGCGGCCCAGTCCCAGGGCGCCCAGCTCGGCGGCCCCACCTACACACAGAAGGTCTTCGCCATCGGCTTCGCGGCCATGACCCTCGGCGGCCTGGTGTGGATGCTCACCGCGCTCATCCTCACCCCCATCCTGGCCAAGGGCGACAAGACGCTGCGCAAGGTCAACCCCGCCGTCATGACCGTGGTCCCCACGGCAGCGATCCTCGCCGCGTTCTTCACCCTCGCGTTCGCCGAGACCACCAAGTCCGGCGTCCATATCCTCACGCTGCTCGTCTCGGCGGTGGTCATGGGCCTGTGCATCGCCGCCGCGAAATTCTTCGACAAGCCCTGGCTGCGCGAGTGGGGCCTGGGCATCGCCATCTTCGTGGCCCTCGCCGCCGCCTTCATCGTCACCGCCAAGTAGCCCAGGAGAACCTCATGTCCTCTAAGACCGCATCCCTCGACGGGCTCGCCCAGTTCGAGCGCACCACCTCCATCTGGGGCCCCATCACCCTGGGGCTCGGCTTCCTCGTCTCCCTCGCCGCCGCGCTCTTCGCCGCGTTCGGCACCGGCCTCGGCATCACCGGCCAGGAGGTGTGGACCGCGTTCGGCATCGTCTTCGCAACGTTCGGCATCATCGCCGTCGTGGAGCCGATCTCCTACTACCCCATCCTCGGCCGCTCCGCCATGTACCAGGCGTTCATGATCGGCAACATCGCCAACAAGCTGCTCCCGTCCGCAATCATCGCCCAGACCGACCTCGGCGAGAAGCCGGGCACGCGCCGGGCCGAGCTCATCGCCGGCGCCGCGATCATCGGCGCGGCAGCCGTCCACATCCTCTCGCTCATCGTCTTCGTGGGCTTCCTCGGCACCTGGCTCCTGGGTGTCCTGCCGCCAGGGCTCATCGCCGTGGCCCGCCTCTACATCCTCGCCGCGGTCTTCGGCGCCGTGACGGTCCAGGCCGTGGTGGCCATGAAGAACCCCCGGACCACCATCATCGCCGCCGTGGTCTCGGCCATCGTGGTCTTCGGCGTGATCCGGATCGCCCCGGCGCTGACCAACTATGCAACCGCGGTTTCCGTGGTCGCCGTGATCCTCGTGGCCTGGTTCGCACGGAACCGCAGCGTGGAGCCCGCATCATCCGAGGCGCCGTCCTCCATCGGACACTAAGCCCGCAGGCAGAACCGCAGCCCGCAGAGCAGCACCGAACCTGACTGACCCGAAAGGCCACCATGACTGACACCGCCACCACCACCACCCTTGCCAAGGGCATTGAGGTCCCCGCGGGCTTCGTCGCCGAGCACGTCGCTATGTACAAGGAGTACCACCGGGCACCCGAGCTGTCCTCGGAGGAACACCGGACCGCTGAGGCGATCGAGGCCCGGCTGACCGAGCTGGGAGTTGAGCATTTCCGCTCCGGCGGGACCGGCGTCGTCGGCCTCCTGACCAACGGCGAGGGGCCCGTGGTCGGCTTCCGCGCGGACACGGACGGCCTGCCCATCGAGGAGGCCACCGGCCTGGACTACGCGAGTACCGCCACGGGCACCCTGCCCGACGGCAAGGAAGCGCCCGCCATGCACGGCTGCGGGCATGACACCCACATCACCGCAGCCCTCGCGGCCGCCGCGTACCTCACCGCCAACCGCGAGAAGTGGCACGGCACCGTGGTGTTCCTCTTCCAGCCCGGCGAGGAGACCGCGTGGGGTGCCAAGGCAATGGTCGACGACGGCCTCTGGGACCGCGCGCCGCGCCCCGAGGTGGTCCTCGCCCAGCATGTGATGCCCGTGGAGGCGGGAAAGTTCTGGCTGCGTGCCGGGAACATGGCCAGCCTCGCCGATTCGTGGCGGATCACCGTCCGCGGCCGCCAGGCCCACGGGTCCCAGCCGGAGAAGTCCCTCGACCCGATCGTCGCCGCGGCCTCGATGGTCCTGCGCCTGCAGACCATCGTCTCCCGCGAGCTCGCCCCCATCACGCCGGCCGTCGTGACCGTGGGGACGTTCCACGCTGGCCTGAAGGAAAACATCATCCCGGAGACCGCCGAATTCTCCGTCAATGTGCGCACCCCCGACGAGGACGTCCGTGCCCACGTACTGGGCTCCATCCGCCGCATTGTCGCCGCCGAGGCCGCCGCCTCCGGCATTGGTGAGCCGGCGATCGTGGAGATCAACCGTTTCCCGCGCCTCTTCAACGACGCCGAGCACACCGCGCGGGCCGCGGCGGCGCTGACGGCCGGGTTCGGGCCGGACGCCGTGGTCGAGTCGCCGCTGGGCATGGGCTCGGAGGACGCCGGCTGGCTGGGCGACGCGATCGGCGTTCCCGTCGTGTTCTGGGCCTTCGGCGCGTTCCCGGCCGCGGCGTTCGCGGACGGCCAGGCCCCGGCCGGCAACCACTCCCCCCAGTTCGCGCCCAACGCCGAGCTCGCCGTGGTCAACGGCACCGGAGCGGCGCTGGCGGTGCTGCTGGAGTACCTGGGCAACTAGCCAAGCGCACGACGGCGGGTTCCCACCCGCCGTCGTGCGTTCGCCTTTAAACGGTGCCTGCCAGGAGCGATGGCCCGGGCATGGAAGGATGAAGCGCATGCTCGATGACCTCGACCGCCAGATTGTGGCAGCCCTTGTACGCAACGGCCGCGCGCCCTGGCGGCTGATTGCGGAGGTGCTTGGGCAGCAGGAGCGCACGGTGGCGCGCCGGGGCAACCGGCTCCTCGCATCCGGGGCGGTGCGCGTGCAGTCTTTCCCGAGTCCTGCCGCGCTGGCGCCCGTGGACCTTTACATGCTCCGCGTGACCGCCGCGCCGTGCGCAATCACGACGGCGGGGACCTGGCTCGCCGGGCGGCCCGAGACGCACTGGATCAGCGCGCTGTCCGGGTCGAGCGAGTGCATCGTGGAGCTTTTCCTCGAACGGGACGCCGTGGGCGCATTCCTGTACGGCGAGCTGGCCGCGCTCGAGGGCGTGCGGGACCTCTCGCTTGAGCCGATCTTCGAGTACTACCGCACCGTTTCGGGCTGGCGTCCGGACGTCCTGACCCTGGAGCAGTACGAGGCGCTGAGCCCCTCCGAACACCCGCAGTTCGCCGCGCAGTATATGGAGCTCGGGATGCAGCCCCTGGATGAGCCGAACCGCGCCCTCGCCGAGCTCCTGCGTGCCAACGGCCGGATCACCATCGAGGAGCTGGCCGCCGGGCTGGGGGTGTCCAAGGCCACCGCGAGCCGGCGGCTGGAGACGCTCATTGCCGACGGTGCCGTGTACGTGCGGGCGGTCCTGGACCCGGCGTCGATCGGATATCCGGTGGAGGGCCTCCTGACCGTCCGCGCCGAAGCCTCCGCGCTGGACGCCGCCGGACGGTACATTGCGGACCTGCCGGCGACGCGCTGGGCCGCCAACGTTTCGGGCCGCATCCTCGTCCAGACCGCCACCCGGAGCCTTGCGGAGCTGCACGCGGTGATGCAGGGAATCGCTGCGCATCCCGGCGTGACCGGTGTGGACCTCTCGCTGTTCACCGGGATCTTCAAGCGCAGCACGGTTGCCTACCTGAACGGGAAGCTGCCGCAGGTTGGAGTCGCGGCCGGGGCCGGGGCCGGGGCCGGGAAATAGGGTGCTTGCGCCCGGGGGTTCCCGGCCCTTGGAGGGTGTGGCCTTCGGAACTAGATGTCGCTCCGGGGCCGCTTCACCACACGGCGCGGCTCGCCGCTGCGCAGGTGGCCGCCCAGGAAGCCGCTGACCAGCAGCAGCAGGGCTCCGGCCCGTGCCAGGCCGACCCCCAGCTCGTGGCGGCCGCTTTCACGGGCCGCCCAGGAGGCAGCGTAGACAAGAACGGCCGCGCCATTGGCGGCGGCGTGGACAAGGCCGACGCGCTTGGTGCCCTGGTCCTTCATGCTCCACTGGGCCCAGCCGGCGACGGCAGTGGGAACTGCTGTGATGACGCCCGCAGCCACCAGCCGCTTTGCCGCGAGCCGCGAGCTGTCGTCGTTGTAGAAATCGAGGAATATGGCCGACCACCAGGTGCCAAAGGGTGCATCGGTCAGGATGCTGTGCACAGGGGTGCCGGTGGCGTCGCCCCGGAAGAAGCTACGCATTCCGGGCCGTGCTGTCAGGCGTCCCGCAACAGGCTCGATTGTTTTGACGAGGCCGCCCAGGGGCAGCTCTTCGATCCGGCCAAGGAGCCGGGCGTAACGTCCGCCGCTGCCGGCGTTGGCAGCTACGGACAGGCCGGACGGATTCGGGAGCTTCTCCGTCGTAAAAGCATCAGGTTCGTTGGATGAGGCGTGCATGCAGCCCAAAATACTCCCGGCACCCGGCAATTGCACCGCCTAATTTCTTTGGAAATCCGCAGGCGCCGGTGCACCCCGGCCGTCGGCCGGAAGGAATGCCTAGCGGCCCGAATCCTCGTTGTGTTTCGCCGGCCGGTACCCTGCGAGTTCCGCGCGGACGTCGCCCTCTTCGTGCTCGTGACCGCTCTTCTTGCCGAAGGGAAGCACTTTGAGCAGCGGGACCACGATGGCCATGACTGCGAGGCCCCAGATGATGCCCAGGACCGCGGAGCACAAGGTGTTCACGAGCCAGCCCAGGAAGCTGCCGGCCACCGGGACCGCGGCGGCCGGTGCCTCGAGGACATGGACCAGGTCGTAGGGTGCGTGCCAGCCGAGGTCGTACGCCCCCTGCAGCATGATGTGGCCGCCCACCCAGAGCATGGCGACCGTCCCGATCAGGGTGATGGCGGTCAGCACGGCGGGCATCCCCTTGACCAGGAGCTCGCCGAACCGCTGCGTACGCGCGGAATCCTTGGTGGTCAGGTGCAGGCCGACGTCGTCCATCTTGACGATGAGCGCGACGGCGCCATACACGAGCACGGTGATTGCCACAGCCACGATGACCAGGATGAACGCCCGGACCCAGATGGACTCGGTGGCCACCTCGTTCATGGAGATGACCATGATCTCGCAGGACAGGATGAAGTCGGTGGTGATGGCGCCCTTGACCACCTTGGCTTCGGCGTCCGGGCCCCGCTGGACCGCGGGCGCCTTTTCGTCCGAATGGTCTCCCCGGAGTTTGTGCCAGACCTTCTCCGCGCCCTCGTAGCAAAGGTAGGTGCCGCCGGCCATGAGGATGAACGGGATGGCCCACGGGAGGAAGGCGCTGACCAGCAGCAGCGCCGGCAGGATGAACAACAGCTTGTTCCGGAGCGAGCCCCAGAAGATCCGTTTGATCATCGGCAGTTCCCGGGACGGGTCCGCGCCTGACACGTACTGCGGGGTGACGGCGGCGTCGTCGATCACCACGCCGGCGGCCTTGGCCCCGGCCTTCGCGGCTCCGGCGGCGACGTCGTCCACCGAGGCGGCCGCGATCCGGGCCAGGGCTGCGATGTCGTCCAGCAGTGCGACCAGACCGCCGCTCACTGGTCGATCCCGCGCTGGTTAAGGATGGGCTGCTGGGCATGGAGGCCTCGGTGGAGGCGCGTGATCGGCATGCTCAGATTATACGGTGGGCCCCAAGCAGCGGTGGGCCCCGATGAACGGTGGGGCCACAGCCGTCAGGTGAGAGAGCGTCCGGGAAAAACGCGCATTAACTGAGAGAGCGTCCGGGAAAAACCCCTCTGCGTCAGGCTGGTTGTGAGTCAGTCAGTGATTGAAGAGGAATGGGAGCAGCTATGACTGTTGGCCCGCGAGGTATTAGCCGCGATGAGATTCGGGAGTTGGTGCATCAGTATTACGTGCAG
>NZ_JARESG010000020.1 GCF_029076445.1 Pseudarthrobacter naphthalenicus
GGAAGAGGCGGCGCCCAGTGCACCGCCTCACCCATAGCGCAGCACCCAGCGGCCACGACAGCACCAACTCACCGGAACAGCAATACCAACAACCCGGAACACGCGTACCAACTCAAGCTATCTGCCAAAATATTACCTTTGCCCACCACGCTATTTCTCTGGGGATCTTTCCCGATCCAAAAAATGAATTTCCGAAGACGGTGACCCGCAGGGGGCTAGGCGATGTTTCGTTTCGCCACGCAAACCAACTGCCGATGTGTCCCCTAGAAGGCTCAAAATTCTTGGTCTGCTGAAGATCCTTGTTGAACGGCCTCAGTTGTAGTTCGCTGGGCTCAAGGAACTTGCAGTAAATCGGTAGATTGTAGAATCGACGACTTAGGTCACCCATGTCGTAGCGCGCTGTGTCAAGGGCGATACCTTTGACAAACTTCTCCACTTTGGGATCAATTCGGCGTCCTAGCAGTGCAATCATAGCTTTTGCCCCTGCGGCCGAGAGATGACTATCTGCTGCGAGGAAGGGATCGTCATCCTCTTCCCAAGAATCGAATAGCCTCAGGCTGCTAACATAGCTTGAATCACTCTGCAGTTCTTTGTCGAGGGCGGCATAAAGCGGCGTGGGTCCATCAATTTTTATCGGAGCATATTGTCTTAGGGCGGTGAGCTTTTCCGGGATTATTGTTTGGTAGAACGTGATTCCCCGAGATTCAGCCTCATGCCTACGCGTTGCAACTAGCTCTTTCCATTGGGCCACGCGGCTGTTCAGCCGGCCCTCAACGTTCGCGAAATGTGCATCGTATTGCTGGAGGAGGTCATTAGTGCCAGCAGTGAGAAAAAGATGCCCGCTGTGGCCAATGCGGGCAGATTTGTCCCTTGACTCGAGACCCACGGGAAGCAATACAGGTGACAGGATGCCTGCCCGTGCGTCGTCCACCGCATGCGAAATCTCTCCGCCCGAAAGCAGTGATCGCACCGGCTGAAATGTTCCCAACAAGTCGGTGTCCATTAGAGCTTGAACAACCAAACGCCGCAGCATTAAAGACGCTCCTGCGGTGGGCGCCAGGGTGGCTTGGCAAGCATGGCCCAGGACATGGACTTCCAATCGTCCGGAAATAACGTCCAGCGGAGTAAATGCCGTTCGGCACGACACCGAATAGACCAGGTCCTGTGCCGTTGTGACCTTCTTGAGATCACCCCTTGTTCCGTGTGGACGTCCGCTTCCGATCGATATCCCATCACGACGTACGACGACTTCGGTGTCACCATTGACTGAAGATGTATCGTCGAGCGCCCAGCCATGGATGACTCGTCGCTTAAAATCGAATGACTCGATGTAGCCACGCATGCAAGCTTCCGCCTTTAATGTCATACCTGGTTTGTTCCAAGTCTGGAGAAATTATCGGGCACACTAAATGAAATTCCTTGGCTGGGACGGATGGCGTCCCAATCAAACGTCCCAGCCATCCAGGCGACACCAGCAAGGTCAAAGCTGGCGTTTATGGTTTAGCGAGTGATCGTCTCAACCCAGCGGCGAACGTGCTCGTCGCTCATTGCTCGGTTAGCGACGGATTGTGTTCCGCCCAACCGAACTTCGCCGAGGCTTTTCGCCAAGACTTTAGTTATTCCACTCTTCCAAGCGGCCGTTGTGTTGTCGACGACGAGACTTGGCTGAAGGTGATCACGGTATGGGCCCACGTTGGAAGCAACCGTAGGTAAACCGAGAGCAGCGTACTCAAGTAGCTTAAGGTCGCTCTTGGCTGCGTTGAAATAGTCATCGACAAGTGGAGCCAACGCCACATCCCAGCGCGTGCTGTTGATTCGGAGATACTTGATGAAATCGGGGTATTCCGAGGCAGTTGGCTGCAGTCGCTGGAACCACGCTTTATTGTCCGGGGTAACGCCGATCACGTCGAGCAGTACTTTCCGACCGTGGAAGCTGAATCCATCAGCAAAGACGCCTTCGAGCAGAGCCAAATCTGCTGTGTGTGTAGTGGTCCCTATGTACACGGCGCGGATAGCATCGTCACTTGGTCTGGCAAAGTGAGAACCGATCTTTGTATCCCAAATACGCGGGTCAAGCCTGTTTTCAAAAACTTCAATCTCTCGCGCAATCGGACCCAGCCGCTTTGCAAGTTCAGGAGTGCTGACGATCACAGTTTCAGCGGCGCCAACAAGAACTTCCAAGCCATCTGAAATCTCAGGATTAAGCTGCGATATCTGTCGGTGAGCCGCGCCGTGCCCAACTGTAACTAGATCATCATCCAAATCCAGGACGATCTTGATTCCTCTCGAAGATGCCGTCGAAATAAAGGCAGCAGTCTGTTCGGGAGTCAAAGCGTCTCTTTGAACATAGATTGCGTTGAAAGCGCTACGGTCTATCCCAGCGATGAAGTCATCGGCAACTACGCGTTTGAAATGCGCAAGCCCCAAAGCCGAAGCTTTTTCTATCATTCTCATGCTTCGGACATGAACTGATGCCGGATAGCTGCCAACGCGTTTAAAAGCACGCACGACGTACCCCACGGTAGGAAGCAGCTCTGTGTCATTGCGCATGGTTCGGGTGTACAGACTTAGGTAGTCCTGACCCATCGTAATGTCCGAGCGTATCGACGATCCGGGAACCTCAGAGCGTAGAGCTTCGCGCTGTTCGACGTTTCGGGCAAGGGCTAGGATCTCACGAGAAGCTTGGTAGGCATCGAGGGGAACGGTAATTCCACCACCGTGCTCCTTGATTCGGTCAGCGGGGGCGCCGATGTCTGTGGCAATGAGGGGAACTCCCAGAGCCCATGCTTCAGTGACGGTGTGTGAATAAGTCTCTGCCCAGATGGAGAAAATCCCGATAAAGTCAGGATCCACTTCATCAGCTAGCTTTTGCAGATTCTCCCTTGTGTACTCATCGTGGGCAATCGCAATGTCAGCAAAGTTGGACGAACTCCTTCGTCCAAAGGCATGCCATTCCACCACCGGTGCCGTCAGAGTAACAATCTCCCGGATGAGATCTATGCCCTTATGGGGAGCCCAGTTTGCTGGCACCATGATGCGTAGCGGACCAGGAAGCCGCTCCCCAGATTTACGAAGCTGCCCAATCTTCGAAACGTCCCGTCCGTGCTCGATTAACTGAATCTTATTCGCATGCTTAGGGTAGTTCGATGCGTATATTTGTCCGGCGGAAGGGGTAGTTGCTATCACATGCCTTGACAGGGCTAAGACTTCGTCGGAGCGTCTCTTCCACTCCTCTATCCACTGGTGCTTTAAAGGTGGGACTTCTGATACAAACTCGGTGGGCAAGCTACATAGGCCTTCGCCCGGAGTGCACTTTCCTCCACAGAAAGCCAATTTGTCATCGAGCAGGTTCACCGTGGGGCAGATGTAATAGAAGTCGTGAGTCGAGAGAATGACTGGTATCGACAGCAGATCTGCCAAGACTGGAACGGTTGTCAGGGGCTGATTAATCAAGTGCCGAATGTGGATAAGTTCAACGTTGTATGAGACCAGGATTTTGGCAACGAACTGCGCATAGTCTTCTCGCCATGTGTCCGTGACGGCAAACTGCGGCTCCGCATCCCATTGCGCCAACTCCTGAAATCGACCGGAACTGAATTTGTAAAGTCGAACAGAATTAGTGCTTGCCTCGAGAAGGATACTATCCTGATGTTCTACGAGCTGGCCTAGAAGATCCTTGTTTGTAGCAGGCGTTCCGCCACCAGCTTTGTGGATGACATACATCACCACTGGCTTTGTTCGGGACTGTCCTGTTAATTGGGTGCGCGTCACATCTAAGGATTTGCGCATTTCCTTCATAGCGCTTGAGCCGGCCCAATCGCGAACTGACTTTGTATATTCAGGATGAAGTTCATCCACGGCGGCCCTGCCGGCACGGATCAGCTCTGCACGTCTGCTTTCGCCAAACGACTGACTCCGAGCGTGCTTAACCATCACGTGGGGTGCCACCAGATTGACAAATCCACTCTTAACCGCTCGCCGGGAGAAATCATTTTCCTCACCGTAGCCCTGCGGAAATGAGGCCTCATCGAAATACCCAATACTCTCAATAAGACTCCGACGTACGTACATACAAAATCCATGTCCGGTGGGCGTTTCGACCCCGGCGCTCTTGACTCGATGAGAAACACCGCGAGCAATTTCTGGCCATGTAAGATGCTGCGGCCAATCATTGGCTTTTCCGGATTCGGGGACCGACATGGCTCCAGCATTGTCGGAAACGGCGCTCACGGTTCCGATATTCTCGCGGGAGTAAGCGGTCCAGCGAAGCCGGCGAAGCCAACTCGGGCCCACGGCAGTGTCACTATTCAGAAGAACGACATCATCAGCCTCAGCCAGGCGGAACGCATGATTGGCAGTTCGGGTATAGCCCCAATTCTCAGCATGGCGCACGAATGAGATGTGTCCATCGGAGGCTAGACGGTCCAGCATGCTGACCACGGCATTGTCTGTGCTGGCATCATCGATGACGATTATCCTTGCGCCATCTGAATATTGAATTGCCGACAGTATGCAGTCTCTGACGACTGATGCTCCGCCGTTAAAGACCGGGATAGCGACCGTCGTGGCGCCAGCACGCCGCAATAGTCCCAGCATCTCTGCAATCGTGTCGGGGGTCCATTCTGTTGCTGCTGCCTGCGTCATATCTTCCCCATTACTTTGATGATTCAACGTTTCCCTCATGTGCCGTTTCAGACCCTTTTCTTCAGTAGAGTGCGGACTTGACGGCGCAGGCGGACCATCCGGCGGAATGTCGGTAGGAGGGGCTGGATTGATTTGAGTGACTTGATCTTGTTATAACGCCATAGCTGGCGGCGCTGCAATTGCAGCTTCTGACTGAGACTCTTGACTTGCCTCTTCAGTTCGACAACTTCATGACTCTGCGAGTTGGTTTGGTTATTGGGTAGTTTGTTGGCTTGTGACAGCTTCTTTTGTGTTGCTTCCAGCTCTTTGCGCAGCACTGTGATCCGAACGGCGCGTAGGGCGGCGATTCGACGGTATTCCTGGAGCAGGTCGCCAGTGGTGCCTGGCGTTTCACAATCACGTCCAAGTTCGCGGATTCCGCTCCCGACAGCGAGCTGAGCAACGTGGGCGGCAGAACTCTCAAGAGTGGGACCTAGCTTGCCAGCATCAATTGGCTGGAAGTCGTGAGCGGTAAGTCTGTCAGCGATCTGCTTCGCGTGCTCCAGTGCTGACGCCAGTTGAGTCGGTTCCGGTGCCGAGACGGTCAGGAGGGGATTCCAAGGCTGCCGATACCCACCAAAACTGTTGGTGACTGTTGGAATACCAGCGGTGGGCATTTCGAGCGATAGATGCCCGGGGTGAGGACTGTGCATAAGTGAAAAGCCGATGTCTGAATGAGCAAGTAGTTCGTAGTAATCTCCGAGCGAAAGCTTGCCCAGTGAATGCAGCACCTTGCCGCGTCCCAGTTCGATTGGTTCATGGGGCGTGCCGGCCGAGGTGAACGTGATTCTGTCCAGGTCACTTGATGGGAGTTCGTGAACCCACGCGCGAAGGGCATCAAGACCCAGCTCGAATAGATTTCTTGGATGGGCGGGTCGTCCATAAAACAATACTCGTAGGTTGGCATCGGCCGCGGGACGCCAATTTGCCGCCGCACTCATGAGTTTGTTTTCATCTAGCGTAGGACTAAAACAGTGTGCTAATGCGAAATCAGCATGGCCCTTATCGGTAAGGTATTGGGCGAGCGGACGCGAATTTACCAACGGTATAAAGCCGTAATGATAGGTATTCTCAGCTAATGCAAACGACGTACCCCAAGGCGCAAAAGCCGGCTCAAAGTCCTGAATCAGATAGATGGCCCGGTCTGTGGCGTAGTCCCTTTCTTTGAGGAACTTCTCCAATACAACGGCAGTCATCCAGTGGGTGCAGACCCAGGTGTCTGTAGACGATGTGACAACGGAAGCCAGATCTGGCCCGTGGAAAACTTCTGTGGGCTGGTCAAAGTCTGGGACCTGAGTCCTTATCCATGCATCCAATGCCCCGGGATCAAGTTCACCGCGTTTGTCAGGATCTTTAAGGATAAAAATTCGGAGCGGTCGTTGAATAGCGGAAGCTATTTGCACCCCAGTCAGCAGCGCGGTTCTTTGCCCGGCAAAGGCTGCAGCCGGGTCCAAATCGATCATGAGGAGATTGACATGGTGGTTGGCTGTACCGGATTTAGTCGCCGCGAGCCAGGTGTGCATCTCTGTAATTCGGTCCAAGATGGGATTCCAAAGTCTGATTGGTGGTGTGTGGGTATGAACTGTGCCGCTGAATAAAGTTGAGGTCAAGAATCCACCCTTCGCGGATTCGTGTCTTTCAGCCGGCAGCTTCTGAAAGTACTTTAGTAGCCGATTTACGGCCGAGAGCCTGAAATGTCCATCCAGCACCGATCCAAACATCAGGGTCGAGAACATTTCGACCATCTATAAGGTTCCTCCGATTGACCAGCCCACCGAGCGCTGCTGGCGTCATGCCGACGAATTCGTCCCACTCCGTCAGCAGAAGGACGATGTCTGCCCCACGAACTGCTTCTTGAAGTGAACCGCAGTAGTTTAGCCGTGGGAAGCGCTTTGCTGCATTGGCGTTTGCTTTAGGGTCATAGACATTCACGTCAGCGCCAGAACTATATAGGCGGCCAGCAACGTCTAGCGCCGGGGAGTCCCGGACATCGTCGCTGTTGGGCTTGAACGCCGTCCCGAGAATGGCGATTTTTGCGCCTTCAACATTCTCCTCTAGAACTTCCGTAACTAAGTGGATGACGCGTTCACGTCTTCTCAGATTAACCTCGTCGACTTCATTTAGGAATCGCATTGTTGAATCGAGGCCCAGCTCGGAGACTCTTGCCTGCAGGGCTCGAATATCTTTTGGAAGACAGCCGCCGCCAAAACCTATTCCTGCGTTTAAGAAGCGGCGTCCTATGCGGTTGTCATGTCCAATTGCGTCGGCCAATGTGCGTATGTCCCCACCCACCGTTTCAGTTACTTCAGCGAATGCATTGATGAACGATATTTTCGTGGCAAGGAATGCATTGGCGGCAACCTTGACCAGTTCGGCCGTCTCGAAATCTGTGGAGATATACGGAGTTTTCCTCGAAAGAGCGTTTTCGTAAACTCGCCGCAAAACCGAATCTGCCTCATCCGAGTCGATGCCGACAACGAGTCGGTCTGGTCGCAGGGTGTCTTCCACTGCGAAGCCTTCCCGCAGGAATTCGGGGTTCCAGGCGAAATCCACTCTCACGCTGGGCCTAGCCTCTTCCGCAACGAGGGCCTTAAGTCGGCGTGCTGATCCCACGGGGACTGTGGACTTTCCCACGATCAAGGAGTCCCTGCATATTGCCCGAGCGATGGAGGTGACGGCGGCATCCACATATGTCATGTCGGCTGCGTGTTCGCCTGACCGCTGGGGGGTGCC
Organism: Pseudarthrobacter naphthalenicus; assembly: GCF_029076445.1. GTDB lineage: Bacteria > Actinomycetota > Actinomycetes > Actinomycetales > Micrococcaceae > Arthrobacter > Arthrobacter naphthalenicus. Next base: position 7,417 of record NZ_JARESG010000020.1, read on the forward strand.
AACCGCTATGAAATGCACGTCCCCGAACGCCCCAGCTTCTTCAAAAGACGTTGTGAAGCGGAGGCGACCTGATGCGGTGTGCTTGCGCAAGAGTTCGGGCAAGTCCGGCTCGTGAAACGGCAGTTCACCGCGGCTGAGGCTGTCGATCTTTCTCTTGTCAACGTCGACCCCGAGTACTTCGAACCCGAGTTCGGCCATGCAGGCCGCATGAGTTGCACCGAGGTAGCCGGTGCCGATGACTGTCATTTTTAGAGTCAAGATTCTCCTCGAGAATTTGAGGTGCTGCTGTGTTCAGGGGCGTAAGTGAGTTCAGGGAGCGCTAACGGTCAAGGAGTCCTAAGAGGTAGCTCCCGTAGCCGCTCTTGATCAGCGGTTGAGCCCGCTCACACAGCTCATCGTCCGTGAGGAACCCTTGGCGCCAGGCAATTTCTTCAGGAGCGCCGATCTTCAGACCTTGCCGGCTTTCAGTGGTCCTAACGAAGTTCGATGCGTCATTGAGGTCGCTAAATGTCCCCGTGTCGAGCCAAGCGGTGCCTCGAGGCAAGATTTCAACGTGCAGCTTGCCCCGTTCGAGATATTTGAGGTTGACGTCGGTAATCTCAAGCTCGCCGCGGGCCGAAGGCTTCAGGTTTTCGGCGATGTCCACCACATCGTTGTCATAGAAATATAGTCCCGGCACCGCGTAATGGCTTTTGGGCTCTTCGGGTTTTTCCTCGAGAGAAATTGCCCTTCCGGCACCGTCGAATTCAACCACGCCGTACGCTTTCGGATCTGAGACCCAGTAACCGAACACGGCACCCCCGTCAATCGATGCAAATCGGCTCAATTGCGTGCCCATGCCGCGTCCATAGAAAATATTGTCACCTAGAACCAGTGCGACGGTGTCGTTGCCGATGTGCTGCTTGCCCAGGACGAAGGCCTGTGCCAAGCCATCGGGGGAGGGTTGCCGCGCGTAGGTCAGATTGATGCCGAACTGGGACCCATCTCCCAAGAGGCGTTCAAACTGTTCTGCGTCATGGGGAGTGGTGATGATCAAGATGTCTCTAATTCCAGCAAGAATCAGCGTGGAGAGGGGGTAGTAGATCATCGGTTTGTCGTAGACGGGAACCAATTGTTTGCTAATGCCGTGGGTAATGGGATGCAGCCGCGAGCCTGTCCCTCCGGCCAAAATTATGCCTCGCATCTGTCGAATTCTCCTGTGTAAGGGTGCTGCGTGCAAACGGATAAACATGTGAACCTGGGCGGAATGCCCAGTTGGAGTGGGCCGCGGCTCTTCACGAAAACGCAGCCATGCGGGACCCCGCGCCAAGCAGTTGAGCGACTGCGGCTACGCTTCGCAGAGCTGCCTTCCCATCGCCGTACGGGTTCACTGCCTGGGCCATTTTGTCGAATGAAACGGAGTTGTGCAGTAGGGCGTTGACTTCGGCGACAATCCGATTTTCATCAGTGCCGATGAGCTTCACCGTCCCCGCACTCACTGCCTCGGGACGCTCAGTATTTTCACGCATCACCAGGACCGGTTTGCCAAGGCTGGGGGCTTCTTCCTGCACTCCGCCAGAATCCGTGAGCACGATGTGCGCTAGGGAGAGCATGCGCGTGAACTCACCGTAGGAGAGGGGCTCAGTCACTATGACGTTGCCTTTCCCCTCAAGAGCCGGAAGGACGGCTTCGCGGACAACGGGGTTCTTGTGAGCCGGCAGCACGATGACGAGGTCGGGTTCAGCGTCTGCGATGCGGGCGAGAGCCCGGCCGATGCCATGCATGGTATCGCCCTGGTTTTCGCGGCGGTGGGTTGTCACCAGGAGGATCCGGCGTCCGCTGGCAGCCAATTCCTCGAGCCGAGGGTCCACGAATGCGATCATCTTGTCCACGGTGGTGAGCAGCGCATCGATCACAGTGTTTCCTGTGACAACGATGTCTTCCCCGGAGATGCCCTCTGCCAGGAGGTTTGCCTTGCTGGTGCTGGTGGGTGCCAGATGGAGGCTGGCGATCTGGCTGGTGATCTTGCGGTTCGCTTCTTCCGGGAAAGGCGAAAAGAGGTCGCCGCTACGGAGACCGGCCTCAACGTGCACCACGGGAATGCCGTGGTAGAAGGCGGCAATGGCGCCAGCCGTGGAGGTTGTGGTGTCACCCTGGACGATGACGGCGTCGGGCTTGTTTTCAGTAAAGAGTTTGTCCAAGCCATCGATGGTGCGGGTCATGATCGCCGACAGGGACTGACGCTGCTGCAGGATGTTCAGGTCGTGGTCCGGGACGATGCCGAACAGCTCGTTGACTTGGTCCAGCATCTCGCGGTGCTGGCCCGTGACGGTGACGATGCAGTCGAAGTCGGGGGATTCCTGAAGAGCCATGACGATGGGGGCCATTTTGATGGCTTCCGGACGTGTCCCGAAAATTGGCATGACACTAGGCATGGATTTCCCTCAAAAGTGGCAGTGGTGGTGTCCTGATGCTATCGCAGTGACTACGAACCGATGAATTGTGTTGCGGCCTCAGGGCTCAGCCGGCAAAGATCAACAGCAGAGCCAGGGCTGGGATGCTGAGCGCAACCAGGATCACTACGCACAGTGCCACAAGGCGTTTTCGGCGCTGGCCGGCACTTCTTGATGCGGGCCCCGACGTTGCATTTGGCTTTTCGGGTTCCCCGGTGGAATCTTCGCGGCGTGGTGAAACCGGCTCCGCCAAAGCGCGGCCTCCCGGCAGCAGCTCGTCCGGTACTTCCCGGCGGAACCGGCGTTTGCGCATGTGCCGGGGACCCGTGGCCGGTGGCAGTTCGGGACCGTCAGTCTCGCTCAAAGTCACCTCTCCTCACCATGAATTCAGCCCGACCGTTCTACCCAGGGCAGCTTCAATTGTTGCATCCAGCGCCCTAGGTACCGCATTCCGGATGCAGCTTCACATCCAGGAGGCCGCCGGTTTCGATCACAAACCGCCGCAGCCACTGCAGGGAGTCCAGCTTGGGTTCGGACGCCACCATGCTCACCCGGGCATCGGTGCATTGCTCGATCAGCGTCCTGGCCCGGGGGACATGGTAGGAGGACGTGACCACTGCAATGGATGACCATCCGTTGGATTTCACCAGCTTCCGGATCGCCTCCGCCTCCCCGCGGGTATCCATGCCCGGCGGCCGGAAACAGACCAGCGAGGAACTGGGAAAGGACGCCTCCCGGCACAGGGCGTCCGCGGTGAGGTTTCCCGGTGTATCCGTCCAGGAGACCGCCAGAACGGGGGCACCGGCGTCGGCGGCCAAGCGCTGGGCCACGGGCAGGCGCTCCGCGCTGCTGCCGCCTAGAACAATGACGGCATCAACATGGGACGCCGGCGCGGCGGGGGAGTCAAGGTTGAAAAGGAACAGGCAGACGGTGAACCACACCGCAAACAGACCGAGGAGGGTGTCGGTGATGATCTTCACGGCGACGGTCCCCTTCTGATGCACCCTGCAAGTCTAGGTGCAGCGGCAGTGCCTCGATGTCGGTGCCAGCAGATACCGTAGTTGAGTGCCTGAAAAACCGCTGACCGATGAATCCCCCGCAGTCTCCGCGCTGTCCGAATCCCAGCTCCTGGCCCGGATCTTTCCGCGCCTGGACATGACCGGCCATGCCCGCGGCGCGGCCACGCTCCTCGGCCCGGGGGACGACGCCGCGCTGGTGTCGGCGCCGGACGGCCGGACCCTGATCAGCATCGACACCCAGGTCCAGGACCAGGACTTCCGGCTTCACTGGAACAACGGCTACCGCACCACCGGCTTCGATGTCGGGTGGAAAGCCGCGGCCCAGAACCTCAGTGACATCAACGCCATGGGCGGCACGGCGACGTCGCTGGTGGTCAGCCTCACCCTGCCGCCGGAAACACCCGTCAGCTGGGTGGAGGACCTGGCCGACGGGCTCACCGCCGCCATCGGGGAACTGGGTGCCACGGCCTGCTCCGTGGCGGGAGGGGACCTGGGCCGCGGCACGGAAATCTCCGTGACCGTGGCAGTGCTGGGCACGCTGGACGGCGGAAACCCCGTGCTCCGCTCCGGGGCCCGCGCAGGCGACGTCCTGGCGCTGGCGGGCACGGTGGGCCGGGCGGCCGCAGGACTGGCACTCCTGGAATCCGCAGCCCCCTTCGACTCCCTCAACGAACCTCAGCGCGCCCTCATCCACACCCAGTCCCGCCCGCAGCCCCCCTTGGCAGCGGGCCCCCTGGCCCGGTTGTCCGGGGCCACTGCCATGATGGACATCTCGGACGGCCTGGTGCGCGACGGCGGCCGCCTCGCCGCCGCCAGCGGCGTGGTGCTGGACCTGGACCCGCTGGAACTGAAGCGGCAGGCCGGAAGCCTCAGCCCGGCGTCGGACATCCTCGCAGCGGACCCCCTGGCCTGGGTGCTGGGCGGGGGAGAGGACCACGGGCTGCTGGCCACATTCCCTGCCGGCATTCAGCTTCCGGCCGGATTCACTGCGATAGGCTCAGTACAAGCCCCGGGAACCCACACTGGCCCGGGCGTCACAATTGCAGGCCGCGTCGCTGGCGCCACGGGATGGGATCACTTTGCAGACTAAGGTTGCCGCGAATGCCCAGGCGATGAAGCGGTGGTTGGACCAGGCCGAAACGGCCATCGCCAACCATAGCGACCGCATCAACGCCATCAACATCTTCCCCGTGGCCGACGGCGATACCGGCACCAACTTGTACCTCACCGTCCGCGCGGCCGCGCGTGCCCTGCACAGCTACCACGCAGGCCATGACCCGGCCGCCCCTGCGGACCTGGCACAGACGGATGTGGGAGCAGTGCTGGCGCACGCCGGCCGGGCCGCCATGGAGCAGGCCCGCGGTAACTCCGGCACCCTTTTCGCTGTGTTCCTCTGCGCCGCCGCGGAGCCTCTGGAAGGGCACACCCGCCTCACGTCGGCCCTGTTGGCCGCGGCCCTGAACCGTGCCCAGATCCGTGCCTGGTCCGCGTTGAGCGACCCCGTGCCGGGCACCATGCTGTCAGTAATGGAAGCCGCCGCCCGGGCCGCCGCCGCAGTGGATGCCGGCCACAACGGCGACGACAGCAACCTTGCCCTGGGCAAAACCCTGGATGCCGCCGTCGAGGGGGCGCTGGGAGCGGTGGTCAGCACGGAGGGCCAGCTGGCCGCCCTCGAAGCCGCCCATGTGGTCGACGCCGGGGGCGTTGGCATGCTGCTGATTCTCGATTGCCTCCGCTCCGCTGTCCTGGGGGAGGGCCTGCAGGGCGAACTCCTCGACGGGCTGCACGGCTACGACGTCCAGGACCCCCACATCCACGCCACCATGCCCGATGACGACGGCGTTGAGGTCATGTGCACCATCAGCCTCTCACCGCTGAACGCAGCCACCCTCCGGCAACGGCTGGACGAGATCGGCGATTCCGTCATCATGAGCCAGGTGGGCAACGCCGCGGAACCGGACGGCAACTACCGCTGGCGCGTCCACGTCCACGTTCCGGACGCCACCCCGGCCGTGGCCCTGATCCGCTCCCTGGGCCACCCTTCGGAACTCACCGTCAGCGAACTCGCCATAGCCCGTGATCCCGAACCAGCTCCAGCGAGCTCCTCTGGACATGAGCGCTGAACTCGGCCAGCGCCTTGAACGCCTGATCGGAAAACGGTCAGCCTCGGCCATTGAAAAACATTTGGGCATCAGCACCGTGGGCGGGCTGCTGAATTACTTCCCCCGCCGCTACCTCAACCGGGGCGAGCTGACACCCATCGACGAACTGCCCGTGGACGAGGAAGTCACCCTCATCGCCCGGGTCCTCTCCAACAGCACCCGCAGAATGCAGACCCGCCGCGGGTCCATTACCGATGTCATCATCACCGATGACGCCGCCTCCCACGGCCGTCCGCGCCTGGCCTCCGTCAGCGCCGGCAGCGGACACGGCACCCTCAAAATCACCTTCTTCAGCGGTTACCGCGCCCAGGCGGAACTCCTGCCGGGCCGGCGGGTCATGTTCTCCGGCAAAGTAACCCGGTACGGCAACTCGCTCGGCCTGACCAACCCGGACTTCAACCTCCTGGACGAAGACCCGGACATGCCCGGCATGGACCCGGAAAAGCTCGCAGCCATGCCCGTCCCGGTGTACCCGGCCACGGCAAAGCTCACCAGCTGGTCCATCCAGAAAGTGATCGACACACTCCTCCAAACCGTCGATCTGGAGGCCCTGCCGGACCCGCTCCCGGCCGACATCGCCCGCAGGGAAAAGTTCCTCCCCGTGGCGGAGGCCTACCGGCTCATCCACAAACCCGAAACGCAGGCCGACTGGAGGCGCGCCCAGGACCGGCTCCGGTTCCAGGAGGCCCTGGTCCTGCAGGCCGCACTGGCCCGGCGCCGTGCCCAGCTCGCGGCCGAGGAAGCCACCGCCCGCCGCCCCGCCGCGGAGGGCCTGCTGACGGCCTTCGACCGGCAACTGCCCTTCACGCTCACCGCCGGACAGGCCGCCGTGGGAAAAACCCTTGCCGCCGAACTCGCGCAGGACAGCCCCATGAACCGGCTCCTGCAGGGGGAGGTGGGCTCCGGCAAGACCATTGTCGCGCTGCGGGCCATGCTGCAGGTGGTGGACGCCGGCGGCCAGGCGGCCCTGCTCGCGCCCACCGAGGTCCTCGCCGCCCAGCACTTCGAATCCATCCGCCGTACCCTGGGCTCCCTCTCCCGCGATCCCATGCTGTCCCCGGACGGGCTGCTGGGAAGCCTGGCCGAAGGTGCCGTGCAGGTCACCCTGCTCACCGGTTCCATGTCCACGGCGGCCCGCAAACGGGCGCTGCTCGATGCCGCCTCCGGTGCCGCCGGCATTGTGATCGGCACACACGCGCTGCTGAGCGAGAACGTCTCGTTCTATGACCTGGGCCTGATCGTGGTGGACGAACAGCACCGGTTCGGCGTGGAGCAGCGCGACGTCCTCCGATCCAAGGCCAACAAGCCGCCGCACCTGCTGGTCATGACGGCCACCCCCATTCCCCGGACCGTGGCCATGACGGTCTTCGGCGATCTCGAGACCTCCATCCTGGACGAGCTCCCCGCAGGGCGCGCGCCGATCTCAACCCACGTCGTGGGCCTGGCCGAAAACCCCGGCTGGGCAGCGCGGATCTGGTCGCGTTCGCGCGAGGAAATCGACGCCGGGCACCAGGTCTACGTTGTGTGCCCCCGGATCGGAACGGACGACGACGGCGATTTCAGTCCCGGCGAAGCGGAACCGTCCGCGCCTGCCCTGGCAGGCGGCGGCGGCGAACGCGAACTCGCGTCCGTCACCGCCGTCGTCGAGCAGTTGCTCCAGGAACCCGCACTCGCCGGCGTGCCGCTGGGACCGATGCACGGCCGCCTGGACACGGCAGTGAAAAACGCCGCCATGGCCGACTTCACCGCCAACCGGACCAAACTCCTGGTGTCCACCACCGTGATCGAAGTGGGTGTGGACGTCCACAACGCCACGCTCATGGTGATCCTCGACGCCGACCGCTTCGGCATCTCCCAGCTTCACCAGCTGCGCGGGCGCGTTGGCCGCGGCGGCCTCCCGGGCACCTGCCTTCTGGTCACCAGCCTGGAACCGGGGCACCCGAGCCGGCGCCGGCTGGATGCGGTGGCCTCCACGACGGACGGTTTTGTGCTTTCCCAGGAGGACCTCAAGCTGCGGCGCGAAGGCGACATCCTGGGCGCGTCCCAGTCCGGCGGCCGTTCCACCCTGAAACTGTTGCGTGTGCTGGAGCACGAGGACATCATTGCCCGGGCAAGGAAGGACGCCCAGGACGTGGTGGGATCGGACCCGGCGCTGGTACGGCATCCCCGCCTCGCCGAAGCCATTGACGAATACCTGAACCCCGAGAAGGAGGCGTTCCTTGAACGCGGATAGGACGCGGGCATGAGCCGCATCATTGCGGGCGCGGCCGGCGGGACACCGCTGGTCAGCGTCCCGGGGTCCCTGACCCGGCCCACCACGGACCGCGTCAAGGAGGCGCTCTTCTCCCGCCTTGACGCCTTCGGGGTCATTGCCGATGCCCGGGTCCTGGATCTGTACGCCGGGTCCGGGGCGCTGGGGGTGGAGAGCGGCAGCAGGGGAGCCAGCTCCGTGGATCTGGTGGAATCCGATGGCAAGGCAAGTTCCGTCTGCCAACGCAATGCCGACCTCGTCAACGGCGCGGTGGGCCGCAAGGCCGTCACGGTCCACCGCTCCAGGGTGGAGCCGTTCCTGGAGCGGACGGCCGAGGACACCCACTGGGACCTTGTTTTCCTGGATCCGCCCTACCCGCTGGACGAGGTTGCCGTGTCCGCGGTTCTGGCCAAACTCGCGCCCCACCTCGCCCCGTCCGCGGTGGTGGTGGTGGAACGTTCCTCACGCTCGCCCGAACCCGGCTGGCCCGCGGGCCTCGAACGGTTTGCGGAACGGAAGTACGGCGAAACCAAGCTCTGGTTCGCGGAACCCTCAGTGCCGGACGCCATCGTTCCCTGCGTGGAGGCCATGGCCTAGCGCCTCCCCCCGGCGGAAGCACCCCCTGCAGGACGCAGAGGGACGACGGCGGAGTTCCCGCCGTCGTCCCCGTCCGGTCACCCGGCAACCGCTATTTCAGGATCGTGCCCGAAACATCCGGCGCCGAAGGCACAATGCCGTACTTGGCCATCAGGTCGCCAAGTTTGCCCAGCGTTCCCTCATCCAGCTTCCCGTCGAATGCTTCGAGCCGCAGGTTCTTGGCCACCGACTCCGGCATCTTCATAAACGCGGGCAGCAGTGCCCGGACCTTGTCCGGGTTGCTCTGCGCCAGGGCGAGAGTCTCCGTTATGGCCGCCTTGAAGTCAGCCACCACCTGGGGATTCTGTTGGGCGTAGCTGCCGCTGGTGAAGGTCACCATGGTGGGCGGGCCCGGGATTGCCTCCTGGTTGTTGTACGTCACCAGTTTGTTGCCGTCGGCCAGCAGGCCGGAGAGGAACGGTTCGGGAACCCAGACGGCGTCCACATTCCCCTGGGCCAGCTGGGCCCCCATGTCCTGGAACGGCAGCTCAAGGAACTGGACCCCGCCCGGATCGCCGCCCTGTTTGGACACCACTTTCTTGATGGTCAGGTCTCCCTGGGCATTGATGGTGTTGACGGCCACTTTCTTGCCCACCAGGTCCTTGGCCGTGGTGATGCCGGAGTTGGCCTTGGCGACGACGCCGTTGATGTCATTGCCGGTGGGGAGGGAATTCGAAAACCCGGAGACAATCTTCATGTCCAGGCCCTTGTTCTTGGCCAGGAGTACGGACAGCGGGTTACCCACGGAGAAGTTCATCGTGCCGGTGGAAACCGCCGGCAGCATGGCTGCCCCGCCCTGCCCGCTCTGCAGCTCGACCTTCAGCTTGTGCTTCTCAAAGATGCCCTCGTCGATGCCCAGCTGCACGGCAGCGGACGGCGCGATCGAGATGACACCAACGCTGATGTTGCGTACACCGTCGCCTCCGGCTGCCGCAGAGGACGAGGTGGAGCCCGACGGCGATCCGCCGCCGCAGCCGCTGAGCAGCAACGCCGCGGCAACGCCGGCAACGGCCAGTTTTAGCTTTTTCATAACAGTCCACTTCCTTGGGGCGAGTTATCAACGATCGGGTCCGCTGCCAGGCAAACTCTGCGGTCCCGCGAAGGTATATAGATAACAACCCATATAGTTGAAACTGTCAATGATACTTTTCCCCAACGCTTTAGTTCCGCCCGCAAAGTCCCCGCACGGCGGGGGTGGGCCGGGCTGCGGCTCAGTCCGAGAGCACGTCCAGCTCAACACCGGCGAGTACCTTTGCCGGGTGCGGGCCGCGGGCGGTCAGTGCCGCGGTCCAGGCGTCAGGCCAGGCGGACTGCGTGCCGGCGAGGATGATGTTGCCGGGGTAGCGGCCCGCGAACATGCCGGTCTCCGCGAAGGCCGCAACGTCGGTCATGGCCCGGCGCATCGCTGTGACCTGGCTCCGCACCAGTGTGAGGCCCGGCTCGTCGCCCACGTTCACGATCAGCACGCCCCGCGGCGTCAGCCGAGCCGCGGCCTCCTGGTAAAATCCGGTGCAGGCGATGTGTTCCGGCGCATTCGGCCCGGAGAAAATGTCCAGAATGACGACGTCGAAGCGCAGTTCCGCGGGCAGCGTGGCAAGCGACTCCCGGGCGTCGCCGATCACCGTGTGCAGCCGTGTTCCCTGCGGCATCGGGAGCTGCTGCAGCACGAAGTCCAGCAGTTCGCGCTCCAGCTCCACGGCGTACTGCACGGACCCCGGCCGGGTGGCCTGGATGTAGCGGGCCAGCGTCAGGGCACCGGCGCCCAGGTGGAGGGCCGTGATGGGCTCACCCCACGGGGCCGCAAGATCCACCACGTGCCCGATCCTGCGCAGGTACTCGTAGAAGATGTCGGCGGGGTCGGCCAAATCGACGTGGGATTGCTCGGCTCCTCCGATGCTCAGCACAAAACCGCCCTCCGTGAATGTGTCGGGCTCGATCACCGCATGCTGCCCGGTGGTGCGCAGGAAGCGGCTGGCGGTCCGGGTGCCGTCGGGCTCCGCCATCACAGCTTCCCGGCCAGTGTGGCCAGCCGCGCGGCAGCCTCCTCGAGGACCTCCACCTTCTTGCAGAACGCGAAACGGAGCAGGCTCCGGGTCCGTGCGGCACCCTCGGGGTGGCAGAAGACGGGCACGGGGATCGCGGCGACCCCCACCAGGGCGGGCAGCCGGCGGGCCAGGTCCACGGCGTCGGCAATGCCGAGGGGAGCGGTATCAACGTTGACGAAGTAGGTGCCCTGCGGGGTAAAGACATCAAAGCCGGCGGCACGGAGGCCATCGCTGAGGATGTCCCGCTTCTTCTGCAGCGTGGCCGAAATCCCCTGGAAGAATTCGTCCGGCAACGCCAGCCCGGTGGCAATGGCGGCCTGGAACGGGGTGCCGGAACTGTAGGTCAGGAATTGCTTGACGGTGCGGACGGCCGCCACCAGCTGTTCCGGTCCGGTCAGCCAGCCGATTTTCCAGCCCGTGAAGGAGAAGGTCTTTCCCGCCGAGGAGATGGTGATGGTCCTTTCGGCGGCTCCCGGCAGCGTCGCGACGGGAAGGTGGCTGGCACCGAAGGTCAGGTGCTCGTACACCTCGTCGGTGATGATCAGGCAATCGAACTTTTCGGCGAGCTCGACGACGCGCTGAAGGACCTGGCGGGGGAACACCGCGCCGGTGGGATTGTGGGGGTTGTTCAGCAGAACCACCCGGGTCCGGTCCGTGAACGCCGCCTCGAGGGCCGCCATGTCCGGGAAGAAGTCGGGGGCAAGCAGCGGAGCGGTGGTGTGGGTGGCCCCCGCCAGTCCGATGACGGCGCCGTAGGAGTCGTAGAACGGCTCGAACGTCAGCACTTCATCGCCCGGGCCTACGAATGCCAGCAGGGCGGCGGCGATGGCCTCGGTGGCTCCGGTGGTGACAATGACCTCCGTCTGCGGGTCCGGAGTCAGGCCATAGAACCGGGCCTGGTGCGCCGCGACAGCCTCACGCAGCTCCGGAAGGCCCTTGCCGGGCGCATATTGGTTGGCCCCGGACTCGATGGCGGCCATGGCTGCGGCCTTGATCTCAGCCGGTCCGTCCTCGTCCGGAAAGCCCTGCCCCAGGTTGATGGCGCCGGTGCGCGCCGCCAGGGTGGTCATCTCCTCGAAGATGGTGACGCCGAGCTGGCCGGCGGGGCCCAGGAGGTTCGCGCCGGCCGCTGTCCGCTGCCACGGAGCCGGGGCTGCGGGCAGGGAAAGTTGCCGTGGTGGATGCATGCAGTCATGGTATCCCGGCCTTCGGATGCGGTAGGTTCGGTGCATGAGACGCGCTGTCTGCCCCGGATCCTATGACCCCATCCACAACGGTCACCTCGAGGTCATTGCCCGCGCCTCCGGGCTTTTTGACGAAGTCATTGTGGCGGTATCCACCAACTACGCCAAGAAGTACAGGTTCAGCCTGGGGGACCGGATCGACATGGCCCGCGAAACGCTGGCGTCGCTGCAGGGCATCGTGGTGGAGCCGGTGGGGGAGGGCCTGTTGGCTGAGTATTGCCGCCAGCGTGGTGTGTCCGCGATCGTGAAGGGCCTCCGGTCGTCGTCGGACTTTGATTACGAACTCCCGATGGCCACCATGAACCGCCAGCTCAGCGGCGTTGAAACCGTGTTCCTGCCGGCCGAGGCACACTACCTGCATTTGTCCTCCACCCTCATCAAGGAAGTGGCGAGCCTGGGCGGCAGCGTCTCGGACTATGTACCGCGTTCCGTGCAAAAAAGGCTGCTCTCAGGCGAGTCGGCGTAGGACCCGCGCTCAAGAGGGTAGGCTTGTCCGGTACTTCGGCGGCTGTCCGACGCCCGGTTTGAGTCCCTGCGGCTCTTCAGGCTAAGATAGTACGTCGGTCATATGTTCAACAGGAGTTCTCATTAAACGAGATGCTAGTTCGCCCTTGGCGTTCGACGTCAAGGATCTCGGGCGCAGCCCGGGCAGCATGCGGACGCTGAAAGAACATGTACCCGCGCCAAAGGATTTTGGCGTGGCACTCATTGGCGTTCAGGAAGGCTCGGATATCGAGCTGGACCTGAGGCTTGAGGCCGTACACGAAGGAATTCTGGTATCAGGAACCGCGCTCGCCGAAGTTACAGGCGAATGCGGCCGATGCCTGGATCCCCTTGCGTATGACCTTGAGGTCAATGTGCAAGAACTTTTCTTCTATGAAGGCGTCCTGCTTTCGGATGAAGAAGACGAAGAAGAGCAACGTCGAGTCGAGCACGATCTGATCGATCTTGAGCCGGTGTTGCGGGACGCAGTTGTAACCATGCTGCCGTTCCAGCCGGTGTGCCGGGAAGACTGCCAGGGCCTTTGCTCCGAATGCGGAGCGCGCCTGGAAGACGAGCCGGGGCATCACCACGAGGTTGTAGATCCTCGCTGGGCCGCCCTGGCTGACTTGGCTAAGCCTGACCGGCAAAACTGATTTGTACGTGTTTGTCTAGAGAGAAATGAGTTAGCCGTGGCTGTCCCGAAGCGGAAAATGTCTCGCTCGAATACCCGCGCCCGCCGCTCCCAGTGGAAGGCAACTGCCCCCCACCTGGTGAAGACTGTCGAGAACGGCCAGGTTACTTACAGCCTGCCGCACCAGGCAAAGGTCGTTACCGACTCGGCTGGCACTGCGCTGTTCCTTGAGTACAAGGGCCGCAAGGTCGCAGACGTCTAATCGGCCCCCAAGGCTGACATGATGTCTTCAACTGAAGAGCTTCTGAAGCGTCTCGGTGTCTCCATTGACGCCGGGACGCTTCGTCTTGCTCTGACACACCGTTCCTACGCCTACGAAAACGGCGGCATCCCCACCAATGAGCGGCTCGAGTTCCTCGGCGACTCCATCCTGGGTTTCTCCGTGACGGACGCCCTGTACCGGGACAACCCGACGCTGCCCGAAGGCGACCTTGCGAAACGCCGCTCCGCGGTGGTCAGCACAAGGGCCCTGGCGGGCATTGGCCGGAGCCTGGGCATCGGCGACTACATCTACCTGGGGCAGGGCGAAAAGCTCACCGAGGGTAAGAACAAGGCCTCCATCCTGGCGGACACCATGGAAGCGCTCATCGGCGCCACCTACGTGTCCAATGACATCGAAACCGCACGGCAGCTGGTCATGCGGCTGATCGGCCCGCTCCTCAAGGACGCAGCAGCCCTTGGCGCCGGCACCGACTGGAAGACCAGCATCCAGGAATTGGCCGCCAGTCGTCAGCTCGGCACCATTTTCTACGCGGTCGAGGGTGCCGGTCCGGATCACGCCCGCACCTTCAAGGCGGTCCTGAACATCGGCGGCATGCCGTACGGCAACGGTTCCGGCCATTCCAAGAAGGAAGCCGAACAGGAAGCTGCCGCGGACGCTTGGCGTACCCTGTCGGCGGCCAAGGATGCGGCGGCCAAGGGAACCGCGGCCGGCGGATCAGCCGAGCCTGCGCCCGGCGCCTAGGTCCGGCTTTGCCCGAACTGCCTGAAGTTGAAGTGGTCCGCCGCGGGCTGGTGAGATGGCTCCGCGGCCGCACCATTACCTCCGTTGAGGTCCTGGACCCCCGATCGCTCCGCCGCCACGCCCTCGGTCCCGAGGACTTTATCGGGAACCTCCAGGGCACCACGGTGGTGGACGTGGTGCGCCGCGGAAAATTCCTGTGGATGCCGCTGCGCGACACCCCGTCCGCAGCGGCCGCTCCGGAACAGTCCGTTCCGGCCGTCGCCCTGATGGCCCACCTTGGAATGAGCGGTCAACTGCTGATGCAGGACCCTTCCGTTCCGGACGAGAAACACCTGAAGGTCCGCCTCCGCCTGAGCCCCGCCGACGGCATGCCGGACGAACTGCGGTTTGTGGACCAGCGCATCTTCGGCGGGCTTTTTGTGACGGACCTGGTGGCCACGGACGACGGCGGCCCCGGCGGCCTCGCCGAATCGCCGCTTCCCCTGATTGCCGAAGAGGCGGCTCATATCGCCCGGGACCCCCTGGACCCCGCCTTCTCCTTCGGGCTCTTCTACAGCCGGCTCAGGAAACGCAGGACCGGCCTCAAGCGCGCCCTTTTGGACCAGGGGCTGGTCTCAGGCATCGGAAACATCTACGCGGACGAATCCCTGTGGCGTGCCGGCCTGCATTACGCCCGCCCCACGGACAAGCTGCGCCGTTCGGATGCGGAACGCGTGATCGCCAGCGCCCGCGAAGTCATGCTCGATGCCCTCGAGGCAGGCGGAACCAGCTTCGACTCCCTGTACGTGAACGTCAACGGCGCCTCCGGCTACTTCGACCGCTCCCTGAACGCCTACGGCAGGGAAGGGCAGCCCTGCAACCGGTGCGCCGCCGTCGGGATTAACTCCCTCATCCGCCGCGAACAGTTCATGAACCGGTCCTCCTACACGTGCCCTGTCTGTCAGCCGCGACCACGGAACGGTCGCTGGTAGACCACAGGAAAAGTCTGCGGATTCTGCGGTTCCCCAATGCGGGTTCCGTTGGCAGACTGGGCGCATGAAAGCCTGGGGTGTCATTACCGCGGTGGCCTTGGCGGGGCCATGATCGCGAAGAAACTGGTACTCGCCGGAGTCATTGCAGCTGTTGCCCTGGGCGGAACAGCTGTTGTGCTGGACCAGGCATCACAGCCCGCCAAAGCCCCGCCCGCAGCGGTCAACGGCACCGGACCGGTGGACAGCAGTGTCCCGCAGCCCTCCGGGGCCGGGACCGTCGCAGCACCTGGAAGCGGCACGGAATCGCCATCGGCTGCGGCGGCACCCCCTGACGCCGGCGTGACTCCTTCACAGGGTCCCTCCGATCCGGCAGGACGCCGGATCCAGGAGGTTCTGCCGCCAGCCAGTGATGCCCCAACGGGGCTGCCCATGCCTTCGCCGCCGGCCGCCCTGATCCGGACTCCGCTGCCCGCACCCGCGTCAGCCCAGGGCAAGATAGTGGACGGCTTCCCCGCCAACGTCGTGTCCTTCCCCGACCGGACAGCGGTGGTGTCGACGAGTGTGAGCTCCGAGGACCGGACCCTGCAGGCCAGCGCGGTCGGTATTGTGGACCTGACTCCTCTCCAGACCATAGGTCATTTCCAGCAGTCACTGCTGGCCCTGGGCTTCCAGTCCGAATCAGTGTCTTCCGGGGATGGCCGGTCCGTCCGCCTCTCACGCGGGACTGACACCGTGACGGTAGCCATCACCACCACGGGTACCGGAAGCACGCGGTTCACACTTCTGGCCACCCTCCATGCGTAAACGGACCTGCTGATGTACCTTTCGGTGTCAGACCGCAACGGCGGCAAGAAGGACGAACAGGTGGTCACGGCAGGCCGGACCCGCCGGTCCGGAACCCGGTTCAAACTCTCCCACACCATAGTGTGGCTTGGTGTGGTCAGCATGTTCACCGACGTCTCCTCAGAGTCTGTGGCAGCCATCCTGCCCCTGTACATCACAGGCTTCCTGGGGCTCTCGGTGATCGCGTTTGGCGTGCTTGACGGCCTCAACCAGGGGGCAAGCGCCCTGGTCCGGATCGCCGCCGGGTGGACTGCTGACCGGATCGGCCATCCCAAGCGGGTGGCCCTGGCCGGGTACGGGCTGTCGGCGGCGGCCAGAATCGGGCTGCTTTTTGCCGGCGGCTTTTGGTCCCTGACAGCCATCATCACCGGCGACAGGATCGGCAAGGGAATCCGCACCGCTCCCCGCGACGCGCTGGTCACGGTATCGGCGCAGCCCGAACATCTGGCCAGGCACTTCGGCGTCCACCGTATGCTCGATAACATCGGCGCCGCCACCGGTCCGCTCCTGGCATTCTTCATTCTGATGCTCATCCCCAACGGCTACCTGACAGTCTTTGTGGTGTCGTTGGCGTTCGCGGTCATCGGCGCGGCGGCGCTGGTTCTGTTCGTCCCGGATCTGCGGGCCGGAGGACGCCGCCCGGGGGACACCCGGAAAAGTCAGGCATTTGCATTCCGCTGGGGCATGCTCCGGGAACCGGGGCTTGGGCGCCTGCTCATCGTCGCCGGCGTCCTGGGGCTGCTGACCGTGGGAGACGGCTTCATCTACCTCGTCCTCCAGGATAAGAATTCCTTCGCCGTGCAGTGGTTCCCGCTGCTATATGTGGGCACGAACCTGGTGTTCCTTTTGCTTGCCATCCCGCTGGGCAGGCTCGCCGACCGGTGGGGCAAAGCCAAGGTCTTCATCACAGGGCACGCGGCGCTTCTCGCCTGCTACCTGCTGGCCGCCATGCCGTTCGCGGGAATCGGACCCACGCTCGGCTGCCTGGTCCTTCTGGGCATTTTCTATGCGGCCACGGACGGGGTGCTGGCAGCACTTGCCGGCCAGCTCACACCGGTTGAGAGGCTGGCCACGGGCATTGGCGCAGCGCAGACGGTAGTGGCGGTGAGCCGGATGGCTGCTTCGGCAGGTTTCGGAGTCCTCTGGTTCGCAGTTGGGCCGACGACGGCGATGGTTGCCGTTGGCTGCCTGTTGGCCGTCGCCGTCGCGGCATCGCCGTTCATCCTTCACGGGATCGGGCAAGAGAAGCGCGTGGCATGACCCGGAACCGGTGGGAGCCCGACGGAAAGCTTCGGTGGGTCATCCTCCTGGTGGTGACTGTCAGTGTGGTCGCCGGCGCTGGCGTGTACGCCGCCCAGGCGTTCCAGCGCTTTCAGGCTGCCAGCCAGGCAACATCCTCCGCTGCGATCGCCGCGGCCGGATCGTCGCTTCCGGACCAGCCGTTTGTCCTGTTCCGCAACACCGCCTCGGGCCAGGGCTATGGCCAGGCTGCCACAGTGCTGTTGTCCGCTCCGGGAGCGGAACGGGCGGTGGGCGGTGCGGCCTGCGACCGTGTCTACGGGACGAGACGGGAAGTGATGTGCCTGCGGACGAACCGTGGCCTGGTCACCAGCTACGAGGCGGCACTCTACGACAGGAACTGGCAGGAGGTCCGCAGCTGGGCGCTGCGGGGGATCCCCAGCCGGACAAGGCTCGATGGCACGGGAAGTGCCGCGGCAACAACGGTCTTCGTGACGGGCCACTCCTATGCCGGCACAGGCTTTTCGACCGAGACAGTGATCAGTCCGGTGGAGGGTGGCCCCGGAACGGGCAGCCTTGAAGACTTTGCCTTGTGGGTGAACGGAGCGCAGGTCAGTCCGTCGGACCGGAACATCTGGGGGGTCACCTTCATGCCGGGCCAGTCCGATTCCTTCTATGCGACGGCGGCTTCGAACGGCCGGACATGGCTGGTGGAAGGAAGTGTTTCGGCCCGGAAGCTCACGGCCGTCCACGACGCCGCTGAGTGCCCGTCCGTGTCTCCTGACGGGAAAAGCATTGCGTACAAAAAGAACATGGCCGGCAGCGTCCATCCGCACTGGAACATCGCGGTCCTGGATATTGCCACCGGAACCGAGACCCTCCTTGCCGAGACCAGGAACGTTGACGACCAGGTTGAGTGGCTGGACGGCCACACCGTGCTGTACGGGCTGGGCCGGGAGGATTCGGCCGGCGACAGCGACATTTGGCGGCTGGACGTAGCAGGGGCTTCGCGGCCGGAACTTTTCATCGAACACGCCTGGTCGCCGTCGGTGGTGCGCTGAGGCCGAGTGGGTCATCAAGGCTTGCGTCATCACACAGACCGGCGGCGGGAGGAAAACCCGCTGCCGGTCTGTTCACGTCATTCAGCCTGCCGAATCAGGCGCGAACACCACGTCAACGAAGTAGTTCGTGGCGGTGTCCGTCCGGTTCGGTACTGCCGTTCCTGATCCCAGGCGGTACAACCCGTTGGTGGTGGGCGCGCGGAGGACGCCGCTTGACCAGATCTGGGTAAAGAAGTTGGGGGTGTACGAGTAGCGCCCAACCGGCGCGTTGTACGAGACAACGTAGCTGGCGCCGACGGTCAGCCGGATGGGGCTGGCCAGCACCGCGGACTGCCACCCGGTGGCCGTTTCATTGGTGAAAGTCAGGCGGACCAGCCTGGCACCTGCCGGATCCCAGAGCGATCCGGTGTGGATGCCCGTGTTGCTGGGTCCCTTGTAGAAGCGGAGCGCGGTGACACTACCTGGGGCCGTGGTCCGGAACGCCGTGCCCAGCTCGATGGCACGGGTGTCAGCGGCGGCGGCCACTTGGGGGACCATGGACGAAAACAGGGTCTGGGCCGCCGGCGCCGCGTTGACTGTTGTGAATTGCCAGGACGTGGGAGCGAGCGAGGTGCCCGTTGTGGACACAACGTTGCTGGCGCTCGCGGTGATCTGCGTATTCGAAGGTAAGGGCTGTGCGGGGCTGAAAGTTATGGTGCGGGCATCCGCGGACAGCGCCGACGAGCCGGCCACGTTGGCGCCTCCTGCCGAGAGCACCAGTGCCGAACCCGGTTGCACGGCGGCGGACAGGGTCAGGCTCGGCTGGGCGCTCTGCACCACGCCGGTTGCATTCGGCGCCGGCGACTGGGCGGTGACAGTCAAGGGTGCCGGCGGGGGCGGTGTGCTGCCGCCCTGTTCAAACACAAGGTCCACCAGGTAGCTGGCGCTGGAGCCCGACGACGGGAAGTCGCCGCTGTAGGAGAAGGAACCGGAACCCGAGGCCGTGCGGAGCGGACCGCTGGTGAACCCTGAGGCGAACCCTCCGGGCGACGCCGAATAGATGCCGCTGGGGGAGCGGTAGGCGGCAACGTATTCCGTGTCGGCCGCGATGGCCACCGGCTGGCTGAAGGTCGCAGTCTGCCAGCCCGCTGAGGTTTCCCCGCTGAAGGTCACCGTGGCGAGCTGCTGGCCTGTGATGGTGAAGAGCGAGCCGGTGTGTGTGCCGGTATTGCCGGCGGCCTTGTAGAACCGGATGCCGCTAATGGTGCCGGCAGCCGAACTTGCGAACCGGACTCCCAAAGCCACCGGGATGCCGTCATTTGCCTCCATCAGCGTGGGCGTGACGGTGTCCTGGTAAAGGGTGCAGGGGCAGGTCCCTTCGGTCCGCGGCGCCGGGACTGTGGTGAAGGTCCAGGAGCCGCCGGAACTGAGCTGTTGGCCTGTTGCGGAGGTGGCTGTCACTGTGGCTGTGTAGGTGGTGCCGGCAGCCAACGGGGCCGAGGGGGTGAAGGTCATCCTGGACGTTGCGGCGTCGAAGGCCGTCGTCCCCTGGACGGACGCCGTACCCGGGCCGGTGAGGGTGGCCTTCACGGTGGATGCCGTGAGGGCTTTGGAGAAGACCGCGGACACTGCGCTGTTCAGCGCCACGCTTGATGAGCCGGGCAGTGGTGACTGGGCGGTGGCGGTAAAGGGCGGATCCGGGTACTGGACCACCACATCGACGAGGTAGCTGGCCGTTGAACGGGAATTGGGGAAATCACTGGAGTAGGAGTAGGCGCCCGCGTCCGAAGATGCCCTCAGATTGCCTGCGCTAAGTCCCGGGCCGAACCCGTTGACGGTCGCTGAGTACGTGCCGGTGGTGGTCTTGTAAGCCATGATGTATTCCGTATTGGCGGTCATGCCAACAGGTTGGTTGAAGTACGCTGTCTGCCAACCGGAGGTGCTTTCGTTGGCGAACGTCACGGTGGCCAACTGTTGGCCGGAGGCAGTGAACAGCGTGCCCGTGTGCGTACCGGTATTTCCTACGGACTTGTAGAAGCGGACGCCGGTCACGGTGCCGTCGGTGGTGCTGGAGAACCGAATGCCCAGGGTGAGCGGCACGCCGTCCCTGACTTCCGGGAGCCCCGGAAGCACGGAATCGTCATAGAAGCTGCACGGACACGTCCCCGGCACAGGGGGTGAGATAACCGTGGTGAAGGACCAGGTTCCGCCCGCCGTCAGGGATCCGCCACTGGAAGCGGTGGCACTGAGCGTAGCCGTGTAGGTCGTGCCCAGGTCGAGGCCGGACGCAGGCGTGAACGTGACTTTCCGTGCCACAGCGTCGTAAGCCGTGGTCCCCGCGACGTCGGTCCCGGCAGCGGCCGTGAGTTTCAGCTGGACGCTTGACGCCGTTACCGGCTTGGAGAAGACGGCCCCCACCGTGGTGGATTGCGGAACGCTTGACGAACCGCCCAGAGGCCACTGCCCTGCGGCCGTCAGCGGCGTGGTGTCTGTGGTGTCAAAGACGGCGTCGACGTAATAGTTTCCGTTGCCGTAGCTGCTCGTCGGGTAGGCGTCCGGGCTGCCATAGACTCCGGCCGGCGGGCTGGCGAAGCCGCCGGCGACCGTCAGCGGCGGATCGGTGAAGCCGAAGCTGTCCCACTGGCGGTCCTTGGCGGCGTAGTGGCCACGCGGCGCTGTGTACGACACGGTGTAGGTCTGGCCGGCTCCCACGGCAACTGGCTGGGAAAACAGGACCTTCTGCCAGCCGCTGGCCGTTTCCGCTGCGAAGGTTGCACTGGCCACACGCTGGCCGGCGGAGTTCCACAGGGAGCCTACGTGCGTTCCGGTGTTGGCGGTGCTCTTGTAGAACCGCACACCGGTGATGAAACCATCCACCGTTGGGGTGACCTTCAAGCCGAGCTCGTACGCTCCGCCGTCCCCGGAATCCACCACAGCCGGAACCTGGCTGCCGAAGACCGTGTAAGGGCCGGTCAGGTTAAGGCTGCGGGTTGCCGCGGCGCCGATGTTGGCGCTGTCGTCCACGGCACGGACTTTCAGCGTGGCGCTGGTCAGGCCCTTCTGGATGTAGGTGTACGTCCAGTTCTGCTTTCCCTGGGCGGGATGCCAGGAAGCTCCGCCGTCGGTGGACACTTCCACGCCTGAAACAATTCCCCCGGTGTCAGTGGCACTCCCGGAGGCAGTGACACTGCTTCCTTGCGGTATTGAAGCACCTTCGGCGGGGGAGGCTATGGTGACCACCGGGCCAGCGGTATCACTACTGGCTGTGGCGGGCGCGAGCGCAGGGTCACGTGTTCCCGGCTGGGCGCCCATATCGGCCAGCAGGTTCACTTGGGCCTGCTGCATCCGAGGATCTGCCGGCGCCCCGGGGCCGTCATGCTCCTGGTCAAGGCCCCACGTCCACTGAACGCTGCCCGCGGAGAAAACCAGGGCCCCGCTGGCCGCACGGTACAGCGTGATGTTGTGGGTGGTTGTTCCGGCTTTGACCGTGTTTCCGTAGTCCTGAAGGTACTGGTCTACCGGCCCGGTGGTTGTGGACAGCCGGATGAGTCCTGCTGGCCGGAACCCGTTGTCCAGGTCCTCGTTGGATTCGTAGCCCACCGTGTGCGGGGCCAGCTGGGCCGATGTCCCGGTCGCGAGAGTGGCGAGTGAGGTGCCGCGCCAAAGCCGGGCCTTACCTTCCGCGGCGCTGACGGTAACGGGCAAATCTGAGAAATTCGACATGTACAGCGTGCCGGTGAGGCCGTTTTCAGGCAGGCCGCCGCCGTTGGCCTGTGAGGCATACCGGGGATCGCGCCACGTGCCCGTCCATTCAGTGCTGGGATCGATCTTGCTGTTGGCCCACGTTTCCTTGTAGGAGGTGATGGTCCGGTACCCGGCCCCATCCACGGCGGACGGTTCGTACCGTGTGCGCCAGTACATTTCGTTTCCGGAGAGGAACTGGAGATTGACGCCCGCATCACGGGCCGCCGTCACATTGGCCCGCTGTGCCCCCGACCAATATTCATCGTGCCCCACTGAAAGGAACGTTTTGTGGTTGCGAAGCAGTCCTCCGCTGCGATCGGTATCCACGCCGCTGATGTAGCTGACGTCATAGCCATTTTTCTCCAGGAAGCGGACCATCGGATATTCGTTGCTGAAGTAGAAATCCCGGCCGTCCGGACCGCCCCTGGTGTTGACGGGCCGGTTGTAACTGACCTTGTACGCGCGGCCGTTTGCCGCTCCTTCGTAGAAGTTAGAGCCCCCGTAGCTGTTATAGGCCTGCCACGTCGTGTCTGATGTTTGGAAGACGACATCCGAGTGGCTCGCATCGTTGCGGACAATGAAGGTGATGTGGCTCTGGTCGCCGTTGTCAGGGCGGGTCAGGAGCGCTATGTAGACACCGGAGACGGCGGCCGAGGGTACCTGCCATGTCGCCGAAACAGCCCAGGTGCCACAGTCATAGAGTTCAGTGCTCACGTCCGTCCGGCACTGCGGCTGGTTCTGCCGCAGGGCGGACGGGGTAACGTCGGCGATCTTGCGGGCTCCAAGGCCCTGATACCAGCCGGTCCGGTAGATGCCGATGGTGTAGTTGGCGGCGGTGGTGTCCACTTTGAACCGGATGGGCTGGCCGGCATTGACACTGATTTCGGTGGCAAAGCCCTGAATGTCGGAATCGCCCGCCCCGGAGATATCCCACTCCGAGGGCGGGCTTCCGGGCTTGGAGTTCTCGCAAGCGATGGCGTTGATCAGGGGAGCGCAGGGGTCGGCCGCTGCCGCGCTGGCGAGGAAGGACGCCGGCAGGCCAACAGGCAAGAGCGCAGCTACGAGCGCGAGGGTCACTGCCAGGACGGTCTGCCGCAGGGGCTGCAGGGAACGCTCGGCTGAGGATACGGGCATGTGAACTCCTGGAGTGAGTGCGCTGTTGCGTAGCAGGCCCGCAGCGAGTTGCTTCGGGCCGTTGCCGCTCCCCCCAGGGGCAGCCAAACCAAGACATTCAGTTGTCCGCAGGGCTGATGCTCCTGTGCTGCCTCCCCGCCGTCTGCACCGGTGATGGAATTAGCTTGGCTGGAACCGGTCCGAAGACCCGTGAGAGACCACCAAGCTGAGCAGCTCATAGCAACCCTGTTGGTGCGATAATAGGCTCCGCTTAAACCCTCAACAAGGCGACCGGTCAGCCTGCGGCCAAGTCTGTGGAAACCCGCACAACCCCGCGAAACGGGTAGCGCCACGTGCTTTTATCGCTGCGTCCGGCGTCTCGTTACGGACGCACAGTCCGTGCGGTCGTTGGCGCGCCGTAGTGTGCGGCCAGCTTCGCCAGGCCCTCGTCA
Source organism: Pseudarthrobacter naphthalenicus (assembly GCF_029076445.1). GTDB lineage: Bacteria > Actinomycetota > Actinomycetes > Actinomycetales > Micrococcaceae > Arthrobacter > Arthrobacter naphthalenicus. Next base: position 30,746 of record NZ_JARESG010000020.1, read on the forward strand.
AGGGAGACGGCGGGGGTCCAATCGAGGAGCGCACGGGTCTCGCGCTGATCGAACCAGTGGGCGGTGGAGAGCTGCTCGGCGAGGAACCGTGTCATGGGCGGCTCATCCTCCCTGCCGGAACGGAGCCAGATCTTTTCCACCACGGATCCCGCCGCACGGGCAATCCTGCCCGGCACCCGCCACGATGGCGCCGGCACGCCGCCCGCCGCACAGATGCCGGCCAGCAGCTCACCCACCGGGCGGGGTTCGCCGTTGCTGACCACGAGGGCCCGGCCGTGGACCTGTTCCATGCGGTGCAGCGCGGCAACGATGGCGGAGGCGGCGTTGTCCACGTACGTGGTGTCGATCAGGGCGGCGCCCGCGTCGAGCAGCGGCAGGCGGCCGCGGGCGGCCCGCTCGAGCACCCGTTCCACCAACTGGGTATCGCCCGGCCCCCAGACAATATGGGGGCGTACCGCCGCGACCCGGAATTCCCGTGAGTCCGCTGCCAGCGCCAGCATTTCCGCGGCTGCCTTCGTGCGGGAGTAATCCCCGTGTGCGCGGGCCGGGTCTGCCGGTTCGGCACCCAGCCCGGCAATGGCGGCCCCTGAGTTGGCCACCGAGGGGGAGGAGACGAACACCAGGTCCCGCACGCCTGCCTCGCGGGCGGCCTCGATCAGCCGGCGGGTCCCTTCGACGTTAACCTCGTGGAAGTCAGCGGCACGCCCCGTGAAGGAGACCTTCGCCGCGAGATGGATGACGCCTTCGAACCCGGCCACCGCACGTCGGACCGCGTCCCCGTCCGTAACGGACCCCAAAAAGTCCGCGGCGCCGTCGACCCCCGCGGCGCGGCGCTGGAACGTCGTGACGGCGTGCCCCTGCCGCACCAGCAGCCGGGCCACTTCACGTCCCAGCAGCCCGCTTGCGCCGGTGACCAGCACCCTCATGGCGTGCCCGGGCGGCCGCCGGCCAGCACGCGGGAGGCCCACCGCGCCAGGCGGGTCCTGTCGATCTTGGCGTTGTGGCGAATATCGGTTGGCTGGGCGGGGACCGCAAGCACGGCGGAGACACTGACGCCTGCGAGGCGCGCGGCGTCCCGCACCCGTCCGGCCAGGTGCGGCGCGGCGGGGCCGGCCCGGCGCACAGCAGGCACCGTCTCGACGACCGCCACGACGGCCTGCGTCCCGGCGGGGCCGACCCCCACAACGGCGGCCAGCCCGACGTCGTCCAGGTGTTCGATGGCCTGCTCGGCACCCACCGGCGTCACCACCGAACCCGGCGCCGTCACGACGTGCGCGAGGCGGCCTTCCACCCAGAGCCGGCCCGCGGCGTCAAAATGCCCAACATCGCCCGTGCGGTGCCAGCCGGCGGTGCGGACGCTCTCCCGCTGGGTCAGCCAGAGCCTGTCGTACGCCTCTTTCACATGCGGCGCACTGACGAGAATCTCGCCGGTCACCCCCGGCGCCTTGACCGGGCAGTCACCCGGGGCGGTTCCGTCTTCGGCCAAAGGGATCACGGCTACGCGCGCGCCGTGCACGGGCAGGCCAACACACACGCCGTTGCCTGCTCCGGGCATGGTCCGTGCGTCCGCGTCCGCCCGGGCCGCACGGATCTGCTCCAGGCTGATGTCCGTGACAGGCAGCGCTTCGGTCATCCCGTACGGGGTGTGCAGCGAAGCCCGCGGCATAAGCCGCTGCATCTCGGCGAGGAGGGGCTCCGGGACCGGTGCGCCGGCGGAGAGCAGCAACTCCACGCGCTCCAGTGCCTCGTGCCCGGCGGGGCTCAGGCTCCCCGCGCTGGCGAGGACGTTCCGGAGGGCCGCCGGCGAGGCGAAGACCACGGTGGCGTCAATGGATGCGGCGGCGTCTGCCAGCGCGCGGGCCGTGAGGGTGCGCGGTGCCGTGACGTCCATGGCAGGGGTCACCGAAACCGCTCCGAGGGCAGGCCCCAGGAGAGCGAACGGTGCGAAGCCCGCCACCAGCCGTGCGCCCGGACGGATCCCCAGCGTTGCGGCCAGGGTATCGCGCATCGCGGCGAGCTGCCGGTGGGTGTAGAGAACGCCCTTGGCAGGTCCGGTGGAACCGGACGTAAAGAGGACGGCGGCCGGTGCGTCGGGAGCCGGAGCCGCGTCCGGAACGGAAGAGTCCGACGTCGGCCCCTTACAGGTGCGGATTCCTTGACGGGCGAGCGCGGTGAGGGAGGTTTCCACTCCCAGGAGCCGGCGCCGGGCGGCGGGTAACTCCCGCACGCTGATCCGCCGGCCGGGCCACCCGAGTACCGAGGCGGCGGTGAGGGCCTTGTCGATTCCGATGAGGAAATCCGGGGTGGCGCCTTTCACGGCGCGGCTCAGTCCGCGGGTGCCAAGGCCGGCGTCGGCCACGACCACCACCGCGCCGAGCCGCAGGCAGGCGTAGAGCACCACGGTCAGGTCCACGCCGGGCGGAACCATCAGGCTCACCCTTTTCTGCGGCCCCACCCCGATGTCCCGCAGCCCCGCCGCAAGGCGGGCTATGTTCTGTTCGAGCTCCAGCCAAGTGAGAGAGCGGGTGACCTGCCCGTCCGCGGCCATTTCCGCGACGGCGGTACCCCCGCCGTCGGCTCCTGCTGCCAGTCCGGTGAGCGGCGCCCAGAGGGGCGGAACAGCGGTGCCTGCCTGTTCCGTTGCGGCGTGGTCCGCCGGCTCAGGAGCGCCGGCCGCGGCGGCCGCGGCGTCCTTCGGCGGAAGAGCGGACGACTCAGCCAGGCCAAGCCCGGCGAGCCATTCGAAGACGGGGGCGGCGATGTCCCGGTCCTCGGCGACGAGGTGCCCGGCACCTTCGAAACGGTGCACCTGCGCGTGCGGCAGACGGCCGAGCAGGTCCTTCAGGTACCGGTCGGAGAAGATCGGATCAGCGGGGCCCCAGAGCATCAGCGCGGGAACGCTCAGCCCTCGCAGGCCTTCGGCGACGTCATTGAGTGCCGGGAAGCTGGGATGGGACGCGTCCGCCGGGATGTCGGCAACAAAGTTGCCAACGCCCGTGCGGCGGCCGGCGCCGCGGTAAGGGGCCATGAAAGCGCGGCGGACCTCCGCGGCCAGGGGCGGACGGGCCAGGGCATGCGTGACCCGCAGGAAGGCGTCCGACGTCGTCGTTCCCCAGCGGTGGACGGCAGGGTGCAGGGCGAGCCGCAGCGCCGCCGGGATGGGGGAGCCGGCGGGCTGGTGGACCGCGGTGTTGGTCAGCACCACCCCGGCGAGCTGTTCCTGGTGTGCCAGCGCCCAGCCCAGGCTGATGACGCCGCCCCAGTCATGGCCCACCGTGACCACCGGCCCGTCCAGCCCGAGGGCGGCGGTGAGGTCGGCCAGGTCGTTGATGCGGTCTGCCAGGCGCCGGAACGTTCCGGTTCGCTCCGAAAAGCCCATGTCCAGTTGGTCCACGGCCACCACACGCCACGGCCGCCCGGCGGCGGAACCGGTATCCGAAGTGGCGGCGGAACCGGCGTCCGAGCCGGCGGCCAGCAGGCTGCGCCAGAGGAAGGACCACGTCGGGTTGCCGTGCACGCACAGCAGCGTGCCGGCAGGAACCAGGCCGCGGCGCGCGAGCTGCGGACCGTTATCGAGCAGGTGCCAGGTGCGCACCGCGCCGGGTTTATCCGCCGCTGAGGTGGACGGCACGTCAATTTCCCGGGACCATTCGGGGTCAACGCCGGGCCAGTCTGCGGTCACCACACGATTTCCAGCAGGGCGGTGTTGAGCCCGGAACCGACGCCCATGCACAGCACCCTGTCCCCGGCCGCCAGCGTCTGCGCTTCGGCAGCCAGGGTCATGGGGAGCGAGGCCGGGCCCACGTTGCCCCAGTGGGGAAAGGTGATGGGGACCTTTTCCGGATCCAGGCCCACTGCGTCGATGATGGCCTGGGTGTACGCGTTGCTCACCTGATGGGTGACGTACCGGTCCATCGTTGCCCAGTCCCACTCCGGCTTGGCCTCGTGCCAGGCGTCCACCACCAGTTGCAGACCGCCGTCCAGCAGGCCTTTGGTGTCCGTGGCCATGCCGTCGATGCCGCCCACGCACAGCTCATGGTGCTCGGTGCCGGCGCGCATCACGCCCCCCACGATCCGGTGCGCCCCGGGATGCTGGTCCGCCGGGCCCAGCACGGCTGCGGCCGCGCCGGAACCCAGGGTGAGGGTGGCGAACTCACGGCCGAAGTCCTCACGGGTGGTCTCCGGCCGCTGCAGCCGGGCCAGGGTGGCCTCCTGAGTGGCCTGGGCATCCTCACCGTTGACGATCATGGCGTATTTGATCTGGCCGGAGTCGATCATGTTGGCCGCCAGGGTCAGGCCGTTGACGAAGCCCAGGCAGGCGTTGGCAAGATCGAAATTCATGGCCGACGACGGCAGGCTGAGGCCATGATGGATCTTCACCGCGACGGACGGCTCCAGGCTGCGCCGCGTGACGGAGGTGTTGATCAGCAGACCCACCTCCGACGCTTCCACCCCGGATTCGGCCAAAGCCTTAGCGCCCGCCTCGATGGCGGCGTCGTCGAACGAGGTCCCCGGCGCCCACCAACGGCGGTGGGTGATCCCTGCCACCCGTTCAAGCAGGCGCGGGGGAAACTTCAAGCGCCGCAGGGTGGGGGCCAGCCTGCGGTCGAAATCAGCGGAACTGACGATCTTGGGAGCTTCGACGCTGCTCACCGAAAGCAAAGCGGTGTTGTTGTGCCGGAATGTTGCATTCCCTGTCAAATTAAGCCCCTATTCGTGTCTGTACTGCGCTCCGGTGGCTGACCGCACCATCGAGCACCAGCCCAAGTGCTTAACTATGCCGGGTCCGGGCCAGTTCCTGCACATGCCGCCGGTCCCGCACCTGCCGGTAGTACCTGCGGCTCCTGCGCGCGGATCTGCAAGGAATTGTCGCAGCCCCGCAGTAGATTGTAAGTAACAGGGGCCGTTTTCCCGCTACATTCCCCGCTACATTCCCCCGATACCAGCCCCCCATACCAGCCCAGTGCGCCGAGCAGGAGACCCGAACCACCTTGCACCTCAAGAGCCTTACCGTCCGGGGATTCAAGTCGTTCGCGTCGGCAACGACGTTCGACTTCGAGCCCGGAGTCACGGCCGTGGTGGGGCCTAACGGTTCAGGAAAGTCCAATGTGGTGGATGCCCTGTCCTGGGTGATGGGGGAGCAGGGGGCCAAGACACTGCGCGGCGGCAAAATGGAAGACGTCATTTTCGCCGGCACGTCCGGGCGCCCGCCCTTGGGCCGCGCACATGTCTCCCTGACGATCGACAATACCGACGGTGCCCTGCCCATTGAGTACAGCGAAGTCACCATCTCCCGGACGCTGTTCCGCACCGGCGGCTCCGAATACGCCATCAACGGGGCCAGCTGCCGCCTCCTTGACATCCAGGAACTGCTCTCGGACTCCGGCCTGGGCCGGGAAATGCACGTCATCGTGGGCCAGGGCCAGCTCGACAAAGTCCTGCACGCCACCCCCGAGGACCGCCGCGGATTTATCGAGGAAGCCGCCGGAATCCTCAAGCACCGGCGCCGCAAGGAAAAGACGGTCCGCAAGCTGGAGGCCATGCAGGCGAACCTGCAGCGGCTCACGGACCTGACCGGAGAGATCAGGCGCCAGCTGACCCCGCTCGGCAAACAGGCCGACGTCGCCCGCCGTGCCCAGAGGGTCCAGTTCGATGTCCGCGATGCACGCGCGCGGCTGTTGGCCGATGACCTGGCCCGGGAGCGAAACTCCCTGGCCCGGGACGTCGCGGATGAGGCAGCCCTGAAAGCCCGCAGGGCCGCGGTGGAGCAGGAACTGGAGTCCGGGCGCCGGCAGCAGGCCGCCATCGAGCACCTCGCGGCGGAGGCCACACCCAGGCTCAACGGGGCGAGGGACACGTGGTACCGGCTGAACGCGGCGCGGGAACGCCTCCGCTCCCTCGGTTCCCTGGCCCGGGAACGCGGCCGCCTCCTCGGTGCCGCCGATGCCGAACCGTACTCGGGACGGGACCCGGAGCAGTTGGAGCGGCAGGCGGCACGGGTCCGGGAGGAACTCTCGGAACTCGATCGTCACATCCTTGACCGGCGCAGCGCCCTGGAGTCGGCAACAGGTGCCAAGTCCGAAGCTGAACAGGCCGCCGCCGCCGAGGACAAGCGCCTCACAGCCGTGCTCCGCGCCGCAGCAGACCGCCGCGAAGGGCTCGCCAAGCTGGCCGGCCAGGTGGGCGCGGCCAGGTCGCGGGTGGAGTCCGCCCAGGCCGAACTGGGCCGGCTCCGCGATTCGCTCGCCGCCGGGCAGGACCGCCGCAGCAAGGCCCAGTCCGAGTTCACCGCCCTCGAAAGCCAGGTAGCCGGCGTTGAGGAAGGCGAGGAAACCCTCGACGCCGACTACGAGGACGCCAGCGCCGAACTCGACGCCGTTGTTCAGGAGATTGCCAATCTGACCGCCGCCGGCAGGGAAGCCGTCCGCGAACGCGACTCCCTGGTGGCCCGGCGCGACGCCCTGCAGCTTGGACTCAACCGCAAAGACGGTGCGGCCCATGTCCTCAGCGCCGGCCTCGAAGGTGTCGCCGGGACGCTGGCGGCAGGGCTATCTGTTGAACCGGGCTATGAAACGGCCATCGCCGCCGCACTCGGGGAAGCCTCCGAAGCCATCGTGGTCCGCAATCCCGAGGTGGCGGCCGCCGTGGTGAAGCTGCTCAAGGACGACGACGCCGGCCGCGCCGTGTTGCTGCTGGAATCGGCCGCACCGGCGCGCCCGGGCACGGTGACGTCGGGTTCGTTGCCTGCCAAGGCCCGCCGGGCACTTGACCTGGTGACCGCCAGCGGGGACAACGGCGCGGCGGTGGCCGCGCTTCTCGGGGGATCCGTCGTCGTCGATGACGTGGCGGCCGCCGGCGCATTGGTCGGTGAACGGCCTGAGCTCACCGCCGTTACCGTGGCCGGGGATGTTCTGACAGCGCTGACCGTCACCGGAGGATCCGCGAAGGCGCCGTCGCTGCTTGAAGTGCAGGCCGCCGTCGACGACGCCGAGACCCGCCTCGCCGCTGTCACCGCGGATCTTGAGCGGAACCGGTTCGCGCTCGCCGGCGCGGAAGCGCGGCGCGCCAAAGCGCAGGCCCGGACCGACGCTGCCTTGGACAGGCTGCACGATTCGGACGCCAGGCTCGCGGCCGTCGCTGAGCGCCTCGGCCACCTGAATTCAATCCTGCGCAGCGCCGTCGGGGAAAGCGACAGGCTTGCCGCTTCCCTGGCCAGGGCTGAAGCGAATGTACGTGCCGAGGAGGAGGCGCTCGCGGCCATCGCCGCCCGGCTGGCCGCGGCGCAGGAAGCGCCCGCGGAGGAAGAACCGTCCACCGAACAGCGCGACGCCCTGGCCCGGGCAGCGTCCCTGGCCCGGTCCGCCGAAATGGAAGCCAGGCTCGCGCTCCGCAGTACCGAAGAACAACTGACCGCCACCCGGAACCGGGCCGTCTCGCTCGAGCGCGCAGCCGCCACGGAGCGCAAAGCCCGGGAAGAGGCGGCCGAAAGGGCGCGCCGCCGGCGGCTCCAGGCCCGGCGGGCCGCGGCAGTGGCAGCCGCGGCGGATCTGGCCATCCGCTACATTGACGTCTCCGTGGAGCTGGCGCGTGAAGAGCGCGATCTTGCGGAGGAGAACCGGGAGCAACGGGACCGCGAACTGCAGTCGATCCGCGGAGGCAACGATTCCCTGGCCCGCGAGCTCACCGAATTGACTGATTCGGTGCACCGGGAGGAACTGGCCCGCACCCAGCACAGGGCGCGGATTGAGGCCCTGGAAAGCCGGTCCATCGAGGAACTGGGCATCACGCCGGACGTCCTGGTGGCGGATTTCGGCCCTGACGTACCGGTGCCGGTCCCTGCGGAGGACAGCGGTGATAAGTGGGCCGCGCTGCGGACACCGGTGGACGGCAGCGGCGCCCCGGTGGTTGAGGGCAAACCGTTTGTCAGGGAGGAACAGGAGAAACGGCTCCGGAAAGCCGAACGGGACCTCTCGGCCCTGGGTAAGGTCAACCCGCTGGCGCTGGAGGAATTCGCGGCCCTCGAAGAACGGCACCAGTTCCTCAGCACCCAGCTTGAGGACCTGAAGTCCAGCCGCAAGGACCTCCTGGACATCATCAAGGAAGTGGACGATCGGGTGCAGAGGGTCTTTGCCGAGGCCTTCGAAGACACCCAGGCCCAGTTCGTCCGCGTCTTTGGCCGGCTCTTTCCCGGCGGCGAGGGCCGGCTGGTCCTGACCGACCCGTCGGACATGCTCACCACAGGCATCGAGGTGGAAGCCCGGCCGGCGGGCAAGAAGATCAAGCGGCTCTCGCTGCTCTCCGGCGGCGAACGGTCCCTCACCGCCGTAGCCCTGCTGGTGGCCATCTTCAAGGCCCGCCCCTCGCCGTTCTACGTGATGGATGAGGTGGAGGCGGCCCTGGACGACACCAACCTTGGCCGCCTCATCACCATCTTCGAAGAACTTCGCGAGTCCAGCCAGCTGATCGTGATCACCCACCAGAAGCGGACCATGGAAGTCGCCGATGCACTCTATGGCGTCACCATGCGCGGCGACGGCGTGTCAACCGTTATCAGCCAGCGGCTGGGGGCCGACGTCTAGATCGGTGCTGGTGGGACCCCCAAGCGGCTCCGGCGTTTGTGAGAAGCTAGGGGAGTGAATGACATCCTCCCCATTATTCTGTCCATCGTTGCTGCCCTGGTGGTTATTGGCGGGCTCATCCCGGTCCTGATGAAGACGCGGAAGAACATCAACCAGTACCCCGGGACGCGTGACGCCAACGATCCCGTCGGGGGCGGCGGTACGCTGCTGGAGGACGCCCCCGTGGCGCCGGCCGAACGGCAGGCTCCGGCCGGCGTCGACCTCGAAGACCTTGAAATCACCGACGTCCCGGACGACGCCGCCGGCCTCGAAACCATCCCGGTGGAGACGCCGCTGCCCGTTGCAGGCCGCCTCACCCGCCTCCGTGAACGCCTGGTCCGGTCCAACAACATTCTGGGCAAGGGCCTGCTCGCCCTGCTGTCCAGTGACAAGATCGACGAAAATGTCTGGGACGAAGTTGAGGAAACCCTCCTGCTGGCGGACCTGGGCACCGAACCCACCATGCAGCTGGTGGACGCCCTCCGGGAACGCGTGAAGGTACTCGGCACCCGGACCCCCGAGCAGGTCAAAGCATTGCTCCGGGAGGAACTGATCAAGCTGGTGGACCCCACCATGGACCGCAGCCTCCGCACCGAGCGGCACGCGGACAAGCCGGCCATCATGCTGGTGGTGGGCGTCAACGGCGTGGGAAAGACCACTACCGTGGGCAAGCTGGCCCGTGTCCTGGTGGCAGAGGACAAGGACGTCCTGCTGGGCGCGGCGGACACGTTCCGTGCTGCCGCGGCGGAGCAGCTGGCCACCTGGGGGCAGCGCGTGGGCGTTCCCACGGTGAAGTCCGACGTCGACGGTGCAGACCCGGCGTCTGTCGCCTACGAGGCGGTCAAGGCAGGCATTGACCAGGAGGTCGATGTTGTCATGATCGACACCGCGGGCCGCCTGCAGAACAAGACCGGCCTGATGGACGAACTGGGCAAGGTCAAGCGGGTCATCGAAAAGCTCGCCGAGGTGGACGAGGTACTGCTGGTCCTGGATGCCACCACCGGCCAGAACGGCCTCAACCAGGCCCGGGTTTTCGCCGAGGTTGTGAACATCACCGGCATCGTCCTGACCAAGCTCGACGGCACCGCCAAGGGCGGCATCGTGGTGGCCATCCAGAAGTCGCTCGGTGTGCCGGTCAAGCTGATCGGCCTTGGCGAAGGGGCCGATGACCTGGCGCCGTTCGATGCCGAGGGCTTTGTGGACGCGCTGCTCAACTAACCAGCGTCCCAACGTCGAGCCAACGTCCCAACGTCGAGCCAACGTCCCAACGTCGAGGGGCGGGCTTTCGCCGCTAAGCACATGCTTTAGCGGCGAAAGCCCGCCCCTCGATGTTTCCCGGTGGACTCAGTAGGTGAAGTTGAGCACCGTGGCGGTTCCTGCGGTGAGCTTGAAGGTCTGTGTCTTGGACCCGTAGTTGAACCCTTCCACGGTTGCCCGTTCCGCGACAGGTGCCGGCGCAGTAAAGGCGCCGTCAATCTTGGTTTGGTCCTCGGCTCCGAAGGAGGGGCCTGTCAGCTGGGTCATGGTTCCGGTCAACGCCTTCCCAGGTAGTTCGAGCGTGACCCTGGTTTGGGCAGCCTCGGTGGGATCATTTTCGTTGACGACGATGACGGTGGTGCTTCCGTTCGCGTTCTGCAATGCGTAGGCGTATGTCAGTCCGCCCCCGGAAGCCTGCAGGCGCAGGAACTCACCGGCGCCAAGCTCCGCTGCGAAGGACATGCCGAAATAGTTCGACCTTTCACTGTATGTGCCGTTCGGCTTGAGGTACGGTCCCCCTGCGCAGATTGCCGACATGGGCGGCCCACCCTGACAGGTCATCAAGGAACTGTGGAATCCGAGCTTCTGGATCCCGAGCTGCGCCGCATGCAGGGTGTAGTCCACAGCCCATAGTGCCGAAGCGTGAACCTTGGTGGTTGGGTTGGAACCAGAACAGGCGGAGATGCCGGTCTCCGGCATCCAGGTGTCCACATTGTATTTGCGGGCCAGCGTCAGTGCGGCCGTCTGGTAATCAGCAGTTGCATCATGCAATGCGCTGCTCATAAGGTTCGTCAGAGTTGGAGACCGATCACCCGCAGTGCTGTCACAGACGTGCAGCGGATAGTTGTGCAGTGAGAGGATCCGTTTTTGGGGCAGATCGGTCCTAAGGAAGGGCTCCCACCACGATTGCTCGTAAGCGCCCGGGCCCAGCAGAGGCAAGTCGGGTGCCACTACAAAGATGGCTTCCGCGTAGGCCTTAAGCTCCCGGAGGTAGTCGTTGATCCCCCACCTCTTGTCCCGTACCCCACTTAGGGGAAAGCCATTGGGCTCATTTCCCACGGTTAGGCTGACAAGCCTTTTGCCGAAAGCCTCCCTGGCATACTTGACCATGTCAGCGGCTCGGGCCGGGTCGTAGTGGCCCAGGTCCACCGTCAGGCTGATAGTGGCGTCAGCGGCTTCCAAGAGAGTGTTCACCCGCACCAGGTCCGCCGGAGTGACAGCCTTGACCGGATGGGCTTTGTCGCCGGTGAGGTTGCCGGGAATAGCTTCCCCAGACGATGTCCAAAAGAATCGTCGGTCCACAGAATTCCCTCCGAAGCGGAGGAGGGGTTTGCCCAGGCCCTGGAGGCGGGCGACAATCTCGGGGTTGTCACCGCGGAGACTTGCATCGGCGAGGTCCGTAGCCTCAAGGGACAGGCCCACGATGCCATCCGGAAGGGACGTGCCCATTTTCTCGGCTGACACTTTGATGCTCAATGGCTCTATGGCGGTCAGTGGAGACCCGTTCGGCGGCCCTGCCTGCTGATAGTAAGTAACGGCCGGCGCGGGTGGTAGTACCTTTTCAGGCGTCGGTGTGGGCGCGACTGAGGCAGTCGGGGCGGCAGTGGCGGCCGCTGAGCCGGGCGTTGCCGACGGATTCTGGCGGGTGGGCAGAAAGAGCAGCGCTGCCACTGCCACGAGGATCAGGGCGACGGTCGCGGCAACCGCGAGCAGTGCTATTCGCTTCTTCCGGGCCGGCCCGTTGTCGGTGCCGTCACGCCGCCTCTTTCGCGGTGAGGGTTGTACAGGAAGGGACATACGAGAGTTTCTCCAACGTTTGAATGAGTTGCCGGTAAGCCTATCTAATGCGCATGAACGGCAGATTCACGGCTATTCTTCGGCCGGTCCGGTCTTTGCCGAGGGAAGCTCTCCGCCGCTGCGTACCAGCGGCTCGCGTGTGACTGACCAACAGGCGGCTGCCACCACCAGGACGCAGCCGGTGACGCCGAAGGCCCAGCCGTAGCCCAGCCGGTCAGCGAGGATTCCCACCAGAACCGGCCCGGCAATTGTTCCGATGTCCGTGGTCATCTGGTAGGCCGCCAGGACTTTCCCGCCGGAGCGTTCGTTCCCGATCACGTCCGCCACGGCGGCCTGCTGGGCGGGGCCCAGCAGGCCGGAACCCGCTCCGGCCACGGTGGAGGCAGCCAAAAACCAGGCCAGTTCAGAGGTGAAGCCGATGGCAGCCGTGGCGAGTCCGGCCACCAGCAGCCCGGCGAGCATCATCGGCTTGCGGCCCAGGCTGTCGGCCAGCCGGCCGGAAAATGTCAGCGCAGCCGCGTTACCACCGGCGAAGACGGCCAGAGCCAGGCCAGCCGTTTCAGGTCCAGCTCCCAGCACTGCAACCGCAAAAAGCGGGACCGTTGCCATGCGCACGCCGAATGTTGCCCAGCCGTTGGCGAAGCTCGAAACCAGGACCGAACGGTAGGCGCCCACGCCAAGGGCATCGGCGAAGCGCATTGCCGGCGCCCGGACCCCGGCAGCGCGGGCTGAGGACGTCGTGTGGCTGAGCTGGGTCTGAACCACGACGGCGGCGACGATAAGCGCCGCGGCGTAGCACAGGAACGGCACGCGCAGCCCAAACCCTGCCAGCAGGCCGCCCACCACCGGGCCCAGGACGCTCCCCACCAGGAAAGCGGACGCGTAGGCCCCGGACACCCGTCCCCGGCTCTCCGGGGGTGCCAGCCGGACCACCAGCGCCATCGAGGCCACGGTGAACATCACGGACCCCACTCCGCCCAGGCCACGGAAGACCAGGAGCTGCCAGTAGTTCTGGGCGAAGGCGCAGGCCGCCGTCGAGACCGCCACGATGAGCAGGCCGGACACATACACGGGCCGCTCGCCGAGCCGCCCAATCAGGGCGCCGCCGGCCGGCGCGAACACGAGCCGCATCAGAGCGAAGATGCTCACGATCACTGCGGCGGCCGTTGCCCCGACGTCGAAAGTCGTGGCAAATTGCGGCAGAACGGGCGCAACGAGTCCGAATCCGAGGGCAATCAGGAAGGCAGCGGCGAGCATCACCTTCACGTCGCGGGGAAGCCGGGGCCGCTCCGGGCGGATGAGCGCCGGAATCCTTGGTGTGGCGCGGCTCACAGGGCGGCTGCCGTCATAATGCTGGTTTCCTTGCAGGGCGGGAGGCCTGGGGCCGGTGGAAGTGGTGAAACATAACCGTAACAAGCCAGATATGCACCATTTACTTCCTAGAGGTTGTTGTAACAAACCAGCAATGAAATACCTCAGCGGTAGAAACACGGCACGGACAAACTCATTTCAGGACGCAAAAGGCGTTGGCAGGCGGAACACATCCGCAGCATCGATAAGAGGGAGGACGTGCACCATGGAACTTACCGCAGGTCACGTATGGCTCATGATTGCGGCAGCACTCGTGCTGTTCATGACACCGGGTCTGGCATTTTTCTACGGCGGCATGACGCGCGCCAAGGCTGCGCTGAACATGATGATGATGAGCTTCATTTCCATCGGCATGGTGGGCGTGGTCTGGGTGCTTTGGGGGGCTTCCATGAGCTCCGGCGAAGGGTTCTTCCAGATCGTCGGAAACCCGTTCGCCACCTTCGGCCTTGAAGGCATCACTTCCCCGGACGGCCTGATCAAGGTCGGCTACGCCGCCACCTTCGCCATTATCACGGTGGCCCTCATCAGCGGCGCTATCGCTGACCGTGCCAAGTTCGGCGCCTGGACTGTCTTTGTGCCCGTCTGGGTCACGCTGGTCTACTGCCCCCTGGCGTACATGATCTGGGGCGGCGGGCTGTTCGGCCCCGAGGGTGCCATTGGACAGGCCCTCGGCCCTGCCATCGACTTTGCCGGCGGCACGGTGGTCCACATCAATGCCGGCGTCGCGGCCCTCATCCTTGTCCTGATCATCGGCAACCGCCGCGGCTTCGGCAAGGACCCGAACCACCGCCCCCACAACATCCCGTTCGTGATGCTCGGCGCGGCCATCCTCTGGTTCGGCTGGTTCGGCTTCAACGCCGGTGCGGCTACCACGGCCGAGCAGGGCGGCCTGATCTGGATCAACACGCTCGCAGCCCCGGCAGCAGCCATGCTTGGCTGGCTCGTCACCGAACGCATCCGCGACGGCCACCCCACCTCCCTCGGTGCGGCCTCCGGTGTTGTGGCCGGTCTGGTTGCCATCACTCCGGCCTGCGCCAACGTCAGCCCTGTCGGTGCCCTCGGTCTCGGTGTCGTCGCCGGCGTGGCCTCCGCCCTGGCCGTCGGACTCAAGTTCCGTTGGGGCTTCGATGACTCCCTGGACGTTGTGGGCGTCCACCTGGTCTCCGGCATCATCGGCACCGTCGCCCTGGGCTTCATCGCCCTCCCCACTGACGGCGTGGGCGGCGGCCTCTTCTACGGTGGCGGCCTCACCCAGCTCTGGGCCCAGCTCGCAGCTGCCGGCATCGCCATTGCCTACTCGGCGATCCTCACCTTGATCATCGCCCTGGCTATCCACAAGACCATGGGCTTCCGCGTCTCCCAGGAGCAGGAGACCGTCGGTGTGGACCTCAGCCTGCACGCTGAGACGGCTTACGAATTCGGTGTGGGCGGGCAGGGCGGAAGCTTCCAGCCCCTGCACGAACTGATCACCGGGAAGTCCCCGGCCAGTGAGCTGTCCGCAGCCAAAACGACTCAGCCGGCTGCCGGCAAGGAAAGCGTGGAAGCATGAAACTGATCACAGCCATCGTCCGCCCGGAAAAGCTCGAGGCCATCCGGGAAGGTCTGGAGTCCTACGGAGTCCAGGGACTGACGGTCAGTGCCGCAAGCGGCTACGGCCGCCAGCGCGGTTACACCGAGGTCTACCGTGGCGCCGAGTACAACGTTGACCTCCTGCCCAAGATCCGGGTGGAAGTGCTTGCCACAGATGAGCAGGCCGATGACATCCTGGACGTCATCATCGCCAGCTCCAACACCGGACGCGCAGGCGACGGCAAGGTCTGGACGGTGGACGTCTTCGAGGCAGTGAGGGTACGCACCGGAGAACGCGGCGTGGCAGCAATCTAACAGCCACCACGCCGGACTTCAGTAGCCACTAAGCGGCAGTAAAGGACAGGGCGGGCAGGGAACCAGGTTCCCTGCCCGCCCTGTCCTTTCGGGCTTACTCCGCCGGCACCGAACCCTGCCAGCCTGCAGGACCTGCCGAGCCGGCGTCGTACTCTTCCAGCGGCACGGTCCCGCGCTGCCAGGCCTTCAGCACCGGTTCAAGGATCCGCCAGCAGTCCTCCGCGGTGTCCCCGCGGACTGAAAGCAGGGGATCCCCGTTCAGGACACCCTCCAGGACTTCGCCGTAGGGCAGCAGCTCCGAATCGCTGAGCTCCGCGTTCAGGGTGACCCTGCCGAGTGAGAAAATGTTGCCCGGCCCGTTGACGTCCACGTCGAACTGGAGGGTGTCCGGGCCGAAACCGATCCGCAGCTGGTTGGGGGAGTCCACCCCGGTGAACCCGCCAGGGAGGTGCGGGACGGGGAGGAAGGTCACCACAGCCTCTTTGCGTTTGGTGCCGAGGGCCTTGCCGGAGCGCAGGATGAAGGGAACCCCCTGCCAGCGCCAGTTATCGATATCCACCCGGACCTCCGCCAGGGTTTCCGTTTCCCGGGCCGCGTCCACACCCTGCTCCTTGACGTAGTCCGGGACCTTCTTGCCCGCGATCGAACCGGCCGTGTACCTGGCACGGTGGGTGGACTTCGCGTAGGGCGCGCTGATGCTGCTGGCGCGCAGCACAGTTGCCACCGCATCGCGCAGGTCGCGCTCGCCGATGGTGGCGGGCGGCTCAATGGCCATCAGTGCCATGATCTGCAGCAGGTGGCTCTGGATCATGTCCCGCAGCGCCCCGGCGGAATCGTAATACCGTGCACGCCCCTCGAGGGCCAGGTCCTCGTCGAAGATGATCTCCACCTTCTCCACGTGTTCCCGGTTCCAGACGGGCTCGAGGAAATTGTTGGCAAAGCGCAGGCCCAGGATGTTCAGCACAGTTGCCTTGCCGAGGAAATGGTCCACCCGGTGGATGTGGTCCTCGGGAACGAGTCCGGCGAGCGTCTGGTTCAGGGAACGGGCCGAGGCCTCGCTCGAGCCAAAAGGCTTCTCCATGACCAGCCGGGTTCCGGCCGGGACCTGGTCGCGGTGCAGGGATTCGCAGGCCAGTTGGCTGATCCTCGGCGGCAAGGCGAAGTAGATGGCGGTGGGACCTTCCAAGCCGGCCAGCAAGGCTGCCAGCGCCCCCTCCGCGGTGACGTCCACCTGGTGGTAGGTGGTGGCTTTCTCCAAGGTGGTCAGCGCTTTTCTCCCGGCGGCGTCCGCATCCTTTGCGGAGTCGGCGAATGCGTCGTGGACCCGGTCCTTCCACTGGTCACGGCTCCAGTCATCGGAGCCGGCACCCACCAGGGTCAGGCCGTCGGCGCGGCCTTTCGCCACCAGACGGGCCAGGCCCGGAAGGAGAAGGCGGCCGGTCAGGTCCCCGGAGGCCCCCAGGATGAGCAGGGTTTTTACACTCGTTTGGCTCGTCACCTTGCCAGCATGCCATCATGCAGGCCCGTCTTGGTACCCTAGATAGTCGAGTCCCCCTGTAGCTCCACCTGTAACTCCACTGAAAGAAGTGCGCGGCGCGTGTTCAATTCACTCTCTGACCGGTTGACAGCAACCTTCAAGAACCTCCGTGGCAAGGGCCGCCTCACCGAGGCTGATGTTGATGCCACAGTCCGCGAGATCCGCCGTGCCCTCCTGGATGCCGATGTTGCCGTGCCGGTGGTGCGCGAATTCACCGCCCGGGTCCGTGAACGCTCCCTCGGGGCTGAAGTATCCGGTGCGCTGAACCCCAGCCAGCAGATCGTCAAGATCGTCAACGAGGAACTGGTCGAGATCCTCGGCGGCGAAACCCGCCGCATCCGGCTTGCCAAGACCGGCCCCACCATCATCATGCTGGCCGGCCTCCAGGGTGCCGGTAAGACGACGCTGGCAGGCAAGCTCTCCAAGTGGCTCAAGGCCCAGGGGCACAGCCCCATGCTGGTGGCCTGCGACCTCCAGCGCCCCAACGCCGTCACCCAGCTCCAGGTGGTGGGCAAGCGCGCCGGCGTGCCCGTCTTTGCGCCGCACCCCGGTGCCACCTCCACCGAACTGGACCACCCGGCCGGTGACCCGGTCGCCGTCGCCCGTGCCGGCGTCGAGGAAGCCAAGCGCACCCTGCACGACGTCGTCATCGTTGATACCGCCGGCCGGCTGGGCGTCGACGCCGAAATGATGGAGCAGGCGCGCCAGATCCGCCGCGCCATCGTGCCCAACGAAGTGCTGTTCGTGATCGACTCCATGATCGGCCAGGACGCCGTGAACACGGCGATGGCCTTTGATGAAGGGGTCAACTTCACGGGCATTGTGCTTTCAAAGCTCGACGGCGATGCCCGCGGCGGTGCCGCGCTTTCGGTTGCGTCCGTCACCGGCAAGCCCGTGATGTTCGCGTCCACCGGTGAAGGTGTGGACGACTTTGAGCTCTTCCACCCCGACCGCATGGCCTCCCGGATCCTGGACATGGGCGACGTCCTCACCCTGATCGAGCAGGCCGAGAAGAACTGGGACAAGGACGAAGCAGCCCGGATGGCGAAGAAATTCGCTGACCAGGAAGACTTCACCCTGGACGACTTCCTGGCGCAGATGCAGCAGATCCGCAACATGGGCTCCATGAAGAAGATGCTCATGATGATGCCCGGCGCGCAGAACATTCGCCAGCAGCTGGAGAACTTCGACGAACGTGAGATCGACCGCGTCGAGGCAATCGTCCGCTCCATGACCCCGCACGAGCGCGTGGCACCGAAGATCATCAACGGCTCCCGCCGCGCCCGCATCGCCAAGGGCTCCGGTGTGCACGTCTCCGAGGTCAACGGCCTGCTGGAGCGCTTCGCGCAGGCCCAGAAGATGATGAAGAAGATGGCCCAGGGCGGCATGCCGGGCATCCCCGGAATGCCTGGCCTGGGCGGTCCGGGCGGCGCACGGAAGGGCGGCAAGAACGCCCCGAAGAAGAAGGCCCGTTCCGGCAACCCGGCCAAGGCGGCCCAGGAACTCAAGGATGCCGAGGCCCGGCGCGCAGGTGCGGCGAAGGCCCTGCCGACGGGCGCTGCCTTCGGCCAGCAGTCCGGCGACTTTGATCCCTCGCAGCTGAACCTGCCCAAGGGCTTCGACAAGTTCCTCGGCAAGTAATCGCCCGCCCAACCAGGTAGCAGTAAGTGTCGTTATGAGCGCTCAAAACGACACCTGCTGCTACCTACTTTTGATGTCATTGCCGTGGAATAGGGTTGGGTCATGTTCAAGCAGAGGATAGTGTTCGTGCACGGCGCCGGACCGTTCGGGGCGGCGGCTTGGCCGCGGCAGCACGGCATGGCGCTGAAATACGATGCACTCTTTCTTCGGCGGCACGGATTCGATGCCGCAGCTGAACCGGTTGACTCCTCCTTTGACGAAGACACCGCGATTGTGCTCAGATCCCTGGCCGATGACGGCCGGGGGGCCGCCGGCGGTCACGTGGTGGCGCACGCCGAGGGTGCCATCTCGGCCATGATGGCAGCCGTCGAGCGTCCGGACCTGGTGTATTCACTGACGCTCGTGGAACCGGCGTGTCTGTCACTGACTGCTGAACTGCCGGCCACCGCCGCGCACCGCGCGCTCATGCAACCCCTCTTCGAGGTCCGGCATCAACTGGGTGACGAGGACTTCCAGCGCGAGTACATCCGGCGCATGTTCGCCGTGGATCTCCACGAGCCGGCGTCCACGGAGGAGAGGCGTTCGGCGCGCAGGCTTCGGCTGCAGGCACCATCGTGGGAAGCGCCGCTGCACATCGTGCCGGGCGTCCCCACCATGGTGTTGACCGGGGGATGGGAGCCGCTTTACGAGGAGATCGCCGGTTACCTGAGGGAGACCGGCGCCCTGCACCGCATTGCTGCGGGCGGGCACCGGCCTCAGGATTCGGTTGAAGGCGACCGTGCCATCCGGTCTTTCATTGCCGGCGTCAGCCGGTCACCGTCAGTCCAGGCCTCCTGAGGACTCTGCTCCTGCCTCTTGGGGGAGCTTAAGTTCGGGCAAATAGACCTTCCCGCCCATGGCCAGGAACTCCTCACTCTTTTCCCGCATGCCGCTGTAAATCCCGGCAATGGCGGCCTGCGCATCGGCGGAACCGTATTCGTCCCGGATGTCCTGGCTGATCTTCATGGAGCAGAACTTCGGACCGCACATGGAGCAAAAATGTGCGGTCTTCGCGGGCTCGGCCGGCAGTGTCTCATCATGGAATGCCTCGGCGGTCACCGGATCCAGGGACAGCGCAAACTGGTCGCGCCAACGGAACTCGAACCTGGCCTTGGACAGGGCATCGTCCCGCGCGTGCGCGCCGGGGTGGCCCTTGGCGAGGTCGGCGGCGTGGGCGGCGATCTTGTAGGTGATCACCCCCGTCTTGACGTCGTCCTTGTTGGGCAGGCCCAGGTGTTCTTTGGGTGTGACGTAGCAGAGCATGGCGGTACCGTACCGGGCGATCTCCGTCGCCCCGATCGCCGAGGTGATGTGGTCATAGCCCGGAGCGATATCCGTGACCAGAGGCCCCAGCGTATAAAACGGGGCCCCGTTGCAGAGCTCCTGTTGGCGCTCCACATTCTCCCGGACCAGATGGAACGGCACGTGGCCGGGGCCCTCCACCATCACCTGAACGTCGTATTCCCAGGCGCGCCGGGTGAGCTCGGCGAGCGTGTCCAGTTCCGCGAACTGGGCGGCGTCGTTGGCGTCCGCCGTGGCCCCCGGGCGCAGCCCGTCGCCCAGCGAGAACGCGACGTCGTACTTGGCGAAGATTTCGCACAGTTCATCGAAGTGGGTGTACAGGAAGTTCTCCTGGTGATGGGCAAGGCACCAGCCCGCCATGATCGACCCGCCGCGCGAGACGATCCCCGTCACGCGGTTGGCCGTCAGCGGCACATAGCGCAGTAGCACGCCGGCGTGGATCGTCATGTAATCCACGCCCTGCTCACACTGTTCGATGACCGTGTCGCGGAAAATCTCCCAGGTCAGCTTGTTGGCCTCCCCGTTGACTTTCTCCAGCGCCTGGTAGATGGGCACGGTGCCGATGGGGACGGGGGAGTTGCGGATGAGCCATTCACGGGTGGTGTGGATGTCGTCGCCGGTGGAAAGATCCATCACGGTGTCTGCACCCCACTGGGTGGCCCACTGCAGCTTGTCCACTTCCTCGGCGATGGAGCTGGTGACGGCCGAGTTGCCGATGTTGGCGTTGATCTTCACCAGGAATGCCTTGCCGATGATCATGGGCTCGGATTCGGGATGGTTGATGTTGTTGGGGATAATGGCGCGGCCGGCGGCCACTTCGCTGCGGACGAGTTCCACGTCGCAGTTTTCGCGCAGCGCAACGAACCTCATCTCCGGCGTCACCTGTCCCTGCCGGGCGTAGCGCATCTGTGTGACGGTTTTGCCTCCGACGGCGCGGCGGGGCACCGGTTGCGCCCCTTTCCACTCCGCGGAGGCGGCGCCGCGGCGCACGGCCGACTTGCCGTCGTCGAGCAGGTTCCGTTCCCTGCCGCTATACGGTTCGGTGTCAGCGCGCGCCACAATCCAGGGAAGCCGGAACGGGCTCAGACCCACCACGGGATCGCTGCCCGGACCGGACGTCCGGTAGACCCGGAAGGGGCCGTTCGCGTCGCCGTTGGGTGACGGCTCGAGGGCAATTTCCGTGACCGGCACCCTGATTCCGGAAGATGCGTCATCGATGAACGCCAACGAGTGGGACTTCAGGGACTGGGTTTCCGGAGACCGGTCCTGTGCCGGCCCGGTTACGGCAGCTTCAGTGTCCGTGGCCGCCAAGGCGGTGGCAGTGGCATTTTGGACAGGGAGGGGCCATGCTTTTTGCGTACTCAAGGGAATACTCACTTCCTTCGCCGGCATTACCCGGACAGGTTCAACGGTCGCAGGCCGCGTCAGCCCGATCTCAGCCCCTGCAAGGGCACCCGTGTGGTCAAGACGAAGCTACCACAGCCGGTAGGGATGCCCGAAGAACACTTGAATTAAATTGAAGCTTCAAGTAAATTAGATGCATAGCGGCTTTCACTCCGAAGGCCGGCGGACCGGGAGCGTTCACATGACTGCAGAAGCCACCACACAGGATCTACTTCCTGCCGACCTCTCCATGGGCACGGTGATGCTCAAGGTAGGTGACATGAAGCTGATGACCGACTACTACCAGCGGGCCCTGGGCCTGGAAATCGTCGCCGAAGAAGACGGCGGCCTGTACCTTGGCCGCCGCCAGCGTCCCCTGGTCCACCTGGCCCCTGCTCCTTCGCTGCATCTGCCGGGCAGGGGAGAAGCCGGCCTGTTCCACACGGCCCTCCTTTTCGAAGACCAGGCCGCGCTGGCTGCCACCGTGGCCACCGCTGCCCAGTACGAGCCACGGCTTTTCACCGGCAGCGCCGACCACCTGGTGAGCGAGGCCTTCTACTTCAACGACCCCGAGGGCAACGGCATTGAGCTTTACTGGGACCGGCCCCGCAAGAACTGGTCCTGGAACGGCACCGAAGTAGTAATGGACAGCCTGGCGCTCCCACCCCAGCGCTACCTTGAACAGCACCTCAGCCAGGAATCCCTGGACAGCCAGCTGGGAACCGAAGCCGGAGTGGGGCACATCCACTTGCAGGTGGGGGACGTCCACTCAGCGCACGAGTTCTATGTGGGCACCCTGGGATTTGAAAAGACCGCCGGTTGGCACGGGCAGGCCCTGTTCGTCTCGGCCGGCCGCTATCACCACCACATGGCCATGAACGTCTGGAACAGCCGCGGCGCCGGCCCCCGCAAGGACACTCTCGGCCTCGGCGAAGTGCTCATCGAAGTGCCGTCCGGAGACGACGTCGGCGCCCTCGCTGACCGCCTGAAAGTCGCCGGAGTGGCCTCCCACCACACAGGTGCCGAGTTGCGCTTTGAGGATCCGTGGCGCAACAACATCCGCGTTGCTGTCCGCTGACTGACCCTGGCCGGAAGTCAGCCCTGCCATGTACTAGGCTGATTTTGAACGGCCGGGGCTGCACTGGGTGCTGCCCGCGCGGGCCGCACCGTCGACGGAATGAGGGCTGTTCCCATGGGCTTCACTGAAATCTTTGTAGCTAGCCACGATGCCGCGCTGAAACGCGCCGGCGTGCTCGATGCCGGCGGCTCGCCGTCGGGACCAGGGCTGAGGATCCCGGGCGTCAGTGACTTCGAGATCGAGCAGCTGGGCGACCTCGCCGGCACGGCTGTACATGCCGGCGGCGAAGGCTATGAACTCGCAATGGTGGACGTTTCCAGCGACTCCCTTCTTGGCGTACCCTCGGCCATGGTGCGGGCTCTCGCGGACCTCCTCACCTACGAAACCGAGGGCGAGGGCAACGTGCTGGACGACGTCGCCGAAAAGTGGGCCGCCCAGGACGATATGCCGTTCGGTGCCGCCGACGCCCGCACCTACATCCAGCAGCTCGCTGAGCTGGCCAGTGGAGTTGACGACGCCGACCGGACCGGTTTGTACGTCTGGTCCTCCTAGTATCCTGGCGTTTTCGGGTCCGCCCCGCCGGCCCCGACCCGTCTCAAGTCGAAATCCTGACGCTGATCTGGCACAATAAACAGGTACTCGATCTGCGTGGCCCCTCTCTCCGCGTCCGGATCCTGTCCTTAGAACCCGCAAGTATGGCCCGCCCCACGGGTGCAGAACGTCGGTTCACCCCTTTTCTGAAACAGGAGTGACCACAAAAGTGGCCGTAAAGATTCGCCTTAAGCGCTTCGGCAAGATGCGCGCACCGTACTACCGCATCGTCGTTATGGACGCACGCTCCAAGCGTGACGGCCGTGCCATCGAAGAGATCGGCAAGTACCACCCCACCGAAGAGCCCTCATACATCGAGGTCGACACGGACCGCGCCCAGTACTGGCTCGGCGTCGGCGCACAGCCGTCCGAGCAGGTTGCCGCGATCCTCAAGATCACCGGTGACTGGCAGAAGTTCAAGGGCCTGCCGGGCCAGGAAGGCACCCTGAAGACCAAAGCTCCCAAGGCTGCCTTTGTTGCCCCGGAAAAGGGTTCCGTGATCATCCCGGAAGCCATCACCAAGAAGGCGAAGCAGTCTGACGCCGCCGAGGCCCCGGCCGAAGCAGAAGCCACCGAGGCTGAGTAGATTGCTGGCAGAAGCGCTCGAACACCTGGTCCGGGGAATCGTTGATTCGCCGGAAGACGTCAAGGTCAGCTCCAAGAACAACCGGCGCGGGGACACCCTCGAGGTCCGGGTTCACCAGGATGACCTGGGACGGGTGATCGGCCGCCAGGGGCGCACCGCACGTGCATTGCGCACCGTGGTTGCGGCACTGGCAGACGGCGAACCGGTAAGGGTCGACGTCGTCGACACCGACCGTCGCCGCTAAGCGCTCGGCAGTACCAGTTTTTTTGCACCGGCCCTTCCACCTGTCAAGGTGGAGGGGCCGGAGTGCTTTCATCCCAACACCGTGGATCATCCCACGACCGAACAGAGGAACACATGCAGCTTCAGGTGGCACGAATCGGCAAACCGCACGGAATCCGCGGGGAAGTGACGGTCCAGGTGCTCACTGATGCTCCCGCCGACCGGTTTGTTCCGGGCACCGAGTTTGTGGTGGAGCCGGCCTCAGCCGGGCCGCTGACTGTTGAGAGTGCCCGCTGGAATAAAGACATTCTGCTGCTCGCTTTCGAGCAGATCGAAACCCGCAACCAGGCCGAGACCCTCCGCGGGGCGAAGCTGTTCATCGAAACCGAAGAGCTGGATGAGGATGACGACGAAGGCTGGTACGAGCACGAACTGGTGGGCCTCGAAGCCAGGGTGGGCTCTCAGGTGGTGGGCAAGGTTGCCGCCCTGCACACCCTGCCCGTCCAGGATCTGCTGGTGATTGAAGACGCTGACGGCAAGGAAATCCTTATCCCCTTCGTTGAGCAGATTGTTCCGGAGGTTAATGTTGCCGGGGGTTACATCCTGCTCACGCCGCCTGACGGGCTCTTTGAGATCAACGCCGACGACACTGCGCCCGGCGAAGCTGAGGGCAACGCGTAGATGAGAATCGACGTCGTCAGCATTTTTCCCGAATACCTGGCTCCCCTGGAGCTTTCGCTCATCGGGAAGGCCCGGCAGGATGGCCTGCTGGACCTCCACGTCCATGATCTTCGCGCGTTCACCACCGACAGGCACCGCACCGTGGATGACACCCCTTACGGTGGCGGGGCCGGCATGGTGATGAAGGCCGAGCCCTGGGCGCAGGCGCTGGCCTCGGTGGCCGGGGAGGGCAGCGGGACCAAGCCGGTGCTGATCGTTCCGTCACCGGCAGGGGAGCGGTTTACCCAGGCACTTGCTTATGAGCTCGCCGAAGAGGAGCAGCTTGTTTTTGCCTGCGGCCGCTACGAAGGAATCGATGAGCGTGTGATCGAATGGGCGGCCGAGCACTTTACGGTGCGGCCGGTGAGCCTGGGTGACTACGTACTCAATGGTGGCGAAGTGGCCGTCCTGGCCATGGTCGAGGCCATCGGCAGGCTCCTGCCCGGCGTGGTGGGCAACCCCGAATCCCTGGTGGAGGAGTCCCACTCCGACGGGCTGCTCGAATATCCGGTCTACACCAAGCCGTCCGTGTGGCGGGACCGGGAGGTGCCGGCGGTGCTCCTGAGCGGCAACCACGGGAAAATCGCGCAGTGGCGCCGCCACCAACAGTACCGGCGGACGGCGGAACGCCGCCCCGACCTGCTCGAAACGTTCGACGCCGGAAAGCTGCCGCGCGCCGACCGGACTGCCTTCTACGAACTCGGGTACGACGTCGTCGACGGTCACCTCCGGGCCCGGCCACCGGTGGACGGTGAGGACGCCCAGCGGGGCGCAGACGCTTCGGCCTAGCGGGATCGACTGCAGCAACGGCAATTGGCTGAAGGGCCGCGAGTGTGGCAAAATTAGTCTTTGTGTCTGCTGGGTCCGCACCTGCCACAGGGGGAGCGCAACCAACAGCTTAGACAACCGGTACTTTCAATCAGTGAAAGAACCGGACCACTTAACTTTCGGCGGCAATCTCCGGGACGTCCTGCGTTCCCGGGCCTGTCCGCCGTAACCCAAAGTGAATGACCTGTGGCGTTCACCAGGAGTGCAATTATGCATATTCTCGATTCCGTAGATGCCGCCTCGCTGCGCAGCGATGTTCCCGAGTTCCGCGCGGGTGACACCCTCAAGGTTCACGTGAACATCATCGAAGGCAAGAACTCCCGTGTCCAGGTCTTCCAGGGCTTCGTCCTGGGCCGCCAGGGCGACGGCATCCGCGAAACCTTCACGGTCCGCAAGGTTTCCTTCGGCGTCGGCGTGGAGCGTACCTTCCCGGTTCACTCCCCGATCATCGACAAGATCGAACTCGTCACCAAGGGTGACGTGCGCCGCGCCAAGCTTTACTACATGCGTGAACTGCGCGGTAAGGCTGCAAAGATCAAGGAAAAGCGCGACTTCCAGACCGCCAAGTAAGTCCTCAGGACCTACAAAGCAGGCCCAGCCGTGCCAGGGCAGCGCCAGAGCCACCAGCAACAGCGCCCCAGGAAATACGGAACATGGACCAGACAAAACGCCAGCCCGGAAGAACGGGCTGGCGTTTTGCGTTCCTGGCGCTTTTCCTGGCCGTGGTTGTCAGCGGACTTGTCCGTTCACTGTGGCTTGACGTCTATTTCATCCCCTCCGACTCCATGGAACCCGTCCTTGAAGACGGCGACCGCATCCTGGTCTCCAGGACGGACTTCGACAATGAGCCGATCCGCCGGGGCGACATCGTCGTCTTTGACGGCCGGGGATCCTTTGCCCCGCTGAACAGCGGAAAGGGTCCCGTGCTGGACTCCGTCACCGCGGCCGCCCAGTGGCTCGGCCTCGCCGGAAGCGACACGACTTATGTTAAAAGGGTCATCGGGCTTCCCGGAGATACCGTGATCTGCTGCGACGCCGGCGGAAAGATCACCGTGAACGGGATGGCCCTTGAGGAGCCCTACCTCTTCCCCGGAGACAAGCCCAGCACGCAGGTATTCACTGCCGTGGTACCCGAGGGAAGGCTGTGGCTCCTGGGCGACCACCGCTCGGTTTCCGCTGATTCACGAAGCCTGCTCGGTGCCCCGGGCGGCGGCATGGTGCCTTTGTCCAGGGTTATTGGCAGGCCGGTCCAAATCGTCTGGCCGCTTGATAGATTTGCAGAAGTACCACGGCCGCCCGCGGCAGGACCAACCACAGAGAACGGACCGTAGATGCCCGAGAACAATGCGCCGACACCTGAGACGCCTCGTGACGGCGTTTCAGGAAGTGCCGCTCAGCCAGTTACCGACGGCGGTACTGAAGTGCCGCCGTCGTCACCGGAACGTGGCAGGCGCGGATCTTCGAAGGCAACGGACGGCGCGCCCAGCCAGATCTTCGTGTGGCTGAAGGAAGTAGCCACTGTGGTGGTCATTGCCGTGGTGCTGTCCTTCCTCATCAAGACGTTCCTGTTCCGGGCGTTTTACATCCCTTCCGAGTCAATGGTGAACACGCTGGACGTCAACGACCGGATCTTCGTGAACCTCCTGGTGCCCGAGCCGTTCGCCCTTTCCCGCGGCGACGTGGTGGTCTTCCGGGACACCCAGGGCTGGCTGGCCGCGGCACCGGAGAAGGATTCGGGTCCCTTTACGTGGGTACAGGACGGCCTGACGTTCGTTGGCCTGCTGCCCGACAGTTCGGAGCAGCACCTCGTCAAGAGGGTCATCGGGCTCCCCGGAGACCATGTGATCTGCTGCGACGCCGCCGGTAAACTGACCATTAACGGAACCTCGCTTGATGAAACCTACGTCAACACCGCCGAGGAACCTCAGATCCGCGAATTTGACGTCGTTGTTCCGGAAGGGAAGGTGTGGGTCATGGGCGATAACCGTAACCACTCGGCGGATTCCCGCTCGCATCAGGATGTCAACGGCGGCTTCGTCGATCTGGTTGATGTGGAGGGCAAGGCTGCTGTCATCGCGTGGCCGCTCAACCGGATCTCCGTCCTGGACAATTACCCTGACGTCTTCCGGAACGTGCCCGCAGGGAAGTAGCCGTGTCCACAGCCTCACCAGCAGTCCCGGCTTCTGCTGGACTTCCTGCCGCTCCTGCCCCTTCTCCGGCTCCTGCCGGGCCGCGGGCACGTCCTGCCACGGGGCCCCGTTCCAAAGCTCCCACGCTTCGGCATGAGCGGACGTTTAAGGCCCAGGGCGCCCGCTACCTGGCAGGCGTCGACGAAGTGGGCCGCGGAGCCCTGGCCGGGCCCGTGAGCGTAGGAATTGCCGTGGTGGACCTCCTCACCCAAAAACCGTTGGCAGGCGTGCGCGACAGCAAACTGCTCAGTCCCCCCGAAAGGGAGCGGCTGGAACCCCTGGTGCGGAGTTGGAGTGTGGCGTCGGCAGTGGGGCACGCCTCCGCGCAGGAGATCGACGCACTGGGAATCATCGCCGCACTGCGGCTGGCAGGGACCCGGGCCTGGTTGGAGATCCTCGCTGCTGGCGTGAGCCCGGACATTGTGCTGCTCGATGGCAGCCACAACTGGCTCTCGCCGGCAGGACAGTTGTCCCTGTTCGAGGAGCCGGTGCTGGAACAAGGCTGCGAGGCTCCGGTCCACACCAAGGTCAAAGCGGACATGCAATGCCTGAGCGTGGCGGCCGCCAGTGTGATCGCCAAAGTGGAGCGCGACCAGCAGATGCGCGGGCTGCACACCGAATATCCCGGTTATGGCTGGGACATCAACAAGGGTTACGCCACAACCATCCACCGCGACGCGCTCCGGGCGGCCGGCCCCACCCCCTACCACCGGGTGAGCTGGAACCTCCTGGGCGGGGACCTCTGATTCCCGACCCCTCGCGGGGCGCATGATCCCGTGCCCGGGCGACCCGGGTGTCCTTGATGGTGCAAGATGGAAGCATGAGCGCTGAGGATCTTGAAAACTATGAAACCGACATGGAGCTGCAGCTCTACCGTGAATACCGGGACGTCGTCGGGCTCTTCAGCTATGTCGTCGAAACGGAGCGCCGGTTCTACCTCGCCAATCATGTTGACCTCCAGGCCCGCAGCGCTGACGGTGAGGTCTACTTCGACCTGACCCTGCAGGACGCCTGGGTGTGGGACGTGTACCGCTCGGCCCGGTTTGTAAAGACGGTCCGGGTGCTGACCTTCAAGGATGTCAACGTCGAGGAACTGCCGCGCAACGAGGAACTGGCATTGCCCAAGGACGTTGACCTCGGCAACTGACGGCACCCGACGTCCGTCTCTCTTCCTCCACAAGCCGCCTTGTCACGTGATGGTCTGAGGTTACCCACATAGGCCGATAACTTTTCGCCGCCCGCCCTCCAGCCGCCGCAGGCTTGGAGCGGAGGTAGAAATGAAACCTAAAGACCTGTTGGGCCGGCGCGGCGAGGAGCTCGCCGCCGGGTATCTTGAATCGCTGGGCATGCTGGTGGTGGAGCGGAACTGGCGCTGCACCGAAGGCGAAATAGACATTGTGGCCCTGGACGGGGACGCACTGGTGATCGCCGAGGTGAAAACCCGGCGGTCCATGGACTACGGGCACCCCTTTGAAGCCGTGGGCGCGGCGAAGCTCGCCCGCCTCCATCGGCTCGGTGCCGCCTGGTGCCGGGACCGCGAGCTGAGAATGCCGTTGCGGCGCGTGGACGTGGTTGCCGTAGTGGACGACGGCGGCGGCGACCCTCTGGTGGAACACCTTCGGGGGGTGGGGTAGATGGCACTCGGCCGGACCTACTCCGTGGCGCTGGTGGGGTTGAACGGATACATCGTCGAGGTCGAGGCTGACATCGGCCAGACGTTGCCCGCATTCGTGATTCTCGGCCTGCCGGACGCGGCCCTCAATGAGGCCAAAGAGCGGATCCGGTCCGCAGCGAAAAACTCCGGCATTCCCTTGAGCAGGCGGAAGATCACAGCCAACCTCATTCCGGCGTCGCTGCCCAAACGCGGTTCGGGCTTTGACCTTGCCGTCACCATGGCCGTCCTGCGGGCCGCGAATGACATCCGGCCCACCGACCGGACTGTCTTCATTGCCGAACTCGGCCTGGACGGACGCCTCCGGCCCATCCGCGGGATCCTGCCCGCAGTGATGGCCGCTGTGCAGGCCGGCTATCAGGACGTGGTGGTAGCGCAGGCCAACCTCGCCGAGGCAGCGCTGGTCCCCGGGGCCAGTGTCAGGGGATACCGGACCCTCGCCCGGCTTGCCTTCGATTTCGGGGCGGATCCGCAGGAACTGGCACTGGACTTCGAACCCGACGACGAGCCCGGTGACGGGGATGCCGCACAGGATGCCCCTGCTGTCCCGGACATGGCCGATGTCTCCGGCCAGGGTGATGCCCGGCGCGCGCTGGAGGTGGCCGCCGCCGGGGCCCACCACCTGCTTCTGACAGGACCGCCCGGCGCGGGAAAAACCATGCTTGCGGAGCGGCTCCCCGGGCTCCTGCCGGACCTGGCCGATAACGAGGCCATGGAAGTCACAGCCATCCACTCACTGTGCGGGCTGCCTTCGTCCACCGCCCACCTTTTACGGCGTCCGCCGTTTGAGAACCCCCATCACTCAGCCACGGCGGCGGCGATCATCGGCGGCGGATCCGGATTGCCCCGCCCCGGTGCGGCATCGCGGGCACACCGCGGGGTGCTGTTCCTGGACGAGGCACCGGAGTACGAACGCAGGGTCCTGGACGCCCTGCGACAACCGTTGGAAAGCGGCGAGCTGGTCATTCACCGGTCGGCTGGAACAGCCGCCTACCCTGCCCGCTTCCAGCTGGTCCTGGC
Organism: Pseudarthrobacter naphthalenicus; assembly: GCF_029076445.1. Taxonomy (GTDB): domain Bacteria; phylum Actinomycetota; class Actinomycetes; order Actinomycetales; family Micrococcaceae; genus Arthrobacter; species Arthrobacter naphthalenicus. Next base: position 60,481 of record NZ_JARESG010000020.1, read on the forward strand.
AGCGAATCCGTGTCCCTGCGGCAAAGCCTCGGGAAAGGGCCTGGACTGCACTTGCACGCCCATGATGAGGCGCCGCTACGTGGCAAGGATGTCGGGCCCGCTCCTGGACCGGGTGGATATCCAGCTCCAGGTGGAGCGCGTGTCACTGGCAGACTTTGGCCAGGCGGGGGCCGAGGAAGACACCGCCGCGGTGGCAGGCAGGGTGAAGGACGCCCGCGGACGGCAAGCGGAACGGCTGCACCCACATGGGCTGGAAACGAACGCCCAAGTGCCCGGCCGGATTCTGCGCGGAGCGTTACGGCTGCCGGCATCGGCCACCCGGATTCTGGACCATTCCCTGGAGCGGGGCGTCCTGACGGCCAGGGGTTATGACAGAGTGCTGCGGCTTGCCTGGACGCTGGCGGACCTGTCGCACCGCGACTCGCCGGACACCAACGACATCGGCCAGGCCCTTGGCCTGCGGCAGGCTGCCTCGGCAGCTGCATGAAGGACGGATACAGCATGGACAACGAACGGATTGCCCGGGCAGCGCTGTCGCGGCTGATGGAACCCCAGGATGCGGCGGGCCTCGCGCTCGTTCAGGCGGCTGGCGCCGAGGAGGCCCTGCGGATTGCCACGGGCCAGGCTACGGCGGGGCCGGGGCTGGAGCAGGAAATCACGGGTCTGCTGGCTGACAACGGCGCCGGCTCCAGTTGGGGCGGCCTGTCTGCAGCGCGGAAGCGGTGGGCGCCGCGCATACCGGATCTGGCCCCCGAACGCGATCTGGCAACGATGGCCCGCCTGGGCGGACGGGTGATCATCCCGTCAGATGAGCTCTGGCCCAAACAGCTCGGAGACCTGGGCATTCACGAGCCCATCTGCCTCTGGTGGCGGGGCGTGGAGCAGGAACTTCCTGGGGCGGCCCGCAGCGTGGCGCTGGTGGGTTCGCGCGACAGCACCAGCTACGGCGCCTCTGTAACGGGGGACCTGGCCTACTCTCTGGCCCAGCGGGGCTTCACCGTCGTTTCCGGGGGCGCGTACGGTATAGATGCTCATGCCCACAGGGCGGCGTTGGCCGGGGGATCCGGTCCCGTCCCGACCATTGCTGTCATGGCAGGTGGCGTGGACCGGTTCTACCCCTCCGGCAACGAAGACCTCCTCCGGGCCGTGTGCAACCAGGGAGCTGTGCTCGCCGAGGTCCCGCCGGGATCGGCCCCTACCCGTTACCGCTTTCTTCAACGGAACAGAGTCATCGCTGCCCTGGCCGCAGTGACCGTGGTGGTGGAAGCCCGGTGGCGGTCGGGAGCGCTGAATACGGCCCATCATGCGGAGAATCTTGGCCGTGCCGTCGGGGCGGTCCCTGGTTCCGTTCACAGTGCGAATTCGGCCGGCTGCCATCGCCTGCTCCGTGACGGGGGCGCCGTCTGCGTGACCGACGCCGCTGAGATCGCCGAACTGGCTTCACCCAGTGGCGAGGCACTCACTGAGCCGGGTGCGGCGAGGCAGGCCGAGCATGATGGCCTGACGTTGGAAGACCTGATCCTGCTCGATGCCCTGCCCCTTCGCTCAACCACCTCGGTGGAGAAGTTGTGTGCCGTCGCCGGCCTCAGCGTTGAATCGGTCCGTGCCGGGCTGGGCAGGCTCGGGCTGCTGGGGCTTGCGGTCTCCGAGCGCGGCGGCTGGAAGCGGGCCAAGGATTCCGGCTAATTGGCTGTGTCCCGGACCCCTTGGAGGGCAGGGTTCTGGGACAGTGGAACGGTGGATAATCAGGAACTGCCCCCGCCGTTTGAGCGGGCGCTGGCAGGCTTTGGCCGGTATCTGGAGGCAGAACGGGCCCGGTCCGATCACACCCGACGGGCTTACCTTGCCGATCTGCGGGGCTTCCTGGAATTCGCCGTCTCGGAAGGCATCACGGACCTCCCGGACTTGGAGCTGGCCACCTTCCGCAGTTGGCTGGGCGCCCAAAGCCAGGCCGGCATGGCCCGCTCCACGCTGGCCCGGAGGTCAGCCACCGCACGGTCCTTCACCACGTGGGCCGTGCGGGAGGAACTCATCGCCGTGGACCCTGCCCTGCGGCTCAGGGCACCCAAAGCGGAAAAGTCGCTGCCGGGGGTCCTTCAGGCCCAACAGGTCCTGCGGCTGCTGGCCAGCCTGGAAGACGCGGCCGCAGACGGCTCGCCCGTTGCGGTGCGGAACCGTGCCATGGTGGAAGTCCTTTACGCCACCGGGCTTCGGGTGGGGGAGTTGGCCGGTCTGGATGTGGACGACCTTAATCCGGACCGACGAACCCTCCGGGTCATCGGTAAAGGCAACAAGGAACGGACCGTCCCTTACGGCGTTCCGGCAGCCGTGGCCCTCGACGACTGGCTCCGCCGGGGCAGACCTCTGCTGGCCACGGAGCGCAGCGGCCCGGCCCTGTTCCTCGGCACGAGAGGCAACCGCGTTGACCAGCGCCAGGTGCGCTCCGTGGTCAAGGACCTCTTCGAGGCCCTGGGCGATACATCCGCGACCGGCCCGCATGCCCTGAGGCACTCCGCGGCCACGCACCTGCTGGACGGCGGAGCGGACCTTCGTGCCGTCCAGGAAATCCTCGGCCACAGCAGCCTGGCCACCACCCAGATCTACACGCACGTATCGGTGGATCGGCTGCGCAGAAGTTACCAGCAGGCGCATCCCCGAGCCTGAACCCGCCGGGCGCCTCCTACGGGAGGACCGCCGGCGGGCCGTTCACGTATTCCTCGTCGCACTGGCGTAATGAGGCGGGGTACGGCACAATAAGAGTCACGTCCGGCAACTTTCAAGTTTCGCTTGAAGCTCCTTCGCTTCGCGCGGAACAGCGAGTCCGGACACAGCTTAATATCAGCAGGAGCACCGCCGCTGGAACCACAGCACGGGCAGTTTCATCCAGGCAGAGGTCGTTGGGGAAGACGTACCTACAGCTATGGAGGATGGAATGTCTGTTGCAATGACCCGCGGTGTGCTGTTCGTACACTCGGCGCCTACGGCGCTGTGCCCGCACGTCGAGTGGGCTATCGGATCCGTCGTGGATAAGCGAACGGATCTTGAGTGGACCCCTCAACCTGCCGCGCCCGGAATGTTTAGGGCCGAGCTCTCCTGGACCGGCACCCCGGGCACCGGCTCCCTACTGGCGTCCTCGCTTCGTGGTTGGGCGCACCTGCGCTATGAGGTCACGGAGGAACCCAGCCAGGGCGTCGATGGCGGCCGCTGGTCCCACACCCCCGAACTAGGAATTTTCCACGCCACCACCGATGTCCACGGCAACATCACGGTGTCAGAGGACAGGATCCGCTACGCCTACGAATCAGGCGCAGGCGATCCGTCCGCTGTTTACCACGAACTCTCCCTTGCCCTCGGTGAGGCCTGGGATGAGGAACTCGAGCCTTTCCGCCACGCCGCGGAGGGTGCACCCGTCCGCTGGCTGCACCAGGTGGGCTGAGAACCGCCGGACGCCTTCAAACCGTGCGTCCCGCCGTCGTCCATCAATCTCCATAGCAAAAAGGAGGCCCCGCCGTTGTGCAGTGCACAACGGCGGGGCCTCCTTTGTCTCAGCGGGGCTGGTCTTAGACGCTGCGGACGGCGATGACGGCGTTGTGGCCGCCGAAACCGAACGAGTTGCTGAGCGCCACAATGTCCCCTGCCGGAAGGTCCCGGGCTGAAGTGACAACGTCCAGGGGGATCTCAGGGTCCTGGTTCTCGAGGTTAATGGTCACGGGCGCCTTGCGTTCATAGACGGCCAGCACCGTCAGTACTGCCTCCACGGCGCCTGAGGCACCGAGGAGGTGTCCCATCTGCGATTTGGTGGCGGAGACTGCCACGCTGTCGAGGTGGCTACCCAAGGCAGCGTAGAGAGCCGTGTACTCGGGCTTGTCACCGACCGGGGTGGAGGTGGCGTGCGCATTGACGTGGACCACATCTTCGGCCTGGATACGGCCGTCGAACATGGCTGCCTTCAACGCGCGGGTGGCGCCCAGGCCCTGGGGGTCCGGAGCAGTGATGTGATAGGCGTCAGCGGTCACGGAGGTGCCGGCGAGTTCACCGTAGATGCGGGCACCGCGGGCAAGGGCGTGTTCCTCGGCCTCGAGGACCAGCGCGCCGGCGCCTTCGCCCATCACAAAGCCGTCGCGGGCGAGGTCATAGGGACGGGAGGCGCCCTGCGGGTCGTCGTTGCGGCGCGACAGCGCCTGCATGGAAGCGAACGCGGCCAGGGGCATGGGGTGGATGGCCGCCTCGGCGCCGCCGCACATGACCACGTCGGCCTTGCCGGAGCGAATGAGGTCCAGGCCCAGGTGAAGGGCCTCGGTGCCGGATGCACAGGCCGAAACAGGGGTGTGGGCGCCCGCGCGGGCGCCAAGATCGAGGCTGACGGCCGCTGCGACGCCGTTGGGCATCAGCATGGGCACCGTCATCGGGAGGACACGGCGGGGCCCTTTCTCCTTCAGCGTGTCCCAGGCATCCAGCAGGGTCCACACGCCGCCGATGCCGGTGGCGAAGGCGACCGCAAGGCGGTCGTGGTCGATTTCGGTGATGCCGGAATCCGCCCATGCCTCACGGGAGGCGATGACCCCAAACTGGGTGGACGGGTCCATCCGCTTGGCTTCGACACGGCTCAGGACATCCAATGCCGGGGTGGTGCAGCGGGCGGCGAAGTGGACGGGCAGTTCGTATTTGGCAACCCAATCGTCCTCCAGGGTGCGGGCACCGGAGACGCCCTTCAATGCGTTGTTCCACATTGTCGGTACGTCGCCGCCGATGGGTGTGGTGGCACCCAGACCGGTAATGACTACTTTGCGTGTCATTGGATCACTCTCTGTCGGTGGGCAGGCCGTATCCGGTTACTCCGGCGGGGTCCCGCGTGTTGGGCAGCTAGTGCCCGGAAATAGGGTGGACTGCCGGCCCCGCCGATGGGGCGGGCCGGCAGTCCTGTCAGCCTTAAGGGGCCGAAGCCTTGGCTAGGCCTGTGCGCCGGCGATGAAGCTCACGGCGTCGCCCACGGTCTTGAGGTTCTTGACCTCTTCGTCCGGGATGCGCACGCCGAACTTCTCTTCGGCGTTAACCACAATGGTCATCATGGAGATTGAGTCGATGTCCAGGTCCTCGGTGAAGGACTTGTCCAGTTCGACAGCCTCGGGGGCCAGGCCGGTTTCTTCGTTGACGATTTCGGCCAGGCCGGACAGGATCTCTTCATTGCTAGCCATTGACGGCTCCTTTTCTTGTTATTGCCGGCAGGGGATGCCGGAAACGGTTCAGCCCGCGGGGGTGCGGCCTGTGTGGGACGTTTAAGGAAGAACGATGACCTGCGCACCGAAAACCAGCCCGGCGCCGAAGCCGATCTGGAGGGCGAGGCCCCCGCTGAGCTCAGGGTTTTCCTTCAGCAGGCGGTGGGTGGCCAGGGGAATGGACGCGGCCGAGGTGTTTCCGGCATCGGCAATGTCCCGGGCTACCTTGACGGACTCGGGAAGCTTGAGCTTCTTGACCATCTCATCAATGATCCGCATGTTGGCCTGGTGGGGAATGAAGGCGACGAGGTCTTCGGCTTTGACACCGGCGGCCACGAGCGCCTGCTCTGCCATCTTGGCCATTTCCCAGACTGCCCAGCGGAAGACGGTCTGCCCGTCCTGGCGGAGCGTGGGGTACAGTTCCTGCGCCTCTTCCAGCAGGGCGAAGTCACCGGACTCATCGGACTGCCGGGCGGCCATGCTGAGGTCCCGCACATCAAGGATGGAACGCGTCATGCCGATCGCATCCCATTTGCTGCCGTCCGAGCCCCACACCGAAGGGCCGATGCCCGGGGTGTCTGACGGGCCGATGACAACGGCGCCGGCGCCGTCGCCGAGGAGGAAGGAGATGGTGCGTTCCCGGTTGTCGATAACATCGGAGAGCTTTTCCGCCCCCACCACCAACACGTACGTTGCGGCACCGGAACGAACCAGGGCATCAGCCTGCGCGATGCCGTAGCAGTACCCTGCGCAGGCCGCGGAGATGTCGAAGGCAGGTGCCGGCGTCGCGCCGATGCGCTCGGCCACGGCAGCAGCAGCTGAGGGCGTGGCGTAGGGGTGCGTGACGGTGGATACGATCACGGCACCGAGCTGAGAGGCGTCGATTCCTGCCTTTTCGAGGGCCTCCTGCGCTGCACCTGATGCCATGTCGATGACGCTGACATCAGCGGAGGCCCGGTGGCGCGTGATGATCCCCGTGCGCTGGCGGATCCATTCGTCGGAAGAGTCAATCCACTGGCAGACGTCCTCGTTGGTGACGATGACGTCCGGCCGGTAAGCGCCCAGGCCGAGGATGCGGCTGTACTGGTTGACGGGTGACTGGTTAAGCGTGGGAACGCTCATGCGTCTCCCTCCAATTCTGCGAAGAGTGCCAGTGCGGCCGTGAGGTCGTCAGGGGTTTTGACTGCGACGGTTTTGACGCCGGGCATGCCGCGCTTTGCGAGGCCAGCCAGCGTGCCTGCCGGTGCGAGTTCAATCAGGCCAGTGACGCCGCGCTGCAGCAGCGTCTCCATGCACAGGTCCCAGCGGACCGGCCGGGAGACCTGGGCAATGAGGCTATCGACGGCGGCCTCGCCGTCGATCACTTCACGGCCGTCAAAGTTGGACAGCAACGGCACCTGCGGCTTCTGCGGCTTGAGGGCCGGCTTCAGCGCTTCCAGGGCGCTCACCGCGGGGGACATGTGCGACGTGTGGAAAGCTCCCGCTACCTTCAGGGGGATCACGCGTGCCTTGGCCGGCGGATGGTCCGCGAGGGCCTTGAGCTGTTCGAACGTCCCCGCAGCCACGGTCTGGCCGGCGCCGTTCACGTTGGCCGGGGTGGCTCCGGACGCTTCGATGGCGGCCAGCACCTCGGCCGGATCGCCGCCCACCACGGCGCTCATGCCGGTCGGGGTCACAGCTGCGGCCGCGGCCATGCTGTTGGCCCGTTCGCGGACAAACGTCATGGCTTCTTCTTCGGTGAGCACTCCAGCCAGGGCCGAAGCAGTGATCTCACCGACAGAGTGCCCGGCAAGGATCACCGGGAGGGAGCCAAGTTCGACGTCGAACAGGGACCTTGCGGCAACCAGCCCGGCAGCCACGATCAGGGGCTGCGCAACGGCAGTGTCCTTGATGGTGTCCTCATCCGAGGTGGTCCCGTGCGCTGTCAGGTCGATGCCTGCAATCTCGCTAAGGGAGGCCAGGTGGCCTGCTACCGAAGGCAGTTCCAGCCAAGGGGCCAGAAAACCCGGGGTCTGTGAGCCCTGTCCAGGGCAGACTATTGCAAGCACTTAACCAGCTTTCCAAATTACTGTGACATTCCGTGGTGTTTCTCTGCACCAAGCTCAAGGGGTCAGATTGTAGGAAGTCTACAACGAGTCAGGACTGATTCCGCGCCGGATTACGTTCGGCGGGCGCTTTAGGCGGCGCGGCAAGACGGCCCACCACAAGGGCTGCCTGCAGCACAAACGCTTCGCGGGGAAGGAGCGGATCCCAGCCGGTGACGTCGCAGACGCGCTTGAGCCGGTACCTCACCGTGTTGGCGTGCACAAAGAGTTCCCGCGCTGTCGCCTCCAGTGAATGGCCGAGCTCGAGGTAGGTGCCCAGCGTCTCCACCAGCCCGTTTGAGGCGGCAACCAGGGGGCGGTAGATGTTTTTGACGAGGGAGCGGCGCGCCGCCTCGTCACCGGAAATGACGCGTTCAGGCAGCAGGTCGTCCGCCGCTACCGGCCGTGGGGCCGAGGGCCAGGCGCGCGCGGCGGTCAGGCCGGCGAAGGCCGACTGGGCCGATCCGCTGGCTTCCAGCAGCGAGCCGGCCTCGGCGCCGTAGACCACCGGTCCGGGCGCGAACATTTCGCTGAGCTTAAGGTACGCGGTCTCGCGGTCCTGAACGCCGCCGAGGATCAGGATCAGACGGTCACCCTGAATTCCCACCAGGGCGTCTTCCGCGTAGCGCCCGGCCAGACGACGCAATTCGCTGACATAGCTGGCGCTGGGCTCGGAGGGGGAATTTCCCACCATGACGGTGAAGCGCTCCTGGGCTTTCCAGCCCAGGGCAGCGATCCTTGACCGCAGCGCATCCGTGTTTTCGCCCCGCAGGATGGCGTCCACGATCAGCGCCTCCAGCCGGGTGTCCCACGAACCGCGCGACTCGGCGGCCCTGGCATAGACATCTGCAGCCGCGAATGCCACTTCACGGGAGTAGCGCAGGACGGCCTCCCGGAGCGAGGGCTGGTCCGCTTCGGGGGCGATCACCGGCACCTGGTCCTCCACCACCTCCACCACGATCCGGATCAGCTGGAGGGCTTTCTGCAGGCTGATGGACCTGGTCAGCTCGGTGGGGGCCGTACCAAAGACGTCGGAGAGGATCCACGACGGCGAACTGGGGCGCTCATACCAGGTGACAAATGCGGCGATGCCGTTCTGCGCAACCATGCCCAGGGCCGAACGTTCGTCGGAGCTGAGCCGGGAGTACCAGGGCAGTGACTTCTCCAACTGCCGCAGTGTGGTGGTGGACAGCTGGCCGACGCTCGCCCTGAGTTTTTTCAGGGTTTCAGACTTCTCCGGCGCGGTGCTGCGCGAAGCCGGCTTGCGCTTCGCAGTCGGGGTGGTTGGCTCAGGCATCTTCTGAGCATACGGCGCCCGCCCCGCAAGCTCCATTTTGTGCAAAGGCTACAACGTCGGCGGATGTGCGTCACAGGCGCAAGCCCGCACGGCAAAAGGAAGGGAACGACGACGGCGGCCCCCTCCTTTCGGTGGGGACCGCCGTCGTCGTTCATTTCGGCTGACCGTTGATCAGCGCCCGCTGATCAGGACTCGCCGCCGGCATTGCCGGTGGAACCGGCATTGACGTTGTGGAGGCGGTACTTTTCGATGGCCTGGGCCGGGGCCTGGGCATCAACTTCACCACGGCGCGCCAGCATCTCCAGGGAACGGACCACGATGGAGTGGGTGTCGTTTTTGAAGAAGCGGCGGGCTGCGGCGCGGGTGTCGGAGAAGCCGAAGCCGTCTGCGCCGAGGGTGGCGAATTCGTTGGGCACGAATTGGCGGATCTGGTCCGGGACGGCTTTCATGTAGTCCGAGACTGCCACGACGGGGCCGGTGGCCCCTGCGAGCTGCTGGGTGACGAACGGGACGCGGGCGGGCTTGCCGGGGTTGAGGAAGGCTTCTTCCTCGGCGGCCATGCCGTCGCGGCGCAGTTCGGTCCAGGACGTGACGGACCAGACGTCCGCGGAGACGCCCCAGTCCTCGGCGAGGATCCGCTGGGCCTCGATGGCCCAGGGGACTGAGACGCCGGAGGCCAGGATCTGGGTCCGGGGACCGTCGATCTTTGCCGGGGCGAGCAGGTAGATGCCTTTCAGGACGCCGTCGACGTCGAGGTCCTCGGGTTCCGCGGGCTGGGTGATCGGCTCGTTGTAGACCGTGAGGTAGTACATCAGGTTCCGGTCGGTGGAGTCGGGTCCGTACATGCGTTCGATGCCGTCGCGCATGATGTGGCCGATTTCGTAGCCGAACGCGGGGTCGTAGGTCACAACGGCCGGGTTGGTGGAGGCGAGCAGCGGCGAGTGGCCGTCAGCGTGCTGGAGCCCTTCGCCGGTCAGGGTGGTCCGCCCGGCGGTGGCGCCGATGATGAAGCCGCGGGCCATCTGGTCCCCGGCGGCCCAGAACGCGTCGCCGGTGCGCTGGAAGCCGAACATGGAGTAGAACACGTAGACCGGAACCAGCGGCACGCCGTGGGTGGCGTAGGAGGTGCCGGCGGCGGTGAACGCGGCCACGGCGCCGGCTTCGTTGATGCCGGGGTGGATCAGCTGGCCTTGCGCGGATTCCTTGTAGGCCAGGACGAGGTCGCGGTCCACGGAGAGGTAGTTCTGACCCTTGGGGTTGTAGATCTTGGCCGTGGGGAAGAACGCGTCCATGCCGAACGTGCGGGCTTCGTCGGGGATGATCGGGGCGATGTGCTTGCCGAAGTTCTTGTCCCGCATGAGGTCCTTGAGGAGCCGGACGAAGGCCATGGTGGTCGCGGCCTGCTGCTTGCCCGAACCGCGTTTGGCGACCTCGTAGGTCT
>NZ_JARESG010000021.1 GCF_029076445.1 Pseudarthrobacter naphthalenicus
TAGTGAGCTCCATGAAAACGGGCATAACCCGCATCCGCTGCCACCGCCGGAAACCACGCCGCTACGCGGAGGTTTTCAATTGAGGCAACGTATCCGGCTACGCGGAGGTTTTCTATGAGTCAACGCGGGGAATGGCGGTGAACGGCCCGGCGATAGTAGACTCTATGGTGGCTATGACCCGGCTATCACCGGTGAGCTTCCGGAAGAACGCACCGACCGCCTGGAAACCGGCAGCGGTGTCATTAGAACCGGACGGGTATGCCCGTTACAGCTGTAATGAGCGGCCGGTGCGGCCCCGGCTCTTCGCGGAGCAGGTGCAGCGCCGGTAAGTGAGGTGGTACCGCGGTCAGTGTGTCGTCCCGGGACAACAGTCCCAGGACAACACAGGAGCCGTCCTCGCATCCTGAAAAGAACCGGCCGGCAGTGTCCGGACGGTTCACCAGTTCAACCCAGGATGTCGAGAATGACGTATTATCCCAAAGCCTCATCTTCCCCTTCGGCCACCGCTTCGAGCGGCGCCGGCGTCTCTGCCTCCGTTAAGTTCCCGGAGATCGAAGAGCGCATCCTGAAGTACTGGGAGCAGGACGGCACCTTCCAGGCCAGCATCGACCAGCGCAGCGTCGATGCGCCCGGCGGCCAGCCGGGCAGCAACGAGTTCGTCTTCTACGACGGACCTCCCTTCGCCAATGGCCTCCCGCACTATGGCCACCTGCTGACCGGTTACGCCAAGGACCTGGTGGGCCGCTACCAGACCCAGCGCGGCCGCCGGGTTGAGCGCCGCTTCGGCTGGGACACCCACGGGCTGCCCGCCGAACTCGAAGCCATGAAGCAGCTGGGCATGACGGACAAGACCCAGATCGAGGCCATGGGCATCGACAAGTTCAACGATGCCTGCCGAGCCTCGGTCATGAAGTACGCCGACGAGTGGAAGAGCTACGTCACCCGCCAGGCCCGCTGGGTGGACTTCGACAACGACTACAAGACGCTCAATGTCGAGTACATGGAGTCCGTTCTCTGGGCCTTCAAGCAGCTGCACGAAAAGGGCCTGACCTACAACGGCTACCGAGTGCTGCCGTACTGCTGGAAGGACGAGACGCCGCTGTCCAACCATGAACTGCGCATGGATGACGACGTCTACAAGAACCGCCAGGACCAGACCGTTACCGTCACCTTCCCCATCACGGCGGGGGAGTCGGAGCTGTCCCGGCAGCTGGCCGGCGTTCAGGCGCTTGCCTGGACCACCACCCCCTGGACGCTGCCCACGAACCTTGCGCTCGCCGTCGGCCCTTCCATCACTTACGCCGTCCTCCCTGCCGGTCCCGGTGGCGTGAAGGCTGCCGCGCCGGACGCGCCGGTCACCGGCAGCTTCCTGCTGGCCGCCGACCTGCTCTCGACGTATGCCAAGGACCTGGGCTACGAGGACTTCGCCTCCGCCGAGGCCGCCGTCGTGTCAACCCACACGGGCGCGGAACTTGAGGGCCTGCAGTACCAGCCGCTGTGGCACGATTTCAGCGACACCGAAAAGTACGGCACCCAGAACGCCTGGCGCTTCCTGGTGGCGGATTACGTCACCACCACCGACGGCACCGGCATCGTGCACCAGGCCCCCGCCTACGGCGAGGACGACCAGAAGGTCTGCGAAGAAGCAGGCATCCCGGTGGTCCTGTCCGTGGACGAAGGTGCCAAGTTCCTGCCGCTCTTCAGCCACGGCGACCTTCACGACATCGTGGGCCTGCAGGTGTTCGACGCCAACAAGCCCATCACCCAGGTGCTCCGCGGCCAGGGACGCCTGGTCCGCCAGGCCAGCTACGAGCACAGCTACCCGCATTGCTGGCGCTGCCGCAACCCGCTGATCTACCGCGCAGTGTCCTCCTGGTACGTGGAAGTGACCAAGTTCAAGGACCGGATGTCCGAGCTGAACCAGGAGATCAACTGGATCCCGGGGAACGTCAAGGACGGCCAGTTCGGCAAGTGGCTGGCCAACGCCCGCGACTGGTCCATCAGCCGCAACCGCTACTGGGGCAGCCCCATCCCGGTGTGGCAGTCCAGCGACCCCGAATTCCCGCGCACCGACGTCTACGGCTCCCTCGCCGAGATCGAGGCCGACTTCGGCCGGCTGCCGCTGAACAAGGCCGGCCAGGTGGACCTGCACCGCCCCTTCATCGACGAACTGACCCGGCCGAACCCGGACGATCCCCGGACCCCCGAAGAGGGCCAGTCCGTGATGCGCCGCGTGGAGGACGTCCTGGACGTCTGGTTTGACTCCGGCTCCATGCCGTACGGCCAGGTCCATTACCCGTTCGAAAACGAAGCCTGGTTCGACACGCACAACCCGGCCGACTTCATTGTGGAGTACATCGGTCAGACCCGCGGCTGGTTCTACATGCTGCACATCCTCTCCACCGCGCTCTTCGACCGGCCGGCCTTCCGGAACGTCATCAGCCACGGCATCGTGCTGGGCTCTGACGGGCAGAAGATGTCCAAGAGCCTGCGCAACTACCCCGACGTCTCCGAAGTCCTGGACCGCGACGGGTCAGATGCCATGCGCTGGTTCCTGATGTCCAGCCCCATCCTGCGCGGCGGAAACCTGGTGGTCACCGAACAGGGAATCCGCGACGGCGTCCGCCAGGTCATTCTGCCGCTGTGGAATGTCTACAGCTTCTTTACGCTGTACACCAACGCCGCGAACGCTGCTGCAGGACAAGCGGCCGGGTACGAGGCAAAGCTTCGCTACGACGGCTACGCCGACACCCTGGACCAGTACCTGCTGGCCAACACCGGGGACCTGGTCCGCAACATGACCGCGCAACTGGACAGCTACGACATCTCCGGCGCCTGCGACGAACTGCGCAGCTACCTGGACATGCTCACCAACTGGTACGTGCGCCGCAGCCGCCAGCGCTTCTTCGATGAAAGTGCCGACGCGTTCGACGCCCTGTACACCGCGCTGGAGACGGTGTCCCGCGTGGCCGCCTCGCTGCTGCCGCTGGTCTCCGAGGAGATCTGGCGCGGCCTGACCGGGGGCCGCTCAGTGCACCTGGCCGACTGGCCGGACGCTGACCTCTTCCCGGCCAACGCCGCGCTGGTGGAAGCGATGGACCGCGTGCAGCAGATCTGCTCCACCGGGTCCTCGCTCCGCAAGGCCGCGAACCTCCGCGTCCGCCTGCCGCTGCAGGAACTGACTGTCGTGGCACCCGGCGCGGATGCGCTGGAAGGTTTCGCCGCCGTCGTCGCCGATGAACTGAACATCCGTTCCGTCCGGCTGCTGGACGCAGAGAGCGCCTCCCCGGAGGAATTCGGCATCGAGCAGAAGCTCGTGGTCAACGCCCGGGCCGCCGGACCGCGCCTGGGCAAAAACGTCCAGCAGGCCATCAAGGGCTCCAAGTCCGGCGACTGGTCCGTTTCCGACGAGGGCGTGGTCACCGCCGGTGGTCTGGAGCTGGAACCGCAGGAGTACACCCTGGAGACTGTGGTGGCAGAGGCCGACGGCGGATCGGCGTCAGTAGCGGTGCTGCCCGGCGGCGGATTCGTGGTGCTCAACACTGAGCTCACCCCGGAGCTCGAAGCCGAAGGAACCGCCCGCGATCTGGTGCGGGCCATCCAGCAGGCACGCAAGGACGCCGGGCTGAATGTCAGCGACCGGATCCGGACCACCGTGACGGCCAGCCAGGCTGTCCTGGATGCGCTGGTGGCCAACACCGAGCTGGTCAAGACCGAAACCCTGACCCTTGAGCTGGACACTGTTCCGGCCGAGTCCGGCGACCCCCGCATCACCGTCGAAAAAGCAGAGGCCTGAGCCATGACTGACGAATTTTCCGTAGAAAGCGTCTACGCCGAGCTGCTGGGGCGTGCGCCCGAAAACAAGATGGAGCCGCGGCTGGCGCCCCTGTTCCGGGCCATGGACGTTCTGGGCGAGCCCAACAAGGCGTACCCGATCATCCACGTCACCGGTACCAATGGCAAGACCTCCACGGCCCGGATGATCGAAGCCGGGCTGCGTGCCCACGGCCTGAGCACCGGCCGCTACACCAGCCCGCACCTGTCCAAGGTCACCGAGCGCATCAGCATCGACGGCCACCCCGTCAGCGACGAAACATTCGTCCGCATCTGGGATGAGATCCGGCCCTACCTGCAGATTGTCGATTCCGAGCTGGAGGCCGAAGGGGAGCCCCGGCTGACCTATTTTGAGTGCCTGACCATTCTGGGCTTCGCCATCTTCGCTGACCAGCCGGTTAACGTTGCCGTCATCGAGGTGGGCCTCGGCGGCATCACCGACGCCACCAACGTGGGCGACGGACAGGTCTCGGTGATCACGCCCATCTCGCTGGACCACACGGACCTGCTGGGCGACACCACCGAAGACATCGCCTACGAAAAGGCCGGCATCATCAAACCCGGCGGCTACCTCGTCAGCGCCGCACAGCCTGTTGACGCTGCCCAGGTGCTGCTTGAAAAGGCCAAGGACGTAGGGGTGCCGTTCCGCTTCGAAGGCGTCGAATTCGGCGTCGAGTCACGGACCGTTGCCGTGGGCGGGCAGGTAGTCAGCATCCAGGGCATCGCCGGCCGGTACCCGGACCTGTTGTTGCCGCTGCACGGCGCGCATCAGGCCCAGAACGCCGCGGTGGCCGTGGCAGCGCTCGAAGCCTTCTTCGGCGGCGAGAAGGAATTGGACCCAGAAGTGCTGCAGGAAGCCTTCGCGTCCGTCACCTCGCCGGGCCGGCTGGAGGTTGTCCGGACCGCACCCACCATCATTGTGGATGCAGCCCACAACCCGGACGGCATCAAAGTCTCCGCCGAAGCAATCCAGGAAGCCTTCACCTTCACCCGGCTTGTCCCGGTGGTAGGGGTGCTGAAGGAGAAGGACGCCGAGGAGATCCTGCGCCAGCTCAAGGAATCCCTGGGCGGCCTGGCGGAGGAATACTGCTTCACGCAGTCCAACTCCCCGCGCGCTGTCCCGGCGGCGGAGCTGGCGGAACTGGCCGTGGAACTGGGGTTTGGCGAGGACAACATCCACATTGCGGAGAAGCTCGACGACGCCCTGGAGTGGGCTGTGGAACGTGCTGAAGCCAACGATGACCTGTCCGGCGGCGTCCTGGTGACCGGTTCGATCACCCTGGTGGCCGAGGCCCGGATCCTGCTTGGAAAGACGGAGGCCTAGCCGTGGCAAAGCTGACCAAGGCACAACGTGAATGGCGTCCGGGGATGCCCAAAAAGCGGCGTTCCACCAAGGTGATGTTCGCCTCCACGGTCCTGCTGCTCGAAGCTTTTGTGGTCTTTTTTGCCACCCTTGCCGTCTTCGGACTCAGGCGCGGTGAATTCCCGCCGGCCCTGATTCTGGGGACCGGCATTGCGCTCAGCCTGGTCATGGTATTCGCCTGTGCGGTGCTCTCCAAGCCGTGGGGAGTGGCACTGGGCTGGATCCTTCAGATCGTGCTGATCCTCACCGGAATCGTGGAGCCGATGATGTTCCTGGTGGGCGCACTGTTCGGCCTGGCTTGGTGGTACGGGATCCGCACCGGGATCAGGATCGACTCGGAGTCCGCGCAGCGCGAACGCGAGCAGGCTGAATGGAACGCCGCGCACGGGGACACCCCGCCGGCCTCGTAGACTTGTCCCGAAACCCCCCAAACGCATTGGAGCAACTGTGAGCATTGAGCGCACCCTCGTTTTGATCAAGCCCGACGGCGTGGCCCGCAACCTCAGCGGCGCTATCCTGAGCCGCATTGAGGCCAAGGGGTACACCCTCGCCGAGCTGAAAAAAGTTGACGCCAGCCGCGAACTCCTGGAGCAGCACTACGAAGAGCACGTGGGCAAGCCGTTCTACGAGCCCCTTGTGGAATTCATGCTGAGCGGCCCGGTAGTGGCCGCGATCTTCGAAGGCCACCGCGTCATTGAAGGCTTCCGGTCCCTCGCCGGAACCACCGACCCCACCACGGCTGCCCCCGGGACCATCCGTGGCGACTTCGGCCGCGACTGGGGCCTGAAGGTCCAGCAGAACCTGGTTCACGGCTCCGACTCCGTGGACTCGGCCGAACGCGAAATCAAGATCTGGTTTCAGGGCTAGGGAACGCGGGGTCTCTTAAAGCCCGCTCCGGGCTGTCCATCGGGCACCAAGTGACCCCGCCCCGCGCACACAGAAAAGCCCCCGTTTCTTCGGAAACGGGGGCTTTTCTCTGTGTGTGCTAGAAGCCGGACGTGCCCGCGAACACTTGAATAAAGGCGAAGAAGATGGTGGCGATGACGGCGACATAGAGCAGCGCCGTGATGATCCAGCCCGAATCGCCCAGGACCTTGGCCGCGCCTGAGGGCATGGGGATCACGCCGTGGCTAATATTCCTGATGGTGACCCAGACGAACAGCGGGATCATGGCCGCCCAGACGATCATGCAGAACGGGCACAGGATGTGGATCGAGTACAGCGCCTGGGACCACAGCCACACCACAAACGCGAAACCCAGGGTGACGCCGGCCTGAAGCCCCACCCAGTACCAGCGGGCAAACGTGGCGCCGGACAGCAGGGCCATGCCCGCGGTGATGATGACGGCGAAAGCCACAATGCCGATGAACATGTTGGGGAACCCGAACACCGCGCTCTGCCAGGTCTGCATCACCTGGCCGCAGGAAATCCAAGGATTCACGTCGCACACTGTGACGTGGTTGGGATCCTTGAGGACTTCGAGCTTTTCCAGGACCAGGGTTCCCGAGGCAAGCCAGCCGATGATGCCCGTGATCACCATCAGCCAGCCGAAAGGCCGGTTGCGGGTCATGCGCGGCAGGCCGGGTGCCGTCCTCTCCGCCACCTCGCTGGAAGGTGTTCCAGCGGGGGAGGCCCCGACCGTGCGGGAAGCAGGCGTGGTGTCGGTACCGTGCGGGGACATACTGGGCATGGTGTCTGGCGTCCTTTGTTTCGGGTGCTCCTAGCCCGATTGTAACGCCGGCGGCTGAACACACCCCTCAGCAAATAGGGCGGCTCGGCCAGCACCGCACCTCAGCCGCCCTGGCAGCCCGGCTCTCCGGAGCGGATTCGTTGACCGCGCTTCCGCAGTCCCGGGGCCGGGGTGTGAGAGAATGAACATGGCTGGAGGCCGACCCACATTCGGACTCCGGTCCGGTGGCTTGTTTCAAGACCGCCAATGATGAGCAGGGCAGGCTTTGGATTCTCTGATCCGGCCTCCCGCAATTCCATTGGTCGGCACCTGGTTGTGGCGTGTAGAACAACGGGTTTCAGGACACAGCCGACGGCTCCCACGGGCTGCCGCACCCCATTGCCGGTGCGAACCTGGGAGTATCCACTTGACTTCTGTCAACGCCTGCGGGTTTTGACAATAGGTGCCCCATTGGGTGCCGGATGTGGCGGCACATCAGGGGCAGGAGTGTAGCTACATATGGAAAATGAACACGTACCAGCCGTTAATGCTGAAACAGGGGCTCCTGAAACTCCCGAGGTGCCGCCGAAGGCTCCCCGAACCCGCCGCAAAGCGGCCCCGAAGGCGGCGGTCGCAACATCCGCCGCTGAGCCGTCCCTGACCGATACCGACGCTGGGACTGCCGCGGTCCTGGAGTCAGTTGCCGTCGTTGAGGCTGCCGCGGACACCAAGGCCCCCGTCCGCCGGACCCGCGCCCGCAAGAAGCCCGAAGCCGCGGAACCGCTGCCGGCCTTCGCCGTGGAGAACACTGAAACCTCCGCCGCGGAAGGGGAAGCGGCGCCTGCCACGGCCGGCCCCGCGGCTTCCGAGCCGGCGGACGCCGACACGAAGCCGGTCCGCCGCCGTCGGGTAGCCACCCGAAAGACCTCCGCGCCGAACGTTTCAGCACCGGAAGCCGCTGCCGTGCCGGCAGAACCGGCAGCCGCTGGCACCCCCGCCGCCGAAGCGCAGGACGCGCCTGGCGCCGCTGCCCCCGCCA
Organism: Pseudarthrobacter naphthalenicus; assembly: GCF_029076445.1. Classification (GTDB taxonomy): domain Bacteria; phylum Actinomycetota; class Actinomycetes; order Actinomycetales; family Micrococcaceae; genus Arthrobacter; species Arthrobacter naphthalenicus. The sequence continues at coordinate 7,906 of NZ_JARESG010000021.1, forward strand.
CAACGCCTGCTGCCGCACCTGCCGCTGTAACCCCGGCCGCTGTAACCCCGGCCGCTGTAACCCCTGCCGCGGAAACCGCGGCTGCTGTGACCGCACCTGCTGCAACCCCCGCAACAGATACCCCTGACCAGGTTGCTGCTCCGGCCGAAGAGCCGGCCAGCCCGTTTGGTTCGCTGTTCCTGGAACCGGGCTCAGCCACATCGGTCCTGTTCCAGGCACCGGACCTGACCGCCGTCGTCCGCCCTGTTCCGGCAGCGGTGGAAGAGGCGGAAGAGGACGACGCCGAAGAGGGCGAAGGCGATGACGCCAACGGCCGCCGGCGTCGCCGCAGCCGCGGCCGCCGAGGCCGCAGCCGCGCCGGTGATACCGACGCCGGGGCCGACACCGACGGTTCCGAAGGCGCCGAGGACGGTGCCGGTGACGACGACGAGGAAAACGCCGTCCAGAACGACGAAGGGGTGACCTCCCGCCGTCGCCGCCGCCGCCGCCGTGGCGACCAGGACCTGGAGCTGACCGGGGGCGGAGACGACGATCCGCCCAACACGGTGACCCGGGTACGGGCTCCGCGGGCAGTTACCGAAGCGCCGGTCAACAACCGCGTGACCAGTGTGAAGGGCTCCACCCGGCTCGAAGCCAAGAAGCAGCGCCGCCGCGAATCCCGCGACACCGGCCGCCGCAGGACCGTGATCACCGAGGCCGAGTTCCTGGCCCGCCGCGAATCCGTGGACCGTCAGATGATCGTCCGCCAGCGCGACGACAGAATCCAGATCGGTGTCCTCGAGGACGGCGTCCTGGCGGAGCACTTTGTCTCCAAGACCCAGCAGGACTCCCTGATCGGCAACGTCTACCTCGGCAAGGTGCAGAACGTCCTGCCCTCCATGGAAGCGGCATTCGTTGACATCGGTCGCGGCCGCAACGCCGTGCTGTACGCCGGTGAAGTGAACTGGGACGCGGTTAACCTCGAAGGCAAGCAGCGCCGGATCGAAAATGCGCTCAAGTCAGGGGACACCGTCCTGGTCCAGGTGACCAAGGACCCCGTGGGACACAAGGGTGCCCGGCTGACCAGCCAGATCTCCCTCCCGGGCCGTTACCTGGTCTACGTCCCGGGGGGCTCGATGACGGGCATCTCCCGCAAACTGCCCGACGTCGAACGCAACCGCCTCAAGCGCATCCTCAAGGACCGTTTGCCTGAGCACGCCGGTGTGATCGTCCGCACCGCCGCGGAGGGTGCCTCTGAAGAGGAACTCACGCATGACATCAACCGGCTGCGTGCACAGTGGGAGGGCATTGAAAGCCAGTCCACCTCCACCAAGATCCTCGCCCCCGAACTGCTGTACGGCGAACCGGACCTCACCATCAAGGTGGTCCGTGACGTCTTCAACGAGGACTTCTCGAAGCTGATCGTCTCCGGTGAAGAGGCCTGGGACACCATCGAGGCCTACGTAACCTACGTGGCCCCGGACCTGGTGGGCCGGCTGGAAAAGTGGACCAAGGACCAGGACATCTTCTCGGCCTGGCGGATCGACGAGCAGATCCACAAAGCACTCGAACGCAAGGTCTTCCTGCCCTCCGGCGGCTCGCTGGTCATCGACCGGACCGAAGCCATGACCGTGGTGGACGTCAACACCGGAAAGTTCACCGGCAGCGGCGGCAACCTCGAGGAAACCGTCACCAAGAACAACCTCGAAGCGGCCGAAGAAGTGGTCCGGCAGCTCCGGCTCCGGGACATCGGCGGCATCATTGTCATCGACTTCATCGACATGGTCCTTGAGTCCAACCGCGACCTCGTGCTCCGCCGCATGGTGGAATGCCTGGGCCGTGACCGCACCAAGCATCAGGTGGCTGAGGTGACTTCGCTGGGTCTGGTGCAGATGACGCGCAAGCGCATGGGCACCGGCCTGCTGGAAGTCTTCGGGGAACAGTGCGAGGCCTGCGCCGGCCGCGGAATTGTCACCCACGACGATCCTGTGGAGCACCGCCGCGCCAACACCGTCGCCGCCGAGCACCACGTGCAGCGGGCGGACACCCGGCCGGACACACAGCGGCCGGACAATCAGCGCAACGACGCCCGCCCGGAAGCCCAGCAGGGCGCCCGGACCGACCGGAAGCGCCGCCGCGGCCGCGGCGGCCAGCCGCTGGACGTAGCGCCGGCAGCTCCCGTGCAGATCCACACGGTCCACCCTGATCCGACAGATGCCGAACGCCATGCCAAGGCTGAAGCGACAAGGGTGGCCCTGGCCAACATCGCAGCCGCTGCACACGCCGCCCACCTGCACGACGAGGAAGTAGCCCAAGGCGCTGCCGGCAGCACCCCCGGCACGGCAACCCCTGCTTCGACGCCGGCACATCCGTCCGAAACGGACAGCACCGGCCGCCCTGCCGCGGTCCTCACGTTCGGCGGCGAGCAGGTGGTGCTGCCGTTCGTGGAGCATCACGAGGAACAGCCCCAGGCTCCGGCGCTGACCCTGGACCGCCTGGCGGAGGCGTTCGCCAAGCTTGGCGAACCGGCCCCGGCTGCCCCCGCCGAGCCTGCCCGTCCGGCGCCTTCGCAGGCCCAGGGCCAGGCACCCGCCCAGGCTCCCGCCCAGGCCCAGGCACCTGCCCAGGCTCCCGCCGTGGCGGAGAAGGACTATTCCGACCACACCGAGCAGCCCCGGGCCCGCCGTCCGCGGCGGAACCGGAGCGCGAGCCGAGCCCAGGGCGCAGCCAACGCCACCACGGTGGAGCATCACGAAGCCGTTCAGGTCGCCAGTGCCGGTCATACGCATGCTGCCAAGGCGCCGGAGCGCACCGAAGCCCGTGCGGCGGCTGCGCCGAAAGAAACCAACGCGCCGATTATCCTCGGCGTAGGAGTACCCGCTTCGGAACTCTGACCCGTTGGCTTGGACACCTCCACGGAAGCCCGCACAGCCCTTTTCCGGGGCGGTGCGGGCTTCCGCCGTTTCGGCTTCATGTGAGGCGGCAAACGCGGGTAAACGCTAGGGTGGGTTACTGACACGGGGTGCCGCGCAAAGGGCCGGCTGAGATCCACACCCGTTGAACCTGTCCGGTTAGTACCGGCGAAGGGATGTCTCCTTTGGCTTCGACCTATGTCCTTCCTCCCGCGTCCTCAGAATCTTCCAGCAGCCAGGAAACGCAATCTGCTGCGCAGGGTTCTGCCCGGCGCCCTGCACCCGGATCCTCGACGGCGGCGGCGGCGGGGGTGCGACATACTCCGCGGGTGCTGTCCATCGCAGGATCGGATCCGTCCGGCGGGGCAGGCATCCAGGCCGACCTCAAGAGCATCGCCGCCCTGGGCGGTTACGGCATGGCAGCCATCACCGCCCTGACCGCGCAGAACACCCGGGGGGTCCGGGATGTCCACGTGCCGCCGGCCGGCTTCCTGCGCCAGCAGCTTGACGCGATCAGTGATGACATCACCATCGACGCCGTCAAGATCGGCATGCTGGGCAACGCGGAGGTGATTGACACCGTCCGCAGCTGGCTCGAAAAGGTGCGTCCCGCCGTCGTTGTTCTGGATCCGGTCATGGTGGCCACCAGCGGGGACCGGCTGCTGGAAGAATCCGCGGAGGCTGCCCTGCGGACCCTGCTGCCGCTGGCGGACCTGATCACGCCCAACCTCGCCGAACTGGCGATCCTTGTGGCCGCGCCGCGCGCCCACAGCTGGGCCACCGCGCTGGAACAGGGCAAGCGCCTGGCCGCTGCCACCGGCGCCACCATCCTGGTCAAGGGGGGCCATCTCGACGGCGGTGCGTGCCCGGATGCCCTCGTCAACGCCGGGGGGCTGCTGTCACGCCCGGTGGTGGAAGTGGCCGGAGACCGGATTCCCACCCGCAACAGCCATGGCACCGGCTGCTCGCTGTCCTCGGCCATGGCCACGGCGCAGGCCAGGCTGGGGGACTGGGAGGCGTCACTGCGGGAGGTAAAGCCCTGGCTCGCGGGTGCACTTCAGGCGTCCGGGCTGCTGGAGGTGGGAAGCGGGAGCGGCCCAATTAACCATTTCCACCATTTCCACCAGCCTGAGGCCGGCGGGAAACCTGTTGGCGGTGCGCCGGTTCCGGCTGAATCCGCAGCCGGGGATCCCGCAGCCCAATCCGCAGCCGCGGAACTCACCGGCGAAGATTTCGCTGCGACCCTTCGCCGGGCGGCGGCCCCCGACCTGGACGCCATCTACCGGCTCGAATTCATCCGCGGGCTGGCGGCCGGCACTCTCGTAGAGGACCAGTTCGCCTACTACCTCGCCCAGGATGCCATCTATCTCAACGGCTATTCCCGTGCCCTGGCCCGGGCCAGCGCGCTGGCGCCTACGGAGGCCGCCCAGCTGTTCTGGGCCAGGTCCGCCCAACAGTGCCTCGAGGTCGAATCCGAGCTGCATCGCACCTGGCTCAGCACCCGCACCGTGGAGCGCATCCTGGGCCCGGTCACCAAGTCGTACGTGGATCACCTGCTTGCGGCCTCCGCCTCCGGCAGCTACGCCGTGCTGGTGGCGGCAGTCCTGCCGTGCTTCTGGCTCTACGCGGAAGTGGGCCAGACCCTGCATGCGCAGTTCCTGGCAGCGGGCGCACCCGAAGCCCACCCCTATGCCGAATGGTTGCGGACCTATGCCGACGAGGACTTCGCTCAGGCAACCCGCGAAGCGATCGCGATGGCCGGCGAGCCCGGCAGCAAGGCGTCCGCGGACGAACAGGCCGCAATGCTTCAGGCGTTCAGGCACTCCTGCCGATTCGAGCTGGATTTCTTCGACGCGCCGCGCCTGCACGCCTGAACGGCTGCGGTGTCTGCAGCCGGTATGATAGTCAGGCACGGTTTCGGATTGTCCGGACGGTTCACTAGTGGGACCTATCACAGACGACCGGCCGTAACCAGCCTCATTTGCAGCCGAAGGCGAAATTAGCGTATTCTAGATCTTCGGTGCTTACGCCAACACTTGGGTTATGATCCCACGGCGTTGAGGCACAGCGGGAATCCCAGCCAGTTTTGGTTCCGGGCCCGCACGCAAATTTAGTTATAAACGTCGAGAGAAGTGAGTTCCCAAGTGGTGTACGCGATTGTCCGCGCAGGCGGCCGGCAAGAGAAGGTCTCCGTTGGAGACTTCGTTACCCTCAACCGCGTCGCCGGTGGAGCTGGCAGCACCATTGAGCTGCCCGCCCTGCTCCTGGTGGACGGTGACAAGGTCACCTCCGCAGCTGCGGACCTGGCCAAGGTAACTGTTACGGCTGAGATCCTCAACGACCTCCGTGGTCCGAAGATCGTCATCCAGAAGTTCAAGAACAAGACCGGTTACAAGAAGCGCCAGGGTCACCGTCAGGAACTGACCAAGGTCAAGATCACTGGTATCAAGTAACCTTCGTTACTGTTCAGGTTTTCAGCAGATTCCCCAGAATTTAGAGGCAGGCATTTCAAATGGCACATAAAAAAGGCGCGAGCTCCACTCGCAACGGTCGTGACTCCAACGCCCAGTACCTCGGCGTCAAGCGCTTCGGCGGCCAGGTAGTTTCCGCAGGCGAGATCATCGTCCGCCAGCGTGGCACCCACTTCCACCCGGGCGCCGGCGTTGGCCGCGGCGGAGACGACACCCTGTTCGCACTGACCCCGGGAGCTGTCGAATTCGGCACCCGCCGCGGTCGCCGCGTTGTCAACATCGTTACCGCTGCAGCTGCAGAGTAACAAATAGTTCTGAAGCGGTGGAGCGGGCCATTTGGTCCGCTCCACTGTTCTTTTAACCGCATTACAATCATCTTGGCGCCTGCGGGCGTCCAGGAAACAGCACTGAGGAGATCCACGTGGCGAGCTTTGTAGACCGGGTAGTACTGCACGTATCCGGCGGTACCGGCGGCCACGGCTGTGTCTCCGTCCACCGCGAGAAGTTCAAGCCCCTGGGCGGTCCCGACGGCGGCAACGGCGGCGACGGCGGCGACGTCATCCTGCGCGTTGACCACCAGACCACCACCCTGCTGGACTACCACCACGCCCCCCACCGCCACGCCACCAACGGCGGACCCGGGATGGGGGACTGGCGCGGCGGCAAGAGCGGCGAGACGCTTATCCTGCCCGTGCCCGACGGCACCGTGGTCAAGTCCAAGGACGGCACCGTCCTGGCTGACCTCGTGGGCGAAGGCGCCGAATACGTTGCGGCCGCCGGCGGCCAGGGCGGCCTCGGCAACGCTTCACTGTCGTCGCAGAAGCGCCGTGCCCCGGGCTTCGCGCTCCTGGGCATCGAAGGGGAGTCCAGCGACATCGTCCTGGAGCTGAAGTCCATCGCGGACATCGCGCTGGTGGGGTTCCCCTCCGCGGGCAAGTCCAGCCTGATCGCCGCCATGTCTGCGGCCCGGCCCAAGATCGCCGACTACCCCTTCACCACGCTGATCCCCAACCTGGGCGTTGTCCAGGCGGGCGATGTCCGCTTCACCATCGCCGATGTCCCCGGACTCATAGAAGGCGCCAGTGAGGGCAAGGGCCTCGGCCACCACTTCCTGCGCCACGTGGAGCGCTGCGCCGCCCTGGTGCACGTGCTGGACTGCGGCACGCTGGAAGCGGACCGGGACCCGCTTTCGGACCTGGCCATCATCGAAGCCGAACTGGAAAAGTACGCGGTTGACATGAGCTACGCCGGCACGGACGGCGACGTGGTTCCGCTGAACCACCGCCCCCGCCTGGTGGCCCTGAACAAGGTGGACCTGCCGGACGGCAAGGACATGGCTGAATTCGTGCGTCCCGAGCTGGAGTCACGCGGCTACCGGGTCTTCGAAATTTCAGCGACGAGCCACGAAGGCCTCCGCCAGCTCGGCTTCGCCATGGCCGAAATTGTGCAGGCCGCCCGCGACACCCTCGCAGCCGCACCGCCGAAGGTCCAGCCGCCGGTCCTGAGGCCCCGCGCCGTCAACGAAGCAGGCTTCAAGATCCGCCGCGAAGAGAAGAACCTGGAGCCGCTGTTCCGCGTCCTCGGTGACAAACCCGTGCGCTGGGTCAAGCAGACCGACTTCACCAACGAGGAAGCCATCGGCTACCTCGCCGACCGCCTCGCCAAGCTGGGCGTGGAAAACGAACTGTTCAAGCAGGGCGCCAAACCGGGTGACACTGTGGTGATCGGCGAGGACGACGGCGTCGTCTTCGACTGGGAGCCCACCATGATGGCCGGCGCGGAACTCCTCGCTGCACCCCGCGGCACCGATGTCCGGTTCGCCGATATCGGCGACCGCCCCACCCGCGGCCAGAAGCGCGAGGAGCAGCAGGAACGCAAGGATGCCAAGGCCGCCGCGCGTGCCGAGCTCGAAGCCGAGCGCAAGGCTGGAATCTGGACCGAATCGGTCAGCAGCCGCCGCGTCGCCAAGCCGCTCAAGGAGAGTGGACTGGGCGCAGAAGATGACCAGTAGTTCTGCCACGGCGGCACCGCGACAGCGGACCGCCGACCGCAGCCTGCTCGCCGGCGCCCGCAGGATCGTTGTCAAAGTGGGTTCGTCGTCGCTGACCAGCATCAAAGGCGGCATCTCGGAGGAGGCGCTGACCGCCCTGGCGGATGCCTTGGCGGCCAAGCGCAACGCCGGTACGGAGATCATCCTGGTCTCCTCGGGCGCCATCGCTGCCGGACTCGCGCCGCTTGGCCTCGCCAAGCGGCCGCGTGACCTGGCCACGCAGCAGGCTGCGGCCAGCGTGGGCCAAGGCCTGCTGATGGCCCGTTACACGCAGGCCTTCGGTGCCCACGGCGTGACCGTCAGCCAGGTGCTGCTCACGGCCGATGACCTGATGCGGCGGAGCCAGCACACCAACGCTTTCCGCGCGCTGGACCGCCTCGTCAACCTGGGTGTGGTGCCGGTCGTCAACGAAAACGACACCGTGGCAACGCATGAGATCCGTTTTGGCGACAATGACCGGCTCGCTGCCCTGGTGGCGCACCTGGTTCGGGCCGACGCGCTGGTGCTGCTTTCCGACGTCGACTCCCTGTATGACGGGCCGCCCGCCCACGGGGCAAAGAGGATTCCCCTGGTGGAAGGCCCGCAGGACCTCGACGGCGTCACCATCGGCAAGGCAGGCAAAGCCGGGGTGGGCACCGGGGGTATGACCACCAAAGTCGAGGCCGCCACCATAGCTGCCGGCTCCGGCATCCACGCACTGGTCACCTCCACCACCAATGCCGCGGCAGCGCTGGCCGGTGAGGATGTTGGCACCTGGTTCACGGTGAACGGTGCCCGCAAGCCCGTACGCCTGCTGTGGCTGGCACACCTTGCCTCGGTCCGGGGACGGCTTATTCTCGACGACGGCGCCGTCAAGGCAGTGCGCCACCGCCGCACCTCCCTGCTCCCGGCCGGCATCTCCGCCGTCGAAGGCGACTTTGAAGCCGGGGACGCCATTGAAATGGTCAGCATGGACGGCACGGTCATCGCCCGCGGCCTGGTCAACTACTCCGCGGCAGAGTTACCCCAAATGCTGGGCCGGTCCACGAAGGAACTGGGCAAGGCCCTGGGGCGCGGCTATGACCGTGAAGTTGTTCACGTTGATGACCTGGTGCTGGTCTGAGGCCCTGACTCGCCTAAACTTGGATCATGACTGAGGCACTGACCCACGCTACTGCTGCGACTTCCGGAGACAACACGGGACTCTCCGATGCCCCGAAGGCGCCGGATGCCGCGTCGCCGAAGACTGCAGTGTCCGTGTCGGCGGAGGAGGTCGAGGCTGCCGTCCACGCCATTGCTGACCGCTCCAAGCAGGCAGCCCGCCGGATGTCCCGCGCCAACCGGGCTTGGAAGGACCGCGGCCTCCGCGCCATCGGCGCCGCCCTCCTGGAACGCAAGAGCATCATCCTGGCGGCCAATGCCAAGGACGTGGCGGCAGGCAAGGCGAACGGAACCTCGGCGGCCATGCTGGACCGGCTGACCCTTACCGACGCCCGGATCACCGGGCTGGTGGACGCATTGGAGAACCTGGCCACGCTGCCGGATCCCGTAGGCAACGTGGTCCGCGGCCAGACCCTGCCCAACGGCCTGCGGCTGCGCCAGATTAACGTACCCATGGGCGTGGTGGCAGCTATCTACGAAGCCCGTCCCAACGTGACCGTTGACATCGCCGGCCTCGCGCTGAAGAGCGGCAACGCCGTCATCCTCCGCGGCGGCACGGCTGCGGCCGCCACGAATGAAGCCCTGGTCCAGGTGCTCCGTGACGCCCTGAACAGCGTTGGCCTGCCCTCGGACGCCGTGCAGACGGTGGACCAGTACGGCCGGGAAGGAGCCAACGCGCTGATGCGGGCGCGTGGCCGTGTGGACGTCCTGATTCCCCGCGGCGGCCGGGACCTGATTCAGTCCGTTGTGCTGAACGCCGCCGTTCCCGTCATCGAGACCGGCGAAGGTAACGTCCATATCTTCATCGACGAATCCGCCAGTGAAGAGATGGCAGTGGACATCCTGTTGAACGCAAAAACCCAGCGGCCCAGCGTGTGCAACACCGTGGAAACGCTGCTGGTCCACTCCCGCTCCACGGTGCTGCCGGCCGTTGCCGCCGCACTGCGCGGTGCCGGCGTCACCCTTCACGCGGACGATCGCATCCGCGCCGCCCTGCCTGCTTCCATCGAATCCACCCCCGCCACGGATGAGGACTGGGGTACCGAGTACATGGACCTCGATCTCGCTGTGGCCATGGTGGACAGCCTCGATGACGCTGTGAAGCACATCCGCACCTGGTCCACCGGCCATACCGAAGCGATCCTCACGAACAACTTGGCCAACGCGGAACGGTTCATTGCGGAGATCGACTCTGCGGCCGTGATCGTCAACGCGTCCACGCGGTTCACCGACGGCGGGGAGCTGGGCCTGGGTGCCGAAGTGGGCATCTCCACCCAGAAGCTGCATGCCCGCGGCCCGATGGGCCTCACCGAGCTCACCACCACCAAGTGGATCGTGCAGGGCGAGGGCCAGGTCCGCGGCTAACAACGCGGTAACATAGACAGAAGTCCGGAACGGCGGGAAGATCCGCTGCCCACATCCTTGAACCCTAGGGGAGAAAATGCTGCTCCAGCAGATCGCCATGACCGTTGCCGCCGCCGTTGAACATGAGGAAGCGGCCCCGCTCATAGCGCCACCGTTCGTGATCGGCGGCGTGATGTTCGCGATCCTGCTGGCGCTGATGTTTATCACGCTGTCCTACTCCAACCTGGGCAACCGCCACACCGCGACCGAAGAGCACGCGGATCCGCACCGCCAGCACCCCAACAAGCACGACCGCGGCCAAGGCCACTGACATTTCCCGTGTTCTGCACCGTGAAGGTGCGAAAGAACGGCTGCGCCTGGGCGTGATGGGCGGGACTTTTGATCCCATCCATCACGGCCACTTGGTTGCGGCCAGTGAGGTGGCCGCCAAGTTCGGCCTGGATGAAGTGGTCTTTGTCCCCACCGGCCAGCCATGGCAGAAGACGCATAAACACGTCAGCAAGCCTGAGCACCGGTACCTCATGACGGTGATCGCGACTGCATCGAATCCCCGGTTCACCGTCAGCAGGGTGGATATCGACAGGCCTGGCCCCACGTACACCATCGATACCCTGCGTGACCTGCGGACCCAGCGCCCCGATGCGGACCTGTTCTTCATCACCGGCGCGGACGCCCTGGCACAGATCCTGTCCTGGAAAGACATCGATGAGCTGTGGTCGCTGGCCCACTTTGTCGGCGTGACCCGGCCGGGGCATGTGCTCGACGGGATGGGCCGGAAGGACGTCAGCCTGCTGGAGGTGCCCGCCATGGCCATCTCCTCCACGGATTGCCGCACCAGGGTGGCCGCGAACAATCCCGTCTGGTACCTGGTACCGGACGGAGTGGTGCAATACATCGCCAAATATGGGCTGTACGCCGAGGGTTTTCCGCCCGAAGCTGAGCAACTTACCGAAACAGACGAGCCAGCAAGTACTGAATGAGTTTTCAATGAGTCAGGAACAGCCCCCCGTCCGCAGCCGCCGCGAACTGCGGCAGGCCAGAGATGAGAAGACGGCTACCGGGTCCACGGTCCCGGGCCAGGTTTCGCCTGCCTCAAAACAACGCCGCGCGGCCGACGCGCCGGTGGATTCAGTCCCGGAAAAAACACAGGCCCAGCGGTCATCGGAAATCCGGGCGCGGGACCGTGCCGCGCTGCGCACCATCAAGGAACTTGAAGAAAAGGAAGGGCAGCTTTCGGCGGGCGGTCCTCCCACCCGGCGGCAACTGAGGCTCCAGCAACTCAAGGAACAGGCTGTCACCTCAGCGAACCCCATCATCGCCGCCCCGATGGGCAAGCCGCTTCCGGCAGCTCCAGGCTCCCCGGCCGCAGCACCCGGTGCTCCGGCACCAGGCACTCCGGTACCCGGCAGTAAGGCACCCGGCACGGCAGCGGGCAGGGCTTCCACCGCCGGCACGCCCGCACCGGGTATCCCGGCAGCCGGTCCGTCAACTCCCGCCGGAGGAACGGGCCTGCCGGACGGCATGAGCGTGGAGCAGGCCCTGGCGACGCGTGCCCTCATTGCCGAGCAGGCCAAGAACCAGCTTGCCAAAATGGAGCACATCGCCTCCCTCGACCCCGAGGCTGTGGACCCGGACATCCTCGCGGAACAGATCGCCCTCGCGGAGCGTGCCGCCGTCCTGAACCGCCGGGCCATGGCCAAGCAGAAGCTGGCCGAGCAGGCGGTGGCTTCCGCTCCACAGAGCCCCCAGGCACAGAGCACCCAGGCACAGGGCCCCCACGGGCAGGCGGCAGCCACCCAGGCCGTGTCCGCCCAGACCGCTGCCGGCCGGCCGGCCGCTCAGCCAGGTCCCGCCGCCGGTCAGTCGGGTCCCGCAACCGCGGACAACCTGGCCATGGTTACGCCGCTTGAATTCGTCCAGGTTCCGGGTGTCGACCGGCCGGTCATGAAACCGCCGGCGACCACCTACGTGCCTGTGCAGACCCAGCCTGGAGCCAAAGTCCGGCCAGGCGGCAAGAACCGCCGGCCCTCTCCCGCATCCAGGCAGGCCGGCGCCGCACCGGCAGCGGGGAGCCCGTCGGGCCGGTCGCGGGTCATCGCCCGGGCCGAAGCTGCCGCCCGGGCGGCGTCAGAGCCGAAGCGCCTGGTTTCGGCAGTGCCGGACGATACTTCGGCCGAGGCTGAAGGTCTTTTCGAGGACATGCACCGCGTACCCGCACGCTCCGCCCATGGGCTGGAACCGCTGGACGCGGCAACGGCAGGCCTGGCCCGCGCCAACCGGCTCCGGCTCATGCAGGTCATCGTTTTGGTCTTCGGAATTGTGGCCCTCATTTCGGGCGTCATCCTCATCGCCACCGGTCTCTCCCGCTAACCGGCTGCGCCCCCTACAAAACTTTAGAAAACTACAAGGAGTCCCGTGACTGCATCAGATTCATCCATCGCCACAGCCCGCCACGCCGCCAAGGCCGCCGCGGACAAGATCGCCCACGACATTGTGGCGCTCGATGTCAGCGAACGCCTCGCCCTGGCGGACGTCTTCCTCATCGCATCGGCCCCCAGCGAACGCCAGGTCAACGCCATCGTGGACGGCATTGAAGAAGAACTCTCCAAGCAGGATCTCCGCCCGGTCCGCCGCGAAGGCCGCGCCGGCGGCCGGTGGGTACTGCTGGACTACTCTGACATCGTGATCCACGTCCAGCACGAGGAAGACCGCGTCTTCTACGCCCTGGAGCGCCTCTGGAAGGACTGCCCCGTCGTCGACCTTCAGCTTGCCGACGACGCATCCGCGAAGGCATCAGCCGCTTCGGAATCCGAATAACCGGCCGTACCGGCCCGAATATGCCCGATTTGGAATTTTCGGAAATGCTGGTCTAAGATATTTGAGTTGCTCCGGAGATCACGGGGCAGCGAAGGTCCGGGGCTGTGGCGCAGCTGGTAGCGCACCTGCATGGCATGCAGGGGGTCAGGGGTTCGAGTCCCCTCAGCTCCACCGGATAGTCCGCCGGAATCGAAAGATTCCGGCGGACTTTTTTGTTGCCCGTTACGCCCGCGCTGGCGACACACAATTCCCCCTCATGTGGTCTTTTCCCGCCCGCGTTCCCGGGGGAGAAGTCCCATCGGCGGGGACTTCTCCCGTCGCCGCAGCTGACCGCCCGGCCAGCTCGCCCTCCGATTGGCGCACGGCCCGGATTTCCATTAAGCTAATCAGGTTGCTTCGAGCGGCCCGAAAGGCCGGGGGAACAACGATTTGGGGCTGTGGCGCAGCTGGTAGCGCACCTGCATGGCATGCAGGGGGTCAGGGGTTCGAGTCCCCTCAGCTCCACCAAGCCGGACCATCCGTCCACAAAAAGAGCCACCCCCAGGGGTGGCTCTTTTTGATTATCCGCCTGCCGGCCGGGACCGGGCAGCTAGATCCAGTCCGTCCGGCGCAACGGCGGCTGCGCACCGCCGGCGCGTTGAACCAGGATCTGGTTCACTCCGGTCAGGCCGGATTCGAATCCGAGGGCGCTGGAGGCCATGTACAGCCGCCAGATCCTCGCCCGGCCCAGGCTGGTGAGGGCAACTGCCTCGTCCCAGTTGGTTTCCAGCCGCCGCACCCATGCCCGCAAAGTCAGGGTGTAGTGCTGCCGCAGGGCCTCCACGTCAAGAATCTCGAACCCGCCGCCTTCGAGCGCGGTAACCATTTCGCCGAGGCCCAGCATTTCGCCGTCCGGGAACACATAGCGCGGGATGAAGGAATCGGGGTCAGGTTTGGTTGGCCGGGCATTCCAGGAGATGGCGTGGTTGAGCAGCCGGCCCCCAGGCCGGAGCAGCGAGTGCAGCGTGTCCACATAGTGCGGCGTCTGTTCCCGGCCGACGTGCTCGGACATGCCGATCGAACTGATCGCGTCAAACGGCCCGTCATCGATATCCCGGTAATCCTGCACGCGGATGTCGACGTTTTCGGTCAGGCCCGCCTCGGCGGCCCGTTTGCGTGCAAGCACGGCCTGCTCGGAGGACAGCGTCACGCCAACGACCGTGACCCCGTAATTCTGTGCAGCGTGCAGGGCAAAGCTGCCCCAGCCGCAGCCCACGTCCAGCACCCTCATCCCGGGCTGGAGGCCGAGCTTCCGGCAGACCAGGTCAAGCTTGGCCCGCTGCGCAGCGTCCAGACCCGCCGGGAGCCCCTCGGTGCCGGCGGCCGAAGCCTCACTCCACACAGCGCACGAGTACACCATCGATGAACCGAGCACGAGGGCGTAAAAGTCGTTGCCGACGTCGTAATGGTGTGAAATTGCCGCAGCATCCCGCTGCCGCGTGTGGAGCCGGCCCTTGCGGGTAATCCTTGCTTCTTCGGGCGGGGGCGCAGGATTGGGTCCCACCGCCCCGAGCCGGACCGCCGTCCGCAGCAGTGTGCCCAGTTCGCGGGGTGTCAGCGGCCGGAAGGGACCCGGTTCGGAAAACTTGCCCGCCGAGCTCAGGGCAGTGAAGGCGGCGAAGATGTCGCCAGGCGCGTCGATGTCCCCGGCAACATACGCCCGGCTCAGCCCCAGCTGACCGGGCGACCACAAAATCCGCCGCAACGCCCGGCGGTGCCTGAACTCCAGCACGGGTGCGTCCGGCGGCCCCGCCTCTGAACCGTCCCACGCACGTAACCTCAGCGGTATTTCATCTGTACCCAGGACAATGCCCAATGCTTTCGCCAGCAGCGGTGCTGCCCGATTCTCCGTTGCCATGCTCGGTGCCTTTCTTCAGGTATGGCCCAACAGTACGACGGCGGCGCGCGCCTGTCAGTGCGGCGGCCCGATTATCATGGGGGTGTGAATGAGTCCCTGCCGCCGTGCCCGGAATGTGCCAGTGTCCACACCTACGAGATGGGTGCGCTGCTGGTCTGCCCGGAGTGCGGCCATGAGTGGGCCCCCGGGACGGCGCCCGACGACGGGGAACCGGGGCCGCGGATCATCAAGGATGCGGTGGGCAACGTCCTCGCGGACGGGGACACCGTGACGGTGGTCAAGGACCTGAAGATCAAGGGAAGTTCCGGTGTGATCAAGGTGGGAACCAAGGTCCGCGGCATCAGGCTCGTCGACGGCGTGGGAGACCATGACATCGACTGCAAGGTGGACGGAGTGGGGCCCATGCAGCTGAAATCCTCCGTGGTGAAGAAGGTCTAGCGGAATCCGGCCTGCGGACATGGAAAACGGAACCACCGACGTTGTGGTCATCGGCGCCGGGCAGGCGGGTCTTTCCGCGGCCTACCACCTGAAGCGCCGGGGGCTGGGATACACGATCCTCGACGCCGAGCAGGGCCCGGGCGGTGCGTGGCGGCACCGCTGGAAGAGCCTGATCATGGAAACGGTGAACGGCATCAGCGACCTCCCCGGAATTGCCAAGCCCGATGTGGACCCGGCGGAACCCAGCTCAGAATTCCTGAGCAGGTACTTCGAGGCCTATGAACGGCAACTCGGGATTGAAGTCCTGCGCCCGGTCAAGGTCTCCTCCGTTGCCAGGGAAGACACGGATCCGGCCGGCCGCCTTCTGGTCAGATCCGATCACGGCGATTGGACGGGCAAAGCCGTCATTAACGCCACCGGCACCTGGACCAGGCCTTTCTGGCCCATCTATCCGGGCCGCGCCACCTTCCTCGGCCGGCAGCTGCACGTGGCCGACTACGTCTCGGCTGAGGAGTTCCGCGGTAAACACGTCATTGTGGTGGGCGGCGGGATTTCCGCCGTCGGGCTGGTGGATGAGATCTCCCGGATCACCACCACCAGCTGGTTCACCCGCCGCGAGCCCGAATGGCGTGACGCCACCTTCGACGCAAAAGCGGGGCACGACGCCGTCGCCCTCGTGGAGGAGCGCGTCAGGCTGGGACTGCCCCCGCAGAGCGTTGTTGCCGTGACCGGCCTGATCCGGACACCTGCCCTGCAGGCTGCGGAAAAGCGCGGCGCGTTGCGGCGGCAGCCCATGCTCACGTCCATCGAGCCCGACGGCGTCCGCCTCACCGACGGCAGCCTCCTCCGGGCGGATGTGATCCTGTGGGCCACCGGCTTCCGCGCGGAGCTTGAACACCTCGCGCCGCTGCACCTGAGGGGACCCGGCGGCGGGATCGCCATGGACGGAACCCAGGTGGCAGCCGAGCCGCGCGTGCACCTCGTGGGCTACGGGCCGTCGTCGTCCACCATCGGGGCGAACCGTGCGGGCAGGGCGGCAGTGGCTGCCATTCTGAAATTGCCCGCATTCCAGCAGTGACAACCCAACCACCCGGCACACCGGCAAACGGCAGGAACAACGTGGCAGAGAACAGCCTTGACAACATCCTCGGCAGGCTCAGGCGGTACCCCGATGTTGAGGCGCCCAACCTGCAGGCCTGGGACGCCACGGACAGGCTCCTGCTCGAAGCCGCCGCCGGCCGCGTGGATGCGCCGGGCAGCCTGGCAGTAATCGGTGACCGCTACGGCGCCCTTACCTTGGGGGCCTTGGCGGTCCTGGGCGTCGGGCAGGTCCGGGTCCACGAGGACCTCATCACGGGGGAGCGTGCCCTGCGGAACAACGCCGCCGTCCTGGGGTTGGCAGGCTACCAGCAGCTTCCTTTGGGGGAAAAGTTGCTCGCCGGTGCCGGGACCGTGCTGCTCCAGCTGCCCCGCACGCTGGCGGAGCTCGAGGAAATCTCCCACGCCGTGGCCCGGTACGCCGCCCCGGAGGTGGTGCTCATCGCCGGCGGGCGGGTCAAGCACATGTCACTGGGGATGAACGCTGTCCTGGAGCGTCACTTCCAAACCGTCCAGCCCCAACTGGCGCGGCAGAAATCACGGCTGATCATTGCCGGCGACCCCAAGCCCGTACCTGGCGAAGGTGCGGCCGCACGCAGCCCCGGGCCCGTCGTCGAACACCTCGCCGAGCTGGACCTCGACGTTGCAGCCTACGGCGCGGTTTTCGCCGGCACGAAGCTGGACATCGGCACCAGGTTTCTCCTGACCTTTCTGCCGCAAATGCCCGCCGCCGCGCACGCTGTGGACCTCGGGTGCGGGACGGGGATCCTCGCCGCCATGTACGCGAAGGCGAACCCCGCGGCGCGCGTCACAGCCACAGACCGCTCCGCCGCTGCCGTCACCTCGGCCGAAGCCACCGCCCGGGCCAACGGCCTCACGGACCGGATCACGGCGCTCCAGGACGACGCCATGAGCGCCCTGCCCGCCGCAAGTGCCGACCTGGTCCTGCTGAACCCGCCGTTCCACCTGGGCGCCAGCGTGCATGCCGGGGCAGGGCTCAAGCTGTTTGGGGCGGCGGCCAGGGTCCTCGCTCCCGGCGGTCAGTTGTGGACGGTCTTCAACCGGCACCTGCAGTACCTGCCGGCCCTGGAACGGCTGGTGGGTCCCACCACGGTCAAGGGCAGCAACCACAAATTCACGGTGGCGGTCAGCACCAAACGGGCCTGACCACGGGACCGCGCCGCAGTCCGCCTCCGGCTCTGGGCGTTGAACTGGCGGTAACGTAGCATTCAGACATCACCAGAACCCGGCCGCAAATACTAGGGGAGACCGTGCCAGACATACGCCAGCCCTCGGCTCCACGGCGCGGGACCAACCTACCGCGCATGGGGGACTTCAACCTGACGGTGATCCTCGATGCCATCCGCCGCTCATCCGGAGGCCTGAGCCGCGTTGAGCTGGCTCAGATCGTAGGCCTTTCCCCGCAGACCATCTCAAACATCTCGCGCCGGCTGTTGGACCAGCACCTGATTGTCGAAGCCGGCAAAGAAGGCAGCGGACCGGGCAAACCCCGCACCATGCTGCGACTGAACCCGGCCGGAATGTACGCCGTGGGCGTCCACCTGGACCCTGCCGTGACCACCTTTGTGGTCCTCGACCTCGTCGGCGCAGTTGTGCAGCACGCCCGCATCAAAACCCCGGGCGGGAATGATCCTGCCGCCGTGATCGCCACCATGGCCACCGAAATCGAACAGCTGGTTGCCGGGTCCGGCGTGGATGCAAGCAAGATCGCAGGCCTGGGCCTCGCCGCCCCCGGCCCCATCGACCTGGACAACGGCACCGTGGTTGACCCGCCGCTGCTGCCGGGCTGGGACCGTGTTGAACTCCGGAACGCCCTGGCCAAAGCCACCGGCTATTCCGTCCTGGTTGACAAGGACGTGACCAGTGCCGCCGTCGCCGAAACCTGGGCCGGCGGCCCCAGCGGTGCGGGCAGCTTCGTGTTCATGTACATGGGGACGGGCATCGGCTGCGGCATTGTGCTCAACGATGAAGTGGTGCGTGGAACATCGGGAAATGCGGGCGAGATCGGCCATATCATGGTGGATCCGGACGGGCCTCCCTGTGACTGCGGCCTGCGGGGTTGCGTGAAGTCCTCCGTGATTCCAAAGGTGCTGGTGGCGGAAGCCGTAGGCGCAGGGATTCTGGACGGCTCCGCGAACCACAACAACGGGGCAGAGGTCCAGCAGAGCTTCGCGCAGTTGTGCGACCTCGCCGATGCCGGCGACGAAAAAGCACTGGCCATCATCGACAAATCCGCAGTCCTCGTGGCGCGTGCCGTTTGTGTAGTCACCAACACGCTCGACGTCGAACGGGTGGTCTTTGGCGGCCCGTTCTGGAGCCGCATCGCGGACCGCTACCTGCAGAAGATCCCGGCCCTGGTGGATGCCAACAGCGCGGCCCGGCTGATCCACTCCATCGAGGTTGTGGGCACCGGGGTTGGTGAGGATGTGGGCGCCGTTGGCGCTGCCTGCCTGGTCCTGGAACACACGCTGGCGCCCCGGTCACAACGGTTGCTCCTGGAGGTTTAGCCGCAGTTCCTTGCCCCCCGGGGACCCCTACGGATATCCGCGGCTGGGGGCCCAGGGCAGCACTGTTGCGCCGGAACTCTCAGTCGATGTCCTCCACGACGACACCATAGGGAATGGTGTCGTCGAGGTGCGCCTGATGGCCGTGAGGCAGGTTAAGGACCCGGACGCCGTGGGCCTTATCCGCGGCGGATTGCATCAGGATGGGCCGAACGGTGTCGATGAACGTAGGGCTTTTGTCCGCGAGATAGGCCTGGTAACTGGCTGGTAGCTCAATCATTTCATCAGGATAGACCCGGGGACCTGTCATGGGGAGGGGTCCCCATTGCAGGTATTTGCGCAGGTGGCTTGGATAGGATGGCGGGCGGAAAGCCGCCGGCCGGCTACACCAGCAGTCCGCAATCACCACGCAGCAAGCCAACAGGGGGAGATCCATTGCTTCAGACCAGTGCGCCCGCACGAATCGAACCGGTGGAACTGGCCCGCGCGCAGCAGGTGGTGGCGAATATTTCCCGCAGCTTCGATGCCAAAGTGGTGGGCCAGGCGCGGCTGCGCGAGTCGTTGCTGGTGGGTCTCCTGACGGGCGGTCACATCCTGCTGGAAAGCGTTCCAGGCCTCGCCAAGACCACCGCGGCCCAGACCGTAGCCGAGGCTGTGAGCGCGGAGTTCCGGCGCATCCAGTGCACCCCGGACCTGCTCCCGAGCGACATCGTGGGAACACAGATCTATGACGCCGCCAAGGGCACCTTCATCACTCAGCTGGGTCCGGTGCACGCCAACATCGTCCTGCTCGACGAAATCAACCGCTCCAGTGCCAAGACCCAAAGCGCCATGCTCGAAGCGATGCAGGAACAGCAGACCTCCATCGGCGGGCAGGAGTACAAACTGCCCTCGCCGTTCCTGGTGCTCGCGACGCAGAACCCCATCGAGCAGGAAGGAACGTACCAGCTGCCGGAGGCCCAGATGGACCGCTTTATGCTCAAGGACGTGCTGGACTACCCCTCGCCCGCCGAGGAGACGGAGATCCTCCGGCGGATCGACGCCGGTGTCTTCACCGCGGAACAGAAACCTGCTGCAGCCGCCTCCCTTGACGCCGTTCTGGGCGCACAGGACCTGGTCCGCCGGATCTACATCGATCCCGCCATCATCAACTACATCGTGGGCCTGGTATATGTCACCCGCAACGCCGGGCAATACATCGATCGCAGGCTCGCGGAGTTCATCGAATTCGGCGCCAGCCCCCGCGCCAGCATCGCCTTCAGCCGGGCCGCCCGGGCCGTGGCGCTCCTCAACGGCAGGGACCACGTGATCCCGGAGGACGTGAAATCCCTCGCCCACCGTGTCCTGCGGCACCGGCTGATCCTGGGGTTTGACGCCATTGCCGAGCAGGTCCCGGTGGAAAGCGTCATCGACGCCATCGTGGCCTCCGTTCAGACCCCCTGAGCCCGGCAATGACCAGCCTCCTGACCCGCGTAAAGTCGAAAATGGCCGTCTTCGCCCACCGAAAAGCCCGCGGCATGCTCGACGGCGAATACGCTTCAGTCTTCCGGGGCCACAGCCTCGATTTTGACGACCTCCGGGCCTACGTTCCCGGCGACGACGTCCGCGATATCGACTGGAAAGCCACCGCCCGGCACGGGTCACCCCTCATCAAACGCCATGTTGCCGCCCGGCGGCAGACCGTCCTGCTGGTAGCGGATACGGGCCGGAACATGGCCGCCGAAGCCCGCGACGGCGAAGCCAAGAAGGACATCGCCCTCATGGCGCTCGGGGTCATGGGGTACCTCGCGCACAGGCACGGCGACGTGGTGGGCCTGGTCTGCGGGGACGCTGACGGCACGCGTGCGACCCCGGCCAAGGCCGGGGAGGCGCACCTGGAACGGGTCCTGCGGACGATTGATTCCGCCACGGGCCTGGACTCCGGGCCCAGCCGGATCGAGGCCCAGCTGGAACACGTGGCCCGCACGGTCAAAGGCAGGTTCCTGATCTTTGTTGTGGCCGACGAGCTTGCGGCCGGCCCGGAGCTGGAACAGCTGCTGCGCCGGCTTCGTGCCCAGCACGAAATCCTCTGGCTCACCATCCGCGACGCCGTCCTTGCCGGAGATGGCTGCGCCGGGGAGGCCTTCAGCGTGGCTGATTCCGGCACGCTCTTGGGACACCTGGCCTCATCCACCGCAGTCACGGAGGCCTACGTGAGGGCAGCAGGGGAGCGGGACTCCGGGCGGCAGGACATGTTCCGCCGCGCCGGCATCACCGAAGGCCATGTGACCGGCAGCAGCAAGGTGATCACGGAACTTTTCGCCCTGCTCGAAAGGCACCGGCATGCAGCCTGACGGCGGCCTCATCGGGCCGCTGCAATACAGCGGCGCCTGGATGTGGGCCGGCTTTGCCCTGCTGGCGGTGGCCCTGGGCTGGTACTGCTTCGTATTCCTCAGCACCCGCCAACGGCGGCCCGCAGCCGCGGCCCCGTTCACCACGCCGTCGGACCTTCAAGGGCTTAAGGAGACCTATCTGCAGCGGATTGACGCGGTGGCCGCTGATGCCCGGGCCGGGTTGCTGAGCTCCCGTGAATCCCACCAGAAGCTCAGCCTGCTGGTGCGCACGTTTGCCCGGGACGTGACAGGAGTGGATGCGCCCCGAATGACCCTGGCCGAGCTGGAAGGCTACCCGCTTCCCGGCATCGCAGAGGCAGTCCGGAGGATCTATCCGGGCGAGTTCGGAATGGAACCGCTGCCGCCGGTGCCGCAATCGGCCGAGACGGCACGGCAGGCGGTGGGGCAATGGAACTGATGTTCTGGTGGGTGATTCCGCCTGCGCTGCTCCTGGCGGCCGCAGCACTCTGGCGGGCGCTCCGCCCGCAGGCAAACGCACGACGCCGGCCGGTTGCCCACGCGGACCGCCTCACCGCTCTGCCCGAATACCAGGCTGCCCTGCGCCGGCACCGCCGCTGGCTTGCCGTTGCGGCGCTCGCCGCCGCGTCCCTTCTCGTTTCCGCGGTGGTAGCGGCGGCGCGGCCGGTGGAGCTGACCACCGTCCGGCCTGAGCAGCGGAGCCGGGACATCATGCTGTGCCTGGACAGTTCCGGCTCCATGAGCAGCGCCGATTCTGCCGTGGTGGAGGTCTTTGGCGTCCTGGCCAAGGAGTTCGACGGCGAAAGAATCGGCCTCACCATTTTCGACAGCAGTGCGGTCCAGGTTTTTCCGTTGACCGACGACTATGAGTACGTGCAGGAACAGCTCACGCTGGCCAAAGCGGCTTTCGACGGCGACCCCGGCAGTGCGGGCTTCCTGGACGGCACCTGGAGCGGGCGCGGGTCCTCGCTGATCGGCGACGGCCTGGCGTCCTGCGTCGCCGGGTTCCCGCCCGCAGGCGCCGGCAGGGCGCCATCACCAACCGGCGGGGCCGGGCCGGATGCACCAGGCCAGCGTTCGCGGTCCGTTGTGCTGGCGACGGACAATTACCTCTCCGGGGATCCGATCTTCACCCTGGAGCAAGCCGGCACCCTGGCCAGGGAGCGCGGCGTCAAGGTGTATGCGCTGAATCCCGGCGACTTTGATTACGGTCCCGGGCCTGCGCAGCCCGGCGCAAGGCTGCGGGAAGCAGCCGACGCCAGCGGCGGGGCGTACTACCCGTTGGATCACCCGGATGCGGTGGTGGACATCGTCCGCAGGGTGCAGGACACGGAAGCGGCCGCGCTGAAGGGTGCACCGCGGGCCGTGGTTTCGGACGTGCCCAACGTGCCGCTGACGGTGGCTCTCCTGTCCGGTCTGGTCCTGGCAGGCGCATCCTGGCGGCTGAAGCCATGACCCTGCAACCTGTCCTTCCCCTGTGGCTGATGACCGCCCTCATTGGCGCCGTTGTGCTGTCCATGGCCTGGCGGCCGGTGCGGGCGTTCCGGCAGCGTGGCGCCGGGCGGGGCCGCGGCCGGCTCCACGAAGGGCTGCTCAGGAGCGTCATGGTGCTGTTGCTCCTGGCCGCCGCACTCAGGCCCGGGATTCCCGGCGGAAACACCCAGACGGCCACCTCGGACGTCAACGTTTTCTTTCTCGTGGACACCAGCAGCAGCATTGTGGCCGAAGACTACGGCAACCAATCGCCGCGGCTGGACGGTGTCCGCCAGGACATCCTGGCCATCGCCGGCGAACTGGCCGGCGCGCGATTCTCCGTCCTGACATTCGACAGCAATGCCGTAGTCCGGATGCCCCTTACGACGGACACCTCGGCGCTGGACACCGCCGTCGCTGTGCTGCAGCCGCAGATGCCAGCCTTTTCCAAGGGGAGCAGCGTGACGTCGGCTGCCAAGCTGCTGGCGGAGCGGCTGCGCGCCGCGCGAGACAGCCACCCCGAACGGCCCAGATTGGTTTTTTATCTGGGCGACGGGGAACAGACCAGCGCCGCGGCGCCGGAAGGCATCCAGGTCGGCGGCGGCCTGGTGAACGGGGGAGCCGTGCTGGGCTATGGCACAGCGGAGGGTGGCCGGATGAGGGAAAACAGCGGGTCGCGTTCCGGCGGCGATACCGGGCCCGGCTATATCCAGGACCGCACGTCAGGCAGCGGCGGGGATGCGCTGTCCGTTATCGACGAAGGAAGGCTGCAGTGGATAGCCGGCCAGTTGGGAATTCCGTATGTTCACCGCGATGCGGGTGATGCCGTGGCGCCGATGATGCAGGCAGCGGATCCCGGCAAGCTTGAACGGGCACCGGAGGGCGTAGGTCTGGACGGACGCTTTGAGCTGTACTGGATCTTCGCCCTTGGCGCGTTCACGCTCTGTCTGCGGGAAGCGGTTTTACTGCTGCGGCACTGGCTGCGGCTGCCGGCCGCAAACTCCGTGCCGGACCGCGCGCAGACCGTCGCGGTCCGGCACTCAGGGGACGCGCGGACATGAGGCAGCCCCTATGCGAGATGCCCGGCGACAGGCTGCTGCGCCGTCGCCGGCTGCTCCGGTGGTCCCTCCTGCCGGTGCTGCTTCTGCTCTGCCTGGCCGCCAAGCTGCTCAGCGTCGGGGTGCTGGCCGGCCAGGCAGAGGAGGCTTTCGACGGCGGTGACGCCGGTGCAGTGGCCGATGCCGCGGCCGGGCTGCGCATCGCTAACTTCACCGAGCCCCACAAGGCGCCTTTCGTGGAAGGTGACGGTTTGTTCCTCGCCGGGAACTACGCCGGAGCCCGCCGCAGCTTTGAGGAAGCACTGGAACGTGCGGGCCACGTTGACGAATGTGCCATCCGGGTTAACCTGGCGCTCAGTATCGAACGCCTCGGTGATCTTCAGGCCGCCGCGGGGGACCAAGGCTCCGCAGCCAGCCTTTTCGCCGAAGGACTGACGGTGGTGAAGGCTGCCCCGGACAACTGCTTTGATGCCAGCGCTGAGGGCGGGCCCGGGACGGGAGCGGCGGACAAGCTCAACCAGGCCGGGGAGCGGTTGACGCGGAAGGGCGAAGAGAATGCCGGCCCCGGCAAACCCGGGGCTGCGAAGACGCCCGGGGAATCCGGCCAGCCGGCAGAACCGCGGAACCAGAGTCAGCTTGACCAGCTCAAGGACAGTACCCGGGAGGCCCGGAGCGAGCGGAACTCGGGGCAGGAACGGGACGAGTACCTCCGGGACAATGACTTCGGCTCGGGAGCGGACCGGCCCTGGTAGGCGAACAAAATTCTATGCAGCGCCGAAACAAGACGTAAAACTGCGTCTTAATTCGGCGGCGAACTTGAACGGGGCGCCGCCGGCTCTTAGAGTTCTATACAAGTTACCGAGGTAACGTGTCAGCGATCCTCCGATCCGGAGGGTGTGGGTGCCCCCATGTGGGCCTGACATTTGCTCACGGAAAACTTCGTTCCAGGCGTAACAGTCGCGACTGCGTCCCTGAGAAGTTTGTCCGTGTTCCCCAAACTCAATTCATTGCCCGGCCTGCGGTCACACTATGTTGACCGGAAGCTGCCAATGGCCCAAAGCCAAGGACGCAAATGTCACCCCCAAGCCTTATCGAAACACATCCAAATCTCTGCGAAACCGCCCCCGTGGCGCTTTCCTACGAACTCTTCCCGCCGCGTTCTCCTGCTGCGGCTGAGTCGCTCTGGACCACCATCCGGGAACTGGAGACCACCGAGCCGGACTACGTCTCGGTCACGTACGGTGCCAGTGGCTCAAACCGGGACACCGCCGTCGAACTCATCAACCGGCTCCTGCTCGAAACCACCCTCCGGCCCCTGGCCCACCTGACCTGCGTGGGCAACACCCCGGAGGAACTGGCTGAGATCATCGGGGAGCTGCTGGACACCGGGGTGCGGGGCATCCTGGCGCTGCGGGGAGACCGCCCCCAGGACGGCGAGCCGCCCGTCCCCGGGTCGCTGCGGTATGCCCAGGACC
Source organism: Pseudarthrobacter naphthalenicus (assembly GCF_029076445.1). GTDB lineage: Bacteria > Actinomycetota > Actinomycetes > Actinomycetales > Micrococcaceae > Arthrobacter > Arthrobacter naphthalenicus. Next base: position 32,955 of record NZ_JARESG010000021.1, read on the forward strand.
TGATTGAGCTCATCCGCCGTGTCGAACAGAGGCGGTCAGCGCTGCTGTGCGCAGGCAAGATCGCGGTGGGAGTAGCCGCGTACCCCACCCGGCACCCGGAGTCGCCCACCGTCGCCCACGACGTCGAGGTACTGCTCGCGAAGCAGCGCTCCGGCGCTGACTTCGCCATCACGCAGGTGTATTTCCGCACTGAGCAGTACGCCGACCTTGTCAGCCGTGCGCGCCGCGCCGGCGTCACCATTCCCATCGTCCCGGGCGTTATGCCGCTGACCAGTCTTCGGCGCGTCACCCGTCTTGGCGAATTGACGGGCGTGGAACCGGAACCGGAACTCCTGGCACTCCTGGCCGGGGCAGAGACCGACGCCGAGCGGCTGCGGATCGGGGTCCGGGCCACTGTGGACCTGGCCAACGCAGCCCTGGACGCCGGGGCGCCGGGCATCCACCTTTACACATTCAACGAACATGTCAGCGCCCTGGAGGTCCTGGACAAACTGTCACTGCCGCGCCAGGCACGTTCGGTTGGCCGACGCAGCGCCGCCGCCCAACGCAGCGTCGCTGCTCAATCCAGCGCCCGCTCCACTGCCGTGACCCGCTCCACCGCGGCTGCCCGGCCGAACACAGACACCCGCTCCGACGCCGGGGTACGCCAGCTGGCCAGCTGACCCCGCCTGCACACAACCTTCTTCCCCGCTTCAAGACTTCAAAGGAATCTTCCATGCCTGAAAACAACCCCGCCACCCCGTTCCCCGCCGCTTCCCTCCTGGGCTACCCGAGGATCGGCCGCCGCCGAGAACTCAAAAGGGCAGTCGAGGCCTACTGGGCCGGCAAGATCGATGCCGACGCGCTGGACGCGGCCGCCAAGGACATCCAGCTGAGCATCGCCCGGCGGCTGCAGGATCTGGGCCTCACCGAAGCTGCCGCCGTCCCGGGAACGTTCTCCTACTACGACCAGGTGCTGGACGCCACCGCCCACCTCGGCGCGGTTCCGGCCCGTTTCGGCAACCTCCTCGACGCCGAGGGCCAGTTGGACATCGACGGCTATTTCACCCTGGCCCGCGGTACGAAGGACCAGCAGCCGCTGGAAATGACCAAGTGGTTCGACACCAACTACCACTACCTGGTTCCGGAGATCGGTCCGGCGACCACGTTTGCCTTGGCCTCCAACCGGATCGTGGCGGAATTCGAGTTCGCCCTGGCCAACGGCATCGAGACCCGCCCGTACATTGTTGGCCCGGTCACCTACCTTTTGCTGTCCAAGGCATCCGACGACGCCCCCGCAGGGTTCGCGCCGCTGTCACGCCTCGAAGACATCCTGCCGGTCTACACGCAGTTGCTCGAAAAGCTCGCCGCCGCAGGTGCGAGCTGGATCCAGCTTGATGAGCCCGCCCTGGTGGTTGACCACGATACGCCGGCAGCGGAAATCGAGGCGGCCGTCGCCCGTTCCTACGAGGTGCTGTCCGGCGCCGCCAGGCGCCCGCAGATCCTCGTCTCCACCCCGTACGGAGCCCTGGACGGCCAGCTGGGGACCCTGGCTGCCACCGCCATTGACGCCCTGCACATCGACGCCTTCAAGGGCGCCGTTCCCTCGGCAGCGGCGCTCGCTGCCCTAGGGGACAAAACCCTGGTTGCCGGCGTCGTTGACGGCCATAACATCTGGCGCAACGACCTCGCCGCCTCAGCCGCGAAGCTGGATGAACTGAAGGCGGCGGCCGGCCGCGTCACCGTCAGTACCTCCACATCCACCCAGCACGTCCCGCACGATGTCACCGAAGAGGGCCAGCTTTCCGACGACTTGCGCAGCTGGCTCGCCTTCGCTGACCAGAAGGCTGTTGAGGTCAAGGCACTAGCCTCTTACCTGGCCGATCCCGCTTCTGCCCGGGCAGCCATTGACGAGGCATCGGCCGCGATCGCCGGCCGCGCCGCCGCCGCGGGAGTTCGCCGTGAGGAGGTCCGCACCCGCACCGGTTCGCTGACCGACGCCGACTTCAGCCGCTCCGAGTACGCGGTCCGCGAGGCTGCCCAGGAAAAGGCCCTGCACCTGCCGCCGCTGCCCACCACCACCATCGGTTCCTTCCCGCAAACCTCCGAGATCCGGTCGGCCCGTGCCCGCAACAACAAGGGCGAGCTCACTAACGCACAGTACGAGCAGCTCATGAAGGACGAGATCAAGCGCGTTGTTGAGTTGCAGGAGGAACTGGGCTACGACGTCCTGGTGCACGGCGAACCCGAGCGCAACGACATGGTCCAGTACTTCGCCGAGAACCTCGACGGCTTCGACGTCACGGTCCACGGCTGGGTCCAGTCCTACGGCTCACGCTGCACCCGGCCGTCCATCCTGTGGGGCGACGTCACCCGTAGCGCCCCCATCACGGTCAAGTGGGCTGAGTACGCCCAGTCGCTGACGGGCAAGCCGATGAAGGGCATGCTCACCGGGCCGGTCACCATCCTGGCCTGGTCCTTCGTCCGCGACGACCAGCCTTTGGGCGAGACAGCCAACCAGGTGGGCCTGGCCCTGCGCGACGAGATCGCTGACCTCGAAGCAGCCGGGATCAAGATCATCCAGGTGGACGAGCCTGCCCTGCGGGAGCTTCTGCCCCTGCGCAAGGCAGAGCAGGCAGCCTACCTGAAGTGGTCCGTGGAATCTTTCCGGCTGGCCACCGCCGGTGCCGCCGACGCAACCCAGATCCACACCCACCTCTGCTACTCGGAGTTCGGCGTGATCATCGACGCGATCGACGGGCTCGACGCCGACGTGACTTCCATCGAAGCTGCCCGCTCACGGATGGAGGTTGTCCACGACCTCGAGTCCCACGGCTTCGGCCGCGGCGTGGGCCCGGGTGTCTACGACATCCACTCGCCGCGTGTTCCGGGTGAGGCTGAGGTCACCGAACTGCTGGCCACCGCCGTCAAGCACGTCCCGTCCCGACAGCTCTGGGTCAACCCGGACTGCGGCCTGAAGACCCGCGGCTACGCCGAGACCGAAGAGTCCCTGCGTAACCTGGTCAAGGCCACCAAGACCATCCGGGCGGGCCTGCTGGCCGCGGCCAACTAAGGCGTCCCGCTGGACATCTGAATAAAGCCCGACGGCGGCCGGTCACCTTTCGGTGAGCGGCCGCCGTCGCGCTTTAGGTTCCGGCGGTTGAGCGGGCGGGCGGCTGCATCCGCAGGGCACTGACGAGCAACCACAGGCTCCAGGCGACGGTGGCCAGAATTCCGATCAGGGTGGGCAACGTGTTTGCGGGTGCGAATCCTTCCGCTCCGATGATCCAGCCCTGAACAAGGTAAGCAACCCCGGACAGCACCATGAGATAGCCGATGACGCGGGACACTTGACGCGTTGCGGCTATGACAATGCCGAAAAGTACCAGGGCGGTTCCCAGCATAAAACTCTGATAGCTTCGCATGCCCCATTCCAGCCAGCGGATGCCCTCGGCGGTGGCAAAACGCGCCGGCTCCTCGGGCGCGGGAGCGGCTGCCCAGGCGTCGGCGGCGTGTTTGAGGGCGACGCCGTCCACGGCTTGGAGCGCGCCATACAGAGCTAGAGCGGTTGCCGCGGCCAGGGCGCCGAATCTGGCGGTCACGGCGAGGAGGCCCGGCCGGACAACAAGGGCAGGCAGGAGGACAAACAGCCCGGCGATCAGCAGGGCCATGCCCACAAACTGGCCCAGGTGCACAAACGTCCAGATCCCGCTGGCGGCATACGCCGCGAACGAGGCCACATGATCGTTGGCGTCCCCTGATTCGGCGTGGAACAGGCCCGCCACCAGGGAGGCCAGCACACCGGCGAAAAGCAGCCACGCCGCTAGGCGCCATCGTCTGCGCTTATCCATAGCTAATGGTGAAAACGGGCCAGCGGAGCGCAGTAGGGCTAAAGGTCCCCAGTCCCGGTGGGTGGACCGCAAGCGTGGAACTGGCGGAGCGTGGAAGTGGCGGGGCCGGTGTTCCCGGGGCCGGAATTGGTGGGGGTGGAGCGGCCGTCGCCCGGCGTAGGGGACCAAAGGCTCTGACACTTCACAGGGCCGCACCTGATAGTCAAAGAAAGGGCGGGCATCGACATTCAGGAGGCGTTAGCGATGATGTACTGGGGCGGAGACATGGGAGGCTGGGGCTATGTCCTGACGATCGTGAGCTTTGTATTGTTCTGGGGGACCATCATCACCGCCATCGTCCTTCTGGCGCGAGCCCTGGGAGCCGGCGGCCGGCGGTACGACGCCCGAGGGCCAGGTCACGAATTAGCGGAGGATTTGCTCGCTGAGCGGTTTGCCCGCGGTGAAATCGATGAGAACGAGTACACCGCACGGCTGGCTACGCTGCGTCGCGGACGCGGCGCAGCCCAGTGAACGCTACGCAGGCGGACCTTCGGGGTTTAACGGGTGCGGGTTCAGGACTCCCAGAGGATTTCGTCGTCCACGACGCCGTCCTCATCCGCTGAGGCCACCAGTACCTCGTCGGTGAAGTGCGCCCCCAAGGTGAAGTCCAGGACAAAGTAGCGTTCGGGCTGGCCGGGGAAGATGCCCACATGGCCGAGCTTGAGGGCTTTGAGGAAGACATCAGGGGTGAGCTGGCTGCGGTTCTGGACACCGAAGATTTTCTGCAGCGTCTCAGTCTTGAGCGCGCTGCAATGGAAATTGAGGTACTCCTGCGGGCTGGTGCCTTCCTGCCCCAGTTCTTCGGCGATCATCTCCCGGACTTCGTCCACGAGCTCTGGAAGGAAACGCAGCCGGTAGTCCACCTTGTGCATGGCAGCTTCGTCGAAATGGTCGTGCGCGTTGATGTTCAGGTCGAGTTCCAGGGTTTGGCCGCCGAGTTCATGTTTGGCAGCGACGTTGTGGTCCCTGCCGTGGTTGAGCTCGATTTCTCCAAAGTGCTGGCTCGCTACCCTGTTCATATCTTCAACATAGACCCCCAGCGCTGCGCATTCCAGCGTTCGGGGCTATTTCCCCGCCGTCCCGAGGCCCGCCAGAGTCTCAGCCAGCAGGTCCACGAACAGCTGGACGCGGGCGGTTTTTTTCTCGTTGAGGACGAGCGCGAAGACGTTCCGGGCCAGCCGTACCTCCGGCACGTCCAGCACCACGACGCCGGCTGGCCGGTTCCGCAGCGCAAGCTCCGGTACCAGCGCGGCGCCCAGCCCGGCCGCGGCCATTTCCAGGCTTGCATGGAAATCATCGCTGCGTGCCACCACCCGCGGGTGCAGGTTGCAGCCTGCAAAAAGCCGGTCGATCACCACGGCATCCGGACTCCCGGGGTGGTGCATGATCCACGGCAGTTCTGACAGATGGTCCGCAGCCACTTTCGCTTCGGGTCCGAAGCCCCAGCCGGCCGGAAGCACCACGCGGAAGTTGTCATCGCCGATCCATTGCCTGTTGATTGTCTGCGGCCAGGCCAAGCCGGACTGGCCCACCTGAAACACCAGGCCCACATCCAGGTCACCGCCGGACCGGAGACCCTGGATGGTCTGGGACGGTTCGGCAACGGACACCCGGAGATCAATGCCCAGGTCCTTCCATGCAGGGTTCTTCAGGATGCGCGGCAGGACGTAGGTGGCAAGGCTGGGGAAGATGCCCAGCCGGAGTTCCTGGCTCTTACTGCCCTGGGTTTTGGCGGCAGCGGCCATCAGGGCTTCAATGTCCGTCAGTACTTTCGCGGCGTGCCGGCTCATCACCACTGCGGCCTCGGTGGGAACCACGCTGCGTGCCGAACGCTGGAAGAGGATCACCCCCGCCTCGCGTTCCAGGGCGGACATTTGCTGGGACACCGCCGAGGCCGTGTAGCCCAGGCGTGCCGCGGCGGCTGAGAACGAACCCAGCCGGGTAACCTCAAGGAGGGTCTTCAGATGTACGGGATTGACCACCAGCCCACACTACTGCTGCCGGCTCGTTGCTGATAAAAGTGCCAACCCATCGACCCATCCACCCCACCCGCTGTTCCGAATTGCCCTGTGTATATCCAAGGGCAACCGTTCAGCAGAGGAGCATAAGGTGTCACTACCCCCAACATTGGGCGCCGCCGCAGCCAGGCGCATCGCCGTCGTGGGCAGCGGCGTGGCCGGCCTGACGGCCGCTTATATCCTGAACCGGCATGACCAGGTCACCCTGTTCGAGGCGGACAGCAGGCTCGGCGGCCACGCACACACGCACAGCGTCCCGCAGCCTGACGGCTCCACTCTTGGCGTGGACACCGGATTTATCGTCCACAACGAGCGGACCTATCCCACCTTGCTGCGGCTGTTTGCGGAACTGGGGGTCAAGACCCAGAATTCTGAAATGAGCATGTCCATCCGGTGCGACGGCTGCGGCCTGGAGTATGCGGGAGCCCGCGACGGCGGTAAAGGCATCATCGCCCGGCCTTCCAGCCTCCTGCGCGGACGCTATCTGCTGATGCTGGTTGAAGTGATGCGTTTCTACCGGCGGGCGCGCGCGCTGATCGATGCGGGCGCAACGTCCGACGCCGGCGCCGGTACCGGCGGTGATGAGCTCACCCTCGGCGAATTCCTCGACAAGGAGCGCTTCAGCCCCTACTTCATCTCCCACTTCATGACGCCCGTGGTGAGTGCGGTCTGGTCCTGCGACCCCACCACGGCACTGTCCTATCCGGCAAGGTACCTCTTCACCTTCCTGGGCCATCACGGCATGCTGGGCGTCAAGGGTTCGCCGCAGTGGCGGACGGTCACCGGCGGTTCGGGCCAGTACGTTGAAAAGCTGGCCGCGACGCTCCCGGACATCCGGCTCAACAGTCCCGTGACCGCTGTCCGCCGGCACGCCCTCGGTGTCGAAGTGGACACCGCCGCGGGCATCGAAGACTTCGAAGCGGTAGTCATTGCCACACACCCGGCCCAGGCCCTTGGCTTCCTCGCCGACGCCACACCGGCCGAAAAGGAGGCGCTTGGCGCCATGCCCTACTCGGTCAACCACACAGTCTTCCACCGGGACCCGGCCGTCCTGCCCGCAGCGGACAACGCCCGGGCATCATGGAACTACCGGCTCCCCGGCTGCGATGCCAGGCCGGATAAGGTCCTGGTCAGTTACGACCTCACCCGCCTCCAGCGGCTGCAGCCTGCTGATGGCCGGCCATACCTGGTGAGCCTGGGGGAGTCGGAACTGATCAAGGAGGACAGTGTGCTGGACCGGATGGTGTACGAGCACCCGCAATACACACCCGAGTCCCTTCGCGCACAGCAACAGATCGCCCTGCTCAGCGATGACCGGATCGCCTACGCCGGCGCCTACCTGGGCTGGGGTTTCCACGAGGACGGCGCACTCTCCGGTGTCCGGGCCGCGGCCAGCCTGGGACGCGCTTGGGACGCACCCGGCGTCGAGTCTCCTGAAACGACTGCAGGCGAGCCGGAACTGATGGCAGCAACGGAGGGCGCATGAGCCCAACGGCAGCGATCTACCGCACGTCCATCTCCCACGTGCGGAAGACCCCGCTGAAGAATGCATTCACCTACCGGAGCTACAGCTGGTTCGTGGACGTGGACCGGTTGCCGAAGCTGCCCCGGTTACTGCGGGCGCTGGCTGTTTTCCGGGCCGCCGACCACCTGGGTGATCCCGCCTCCACAATCCGCAGCAACGTGGAACGGTTTTTGCGGGCCCGGGGCATGGAGCCCGACGGCGGGCCCATCCGGATGCTGACCAGCGCCCGGGTTTTCGGGCACGTCTTTAATCCACTCACTCTTTTCTGGTGCTACCGGGCTTCCGGGGATCTGCAGTGCGTCATCGCCGAGGTCCACAACACCTATGGGGAACGCCACTGCTACCTCCTGGACACGGACGCTTCCGGCAGGGCCAGCGTGCCCAAGGCGTTCTACGTCTCGCCGTTCAACGACGTCGACGGGAGCTACCGGATGAAGGTGCCTGCTCCGGAGGAACGGCTTTCCGTCTCCATCGTCCTGGAGCGCGAGGGGCACCGGCCCTTCGTCGCCACCATGGATGGTGAACGGCGCCCGGCCACCCTCGGTAACATCCTGGCGGCGGCCATCGCCGTGCCGGCCGCGCCGCTGCTGGTATCCGCATTAATCCGTTTTCAGGGCGTTAAACTCTGGGCAAGGCGCCTGCCCGTCGTCAAAAGGCCACATCACCCCTCACAGGAGGCAGTTCAATGACAATGACCGATGAGAACGGAACGGCCGCTGCGCAGGTTCCCGCCGCGACGTCCGCGCGGCTGCCCCTTGCCGGGAACAAAGCTGGAGGTGACAACGCTGCCGGGGTACCGGCGTCGCCCGCCACCATCGATCCGGAGGTTTGGCCCGGTGTTGCGCACGCGCCGTCGGGCGCCAAGGCCGTCATCGCGGGCAAGGCCGCAGGCCTGCTGTTCAAGGCAGCCGTGCGCCGGTTGCCACTGCAGGTGGCCTACCCTGACGGTTCAGTCCTGGGCACTGGCGGCCCCGGGGCTCCGGTTATGACAATGCTCCGGCCGGAGGACTTCGAGCGGCGCATCGGGGACAACGGCCTCATCGGGCTCGGAGAATCGTTTATGGCGGGTGACTGGGAGGCCTCGGACCTGGCTGGGGTACTGGAGGTCTTTGCTGCCTCGGTGGACACACTGATCCCAAAGCCGCTGCAGACGCTGCGGACCCTGTACCTGCCACGGACTCCGCGGCAGGAACGCAACGAAGAGCAGAACACGCGAAGCAACATCTCACGCCACTACGATCTGTCCAACGAGCTCTTCGCGAATTTCCTGGACACCACCATGAGCTACTCCTCGGCGCTGTTCCCACGGAGCGAGGGGGCGTTGGACTCGGTCCCCTGGGAGGCTCTGGCGGAAGCGCAGCAGGCGAAGATTGACAGGCTGCTGGATAAAGCCGGCGTCAGATCCGGCACCCGGCTGCTGGAGATCGGCACCGGCTGGGGCGAACTGGCACTCCGCGCCGCTGCCCGCGGCGCCACTGTTTACAGCGTGACTTTGTCCAGCGAACAGCGGGCGCTCGCGCAGGAGCGAATTGCGGCCGCGGGCTACGCGGACAAGGTGACGGTCGCGTTGCAGGACTACCGGGCGGTGGAAGGCGAGTTCGACGCCGTCGTTTCCGTTGAAATGATCGAGGCGGTTGGCTATGAATACTGGCCCATCTACTTTCAGACCATCGACCGGGTGCTGGCCCCGGGCGGCAAGGTGGCCATCCAAGCCATCACCATGCCGCACGGCCGGATGCTGGCGACGCGCAACGCATACACGTGGGTGCACAAGTACATCTTCCCCGGCGGTTTCCTGCCGTCCGTGCGGGCGATCGAGGGCGTGACCCAGCAGCACACCACACTCCGGGTGCGTGAACGGATGGGCATGGGCGATCACTACGCGGCGACCCTGCGCCTCTGGGAGGAGCGCTTCATGGCGCGCTCGCAGGAAGTGGGGGAACTGGGCTTCGACGCCGTTTTCCAGCGGATGTGGCTGTTCTACCTCTGCTACTCCCGCGCCGGTTTCCAGTCCGGCTACCTGGACGTGCAGCAGATTGTGCTGGACCGCCGGGAGGCGCAGCTGTAGCAACCACGGGAGACACAGCTGTAGCCACCGCCGCACATCGTTCCTTCTCAAACCCGGGCGTGGAGGAGCCTCTCCAGGCCCTCTTCCCCAAGCGAGAGTCCGATGTGGACGAGATCCGGGTAGCCGTCCGCGAGACCCCCCTGTGGTCCGTCCTTCGATTCTTCATGGGGTTCGAGTTGGTTGGGCCAGTGGGGTGGTTCCCAGTCCTGGTGTTCGCTTTTGTAGTGCCGGCCGGACGGGGAGATCCAGCCGGGCGGGTGGTCTTTGGTTGCCGGGGTGGGGGTCCAGGGGCCGGAGTGTCTGAGTTTGTGGTGTTTGGGACATGGCTGTCCCAGGTTGGAAACTCCGGTGGTGCCGCCCTTGGCCCAGGCAAGGATATGGTCGGCCTCGTTGTCCAGTGAGTTGTTGCTGCAGCCAGGGAACGGGCACTTGCCGTCCCGCAGCCGCAACCATTGCCGCATGGCTTTGGTGAGCCGGTAGCTGGTGCGGCCGATCTCCAGCGGCGCCCCGTCGCGCGGGTCAATCAGGACCCGGTGGAACGACTCGGCCCCGTTCGCCACCAGGTCCCTGGCCATCGACGCCGGGATGGGACCGTAACCGTCCAGCATGGCCGGCTCCTCGGTGGCCCCGAGCAACGAGAACACCGGCACGGTCACCAGCACCTGGGCCCGCGGCGACGGGACCTGCCCCGGGTCGTGTTCTTCAGAGCTCCCATTCCTGGCCGGGTCCCCGCTGTTGCGCAGGTCCGTGGTGGTCAGGTCCGCGGTGGTCAGGAGGGCGGCGGCGAAGACATCGGCGCGGAGTTGGGTGAGGGTCCGCTGCTCCGCCGGGCCCTGCAGGCCCCGGGAGATGGCGGTGGTCCGGTTCCAGATGGCGACTGCCTGGTCCCCGGGGAGGTAGGCCGTGACCCAGGCCATCCCGTCCTGGTCCGGGCAGTACTCCACCCGCCGGTCCAGGACACCCTTGGCGTGGCGCGTCTCGATACTCTCGGTGTGGTGGCGTTCGCGCCAGGTACGGGCCCGGTGACGGAACCGGGACGCCGGCATTTCCCCGGCGGGACAGCCCCGGGCGGCGTCCGGTGCGTCCGGGTCCAGGAAGTGGGCCTCCAGGGCTGCGGCGCCGGCCCGGTCAAGGGTGGCGGCTTCGTCCGCCATGACCCGGGCGTGCTGCCAGGAGATGGTGCCCGCCTGCAGAGCGGCCAGGGTCAGGGGCAAAGTTGTGGTCAGGGCCTGGGAAACGGCCAGGAACGAACCCGCCGCCCGGTCACCAATGGTCATGGCACACGCGACCTCCGCGGTGACCGCCATCTCCTGGGCCTGCACCGAAGCGTCCGGAGGCGCTGCGGCCTGGGCAGTGTCCGCGTATGTCACGGCAGCCCCGGCCTTCAAAGCAGCAATCTGCGCGTCAGCTGCCGCGGCGCCGGCCAGAATATCCAGGCAATCCTCGGACAATTCCCGCAATGGATCGCCCGCCGAATAAAACGCAGCGGGACCAGATTCGCTGGCCACGCCGGTGAGCACCGTAATGGCCGCGGTGATGTCCGCAAATGCCTTTGCCACTGCCGGGTTCCTCATGTAGCCATCATGACAAGGGGGTCTGACATTCAAGCGAGACTGCAGTTGTAGGCACGCTCATCCGTCCGCGCGCCGGTAGGATTCTTGCGGCGTGCAGATTGCGCGCACACTCGGCAGATTCCGGCGGCAAGGACTGATGATGAAGAAGACCACGCGGAAGACGTCCGACGACGATACAGGGCAGGGTGCCGCAGCGCTGCCGGGGATGCCCTGGAGTGAGCGCCCGTGGACCAGTTCCTACGGGCCTGGTGTCCCGGCGGACTTGGTGCTCCCGAAGGGTTCACTGGTGGACCTTTTAGACAAGTCCGTGCGCCGGTACGGGTCCAAGACCGCTTTGGAGTTCTTCGGCGCCGGCACCAGCTACCGTGAGCTCGGAAGACTGATCAGCCGGGCTGCTGCCGGCTTGAAGAAACTGGGCGTCAAAGCCGGCGACAGGGTGGCCCTCGTGATGCCGAACTGCCCACAACACGTCATCGCTTTCCACGCCGTGCTGCGTCTCGGCGCAGTGGTGGTGGAACACAACCCGCTCTACACGGACCGTGAACTGCGCCACCTGTTCGAGGACCATGGGGCCGCCGTCGCGATCGTGTGGGACAAGGCGGTGGAGCGGGTGCGTCAGCTGCCGGCCGACGTCGGACTCCGCACGATTGTCTCGGTGGAACTGATCCCCGCGATGCCGCTGCCGCAGCGGCTGGCGCTGCGGCTTCCGGTGCCCGCCGCCCGCAAGGCCCGTGCCGCCCTTACCGTCGGCAGGGGCGAGGCGAAGGGCCGGCCAGCTGCCGCCACGCGTCCGGTGCTGCCGTGGCGGCAGCTCCTCGATGCCGGGGAGCTCAAGAAGAAACATCCGCGTCCCGCTGCCGAGGACCTCGCTGTCCTTCAGTACACGTCCGGCACCACCGGCCTGCCCAAGGGCGCCATGCTCACCCACGCCAACCTGCAGGCCAACGCCGCGCAGGGCCGGGCCTGGGTGCCGGGGCTGAAGGAAGGCAAGGAAACCGTCTACGCGGTGCTGCCGATGTTCCATGCCTATGGCCTCACCGTGTGCATGACGTTCGCCCTCAGCATCGGCGCGAAGCTGGTCCTGTTCCCCAAGTTCGACGTGGACCTCGTCTTGAAGGCCCTCAGGAAGTCTCCTGCCACGTTCCTGCCCGCCGTACCGCCGATCTATGACCGCATCGCCGCCGCGGCGTCTGAGCGCGGTATCGGCCTGGAAAGCATCCGCTTCTCCATCTCCGGCGCCATGAACCTGCCCACAGCAACGGTGGAGACCTGGGAGAAAGCGACCGGCGGCTACCTGATCGAAGGCTACGGGCTGACCGAAACTTCCCCCATCGCCATAGGCAACCCGTTCGGACCCAGCAGGAAGCCCGGCACCGTTGGCGTGCCGTTCCCGCTGACGGACATCCGGGTGGTGGATCCGAAGAACGTGGCCCTGGACCGGGCCCCGGGGGAGGAGGGGGAGCTGCTGATCCGCGGGCCGCAGGTATTTGCGGGGTACTGGAACCGGCCGGAGGAGACCGAAGAGGCCCTGCTCGACGGCGGTTGGTTCCGCACCGGCGACATCGTCTCGGTGGACAACGACTACTTCGTCACCATCCGGGACCGGATCAAGGAGCTGATTATCACCGGTGGCTTCAACGTCTCGCCCAGTGAGGTGGAAGATGTCATCGCCACCTTCCCCGGCGTATCCGAAGTCTCCGTGGTAGGGCTGCCCCGGCCCGGCGGGGGAGAGGACGTGGTGGCGGCGGTGGTCCCGATCCCGGGCAGCACCCTCGATTCCGCGGCGCTGTTGGCCTATGCCCGGGAGCAGCTGACAGCCTACAAGGTGCCCCGCAGGGTGGTTGTGCTCGATTCGCTGCCGCGTTCGCTTATTGGCAAAGTCCTGCGCCGGGAGATCCGGGACACCTTGGTGGCCCGGGACTGAACCGGCAGGCTACTTCTGCCGGATGCCAGTTCCGGGGTTGAGCCTGGCGATTGCCGTGGACAGGATGGTGGCGAAGCCACACCAGGCCGCATAGGGAGCAAGCGACACCCCGGCCCGTTGGTTCAGCCGGTAGGTCCGCCGGACCAGGTCGGCGCTGCTGGCCGCCAGCACTGCCGCCTCCGCCGCGGCGAGCCAGGGCCGGCGTGAGCGCCAGAAAAGCCAGCTCCAGGCAGCATTGAGGACGAAGTTGGTGGCCAGGGCGCCGCGATAGGCGCGGATTTCCTGCTTCCTCGCTGTGCCGCCGGGCTTCTGGCTGCCAGCCCCGGTGCCACTGGTTTTCCTGTTCCCGCTGTCTTCTCCGTTGCTACTGTCCAGGGCGGCCGCGGAGCTGACGGCAAGGTCCGCGTACAGTGCGGTCCATACAACAGGGAAAGCGAGGGCCGGCGGCTGCCAGTCCGGCTTGCGCAGCTGGCGGTACCAGGAGCTGTTAGGGTCCGTAGCCGCTCCGCCGGCGGCGGCAGTCGCGGCTGTGGCGGCCGCAGTCCACGCTAGTGTCTTCAATTTCATGCTGACCCTCAATTCCCTTGGAGTCCCCGCTACAGATGTAGCCCAGGTCCGGCTTCTGTGAGGGCAGTCGCCCACACGGTTGATGGTACGGGGTGGCCGCCGCTTCGTCCCGGGTCCATGGGCCCCTCACAACATGTAGTGCTGACCACTACATGTTGTGGTTGGCGGCACTGTTCTGGCCGACGTTCCGGGCACGGCGACACGCCGTCCAGAACGCGACACGCTGGCCGTTAATTGTTGGGAAGTACTCCACAGGGTGTGGATTTCGTCCGCAAAAAACCCTGGAATCCGGACATTTTGAAGGCCGGTGCCTGTGGATTAAAAGTGCATTAAATGACATACTTGTAATACATCATCTTGGGGTTCCGAAGAGCCGTCTGCACTACATGTAGTATCGACGTACAGCTTGGGCGGGACAAAGACGAGCGAAGATTTCGATAAAGGGGACAGGGAACCATGACCGTTACGGTTTACACCAAGCCTGCATGTGTGCAGTGCAATGCAACGTACCGAGCGCTGGACAAAAAGGGCATCGCCTACCAGAGCGTTGACATCTCCCAGGACGCCGAGGCACTGGAGCGCCTGAAGGCACTTGGCTACATGCAGGCACCTGTTGTGGTCACCGACCAGGACCACTGGTCAGGCTTCCGCCCGGACAAGATCGAGGAACTGGCACAGGCTGCCGTCTCCTCCGTGGCCTAGCCTCCACTTCCAGCCAACCGGCATTTTTTCGACCCACACATGAGGTGACTCCCGTGGCAGCACTGGCAGAAGCCAGGGCCCAGGCGGCCCCGTTGCCGCCTGTCACCACGCACAGCCGGCTTATCTACTTTTCCTCCACTTCCGAGAACACCAGCCGCTTCGTCGCCAAGTTGGGCGTCGACGCGGCGCGGATCCCGCTCCAGGCCAAGGACGCCCCGCTCCTCGCCACCGAGCCGTACGTGCTGGTGGTTCCGACATACGGCGGCACCGGGGGTGCGGGCTCAGTGCCCAAGCAGGTCATCCGCTTCCTGAACAACCCGCAGAACAGGCAACTGATCCGCGGGGTCATCGGTGCAGGCAACACAAACTTTGGGGACAACTACTGCATGGCCGCGGACATCATCGCGGCGAAATGCCACGTACCCCCGCTCTATCGCTTTGAACTTATGGGCACGCCAGAAGACGTGGCCCGCGTAAACAATGGATTGGACACGTTTTGGACACGACTGTCGCAGACACAGAAGTAACCAGGGCCGAAGGCCAGGGCACCCGCGCGAGTGCCGCCGTCGAGAAGCACGGCGTCGACCTCGAGAAGCCTGAGATGCCGGCCGCCTACAAGGGGTTGGGCTATCACGAGCTCAACGCCATGCTGAACCTCTACGGACCGAACGGTGAGATCCAGTTCGGGGCGGACCGCGAGGCTGCCCACCAGTACTTCCTGCAGCACGTGAACAACAACACCGTCTTTTTCCATGACCTGGAAGAGAAGCTCGACTACCTGGTGAAGAACCAGTACTACGAGCGCGAAACCCTCGACCAGTACACGATGAACTTCATCCGCGAGCTCTACAACCGCGCGTACAAGAAGAAGTTCCGCTTCGAGACGTTCCTCGGCGCGTTCAAGTTCTACACGTCCTACACACTGAAGACGTTCGACGGCAAGCGTTTCCTGGAACGCTACGAGGACCGTGTCTGCATGGTGGCCCTGCACCTGGCCCGCGGCGACGAGAAGCTGGCCATGCAGATGGTGGACGAGATCATCGAAGGCCGCTTCCAGCCGGCCACCCCCACGTTCCTGAATGCCGGAAAGCGCCAGCGCGGCGAGCTGGTCTCCTGCTTCCTGCTGCGCATCGAAGACAACATGGAGTCGATCGGCCGGTCCATCAACTCCGCGCTGCAGCTCTCCAAGCGTGGCGGCGGTGTGGCGTTCGCGCTGACCAACATCCGCGAAGTGGGCGCCCCCATCAAGCAGATCGAGAACCAGTCCTCCGGCGTTATCCCCGTGATGAAGCTCCTCGAGGACAGCTTCTCCTACGCCAACCAGCTCGGGGCGCGCCAGGGTGCCGGTGCTGTGTACCTGCACGCGCACCACCCGGACATTTACCGCTTCCTGGACACCAAGCGCGAGAACGCGGATGAGAAGATCCGCATCAAGACCCTCTCGCTGGGCGTTGTCATCCCGGACATCACGTTCGAGCTGGCCAAGAAGGACGAGGACATGTACCTGTTCTCGCCGTACGACGTCGAAAAGGTGTACGGCATGCCGTTCTCCGACGTCTCGGTCACCGAGAAGTACTACGAGATGGTGGACGATTCCCGGATCAAGAAGACCAAGATCAAGGCGCGTGAGTTCTTCCAGACCCTCGCCGAGATCCAGTTCGAATCGGGCTACCCGTACATCATGTTCGAGGACACCGTGAACCGGGAAAACCCGATTGACGGCAAGATCATCATGTCCAACCTGTGCTCGGAGATCCTCCAGGTTTCGCAGCCCACCACGTACCACGATGACCTGTCCTACGACCAGACCGGCAAGGACATCTCCTGCAACCTGGGCTCGCTGAACATCGCCAAGACCATGGACAGCCCTGACTTCGGCCTGACCATCGAGACGGCCATCCGGTCCCTCTCGGCTGTCTCGGACATGTCCAACATCACCTCGGTGCCGTCCATCGCCCGCGGCAACGACCAGAGCCACGCCATTGGCCTGGGCCAGATGAACCTGCACGGCTACCTTGCCCGCGAGCGGGTCCACTACGGCTCCGAAGAGGGCCTGGACTTCACCAACATCTACTTCTACTCGGTGGTCTACCACGCCATCCGCGCTTCCAACCTGCTGTCCATCCAGACCGGGCAGACCTTCGGCGGCTTCGAGAAGTCCAAGTACGCGTCGGGCGAGTTCTTCGACAAGTACACGGAGCAGGAGTGGGTGCCGCAGACCGAGAAGGTCGCGGAGCTGTTCAAGAACATCCACATCCCCACGCAGGAGGACTGGCGCGAGCTGAAGGCTTCGGTCATGAAGCACGGCATCTACAACCAGAACCTGCAGGCTGTGCCGCCCACCGGCTCGATCTCCTACATCAACAACTCCACCTCCTCGATCCACCCGGTGGCGTCCAAGATTGAGATCCGCAAGGAAGGCAAGCTGGGCCGCGTGTACTACCCGGCGCCGTACCTCACCAACGACAACCTGGAGTACTACCAGGACGCGTACGAGATCGGCTACGAGAAGGTCATCGACACCTACGCCGCCGCCACCCAGCACGTGGACCAGGGCCTGTCCCTGACGCTGTTCTTCAAGGACACCGCCACCACGCGCGACATCAACCGGGCCCAGATCTACGCCTGGAAGAAGGGCATCAAGACCATCTACTACATCCGTCTCCGCCAGCTCGCGCTGGAAGGGACCGAGGTGGACGGCTGCGTCAGCTGCATGCTTTAATCTTCAACTAAATCGGTGAGTGTACGACGGCGGGTGCCCGCCCGCCGTCGTACGCTTAACTTCAAAGAACCAACCCAACTTTTAGGGGATGACATGACCGAGAAGGTCAAGCTGCTTAGCCACGTCGAAGCGATCAACTGGAACCGCATCCAGGACGACAAGGACGTAGACGTCTGGAACCGCCTGGTCAACAACTTCTGGCTGCCGGAGAAGATCCCGCTGTCCAACGACGTGCAGTCGTGGGCCACGCTGACCCCGGACGAGCAGCAGCTCACCATGCGCGTATTCACCGGCCTGACCCTGCTGGACACGGTGCAGGCAACAGTAGGCGCCGTCTCCCTGATTCCGGACGCGATCACCCCGCACGAAGAAGCGGTGTACACCAACATTGCTTTCATGGAGTCCGTGCACGCCAAGAGCTACTCCTCCATCTTCTCCACGCTGGCCTCCACCAAGGAGATCGACGAGGCATTCCGCTGGTCCACCGAGAACGCGAACCTTCAGAAGAAGGCGCAGATCGTCATGGACTACTACCAGGGCGATGACCCGCTGAAGCGCAAAGTGGCCTCCACGCTGCTGGAGAGCTTTCTGTTCTACTCGGGCTTTTACCTGCCCATGTACTGGTCCTCACGGGCCAAGCTGACGAACACGGCTGACCTGATCCGCCTGATCATCCGCGACGAAGCCGTGCACGGCTACTACATCGGTTACAAGTTCCAGAAGGGCCTTGAAGGCCTGTCCGAGGAGCGCAAGCAGGAGATCAAGGACTACACGTTCGAACTGCTCTTCGAGCTGTACGAGAACGAGGTCCAGTACACGCACGATCTCTACGACTCCGTGGGCCTGGCCGAGGACGTCAAGAAGTTCCTGCACTACAACGCCAACAAGGCCCTGATGAACCTGGGCTACGAAGCCATGTTCCCGGCGTCCGTCATCGACGTGAACCCGGCCATCCTCTCGGCACTGTCGCCGAACGCCGACGAGAACCACGACTTCTTCTCCGGGTCAGGTTCGTCGTACGTAATCGGCAAGGCTGTCAACACTGAGGATGAGGACTGGGACTTCTAGTCTTCGTCTTCTGAACCTCTGGCCATCCTGAATGAGCGGCCCTATCTGCTGATGCATGGGAGCCCGGGCAAAGATCGTCTCCACGTTGGCACACATTCGGTCAACGGATCCGCAGCGGATGCCGGCGGAGCGATCAGCGCCAAAGCTGCGAGTGCTGCCGTCAACGTGGCGGCGGTTAAGTAGTGGGGAGTTTCGGGCGCACAGCATTTACCCCCCTTGGTTACTGAACGGAAATGCCGCCCTGGCCTGCGGCTCAAGGTCGTGGGCGCGGCCTGCATGCTCTCAGGGGACTCGTCCTTTTCTCCAGTGACTAGATAAATCGTTCAGAGGATTTTGCAGAATCACAAGTGTGGTTGCACGCTGAGCACAATGGTGTTGGGTTCGTTTGGATCGGGGCTGGCGACGTTCAGGATGTAGTCATACGCACCGTCATTTCCCGTGGCCTCACAGACAGTCGTGTTACCGATGGCGTCGCCCCGCCGCTGGCAGTTCCTTTCAATCTTCATCTCAAAGCCGACCCCGGAGATCACTGACTTGAGTTCATCCAGGGAGGTCTCTTTGCCTGCATCCCAGCGCTTGGAGATGCTGGGCACGGATTGGGGCTCATGCACAGGAAGCGCTCCGGCCGGACAATTTCCGACTCCTGCTTCCAGTCGGCAGGAATGGCGAAGCGATCGACCCGGGCGACAAAATCCGCAGTAACCCTGTCTTCAGTAGCCCGGACAATATAGAGCGCAGTCGTAACGGCGAGCACCAGGGCGATGACAATGGTGATGATTGCTGTTTTTTGCTTCACTGTGTTCCCCCAGAGCCATCAGTGCAGGCACCGCCGCCGGACAGCCGGCGTGGTAATGACTGCATCGTATGCTCATGTCTGCACTTTGTCTGCGTCAATGTCCTACCCTGCCGGGCGACGTCGGCACTGAGGATTTCCGCCGGGGGTGATCTCCATCGCTGTCGGTTTCTGGGGCGGCAGTGCCGCCATGGCATTGACCTCGGTGAGCGCCATGCTCGGGCCCCGCTCGCTTCTCCTGGCTGGCCGTCCCGGTCGGCTTCGCTGCGCATTGCAGCGTCACGACCGGATGCAACGAGTTGGTCATTTTTACTTCGTTTGATCGGTAACCACTCCGGGACCGGGCGGGGGTGCCCTGAACGGGTGCTGCTTCCGGAGGAGCGTGCCCGGATTCAAGGTGCCATCGCGCTCCTCAGCCAAGACCCACGGCCGCCCAAAGCAATTGCCTTGAGCTGCCGTCGCTCCGTCTGCGGCGCAATTTCGGCAAAACGGGGAAAACGCACTGCAGCTAACTGGGCAACACGAAGGGCCACATCAGCCTGCTGCAGGAGGATGATGGAATCCTGTTTGTCGGGGATGCGGTAGCCACCGTGACAGGGACTTTGACCCGTGCACCTTCGGCGTTCACCGCGGACGCTGACGAAGCTGAACTTTCGCTGCGCAAACTCAGCGAACTGCATCCAGCCAGGATGCTTTTCGCTCACGGGCCCGGGATCCTGGACCCGGTCTCCCAGCTTCTAGAACTACTAGCCACAAACGGGGAGGGAATCGTCGCCACCCTTTGTGCCGGGGCCAGTCGTTGCCGGCGGCGCGGTACTCGATCAGCTCAGCGAGTCGGCGGCCCGAGCGGGCAGCGTTGTCGGCCTCTCAGGTGGCCGGTACTCCCAGCCCGGGACGATGTTCAAGGCATCCCGGTGGGCGGGGGAAGGGCACCTACTGCGGCGTCCTGCCGGCGGCGGTGCAGCCAAGCACCCAGTGCCTTTTCCGCGGTGCCTGCCCGCCCGTTGTTGGCGGTCGGCCCTCCGCCTTGTGGAACGCGATGATGTCATCGAGGTTCCGCTGGCCGGCGGAGGTCTTGCGGGTGACAGCTCGCAGCGCAGCCTTGCGGGCGTCACGGAGAGTGGGGTCGTCCCGACCGGCCAGGTGAAGGCGATACCTGACGGTGCTCGACGGCGCGCCGGTATCGAGAGCGATTTTCGATGATGGGATGCCCTGCCGGTACATATGAACCCACTCCGGGTAGGATGCGCGGCGTTTGGCGGTAGTAATGGGGAGAAAGCCTATCGGGCCGACAGTGGGCCAGCCTCACCCAGGAAGGCCGGGCGATTCGGAAGCGGCGGAGTAGAAGGGGCCAGCGATGGCTGGGGGTGGTGCGACGACCATAGATCGCGCCACTCACCGCCGGCCCCGCTTCACACATTAGGCGAGCTCACTTGCGGCGTACATTGGGCGCGGTACCTGTTTAGAGGGTTAGGGGCTACCCGCTCCCGGCCGGGCGGCTCAGGTGAGGCCGAGGGAGGCTTCCAGGAGGACGACTTCGAGTCCAGTGGCTGACCCGGAGGGCCTATCGCGCTCCGGAAACATCCCCCATTCGTTCAACGCTGCCTGAGAGCAGGATCTTGATGGCAATAACGAGGTATTGGCGTTCGACCGGGCAACCAAACAACCTCAAACGCCTCTGGCCTGGGGGGCAGGGGTTCCCGGGGAGAGGCCTGTAGGCGGAAGAAGCGGCGGTTCGACTGCGTGTAGATCCAGAATCGTGATCTCGGCTTCGTCCATGGAAGGGAACCCAGACTCAGCGAGGATTTTATTGAAGCCCTCACTGGCGAAGCGTGTCCTCATCAGATCCTCGGACTCCCATACGCCGATCAGATAGAGTGAGCCGTCGCCTAGCGCGCAATGATGCCGCAGTTCTCCAGGCGGTCCGCCAGCATCCATGATCACTTTATGTGCCCGATCATACGCTCGAGTCAATTCTTCGACGTCCCCACGAAAACGGGCGATTAGGAGTACTGGCATATGTGCCTCCGGTCTGACATTCTTGTCCCTTAAAGCGTAGCTGCGTACATCGCCTCGATCGAGTGAGTGTGTCAACCATCCCTGGCCCCGGTAGGGCGGATATGTCTGGTCCAGTTCCAGACACCGAGCTCCCGTAGTGAAGGCGTGCGGCCTCAACCGCTGACCTTGAACGCCGGTGTTCCTGCGAGCCGGCCACCGTCGACGGTAAGCACGGTCCCGGTGACGAACGAGGACTGGTCTGAGCACAGCCAGAGGGCTGCGGCGGCAACATCGCCGGGAACACCGATCCGGCCCAGCGGTACGGTCGCGGCAACCCCGTCCTGGGCCGCCTGCCCTGCAGCGGCGAGCCGGTCGGTAAGTATCGGTCCGGGAGCAATCGCATTCACCCGGATTCCCTGGGCGGCGTAGTCCAGGGCCGCCACGCGGGTGAGGCCACCGACCCCGAACTTGCTCGCAGTGTACCCGGTGAGGCCGGCGACGCCCTGCTCTCCAGCGGTGGATGACATGTTCACAATCGCTGCACCGGTTCCGGTCTCAAGCATGAGTTCGATTTCGTACTTCAGGCACAGGAAGACTCCGCGCAGGTTCACGGCGATGGCCCCGTCGAAGTCTTCAACCGTCCACTCGCCTAACGGTGCCGGCGGCCGGCCGCCGCCCGCGGCGTTATTCACCGCGGCATCCAGACGTCCGCACCGCTCACGAATTTCCGCCAGAAGAGCCTTCACAGAAGCCTCGTCCCTGACGTCAGCGGGGACGGCCGTGGCCTGGAGCCCGTCCGACTTCAGGACCTGCACCTGGCGCGACAAAGCATCCTGATCCCGCGCGGTTAGAACAACGTGTGCACCGGCGCGTGCCAAGGCGTCCGCGATGGCTGCCCCGATGCCCCGGCTCGCCCCAGTAACCAGGGCGACCTTCCCAAACATCACTGGGTGGGCTCCGGATCCGGCATGGTCTGCTCCTTATTCCGGGACTCGCACCGGCCCTGGCGAGATGCCTTTGCTACCGCTCAGGCGTCGGCGCCGGCCTGGGGTGAATGGCTCCGCAGGTCCGCCGGTGAGGGCTGTCACCGCGGCGCGCAGCCGGGGCTCATCCGTTGTGGTGTCCATGGCGCCAGTCTAGAAGCAAATGACCGAGTGCGAACACCCCGCATTGGCGCCGCATGAATACTCCACGGAGAAACGAACCGTCATTCGTCGTAGGCTCACCAGAGTTGCCAGCCCCCGGGCACTCTAAGCTCAGGGGTAAGGGGGATGACGATGTCTGATGCAGGGCGCCGGCGGGCTGGAACCATCGCGTGGGTCCTGCTTGTCCTCGCCTCGATGGCCATGATCGGCTACGGGATCTGGCGTGCCGGCTGGCATATCTGGCTGCCCGTGCCAGCCGATCAGGAACAGGTCTGGATCGGCAATCGCTTCATCTTCGCCGGCTGCGCACTGTCCATCACGTCCGCAGTCTGGTCGGGTGCGCGGGAGAACCGCCTCTGGGTGACCATCTGTGTCGGGCTGCCGGGGGCTCTCGTGGGATGGGCGACACTGGATAACCCCTACGACCTGAAGCGGTACGTGGCCGCCGTCGTGGCCTACCCAATGGCCTTGGGCGGGGTCGCTGAGGTCATCAGGGTGCGCGGCCGCCGACAAACGAACTGATCAGCAGCACTGGCACAACCCCTGCGACCTCAAGGCAAAATGCGGACCGTTGACAGCCTGGTCAGCGTGGGAGTAATACAGCTTTGGACGGCTCAGTCCGGGTCGCCGCAGGCAAATTGTGTACGCGCCCCCAACGATCAAGGGCTGCAGCGTTCGACCCAAGGACCGTCCGGAGCACATGGCGCGGCACGCTTCAAAGGAGAAGCCATGGCTGTTTCAATCATCCTTCACCGGGTCGCCGACTACGACGCATGGCGCAAGGTCTATGACTCGGTGAGTGACATGCAGAACGACGGCGGGGTCAGCCAGGCATCCGTGTACCGGATGGCCGATGATCCGAACAATGTCCTCGTGATCCACCATTTCGACAATGTAGAAACCGCGAAGGCATTCTTCGGCCGGAAGGACCTCAAGGAAGCCATGCAGCGGGGCGGTGTTCAGGGCGAACCGCGCATCGAAATCTTCGAGTAGCCGCCGGATTTCTACGAGCACACCGGCTTAAGCCCACCGGAACGTCAATCCCTAGTCCTGAAAGCTGGCGTTCCGGGTCGTTGCCGTGCGGTAGGCGAGGAAGACAACTGGCATGACCGAGGAGCGAACTAGGAGGGTGTCGGTCCCAAGTGTTCTGTCGCACCATCGGGAGACGGTCGGGATTCTTTGAGTTCGATGAAGAACGTGTGGGTGTCAGTCGCCCCGATGTTTTCTCCGGAGTGCTGCTGTGCGGGCACCCAGCGCGCGACTCCGGCAGGTAGCTCCACCTCCATTGAATTCCCGTTGGACGAGATCCGGCGGCGGAAAGAACTAAGCGTGATCATCACGCTGTCGGGGTGGTTGTGTTCGGTTGTCGCGTGCCCGGGGGAGTCGACATACTCGAGCACGCGTACACGTTCATTTTCAAAGGCCACCCGATAATTAGCCGGGTTGGTCTGGACCGGATCCTTTGCCATGGACGGAATATACGCCTTGGCAGCATCGAGGACCAGAGACTTCGGGGCGCCTTTTTGTCCGGGCCCGCCATCCCCGATAGAAAGACCCCCGTGAAGAAGAGTATGTTCGCCCATCTAACGACATCGGGGCCGACGTGATGGCGGCACAGAATGTGCAACATCTTGCCGGGCCAGCAGTGGCCACCGCAGTGCTGACCTTGGGGTTGCTGTTTCGGCGCTCTTACCTGCGCTGGGGTGCCACAGCTGACGAAGTAGAAGGCGAGATGCCCGGGGCGCCGACCGCATCCATCCGGAGTGGCAGGACATTAAATTAGGCGACCGTTTCCACTTGGATCCGGCTGCTTCCGCAGACCTTGAGGTAGGCCGCGTGGATACCGGCCGCGCCCTCGTCCTGCGCGTTCCGCCCGATTTCCCTCCCGGACCGTTCGACTTCACATGGGCATTCGTACTCCGACAGCAGGCTTCTGCAATACTTCTGGCACTGTTGGCCCGTCATCGTCCGTGCGGAGGACCGGCGCAGCGTCGGGAGACCCACCCTCGCGGATCAGGGTGACGGCCCGTTCGGTGTGGTCGACCGGGGCGCCCCCCGGGATGCCATGCTCGCCGCGGTGGAGGGCGCCGGCGGTGCTAGCGCCGGTGCGGCAGGCCTGCCGTAGACCCCCCTTTGAGCGTGAGTATGGCCAGACCCAGCATCTCGAGCCCGGTCCAGGCGAGCGTCCCGCCCCAAATCTCGGGGGAGAAGCTGAGGGCCCCGTCGTGCAGCGCCACGCCGGCGAAGTACGCGGCCCAGAACACGACGGGGGAGAGCGCCGCAGCGGTCATGATTCTTCCGTGGCGGCCCGGAGCCGGGCGGACCACGGCCCACACCAATCCCACTAGCACGGAACCGACGAGGGCTGCCGGCACCAGCCAAGCGTCCCGCATCGCCACCATAAGCTGCATCGCCACGGAGGGGACGAATGCCATGGCCGCGGGCACTGCCGCGTTTAGGTGCCAGCGCAGCGACAGCAACAGGACGGGCACGAAGAGCACGACCGTTGAGACAAAGAAGGATCCCAGGGCAACCAAGATGCCCGACGACGTCGGAGCGGCCACCGCGGACTGTCCGGCCGGCCCGGCGTAAGTCTGAACGAGCCCGTGGCGCGCGAAGACAGCGAATTCCTGCAGGATGAACGCCGCGACCATGCCGGAAAGCATCGCGCTCACGAAGGCCGGAACCAGCTGTGACCGCGAGCGCACTGGTGCATGCCATGCGGCGGAAAACGGGGCGCTGAGGATCAGGAATCCGCCCGCAGCGAGTCCCAGATGGGACGGGCTGAACAGCGCTTTGAGGTTCTGCTCAATGCCGAACACCGAATGCCAGGCAAAGTCGGCCGCCCCGGAGGCCAGGAAGAGCACGACGCCTGCCGCCGCCGGTCCGTAGCCGGCCGGGATCGCTTCCGTCCACCGCGCACCCGGTGAGTGCCGGCGCCATGTCAGGGCCGCGAGCCAGAGGGCGCAGACAGCAAAGCCCGAGTAGAGGACCGCGTGCCAAGGTGTGAAGAAGGTCTCAAGGTCATGGAGGTTGTTGTGGGCCCAACCGTCCACATAGGTCCCGGCGAGGAGCCATACCCCGGCGGCGAGGGTGATGGTGTCTTCAGGGACCGTCGTGGGACGGTGGACTGGTACCGGCGGAATGGCCAAGGCGTTAGCTGCTGCGGCGTCCATGGTTCCACAGTATGACTCGCCGCCTTTCGGGGCGAGTCTCTGTTCTGGCAGGAGTATCCATTCCTAGAATCGACCATGGGAACACCACGAGGAGATGTGCTCCGGGACCGTCGGGGCGATGCGCTGCGGGTGTGGTGGGACGCGTATCGCACGCACCGACGCGGCAGAGAGGCCATCCGTACCAGGCAGCGGGAGCGTCTGGCGGACCTGGTGGCGTTTGCCCGCGAGCATTCGGCCTATTACCGGGAACTGTACCGGGGGCTGCCTGAACGGGTTGAGGCCGTCACTGTTTTGCCGGTGACGGATAAGCCCACGTTGATGGCCCACTTCGATCAGGTGCTTACGGACCCCGCGGTCACCCGTGCAGCGGTTGAGGAGTTCGTGGCGGACCCAGCCCGGATCGGGGAGCGGTTCGCGGGGAAGTACTTGGTGGCCACCACCGCCGGAACCACTGGAACCCGGGGTTTGTTCGTGCTCGATGACCGGTATTGGGCAGTAACTTCGGGGCTGATTGCGCGGTTGGCCACTGGTTGGCTATCGGTGCGTCAGCTGGTGCGGCTACTGTCCTCAAGGGCCAATGTTGCGATGGTGGTAGCCACAGGCGGGCACTTCCTGTCCGTGGCTGCGAGTACCCGGGAGATGCGGGAAAAGCCCCGGCGCCACCGCCAGCTGCGGATTCTTTCGGTCCATCGCCCCCTGCCCGGCTTGGTGGCCGAACTAAACGCTATCCGCCCGGTGGTGCTTGGCGCCTATGGAAGTGCGCTGCGCCTGCTGGCCAGCGAGCAGGAAGCAGGACGGCTGCGGGTTAGCCCGTTGTTGGTGCTGAGCACTGCTGAGGGCCTGCCGCCGGACGAACGGGTTCGCCTTGAGCGTGCCTTTGCGGCGCCGGTGCGGGAAGTATATGGCTGCACCGAGTCCGGCTATGCCGCCTCCGGTTGCACCGAGGGCTGGTTGCACCTTCTCGAGGACTGGGTGATTCTTGAACCCGTCGATGCCGACCGCCGACCCGTGCCGCCGGGGGTGGTCTCACACACCGTACTTCTGACGAACCTGGCCAACCGCGTCCTACCGATCCTGCGCTATGACGTCGGGGACAGGGTCTTAGTGAAGCCGGTCCCGTGCGTATGCGGTAATCCGGCGCCCGCTTTGCGCGTGGAAGGACGGTCCTCCGATGTGCTCGTCTTTCCCATGGCGGACGGCCAGGGCACGGTCGCAGTACCCCCGCTGGCGCTGGCCACCGTCCTCGACGGGACCCCCGGGGTGGAGCTGTTCCAGATAGTCCAGACTGCTCCTGCCCATCTTTCCGTCCGCCTGCGCCCAGAATTGGGCGCGGACGCCGAGCAGGTGCGGGCAGCGGTCCAACAGGGGATCACTGACCTGCTTACCGGCCTCGGTCTGGGCCACGTCGCCGTGGAGCCAAGCTCAGAGACCCCGCAACAGACTGGGGGCGGCAAATACCGCACAATCATCCCTCTAGCGCCCACAAGCCGTCCGACGCCCCCGTCATCGTGACGTCCCGGGAGCTCGGCACCGGCGGAAGGGCTCAACCCCCAGGTTCCCGGCGTGGCCGGTCAGGAGGTAGCTCCCGGGCCGGTCCTGCGAGGCGAAACTCCGAGGGTTCGCCCTGGCCGCGCGACCCGTGGGCAACATTTTTGTGCATACGCGCAGGTCAGAGCCCAATCGACCAAATCAGCTGACTAAGTAATATTCAGCTGTCGCTTCCTTGAGCAAGACTTGATGTCAATTTATTCAACCTTGATGGGCAGCCGGGTCTAATTCTGAGATAGGGGCTATTAGCTGGGTTTGCAGGTCCCTCCGGGACATTGCCAAGTCCAGAAGGAGGCTCCATGTCCACGTCCGCCGCCCTGCCGTTGGTAGTTGATGCAAGGGACCGCCGGAGCGTCCGAGCCGCCGGGGAGGTCACGTCGCCAGCCCCAGCGCCGGGGAAGACAACCACCGCCGCTTCCGGGCTGCGGATGGTGGTCCTGGTTCCGGCGTATAACGAGGCCGGATCAATCGGGGCAACGCTTGACGGCCTGATGATCCAAGTCCGGCCGGCGGATCTGATCGTGGTGGTGCCGAACGGTTGCACGGATGAGACGGCCCGCGAAGCGCGCAAATATCCGGTCACAGTGATGGAGCTGCCCCGTCTGGAACACCGCAAGTCCGAGGCGCTGAACCGCGCCTGGGCAGAGTACGCCTATGACGCGGATATCGTCGTCTGCCTGGACGCCGATACGGTGTTGCCGCCGAACGCGCTGGCGGCCTGGGATCGCGAATTCGCTGATGAATCAGGGACGATCCTGGGAGGTTCTTCCTCGAAGTTCACCATGCAGGACCCCGGCCTACTCAGCCGGCTGCAAAAGGCCGAGTTCGCGACCTGGACCGACACCGCGCTGCGCCTGGGCCGGACGAGCGTGCTGGCTGGAACCGGCTGCGCCATCAACAACGAGGTCCTGAGGCGCATCGCCGCCCGAGAGGACCGGGACGGCCCCTGGGTATATACCTCCCAGGTTGAAGACTTTGAGCTGACCTACCGAATCCGGGAGCTTGGGTACGTCTGCCAGGTTTCACCGGACGTGCGGGCCTACACCGATTCCATGAAGTCCCTCAAGGCCCTCTGGGGTCAGCGGATGAAATGGCAGGTCGGCACCGTCGAGGATCTGCTCGCCCTGGGGTTCAACCGCCTGACGCTGCGCGACTGGGCCCAGCAGGCCATGGGCCTGTTAGGCGTCTTCCTCAAACTTCTGTGGATCATCGTCATCGTCCTCTCCATAACTCTCGGGGCTTTCCAAGTCGTTCTGTTCTGGTGGCTCGTGCCCATCCTGTTTGTGGCACTGGACATCAAACGGGCACTGCGGATACCGCACCGCGACTGGAAAGACATCCTGATTGCGGCGACCTTCTTCCCGCAGGAAATTTTCATGTGGCTGCGCTCGGGATGGTTCATTGCCTCCTGGTGGGCAGTACTAATCACCAAGATCACCCGGCGGCGCATCGACCGCTGGGAAGCGCAATACACAGCAGAGGAAATCAACTAACTATGTACGGAATGAACACCGCCATCCCCGCGTCCGGCGCCGCCCTGGCCTACACCGGCCTCAACATCGGCGCAGGCCTGCTGACAGCCCTCGGGATTCTGCTGATCGGCGCAGCAATGATCGCACTCGTCCGCCGAAACCCCGCCGCGCGGCCCTAACCGGTCCCGCAGCTAGGACGCCCGGCGCGCCGCCAGCCCGGACTTGAAGGCTGCCGCCGAGGCGTCACTGCTGTTAATGCGCCAGTCAGCTTCCTTCTGCATATGGAACCAAACGAAACCCATCACGTCCGGCTGCGCGGCCAGATACGAGATCAGATCCGTGTTCCATGCGGCCTTTGATCCGCCAGCTTCACTGGAGGCTGTCTCGGCGATCAGAATCGGAGTCCCCGGCGCGAGTGACCTCAACTGGGCGATTCCGGGTGCGAACAGATCCTGCGGTGAAATCCAGCCACTCCACGACGCGGACGTACCCCAGTTGTACCCATCCAGCGCGACGACGTCCACGTATCCGGCGCCCGGGAAAAGGCCGGACAAATCTGTGGAACCCCAATAGGGAACATTGGGGCTCCATACCCAGGACACATTGGATGCGCCGGTGGCAGCGACGACGTCGTGCACGTGGCGCCAGGCCTGAACATAGTCGCCCGCCGCGTTGCCATTAACTCCTTCTGCCCAGGGGTACCAGTCGCCGTTCATCTCATGCGCGAAGCGCAACTGCAGCGGATGACCCCAGGCGGCCAGCGCCTGCCCCCACTGGGTGATGCGCGCATCAAAGTCCCCGGCCGTGATCCTGTCGAGCGCATAAGCCGGCTGGTCCAGCCCCCCGCCCCAGGCCCACGGCTCCCACGTCACCAGGGGCACGGCACCACGGGCCCGTGCCGCGTCCATCTCAGCGATGGGCGGTGCCTGGAGAAAATCCTTGTAGAAGAGAATGCTGGACGGGCTTTCGCCGGCAACCCGGGACACATCATCGAGCTCGCCACTGGCCAGGGGCCCGCCGCTGGTGGCGACCCCGAAACGCAGGCCGGCCGTGCTGACGGGCGGAAGCGCCGCCGGTGCGGCCGCGGTCACGGTAAAGACGGAGGAAGCCTGAACGGATGAAGTCTTCGCAGTAATCGTCAGCTTTCCCGTCGCTGCTGCCGGGACGGTGATCGATGTGCTGAACGAACCGTTTGACGCTGTCCGGAAGGCGAACGTCGTCGAGCCTGCGATGACGGTTCCCGAGGTCGAGACCTTGAACCCGGTGCCGCTGACGGTGACAGCGGATCCGGCCGGCCCGGAGGCAGGGCTAAGCAGAACCTGGGCGGTTGCCGGTGCTGCCTGCACCGGCTGTACCCCGGTCAGCGTCAAGCCGGCGCAGACGGCAAGGGCAGCGGTAAGAATTTTCACAAACTTGAACACAGCGATCGGTCCCCGCAATCGTCAAGGCCGCCAATTCAGGACAGCCATCAGCTTGTGCCAGCAGGCACTTCCCTGATCCTAAAGTGCCCCGGATCCTAAAACCTCAAGAATCGCTCAAGAATATTCACGGCCGCACAACGAATGGCACTCCAGAAAGCCCCCACCGGACACTTCGGAACAGGAAGCCGCCGAGAGCACCCCCTAGGCCCCGAGGTTTCGGTTCCTCGCAGGCTCAAAGACGGCGATCAGGACGCCGGCAGCAGTCGTGGTGCTCTCGATAAGTCGCAGCGCGAGGTACGCAGTCTCCGGGAACACCGCCGGCCGGTGCCGAGCACCAGCGGGTGGATCATCAGCAAGTACTCGTCGACCAGGTCTGCAGCCATCAAGGCGGCGAGCAGCTCCCCGCTGCCCATGATCGCCAGAACGCCGTCGGATTCCGCCTTCAGCCTGCCCACGGCGACGGCGACATCGCCTCGCAGCAGCGTTGAGTTGGGCCACGGGAGCGGT
Organism: Pseudarthrobacter naphthalenicus; assembly: GCF_029076445.1. Taxonomy (GTDB): domain Bacteria; phylum Actinomycetota; class Actinomycetes; order Actinomycetales; family Micrococcaceae; genus Arthrobacter; species Arthrobacter naphthalenicus. The sequence goes on from NZ_JARESG010000021.1 coordinate 63,052, forward strand.
TCGGTGAGCGTGGTCGATGCGACGTACTTGGACGCCTTGTTGAGCAGAGGGCCGAAAGGGCTGTTGGGTTGTTGGTTCCAGTAGCTGAGCAGGTCCTCATAGGTACGTCGTCCGAACAGCCATCCGGCCAAGCCGCCCCCGGCCGCCATCCTTTCGCCCATAGCGTTGGCCTCCGCGTCGCCGGGCGTTGCGGAGCGGCTGGCCCAGCCACCATGGATGAATCCGCCCCGGGTGTCCTCGTCCGGCCTCCCGGGCCCCTGCATCACCCCGTCCAGCGTCACGTGGTTCATCACGACGATTCTTCCCATTGCGGCCTCCTTGACCTGCCGTCGGGAGCTATTGTGGCGGAATTGCCGCGCCCTTGAAATGCCAAAATCAGGGCGGCCACCGAGGCCTCGGGCGCCCCTTGTCCGGAATGTCCCGGCGCGGGTATCCCGGGCGCCCGCCGGGCGTGGATCAGTCCAGAACGTCTGCCATGTCGTCAAGGACAAGGTAGTCGCCGTCGGCCTGCTGGAACCCGAACGCTTCCCAGTAACGGCGCAGGGCAGCCTTGGCCGCGTCGTGCTCGGGCGTGCCCTCCTCGGGGACCCCTTCGGCGGGGGCGGGGGCGGCCTGCAGGATGACCTGGACGGTTGAACGGCCGATGGTGCCGAGGATCGCCTTCAGGACCGCGTGGCCGAGCTTGTTGCCGCGGAACCTCGGTTCGATCCACAGTGAGGAAACGATCAGCAGGTCCCCGCCCAGGACCATGTCCTCGATAAGGTCCGGGCGCTTGAGGGTGAGCATCTCACCGACGCCGGCCACTTCCGGGTTGCCGGCGTCCAGGGTCAGGAACAGATCGATGATGCCCGGGTCCGGAACCAGGTACAGACGGGCTTCTCCGACAGTGACCTCCGTGCCGTCCGCGCCGTCGTCATCCTCGTCCCAGACGGTCCCCTTGGCGGTGACGGACCAGGTCACGGGGTAGTCCTCCGGGTCGTGGTGCACGCCGGGAACACCGCGGAACCGGCAGCTGTAGTCGAACGTCAGATACTCGGGAACAAGGCCGGCCATGGGACTCCTTAGAGAGGGTGCTGGGGCTAGCCTACGGCCTGAGCGGGCCGGCAGTCTGCACGGCAGCGACGACGTCGAGGATGCCGCGGATTGTCGCAGCCGCGCCCTGCTGATCCGTGATCAATGAGGTGTGCGTTGCCCCGTCGATGATCCGGTGCCGGCTGTTCGTCGAGAGTGAGGCAAGGGCTTCCTGCGATGCAGCCCAGCCGGGCTGGCTGCCGGTGCCTGCGGTCAGGACGACCAGCGGTTTATCACTGAAGTTCCTCAGCCCGGCAGCTTGCTGCGCCGACGAGCCTGCGCGAATGTACTCGTCGGCTGTGCCTTTGAGGTGGCCGGGCGTGGCCCCAAGCAACCGGCCCGCCCCGAGACGCCCTGCAATGGAAGCCAGCGCGGAGGCACGTTTCATCGTGTCCTCGGACCCCTGGCTCGTGCCGTGCCCTGATGCCGGGTCGGACGCCGGTGCGGTGGAGTCCACCAGGACCAGCCCGGCCACATCTTCGGGATATCGGGCAGCGAATGCGAGTGCGTAGAGGCCGCCGAAGGAATGTCCAGCCAGCACATACGGTCCCGGGACATTCCCGCGCTCCAGCAACGTGCGGAGGTCAGCGGCTGTCTGCGCACCATCCTGGATGGTGCCTGCCGGATCGCTCCACCCGCGGCCTGCCCTGTCGTAGACACACACCCTGGTCTCGCGTGCAACAGCGGGCGCTATCCAACCAAGGTCAGCGGACATCATTCCGGCCCCCGGTTCGATCACAACGGTGGGATTGCCTGATCCGGTGCAGTTCAGGTACAGGCGGTGACCGCCGACGTCGATCAGCTGCCCCTGCGGCGGAGAAACCGCCTTGCTCGCTGCTTGCTGCAGGGTTTCGAAGCCCGCGCCCAGGGAAGACATGACGAGCATTGCGATCACCAGGTAAAGCAGGACGATTCCGCCCCGGCTACGAAGCTGCCGCCGGGCTTGGAATGCCATCCATACCGCCAGCGCCAGCAGTGCGGGCGGCCCCGCCCAGGTGAACACATCCTGTGCCGGGGCACCGAAAGCCAGCAGAAGGATACCGCCCAGGCCCATAAAGAGCGCCGGAACCAGAACCCACTTTTGCGGCCGGGAAGTGAACAGGGCCGACAGCACAACCAGCATGACCCATCCGAGCCCAAGTCCCACCAGAATGCCGCCTGCCATTCCGGTTTCGGTGGCCGGTATGAACGGGGCGAAGGCCAGGAGCAGGGCCGCGAGGACGCCCGTGGCCAGTGAGGCGGCCACGAGCCAGCCCAGGTGTTCCCTGGGCGCCGGACCAGCCTCTGGCGGGCGGGCCGCGCCTTTTGCCGGGTGGTCCGGGGGAGTGGGAACCGTCTCTGCCTGCCGTGCCGGAAAGGTTGTCATGCAACCAATGGTGGCACTCGCGCGCACCGAAAATGCATGGCAAAAATGCCCGGCATGGAAAGGATCCTGCCCGGACGGCTGCTTCGTGAGTACAGTGGCCCTATGCACCGAGTCGTCGCGCTGGCGCTGCCGGAGGTGGTCGCGTTCGACCTTGCCATCCCCGCGCAGGTTTTCGGCCATGAGGATGAGCGGGGCCGGTACTCCTTCCGGATCTGTGCGGCCCGGCCCGGCCTGGTGCCGACGACCTCCGGGTTCTCCATCCAGGCGACGAATGGCCTGGAAGCGATCCTGTCTGCGGATACCGTGGTGGTGCCCGGCTACGAACCGCTCAATGATCCGCCCGCCGAAGTCTGCGAGGCACTCCGGCAGGCAGCGGACAACGGAGTCCGTGTTGTGTCCGTGTGTACCGGTGCTTTCGCCCTGGCCGCTGCGGGCCTGCTGGATGGCAAACGCGCCACCACCCACTGGAGAAACGCCGAGCGCCTCCAAACCCTGTACCCGGAAGTCACCGTCGATGCGGACGTCCTGTACCTAGACCACGGCAACGTCAGCACCAGCGCCGGGGTGGCCGCGGGCATTGACCTCTGCCTGCATCTGGTCCGAAAGGACTTTGGAACTGAGGCAGCCAACAGCATTGCCCGGCGGATGGTGGTGGCGCCTCACCGGGAAGGTGGCCAGGTCCAGTTCATGGAGCGTGCAGTCGCCGCGCCGCTGGCCCTCTTCGCGGACACCTGTGCGTGGGCCCGGCGGCACCTTGCCGAGCCGCTCACAGTGGACGGGATGGCTCAACATGCCGGCTGGGCCCCCAGGAGCTTCGCCCGGAAATTCACGGCCGAAGCAGGAATGACACCTCTGACGTGGCTGAACGATCAGCGCCTGGCGGAAGCATCCCGGCTCCTGGAAACCACCGGCCTGACGGTGCAGGCTGTGGCGGCAAGGACCGGCCTGGGAACAACCGCGAACTTCCGGATGCACTTCGCCCGCAAGTTCAAGACAACGCCGTCAAGCTACCGCCGCCTCTACCAAGGCAGGAACAGGAAGGCGGCTTCAGCCTAGGCATCCCCGCGCCGAGGAAAGCAGCCCGGGTCGAGGCATGCGGGCGGCAGAGCTAACTGCGTTCACCCTGGGCGCGGTTATCCCCGGCCTGGTCAGCAACGCCGTCGTCCTGGTGCGCCCGGGTGACGAAATGCTCAACCCGGCGGTCCGGCACCAGCCAGATCAGCGCCACCACGGTGTAAACGGCGATTCCGAGCAACGGTTGGACAATTCCGGTGGCAATGCCGGCGATGTAGATCAGCGGCGAAGCCTTGCCCTTCCAGTCCCTGCCGACGGCCTGGGCGAGGGCGCCGTCCCTGCCCTGCTGGCGGATCAGTGCCTGTTGCAGGATGTAGTAGGCGATGGAGGCGCAGAGCAGATTGAGGCCGTAGATCAGGACCGGAACCTGCACGAAGGAGGATTCATCCATCCAGCGGGTGCTGAAGGGGAAAAGCGAGAGCCAGAACAACAGGTGCAGGTTGGCCCACAGGATGGCACCGTTGACCCTCCCGGCCAGTTGGATCATGTGGTGGTGGTTGTTCCAGTAAATTCCCACGTATACGAAACTGAGCAGGTAACTGAGGAAAGTGGGCATGACAGCGGCAAATCCATGCCACGTCGGTTCCTCGGGCGTGTGCAGTTCCAGCACCATGATGGTGATAATGATGGCAAGCACGCCATCGCTGAACGCCTCAAGCCGGGTCTTGTTCATGGGGTCCTTCCTTCAAGACGGCACTGTGAACAATGTCCTGGCGGCGCCTGATGAGGGCCATGGAACCGTAAGCTGCGGCAAGGACAACCATGCTGCCCAGCCAGCCGGCCCCCAGGAACAGCTGGCTCATCCTGTCACTGTCCTCAAAAGGCGTCAGGGACTGCCCGGCGACCACTACCCCTCCCGGCGCCTGCCGCGCCACCACCGCCATCCGGAGTCCCGGCTCCGGCTGCCACGTGACGGTGTCGGATCCCAGACTTCTGGCCGTCTCCAGCACGCCCGCAGGAATGACGGGTAGTTCCCCGTGCAGGGCCACTGTGCTGGACGTGGGCTTATTGTCCGTCCCGAAGACCATGACGAAGACCCCGCTATCGGCCGTCAGTTCCAGGGGCGGCACTGCCGTTGGTCCGGACCCCGGCTGCTGGACCCGTACAGCCGCTGCCGCTGCCGGTGCCGCATTGACTGCCCTCCGGCCGAACTGCTGAAAGGTGACATAGATGCTGCCAAAGATGAGCGTGACGATAATGACTGACGCCAGCCACACGATGATCCGTTGCATGGGACTATCATCCGCCCGAACCGCCGGCCTGCCCATGCAAGCCCGGCGGACCGCCTGGCGGAACCGGCAGGTCAATGAACCGGGCCAGTCACTGACGCATAACGACGGCGGCCCGCAAGTTAACCAGGGTGGTGGCCCGCGCCGTGCGCCTCCGGGTGGTGGCCGGCAGTGCCGCCGACCAACTCATGCAACCCCTCCACTGCCTCGGCTAGGGACATGTCCGGGGAAGCGGCAATAAAAGGCATCAGGAGGCCGTTTTCCTTCTCCAGGTGCACCGCAAACAAACGCTGGATGATGGCGCCCGCCACTGCCGCAGCAAGGCCGGTGGACGTCCGCAGTTCCTCCACAAGACTGACGATCACCCGGTGCTCGGCCAGCATCCCCTCGACCAGCAGCCTCCCCTCCGGGGTGGCGCGCGGCCCGCCGTACAAGGGACCTTCTTCGGCCAACGCATGCGGAACAAGCTCGTTCTCACACCAATCCAAGAGCTTCGCGCGGGCAACGCCCTCGGTAGCGGCATCCCTGGCCTCAACGGCCGCCATCAGCGCAGCTACCAGCCCGGTGAGCTGCTTCAGCATCGCAGCATGATGGCGCTCGACTGCCTGGAGCGCGTGTGCTTCGGCGGCCTCGTCCTTGCCTTCTTCCATGGTCCCTGACTCCTGACTGCTGACTCCTGCGCGTTCCTCAACTGTGCGCCGCCGCCCAGACCGACGGGAGAGTCATTAGGCCCTCCCGCCCGGGGTGCCGGGCTCGCTAGGCTTTTCGCCATGGACGGGAGCCAGTCATGACCGCACGGACCTACCCGCACGGTGTCCCCTGTTGGATCGATACCGAGCAGCCCGACGTCGAGGCCGCCGTCGAGTTCTACGGTGGACTTTTCGGCTGGACCTTCCGGGACGTCATGCCGCCGGGAGCCCCCGGGCGCTACCTGATCGGCACACTCGACGGCCAGGACGTCTGCGGGATGGGCGGCGCCCAGGGGGCTGCCGCAAGGTGGAATACCTACGTGTCCGTTGACGATGCGGATGCGGCGGTGATGCGGTTGGCCGACGCCGGCGCCAGGGTGAGCGCGGCGGCCGCCGATGCGGGGGAGGGCGGCCGAAGTGCGGCGCTGATCGATCCCGGCGGCGCCGAGTTCCGCATTTGGCAAGCCAGGCGGCGTCTGGGGGCACAAGTTGTCAACCAGCCAGGCAGCTGGAATTTCAGCGATCTGCACACTCCGGACCCGGACGGAGCGGTTGCCTTCTATGAGCAGGCTTTCGGTTGGGAAGTGGACCACGTCGGCTTCGGGCTGATGATCCGCAGGCCCGGCTATGGGGATCATTTGGAGGCCACAGCTGATCCGGACATCCGGGCAAGGCAGTCAGGGCTGGACGCCCCGCCCGGCTTCGAGGACGCAATCGCCTGGATCGCAGGTGCGGCCCCCGGCGAACCGCCGCACTGGCATGTCTCATTCACCGTAGCCGACCGCGACCGGACGGTGGCTGAAGCCGAGCTGCTTGGCGCCACCGTTGCGGGCCAGAGCGACAATGAATGGACGCGGACGGCACTGATCCGGGATCCTCAAGGCGCGGAGTTCACTGCCAGCCAGTTCACGCCGCCGTCGGAATAACTGATCCCGCACAACGGCAGGCCCGGCAGTGGCGGATTCCCCGATCGCCCGGTCAGTCCTTGCCCTGAGTGCCAAGTACGGTGATGTCCAGCGGCATACGGTTGGCGCGGCGGAGGCGCCCCGCCAGGACGTTGCGCAGCCCGCGCGTTACCAGGGTCCGGGTGGTGAGGGACCGGAACTCGGCGGCGTCCGCGGTGACGAGGTCCAGGAGCGGGCGCGCGGCGTCGTCGGGTGTCTGCCCCCATAGGCCGACGACGACCTGCAGGCCGCCCAGGCGGTCCTCATAGCCGGGCTGGGACGTGACCCGCCCGAGCAGGTCCGTCATCACCAGGCCAGGGTTCATGCCGTGTACCCGCACCCCGGTGCCCCGGGTTTCACGCCGCAGCGTCTCGGTGAACTGGCGGACCCACCGTTTGCTGGACGCGTAAGCATTCTGCAGCGCCACCGGCCCGTGGTCGCCCTGGCCATAAACGTTAACGAGGTCGCCGTGGCCTTGGTCGAGGAACACCGGCAACGCCACCCGTGAGCCGTGGAAGGTGCCGAGGATGTTGGTGCGCACCACTCGTGCGAAGTCATCGGCCGGGGTGCCGGCCGTGGGCCCGAAGACACCGGAGGTTCCGGCGTTGTTGACCCAGATGTCGAGTGTCCCGCGGTTCCTTGCCTCGTCACGCAGATCCTCGACGTCGGCCAGGTCACCGACGTCGCAGCGACGTCCGGACACCGCGATCCCCTCCGCATCCAACCGCTCGACGGCGGCCGCCACGCCGGCCTCCGACCTGGCCGCCAAAACCACCGTTGCACCCTGCCGCCCCAGAAGCCGCGCCATCGCAAACCCCAGACCGCGGCTGGAGCCGGTCACCACTGCCACACGTCCATGGAGGTCATTTCTCTTCGAACTCATGCCTCTCTCATACGCGCCGCGGCGTGGGAGGGCAAGAGCGCCGGTGACGGTCTAGGAGCCTGCTGAATTAGTCGTGGGGTGGGCGCGTCGGCTGGACTCGTGGGCCTGGTGGTTAAGACTGGTCTTATGCAGGGACGCGAGGATGCGCAACGCGGGTATTTGGATGTGGAGGCGCTGG
>NZ_JARESG010000022.1 GCF_029076445.1 Pseudarthrobacter naphthalenicus
GGTTGGGTGCGGCGGGATCCAGGAAGTGGGCTTCCAGGGCGGCGGCGCCGGCGTGATCGAGGTTGAGGGTTTCGTCCGCCATGACCCGGGCGTGCTGCCAGGACATGGTTCCTGCCTGCAGGGCGGCGAGGGTCAGGGGCAGGGCGGTGGTGAGCCGGTGGGAGGTGGACAGCAGGGACGCGGCGTTTGGTTCGCTGACGGTCAGGACGCAGGCGAGTTCGGCGATCGCGGCCATTTCGTGGGCGGTATTCTCCTGCGGGGACGCGGCAGGGGGTGTGAGTGCCGTGGTCCCGTCGACGTATTCGGTGGTGGTGAAAACTTTCAAAGCGGCCGTGCTTGCTTCGAGCCGGGAGATGACGGCCAGGCGGTCCAGGGAGTCGTCCACACCCCGGCGCAGCGGATCCGGACCGGCTGGGTCCTCACGCTGGCGACGGCGGAGTTCGGCCAGCACGGCAACGGCAGCCACTACCTCATCAAACGCCGCGTCCGCTGCTGTGCCTTCCATGTTTCCATCATGTCGAGGGGGTACGACATTTAAGGTCCCTGAAGCCCCTTCCTGAAAAGAATTCTGGAAATCTTTTTGGCTGCCCCAGTCACCGCTCAGGTGGTCGCCCGCCCAGTCCTGCGCCCGCCCAGTCCTGCGCCGGCCCAGACCTGCCCCGGCCTAGACCCGCCCCAGCGAGTCGATGTCCTCAAGGAAGTCCTGATGGACCTCGGCGCTAACCGTAGTCCGCGTTTCCCCGATGGCGTCCAGGTAATCCTCCGTGGAGGGCCCCTTCCGAACCGCTTCGCGAACTGAAACGCTTCCGCCGGAAGCCGCCCCGCCGTCGTCGTACACTGCCTTTTCCAGCGCACGCTGGGAGGCGCTGCGGGCGGCATACTCAATGTCTGCGGGAGAAAACCCTTCGGTGCGCTCCACCAGGAGTTCCACGTCGACGTCGTCCACCACGGCGGCCGGGATGAAGCGCTGCCACATGGCTTCACGGGCCTGACGGTCGGGCAGTCCGATGGGAATGACGTAGTCGAACCGGCCGTGACGCAGGAATGCGGTGTCCAGCGCCCGGATGAAGTTGGTAGCGCAGACCAGCAGGCGGCCGGGCTGTTCACGGAACGCCGGGATGATTTTCAGCAGCTCGTTCGTGACGCCCTGCAGCGGCGATGGCGGTTCGCCCGAACGCTGGGAAGCAATCTCCTCCACTTCGTCGATAAACACCACGCAGTGCTCCAGTTCGGCAATCTCCAGGAACGTCTCACGCAGCGCACCCGCCAGGCCCTTGGGATCGGAGGCGAGCCGGGACGGGAAGACCTCAACAAACGGCCACTCCAGCCGGGACGCGATCGCCTTCGCGAACGTGGTTTTACCCGTCCCTGGAGGACCAAACAACACCACCGCGCGCGGTGGCACCACACCGTACTCATCCGCGAGGTCCGCCTCCGCGAGAGGCAGGACCAGGCGCCGTTCAAGGAGTTCCTTTTCCTTGCGCATGCCCGCCACGTTTTCCCACAGGTCGCGCGCCAGGACCCGGCCGCCCAGCTGGCCGAGTGCGCCAAGTTCCTGCCGCTGCACCGGGATGGTCCGCTCGAAGTACCGCAAGTTCTTCTTCAGCGCGAAGCCGCGGCTGAGGAAAGCTTCCACCCGGGTTTCGGCCTCGGGCATCAGCGCGGATAGCTTGTTGAGGCCATGCGGGGCCATCCGGTTTTCGACGGCGGCGAGCAGCGACGTGCCGATGCCCCGGCCGCGGTACTCCGGCAGCGTGGCCAGGAAGACGATCCAGCCCTGATCGTGCGCGGCACGTCCGACGGCGGCGCCCACCACCTGCTCGCCCTGCACCGCCACCACTGCATGGTCCTTTTCGCAGGACGCGAGGACCTCGGAGAGGGCATAAACGGGCTCCACGTTGGAGGCCTTGAGGGTCTCCCAGAGGTGCAGGATCCCGTCCAGGTCCGCTGAATGGAAATCCCTGATCCGCCAGTTGGTCATGCCGTGTCTCCCGGGTGGTTCGTCGTTGAACTGCGTGCTCTGCTGAGCATAGGGGATCAGCCCGCGACGAGGGGTTGCAGGAGCGTTGCGTTACAGGATGCCCGGAGGGTCAGGCGGCCGGTTTGATGTTCTGGTTAACGTGGAACAGGTTGTCCGGATCGTATTTCGCCTTGATGCTGGCCAGCCGCTGGTAGTTGCCCGAGTAGTTCTCCTTGGTCCGGGACTGATCGTCGGTGTCCATGAAATTAATGTAGGCGCCGCCGGCGCTGTGCTCACTAAGTCCGGCTGCGTACTCGCGGACCCAACTGATGTTCGCGTCGTTATCGGCAGGGTTCTCCCACATTCCTGCTATCACGGCGGCGAAATCGACATCCCGGTACGGGAAGGCCGTCGCGTCCTTTGGGACCCGATGAACTGCGCCGTTGATGGGGTAGAAGTGGTTGGCGGTCTGCAGGCTCGGGACAGTTTCGCCGTGGTGCTTCGCCAGTTTGATGACCTCGTCAGTCATGGCGGGCAGGAACTCCGCCTTCCAGTAGCCCTGGAGTCCTTTGGGCAACATGGGGTCGAAGAGGGTGTTCAGGACAGGGTAGGGGATCGGTCCCACAAAGGAGCCGGCGACAGGCGCCGCGTCAAAGAACGGCTGCCACTGCCGCTGCCCCTCATCGTGTTCTCCCATCCAGGCGCCCACGAGGACCACCACCGGACGCCCATGGTATTCCTCCGGCAGGAAGGGAACGGGCGGACCCTGGTGGACACCCAGGAAAACGCCCAGTTCCTCCGGAGCCTTGGCGATGGTGTCCCGGTACAACTGGCCCACGGCCTCTGCGTGCTCGAGCAGGTAGATAATCACGCCGCCGTAGACGACATCCACAGGATGAAGGGCGAATTCCAGGGAGGTCACCACGCCGAAGTTTCCGGTTCCGCCGCGGAGGGCCCAGAAGAGATCGTCGTTTTCCGTGGCGCTGGCATGCCGGAATCGCCCGTCTGCGGTGATAACGTCGGCCGATTTCAAGTTGTCGCACGACAGGCCGTACTGGCGCGAAAGGTAGCCGATGCCGCCACCCAAAGTTAGTCCTGCCACGCCGGTGGAACCGATGATCCCGCCTGTGGTGGCCAGTCCGAAGGCGTTGGTTGCGTGGTTGAAATCCGCCCACGTTGCGCCCGTTTCCGACCAAGCCGTTGCCGTGCCGGGATCTACACGTACGCCCCGGCGGTTAGAGAAGTCAAGCACCAGGCCGCCGTCGCAGGTGCCGAACCCGGGGGCGCTGTGGCCGCCACCGCGCAGGGCGATGTCCATCCCCTCGTCCCGGGCGAAATTCACTGCTGTGATCACGTCGGCCACCTGGGAAACCTGAAGGATCCCCGCGGGACGCTTATTGATCATTCCGTTGTACACAGCCCGGGCGGTGTCGTAATCGGGGCTGTCCGCCGTCGAGAGGGAACCGCGTACTTTTTCCTGCAAAGACAAAAGTGAGTTGTTGTTCATGGTGAACTCCAAAGCGCAAAGATGCTGAGGTGTTTAGGCGCGCACCCCGCCAGCTGGCTCTGCCCGATGTGAAAGTTGGAGACCGGTGCACCAGAGGCAGCGGTGCGGTCTGGCCGCACGGTCTGCAGTGGCGTGCTTTATGACTGCAGGGCCGCAGCAGGGCAGCCCGGAACCGGGCACTTCAACGGGTCCGGTTATCCACAAACGTAAGCCCGCGGTCCAGTGCGGTCAATGCCGGGTTTTAGGTCCGACGGTGCCACGTCCGACGACGGCACCGCTGGCTCCATAGGCAGGAAGCCGGGGCGCCGCCGTCGTGGGTTCAGCTTCTTTTTCGTGCCGGAGCGGAATAGCTCAGTGAACTACACCGCGGGGGTGTTTTCGCCCTCGGCCCGGAGGTCCCGTCCGAGGTGGTGCGGGGCGTAGCGGCCATCGGAGTGGATCACCAGGACCGGGCAGGCAGCATGTGAAACACAGGCTGAGCTGACAGACCCCAGATGCATGCCCATGATTCCACCGTGGCCGCGGCGGCCGACCACCAGCATTGCGGCGCCTGCCGCTGCTTCGACGAGCTTGGCCGGCGCGGGACCACGAACCAGCTCATGAGTCATGTTGGCAGGGGCGTCGGGGCCGAATGCTTTGCCGATCGCCTCAGTGAGGGTCTTGGTTGCGTCCGCTTCGAAGGCGTCGAAATCGGGCGGAACATAACCGGCGTACATCTGCGGGAAGTCCCAACAGGCCACCGCGTGAATCCGGGCATCGAGGGCGGGTGCCAGCCGTGCCGCGAGGCGCAGCGCCTGCACCGAGGAATCAGAGCCGTCCACACCAACAACAATCTTTGCTTCGGGGTTGTCCATCGGGATACTCCTTCAAGAAAGGTGATTCTTTACGAATGGAAGAGAACGACGGCGGCATGCCGGTTTCGCCGTTGAAACAGCAGGATGGGGCTGACGCTAGCCCCGGGCCGTGAGGCCCGTCAAGAGGCGGCACTGACATGTGGAAAGAGTCGTGCCCGTTCTTTCGCCGGCTAGATACCCAAAGTGGCCAGGGTGCTCCGCAGGGTGTCGGCGGAATGCTGAAGGGCGGCCAGCTCGTCGTCGTCCATGGGCGTGTGGAGGATCCGGTGCACCCCGCCGCGGCCCACGACGCTGGGGAGGGACAGGGCCACACCGCTAATGCCGTAGGGGCCGTCCAGCACGGTGGAAACAGGGAGGACAGCGTTCTCGTCCCGGAGGAGCGCCTCCACGATCCGTGCTCCGGACAGGCCGATGGCATAGTTGGTGGCACCCTTGCCGGCGATAACCTTGTACGCCGCCTGGGTCACTTCACGGGCGGTTTCATCGAGGTAGTCCGGGGTGAAGACGCGCTGGCCTCCTTCTTCCCACTCGCGGATGGGGACCGGACCGATCGTGGCGCCCGACCAAACGGGAAATTCAGTATCGCCGTGCTCGCCCACCATGCTGGCGTGGACGCTGGCGACGGCCACCCCGGCGCGCCGGGCCAGCAGCCACCGTAGCCGGGATGTGTCCAGCACGGTACCGGAGGAGAAGACACGTTCCGGTGGCAGCCCGGAGATCTTCCGGGCTGCCACCGTGAGCACATCGCAGGGGTTGGTGACCAGGACATAGACCGCATCCGGTGCATGCCGGAGCAGCTGCGGCATGAGCTGTTCGAGGATGCGGACGTTGGTCCCGGCCAGGTCCAGCCGCGTCTGGCCCGGAGCCTGTTTCGCCCCTGCCGTGATAACCACGACGTCGGCGTCTTCAGTCACGGCGATGTCGCCGCCGCCGGTGACGGTTGCCGCGGCCGCTGTGAATTGGGTGCCGTGCGCGAGGTCCAATACCTCCGCCTCCGCCTTCAGCGCGTTGACGTCAAAGAGCGCGACGTGGCTGGCCGAACCCCGGATCAGGGAAGCGTAGGCCAGGGAGGTGCCCACGCTGCCGGCTCCCACAACGGCAAGTTTGGATCCTGGCATGAGCCACCTCTTCCCCCGGTCCCGGAGCTGCGGGAGCTCCGGGGACCGCGTTGTTGGTTGTCCGCAATGGCCTCATGCTACCGATTCATGCAGGACCGCACAGCAGGGGAATCCCGCCGGGGGCTGCACCCATAGGGGAGGGGACAGCCGGGAGGCTACTTCTTGAATGTCGCCGCCGGCGGGTTGGCAATCACCGGGGCTGTGCCGGTGAAGCCCTCACGGGCCTCGGCGATCTCCCGGATGCGGTGACGGCAGGCGTACCACCCCACCACCATCAGGACGGAGGCGATGGCGGTGACCAGCATGGTGAGCGGGGATTCGATGAACACCATCACCAGCACACCCACGAGGAACAGCAGCGAGAGGTAGCCGGTGTAGGGGGCCCCGAACATCCGGAAGGACGGGCGCTCCACCCAGCCTTTGTCTGCCCAGCGTTTGAGCTGGATCTGGCAGAGGACAATGGTTGCCCAGGTCATCACGATGCCCACGGAAGCCACGTTGAGCACAATCTCGAAGGCCTGGGCGGGCACCAGGTAGTTCAGCGGGACGCCCAGCAGGGACACCACGGCGGTGATGGCGATGCCGCCGTAGGGAACGCCGGCCTTGTTCATCCGGGAGGCGAACCTGGGGGCGGAGCCGTTGACGGACATGGAGCGAAGTATGCGTCCGGTGGAATACAAGCCGGCATTGAGGGAGGACAGCGCGGCCGTAAGCACCACGAGGTTCATGATGACATCCACACCCTGAATGCCGATGGAGCCGAAGAACGTCACGAACGGGCTGACACCCTTTTCGTACGACGTGTACGGCAGCAGCAGGGCGAGCAGGATCACGGAGCCGACGTAGAAAACGGCGATGCGGAACACCACCGAGTTGATGGCCTTGGGCATGATCTTTTCCGGGTTTTCAGTTTCGCCTGCCGCGGTGCCCACCAGCTCAATGGAGGCGTAGGCGAACAGGACGCCCTGCATCAGGATGATCATGGGGAGCAGGCCGTTCGGGAACACGCCGCCGTTGTCTGAGAGGAGGTTGAGGCCAACCTGCTGGCCGTCCACGGGGGTGCCGAAGATGACGAAGTAGGTGCCCACCACGAGGAAGATGACCAGCGCGGCAACCTTGATGAGTGCGAACCAGAACTCCATCTCGCCGAAGACCTTCACGGAAACCAGGTTCAGGGCAAGGACCACAAGCAGGGCGGTCAGGGCCCATGCCCACTGCGGGACGGCCGCCATCCAGGGGATGTAGTTTCCGAAGAAGTGCATGTAAAGGGCGGCGGCGGTGATGTCCACGATGGTGGTGGTGGCCCAGTTGATCCAGTAGAACCAGCCGGACACAAAGGCGGCCTTCTCGCCGAAGAACTCACGGGCATAGGAGACGAACGAGCCGGACGACGGGCGGTGAAGGACCAGTTCGCCCAGGGCCCGAAGGATCAGGAAGGCGAAGAAACCGCACACAGCGTAGGCGATCACCAGCGACGGCCCGGCGGCGTTGAGGCGGCCGCCGGCGCCGAGGAACAGGCCGGTACCGATAGCGCCGCCAATGGCGATCATCTGGATCTGCCGCGGCTTCAGGTTCTTGTGGTAGCCCTTGTCCTCCGCGTGCAGTGCTGTTTCGGAGGCGTGGGCGTGGCCGCCGTCAATAACGTGGTCAGGGATGGGGGTGGGGGGATTAGACATGGGGGAGTGTCCTTTGAAATCCGGTTGGTGGGCACGGAACTGCAGGGTTGAGGGCCTGCGTCGGGGTGCTGCTGGGGATTACTTGCTGAGGTTGGCCAGGCGTTCGGGGCTGAGGAGCTCCTGCAGCTGGACTGCGGTGAGCAGGCCGTGTTCCAGGACGAGTTCGGCGACTCCCTTGCCGGTGGCGAGTGCTTCCTGCGCGATGGCGGTGGCAGTGGCGTAACCCAGGTGGGGATTCAGGGCGGTGACCAGGCCGATGGACTGTTCAACGGTGCGCCGGAGGTGCTCGGTGTTGGCGGTGATGCCCCGGATGCAGCGGGCCGTGAGGGTGCGGCAGGCGGCTTCGAGGTGGGAGATGCTCTTGTGGAGGCTGTGGACGATGATGGGTTCGAAGGCGTTGAGCTGGAGCTGCCCGGCCTCGGCGGCCATGGTGATGGTGACGTCGTTGCCGATGACTTCGTAGGCCACCTGGCTGACCACTTCCGGGATGACCGGGTTGATCTTGCCGGGCATGATGGAGGACCCGGACTGGACGGCGGGCAGGTTGATCTCGCCGAAGCCAGCGCGCGGCCCGGAGGAGAGCAGGCGGAGGTCGTTGCAGATCTTGGAGAGCTTCACCGCCACCCGCTTGAGGACGCCGGACAGGTGGACGAATGCGCCCACGTCCTGGGTGGCTTCGATGAGGTCGGGCGCGGTGACCAGCGGAAGGCCCGTGATCTCGGCCAGGTGCCGGCAGGCTGCTTCGGCGTAGCCGGCGTGGGCATTCAGGCCGGTGCCGATGGCGGTGGCGCCGAGGTTGATCTCGTGAATCAGCAGGTCTGCTTCGGCCAGCCGCAGGCGGTCCTCGCCGATGGTGATGGCGTACGTGCCAAACTCCTGGCCGAGGGTCATGGGGACCGCGTCCTGTAGCTGCGTGCGGCCCATCTTCACCACGGTACGGAATTCGAGCGCCTTCTCGGCGCAGGCTTCCTCAAGTTCTGCCAGGGCAGCGAGGAGTTCGCGGGCGGCGAAGATGGTGCCCAGCTTCACGGCCGTGGGGTAGACGTCGTTGGTGGACTGGCTGAGGTTCACGTGGTCGTTGGGGTGCAGCCTTGCGTAGTCACCTTTGGGATGACCGAGGATTTCCAGTGCCCGGTTGGCGATGACCTCGTTGGCGTTCATGTTCGACGACGTCCCGGCACCGCCCTGGATTACGTCCACCACAAACTGGTCGCTGAGTTTGCCGTCCATCACCTCGGTGCAGGCCTGGCCGATTGCTTCCGCCCGTTCAGCGTCCAGCAGGCCCAGCTCGTGGTTGGTCCGGGCGGCGGCGAGTTTCACCGCGGCGAGGCCGCGGACCAGGTGCATGTTGGAGGACAGGGGCTGCCCGGTGATGGGGAAGTTTTCCACGGCACGGAGCGTGTGCACGCCCCAGTAGGCGTCCGCGGGGATGTCGCGGTCGCCGAGGAGATCGTGTTCGGGCCGGGTTTCCTGTGCAAGGTCGGGGGCGTCGAGAGTGGTCAGGGTAGTCATCAGGGTCCTCAGAGGGCTTCGTTGACGGGGATGGGCAGGGGAGCTGCGGGGGCAGATGAGGCAAGCGCGGTTGATGGAGCGAGGAAATCCGTCGGCTGGAGCAGTCCCACCTGGTGGCCGCCGCCCAGAACCGGGGCGGTAGCGATGCCGGCCAGCGGTGCGGTGTCGAGGCCGAGGGCCGCCAGGATGTGGACGGTGGCGGGCATCCGGGCGCGGTCTCCGCCGTCGGAAATTTTGACCGCGACGGCGCGGCCGTCCGGCAGGCCCAGCAGCTGCACACCTTCAAAACCGTCCTTTGCCACGGTGCCCGGGAGCAGCCGCATCAGTTCGGTGACGTCCCGGCGCTCGCCGGCCACCATGTCCGGGTGTTGCCGCATGGCGAGTCCGACGGCGGCTTCCGGACGCAGCTGGGCGGTGGCGCCGTCGTCGGGGGTGCTTGCGTGAGAGGTGGCTGCGGCGGAAGCGGCAGCGGCGGCGATGGTGCCGAAGGCGCGGGCCATCCCGCGGAGGGTGAGGGCGAACAGCGGCGTTCCGCAGCCATCGGTGCTGCGGACGGACGGTTCCTCTCCCGCGAGTTCCGCGACCGTGGATGCGACCAGCTGCTGCAGGGGGTGCGACGGGTCCAGGTAGCCCTCCACCGGCCAGCCGTTGATGACGCAGGTGGCGGCCATGGCAGCGTGTTTGCCGGAGCAGTTCTGCGTCACCTGCGTGGGGTTGAGGCCGGCGCGCAGCCAGTTTTCGCGTTCGTTGGTGCCGTACGGGAGGTCGGTGCTGTTCTTGAGGTCGTTGGCGGTGAGGCCATGCATGGCGAGGATGCGCTGGGTGCCGCCGCGGTGCCTGGAACCGCCGGAGTGGCTCGCGGCGGCCAGGGCCAGGAGGTCCGGGGGGAGCCTCAGGCCGGCGCGGACCATGGCCACAGCCTGCAGCGGCTTCAGCGAGGAGCGCGGGTAGAACGGCGCCAGGGGGTCCCCGGCGGCGGCGAGGATGGTGCCGTCCGGGGCGGTAGCGATCGCCGAGCCGTAGTGGACGCTTTCCACGAGGCCGTCGCGGGTGGCGACAACCAGGGGCGCGTGCTGCGGAAGGTTGCCGGGGCTGCCGGGGGCAGCAGTCTGGGCAGCATGAAGTGCAGGGGCAGGCATGGAGTCCTAGGGTGTGGTGAAGGGATTCTTGCTGACGCGTTGGTGGCGGAAAGTTTTAGTGATTGAGGATGGAATCGAGGGCGACTCCCACGGCGCGCAGATGTTCGGCCATCGCGCTGCTGGCTTCATCGGCGGACTGGGCTTCGATGGCCTCGAGAATCCGCTGGTGCTCGGCGTCGGAGGCGTGCTGGCGGTCGGCCACCATGTTCAGCGTCTCGGACTGGAAGGCCAAGGCGCCCCTGATGTCCGCCACCACGCTGGCGAACACCCTGTTTCCGCTGGCCCGTGCGATGGCGGCGTGGAAGCTTGAGTCCAGGGCCACCCAGGACTCGGGGTCGGTTTCGGTGGTCATGGCGGCCACGATGTGGCGGAGGGTTTCCAGCTCTTCAGCAGTCCGGCGCTGGGCAGCCAGCCCGGCGGCGGGAACTTCGATGTGGGGGCGGGCCTCGGTAAGGTCCCGGGCCGAGTACTGCCCGAGGGTGAGATCGTTGGCCACCTTGTTGGCCACCACAAACGTGCCCTTGCCGGTCTTGGTGACCGTCAGGCCCAGCGCTGTGCAGGAACGGAGGGCTTCGCGGATGACGGAGCGGCTGACGCCGTACTGCTGCGACAGGGAAGCTTCGGAACTGAGCTTCCCGCCCACCGCCACGACGCCGGACTCGATGTCACCGCGGATGGCGTTGAACACCGCTTCGGCAGCGCTGAGTCTCGCGAGCGCCCGGAACGCCGTGGCCGGAGTCTGGAGTGCGGGGGGCTGCTCGCGTAATGGATCTGCAGGCTGTCCTGCTGTCCGGCTGTCTGACAGGTTCACCCCTCAAATATGGCACGGGTCACAGAGTGTGTCAATGTCTGAGGCGGCCCACGCGCCGGGAAGGCGGCCCAGTTGGGGGCCGGCGTCGCTCATTTCCCGCACCATGGGTCAGGACTGTGAGGCCTTCCGTCGCTGCGCCTTGAGTAGGCGCAGGCCGCTGGACAGCACCCCCACGTGGCTGAAGGCCTGCGGAAAGTTGCCAAGGAACTCCCCGGTGTCCGGGTGGATCTGTTCAGGGAACAGGCCCAGTGGGTTGGCCCGCCTGCACAGCGACTCGTAGAGTTCGTGCGCCTCATCCAGCCGCCCCTGGCCGGCCAGGTTGTCCACGAGCCAGAAGCTGCAGAGCAGGAAGGCGCCCTCACCGCCGGGCAGTCCGTCGGGTGACGCAGCAGGCAGGTAGCGGAAGAGGAGCCCGTTGCCTGCATCCAGGTTGGCTGCTATGGCGTTGGATGTGGATACCATCCGGGGGTCATCGAACGGAATGACATTCCTGATGGGGAGGGTCAGCAGTGCCGCGTCCAGTCCGCCCTGGCCGCCCTGGCCGCCCAGATGTTCGGTGAAGGTGTGCCGTTCCGGGTCCCAGGACAGGCCGAGGGCCGCCCGGTGGATTTGCCGGGCCGCCGCCTCCCAGCGCCTCTTCGGATAGGACAGCCTGTGCTTCCGGGCAATCTGGATGGCCCGGTCCAGGGCCACGTGGCACATGGCTGCCGAGTAGGTGAAGGGGCGGCCATCACTCCGGACTTCCCAGGGTCCGTTGTCCGGCTTCTTCCAGCTGGCGATGGCTGCTTCCACAATGGGCACCAGGGTGGACCACAACTGGTGGTCCACGGGCTGCCCGCTGTTGGACCACTGGTAGGCGATATCAACAATTTCTCCGTAGACATCGTGCTGCACCTGGTGGACCGCGCTGTTTCCCCACCGCACCGGGGATGACCCGCGGTAGCCTCGCAGAACCGGATCCACCACCTCGTCCGGAGGCTGGGACCCGTCCAGCGCGTACATAACGTGCGGGACGCCGTCGCGCTCCACATTCGTCAGGACCCAGGCGAGGAAGACGTCGGCGTCGCTGCGGTCACCGATCCGCCGGAACACATAGTTGGAGAAGGACGCGTCGCGCACCCACGTGTACCGGTAGTCCCAATTGCGGGCAGCGCCGGGCCACTCAGGGAGCGAGGACGTGGCGGCGGCCATGATGGCGCCGGTCTCCGCATGGTCAAGCAGCTTCAGGGTGATGGCGGACCGTTTCATCAGCTCTGCCTGGGAACCCTCGCAGTTCAGATTTGACGCCCATTCCCGCCAGGCTCTTACCGTCTGGTCGATGAGCCTCTTTGCGTCGGGGCGTTGGCGGAGGCGGAACCGCCCCGACCAGTACAGGGCCGCGGTCAGTGTTTCACCGGCGCGCAGGGTCAGCTCGGTACTGAGCCCGCGGCCGTCAGGATGGAGTTCCTCCGATGACCACAGGTAGACCTCCTGCATCCCGTCCACGGGCCAGTCGAAGCGCCAGCCGGATGCGAGCTGATCAAAAGTGGCACCGGCTTTGGGTTCGATCCGAATGCGCACCCGCACGTTGCCGCCCACGGCCTGAGCGTGCCGGAGCAGTTCGCTCCGGCCGGCCGGGACGGGTTCGGCAAGGTTCGCTCCGGAGCGCAGGGTAAGGCAGTCCGTCACCTGCAGCATTCCGCGGTCCGAAAACAGGGACGTCACCACCACCCCGGAGTCCTCTGTGTAGCGCTGGTCCGCGGACAGGAGCGGTACGGGCGTGATCTCGAACCGTCCCCCTGCCTCGCTGTCCAGAAGGCCGGCAAGGAACGGCGGGCTGTCGAATTCGGGCAGGCACAGCCAGGAGATTCCGCCGTCCCGCCCCACCAGGGCACACGTTGACCCGTCGCCGATGAGGCCGTGGTCCTCGATGGGCAAGTAGCCGTCGAGGCGCTCCACCGGACGTGAATGTGCCGGAGCATGCATGCCTGCTGGCTCCTTCAGTGGTTTCCTGTACCTCTTAATTCTCCCGCTGTTCCCTGACCTTTTCCACCGCCTTGGGCCTTTCTGCCCTTCCTTGGGGCTCTTCGTCCTGCCACGCTGAAGCATGAGCCCGCTCTCCGCCAAGGACCGCCGGATTTGGGCTGCCCTCCTGGCCGCGGCGCTGGTGATTGGCCTGGCCGTGTGGGGGATGGTGCTGTTGAGTGCCCCTCCGGCGGGCGGTCCGGCAACTTCAGTTTCGCCGTCGGCCGGGGCCATCACCGGGGTTCCCTCCTCGACTGGCGCGCCTGCCACGGCGACGGCTCCGGCGACGACGCCGCCCCCTCCCGCCGAGCGGCTTCCGTCCCCGGCGCCGACGGCTCCGCCGGTGGTGGGCCCGGAACCTCCCGTCACGCCGCAGCCCCCGCCGCCGCAACCGCCCCCCGCGGCGCCGTTCCCGCGGGCGCTCCTCGGCCAGGACATTGAAGCAATACCGGGTGCGGGACGGGTCGTCGCACTGACGTTCGACGCCGGCGCGAACTCGGCTGCCTTGCCCAGCATTCTGAACACACTCGCGCGGGCCGGAGTGCCGGCGTCGTTCTTCCTTACCGGGAGCTGGGCGGCAGCGAATCCTGCCGGCGTGTCCGCGATTGTGGCCTCCGGGCACCGTGTGGGCAACCATTCAATGACTCACCCCGGCTTCACCGGACTCTCGGACGCAGGAATCGCGGCCGAAATCCAGGGGGCGCAGCAAGCCATCCTCGCCGCTGGGGCAGACCCCGCGCCGCTCTTCCGTTTTCCCTTCGGCGAACGGGACGCCCGCACTATCGCGGCCGTGAACAACCTCGGCTACGTGCCAGTCAGGTGGACCGTGGACACGCTCGGCTGGAAGGGGACCAGCGGGGGAATCAGTGCGCAGCAGGTGGCGGACAGGGTGCTGGCAGCACTGCGCCCGGGCGAGATCGTCCTGATGCACATCGGGTCCAACCCGGACGACGGCAGCACCCTGGACGCCGACGCCCTCCCGCACATCATCGACCGTGTGCGGCAGGCCGGCTACGGCTTCGTTACCTTGGACAGCCTGCTGTAAGCGGTGTGCGGGGGAAGCCTGCTATTCCCCGTTTGATGTGCGTTCCCTGCGCCACTCCCGCAGGCGCCATGCCACCAGCGCGGCAACGGCTACCGCAGCGATGATGACGGCGAGGTCCTGGCCGGCTGCCTTGGCCACGGCCTCATAGGAGTTGCCGGCAAGGTAGCCCAGCAGGACAAAGCCGATGCCCCAGACGAGACCGCCGGCCGCGTTGAAGAGCAGGAAGCGGCCGTAGGGCATCCGCGACGCGCCGGCCAGGGCGGGCATCGTTGCACGGAAGAAGGCGACGAACCGTCCCAGAAAGACCGCCCAGCCGCCCCTGCGGCGCAGGAAGCCCTGCGCCTTGTGGACCCGTCTCCTGTGCCGGGACAGCGATCTGGACTTCAAAAGGCGAGGGCCCAAATGCTTCCCGACCTCGTAGCCCACGGTGTCGCCCAGAATGGCAGCGGCCACCACAACAAGCATCATCAGCGGCAGCTGGACTTCGCCGCGGCTGGCCACCACGCCACCCAGGACCGCTGCTGTTTCACCCGGAATGACAAAGCCGACGAACAGCGCGTCCTCGGCGAACACCAGGCAGAACACGGCGATGAAGGCCACGAGCGGGTTGACGTTCAGGATGCCATCGATGAAGCCGCTCATGGGGACATCCTAGGCCCGCCGGAGGGGAACACGAGGCGTGGCGGCGGAACTCAGCCACTACTCATCGGATACATTCGTCCGGCACGTTCGTGCCGATCCTCCGCTAGTCAGAAACCCGTGGCGGGCGTAGGATCGTGCCAGCCACTAAAAGCGGCACGATCGTACCTATTGGAGGTTGCGGTGGAACCCCTCGCCAGCATGCTCGCCGCCGAGGTCCGCCTGCGGCGCGGGCAGCTCGGCCTCACCCAGCGCGATCTCGCGGACATGGCCGGGGTCTCGGAACGGTTCGTACGTTTTGTGGAGCAGGGCAAACCCAGTGTTCAGCTCGATTCCCTGACCGCGGTCCTGGACACCCTGGGCCTCGAACTCCGGCTCACCACCAGGACCAGCGAGGCCGCCCGCGCCCTCGCGGAGAATGCCGGCGCCCACCCGAACACGCAGCCATGACGCACCGCATCGCAGATATCTACAAGGCCGGCGTCCTGGCGGCCAAGCTCGAACGGCACGACGGCGGCACCCGGTTCAGCTACCTCCCGGCCTACCTGCAAAGCGGGGGACCCGCCGTCGCCAGTTCCCTGCCCCTCACCGCCGAACCCGTGATCTCAGCAGCGGGAGCGGCGCCGCCCTACTTCACCGGGCTGCTCCCGGAGGGGCGCCGGCTCAACGCGCTGCGTCGGTCCATCAAGACCAGCGCCGACGACGACCTGTCCCTGCTCATCGCCGCCGGGGCAAACCCGGTGGGCGACGTCCAGATTGTGGGCCACGGTGAACCGCTGGACCCGGACGAGCACGCCGTGGAGCTGGACCCCAAGCTGCCCGTGGATTTTGACCAGCTGCTGGGCGACCCTGACCTGATCGACCCCGTGGCCCTCGCCGGTGTGCAGGACAAGTTGTCCGCCGGGATGATCTCGCTGCCCGTTGCCAGCGCCGGCAAGCGATTCATCCTCAAACTCAACGCCCCCGAATTCCCGCACGTGGTGGAGAACGAGCTGGTCATGTTCCGGTACGCGGCCAAACTCCGGATCCCGCTAAGCCCGGTGCGGTTGATCAGGGATGTCGAAGGACGGCCCGGGCTGCTCGTGGAGCGTTTTGACCGGGTCCCGGTTCCGGGCGGTCAGCCCGACCAGGTTCAGCGGCTCGCCGTGGAGGACGGCGCCCAGGTGCTCAAGCTCTACCCGGCCGACAAGTACAACGTGGGGTACGGCACGGTGTGCCACGCGCTCGCAGATCACTGCGCCGCCCGCCTCCCGGCCCTGCGCAACCTCGCCATTCAGGGGGCTTTCGCATGGCTGAGCGGCAACGGGGACCTGCATGCCAAGAACGTCTCCATGGTCCAGCAGCCGCACGGAGAGTGGACCATTGCGCCTGTTTACGACATTCCCTCCACAGTGGTCTACGGCGACAAGACCCTGGCCCTGACCCTGAACGGGAAGCGGAGCGGAATTTCGCGCCGGCATTTCCTGGGCTGGGCGACGGACCTCGGGCTCACCGGCCGCACCGCGGATCAGGTGGTGGAGCTGGCCCTCAGGGCGTCCGGTCCGCTGATCGCCGACCTGGAGGCAGGCACGGCCTTCGCCGCCGGCACCAGTCCGGGAAGAAACGACGACGGCGCCTCACCCTTCCCGGACATGGTCACCAGGGCGTGGGTGAAGGAGCTCAAGCACCGCAGGCGCCTGCTGGAGGGGTGAGGCACCACGGTGAGTGCCGCCGTCGTACTTAAGAGCGGGAGCTCAGAGGTGCTGGATGCCTGCCCGCTGCATGGCGTCCTTGTAGACTTCCACGCTCTTGGCCAGGAGGTCCTCCTGCTTGGCCTCGGAAACAGCAAAGGCCCGCCCGCCGAGCGCGCTGGCCTTATAGATCTTGATGCCGTTGTTCTTCAGGGAGGAATGGTAGGTCTTCTCGAAGAGGGTGAGGAACGTGGAAGCGTCGGTGCCGTGGGCGATGACTGCCGAGACCCGGCGGTTGATTTTCAGGAACTGGCGGAACGGCCGGAGGCCATCGGTCTTTTCCTGAACGTTCAGGGCCGAGGGCAGCTCCGGATCGCGGACCCACGGGTAGGCGTTCCACGGCATTACGTAGCGGGGATCGAGTTCCGCGAGTTCGTAGATCTGCGTGGCACGGCGGGCGGCTTCGTCATCGTTGAAATGGGAGACGAACCCCGATTCGGTACCCTTGCCCGGGCTCACATGGAGGCTGACAATGCGGCATTCGTCCTCGTCATGCACGGGATCGATGTAAGGAACAACGGACCCTGGCTTCTTTTCCATCAGTTCGTCGCAAAGCTGCGTTACCGCCGCGATGTTTGGTTCCTGTAGCAGGGCCTTTTTTTCGTCCCAGTCAATCGTCACGATCTCTCCCTCAGCAGCAAGGCGTCCAGAATCAGGCGTCTAATGCCACTCTACGCTTTTGGACGTTTCGGTGCGCAGCCGGGATGGGCTCACCGGACCGGTGCCCGCCCGGGTAACCTCGTCAGGGTGAACAGGAAAACGCTCAAATCCGACGGCTTCGCAGGCTTCAGGCAGTTCGACGACCTCGAGATCATGAGGGTGCCGCAAGGTACCGGCGTGTTCGCCGTCCTCCGGCCCAACGAGTACGAGCCGCACTTCCTGAAACGAAGCACCGCCGGTGTCTTCAAAAAGAAGATCCCCACGCTGCCGGCCGAAACGCTGTTCCAGGAGTGGGTGGACGGTGCGGACATTCTCTACATCGGCAAGGCGGGGCCGGGAAGCAAGGGCAACCGGGGCCTTCGCAGCCAGATCAAGGAGTTCCTGGACTTCGGCCGGGGTCTGCCGCCGGGACACTGGGACGGCCGGCTCATCTGGCAGCTGACCCACACGGACGAGCTGATCATCGCGTGGAAAGAGCTGCCCGCCGAAGAAGTGAACCAGGCCGAGGCCGCCTATCATGCTGCCTTCGTGGCGGACCACGGCCGGCTGCCGTTCGCAAACCTCGTGCAGGCCAGGTTCAAAACAGGCCAGGCTTAGGAGCCTTTGAGCCGTTCCATCTCGCGCCGGTCCTTCTTGGTGGGCCGTCCGGCGCCGCGGTCACGCTGCGGCAGTCCCAGCGCCGGTGCGACGGGGCGGGGCGGGGTGTGGTCCGTGAAGCAGTGCGATGCGGCCTCGGCACCCACCCGTTTGGCGATCAGGCGGCGGACCTCAAGGATGCGTTCGAAGCCGGACATGCGGATGGTCACGGTCTCACCCGTCACCAGCGTGGCCGAAGCTTTCGCGGGGCTGCCGTTGAGCCGCACATGGCCGGCCCGGCACGCGGCAGTGGCGGCGGAGCGGGTCTTGTAGGCGCGGATGGCCCACAGCCACGCATCAAGGCGGACGCTGGCGGGGGAGGCGGGAAGGCTGGTCATGGCTGGCACCGAGTATACGGCGTGGCGCATGCGTACCGGCAGTTCAGGGCGTGGCCAGCGGCAGGACGATCCGCATGGTGGTCCCGCCCGGGCCGGTGCTGGCGATCTCCACCGTCCCCCCGGCGGCAGCAGCCACATCGCGGACCAGCGCCAGCCCGATGCCGAAGCTGCGTTGCGCCCGGGTTCCGTCCGGACGCGCTGTCCTGACGAAGCGTTCAAAAATCCTGTCGCGTTCGACGCCGGTGATCCCGTTTCCCGTGTCCGTCACCGTGATCACCGCGTGCCGTTGGTCCGCTGCCGCGGCCAGGGTGATGGTCCCGCCGGCCGGAGTGTGCGCCAGGGCGTTGTCAGCCAGGGCGAGGATGGCCCGGCGGAGGCTGCTTTCGTCGATCCGGGCCAGCGGACGCGCGCCCGCCGTGACGGCCACGCTGACATCCTGACCGTCTGCGATGGTCCGGACACTTTCCGCCACAGCCTCCACCACTCCCGCCACGTCAATCGGCTCCGCCGGGATTTCTGCGGCGTCTCCCGTGGCCGCCAGGAGCAGTTCGTTAACAATGGCCGTCAGGGCCGAGGTGTCCTGGCGGATCCGGGCCAGCGCCTGCCCCGGTTTTGATTGGGGCGGGGTATCGCGCTGGGCCAGCTGGATCCGGGCATCCAGGATTGCCAGCGGCGTACGCAGTTCGTGGCTGGCGTCCTGGACGAACCGGCGCTGCAGGGCCATCGCGGCACCCAGTGGTTCGATGGCGCTGCGGGCACTGAACCAGCCGATTACCCCGGCAAGGACGATCCCTGCCGCACCGGCGATGATCAGGGCTTTGAGCAGGTCCTTGTAATCAAGGTACGCAAAGTCGGCGGCCGGGTTGGAGGTGCCGGGCAGTTCCGGGTGGGACAGCTGGTTGGTCAGGTAGATCGCGGCTCCTGCGAGCAGGCAGAGGACCATCACGGCGCAGGCGGCACTGATGCGCACGGCGATCCGCAGTGAGGCCTTGCGGAGGGTGGCCCGGTCCGGGTCTGCCGCGGCCCGGCGTCGTTCATTCATGGCCGTCCCCGATCTGGTAGCCCACGCCGTGGACGGTGCGGATCACATTCCGGGAAATCTTTCGGCGCAGGTGGTGGACATACGTGTCGATCACGCCGGGCTGGTCGGTGGAGGGGAACACGGCGCCGATGAGCTCGTCCCGGCTGAAAACGCGGTCCGGCTCCGTCGCGAGGGCTGCCAGCAGCTCGCACTCCTTCGCGGTCAGCGTCACCAATGGACCATAAACGGACCGCACGGAACGGCCCACGGCGTTCAGTTCCCAGTCGCCGATACTCATCGTGGGCTGTGCGTAACTGCGGGTCAGCGCGCGCAGCCGCGCACCCAGCTCGCCGGCGTCGAACGGTTTGGTCATGTAGTCATTCGCGCCGGCGTCCAGGCCCCGGACCTTCTCATCCGTTGCGCCCAGCGCCGTGAGGATCAGCACCGGCGTCGAAATCCCTTTCGCCCGGAGGGCGCTGATCAGGGCGATGCCGTCCATGCCGGGAAGGCCGCGGTCGATCACCATGACGTCCCAGGGTTCCCCGAGGGCGGCCCCCAGGCCGGTCCGGCCGTCCGCTACCAGGCTGATCCGGTAATCGCTTTCCAGGAGCTCGGCAATAAGCGGGCCCAGGACCGGATCGTCCTCGACCAGAAGCAGGGACGGCCGGGCATCTGTTGTCATGGGGCTATTCTTCCGTGACCAGCTCTTCCATGGGCTGATTCCCGGGTTCTTCGGCCGGTTCGCCGCTGGTGCGCTTGTTCTTCCGGCTCTTAAGGTACTCAATGCCCCACGGGATGACGGAGATCAGGACCATGGCCACCGCAATCAGGTCGATGTTGTTGGCGATGATGTCGAAGTGCCCCAGCCAGGAACCCAGCAGGATCACCGACGCCGACCACGCCACCGCGCCCACAATGTTCCAGAGGGCGAACTTCCGGTACGTGTAGTGGGCTATGCCCGCAGCCAGCGGGGCGTAGGTGCGCACGATCGGCACGAAGCGGGCCATCACCACCGCGCCACCGCCGTGCCGGTGGAAGAACTCTTCAGTCCGGGTCAGGTGCGAGGTCTTCAGGATCCGGGCATCATCCTTGAACCACCGGCGGCCGAACTTCCGGCCGAGGAAGTAGCCCACCTGGTCCCCTGCCACCGCCGCGACGGAGACGACGCCGATCAGGAGCGGGAGGGTGAGGTTCAGCTGCTGATGGAGCAGCCCCGCCGTGAAGAGGAGCGAGTCCCCGGGCAGGAACGGGAAGAGGACACCGGATTCGATGAAGACCATCCCGGCGATGACCGCCAGGGCGGCCGGTCCCAGGCCCTCAAGGAGGCCCGCCGGATCCAGCGGTGAAGAGGCGGCTACCGTGGCCAGTGCATGAAATGTCTGCATGATGCCTTTCTAGGGCTGAAAAGTCTTTAAGGCAGGAACGGACGCGTGACCGCGTTCACCGGTACCCGCTGCCACACCCGGGGCGCCAGCCAGTTCCAGCACCCGCTCACCAGGATCACAGCTGCGGTGCCCGCCAGCAGCGACCCGGCGACGTCGGACGGGTAATGGACGCCGATGTACAGCCGCGACCACGCCACCAGGGCCACCACCACCACGCCGGCAACGGCCGCAAACTTGGCCCGGCGCGTCCCGCGGGCCAGGAAATACACGGCGAAGGCAAGGGTCACGGCGAACGTGACGTGGCCGCTCGGGAAACTGTCCGCACCGTTTTCCGGGGCCAGCGGATCGAACAGCAACGCGGAATCCGGGCGCTGCCTGGCCACCAGGACCTTGAAGAATTCGCTCGCCGCCCAGCCGGACACGGCCACCAGGCCAAACGCGACAGCATTGACGGGGGCCCGGCGCACCAGGAGCAGGAACAACGCGACGGCGGCGATCAGCAAAACCCCGGTGACGGGTCCAAACAGCACATTCAGGGCCATGGCCACGCCGGTCAGCAGGGCAACGTGATGCCGGCTGAGGCTCTGGTCCACGCCGAGCTCGTCGGTGCTGATACCCGGAACGTCGGCAACGGTGATGCCAAGAGCCACCACGGCAGCCGCCAGGACGATCCCCCACAGGGCCCAGAGGCGGGGCCGGGGCAGGGCAAGAAGCCGCGTGCTTGCGCCGTTTGGGGTGCGGGTTCGGCTGGCGTCCGTCTGGGTGGCGTCCGCACGGACGGTGTCTGCAGGAGAAGGGGGCAAACTCTGGCTGTGGACGGTCTCAGGCATCAAATACTCCGGCTCGCTTTCTGCGGCCGGCCGGCCGCTTCAGGACCAGTCTTTCCCAGGGCCCTTAAGGAATCCTTAAGAATGAAGTACGCCATGGAGTGCCCGGCGTCTTCCAAGGAACGTCCCTTAACCTTGGCCTGTGCCCCCCTTCGAAGTTGTCTTAGGTGCCTGGCAGGCCGACTGGGCCGCCCTGATTCTCATTGTTTCCGCCGGCGTGCTGTACGCGCTCGGCATCCGGACGGCAGCGGCCCGTGGCCGCCGGTGGCCATGGTGGCGGACCGTGGCGTTCTACTTACTGGGCCTGGGATCACTGACGGTCCTGACCTGCGGCTTTCCCGGCGTCTACAGTGCGGAACTCCGTTGGGCGTTCACGCTGAAGATCTCCCTGCTGCTTTTTGTGGTGCCGTTGCTGATTGGGCTGGGGAAACCTATTTCCCTGGCCCGTGCGGCGCTTCCGGCCGCGGGCATCGCGCGGTTGAACGCCGTGCTGTCCCACTCGATGGTGCGTTTTTTCAGCAATTCACTGGCCGCCCCGCTGCTGGGGCTGGCCCTCTTTGCGACGTTCCTGACGCCGTTCTTCTACACCCTGAGGACGGATCCGGTGGCGGCGGCCCTGCTGACCGTAGGTGTCCCGTTGCTGGGCCTCCTGATGGCGCTGCCGATCATTGAGGAGGCGGACTTCCAGCGGTCCAGCGCCTTCATCACGCTCGAATTCGTCTTTGTTTTCATCGAGCTGCTGGTGGACGCCGTCCCCGGGATCCTGCTGCGCCTCAACGGCCAGGTGCTGGACCATGTGACCACCGTGGCGGGCTCGGCGCCGGCCTGGTTCCCGGGCGCCCTCCGCGATCAGCAGCTTGCCGGGGATCTCCTCTGGTTCATCTGCGAAATTGTGGACCTGCCGCTGATCATCCTGATGTTCATGCGTTTCTCACGGAGCGACAAGCGCGAGGCCCGCAGCTTCGACGACCTCACGGACCAGGAACTGGACGGCCTCAACGCCGAGCACCTCAGGCGCGGCCGCTAAGCGACCAGGTTCGCGGCCGCGGTATCCATGTGTTCCCGGATGGTATTGCGGGCCAAGGTGGCATCGCCGGTCTCGATCGCCGCCACGATGTCGTAGTGCCGGTCCACGCTCATGTTCATGACGCCCTTGTCCTGGCCCGCGAACATGATGGACATCCGTATGGAGCCCTCCAGTGACTCCCAGGAATGCAGCAGGGTTTCGTTGCCGGTCAGCCGGCACAGGGTCCGGTGGAATTCCAGGTCAGACTCAACCCGTTCCTGCAGTCCGGCCTTTTCCGCAGCGGCCATGGCATCGATGGCGGACTTCAGCGAGGCGATGGCCTGCTGGCGGTCGGAGAGTTCGCACAGCGTCCGGGCAGCCAGGGACTCCAGCGCAGCCCGGACCGAGTAGATGTCCCGGATTTCCTTGGCATCAAGGTGCCGCACGGAGAGCCTGCCGCGTGGTCCGGCGGAGAGCAGTCCCTCCTGTTCCAGCTGGCGCAGGGCTTCGCGAAGGGTGCCGCGGCTGATCTGGAGCATCTCGGAGAGCTCCGTTTCCACCAGGTGCCGGCCGGGCTCCAGCTCACCGCTGGTGATGGCGGCACGCAGTGCGGCAAGGGCCTGCTCGCGGAGGCTCCTCTTCTGCAGTCCCAGCAGCGGTGCTGTAGCTCCGGCCATGATGTATGTCCTCAATGTCAGTGGTCGACTGTTTACAGTCGATCTGTTAACAGTCGATGTTACGGCAGAAGCGCGGCGCCGGGGTGGGTTCGGCGCCGCGCTTCTGGTGGATTTCTTCCTACTTCAGTTCTGCGAGTACTTTTGCCACGATTTTTTGGATGCTCAGTCCGTAGCGGTCGTGGAGGGTGGGGAGGGCTCCGGCGTCGAGGAACTGGTCCGGCAGCGCGATGGGCACCACCCGCTTTCCCAGCCCTGCGGTGACGACGGCGGAGGCCACGGTTTCGAAGAGGCCACCGATCACGCTGTGGTTTTCCAGGGTGACGGCCAAGCGGTCGGTGTTGAGTTCGGCGAGGACGGTTTCGGCGTCGAACGGTTTGATTGTGGGAGTGTGCACGACGGCGACGTCCACGTTGTGTGCCGCCAGGACCTTGGCTGCGTCCAGGGCGCGCATGGTCATGAGCCCGGAGGAAACGAACACGACGTCGTTCCCACCGCGCAGGATCTTGGCTTTGCCCAGTTCGAAGGTGTAGCCGTACTCGTCCAGGACGGTGGGCACGTTCCCGCGCAGCAGCCGGAGGTAAGTGGGGCCTTCGGAGGCGGCGAGCTGGGGGACGGCCTGTTCGATGTCGATCGAGTCGCAGGGGTCCACGATGGTCAGGTTGGGCATGCCGCGGAAGATCGCCATGTCCTCGGTGGCCTGGTGGCTGGGTCCGTACCCGGTGGTCAGGCCGGGCAGGCCGCCCACGATGTTCACGTTCAGGTTCGGCTCGGCCGAGTCCAGGCACAGGAAGTCGTAGGCGCGGCGGGCGGCGAACACGGAGTAGGTGGACGCGAACGGGACGAGTCCGGTTTCGGCCAGGCCGGCGGCGGCGCCGAAGAGCAGCTGTTCGGCCATCCCCATCTGGAAGAACCGTTCCGGGAAGGCCTGGGCGAAGATGTGCATGTCCGTGTACTTGCCCAGGTCCGCGGTGAGCCCGACAACTTTGTCGTTCTCCTGTGCGGCTTTGACCAAGGCGTGGCCGAACGGTGCGGACGCGGTCTTCTGGCCGGGTTCGGCGAAGGACGCGATCATCGCCGAGGTCTTGAGCTTTGGTTTGGCGGCGGCGGTGGTGCTCACTTGGTGTCTCCTTCGGCGGTTTCGTATCCGGCGGTCAGCTGTTCGCGGCAGGTCTGCCATTCGTGTTCTTCGATGCGCATGAAGTGTGCTTTCTCGCGCTCCTCAAGGAGCGGCACGCCGCGGCCTACCTTCGTGTCGCACAGGATCACGGAGGGGCGTCCGACGGCGGCGGCCTGGTTTGCTGCGTTGTCGAACGCTGCGAGCAGCGCGCCGACGTCGTTTCCGTCCACGCGCTGGGTGTACCAGCCGAAGGATTCCCACTTTTCGGTGACGGGTTCGGTGCGGAGGACGGTGTCGGTCTTCCCGTCGGCCTGCAGGGCGTTGATGTCCACCATGGCGGTGAGGTTGCCGAGCTGGTGGTGGTGCGCGCCCATCGCCGCTTCCCAGGTGGAGCCCTCGTCCAGTTCGCCATCCGAGAGGAAGTTGTAGATCCTTGCCGTGGAGTTCTGGTAGCGCAGGCCGAGGGCCATGCCCACGGCGATGGTCAGGCCGTGGCCCAGGGAGCCGCCGGAGATTTCCATGCCCGGGGTGTAGGTGGACATTCCGGACATCGGCAGGCGGGAATCGTCGGAGCCGTAGGTTTCGAGTTCTTCCACGGGGACGATGCCGGCCTCGGCCAGGGCTGCGTAGTGGCCGATGGCGTAGTGGCCTGTGGAGAGCAGGAATCGGTCCCGGGCTTCCCACTCCGGGTCTTCGGGGCGGTAGCGGAGCTGGTCCGAGTAGACGGTGGCGAGCATGTCCGCCGCGCCGAGGGCCTGGCCCACGTAGCCCTGGCCCTGGACCTCGCCCATGTTCAGGGCGTGGTGGCGGATCCGGTAGGCGGCGGCACTGACGCGGTGCAGGCGTTCGGCGGCAGTTTCCTGGGTCATGCGTTCCTTCTGCGGGAGTTCAGGCGTGTGCGGTTCGTGAAGCTTCAGGTCCGGGGTGGTGGTCATCAGACGCTCACCGTGTTGGGGGTGCTTTTGGTGGCCTCATCCGCGAGCTGGCGCTCACGCTTGCCCCAGGTTTCGCGGGTGGCTACCGCGGCCCAGAGGCCGATGGCGGCGTAGGCGCCGAAGAGGAGCGCCGGGCCCATCCAGCCCAGGGCAACGAACAGCAGGGTGGTGATGAACGGGGTGAACCCGGAGACCATGGCCGAGATCTGGTAAGCCAGGCTGGCGCCGGAAGCGCGGGTCCGGGCCTGGAAGAGCTCGGGGAACCAGGCGCCCTGGGCGCCGGCAAGGGAGTTCTGGCAGACGGCGTAGGAGATGACCAGGGTGGCGATGATGAAGAAGAACATGCCGGTGTTCACCAGCAGGAACATGGGGACCGCAAACACCACGGCGAAGGCGCAGGACCAGAGGTAGACGGGCCGGCGGCCGATCCGGTCGGTCAGGCGGGCCCATGCCTGGGTGGCGAAAATGCCGATGGCGGAGGCGATGCAGAGGGCAACCAGGGTCTGGGTCTTATCGGCCAGGTGCTGGCTGTTGAGGTAGGAAATCATGTAGGTGATGGAGACGGCGTAGCCTGCGGTCTCGGCCACGCGGAGGCCGATGCCCTTCACAATGTTGCGCCAGTCGGTCCTGATGACCTCCACGATGGGGGACTTGACGATGTCGCCGCTGTCCTTGACCTCATCGAAAACGGGGGACTCGGGCACCTTGGAGCGGATGATCAGGCCCACGATCACCAGGATGATGCTGGCGAGGAAGGGGATGCGCCAGGCGAGTTCGCCGCCGAAGTTCACACTGACCAGGAAGACGAGGTTGGCCAGCAGCAGGCCCACGGGGAAGCCGGCCTGGACGATGCCGGTGTACTTGCCCTTGGATTTCCACGGTGCGTGCTCGTAGCTCATCAGGATGGCGCCGCCCCACTCGGCACCGAATGCCAGGCCCTGGACGATGCGGACGAAGACCAGCAGGGCCGGAGCCAGCAGGCCAACCTGTCCGTAGGTGGGGAGCAGGCCGATCAGGAACGTGGCCACGCCCATGAGGATGAGCGAGGCGACCAGCACGGGCTTGCGGCCCACCTTGTCGCCGAGGTGGCCGCCGATGATGCCGCCGAGGGGACGGGCGGCGAAGCCGACGCCGAGGGTGGCGAACGCTGCCAGCGTGCCCGTCACCGGATCGCCGGTGGGGAAGAATGCCGTGCCGAAGTACAGGGCGGCTGCCGTGCCGAACCCGATGAAGTCGTAGGTTTCGATGACGGCGCCAACGCCGGAGCCGATTGCGACGCGCCTGGCGTCTTTGGTGCCATGCACGTGGCCGCGCATTTTCAGAGCTTCATTGCCCATTGCTGGATCCCTTTCGAAAAGCGTTCCCGTGCTTCCGCCGGGCCGCTGTGTCGACTGTTAACAAATGATATGCCAGTGTGACCCGCGTCATGCGTCAATGTCAACAGTCAATGTTTGAGGTTGACTGTTAACAATGAATTGGCCTACAGTGATTCACATCACCACCCGCTTATCCAGAGGATCAACGACGATGTTCAACTCCCGACTCGGCTGCTCGTCCATCAGCTTCAGGCACCAGGACCTGCCGGCCGCCCTGCGGACCATCAGCGGCCTGGGCTTCGAAGAGATCGATCTCGGCGCCCTCCCCGGTGTCTGTGACCATGTCCCGTACAGCCTGGATCAGGCCGCCGTCAGCGCCGTGACCGCGGAAGTGGCCGCCTCCGGGCTCCGCGTCCGTTCAGTCAACGGGGATATCGGCGATCTCAACGCAGTGCTCGACGCCGATGCAAGCGAAGCCCGCGAACGTCACCTCGAGGCGCTGCTCACCCTCGCCGCCGGCACCGGTGCGAAGGCACTGGTTCTCCCGTGCGGCGCGCTCAGCCACAAACCGGTCCGAAGCCTCCGGGAGGACCTGGACCTTATTGCAGCCCAGCTCACCCACGCCGCACAACGCGCGGCGGAGTTCGGCGTCGAGCTCTGGACCGAGTCCCTGCACTTCCTGCGGTTCTGCTGGAACCTGGAGCGCGCGGAACTGCTGGCACAGCGGCTGGCGGGTGCCGGCGTCGGGATTGTCATGGACTTCAGCCACATCGTTGCCGCCGGCGAGGATCCGCTGGAGTACCTCGAACGGCATCAGGGCCGCATCTCCCACGTCCACCTCCGCGATGCGGTGCCGGGCAACATCAACCTGAGCATCGGCAACGGCCAGGCAGACTTCGCAGCCGGCCTCCGGGCGCTCGCCGCGAGCGGCTACACGGGCAACTTCTCGCTCGAACTCGAAACCCGGGACGTCACGCACGACGAACGCCCCGCCGCCGCAGCCAAAGCGGCAAGCTTCATCACCGACCTCATCTGACCCCTCACTTCTGAACCACCACCCAAGTAACCCAAGGAGCATCATGACCACCACCATCCAGCGCACCGCCGTCCTCACCGGAGCCACCTCGGAGCGGGGCATCGGCATCACCACCGCCCGCCGCTACGCCAGCCAGGGCTGGGGTGTGGTGATCCTGGACCTCGACGGCGAGAAGTCCGCCAAGGTCGCCGCCGACATCGGCAACGAGTTCAACGTCCCGGCGTTCGGCCACAAGATCGACGTCGCGAACGAATCCTCCGTCCTCGCCGCCTACGCAGCCGTCAAGAAGGAGATCGACGCCGGCATCCTGCCTGCTGTGGGCGCCCTCGCCAACATCGCCGGCATCACCTCCCCGGTCCCGTTCCTCGAAACCACCCTGGAACTCTGGCACAAGGTCATGGACGTCAACGCCACCGGCACCTACCTGGTCACTAAAGCGTTCCTGCCGGACATGATCGAGAACGGCTGGGGCCGGATCGTGAACATGTCCTCGGTATCCGCCCAGCGCGGCGGCGGCGTGTTCGGCAAGGTCCCCTACTCCGCTGCCAAGGCCGCCATCCTCGGCTTCACCAAGGCCCTGGCCCGCGAAATCGGCGCCACCGGCGTCACCGTCAATGCCATCACCCCCGGCGCGGTGGACACCAACATCCGCGTGGGCAGCACCGAGGAGCAGGAAGCCGCCATCAACGCCGGCATCCCGCTGGGCCGCAACGCCACCACGGAGGAAGTCGCCGCCGTCATCACGTTCCTGTCCTCCGAGGAATCCGCGTACCTGACCGGCACCACCATCGACATCAACGGCGGAAGCCACATCCACTAGCAGCGGCAACCCCCAAAGCCCAGGCACGTTAGAGAGCCCACCATGACCAAGATTTTCAACGACCCCTCCGAATTCGCCGAAGAAGCCCTGGCCGGATTCTGCGACATCCACTCCGGCCTGGTGCGCCAGGTTCCTGGCGGAGCCGTGCGGCGCCACCGGCCGGCCAAACCCAAGGTGGCCGTCCTCGCCGGCGGCGGCTCCGGGCACTACCCGGCGTTCGCCGGGCTGATCGGGCCCGGCCTGGCCGACGGCGCCGTGGTGGGAAACATCTTCACCTCGCCGTCCGCGCAGCAGGCCTATGCCGTGGCCAAGGCCGCTGATTCGGGCGCCGGTGTGGTGTTCACCTACGGCAACTACGCCGGTGACGTGATGAACTTCGGGATGGCCAGCGAACGCCTCGCCGCCGAGGGGATCCAGGTGGACAACGTCCTGGTCACGGACGACATTGCCAGCGCCCCGCCGTCGGAATCCGAAAAACGCCGCGGCATTGCCGGTGACTTCACGGTCTTCAAGATCATGGGCGCCGCAGCCGAAGCGGGGGCGGAGCTCGCCGAGGTGGTGCGGCTCGGCCGGAAGGCCAACGGCCTCACCCGGACCATCGGCAGCGCCTTCCACGGCTGCACGTTCCCGGGCGCGGACGCGCCGCTGTTCGCGCTCAAGGACAAGCAGATGGGACTCGGCCTGGGAATCCACGGTGAACCCGGCCTGTTCGACACCGATCTGCCCTCCGCCAAGGAACTGGGCCAGGAATTCGTCACCCGGCTGCTGGCCGAGACGCCCGAGGGGGCCGGCGACCGGCTCGCGGTCATTCTCAACGGACTGGGCTCCACCAAGCATGAGGAACTCTTTGTCCTCTGGCTGACCGTGGCACCGCTGCTCCGGGAGTCGGGCTACACGCTGGTGCAGCCCGAGGTGGGGGAACTGGTCACCAGCCTGGACATGGCCGGGGTGTCCCTGACCATCACCTGGCTGGACGAGGAACTGGAACCCCTCTGGACCGCCCCTGCCGAGACGCCGGCTTACCGGCGCGGGAACGCCGCGGTCCAGTCGGGGGAGGTCTCCGGAGCGGAAACGTCCGACGCCGCCGCCGCACCTGCCGCCTTCGAGGCCTCCGAGGCGTCGCGCGAGTACGCAGCCCGGTGCCTTTCGGCGCTGGATGCCGCCCGCGACAGCCTGCACGCAGCCGAAACAAAGCTCGGGGATATGGACGCCATCGCCGGAGACGGTGACCACGGCCGCGGCATGGTCCGCGGCATCGACGCTGCCACCGCAGCAGCCGCGGCTGCCGCCCGGCAGGGCGCCGGCGCAGGATCGGTCCTCATCGCCGCCGGCGATGCGTGGGCGGACAAGGCCGGCGGCACGTCCGGGGTCCTCTGGGGTGCCGGCCTGCGGGCTTTCGGGGAAGCGCTGGGGGACCAGGTCAGCCCTGACGTATCCCAACTGGCGGCCGGGGTGGCCGCCTTCACGGACAGGATCACCGGCCTGGGCAAAGCCGCCCCCGGCGATAAGACCATGGTGGATGCCCTGGTGCCTTTCACGGAGACGTTGACCCGGCTGGCTGCGGACGGTACGGAACCGCACCAGGCGTGGGCTGCCGCCGCCGTCGAAGCGACGGTTGCGGCCCAGGCCACGGCATCGCTGCGGCCGTTGAAGGGACGCGCCCGGCCGCTTGCCGAAAAGAGCGTGGGCACGCCGGATCCAGGGGCTACGTCCCTGGCAATGATTTTTACCGTGATGGCTCCGTCCCTGGCAGGTTCGGGCCAGCCAACCCCTGCCGCCGCCACCATCGGCCAGCCGCAAGGAGCACTCTCATGACCACCACGCAGGAAACCACCACGCAGGAAACCACCACGCAGGAAGCAGCCACATCGGGGAAGCCCGGACTCCGCCTCGTTGTGGGGGCCGATGAAGCCGGGGTGGACTACAAGAACCGCATCCTGGCCGATCTGCAGGCTGATCCCCGGATCAGCGAAATCATCGACATCGGGGTCAACCGGACCGACGCCCCGGAAGACTTCACCAAGCCCTACCCCTACGTCGGCATCGCCGCCGGGGAACTGATCCGCGATGGCAAGGCGGACCGCGCCATCCTCTTCTGCGGCACGGGCATCGGGGTGGCGATTGCTGCCAACAAGGTGGACGGCATCCGCGCCACCACCGCCCACGACTCGTTCTCCGTGGAGCGCTCGGTGCTGTCCAACGACTGCCAGGTGCTGACCATGGGGCAGCGGGTCATCGGCGTGGAACTCGCCAGCCGGCTGGCCCGCGAATGGATCGGCTACACCTTTGATCCGGCGTCGGCCTCGGCGGACAAGGTCAAGGTGCTCACCGCCTTCGAAGGCTGCTGACCGTTGGAGCCCGGCCGGAGCGCAAACTACAGCTGGGGCTGCGCCAGGAACCCTGCCAGGCTCAACGGGTCCCGGCCGGTCAGTGCATGCACATCCGGTGAGAGCCCGGCCATTTCCCCCGCGGCGATTGCCGTGTAGGTGCTGACCCAGGCGTCCACCTGCCAGGGCGGTGCCCCGTAGGATGCCCGGGAGGCGTAGGCCTCTTCCACCGTTTCCGGGTGATAGGTGACGGTGCGCCCGGTTTTTGCGGTCAGGATGTCCGCCGCCCGGGCCAGAGTAATCTCTTCCGGTCCGGTGAGGTTGTATGTGGTCCCCACATGGAGCGCGGGATCCCTCAGCACCGCCACCGCACACCGGGCAATGTCGTCGCGGGACACCGCGGACACCACGCCGTTCCCCGCGGGCCCGCGGATCACCCCGTCTTCGCCTGTCAGGAGCGGCAGGAAGTCCAGGTAGAAGTTGTCCCGCAGGAAGGTGTAGTTCATGCCGGAGGCCTTGATGCGTTCCTCGGTGGCGAAGTGGTCCCGGGCCAGCGTGAAGGTGGCGTCCGGGGCGGCACCATAGAACGAGGTGTAAACGACGTGCTGGACCCCGGCCGCAGCAGCCGCATCAATAAAGGTGTAGTGCTGCTGCAGCCGGTCCTCGGCCTCGGCCGCGGACACCATAAACAGGACCTTGACTCCCTCCAGAACCTGGCGTGCCGAATCCGGGTCCGCATAGCTGAACACCAGCGGGTCGGCGCCCTCGAGCTCAGGGGCGCGGCCGGCGTCGCGGACCAGCAGGCGCTGCGCCTGCCCCACGTCCGCGAGCTGCCGGGCCACCATCCCGCCCAGGCCGCCGGTGGAGCCGGTAATAGCGAGATCGGACAGGTTCGAAAGGGAAGCCAAGGGGTGCCCTTATGCTTCGCGGGTGGCGGGCGAGGTGGTTTTCGCCGGATCGCGCTCCGCGAGCGAGCCGATGGCGTCGTCGATCTTCTTCAGCACGTCAGGCTCGAGGGTCACCCCTGCGGCAGCCACGCTGTCGGCGATCTGCTCGGGGCGCGAAGCCCCCACAATGGCGGAGGCCACGTTCGGGTTCTGCAGGACCCACGCAACCGCGAGCTGCGGCATGGTCAGCCCGGCTTCCGCCGCGATCGGCTTGAGCGCCTGGACGCCGGTGAGGACGTCATCGCGCATCCAGCGTTCGATCATTTTGGCGCCGCCCTTGCTATCCGTGGCGCGGCTGCCTTCAGGTGCAGGCTGGCCGGGCAGGTACTTTCCGCTCAGGACGCCCTGGGCCATGGGAGACCAGACGATCTGCGAGATGCCCAGTTCTTCGGACGCCGGCACAACCTCAGCTTCGATGACCCGCCACAGCATGGAGTACTGCGGCTGGTTGGAAATCAGCTGGAAGCCCAGCTCCTTGGACAGCCTGTGGCCCTCGCGGAGCTGCTCGGCGGTCCATTCGCTGACACCGATGTAGAGCGCCTTGCCCTGCCGGACAATGTCCGCGAACGCCTGCATGGTCTCTTCCAGCGGCGTTTCGAAGTCGTAGCGGTGCGCCTGGTAGAGGTCCACGTAGTCCGTCTGCAGCCTGCGCAGCGAGCCGTTGATGGACTCCATGATGTGCTTGCGGGACAGGCCCACATCGTTCTTTCCCTTGGGACCGGTGGGGCCGAAGACTTTGGTGAAGATCTCCAGGGATTCGCGGCGCTCGCCCGTCAGGGCCTCGCCGAGGACAGTTTCCGCTGCCGTGTTCGCGTAGACGTCCGCCGTGTCAAAGGTGCTGATGCCGGCGTCGAGCGCCGCGCGCACGCACTGGGAGGCGACGTCATTCTCCACCTGCGAGCCGTGGGTCAGCCAGTTGCCGAACGTAATTTCCGAGACTTTGAAGCCGCTGTTTCCGAGGTATCTGAATTCCATGGTTCCCACGCTAACGGAGTTGGTTGCTCAGGGTAAGTGCCTGTCCGGTTGCGTGGCCGGGTTTTGGCGCTAGTGGCGTCCGACGGCGTTGCGCCCGGTTCCGGCGGTCAGCGGCGGCGGAGTTCCGCGTACTCCAGGGACGGGACCACCGCCCCGGCATCGCGCTCCACGAAGTT
Organism: Pseudarthrobacter naphthalenicus; assembly: GCF_029076445.1. Classification (GTDB taxonomy): domain Bacteria; phylum Actinomycetota; class Actinomycetes; order Actinomycetales; family Micrococcaceae; genus Arthrobacter; species Arthrobacter naphthalenicus. The sequence continues at coordinate 32,195 of NZ_JARESG010000022.1, forward strand.
GGTCCCGGGCGGCACCAGGTCATCGATCGCATCCAGCACCGGCTCGCTCAGCAGGGTGTCCGCCGCCTTGAGGTAGGACTGCAGGTGGGCTTCCGTCCGCGGGCCGATGATCACGCTGCTCACCGCGGGGTGGTTCAGCGCGAAGCCGACGGAAAGCTCCACCAGGGAGATCTCCAGCTTGTCCGCCAGCCTGGCCAGCGAGTCCGCAGCCAGGAGCTTGCGTTCGCTGGAGGGCCCGGAGATGTCATAGCGGCCCGGGAGCGAATGCACCCGGGTGCGCGGCTTGCCGGCGTCCAGGACAAAATCGCCGGACTGCCAGCCGCCGGCCAGCGGTCCGTAGGCGAGCACGCCGAGGCCGTACTGCTGGGCGATGGGGAGGACATCCCGCTCGTTGCCGCGCACCAGCATGGAATAAGGGACCTGGTTGGCCACGGGCGGGATCAGGTGGTTGGTGGTGGCCAGCCACTGCGCCTCCACCAGCTGCGCGGGGGTGAAGACCGAAGTGCCGTAGTAGAGGATCTTGCCCTGGCGGATGAGGTCGTTCAGGGCGGTGATGGTTTCCAGGACGTCCGTGTTGTAGTCCGGCCGATGGGCCTGGTAGAGGTCGATCCGGTCGGTCTGGAGCCGGCGGAGGCTGCCCTCCACCGCTTGCATGATCCAGCGCCGGGAGTTGCCGGAGTGGGCGGGGTTGGGGCTCATCTGCCCGTGGAATTTCGTGGCCAGGAAGACGTCGTCGCGGCGTCCGCGGAGCGCGCGGCCCACTACCTGCTCCGATTCGCCCTGCGAGTAAACGTCCGCGGTGTCCACCGCGGTAATGCCGGCGTCCAAGGCCGAGTGGATGATCCGGATGCTGTCCTCCGCGCCGGTGGGGGCGCCGTTTGCCGAGGTGCTGTCCGCGGCGCTGCCCGTGCCTTCGCCAAAGTTCATGGTGCCCAGGGTGAGCGGGCTGATAGGTGTGCCGGACCGGCCGAACACCCGAAGTTCGCTGAGGCTCATTCCCGGCTCCTCACGGTCGATTTCCACGCGGTTTGCTGTGGATCGTCACGACGCTACACAAATTCGGCGGGGCGGAAACGATTCGTGCCTAAGTAGTTCGTTTTTCGTCGCCGGATGTAACGGAGCCCGTGCCGTGACGAATTATGAAGATCCGCGCTGCGGGCTGAAGCTCAGTTGTTGTTGTTGGCAGGCAGCTTGGTTCGGAGCAACTTCGCGTGACCGGTCAACGAGACGAGCGAGCCGGTGTCCAATGGAGAAGCCGGTGACTGCGGCTTCGTAAAGGAGCGGGCAGCGCCGGGGGCGGGGACCGCGTCGCCGGTCCCCGCAGTCTCTTCGGTGTCAGGAGTTCCGGTGCCCGCGGGCACATTCCGGTTTGGCCCGGTGTTCCCGGGACCGGGAAGGTCCTTGCGTGCGGGAACGTCCTGGTGCAGCGCGGACTGCACGAGCGGGGCCACCGCTTCCACCTTTGCCGCAGGAAGGGAGGGCGCCGGAAGTTCGCGGACTGTCACTTTGATCTCGGGGGCAGCGGCACGTGCCCTGGCTACGGCGCGGGCATCGGCCTCGGCGACGGCCGCGGCCCAGTCTTCGGCCAGCGCCTGCTGTTCACGCCGCGGGGCACCGGGCAACGGGTGGCGCGTGGTGCCGTCCTGCAGCCGGGCGCCCTGGCCTGATGGTTTCAACCGGCCCCAAACATTAGGCAGGCCCATGCGTCGGACGCCGGCAACAAAGGCCGCCGCGCGGGGAACCCCGGCGGGGGGCCGCGTGGCGGCGGAGGGGGCGGCAGCGGCGTCGTCGTGCGTTGTCCGGGGTGCATCGGACGGATGCCCGGTCGCCCCGGTCAGGTGGACCAGCGGAAGGGTTTCGTTCCGGGGGAGCCGGCCAAACAGCGCCTGCACGGCGAGCACCAGGAGCCGCCCGACGCCGGCGAGCACCAGCGTGAGGATGACCAGCAGGAACAGGCCCACGAACATCAGGAACGCCAGCCCCAGGGTGCCGAAAAATGTCAGGTTGAGAGCGATCGTTGCTGAATCTCCCACGTCATCACTCCAATCTGCCAGCGGCGGAGTCCGTGCCGGCAGCCACCACCCGGGCACCAAACTCCTCCACTACCTTACGGACTATTTTCCGGACACGCGGCCGGTTGCGGGGGTGCGCTGGAGGTTGTTTCAAAGCTGTTACCGGATATGACAAGGCGCCGGGCCGCCTGTACCGCCACCTATAGTCGGTAGGAAAAGCAAAGCAGCCGGGCTGCAGCCAAGCCCACCCTCAAAAGGAGCGCCAGTGAACGCCAAACCGGGCCCTGCCGGCAACTGCCCCTGCCTGTCAGGGGAGGCCTATCCCGAATGCTGCGGACGCTTCCTCAGCGGCGCAGCGGATGCCGCCACCGCCGAGCAGCTCATGCGTTCGCGCTACACCGCGTTTGTGCTGCTCAACGCGGAGTACCTCAAAAAGTCGTGGCACCCCAGCACCCTGCCGGCGGACCTGGAGCTGGATCCCGGGATGGAGTGGCGGCGCCTGGACATTGTCTCCACGCACCGGGGCGGCCCGCTGGACACTGAGGGCGTGGTGGAGTTCAAAGCGTTCTACCGGCACGACGGCGAACGCGGAGTTCACCACGAAACCAGCCGTTTTGTGCGGGAGAACCGGCGCTGGTATTACCTGGACGCCGTCGCTTAGCTTTCGCTGTACGTCTCGTCCGGGGTGAACCCGGCCCGGTCCACCTTGCGGTGGAAATGCATCCCGGCCAGGCCGCCGAGCACGGCCCCCACCAGGGCAACCACGGCCACCACAACGGCGGCGATGATGCTGGTGACGGTCAGTTCGCCTTCGTTGATGGGGATGCGGGGGAAGCTGTTGAGATTGGCCAGGACGTTGAACTGCTGCCCCGCGATCAGGCCGAGCACGGCCACCACAACGGCGGCGATCAGGGCCCACACCCACACCATCATGCCCTGCTTGGCGCCATTGAACCGTGCCATCCGGCCGGCCACGTAGCCGCCTGAATAGTAGGAGACGAACAGGATGACCAGCAGGACAATGATGCCTACCAGCCCCACGGTGCCGTTGGTGGTCACCTGGTTGACGGCCGCGTTGACGTCCGTATTGTTCGCCAGCCCCACCGCGGTACCAGCCGCGGCAACAAAGGCCGTCAGCAGGACGGCCATGCCGGTGGCGGCCAGCCAGCCGAAAAATGCTGACCCCACCTTCACACCGCCGAACTGTTCCTTCTCGCGGGCCACGGCGGTCTGCTGGTCGGTCAGGCGAGGATCCGTCAGGCGCGGATCGATGACGGGTGTTGTTACCGCCGGTTCCGCGCTGGGAGGTTCCGCGGCATACGCTTCCCCGCTGACCGGTTCTGCAGCGTACGGCTCCCTGGCCGGGGTTCCGGCCGGGTAGGCCGGTTCCGCCGTGTAGGCGCGCGCCTCGCGGGACCGCTCAGTGGAAGCCGGCCCGGCGTAAGACTGATCGGCGTAGGGCTGTGTCTGGTCCATGGCGCGTGTTGGCTCGCCGCCCGGCCCGCTGCCGGTGAAGGCTGTTTCGCGGGCAGTTTCGCTCCTCAGATTCTCCTTCCGGGTGCGCCGCGGAAGTCCGTCCCCTGGTTCCATGTGGTTGCTCATGCCTCAACTCAACCACTGGTCAGCGGCGATAACAAGGGTACTTACTATTGCCGGGGCCTGGCCTAGCGGTAGCTGCGGTGCAGGTTTTCCTTCGTGGAGGCCCGGGGCGTGGCGTCCGCGATCCACGGCCCGGTGCCTTCGGACTGGTCCAGGATTCCGGCCTCCAGCCAGGTGTAATCCCCGGCCAGGACCTTTCCGGTGAGCGCGTGATCGGAGTCGTCGGTGTTGCGCCAAAGCTGGTCAAAGTACTCGTCAATGCGGACGCGCGACTGCTCACAGAACGCCTCGGCCAGCTCGTAGGCTCCCGCGGCATGTTCCGGGGCGGTGCGGAGCAGCATCTCGGCCCGTGAGCAGGTTGCCGCCATGGCGAAGAGCTCGGCGCCGATGTCCACCACACGGCCCAGGAACGCCTGTTTGTATTCCAGCTTCGCCTGCCAGCGTCCCATGCCGTAGAACGTTTGCCGGGCCAGCCGCCGTGAGGTCCGTTCCACAAATCGAAGGTGCTTGGCCAGCCGGCCGAAGTCGCTGTAGGAGCGGGGGTCCATCCCGGCGCCGGCCACGAGTTTGGGCAGCCACTTTGCGTAAAAACCTGAAGCCCCGACGGCGGCCTTCGCCTTGTCCTGCAGGCTCGCATCCACGGAGGCAAGATCGCCGGCTGCGGCAAGGTGCGCGTCCACGGCCTCGCGGGCAATGAGGAGCTTCATGATCTCCGAGGAACCCTCGAAGATGCGGTTGATCCTCAGGTCCCGCAGCTGCTGTTCGGCCGGGACCGCGCGTTCCCCGCGGGCCGCCAGCGATTCCGCTGTCTCAAAACCCCTGCCGCCGCGGATCTGGACCAGTTCATCGGCGATGCTGCAGCTGATCTCGGTGGACCACAGCTTCGCCAGGGCGGCCTCGATCCGGACGTCCTTCTGCCCGGCGTCCGCAAGTTCCGCAGACAGCTCAAACACGGCGTCGAGGGCGAAGGCGGACGCGGCGATGAAGGCGAGCTTCTTGCCCACGGCTTCGTGTTTGCCCACCGGCTGGCCCCATTGCGTGCGGGCGTTGGACCATTCCCGGGCGATCTTCAGGCTCCAGCGGCCGGAGGCCACGCACAGGGCCGGCAGCGAGAGGCGGCCCGTGTTCAGCGTGGTGAGTGCGATCTTCAGGCCCTGTCCCTCGCGTCCCAGCCGGTTTGCTGCGGGTACCCGCACCTGATGGAACCGGGTCACGCCGTTTTCGATCCCGCGCAGACCCATAAACGCGTTGCGGTTCTCCACGGTGATGCCGGGGGAGTCCATCTCCACTACGAACGCGCTGATGCCGCCCTTGTGCGCCGTTCCGTCGGCGTCGGTGTGGGCCGGAACCAGGGCCATGACCACCACCAGTTCGGCGATCACCCCGTTGGTGGTCCAAAGTTTCACGCCGTCCAGAACGTAACTCTCGCCGTCGTCCGTGGGAACGGCGGTGCTGCCCATCCGGGCGGGATCGCTGCCCACGTCCGGTTCGGTCAGGAGGAAGGCGGTGATGGCCCCCGCGGCGCAGCGCGGCAGGTATTCGCGTTTCTGCTCAGCGGTGCCAAACACTTTCACGGGCTCCGGCACGCCGATTGACTGGTGGGCCGAGACCAGGGCGCCGAGGCTTGGATGAACACTGCCCAGCAGCGCCAGGGACCTGCCGTAGTAGACCAGGGACAGGCCGAGCCCGCCGTATTCGCGGGGGATCTTCATGCCGAAGACGCCAAGCTCCGCCAGGCCGCGGATGTATTCGTCAGGGATTTTTGCGTCGCGCTCGATCACGCGGCCGGACATGGTGCGGGCATACTCCGTGAGCCGCTCCATGAAGGCTTCGCCACGTTCCACGTCCTCAGCCTGGGCCTTTGGCCAGGGGTGAATCAGGCCGAGGTCAAAACTTCCCAGGTACAGTCCCTTCGCGAAGCTGGGCCGGTCCCAGCCGGTCTCGCGGGACGCCTCGGCCAGTGCACGGGCATCAGCGGCGGTGGCTTCCGGGCCGATGTTGCCGGCGTCCACCGGAACATCGGCGTCCGGGGCGTCCACGGGAGGCGCCTCGGGGGCGGCCTGGGTAGCGGAACTGTCAGTGGCGGAGCTCATGGGGTATCTCCTTCGCCGGATGGCCGGTACTAGCCATGGATCCGCCGGGTTGGAGAACCCTTTAGCTGTCTCCCAACATTACCCGCGGGTAGGTTCCCGTGCTAGGGGCAGGCTGCCCTTGAAAGTCGCCGGGGAGTTCGACGTTGCCGGCTTGGCGGACCAGCCGCTCCCACCCCCGGTTGATACCGTGGACGACTGCCAGCAGCGAGGTGGATGCCAGGAACCAGGCCAGCTTGCCCACCCCAACCAGGACCAGGGCAACGAACCCTGCGGTCAGGACAAAGGCCACGATGACCAGGGCGAAAATCATGGTTCCGATGAACACCATGGTGGCCGTTTCCACTGAACTTAAGTCGAACTGCATTCTTCCCCCTGTGCCATTGCTTCGGTCGAGCCAGTAGGACTGAGCGTAGGGGTTGCCGGCTGCCCCCAGCCAGACACGGGGCCGCCCCGGGCGGGGGTTGATATGGGATCGCAATGCTACCCGCAGGTAGGTCACGGGGCGGTCGCGGAAAGCCTGCACGCTCCTCCCAACGCGGGGTCACTTTGCGCCCAATAGCCGTCCCCCAATCAGGCGTTATGTGACTCCGCGTTGGTTGCACGGGCGGCTGCGTTAGCCTTGTAGTTGGCAGTTTTCCTGCCGAAACCAACCCCCAGCTGTTGAAGGAGAGTGCGTGCCCCGCTCCGCCAGGTCATCCGCTGACGCGATCAGCGCCCGGCTCCGGGACCTCGAACTCCTCACCAAGGGCCCCGCCTGGGCGCTCACCCGCTCCGCACCGTGGGTGATCGCGGTGCTGCAGGCATCCTTCACCCGCACACGCCCGCAGCTGCCGCTCGAGGAGTTCCACGCCGACGTCGACTCCTTCCTTGAGCAGTTGCGGCGCCAGGAGCCCGGCGGGGCCGCCGCCGGGACCTCCACCGGCAGGAACTATGCGGACGAATGGACCCGCAAGAACTTCCTGACCCGCCGCAACCAGTCCGGGCAGATCGTCTACGAAGTCACCGAGCCTGCCGCACGCGTGCTCGCCTTCCTGGACAGCCTCTCCAGCGAACGGTCCACCCTGAACGGATCCCGGCTGGGAACCCTGCTCGGCGATGTGGAGAAGCTCGCCAACGAAACCAACCCGGACCAAAGCGCCCGGCTGGAATCGCTCGAGGAAGAGATCGGGGAACGGCAGCAGCTGATCCAGGACATCAGCAGCGGGGATTTTGACGGTCTGCTCGATGACGACGAAGCCGTGGAGGCCGCCGGAAACATCCTGGACCTCGCCGCGAGCCTGCCCGCCGACTACAAAAAGATGCGCGACCGCATCGAAGAGCTGGTGGGCGAATTGCGCAACCAGATCATCGAGGAGTCGCTGAGCAAGGGCGCCACCATGGCCCAGGTGCTGGAAGCGGACAAGCGGCTCCGGCAGAGCCCCGAGGGCAGGACCTTCCGTTCCTTCACCGCGTTCCTGGACGATCCGCAGCAGCAAATGCGGTTCCGCTCGGCCATCGGCGAGGTCCTGAGCAGGCAGTTCGCCGATGACCTCACGCCCGAGGACCGCGAGACCCTGAAGAACCTGGTGGCCGAACTCCGCCACCAGCACGGCCAGATCCAGCGCATCTACGGCAAGCTCAGCGAAAGCCTGAACACCTACGTCCAGAGCGACGACTTCCGCCAGTCCGTCCGGCTCCGGAAGGTCCTGCGGGAGGCGGAGCAGGCCATCAGGTCCCTGCCGTACGAACGTGAACGGGCCGGCCTGGTCCGGGGGCCGGTGCTGTTCAACGCCGGTTTCGAATCCCTGGCCATGGTCAAGCTCTATGACCCGGACGAGTTTGCCGTCCCGCCGAAGCTCGCGGACCCCATCGCCTTCAGCGACTCGGACCGTGTGCGCTCGCCGAGGACAGGCAAAGCCCGGCCGGAGGCCATCCGTGCCGCCGTCGCCGGAGCTTCCACCCTGGCCGAGGCCTGGGCGCAGCTGCCCGCCGACGAGCAGCACATCAACTCCATCCGCGCGCTCCTGGCGCATGCCCTCCAGGAAGGCGCGGCCTTCGACCGCGAAACCTGGGACGGCCTGGACTTCGAACAGATCGACGGCACCACCCGCAAGGCGTACCTGCCGGTGGTCACCCTCAAGAAGGATTCATGATGACTGAAGACATGACGACGGCGGCAGCTTCCGTTGAGGAGGATGCCCGCTTTGCGGGGGTGGCATCGGGCGCTGAGCGGACCATTGCGGCAGCCCTCACCCCGCGCGACACCTTTGTGGACGGTGCGGCGCTTTTCCCGGGTGACACCGGCGTGCTCCCGATGAAGGTGCGCCAGGCGCTGGTGAAGCTGCTGAAGGGCCCCTACGTGGACGGCGGCCGGGACGAGAAGCTGTGGACCACACTGCTGGATAACCAGCTGATCCTGCGCAGCCGGCTGTCCGAGCTCTTCCTGACCCTCCAGCTGGACCACGAACGCAAGATCGCTGTCCTGCGCCCGGTGGACCCGGACGCCATCGGCGGCAGCACGCGTTCCAGCATCCTGCGCCAGCAGAGGGCGCTCAGCCGGGTGGAGACCATTGTGCTGCTCCGGCTGCGCCTGCTGCTGGACCGCCACGTCACGGCGCAGACCGATCCCACCATTACCCGCGAGGAGATCGCGGATCTGGTGGCCCACTACCAGCCCGCCGGCCAGCAGGACGCCCTCCGCGACTCGGACGTGGTGAACCGCGCCATCACCAAGCTCCTGGCCCGCCAACTCCTCCTCACCACCGGCTTGGAAGACGTGTACGCCATCTCCAACGCCCTGCCCCTGGCACTCCCGTTCGAAAACATCGGCGACATCCCGGCCCAGATCGAAGCCCTGGTAGCAGCCACAACAGACCCCACCGGCACCGAACCGCTGCTGGAGCTGGACCACGACGCGGAGACTGAAGCCACCGAAACGGAGGACGACAAGTGAGCATCGCAACCATGCTGCCGATGGGCGAACTCACGAACCCGGGCCAGATGCGGCTCGCCTTGGTCCAGGTGGTCAACTGGGGCACGTTCCACGGAGCTCACACCATGCACGTGGACCGCAACGGAACCCTTCTGACCGGCAACTCCGGCGTGGGCAAGTCCACGCTTTTTGACGCCATGCTGCGCGTGTTTGACGCCCGCCCGCGCTCCAACGAGGCCGCCGCCCAGCGCGCCGGCGGGGCTGTGGAGGACAAGAGGACCACGTTCACCTACATGCGCGGCAAAGTGGGCGATAAGGCGGTGGGTGAGGGCTCGGCCAGTGCGTTCCAGCGCCCCGGTGCCACCTGGTCCGCCGTCGCGCTGACCTTCGATAACGCGGCGGGCACCCGTGTCACCGTGTCGGCACTGTTCGATGTGCCCAAGAACGGGACGGAGTCCAGCGTTGGACGTTTCTACCTGATCGACAACAAGCCGCTGGACCTGCCCGCCATCGAGGACATCGCCGAGAAACGCTTCACCAAGGCCGCGCTGGAAGCGGTTTTCCCCGACGCCCAGATCTTCGACGTCCACAAGGCCTTCGCGGAGCGTTTCCGCCGCCTGCTGGGGATCAGCTCGGACCAGGCCCTGCCGCTGCTGCGCGTGATCCAGGCCGGCAAGGGCCTGGGCGGCAGCGTTAACACCTTCTTCCGCGACCAGGTCCTGGACGCCCCGGCCACCCTGTCCGCGGCGGACGCGGTGGTGGAGGAATTCAGCAACCTGATGTCCATCCGGCAGCGGCTCGAGGACGTGCGCCAGCAACGCGACCAGCTGGCCCCTGTGCCGGGCCTGAATAAGGAATACGCACAGTCGCTGCTGGACGCCAACCGGCTCCGTGAGCTGGCCGGCGAGGAGTTCGAGGCCTACAAGCAGCAGCTCGCGGTCACCGTGCACCAGAAGACCCTGGCCCGCTTCAAGGAGCTGGCCCAGGCCAAAGCCAGGGAACTGGGCGCCGAACGCACGGTCCGTGACGGGCTCGCCAAAGAGCTCCGGGAGCTCGAGGCCGACTACAACAACCAGGGCGGCAACGCGATCTCCGCGATCGAACAGTCATTGGAGAACGCCAGGGTTGGCCTGCGGCTCCGCGAACAGGTGGAGGAAGCCGCGCGCACCGCCCTGTCCGACGCCGGCCTGCAGCTTGACTGGTCGGCCGAGGGCTGGGAGCAGGCCCACGAGCAGGCGGCCGCCCGTGCCGCTGAGCTCAAGGACGATTCCCAGGCGTTGCAGGACCTCCGGTTCGAGGCCTTCGACGGCCACGCCACCAAAAAACGCGAGTTCGCGGCTGCCCAGCAGGAGCTCCTCTCGCTGAAGACGCGCAAGTCCCTGCTGCCGCCGTCGAGCATTGAAAACCGGGCGGCGATCGCGGCGGCCACCGGCGTCCCCGAGGACCGGATGCCGTTCGGGGGCGAGCTGATGGACCTTGCCGAGGGGCAGGAACACTGGCGGCCGGCCGCCGAGCGCGCGCTCCGCAATCTGGCTACCACGCTGCTGGTCCCCGGCGAACATTTCGCCGCGGTGACCCGCTACCTCAACGACCACAAGGTGCGCGGCGCGGTGCGTGCCGTGGACGTGTCCAAACCGCTCGCAGGCGGTGCCCTGGCCGTGGAGGACGTGCGCGACGGCGACCTGCTCACCAAGCTGGATATCCTCGCCAGCGGCGCGGTGGCCGACGCCGGGGAGTGGATCCGCGAGCGGATCGCCCTCGATTTCGCGTACCCGTGTGTCGAGGACCCTGACGAGCTGGCGAAGCTGGACAAGGGCCTGAGCCTGGGCGGGGTGGTCAAGCGCAACCGCCACACGGTGGAAAAGGACGACCGTTTCACCGGCCGCCAGGACTACGTGCTCGGGTTCGACAACGCCGCCAAGCTCGAACTCGTGGCTGCCCAGGTGGCGGACCTGCAGCAGGAACTGGCCAAGGCCGCCGAACTGGCCCAGAGCCGCGAAGAGTCCCATCAGGGCATGAGTCGGCAGCTCGACGCCCTCCGCCGCATCGCCGAGGACCACCGGCCCTGGGAACAGGTGTCCGCTGCCGTGGCTGCCGAGGAACTCACCAGGATTGAACAGCGGCTCAAGGACGCACTGGCAGCCCAGGCGGACCTGGAACCGCTGCGGACCAACATCGAAACGGCGCGGCAGAAACACCAGGCGAGCACCGAGGCCGCGGCCGTCCTGCAAAGCGAATACAAGGCACTGGACCGCCAGCTGAGCGCTGCAGATTCGTTGCTGGAAGCCGCGCGGGCCCGCCTGGCCCAGGCGCCGCCGTCGGACGCTACCGTCTCCGCGCTGGAGCCGCACTTCGCGGACTTCGGGGACGTCAGCGAGATGCATGAACTGGACAACCTGGCCAACCGCGTCCGGACCGCCCTGCTGGGGGAACTGCACACGGCCGAGACGCGCGGGCAGGCCACGTCGGAGCGGCTGACCCGCATCTTCGAGGGCTTCGTGCGCGAGTGGGGCTCGGCCATCTCCGCCGATCACGGCACGTCCATCGGCGCGGCCGGCGAGTTCGAGGCCCGCTACCACGCGATTGTCAGCGACGGCCTGCCCGCGCAGGAGAGCGAATTCCGGCAGTTCTTCAACCAGCGAACGCACGAATCCTTCAGTACCCTGCTGCATCTGCTGGACGAGGAACGGCGCTCCATCACCAGCCGCATCCTGCCCCTGAACGGCATCCTGTCCGAGGTCAACTTCCATGAGGGCAGCTTCCTGGAACTCGACATCAAGCAGACGCTTCCGGCCACGGCGAAACAGTTCAAGGACGCCATCCAGAACGCGCTGAAGGCCCGGCACACACGGCCGGTCCGCGGTGCTGCGGCTTCAGGAGCGGAAACGGACGACGACGCCGAGCTCACCGCCCGCTACAAAACCTTGGAAACACTGGTCAAGCGGCTCGGATCGGCCACGCCCGAGGACCGGCGCTGGCGCGCGGAGGTCCTGGACGTCCGCGGCCACCTGTTCATCCAGTGCAAGGAACACCGGAAGACCGGCAAGCGCACCGACGTTTACATGCATGCCGATACCGGGTCCATGTCCGGCGGCGAGCGGCAGCGGTTCACCGCATTCATCATGGCCGCCGCGCTGAGCTACCAGCTGGGTATCGCCGAGCAGGGCTTCACCACGTACGGCACGGTAATGATGGACGAGGCCTTCGTGCTGGCCTCGGAAGAGTTCGCCGGCGCGGGCATCAAGGCCCTGCACGAGTTCGGCTTCCAGCTGCTGCTGGCCGCCCCGGAAAACGTGATCGACCTGTCTCGGCACCTGGGTTCCGTCACGGAAATCCTCCGCGACAAACGAACCAACCGCTCCGGGGTGTTGACGGCGCCGGTGATCCGGCGCCGCCCCGACGCGGAGGGCGAATGGCGGTCCGAGGCCAACCCGGTGGACATCGTCCTCCGCTAACCCTGCCGCCACCCAGGACGCTCTCTCACTTAATGTGGATTTTTGACCATCCCTCTCTCACTTTCTTGAAGAGAGTGAGAGAGCGTCGCCCAGAAGGCGCATTAAGTGATGGAGCGTTGGGAAATTTCACGCATTAAGTGAGAGAGGGTTTCCAGGGGGTGGGGGCGCCGCGTCGATCTGGGCTTGGATGATGGGCCCGAAGTGCGCCACGAGCTCGTCAAACCCCCAGTGATCGAACAGGCCCAGCGTGCGGAGCGTCTCGCCGAACCCGGTCATCAGGGCGATCACCGTCGCGGCCGCACGCCGATCGGGCGACGTGTCGCCCATGGCGCGGGCGACGGCGGCGAGGTAGCGTTCGCGGATCTCGGCGCGGGCAGCGTCGGGGTCCGGGGCGTCCTGGATGGCGAACGGGATCATGGCCCACGGCTCCTGCACGCCGCGCTCCCGGCGCATCAGGACCCGGAACACCAGCGCACGGCCAAGTTCCGACGTCGGGACGTCCAGGTCGGTGAGGAGCGATTCGTCCGGTTGGGCCGCGGCGAAGAGTTTTTCCTTGGAGCGGAACAGCTTCATGACCAGGGCCGCCGAGATGCCGGCGTCGGCAGCGATGTCCCGGACTGTCACACCCCGGTATCCGCGTTCACCGAAGAGGCGCCTGGCGGACTGCAGGATGGTGTCATGGCTCGGGCTGCTCATGCCCGCACCGGTTCGTCCGTGTTTTCCTCTGAAAGCGGCGCGGCGAGGTCCAGGGTGACGGAACGGCTGTCCACGGCCAGTTTGCCGGCCAGCGCCTGGTGGGTCACCGGATGCAGCATGCTGACAACGTAGCGCCCGGCCGGCGGCAACGGAAAAGCGTACGTGCCGTCGTTGCCGGTGTGCGTGGTTGCCACGTGCTCGCCCGTCGCCTGCAGCAGCGTCACCACGGCACCCGGGACTGCGCGGCCGCCAACACTGACAGTGCCGCTGAGTTCCAGGCGCTTCGCCAGGAGGAAGTTGTGCTGGAGGGTGCGGCCGTCGAAGTCGAAGACCTGCGCCAAAGGCGCCCAGCCGCCCGCATTGGCCACAACGAGGTATTTCCCGGCACCGGGCAGCGCCACCGAATAGTTGCCTTCCGCGTCCACCCGGCTCCAGTCCACCGGCTCGCCGCCGGTCCGCAGAACGGTGACGACGGCGGGCGTGAGGGGGCGGTGGTCCGCTGCCAGTACGCGCCCTTGGACCACGAGTTCGCTGACCGCGCCCACGGGCACCGCCGGGCGGGGTGCCGCCAGCCGCGGGATGAACACCGCGGCAAGGATGGATCCCGCCGAGGCCAGGGCTGCCATCCAGAAAACGTCCTTGAACGCATCGAACGAGGGAAGGTGGGCGGCGCCCACCGTGAGGGTCACGGAGGTGAGGACGGCTGCGACGGCGGCGCTCGACGTCGAGGTGCCGATGGACCTGACCAGGCTGTTCAGTCCGTTGGCGGACGCCGTCTCGGTGATGGGAACCACGCCCATGATCAGGGTGGGCATGGCCGCGTAGGCGATGGCCGTTCCGATGCTGACCACGGTGGAACCGATGATGACTGACGCGATGGAGTCGTAGAAGAACACGCGGCCCACGTAGCCGGCAATCATCACGGCGGCACCGGCAATCAGCGCGGTCTTGCCGCCAAAAACGCGGATCAGGCGGCCGGAAACGGGTGCGAAGATCACCATGGCGAGTCCGGACGGGACCATGCACAGCCCGGCTGTGATGACGCTCAGCTGGAAGCCATAGCCGGTGGACGCGGGCAGTTGAAGCTGTTGCGTCGTGAGCAGCATGTTCGCGAACATGGCGAACCCGATCAGCAGGGAGGCCACGTTGGTCATCAGCACCGGGCGGCGGGCGGAAGTCCGCAGGTCAACCATCGGATGGCTGACCTTGAGTTCGTAGGGCACCCACATGGCCAGCAGCACCACGGCGCTCAGGAACAGCAGCAGGACCGGTTCCGAGCCCCAGCCCCACGAACCGCCCTTGGAGATGGCCAGCAGGAGGGCCGCCAGCGCACCGGACAACACCACGGCCCCGGCGTAATCGAAGCGCCCCGGCGTACGGACCTTCGATTCTGGGACCACCAGCACGACGGCCAGGAGCAGCAGCGTGCCGGCCGCGGCGGAGACCCAGAAAATGGACGCCCAGCCGAGGCCCTCGTACAGCACGCCGGCCAGCGGCAAGCCCAAGGCACTGCCGATGCCGAGGGTGGCGCTCATCAGGGCAACCGCCGATCCCATCTTTTCCTTCGGCAATTCGTCCCGCATGATGCTGATGCCCACGGGAATCAGCGCTGAGGAGAACCCCTGGAGGGCCCGTCCGATGATGAGCCACAGGAAGGACCCGCCAACGCCGGCGATGACGGAGCCCGTCACCATGATGGCCAGGCAGATCACCATCATCTTGCGCTTGCCGTACATGTCCGCGCTGCGGGACACGATCGGTGTTGCCACCGCGCTCGAGAGCAGCGTCGCAGTCACGAGCCAGGAGGCGTCGTCGGCGGTTACGCCCAGGATGCGGGGGAAATCCGGAAGCAGCGGGACCACCAGCGTCTGCATCAGTGATACCACCGTGCCGCTGAGCGCCAGGACTGCGGTGATGAGCGACGGCGCTGGGCTGCGTTGGGGACGGGCGGCGGTGGTACGGGGCATCTGCTGCTTTCGAAGGGAGCGGGGCGTGGGAAGCCGGGGCGGGAACGCGGCCAGCAATCCACGCGAGGCGGTGAACGGGCGTTTACCCTTCCACCAGTGAACCACCGTTCACCCCCGAGTCGCAATCTGCGGGGCGCGTTTTCTTCGTCACATGAGTAATTACGCAAGGCAAAGCTTTCGTAATTGCCATGAGGGTAGGCTAGCCTTACTTAGGTTTGCTTCACTGACCTAAGGAGTTTCGTGACTTCCCCCCTCTTCCGTGGCCCCAGCGCCACACGCCGGACCCTGTTCAAAACAGCCGGCAAGGCCTCTGCGGTGCTGGCAGCAGCGGCACTCAGCCTTTCGGCCTGCTCCACAGGTCCTGCCGCGGGTCCCGCGGCGAGTACGCCCGACGCCGGAACCTCCAGCAGCTCCCAGTTCCCTGTCACCATCAAGCACGTCTTCGGCGAGACCACCATCAAGGAACGGCCCACACGCGTGGCCACCGTCTCCTGGGTCAATGACGATGTGGCCATCGCCCTCGGCGTTGTACCCGTGGGTGTGCCCAAGAACGAATGGGGCGGCAACGAACAGGGCTCCACGCCGTGGAAGGACGCCGCGCTCAAGGAACTTGGCGCCGGATTCGGCACGGCCAAGGCGCCGGTTCAGTACTCGGAGGCCGACGGCATCAACTTCACCGAGATCGCCAAGCTGACCCCGGACGTCATCCTCGCCGCGTACTCCGGGCTGAGTGAAGAGGACTACCGGAAGCTCAGTGAGATCGCCCCGGTTGTGGTCCACCCCGAGGTTGCCTACGGGACGTCCTGGCAGGACTCCACCGCCATCATCGGCAAGGCGCTGGGCAAGGACGCCGAGGCCACCAAACTGATTTCGGCCACCGAAGCCACAGTGAAGAACGAAGCTGCCAAGTACCCGCAAATCGCCGGCAAGAGCTTCATCTACGGCTACGCAAATCCCGCAGATCCAACGGCCACAGGCTTTTACACCGCCAACGACAACCGTCCGAGGTTCCTATCTGCGATTGGTATGACGCTCGCCCCGGTCGCCGAAAAGGCCTCCGCCGGCTCCAAGGAATTCTTTGTACCCTGGTCCGCCGAAAAGGCCAACGAACTGGAGTCCGATATCTTCCTGAGCTCGGTGGAGGACACCGCCGCCGGCGAGGCCGTCAAAAGCGACCCGCTGCTGGGCCAGATCCCGGCGGTCAAGCATGGCGCATTCGTTGCCGATGCGGACAAGAGCCTGGTGCTGGCCATCTCCGCGTCCTCGCCGTTGAGCCTGCCCTGGGCGCTGGACACGTTCCTGCCGCAACTCGCCACCGCCGCGGACGCAGCCGCCGGCGCGACGAAGTAGGCACCATTTCATGACGAAAAGTACGACGGCGGCACGCGCCGAGGGGCGGGATCTCGGCGCTTTGGTACCCCCAGAGCGCCGATATCTCACCTCTGGGCGTCCTTCCGGCGGCCACTCCCGTTCCGGGAGCCGCGCGAGAGGTGGGCCAGCAGCGTGGCTGCTGGCCGCCGTCGTCGTACTGGCTCTGCTGGCAGCCGCTTCCCTGGCCATCGGGGCCCGCGGCCTTCCGCTTGCCACCGTGTGGCAGGCACTCACCCAGTTCGATACCGCCAACGGGGACCACGCGGTGGTGCACGCCCGCATCCCGCGCACCGTCCTGGGACTGCTTGCCGGCGGTGCACTCGGCCTGGCGGGCGCCGCCATGCAGGGTGTGGCCCGTAATCCGCTGGCCGATCCGGGCATCATGGGCGTTAACGCAGGCGCGGCGCTGGCTGTGGTCACCGGCATCTATGTCTTCGGAGTTTCATCCCTGACCGGCTACATCTGGTTCGCTTTCGTGGGCGCCGCAGTGGCCGCCGTCGTGGTTTACGTCATCGCCTCGCTGGGCAGGGACGGCGCGACGCCGGTCAAGCTCGCCCTCGCCGGCGCGGCCCTGAGCGCCGGTCTGTTCTCGCTCATGAACATCATCCTCGTCTCAAGCCAGGACACCCTGGACCGGTTCAGGTTCTGGCAGGTGGGCGGGATCGCCGGCCGCGACTGGTCCGTGGTGCTTCCCGGCCTCCCGTTCCTGGCAGTGGGGGCCATCATTGTCCTCTGCACCGGCCGCATCCTCAACAGCCTGGCGCTGGGGGATGACATCGCTCGCGGTCTCGGCCACCGCGTGGGACTGGCACGGGGCGTCACGGCTTTGGGCATTGTGCTGTTGTGCGGCTCCGCGACGGCTCTGGCCGGGCCCATCGGCTTTGTTGGGCTGGTCATACCGCACGCTGTCCGCTTCCTCACCGGTCCGGACTACCGCTGGATCCTCCCGTTCTCTCTGGTCCTGGCCCCGGCGCTGCTGCTCGGCGCCGACATCATCGGCCGGGTGGTGCTGCTTCCGGGGGAGGTCCCGGCCGGAATTATGACCGCGCTGGTGGGCGCGCCTGTCTTCGTCTGGCTGATCCGTCGCGGGAAGGGGGTGGGACTGTGAGGATAATCGCCCCGATCCACCCCGAGAGCGCACTTCACGCCAATCCGCAGCCCAAACATTGGCGTTATCTGCCCGCTCGCGGGGTGAACCGGACCGCTATCCTGGGTTTCGCCGTCGTCCTGATGTTCGCCGTGTACGTCCTGCTCGGCAGTTACACCGTGACCATCCCGGACTTCTTCAGAATCCTCGCCGCGCACCTGACCGGCGGTGAAAGAATTCCCGGCGCCAGCTTCATCGTGATGGAAAACAAACTCCCGCGCGCGGTAGTGGGCACCCTGATCGGGGCAGCGTTCGGCCTGGCCGGCGGACTGTTCCAAACCATGCTTCGCAACCCGCTGGCCAGCCCGGACGTGATCGGCATCAGCTATGGCGCCAGCGCCGCGGCCGTCACGGCCATCGTGGTCTTCGGCGCCTCCGGGGCGGCGGTCTCCGGCGCTGCCCTCATCGGAGCGCTCGGCGTGGCCGCCGTCATCTACGCCATTTCCCGCGGCGGATCCCTCGGCTCAGGCGGCGGAAATGGGGGGAGTGCTGCCGGCAACCGCCTGATCCTGGCCGGGGTAGGCATCGCTGCCGCCCTGCACGCCGTGGTCAGCTTCCTGATGACCCGGGCCGACATCCGCACCGCCGCCGACGCGCTCGTCTGGCTCAACGGCTCCCTCAACTCCGCCAACTGGGACCGTGCCGCCACGCTCTCCCTTGTACTTTTGGTGCTCATCCCGGCGGTCAGCGCACTCGCCGGCCCGCTGCGCATCCTGGAACTCGGCGACGACGCCGCTGCCGGACTGGGCATTCGGGTCGGGTTCACGCGGCTTGCCGTGGTGGTCACCGCGGTGTCACTGGCAGCGGTGGCGACGGCGGCAGCCGGCCCGGTAGCGTTCGTCGCCTTCGTCGCCGGTCCCATCGCGCGGCGCTTCGTCAACAAAGCCAGCCTGCCGGCGTCGGCTTTTGTGGGCGCGCTGATTGTCCTGACGGCCGACTATTTTGCCGCCAACATCGCTCCCTTGCTGCTGGACGGCACCGTGCTGCCCGTCGGCGTCATCACCGGCGCGCTCGGTGCCCCCTTCCTGCTGTGGCTCCTGGTCACGGCCAACCGAAAGGATGCCTGACATGGCAGTTCTCAGCGCACACGACCTCACGCTGAAGTACGACCAGCGCTGCGTGGTGGACGGGCTCACGGCAGAAATTCCCGAGGGCAAGGTGACCATGATCGTCGGTGCCAACGCCTGCGGAAAGTCCACACTCCTCCGCGGCCTGTCCCGGCTCCTCAAGCCCGCCGCCGGCGTAGTGACACTGGACGGCAAGGACATCCACGTCCGCCCGGCCCGCGAACTGGCCCGCACCCTGGGCCTCCTCCCGCAGCACCCCACCGCCCCGGACGGCATAACGGTCCGCGATCTGGTGGGGCGCGGGCGGTACCCGCACCAGGGCTTCTTCCGGAGCTGGGGAGAAAAGGACGACGCCGCGGTGCAGCGCGCGCTTGAGGCGACGGAAACGCTGGAACTCGCTGACCGCAACGTGGACGAACTGTCCGGCGGCCAGCGGCAGCGCGTCTGGATCGCCATGGCCCTGGCCCAGGAAACCGATGTGCTCCTGCTGGACGAACCCACCACCTACCTTGATCTGGCCCATCAGGTGGAAGTCCTGGACCTGGTCACGGACCTGAACCGCAAACGCGGCACCACCGTGGCCATCGTGCTGCACGACCTGAACCTCGCGGCACGCTACGCGGACCACGTCATCGCCATGAAAGCCGGGGCAATCGTGGCCCTCGGCGCCCCCACAAAAGTTGTCACCGAAAAAATGGTTTTGGACGTCTTCGGACTCGAGTCCAGGGTCATTCCGGACCCCATTTCGGGAACGCCACTGATCATTCCCATCGGCCGCCACCACGCCACTGCCAACGAACTGGAGCTCGTTTCATGAAGACCCGAGAGATCGCCGCCACCGAGCCCATGACCCTTGCGTTCGAGGTCACCGTTTCCTCTGTCCAGGAGCTGAGCCCCACCTTCCGCCGCATCACCTTCGGCGGTTACTCGCTGCGCGACTTCGGCGTCTCCGGGGACACCCTGGACCTGCGGATCAAGCTGATGATTCCCTCGCTCGACGGCGACGGGCGGCAGATCCCGCTGCCCACCTTCACCATGAACGCCTCCGGCTGGTACCAGGAATGGCTCGCGATGGACCCCGCCGTGCGCGGCTCCATGCGCACCTACACCGTGCGCAGCGAACGCCTGGACGGCGTCTACCCGGAAATCGACGTCGACTTCGTGATGCACTCCGACGCAGGCGGGTACTTGGACACCGTCAACGGGCCCGCCGCCAACTGGGCTCAGAACGCCCGGCCCGGCGACGCCCTCACCATCATCGGACCCAACAACCGGGCCGCGCAGTGCCGCACGGCCGAAACCTACGGCGGCATCGAGTGGCGTCCGGGCCTGGCCCAACGGGTCCTGCTCGCCGGTGACGAGACAGCCGTTCCCGCCATCTCCGCCATCCTCGAAAGCCTGCCGTCCTACATGAGCGGCCATGCCTTCCTGGAGGTTCCCGAGGCCGGTGACTTCCTCGACCTGAAGACCGATGCCGCCGTCGACATCACCTGGCTCGCCCGCGGGGCCGGCATCGGCCGCTCCCGCCAGCACGGCGAGTTGCTGCAGCACGCCGTGCGTCAGGCCGTGCCGGTACCCGGTTGGGTAGGCATCAAGGCGGCCAGCGGCGGTGGGGGCCCCGAGCCCGAGGACGTCAACGTGGACCTGGACATCCTCTGGGAGACTCCGGCGCGGATGGAGGCAGCGGTGCTCGAGGCCAGCAGGAACCCGGACATGCCGGCGGGTGCCATGCCCTTCTACGCCTGGATCGCCGGCGAGGCCGCCGTCATCAAGGACATGCGCCGGTACCTCGTGCGGGACGTCGGCATCGACCGGAAACAGGTCGCGTTCATGGGCTACTGGCGCCACGGGAAAGCGGAGGGTTGACCGCTCAAGGGTGGAGGGGAGGCATCCTCGGCGTGCTCGCTCGTTCCTCGCTTAGACGCACGCTGCCGGATGCCTCCCCTCCACCCCTTCCAGACGCTCTCTCACTTAATGTGGGGTTTTTGGCAACCCTCTCGCACCCCACGCCTGTTGCCCGGTGTTAACGTCGGCTTTGCTTTCGACGGCTACGGTGGTGGGGTGTGCGCTGAATCTTTGCTTCCTTCGAGCGGCCGGCGCGTTTTTGTTGCCTTGGGGGATTCCTTCACAGAGGGCGTCGGGGACCGGGATGAACGGCTGCCCAACGGGGTGCGCGGGTGGGCTGACCGGGTGGCTGAGAAGCTGGCAAAGGCTAACCCGGGCTGGGAATACGCCAACCTGGCCATTCGGAGTAAACGGCTGCGCCACGTGGTGAGCGAACAGCTGGAGCCGGCGCTCGCCATGAAGCCCGCCTTGATCACCCTGTACGCCGGCGGAAACGACATCCTGGACATCGGCACTGACATGGCTGTCCTGATGGATGACTACGAAAAGCTGGTGGCACGGCTTGCCGGGAGCGGGGCAACGCTGGTCCTGTTCACGGGTTTTGACGTCAAGGTTTCGGCCGTGCTGGAGCTGCTGAAGAAGCGGAACACCGTCTACAACCAGCGGGTCCGGGAAATCGCGGCCCAGTACGGCGCCGTGCTGGTGGATTACTGGTGCCTGGATGCGTTCCATGACCAGCGGATGTGGGACTCGGACCGGCTCCACATGTCCAAGGCGGGCCACAAATACCTCGCGGGGCAGGTCTTGGACCAGCTCGGCGTGCCGCACAAGATTCAGCCCAAGGAATGGGAGCCGCTGCCCCGGCTTAGCCTGCGCGAGTGGGAGCAGCAGCAGCGGCGCTGGGTCAATGACTGGGTGGTGCCGCTCTTTGGCCGCAAGATCAGGGGCATCACGCTGGGGGACTCACTGGCGGCGCGCTGGCCCGAACCGGTCAGGGTACCGCGGAAGCGTGGCCTGAAGAAGGTGGCGGAGAACCGCGCCAAGGCCACAGGGGCTTAGGTGTCCAGCAGGTTTTCGTAGCCCTCGGCCACGGTGGTGGCCGTGAACTCGATGACCTCGAACTCGGCCACCCCGTTGCTGTAGAACGGGTCCCTGGCCAGGGCTGCATCAAGGGTGGCGCGGCTGGCCTTGGACAACAGCACACCGCCCACCGCCGGAACCAGGCGTCCGGACGCAAGGAACACGCCGTCGTCGAACGCTTCTTTGACCCAGGCCATATGCGCGGGGCGGTGATAGTCAACGATGTCTTCGGGCACTTTGTAGGTGAGCGACACAACAAACATAGGCCCAGCCTACCGGCGCGCGGACCCGGCACTTGAACTGTCAAGAGTTTGTCCTCCTAGAATGGAGTCATGACCGAACCGCGCTGGCTGAACGCCGACGAACGCCGTGCCTGGCTGGCGATCCTGAGTATCAACACCCTTCTCCCCGCCGCCCTGGACAGTCAGCTCCACACTGCCGGCAAGGTATCCCTGTTCGACTACAACGTCATGGCGATGCTTTCGGAGGCCGAAGGGCATTTTCTTCCCATGAGTGAGCTGGCAGCCCGGACCAGTTCGTCGCTGTCCCGGCTCTCGCATGTGGTGTCGAAACTGGAAAAGCGCGGCTGGCTGGAGCGGCGTCCGCACCCGCGTGACGCGCGGGTGACCACAGCGCACCTGTCCGACGACGGGATGGCCACTTTGGTGAACCTCGCCCCGGGGCACGTAGAGGCAGTCCGGACAAAGTTCCTGGATGCGCTGACGGACCGCGACGTTAATGATTTGGCCCGCATCGGGGAGAAAATTGTGGCCCGGCTCGACGATGACCACTGGATCCTCCGCGAAAGCTGATTCTTGGTTGCTCGCGGCAACGGATGACAGACTGGCGCTATGGATTTTTCGGCCCGGTACGTAGCCCTTGGTGATTCCTTCACTGAAGGAGTCGGTGATGATGACGCCACCCGTCCTAACGGAGTCCGGGGCTGGGCCGACCGCGTGGCTGAGCAGCTGGGCGCGGCGGATCCCGCCTTCGGCTACGCCAACCTCGCCATCCGCGGCAGGAAGCTCCGCCAGATCATGGCAGAGCAGGTGGACGCCGCCGTCGAGCTTAAGCCCACCCTGGTAACCATTTATGCAGGGGCCAACGACATTCTGCGGCCCAGGATCGACATCGACGATCTGCTCACTGAGTACGACGCCGGCATCCGCAAGCTGACCGCCACCGGAGCCACCGTGGTGATGTTCACCGGCTTCGATGCACGCGGTTCCAAGGTGTTCAGCGCCATGCGCGGGCGCACTGCGATCTATAACGAGCTGGTGCGCGGCATCGCGGGTGACCACGGCGCCCTCCTGGTCGATTACTGGCGCTTCAGCGAGTACTACGACTGGGGCATGTGGGCGAAGGACCGGATGCACATGTCCGCCGCAGGCCACGCCAACATGGCCAGGCGCGTCCTGACGGTCCTCGAACACGAGCACTCCATCGACGTCCCGCCCATGACCCCCGTCCCCGAACTCAGCAGGGCCGAAGCGATCCGCGCCAACGCCCGCTGGGTCCGCGAATTTGCCGGGCCGTGGGTGGTCCGCCGTGTCACCGGGAAGTCCTCCGGCGACGGACTGGCTCCCAAATACGGCCGGCTCACGCACCTCTGAACCGGGCCCGGAAGCTCTAGCGGCGGAAGTCCGGCGTCCCCAGCAGCTCCCCGTCCGGGGCGACGGCCAACACGGCGACGTCCCAGCCATCGGTGGCCCGGTCCAGCATGGGCATGCCGCCGGCCACGATCGCGGTGGCCAGGACGTCGGCGGTGGTGATGTCCGCGGCGGCCACGGTGGCCTGGACAAAGTCGGCGCTGCTTCCCACCCGCCAGATGTGCTCCCCGCGTTCCGCAGAGCCGGAGGTGGCGACGGCGCTGTGCCGGCTGCTGCCACCCAGCGCGTAGCCGGTAAGCAGGCTTTGGCGGTCCGCCGGGTCCACGATGCCGGCTTTCCAGGGCTCGCCGCTGCCCGGGCGGGGCGAGCCGCTGACCAGGACGTCGCCGCCGGCATTGAGGCACCAGTCCGTGCGCCCGAGCGCCAGCAGGGACGTCCCCGCCTCCCGGATTGCCTGGGCCTTGATGAGCCCGGAAAGGTCCAGCACGCCGTCGGGCCGTTCCGGCGAGAAAGCCCCGTGCGTCCGCAGCCGCCATTCGTGCGCCTCGGCATACCGCTCGCGCATCTCGGTTGAGGCGCCGCGCAGCGTCAGTTCGCCCCGGGCCAGCCTGGCCGCTTCGGAATCCACGCGGTAAAGACTGAATCTTTCGTCCAGGTCCCCGAAAAGGCGTTCGACGACGGCGGTGGCGGCAGCGAGCTCCTCGAGCCCTGGCTGCCCTTCCGCGGGGGAGTCGATCGGCAGCGTCAGCCCGATGACCGTGCCCATGCATTCAAAGGTGCGGGCCTTCAGGACGACGCCGCCGGCTGCGGCGTCCAGGGGGTTAGAGGTGGGCTGCATCAATTGCCGCCTGGACTGAGGTCAGGTACGCGTCGCTGGTGATGGTGGCGCCGCTGACGGTCTGAACATCCGCCGACTGCGCCGCGAGGACCTTGCTCCGGAGCAGGGGCGCCGCGCGGTTGCTGATCTGGATCGACTTGCCGTCGGTGTTGGTCAGCTGGAGGGCGGTGACATCCGTGATCTTCCCGTTGGCTACCGTGATCTGGACCTGCACGGGACCGAACCGGGTCTGCACGGCGGTTCCCTTATACGTGCCGGAGGCGGAGGTTCCGGTCGAACCGGAAGCGCTTGAGGAACCGGACGACCCGGACGAACCCGACCCGGACGAACCGGTACCCGTCGAACCCGTGGTGCCTGCCGCCGTCGTACTTGACGCGACGGTGCTGATGCCGCCTGCCTGGGTGCCTGTTTGCCATCCCGCCAGGAGGATCCCGGCGGAGGCCAGGGCCGCTGCGACTGTTCCGCGTATTTTCACCAGTCAAACCTTTCGTGATGGATCTGTTCATCGGGGACGCCGGCTTTACCGGCATCCGCTATGACGTTGGCCGCCCACGCCGCCGGGCCGCAGACGTAGACGTCCGCATCCGCGATGTCCGGCACATAGGAGGTGAGGCTGAAGCCGTTTCGCACGGCTTCCTCGGGGAGCCAGGTGGAGTGGCCGTGGGCCCTCGGGCCGGTGAGATGGAAGAGCCGGACCCCCCGGGCCTGGCAGAGGTCGAGGATTTCGCTGCCCAGGTAGAGCTCCTGGTCGGTGTGGCCGCGGAGCAGGACGGTCGCCTCACCCGGAGCAAACGGCGTGGTTTCGAGCAGTGCGCGCAGCGGCGTTATGCCGATGCCGGCACCGATCATCACCACCTTGTTCCTGGTCCTGGCAGCCGTGCTGAGCAGCCCGTACGGACCCTCCAGCGCAACCTTGGTCCCCTTCCGCAGCCGCAGGAGTTGGGCGGACCCGTCGCCAAGGTTCCGCACGGTGACCCGCAGCGTCCCCTGGCCTTCCGGGCCATTGAAGACGGGTTCGGCGGACAGGCTGAACGGGTGGGGATGCCACCACATTCCCGTGGCCAGGAAGCGCCAGATGAAGAAGCGTCCGCCCGTGCCGGCCAGCTGTTCCAGCTTCCGGCCCTTCATGACGATGTTCACCACGCCCGGCGCCACGGCCTCCACGCGGGCCACTGACAACTGGTGCCGTGCCGAGGCAAGCACCGGCTCCAGTACCCGGAAGTACACCAGGGCCGTGCCCGTGTAGATGCAGATGGCCAGCCAGTACCATCGCTGCCAGGTGCCCGCCGCGAAGAGGCCGCCCACGCTGAACTGGTGAGGCAGTGACGTTGCCACCGCGGCATAGGTCAGCAGGTGCACAACGTACCAAAACTCGTAGGGAAAACGACGCCGGACAGCCACCAGGGAGGTCACGACGACGGCGATGGACAGCGCCATGGAGACGAACGCCAGCCACATGTCCGGGACCTGCACCCACAGGTTGATGGACTCGGTGACCGGATCCAGCCCTTCGTCCATGCCGTACCCGACCGCGATCAGGAGGCCGTGTGCCAGAAGCAGGTACAGGGATGGTTTTCCCAGCTTCCCGTGGAACTCCAAGGCGCGGTCGTGACCGATGGTGCGGTCAATGAAGGGAATCCTCGCGGCCAGGAGGAGCATGAGCAGGACCAGGTCCATGCCCGCCAGCCCGGCCACGATCCCCGCCGCCGTGAACAGGGAGGCGGGGGAGGTGATCTGGGCGGCCCCGCCGTCGGCAAGCCAGAGGGCAATTGCGGCGGCGACGGAGACCCAGGCAATGACGGTCAGGAGGTCTGTCCGAAGCATGCGTTGCCGGTACTGGCGGGCAAACCAGCCGGGGGCGGGCCTCTTCGCTGATGGTGGTGAAAGCTCCGGGCGGCCGGAGCTGCTTGCGGCCGGAGTCGCCGGCAGGAGCTGTGTGTTCATGTATCCAAGATGCTTGGCGAAGCTATGTCCCTGCTGTGAAAAGGACCAACCTGCGGCTGTGACCATTTGTTGGCCCTTATACACCGTTGTCCGCCGGATTGGTCTTTAATTGCCTCAACTCGTAGACTTGGTAGGCGCTAAGTGCGCGGAGCGTGCGCAATTGCTCCGGTGGCCCGGTAAATTCTCCAGGGTAGCCGGTAGTTAGGGGCTCAAGTTGCGTGACTAACCGTTCACCCTGATCACTTTGGGTCGCTCTTAGACGCATGATCCTGCAGCAGATATGCGGATCATTACTTTCAATTCTTGAGGAGAAGTCATGGCAGCACACTGCCAAGTGACCGGAGCCGAGCCGGGCTTTGGGCACAGCATTTCGCACTCGCACCGCCGCAACAAGCGTCGGTTCGATCCGAACATTCAGAAGAAGCGCTACTGGGTTCCGTCCCTGCGGCGTAACGTCACGCTGCAGGTTTCTGCGCGTGGCATCAAGACCATCGACGTACGCGGCATCGACGCAGTCGTCGCCTCTATCCTGGCTCGTGGGGTGAAGCTCTAGTGGCTAAGGACAAGGACGTACGTCCGATCATCAAGCTCAAGTCGACCGCGGGCACGGGTTACACCTATGTAACCCGTAAGAACCGTCGTAACGATCCGGACCGCATGGTTCTGAAGAAGTACGACCCCAAGATCCGCCAGCACGTCGAATTCCGAGAGGAGCGCTAAACCATGGCTAAGAAGTCCAAGATTGCTCGCAACGAGCAGCGCAAGGTCATCGTTGAGCGTTACGCTGCCAAGCGCCTCGAACTGAAGAAGGCCCTGGTTGACCCCAACTCAACCGACGAGGCACGCGAAGCTGCACGCCTCGGCCTGCAGAAGCTGCCCCGCAACGCCTCCCCGATCCGTCTGCGTAACCGCGACATCATCGACGGCCGTCCCCGCGGTACCTTCCAGAAATTCGGTATCTCCCGTGTTCGCTTCCGCGACATGGCTCACCGCGGTGAGCTCCCGGGCATCACCAAGTCTTCCTGGTAATTCAGCACCGCTGATTCCAGCAGCTTGAGAAGGGCCGGCAACCAATTGGTTGCCGGCCCTTCTGCATTTAAACGCCACGGGGCATTGATGAGGATGGTCCAGATCCGCACCTGTGTTGCAGCGTACAGAAGGAATGTACGACGGCGGGACTCATCCTGAGTGCCCATTGGCCGTATGTTCCCCGGAATCGCGGGGAACGGGGCCCCATCCGGGATGGATTTGCGGCAAGGCGTCACTGGGTGTATTGTTTTCTAAGTCGCCGCGAGGGGAACAGCGAGTAGCTGGTTACCGCGGGCGGCCAAACCCCCCACATTCAAGGCCATGATCTGGTTGTTCTTTTAGGGCGCTGGAAAGTGGCGGGGGGACGGTGTTTTCTGCCGGTGCGGGTCCTGGAAAATGGATTTGCGTCGGGGGTTGAGACCGGGTAAGTTTGAAAAGTTGCTCCGGAGCGATCCACGGCTGTTTAGTGCTGGTGGTGGTGCCGGGTGTGTCTGTTGTTTGAGAACTCAATAGTGTGCCAAGTTTGTTGATACCAATTTATTGTATTGAATTGGTTGAATTGGCCAGGCCTGTCCACCCCGTGGATTGGGTCTGGTTTTTACAGCTGGTTTCAAATTTTTGCAGCCTTCTTCTTCCGTTATTTCCGGGGGTGTTGGTTGTTTTCTGTTTTTGTTTTACTTCAACGGAGAGTTTGATCCTGGCTCAGGATGAACGCTGGCGGCGTGCTTAACACATGCAAGTCGAACGATGATCCGGTGCTTGCATCGGGGATTAGTGGCGAACGGGTGAGTAACACGTGAGTAACCTGCCCTTGACTCTGGGATAAGCCTGGGAAACTGGGTCTAATACCGGATATGACTCCTCATCGCATGGTGGGGGGTGGAAAGCTTTATTGTGGTTTTGGATGGACTCGCGGCCTATCAGCTTGTTGGTGAGGTAATGGCTTACCAAGGCGACGACGGGTAGCCGGCCTGAGAGGGTGACCGGCCACACTGGGACTGAGACACGGCCCAGACTCC
>NZ_JARESG010000023.1 GCF_029076445.1 Pseudarthrobacter naphthalenicus
CGCATCGCCGCTCCCGTCAGCTGCCTCGTGGACGGACAAGACGCTAACCCATCCACAACGAAGCAACCAGAGCCCCAAACCCCCGTGGGCTACATGACAGACAGCAGCTGAAGGGCTAAAGATATCGGTCGTTTTTGACGCGCCTTCTGGATGCGCTCCAATACGCGCTTGATACCGCAGGCCAACTATCCTGTGACTGCTATGAAGTTGCTATCAACTTGATAGCAACTTCATAGATCCAGGTGGCTTACTTACTCGTAACTGTCGCGGACCTGCTCGAGACCGATCCTAAGAGCGCGCAATGCCATCGGATGCTTCTTTCGGCCTTCGAGCTTCGCCACGTCCGCAAGTAAGTCCATGAGTTCACGGTCCTCGTCAAAACGAAGCAACATCGTTCTGGCAGTCCCCTTGTCCCTCGAATCACTAAGTGTGGGCGTGACACTGGGCCTGGCTGGAATTCCGCGCTCAGCGCTGACAGCCGGCGAGGTCAGTAGTGGTTCAGCGGCATTGCCAAACGCCTCGATAGCCTCGTCCCTAGCTTTCTCGGACGCGGACCGCTTCTTGATTGCCACTACCCCATCAACTCCTCTACCAGCCCACGGATTTCCCTCGCCGCCTTAGGGTTCTTCCACTCAACAACTCCGAGCCCCTCCCCCACCACGTCTCGATAAGCCTTGCGCTCATACAGAACGGTTCGCAGTGGTTCGATACTCGGATAGTCGGAAAGATAATCCCTGGCGTCGCCACTTTCAGATTCGAACGCGTTGGTTGATACCCGTGTAAGAGCCCCTCTGACTCGAAGGGAGGGATTGAAGTCACGGGCAGTTTCAATCAACCTATCGACAGTCGCGAGTGTATCGAGATCAAATTGACTCGATTGCGTCAGGATCAACAACTGATGGGCCGCAGTCATGGCTGTGCGCATCTCCTTGCTGTCCTTCCCTGCCACATCGACAAGGACAACGTCATAGCTCGTATCCAGTTCACGCAGCGTCTCGTGCAGGCTCCCAAGTTTCTCCACTACAAAGATGCGAGGTTCATGCCCGGCCTCTTCGCGGTCTACTGCCCAACGAGCAGTGGACCGCTGCCGGTCGCCGTCCACGACCGCTATGCGCATCCCCCGCTTCGCCAGCTCAACAGCAAGGTTGGTTACAACCGTGGACTTGCCGACGCCGCCCTTTTCGCTACCCACAACAATGATCATGCCTCCAACCTAATGCCGAGGTTGATAGCAAAAGGCTAGCGACACGCTACCTGTTTGATAGCACTATGAAAGCAGTAGCAAATGGGCCGGATCGAGAGAAGATCCTCGGATAGGGTGATAGCAGTTTCAATTGCTATCACATCACTATCCGATTGATAGCGATGGGCGCTGAGGGACCAGGCCGCCAGCAAGCCCAAGTACTCACCTCCCTGACTGGAGTCATGCGCGTCATATGGAATACTGCTCGCTACTAAATTGCTATTGAATCACTATTGATTTGATAGTGATTGTGAAACTGAGGGGCAGCTGATGACTGCCAAAGGAGCAAGTTTGCTAGCGAAACACTACTTATTCGATAGCACTATGAAAGTAGTATCAGTACGTGGGCGGCGTACCAATGCACAGCCCAAATTATCGGAGCAGTTTCAAAGTGCTATCGAACTACTACACGACCGTGGCTGAGGATCAACCTCAAACTGCTGGACGCGAGCATAAGCTCCACGCAATCGTCACCCACGCTCAGCAGGGATGTGGGACCAACTCGAAACGCTGTGCTAGCGAAACGCTACTAAGGCACTACCGATTCACTAGCATTTTGGTAGCTGCCAGCGAAATCAACTGCACCAGAGACCTATGCGGGCTGATCTATTCGCCACACTGCCGCATCATCCGGGGGTAGCCAATACTCATCCCTTTCAGAATCAAACAAATCGACCTCATCGATCGCAAGCTGGAGTGTCTTGAACCTATCGAGGTAGGCATGCCAGATCGCGCGTTCGTGACGATTCCGCCGGATGTGGTCAAGGTAGTCGTCGAGCACTCCGAGCCTGGCGGCGAGCATGCGGAGGTTCACTGAAGTGGTTTTCCACGTTCTACCGTGGCGCTGGATCATGCCGAGTGTCTCCATCTCAGCCAATGCGGCCGAGCAGGCGTTGCGGCTGACACCACTGTTGCGGGCCACTTCCGCGGTGGTGGGGGAGTGGCGCCCACGTTCAATTGCCTCATAGGCAAGGGCAGCCACGTCTCCCAGGGCCCGAAACACGGGGCGGACGGCATGAATTTTTCCTTTCCGCCACGTTAGTTCCCGTGCAAGTTGTTGGTAGTGCTCAGGGAGTTGAATGAGGTAAACATCGGCCGCCTTCTGACGTGCGTCGGCGATCTTAGTGAGGATCCCATCAGAAGCTTGAACCAAGACGGGCAGCAGCCTGGCGATGGTGACGTGGTGTTTCCCCATCGCGACAGCAAGAGTGCGGCAACCGACATCCAGGATGTCTGTTTCTCTAGCCCGCATGTATCCCAACAATCCGCGGATCAGTAGACGGAGGCTGAGGCCTTCTCGACCGCGTTTTTGGAGTCTGTGGTCAAGGACTGCGTACAGAACATTTTCCAAGTCGTTCACGAGTTGGTGTACGGCAGCACTGCTGGGTTTGCTTGCCCCCCCGGTGGTTAAAGTGGCGCTTGTGTTGTTAATAAGTGCACTCCTTTCCCCGAGATTACGGGGGAGCGGTTTTCGGGCGCTCGAAGCTGCACCGGTGAAGGCCTGGGCTTTGGCCCACTCGTACGGAAGGAGCCTTGCCTGGCGTTCTGCAGATCCGTAGAGGGCAGCTAGGCCCGGGAACTGGCCGACGAGTTCGTTTTCTACGTGCTGCAGGGACCAGCCACAGGCACTGAAGTGGTTCAGCACGGCCATTCGGGCCTCGGACGGGCCCTTGTACTTAGCCGTGTCGTACAAACCGGTTCGTGCGACCCGTCGCAGCGGGGTCTCACTACTGGATCTCAGTGAGAGCGCCGGCAGCCCGCCGGTCCGTTGAGCGGCTACGGTCTTCGCTTCGCGGGCCTTGAGTGCGCGTTTGCGGGCCAGTTCCGGCGCCAACGCCGTACGCAGCTGCACTAAGCCCCGTGCTGGGTTGCGGCGGCGCAGGATGTCGTACGCCTGGGACAGGGGAGTGATGAGGGTTTGGTGGCCACCGGACTTGTGGATCGTTCCTGGGACACGGATGCACCCGTCTGTGATGTTCTGGTGGGGGCTCGGGTCAAGACTGGTGGCCATAAGGGCTAGCGCTTCGACCAGCTCCCGGGCCTCGGCTGCGTCCATCCGGTCGTGCAGCGGCACGTACAGGTGTCGTCCACCGCTGGGGGAGAAATCCTCCACGAACCTCATGCCGCACGCCGACAACAATTGGCCCACCCGGACCGCGTCCGAGTCCACCACGCCCTTCAGCGCCTTCGAGGTATCAAAGTCCAAGCACAGCGTGGAGACTCGGCCATCCGTGCCGTGCACCATTACAGCAGCAGGATGTCCCGGCAAAGACGGAGTGATCTTCGGCGCATTTTTCGGCCGAGGATATTGAAACCTCTGCCCAATCCACCGCCCCAACCGGTACGAAGGCGCGCCAGCAATCAGCGGAGCAAGACCCCATGCATCTTCCGGCTTGGGACGTGGAGCGACACTCACAAGGGCATGCGTTGACGTCAATACCGGTTCCGGTACCATAAGGACAGTAGTTCCTTTCGAGGTAACACAAATGGCACCCACAGCGTGGGTGTTGTAACAGCTCGGATCCGGATCTTGGCGGATGAGGGATCTGAGCGAAGGATTAGGAAGGTCCCTCCTTTTAGGAGGGGCCTTCTTCCGTTAGGAAGCCTTATCGATAGGCAGGGCTCCTTGTTCCTGGTGGTCGTCTATGTCAGGCCAAATAGGCAACCCGCGAGCATCCAGCCGGATGCTCATCAGGAGGCGTTCGGCTGCCTGTCCTTTGGAGAGCCCCATGTGGGTGGCAAGACGTTCCACCAGAGCTTTAGCATCGGCAGCAACGTCAACTTTGAGGACGACGTTGCCGGCCCCTGTACCCCGTACGCGTCTGTGGATGGCTGTACTCATAAGCCCGAGCCTATAGGTACCGGTACCGTTAACTGCGCGGCCCGTTCGGCGTGTCGTTTCCATTAGACGAGGTCAGAAGCCTTTGGCCACCGCGGCGGCTGCGGCGAGCCACGCGCGTTGGGTGGCGGGTTGGAGGGCGTCGTAGCGGATGGGGCCGTTGACCAGGGCGGGGTCGTAGGGGATTCGGACTACGGCTCGTACATGGGGGGCGAAGCCGTCTGCGATCCGCCGGGCTTCATCCTTGGCGCGCTTGAGCGCATCGCCGCTCATGCTGCGTTTGGCGTCGGTGGACTCGGACACGATGACGACGGCGTTGCGGGCCAGCTCGGCATCGTGTCCGCCGCGGGATTCCAGCGTTTGGAGGGTCAGGCGCGCGGCCTCGGCGCGGTCTTCGATGGCTGTCACGGGGACCACGAGCTGATTGGTGTGGTGGATCATTCGCCGCCAGTTGGCCGCGCGGGCCGTGTTTCCGGAGTCCATGACGATGAGCCGGTAGTAGCGGGTGAGTACCTGGTGGGCGATATCCACCTCCTCTGCGGTCACTTCATGGTCGCCCTCCTCGTTCTCGTCTGAGCGCAGGACGTCGAACTTGTCGGACGTCTGGTGGTGGACGAACTGGGCGATCTCGGCTGCTTGGGCGCTGGGGGAGAGCAGCGCCTTTGATGAGTCGATGAGATCCAGGACGCTGATGTTATGGCCGCCCTTTTCGGTGCGCCAGCCGAGCGTGCCCTGTGATTCGTTGTTATCCCACGCCACGGTCGCCGCGCCGCTGTAGCGGGCCAGGATTGCCGAAAGCATGACGACGGTGGGGGTTTTGTTCGCTCCGCCTTTGCGGTTGACGACAGCGACGGTGCGGGGGCCGGGCCAGTGCTGGCTCACTGTGCGGATGTCTTCGCGTTCGGCCAACTCTTCGGGTGAGGGGTCCATCCGGAAGCCCAGGCGGCTGAGAACGCCGCGCCAGCCGCGCGTGGCCGGCTGGAGCACGGGCGCGCTGATGAGGAATGAGGTGTCTTTGAGGCTGCGCCGGGTGGCAGGCTCCGCAGCGGCTGCTTTGGCGGCCGGTGCGGGCCCCTGGGCGGCCGCGGGCGTGACGGCTGCACCGAAGGTCACCGGCGCAGCGTCGACAGCTTGTGCCGGTACTTCTTCGGCCGGAGAGGCATCGGGGACCGAAGCTGGCGTGGGAGCCGGCGCGGCCTTGGTCGTGGCCTTGGCCGTCTCGGGCGAAGGGGCTGCTGTGTCCGGCAGAGGGTCCTGCTCCCGCCGCGGGGTGGGCTTGATCGGTGCGGCCTCGCTGACGACGCCTTCGGGGGAGACGATGATGAGGCCCTGCCCGTCCGGGTCGGTGGTGCTGACGCGGACGGGTCGGCCGAGCTGAGCCGCGGTTTCGGTGATGATTCGTAATGCATCGCTAAGGACGGCGGCTTCGTCGGCGGCCTCGATAGCGTGGGAGGTTCCGTTGATGGTGACTTCGCCGGTTCCGTTGCTGCGTAGAACGGCGTTGATCTTGGGGAAGTCGAGTGCTTGTGTTTCCATCATCTGTCCTTACTTTGTGCCGTTCGGGGGTGTGAAACGGTTGACCTGCCAGGGTTTGTCGGCTGCGCTGCGGAGCAGCTGCACGTCGTAGTCGCCGGCATCGGTGGGAAAGACGACATGGCAGCCAAAACCGTTGCTCTCTTCGATCCTGAGCTGGCCCGCTCCGGTGATCCTGGTGACCGGGATGTTGGCCGGGTCAACGTATTGGTAATCGGCGGTTGCTTGGGGGGTCAGGAGCTGGCCGAGTTCCTGGATCCAGACCTTGTCGGTGACTGCTGGTCGGGCATAGAGCGTCATGGCCTTGGTCGCGGTGTCCAGCGCGGCTGTTTTGCTTGCCTCGTCCCAGGCGATGCCCAGGGTAGCCGGTGCTGTGCCACCGGGAGCTTGGGGCTTGCCGCCCGCGCTGAGCGTGGCGGAGGTGGCGGCGGAAGCACTGGGCGATGGTTCCGCGGGTGTTGAGCTGGATACCGGCGCGCAGGCCGTGCACACGAGCAGGGCCGCGAGGGCTGTCAGGGCGCGTTTCATGGTTCCTCCAGTGAGTCGCTGCCGGGCAGGTAGAGAAAGGCGCTGGGAGTGCTGTTCTCTACGGTGCGGGTGTAATAGGTGTGGTCATTCGGGGCAGGGTTGCCGTTGTAGCCCTCTTCCACGAAGCTGCCGTCACGATTGACGGCTTTGACGACGGCGACGTGGCCGTAGGTGCCGTCGGCGCCCCCGGTGCCGGGGGAGTACCAAACGACAGCGCCGACACGGGGTGTTCCACCGGTGGGCCAGCCCTTGGCATCCCAGCCGTCTTTCCAGGTAAGGGCAGAGCCGAGCACCGCACCGTCAGGCCGGAAGGTGCCGTTCAGGACCTTGTAGGGGGCGGTGGTGCTGCCCAGTTGCTGGTTGACACGCCAGAGGGCGAAGTCCACGCATTCGCGGTTGTACATGCCCAGCGGGGAGGGCTCGTAGATCTTGGCCGTGCGCCACGGCAGGTCATCGTCCTTGCCGGAATGGCCGGGGATGCCGCAGGAGCTTTCCCCGCCGGCATCGGTGATCTTTACGTCGGCCAGGGCGGCGACGACCTCGACGGCCGCCGCCCAGTAGGACTGGTAGTGGAACGGGTCGGCGTTGCGCTGGACCCGGTGCGCGACCGTGGTGGGTTCGAGCTGTTCCCACCCGCTGACCTTCTGCAGGGCGGTAAAGAACTTTGTGGCTGAAGTCGTAGGGTTCATGCGGTCCGGGTAGGACCCCCACGCACCGTTGTCGCGCTGCTGGAACAATCCCCGGGAGTCAGGGCCCGGGCCGTCGCCGTAGTCCAGGACCCGGAGCCCGGATTCGCCCATGGCCGTCATGACACCGATCGTCTGCCCCCGGGCCGACAGGCCGAGGGCTTTGCCTGCGTTGATGATCAGGGCAGCGTTTTTCAGCTGTTCTCCTTCGTAGCCGGCGACAGCGACCTTGGGCAGCTGGCTTGCATCAACGCTGACGCTGGACCCGGTCGGTGAACAGACGTCGGCCGCGGCCTGGGAGCCCCCGCCGAACAGGATGATGGACAGAACCAAGCCGACGGGTGCAAGGACGGCGCCGGCGACCAGCGCAGGCGCGCTCGTTCGTGTTTGCATGTGTCCCCCTCACATCTGCTCGTCAGCTGCTTCGCCCTAGGGCTGGTCCTCGTCGTTCGCTTCTGGTGTCTGGCCCTTCCTGAGCGTGTTCCGGTTCTCCCAGACCCAGTCCTTGACTTGATCTCTGGCGATCAACCATGTCTTCTCGACTTGGTAAGCAGGAATCACTCCGGTTTGGAGCCAGCGGTAGACGGTGTTTCGGGACAACCCGAAGATCTCTTCGAGGTCCTGAGGCGTGAGACGCTCCGGGTACTTGGCGAAGAGTGCTTCCAGGTACTTGGGGTCCACGCTCAGTCCGTCCCACCGCATAGAGCCATCGTAGACCACAAATTGGTACTGTGATGTACTAGACGTGACTGAAAGGTACTAAAGCTGTTGTTTGCGGTCACCTTTGGCCTTTCGTGTCGGATGGTACCGATACGATCTTTGCGGACATTAGTAGGGGATGTGAAATGCCGGTCTCAAAGAATCGCTGGGTGACGCTCGGCGCAGGAACTATCGACGAACCCGTTCTTGCCTTCCCGGAAGAGCCGCCTTTCATCCCAACGGGGGCGACGAGGCCGCAACTGAGCGTTCCGCAACCGGACCACGCGGACCGGCTTCCCCGAAGGAACGCTGCGGGGAAGGAACCGGATTTTTGGTGGCTTGGCGTCCACGGCGGCGCGGGCGAAACGTCCCTTGCACGCCTGGACAAGAGCACCAAAGCCGCCGAGCATCACTGGCCCTTGACGGCAGCCGGATCCGTGATCGTCCTCGTTGCACGGTCCAATATCCCAGGCCTTCGCGCAGCACGGCTGGCGGCAACGGAATGGGCTTCGGGCTCACTTCCCGGGATCCACGTCGCCGGCCTCATGGTCATGGCTGACGCTCCCGGACGGCTCCCCAAAGAGATCCGCGACTTCGCCCGCGTCGTCGGTGGGGGAGTGCCCCACCTGTGGCATTTCCCGTGGGTCGACGGATGGCGTTACGGCCATGACGTCGCCACCGAGGAACTTCCCAAAGAAGCCCGCACCGTCCTCGAGCAGATACGCCTCGCCGTCGCTGCCACTGCCGGTCTCCCGGCCAAGTAGAAAGAAGAAAACCCAATGTTGTTCTCCAAGGCCCTCGAATGGTCAAGCTTTGCCATCACCGAGATACCGAACCCGGGCACCGGCGAGGCCCCTCCCGGCGCTGAAGGGTTGCTGACGATCCTCAAGTGGGTCGCCTGGATCGTCTTCGGCCTGGCCGTGGCCGGCATCCTGATCACAGCCGGAACGATGATGATCAACAACCGACGCGGCGAGGGCGGCGAGCACGCCGGCCGGCTGGCATGGGTCCTCGGCGGCTGCATCCTCGCAGCCTCCGCTGGCGGCGTCGTTGGCGCCCTGGTCTAAGGAGCTTTGCCATGACTGAACCGACAGTGAACGAAGACCAGAATCCGCTGACCAAACCTAAGTTCATCATCTCGGCCGTTGTCGTGGCGATCATTGTCGCGCTCGGGATCATCCTCGCCCTGGTTCCCAGAGGTGGGGAAACGGCGTCCCCTGAACCGAGCACCATCAACACAAGCACCAGCAGCGGCCAACCGACCGCGGCGTCGGCGTCCAGCGTGTGCGGCCTGCCATCCGGTGACCAGGCCAAGCCGGCCGCCGCACCCGCCGATACCAAATGGGAATTGGTCGGCAAGATCGCCGCACCAACATCGCCGACGCAATTCGGCCCCGGCAAGACCGAAACCAATGGACTCCGCTCCTGCTTTGCACACTCACCCACCGGGGCGCTCTACGCCGGGGCAAACATGATTGTTCTCGGGAGTTCTGGACGTCCCGACCTGTTGGCCCAGCATCTCGTGGTCGAGGGACCGGAACGAGACAAGATGCTGTCGGAGCCACCGACCAGCGCCCCGACGACGGCACCGTTTCAGATCGCGGGCTACAAGGTCGTGGACTACACCGGCGACCGCGCCGTCATTGAATACGGCCTCACAGCAGCAAACGGCAGCGTCGGGTCAGTGCCCGTGGCAATGCAGTGGCAAGGCGGCGATTGGAAATGGGTTCTGCCCGCCACTGGCATGGCAGAAGCACGACAGCTCTCTGATTTGAACAGCTTCATTAGTTGGGCGGGGGTCTAACTTTGTTTCCGGCCAACGAGAACGGGCAGCCCTGCAAACCGTGGGAAGTTGGATGCGTCGTTTCAGACTGGGCGAATGATCGTGCCAATGACGCGGTCAAGAACATGGCTCAGGCAGTCGCAGACGCTGTGGGAAACGTCGTCAAGACGCTTGGGACGTTTTGGGTGAATGTGGGAACTCCCGCTCTAACCGCAGCCCCGGGTGGGTCGACTGCGAGTGATCCGGTGTTGTTTCTGCAGAACAGTCTCTATTTCTGGACGGCTTCCTTGGCTGTGCTGTCCGTCCTCGTGGGTGCCGCCAAGATGACGATTGAGCGCAGGGGTGCACCGTTGCGGGATCTGGTGCGTTCGCTGGCGACCCTGATCGTCGTCTCCGGCGCTGGTGTCGCAGCAGTGGGACTGCTGACGGTTGCCGCTGATCAGTTCTCGGCTTGGATCATCACTAACTCCACGAACGGCACCTCGTTCAACGAGAACATCACAGCCTTGTTGGCGCTTTCGGCCACCAGCCCGCTCGGGTCGATCATGATCATTCTCCTAGGGCTGGTCGCGATTCTGGCCTCCGTCATGCAGATCGTGCTCATGATCATCCGCGGTGGCCTGCTCGTCATCCTGACGGGGATCTTCCCTACGGCTGCAGCTTTCACCAACACCGAAGCTGGCAAGGGGTGGTTCCAGAAGTGCACGGCATGGCTGATCGCCTTCATTCTCTACAAGCCCGCGGCCGCCATTATTTACGCGACCGCCTTCCAGCTCAGCGGCAGCAAGATCTTCGGGAACGTTGGTGACGGCAAGGACTTCGGCTCCGCGCTCCTGGCAACGGTCACCGGGCTGGCTCTGATGATCATTGCCCTGTTCGCCATGCCGGCCCTCATGCGGTTCGTCACCCCGATGGTTGGTGCTGTCGCTGGCGGCGGTGGAGCTCTGGCTGCGGGAGCGGTCGGCGCACTGGCGTCCGGCGCGATCAGCATGGGCAGCGCCGGGCGAGGCGGCGGATCATCCACCAGCTCGACGACAACCAACAGCACCTCGAGCCAAGGCCCTGGATCGCAGGGCCCCTCCGGCACTGGCAGCCAGGGAACGGCAGGAACGTCCGGCACGGCAGGCAAGACCGGCATCCAGCGTGGGGCCACTGGCGCGGGAACATCTCCCGGTGCCGGTAGTACTGCCTCAGGCAGCGGAGCGACCGCCAGCGGTGGCGCTGCGGCCGGAGGCGCCGCCGGTGTCGCCGTACTGGCAGCACAGAAGGGCGCTGAAGCAGGCCAGGCCGCTTCCGGGGCCATCAAAGACATGAGCGAAGAATCCACGGGGGGTGCCTGAGATGGCTGCAATCGAGAACACATACAGGGAACCGACCTACGGCAACTGGCGGCGTCCGCGCAAAGCGGGCATTGGCACCCTGGGTGGGCTGGCAACAGCCGGTTTGTTTGTTGGCCTCATCATCACGGTGATTTGTCTCTTTGTCGGCGGCTGGTTCGCCGGGCTCGTTGCCCTGTTCATTCTTGGGGTGGCTTTGGCCGTCGTCTCTGTGACCGACAAGCACAACAAGTCCGTGGGGGAGCGGGCCTTCGCCCGGTTGGCGTTCCGCTCGGCGCGGCGCAGGAAGGCCAATATCTATCGCTCCGGTCCGCTGGGACTGACGCCCTGGGGCGAGTTCCAGCTGCCTGGGATCTCCGCCGGTTCCAAGCTTTACGAGTTCACCGATTCCTATGGCCGCCCCTTTGCACTGATCCACCTTCCCTCCACCGCCCACTACACCGTTGTCTTTGGCACCCAGCCCGACGGGGCGTCTCTGGTTGATCCCGAACAGATTGATGCTTGGGTGGCGAACTGGGGCGGATGGCTGGCCTCGTTGTCGAACGAGCCAGCCGTCGTCGCCGCATCGGTCACGGTCGAAACCGCGCCCGATTCCGGGGCGCGGCTGCGGCGGGAAGTTGAATCGAACATCCATGATGACGCCCCTGACATTGCCAAGGCCATGCTCCGGGAGGCCCTGGCGACTTACCCGCAGGGTTCGGCCACGATCCGTGCTTGGGTCGCGCTGACGTTCAGTGCCGCTGCCCGGGCCGGCGGCAAGCGGCGCACCGCCGAAGAGATCGCTCGGGATCTCGCTTCGCGGCTTCCCAGCCTGACCGAGCGGCTGGAATCCACCGGCGCCGGGGCGTGTGCACCGTTGAATGCCCAGGAACTGTGTGAGGTCGTGCGGGTCGCGTACGACCCTGCAGCGGCACGGCTCATTGACGAAGCCCACTACCAGGGCACACCTGTGGACCTGGACTGGGGCGACGTTGGACCGTCCGCCCACCAAGCGGGCTGGGACGGCTACCGCCACGATTCCGGGCACTCGGTGTCCTGGACCATGACGGGCGCACCCCGCGGACACATCCTGGCCTCGGCTCTGGCCCGCTTGGTCGCACCGCACGGGGAGATTGCCCGCAAGCGGGTCACCTTGCTGTACCGGCCGATCGAAGCAGGCCGCGCAGCCGCCATCGTGGAGTCAGACCAAACCAGCGCCCTGACCCGGGCCTCCTCCACCAACCGGCCCACAGCCCGCGCCCTGGTCGACGCCCGCGCGGCGCAGGCCACCGCAGCGGAGGAAGCCAAGGGTGCCGGGCTGGTCAACTTCGGCATGGTCGTCACGGCTACGGTGCTGTCCTCCCGTGACCTTGAGGACGCCGTGGCCGTCGTGGAAGGCAACCTCGGTCCGTCGGCGCGCCTGTTGTTACGGCGCGCTTACGGCTCACAGGATTCTGCCTTCGCCGCGTCCCTGCCACTGGGACTGGTCCTGCCCAAGCACCTGAAGGTTCCCGAAGAGATCCGCGAGGCCATGTGATGTTCGCCAACTTGACCAAACACCAGCGCACACAGGCCCCAACCACGAAGCTCGCCACAGCGGTCACCCGCCGCCCGGGCCTTCGGGGCTGGCGCGGCCGCGGACAGGGCGAAGCCGTCTACGTCACTGCAGCCGACGAATGGCGCGGAACCTCCGTCCAGGTCTGCGGTCTCTGGCCGTTCGTGGGCGGGTCCGGAACCCCGATCCTGGGAGTCCCCATCGGCGTTCACACCGACACCGGAGCACCCTTCAGCGCCGATCCCATCAGCTGGTTCATGCACGGCATGATCAACAACCCCTCCATGTTCGTCCTTGGCCTGCCGCACTACGGCAAATCCACCCTGGTCCGGCACATCGTCCTAGGCCTGGCAGGCCGGAGCATCAACCCGTTGATCCTCGGTGACCTGAAGCCGGACTACGTTGACCTGATCGAAGCTCTCGGCGGGCAGGTCATCAGTCTGGGCCCCGGGCGCGGCCACCTGAACGTCCTGGACCCCGGTGAAGCCACCGGCGCCGCCGTCAGGCTGCTCGCCTCGGCCGCGGAACACCGGGCCAACGCGAACCGGACCCTGAACGATCCAGATGGCGACCAGGCCGCGGCCGCGCCGCTGCTCGCTGCAGCAGTGAAGGCAGAGAAGCTGGCCGAACAGCTGATGGCCGACTCGCACAACCGGCGCCTGAACATGATCACGGCGCTGATCACCATCGTGCGCAACGCCAAACCCAGCGCCCACGAGGAATCCCTGATTGACCGGGCCCTGCACATCCTGGACGAGCGCCTGGACCGTGTTCCCCTGATCGGGGACCTGATCGAGGTCATCAAAGACGCCCCCGACGAGCTGCGCGCCATCGCCCTCGACCGCGGCGACATGAGCCGCTACCTCGACGCTACCGACCAGCTGCGCCAATCGCTGTACTCCCTCGACGGCTCAGGCCGGTTCTCGGACATGTTCTCCCAGCCCACCGACCAGCCGATGGACCTGACCAAACCCGTGGTTTTCGACCTCTCAGGAATCTCCGACACGCAGCGCGACATCCAAGCGGCCTGCCTGCTGGCGTGCTGGTCAACCGGGTTCGCCACCGTCCAGGTCGCCCACACCCTGGCAGACGCCGGCCTGGAACCGCGGCGGAACTACTTTGTCGTCATGGACGAACTCTGGCGGGCCCTGCGCTCCGGTGAAGGCATGGTCGACCGGGTTGACTCGCTGACCCGTCTGAACCGGACCGAAGGCGTCGGGCAGGCCATGATCACGCACACCATGAGCGACCTCGAAGCCCTGCCCACCGAATCCGAACGGATGAAAGCGCGCGGATTCGTCGAACGCTCCGGCATGGTCGTCTGCGGCGCGCTGCCCGGAGCCGAAATGGAAAAACTCAACAAAGCCGTCACCCTCTCCCGTGCCGAACAAGCCCGCCTCATCTCATGGGCAGACCCCGGCTCATGGACCGACGTCGGCGGATCCCGCAAACGCGTCCGCCCGGGCCTGGGCAAATTCCTCTTCAAAGTCGGCGGCCGCCCCGGAATCCCCGTGGCCTTGAAGCTAACCAGCGTCGAAAAATCGCTCCACGATACAAACAAGCGCTGGACGAAACTTCGGAGCGCGGAAGGGGAGAACTGATGGGTGCACCAAGCAGCGGCAAACGCTCCCGGATGGATACCGAGACCATCCTGCTCTGGGTCTTCATCACCACCGTGGTGCTCGGTGTCGGCTCGGTGGCCGGTGCCGTGCACCTCGGGTCGCTCCTGTCTAATGACGGCCAGAAACTGCCGGCAAACCCGTTTGAACTGGCCTTCGGCCTGCTCTCGCAGAAGGTCACGTGGCCCGCGGCCGCGACCTGGGTACTGATCGGCTTCGGCGTCCTCATCATCGTTGTGGCCGTTCTGGTGGTCCGTGCGGTGCTGCGGAAACGGTCCAAGCGTTCTCGTGTGGACGCCGCGGCCCAGCACATGGCCAAGGGCCGGGACCTGCGGGCCCTGAGCCTGCGCGGGGCTACGGCCACCGCCGAACGTCTGGGAGTGAAGGGCTCACCGGGCGTCCCGGTCGGCAAGACGGTTCTGGGCGGGCAGATGGTCTACGGATCCTGGGAAGACATGCACATCGACATCTGGGGACCCCGGACGGGCAAGACCACGTCAAGGGCGATCCCGGCGATCCTTGCCACCCCGGGCGCCGCTTTGGTGACCTCGAACAAGCGGGACATCGTCGACGGAACCCGCGATGTCCGTGCCGCCGAGGGCCCGGTCTGGGTCTTCGACCCGCAGTCCGTCGCCCTCGAGGAACCCACTTGGTGGTGGAACCCCCTGTCCTATGTCACGGACGAAGTGAAGGCTGCACGCCTGGCAGACCACTTCGCGGCCGGTTCCCGCGGCCCGGATGCCAAGACGGACGCCTACTTTGATCCCGCGGGCCAGGATCTCCTTGCCGGGCTCCTGCTCGCCGCGGCCCTCGACGGCCTGCCGATCACGCAGGTCCACACCTGGCTGACCCGTCCCTCCGACGACGAAGCAGTGGACATCCTCAAAGCCCACGGGTTCCTGCAGACTTCCAACGCCGTCGGCGGTGTCATCAACGCTCCCGAGAAGCAACGCGGCGGCGTGTACGGCACGGCGCTGCAAATGGCCTCCTGCCTCACCAACCGGCAAGTCGCCCGATGGGTGACACCCCAGGGCGACGACGACCAGCGGCCCCAGTTCGATCCAGCAGAGTTCGTCCGGTCCAAGGGGACCCTGTACAGCCTGTCCAAGGAAGGCAAAGGCACCGCCGGCCCGCTGGTGACGGCACTGACCGTGGCCACGGTCGAGGCCGCCGAAGAACTCGCCGTCCACTCGCCCGGCGGCAGGCTGGCCACACCCATGGTCGGCGTTCTGGACGAAGCAGCAAACGTCTGCCGGTGGCGCGAGCTGCCGAACCTCTACAGCCACTACGGTTCACGCGGCATCGTCCTGATGACCATCCTCCAGTCCTGGTCCCAGGGTGTTGAAGTGTGGGGCCGGGACGGGATGCGCAAGCTCTGGAGCGCCTCCAACATCAAGGTCTACGGCGGCGGTGTCGCCGAAGCCGAATTCCTGAACGAGCTCGCGCAGCTCGTGGGGGAGTACCGGTACTCCAACATGACCAGAAGCCGCTCCAAACAAGGCACCTCCTACAGCCACGACGACGACCGTAAAGAACGCACCCTGGATGTGGCGGACTTGGCCGCGTTCCCGCGCGGCCGGGCCATAATGTTCGCCTCCGGCGCCCCGGCGGCATTGCTGGAGACGGTGCCCTGGATGAGCGGATCGCAGGCTGACGCGGTGCGTGCCTCCATCAACGCACATGACCCAGCGAACAAGCCGGCGGCCGCGGCCGGGAACCGGTGGATCTCCGCGGGTGCCACTCATGAGTGAGGGCCTGGGGGAGTGGGACGACGAACTGGAGGACACCGCAGCCCCCACGGAAGCAGCCGAGGAGGACGCGGACGCCCCGGCATTGTTCTACCCGAATGTGGCCGAGTTCGTCAGCAACAAGCTGGCCACCAGCTACCGCCGGCAACTCAATGTCCAGGGCGGCGTGACCTGGTGCCCGCAGTGGTGGAAGCACGCCGAAGCGATCAGCCGCCTCGAAGCGCTCTGGCGAGCATGGGAATTCCTGCGCCGGGACGGCACCACAGGCATGAGCGTGTGGTGGAGGGATCACGCAGACCACCACATGTCCGTCCTGCTCTCCACTGATGGGCCCTTCAAGGGCTGCACCCCGGACGACGGCCACCGGGCCAAACTTGCCCCTCTACCCTGCGAGGAAGCACCCCCAGGGCTGTTTTAGACCGTGTACTGTCAGCCAACGCCAAGGTGACCACGCGCTGTCCATAGCTGGGGTCAATCCGGGTTTATCCACGGCTGGAAATCGGGAGCCATCGGGAAAGCTCCCTCAGCAGCAGTAGCGGTGGATAACCCATCAGGATTGTCCCCGGCTGTGGGCAGCGAGCTCAGTGTCACTCCAACGCCAAGACCCCCAGGGAGTTTCCCCAGGGGTGTTGGCTGCCAATGAACCTTAGAATCTGGGCAACGACAGAAGGTTGTTAGTCCATTGCTGATCAGCATAGGTCCGAAGATACGGAGCTGCAGATTGGGGCCGAACTACGCCGACCTCCACTCTTGAGGAGCCAGATCCTACGTACGCCCGGCCCTT
The DNA here is from genome assembly GCF_029076445.1 of Pseudarthrobacter naphthalenicus. Lineage (GTDB taxonomy): Bacteria > Actinomycetota > Actinomycetes > Actinomycetales > Micrococcaceae > Arthrobacter > Arthrobacter naphthalenicus. The sequence continues at coordinate 16,334 of NZ_JARESG010000023.1, forward strand.
CTTTACATCGATAAATTCGACCATTGCAGGCTTCGTGCTGGTTCCGCTGCCGTTATCCGCGTCATTGACCCACTTGTAGCTCGTGATGTGTTGATGATCCTCTGGGAATCCTTCAACGCGCACGTGGGTAATTCTTACCGCCATGGATTACTCCTAGTTATTTGACTGCCTCTACGTGTTCCCGCGTTACCCTGATCTCCTTGCTGAGGGAGATCAGACCTGCTGCGTTATGGTCCCGCCGGGGTTACGCCGAACTGTCGCATCAGTGACGAACCGTCCCGTTGATGCCGAACGATTAACACTTCGGCTATTTCCGGTCCCGGCACCAACCCGTTCAGTGGTTGTCGTCCGGGGAGATCTGGCGGCAGTCGCTTTGGTTACAAAACGTCCGGTTCGCGCGCTGCGGCTAACTGATCGTGCCATGGTGTCCTCCTCAGAACACTCATCCGAGGGGGAGGGCGCCCATTCGGGGGCGCCTGTGGCTCCGTTAGAATCGCTAGTACCACTAACCATGGAACTTGCGGTCCTGACCTCGAGTTGCTGGGCGGGCCCGCTGGAACGGGTCCGCCCTTTTTTGTATCGGAGCTGCCGACGCTTCCACTGTAATCGTCTCGGCCTTTCGGTGCAAGGGTGAAGACAGGTTGCGAGTTCTGCGGTATAGTTTTCATACGAGGTTGAGCATTTCCTGTAGCGTGTTGTTCACATCAGGGGTGAAGGACGGCTTACAGAATGCAGGTGGACTACGAGGATGAGGATCTCCGGAAACTCGCCTACGAGCCAGACCATCGCACATCACGTTGGGCTCCAAACGTCACCCGGGCATACCGACGACGAATCCAGCAGCTGCACGCGGCGGTCACAGATCAGGATTTGAGAGCGCTGAAGTCCCTCCACCTTGAGAAGCTAAAAGGTAACCGTGTTGGGACGTGGTCGATCCGGATCGATACCCAATACAGGCTTATTCTGCGGTTCCAAACTCAGGATGGCGGGCGCATAGCCATCGTCATTGAAGCCGTTGACTACCACTGAAGGACTGATTTCCATGGCCCCCGAGCTCGCTGAAGCTTTCCCTCCCGGGGATTTTCTAACCGAGGAGCTTGAAGCACGTCATTGGTCCCAGAGCGACTTTGCACAGATCCTTGGGCGCCCGGCGCAGTTCGTTTCGGAGATAATCGCCGGGAAGAAGGAAATAACTCGTGAATCTGCAGCTCAGATCGGCGCAGCTCTTGGTACTGGTCCGGAGTACTGGCTGAACCTGCAGAATTCATATCTCCTCTGGAGCCAGTCCCGGAATGAGGCAACCCGCAAGGACTTAGACGAGGTCAAGCTGCGGGCCAGGATGAACGAATTGGCTCCAGTATCGCTACTTCTCAAAAGAGGAATCCTGACTGGCCAGTCACTGACAGAGCAAAAAGACGAGCTGATCAAGCTGTTCCAAATCGAACACATTGAAGACACACCGCGGTTTCTGGCCGCAGCCCGACGCTCCAATCAGGATGAAGAACCAACACCAACCCAAAAAGCATGGCTCGCGTGCGCCCGCAAGCGTGCGCAGGATCTTCAGGTTAGTAGCTACGACCCAGTGGGCCTCACGGAACTAGCGGAGCGCCTCTCGCGCTTGGTAGCAAATCCGGAAAACTTTTCGAAGCTCCCTGCTGAATTTGCTGCTGTAGGAGTGCGTCTTGTCTATGTCGAAGCGTTCCCTGGAAGCAAGCTGAACGGCGCGTCCTTCCTTTTGGACGAAAACGCTGAGAAGCCAGTAATTGCATTGTCGGGAAGAGGTAAGCGACTAGATGTAGTTCTATTCACGCTTCTCCACGAAGTGGCGCATGTCCTCCTGGGACATGTGACGCCCGAGCGTCTCGTGATTGACGAAGACTCTTCGACTGAGCCGGCCGAGCTAGCTGCCGACGAAAAGGCAGGTGAATGGCAGATACCGGGGGGCCTCCCAGTCCCGCCGACGGCCGTTCGTAGGGGGTGGATTGAGTCGACTGCACAGCGAATAGGAGTGCATTCAGTGGTTGTACTTGGGAGACTGCAACGCGATAAGGCTCTCGATTACCGGACTGCATTGGCAAAAGGGGCGCCAACCGTTAGCTCTCACTTAGAGCGCTGGAGTCACTCCTGCTGACTCCCAGGTGACATCAAAAGCACCTCTGAAACTGACCACTTCAACAAGTTTCTATTTGTGGCTGTTGTCAGATTTGGATCTAAGACTGCGGAGGGGACCCATGCGGGAACTCACTTCAGGACCCTAACCTGACGCTCTTTTCCTTGCTGCCTGACGTCAGGTTGGGGTGTTCTCTTACTGGACGTGAACTCGGCACACTAACCAGGTTTCGGGTTTCAAGTTTCCATCTGCTTACGGGGCCGATCGACGCAACTTTGATCTGACCGGTCCTACCCCATTGTTCAGAAGCTCGAATAGTTCGAATCGGATATGCACTGATCCTAGGGAAGACAGGTCCTCTGAGCACAGCGCATGCGGGCGCCCGGCAACCAGTCGACCGTGAAGTGCTGGGCCTGGACGTACAGCCTGCCCGGGCCGTCTCGGAACTTACGGGCTCATACGGTGGGCCGAACGAGCTCAGGCGTTTGACCCAGCTCACCGTGGACCGCGGTGCGAAGTGGAGAGCAGGACCGCGCTTCGCCCGTTCCTTCTCCACGGTCGTCGGCGCGCCTCGCATCTGTATAAATGTCTGCAGGACCTGTATCAGTCAAGATGTCACGGCAGGGCCTCAGGGCGCGCGAAAACTGTGCAACGACTTGATGGATGCCGCGAGGTCGGAGCGGAAGAAAGCCAACATCTCCGCGGCACGAGCCGCGTTGTTGGAGGTTGTCGCGACAGCACCCGCGAAGACCGTGCTGATCGCGCAGTCGGCCGGGAGGAGGCCGAGGATGCACACGCCGGGCTGCCCGACCAGTTCGCTGAGCTGCTGCAGGCCGAGATCGACCTCACCATCGGCGAGCAGGCGCGCCACGGGCACGCCTGGACGGGCCTGCACAAGCCGGTCGCTGACTTCATCGGTCATACCCCAGTGGTCGATCATTCGCAACAGCTCAGTGCCGCTCGGTCCGGTGGAATATCCGATGCGGAATGCCGCGCGCAGGGCGCTGCGAAGCTCGTCGGCATTCGCAAAGGCCGTCCCTGTGGAGCATGCGGCTGCATCGGCGTTGCGTGCGGCCACGCCTACGGCGACATCCGACAGTACGATCGGGGCGATGGATGCTTGGTCGACGTGACGCTCGGCAGCGAGGCGTTGGAGAGCGTCCTCGGCGAGGAACACAAGGTCGAACGACTCGCCGGCGATCACCCGCTGGGCGGCGTCCACTCCGCCTACGGATTCGAGCTGCAGAAGCGGTAGGCCCGCCGCGACGGCAGCTTCAGCGAGGTCGGCGAGAACGTGGCGGATGGCCATCGACGAGATCGCCCTCATGCGGCATCCTCGAAAGTCTCGGCGTCTACTTCGGCAGCAGATGCTGGCGCATATCGCGCGCCAGAGATGGTGGCCGTGCCAATCAGCTCGCCGGCCCGCGTCAACAGCGCGCCGTCGACAGAGATGTCGACCGCCGCCATGTTCTCACGCAGGTGCGCGACGCTCGTTGTTCCCGGGATCGGCACGACGTGATCGCCGCGGGAGATCAACCAGGCCAGCGCGAGCTGTGCTGGGGTGCAACCGGCCTCCGCAGCCAGCTCTCGCCAAGAGGCCAGCAACGTCACATTTGCACCCCAGTGCTCAGTCTGGAAGCGCGGCATACTGCGGCGGATGTCGTTCGGGGACAGCTCAGCTGGGTCCTTGATCGCATCGGCGAGGAAACCCCTTGCGACCGGCGAAAACGCAACCAGAGTCACGCCGTCCTCGCGAGTGGCGTCGAGCATGCCAAGCTCGGCATTGCGACTCCACAGCGAGTACTCGTTCTGCACGGCTGCGATAGGGGTGATTGCCTGCGCCTCGCGCAGTCGCCCGACCGACACCTCGGACAGGCCGATTGCGCCGATCTTGCCCGCGGCGACCATCTCGGCCAGCGCGCCGACGCTATCGCCGATCGGCACCTTCTTGTCCCACCGGTGAAGGTAGTACAGGTCGATGTAGTCGACGCCAAGGCGGCTCAGCGAAGCATCGACCTGTACGCGCAGCGTATCGGGGCGTCCATCGATGACTTTCACGCCGTCGACGGACGCCATCCCGCACTTGCTCGCCAGGAAGACCTCGTCACGGCGCCCCGCGATCGCAGCACCTACAAGCTCTTCGTTGCGCCCGCCGCCGTACAGTGTTGCCGTGTCGAGCATCCCGATGCCTTCATCGAGAGCTGCGCGCAGCATCGTCAGCCCCTCGTCACGCGACGGGGGGACGCCGTACGCGTGGCTCAGCGACATACAGCCCAGGCCGGTGGGGGTAGCCTCACGACAGCTGCTTCTCAAGCGAGCCGAGCACTCGGTAGCAGTCGATCACGTGGCGAAGCGAGGAGTTCGGCTCGCGTCCCTCGCGGATAGCCGAAATGAATTCACGATCCTGCAGCTCAATACCGTTCATGCTGACGGCGACATGCGACACGTCTATCGACTCCTCACGGCCGTTGTAGAGATCGTCGTAACGCGCGATGTAGGTCTCGGTATCGCCGATGTAGCGGAAGAACGTGCCGAACGGCCCGTTGTTGTTGAACGACAGCGACAGTGTACAGATCGCGCCCGACTCGCTCTTGAGCTGGATCGACATGTCCATCGCGATGCCGAGTTCAGGGTGGATCGGGCCCTGGATCGCGTTCGCCTGCACGATCTTGCCTGCCTGGTAGGCGAACAAGTCGACGGTGTGCGCGGCATGATGCCATAGCAGGTGATCGGTCCAGGACCGGGCCTCGCCCTTCGCGTTCGTGTTGGTGCGGCGGAAGAAGTACGTCTGCACGTCCATTTGCTGCACGTGGAAATCCCCTGACGCGATCCGGTTATGTACCAGCTGGTGCGAGGGGTTGAAGCGGCGGGTGTGGCCTACCATTGCGACGCGATTGGATGATTCAGCCGCCTGGAGCGCTGCCTCGGCGGCCACGATCGAGTCGGCCAACGGAATCTCGACCTGCACGTGCTTGCCGGCGGCGAGCACCGCCTGGGTCTGAGACGCGTGGAGCCCCGTGGGCGTCGCAAGGATCACCGCGTCGACGTCGTCGCGCTCGAGCACGGCGTCCAGGCCGACAACGGCGTTCTCGACGCCGTACTTCTCGGCAACTGCCTGGGTCGGTTCGAGCCGCGTGCCGCTGACGACGGTCACCTCGGCATCGGGGATGTTCATCAGGCCGTCCAGATGTTTCATGCCGAAGGCGCCTGCGGCGCCGACGACGGCCACACGGATCTTCTCAGTCATGGGGGCTCCTTTGTCGCGGATGCGGTCAGTCGGTCGGGTTCGTGAGAACAAGGTGGCCGACGGCGGTGTTCGACGCGGGCACGTGGTAAAAGCGGTGATTCACCTCGGGGCTCTCGCCTCCGAACTGATCATCCATCGCACCGCGCGCGATGAGCCAGTCGACCAGCTCGATGCCCTCGGAGCCGGCCTCGTCGACGTACTCCATGTGCTGCCATTCTGTCAGGCCCACGGGGTCTGCGATGAGGTGGTCCAGGAATGCGTTGTCCCACTCCTCGTTAATGAGGCCAGCGCGCGGGCCCTGCAGCTGGTGGCTCATGCCGCCGGTTCCCCAAATTTGAACTTTGAGCGGCTCACCGTCCCACTTGTCCAGCGCACGGCGGAGCGCACGCCCGAGTTCGTAACAGCGACGTCCGGACGGGCACGCACGGCGTGTGAAGCTAATCAGAGTCACGTTATGGGCCATTTTCCTGCCAGGGCCTGAGGCAATACAGGTTCAAGTATTCGGAGAGTGAGGCCCCAAATTGTATGACCGTGAGCCCTTCTAACGGGGACTTTCTTGGGAGTGTCCCAGCCTTGGAAGTAGAGTTCTTCTTCTCCTGCTGCAGCATCGGACGCCAGCACATTCACCGATACATCTACCACCTCCTCCACTTCCGCTATTTGCGGCATCCAGAAAAAACCCGATGTGATTCCCTTGAACTGGACTACGAAAGGCGGAACTCGATAACAGGTTGTGCGAGTGTCAATCTGGTTGAGTTGAGCGAGAAAAACAATCTGTTCGGAATGCAGTCCAAGCTCTTCTGTAGATTCTCGAAGTGCAGTGGCCCAGGGCCCTTGATCGTTTGGTTCCCGGTTACCTCCGGGCAAAGATATTTGTTGTCCATGTTGTCCATGTTGTCCATGTTTTGATCGTTTGATCAGTACTAGGCGGAGTTCCGCTCTTTCGTCCCTGTAGAAAGGTATGGCGACTGAGGCCTGCCGCGGTTCCTGCATTCGCCCCTCCAAGAGCCAGATTGGAATCAGATGGTGTTTAGCATCCTCCGTATGCATCATGCTCTGGTTGCAACATGCAGGCAACGACCGCCAGAGGCAATACCCGCTATGTCTGCGCATCAACGCGGTGATGCGCTAACTCCGGCGACAGGTCTGGGTCCCGGGCGGACGGCAGCACGCTAGCGAAGAACGCAAACGGTTTTCCGCCTACAATCTTTCTCGAGGTAACCATGTTCATGAAGTGGTCGTTTCAGCCACACTGATCTTCGGCTGGTTGCTTACGGCTGACGAGCTGGTCGGGAGCCTGAGCCGGAGGCGCTCCGATGCACGACCCGGCCGCAGAGAAGGGGCCTGCCCCCATCGGCCGCGTGGCCGGCTGAATTCTGGACCGCGGCGACGTCCCTGGCCCGAAGGCCCCAATGACCTCCCCGACGCCCGTGAGGCCACCTACCGAGCAACGTCGAGAAAACGATCTCCCAGTAAGCGTATGGCTGCCACGGGCGGCACCAGTTACAGTGCCGCCGTGACCCGGCGTATGGCACAGTCCAATGCCGGATCCTCGTAAAGCCAGGTCTCGCGTACGGCGTCGATGCCCCCGGGGCGGCAGAAATCAGCCACTAGTCGGCTCCACCGTCACCCAGATCTTGGATGGACCCCCACGCTATGGAAGGCAAGGAGAGCGATCCCGTCAACGAACCAGGAACCAAGGGCGCCACCGCGCTGTGAGGCTAAAGCAGCAGTCCTTGAAGGTCCTCAGCGGAGGTGCGAAGCATTTCTCCGAGTTCGGCTCGCAGCTTGTCGGACATGCGATGGGCGGGCACCGAAACGTTTATTCCGTAAAGCGTGCCGCTCGGCCCTGCAATGGATACGGCGACCGAGGTCACCCCGTCTTCGCTTTCTTCCCTGCTTGTCGCGTAACCAATGCGGCGAATCTCCTTAAGTTCGGCTTCAAGGTCAACCCGCGACGTGATTGAATTTGCGGTCAGGCCTGGGAGTTCCTTCTTCGGGTAGAGCGCATGTAGCTGCTCCTGGGTGAGCCGGCTCAGCATCGCTTTTCCTGTAGCAGTGCAATTCGCCGGTAACGTGAGGCCTTGTCGGGAACCTACCCTCACGGCCCTTGAGCTTTCGATGGCATCGATGAATTGTGCATCTGTCCTCTCGAGCCGGGCGAAGTGGACCGTTTCCCCTGTTTGTTGGAACAGCTGTTCAAGGACAGGGCGGGCGAGGGTCCTTATGTCCACTTGGCGCCTGATGGCGAAAGCAATTGAGCTGAGCGCCTGGCCCGGCTCATAGGCGCGAGTAGCCGGATTTTGCCGCACGAAGCCCCGGTAGAGCAACATCCCCATAAGCCGGTGCGCCGTCGAGGATGCGACTCCCAGATAGTTACTCGCATCTGTCAACCGGATGCTGGGTTGGGTTTCGAATAGCAGGAGCAGTCGCAATGCATTGTCAACAGATTCGATACGGTACTGCGGGGGCGGACCGTTTCTGGACTCGGTGTCTTTATTTGTTGACTGCATGCCTGACATCGTATCCAGCGCGGGTGCGGGTCTCTGTTTTCCTTTGGTGGCTAGCTTCACTCGGCGGCCTTCAGCCTGGCGAGTTCGTGTCTCCAGGCCGTTTGGGTGTTGAACGATCCACCAAGGTCAGGAAGTTCAGCCATGTCCGAGTCCGGAAGGTCTGCGAGCTCTCCCCCGGATGCCGTCACCTGGAGTGACAACCCAGCAAGGGTATCTACGCTGATCGCCTGGAGCACTGCTTGCTCCACAGTCTCGGCGGCGCTGGTCAGCCCATGGCCGCGGAGCAGCACTATAGGACGGTCGCCCATGGCGTCGAGCATTTCAGCCGCAAGCTGGCGGTTCCTGACCAGCACTCCTCGCGGGTATACGGGTACCCCGCCTGCTGCCAGGCGGGTGCCGGGAATATCGAAGGCTCCGACGATCGGGCGGATGCCAAGCCCTGCAAGGTCCGCGGCGACAACACGTGGGGGATGCGCGTGGACGACCGCGTTAGTGTCTGCGCGTTGCCGTAACAGTTCGGTGTGCAGCGGAAGTTCGTTCGGGACGGCGTAGCCTCCCTCCAGCTCGCTCTCGGCAGCAGGGTTGCCGTCGATGTCTACCAGGCGGATGTCGCTGGCTTCGGTGAATGCCAGTCCTCGCTCCCGGGGGCCCCTGCATCGAACGAGCAGGCTGTTCTCGCCCATTCGTAGGCTGATATGGCCAAGGATTCCGTCTGCCAGGCCGCGGTGCGCCAGAACACGGCAGGCCAATGCAATGGCTTCCCTTTCCGCTGCGTGTGCCAGGGGCGGCTGAGTTTGTCCCATCACGACGCCGTCAGCGGCTGGTGGTCCAGCATCGGTTCTAGTTTTTCCCGTAGTTCTTGGACCGTGATTCCCGTCCCCATGCCCCGGCGGCATGCCAGAAGGGCCTTTGGCCAGTTTACGATCGCTGCACCGCTCAGGTTGGTACCGTCGACTGTGTAGAGGGCCGCAAAGCGGCCGTGAACTTCGGGATGCCCGATGGTAACGTGTTCGGCGTTTCCGCCTACCCTGCCTACGACCTGGATCTTCCAGTCGTGTTGGTCGCTCCAGACGTATTCGACCGGGGTGTAGGCGCGGGGGTTCTCCGGATGGGTGATGTTGTAAGCCACGCACGCTGCCTGCTCGACGGCGTTCGTCCAGTGCTCAATCCGGATATCCTCGCCGTGTTTTTGGTGCCGCCACCGTGCAACGTCGCCGACACCGTAGATGTGCGGGGCGTCCACCGTACGGCAGTATTCGTCGAGCACAAGTCCGTTGTCCACGAGCAGACCGGAAGAACCGAGCCAGGCATCATTGGGAACGGCGCCGATTCCGACGAGGACTGTTGCCGCTTCCAGGTTCTGGCCGTTGGTGAGCCGCAGGGTGAAGGAGCCCTGTTCGCCGTCGATGGCCTCGACCCCGGTACCAAAGATCGTCGTCACGCCGTTGCTGCGGTGAAGGTCTCCGAACCACTGTCCGACTTCCGCGTTGAAGATGCGGCTCATGGGGACGGGGAGGGGGTCAATGACTGTTACTTCCAGACCGAGTCCTCGGGCTGTCGCCGCGGCTTCTGCGCCGATGAAACCCGCGCCGATGACAGCCAGCTGCCCCCCCTTTGCAAGATCTGCGCGCAGGCTGCGGGCGTCGTCGAGGGTACGAAGAACATGGATGCCGGGCCGGTGTCCCCAGGGGGAGGGCCGGGCAAAGGCGCCTGTGGCTATGACCAGGTTATCGAAGCGCAGAGCTTCACGGCCCTGCAGCTGGAGCAGGTTTCTTGCGACGTCGATCCCGGCAGCGGCATGTCCAAGCTCGAGCTCTATTCCCAGTTCCTGCGCCTGGTCGCGGTTCAGCAAGCAGACGGAGTCTTCGGTCGCTGTACCCGCTAGGACGGCCTTGGACAAGGGTGGTTTGTCGTAGGGCAGTTCTGTTTCTTCGCCGACGAGGACGATGCGTCCTTTGTATCCCTCCAGGCGTAGGGACTGTGCGGTGCGCACGCCCCCGATGGAGGAACCGACGATGATAGTTACTGTATCCAATTAGTCCTCCACTATCAGGGCGGAAACGGGGCAGCTGCGGGCTGCCTCGACGACGCGGGCTCGGTCAGCCTCCGGTACTTCGGTCTTGAGGAGGACTACGATCCCGTCATCGTCCAGATCGAAGTAGTCGGTCGCCCCGACAACGCAGTTGGCGTACCCTTGGCAGGCTTCTAGGTCTGCTTTTACGACAGGCATGTTCAAAGCTCCTTGGCCTAAGTGTTGCTGTTCTTCTTGAATTGGGGCGGCCGTTCATCCTCGGTGATGAGCGGACCGAAGGGGTTTCCGATCATGGCGGAGAACGTTGCCGGTGCCTGCCAGGTCAGTGACTCGAGTTCCAGGGGGCACAAGGAGACCCACTGGCCGGAGCGTGGGGAGGTGATCATCAGCCGGGAACCGTTGCGTGTCTCCACCCTGCTGATGTGCACTTCGGAAAACTCATTGGCAATGACGATCGGGGCGCCGGTGGTGTGTGCTTCCAGCCGGAGGCGTTCCTCTGCCGCGCGAATGGCGGCAAGGCGGTCTTCTTCCTCGCCTTCCCATCCGATTTTCATAGGAATATGGCCAGGTTCTGCATGCGGATAACCGATTCGTCCACCATGATGGTTCGGCGGGCAAGTTCCCATCCTGTTCCGGTACGGCGCAGAAGGTCTTCCCGGCCGGCGGACACCGTGGCGGCTTCACGAACGTCACCCCTGCTGCGGAAGAGCAGGACTGCCGAATCCACGATGATTTCGTCGGGATTGTCTGTGCGGAATGTTCGAACGTTCGTGACGTAATGGCGCAACCGTGAGGGCGGGTCTTCTGTCCAGGCATGCTCGGTGGCGAAACGCGCTACCCGTCGGCTGAGCGAGTACCTGTTTTCGTCGAGGTGGGCCATGCCGGGGGACGTGGTGTATCCGGCGCCGAGGGCGGTCGTTACCCGGACGGGCATGAGGTAGTGCACGTCTTCAGCGATTCGTGCCATCCAGGCGTCGTAGTCCTGGGCGTCCAGGAGATAGGCTTCATCAACCAGCCAGCGGTGCGCCTGAAGGTGGAGCGCGTCGTCGAACGGGAGGGATTCTCCTGTTCTCTGTGTGCGGGGGGCATGGCCGCCCAGAACGGACTGTTCGGAAAGGGTCTTGCCGTTGGGGTCGGCTTCAACACTCATGGCTTAGGCCTCCTTTGTGATGATCTGGGCGGCCGGGACAACGGTGCTTCCGGCGGTGGCCAGTGAAGGGTCCGCCCCGTCGGCCGGGGGTGCCTGAATCGGGTCGGTGCCGACGTGCAGTTGGGCCGCCTTCTCCATCGGCCGTTCAAGGTGGTCGGCCCACCGCCGCAGCAGTTCACGCTGGTTGTATTCGCTGTAGCCGATCCGGGTGGAACCTGGCCCTGAATACTCATCGGAGGTCAGCGGTTCTACAACGTTCTGCCCGTTTTCCAGCATGCCCATGCGGCTGTTGAGCAGCAGGCGTCGGGCCATCGGGCCACCCGCCGTGCTGGTCAGCGAGACCCAGTTTTCAACGTCATCCTGTTCGAACATGCCGCCGCTGCCGAAGCACATGAGATAGGCCTTGTACGAAAGCGCCTTGAATTCCTCAGAGGCGTTCTTGTCCACGGCGAACCAGGAAACGATCTCGGTCTCGTCTTCGCTGATGGGCTGCCATTGGCGGATGGAGATAAATGGGAGAACTTCGTCGGAGTCTTCTTCTACACGGGGCCAGTTATGGACGAAGCTCATGTTTGGGAAGACCGAGGCGGCCGACACCATGAACCCGTCCTTGCCCACGACATCAAGCTGCTCCTGGCTCCACTGTTCCTTCATCCGTGCGATCATGTCGTCCGGGTAACCGACGTAGCGCAGCCGGTCTTCCAAGGTGCCTTCGGGAAGCTTGTAGGTGGTTCCGCCGCCGTTACCGGCCCAGTATGTTGTTCCGTCCTTGCGCTTCTCCGCCTTTGGCTCGCGGAAGAGGCCAATTTCGACCACCGACGTGTGCGTTTGGGGCGTGTGGTACATGTCGCCGGCGAAGTTTTCGGCACCGATCTTCCAGTTCGCCTTGACCCGCCACCGCTGAGGGCCGCGGAGTTCAATGCCGTCAGCACTTTGCTTGGTGTAGTAGTCCATGTAGAACTTGAAGTCGCCCAGGAAGTCCTCGAGGGGTTCCGCGTCCGGATCAAGGCTAATGAAAATCAGCCCGTTATATACGCCGAGGGACGGGGCGGGAAGCAGGGTCTGCCCTTTTTTCTTGAAGCCCTCTTCGCCGCCGTAGGCCTCCTTATGGAACGGCAGGCCCACAATGCGTCCGTCATTGCGGTAGGACCAGCCGTGGTAGGGGCAACGGAAATGCGAGGCGTTTCCCATCTCGGCGCGGCAGACCTGCATTCCGCGGTGCAGGCACATATTGAAGAGGGCGCGGATTTCGCCCTTTTCATCGCGGGAAATGATGAATGAGTCTTCCAGCACGCGGCGCACCACGTAGTCGCCGGCTTCTGGCACCTCCGACTCATGGGCGACGAAGAGCCAGCTCCGTCCGAAGAGGCGCTCCTTTTCGAGTTCGAAGATCTCCTTGTCGTTGTAGATGTGTGCAGGAATCATGCCTCGTTGCACGTCCTGGATGACGCTGGTCTGATCTGTCATGAAAGGTCTCCTTCGTTGGGCCCGCATGCTGACTTCTCTGTGTTGCAGAGAATATTTCTGTATTCAAGAGAATGACTGAAAATGTGACGTTCGTCAACCCCTGTCACTTCAGGGGGAGGAGCATAGGCCGAGTCAATGGCCATTTTCGGGTGAGTCAGAATCACGGGCGGCCTCTTCGCCCCTGTCCAACTTCCGAATCGAGGCCATCTCTCCCGCGGTGAGCGAGAAGTCGAAAACGGATAGGTTTTCTTTGAGCCACAGAGGGTCGGATGCTTGCGGGATGGGGACGATGTCCTGTTGGACATGCCACCGCAGCAGGACTTGGGCTGGAGATTTGTCCAGGCGCTGAGCGATCTCGATGATCAGCGGATTCGCCCGCAGACCGGAGGACCGACCGATAGGACTCCAGGCTTCGGTGACTATTCCCAATAACCTGTGGACAGCGCGCGGCTCAGTCCGGGCAAGGTCGGGGCTCAGTTGGATCTGGTTTACGTCCGGCACTACTCCCGTTGCATCGATAATGTCCTTCAGGTGGGCGGGTTTGAAATTTGAAACTCCAATGGCTTTTACACGGCCCTCCTCCAGCAACTTCACAAGGCCCTTCCAGGCGTCCACGTACTTGCCCAAGGCCGGAACCGGCCAGTGACACATGAACATGTCCAGATGGTCAAGGCCGAGTTTGCGCAGGCTCTCGTCGTAGGCGCGCTGCACTCCATCGATGCTGTGGGACTCTTTGTTGAACTTGCTGGAAATAAATAATTCGGATCGGGGGACGCCGGCGGTGCGGATCCCCCGGCCGACCGCTTCTTCGTTTCTGTACTGGAACGCAGTGTCGACCAGGCGGTAACCGCTCTGCAGCGCGAAACGTACCGCAGTTTCGCACTCGTCGTCCAGCATCGGCCAGGTTCCCAGGCCAAGCCGGGGAATGGTGTGTCCGTGCGGCAATTTCAGCCGGGGAATGTCCGAAGCAGTGGTATCAGTCGTTTCAGTTGTCATCGGGCACCTTTTTCTCGGGAGCTTCAAGCTGAGTTTGTTGGAACGGCCTGCCTGGACCTGATTCTGTTGGCGCGATCTGCGCTGGATCTTTTCTGCGGATACTTCCAGCTGCTGGAAGGGTCATGAGGACGCCGGCCGTGACCAGCGCTGCGGCAACAGGGACCACGCTGACCAGCAGTGCCATCACAAACGGTGTCAGGAAGAGCGCTGAAGCCCGTACCGTGCCAGTCAGGGCGAGAGCATCCCCGCGTTCTTCCGGATGCACTTCATCTGCAGCTATCGCCGGTCCGACAGTCTGAAGGATCCCGGCACCAACGCCGGAAACAGCAAGGGCGGCGGCGGCGGCAACTGCGGCACCAGCCAGTGGCCCCGCCGCGGCCAAGCCCGCCCCCGTGGCCAAGAGGCCTGTGAGAAGGGACATCCTGTTTCCCCGCCTGCGCAGCCAGCTCGCAGATGCACTTCCGGCCAGAACGGCAGCGTTGGGTATGGCTACCAGGATGCCGATGACGGCGACGGGTTGTCCGGCAAGGGAGAGCACGATGGGAACGTAGGAATCCAAGAGGCTCTTCCAGGCGCCCGCTCCAGCGTTCATCCAGCACGCGGCATCGACGCCAGGCCGCCGCCAGAGGCCTCGCGCCATTATTCCGCCTGTGGCATGCTCCGGAGCGAACACAGGAAGCCTGGTCAGAAGGGCTGCAGGGATGACGGCCGCCGATCCAGCCACTGCACCCACGATCAGCGGCAGCGGTGCCGAAAGTTCCCACAGATAACCTGCAAGCGCAGGCCCCAGCAGTGCTCCCACCCCTGCGGCGAGATTCACGTCAGTCAGTCCCTTGACAGACGAGGTCGACATGCGGACGGCGTGCGTCTGGCTGCTGGTCCAGAACAAGGCTCGAGCCGAGCCTTGGACCAGCTGGGATACTACGAAAATTGCCAATGCATCTGAGACTGCGATCAGAGCGCACGACACGGCAATCATGAGCGCTGCTCCCACGAGGAGGGCTTTGTCGGGAACCCTGCGCATCAGTGCGCCCAGGAAGATCCGGGTCACCAACTGCGAGACTGCTGCAAGTGCAACCATCATTCCGACTTCGACCGCGCTGTAACCCACGGCAATGGCCAATATTGGCACCACCACTGCCAGGGTTCCGAGGGCGAACGAGAACAATACCGTCGCGGCAATGCTCAGGATTCTGTCAGCGCCTGACAGGCCCACGGTCTGGCCTTAGCAGGATGATGGCACGTCGCCCTTGGGTCGGAGTTCGGGTAGAGAGCCGGCACGGCGATTTCTTCGCCGTGCCGGGCTTACCCGCGGACATGTTCGAGATAGGTGTTTGCTTCTTCCAGCCCGACAACATCGCCGTATTTGTTGTCAATGTCGAAAAGGCTGGCGAGGTGCGGCAGTTCGGCCCGGTCTCCGACGCCCTCCTCAACAACGATGGTGTGGAATCCGTAGGAACATGAATCCACGGCGGTAGCCCGGACGCATCCGCTGGTGGTACAGCCAACAATGAGCAACGTATCGATACCCCTGGACACAAGTCGCGCGGCAAGGTCCGTACCAAAAAAGCAGGATGCATACTTTTTCACGAGCAACATTTCAGTGCTTTGACGCTCGAGCCTATCGTCAAGCTCCACCCATTCGCTTCCCTCAACCAACCAGCTATTGGACGGAATTTTTTGGATCCACTTGCCGGCTTCCTGCAGGTCCGCATCGTAAGCAACTGTCGAAAAGATCACCGGGACGGTCGCGGCCCGAGCCCTGGCGAGAAGTTCCTGAGTCGCTTCAAGCTGTTCGTCAAGATCCCCTGCCAATGGGGATCTCGAATCCGTGAATCCGCGGATCATGTCAATCACCAAAAGCGCCGGTCGGCTCCCGAAGCCGATCCTTCCGCCCAGTCCCTTTTCCTTGAATTGGGACATTAACCTCTGGTATTCCTCTCGGGCAGCAGTCGCAGACATGCTTTCCCCTTTCTTAGAGCGTTTCAGTACTCAGACACGCAGGCAAGCGGGCGTGCAGGCCCCCTGGGGGCTAGACCTTGTTGCCCAGCCGCCGTTCGACTGCCCACAGGGCGAGGTTCCCGGCCAGTGCGATTGCAGCGAGGAGCACGATGATGCCGTACATGGTAGGCAGGTCCAGCATGCCGTAGGCCCGCAGCGCCAAAAGCCCGAGACCGGCCCGCGCAGCGAAGAATTCGGCGATGATCACGTTGATGAACGCGATACTGAAGCCAATACGGATGCCAACCATGAGCGAGGGTGCCATGGCCGGAACGTATATCTTGGTCACGGTCTGCAGCGGGGACAGGCTCAGCGAGCGTGCCAGCTTGGGCAGGAGCGGGTTAATGGCACGGACGCCTGCGGTCGTTGAGACCATGATGGGGAATACCGCTGCCAACGCGGCCATCGCCGACTGCGCTCCCACACCCACTCCGAAAATCTGGAGAAGGATGGGAAAAAAGATTACGCGCGGGATGGCGAAGGCGCCTGCGACTATGGGATCGAAGACGGCACCGAGAAACTTACTCCGCCCAATGGCATAGCCCAGTGGAAAGCCTATGGCAGCGGCGATGAGGAAACCGATAGCCACCGCCTGCAAGGTCGCATTGAGGTGCCGGTAAATGGAGCCATCGGCGAAGCGCTTCGCCAGCGCGTTAAGCGAGTCAGAGGGCGAAGCGACGAGGTCACTCATGGAAGATAGCAGCGCCCACAGGAGCACCAAGGCCACCAACACGGCAGCACGCCACACGTTGTCCCGGATGACCCTGGATCTGTTCGCACTCTGTTGAGTGGTGACTGTCGGCAACGAAGGAATCGTTACATCGGTACTCACAGCATGTCCCTTCTGATGCGTTTCTCCAGCCAGGTAAGCACGCTGTTGACCAATACGCTGAGAACGATGACAACAGCGATATAGGCCCACATGTCTGCTGTGTTCAGTTCCCGGTAGTAGAAGCCGGCGCGGAAGCCGACTCCTTGGGACGCGAGGATGAACTCCATGGCAACGGTGCCGATGACGGCGTAGATAAATCCGAGCTTCACGCCCGGGAAAATAAGCGGCGTCGCCGCCGGAAAAAGAACTTTCAAGTAGTACTGCCGCGGGGAGGCGCTGACCGAATTGGCGAGCTTGTGAAGAATAGGCTTGATGGCGTTCAGGGCAACCATCGTGGTCAGCGCAATTGGAATCAGGGACATCGATGCGGCTATAACGATGATCGGTCCCGCGTTGAGTCCCATCACGGCCAAAAGAACCGGATAAAACAACAAAGTGGGCATTGCATAGCCCGTGACGATGAAGGGCTCAAGGATGCGCCCTGCAGCCGGTACCCGCCACAAGAAAACCCCGAGCGGGACTCCCAGCACAAGTCCGATGGTGAACGCCACCAGAATGGTGGTAAGGGTTCGGGCTGCGTCCTGGCCAAACTGTTCCGTCGGGACGATCGAGGCCAGCCGGGCCAGAATCTCCGATGGCGGCACCATGAGGGACCGGCTGATCATGCCGGTTCTGGTAGTGAGCTCAAGGACAACCACAAGCGTCACAATGATTGCCCAACGGACCAGCGATGAACGCGGTACCACAGCGGCCTTTTGCTTGGCCGGCACGGCCGGGGTCTTCTCCAGAACGCTCACGCCAGCCGCGCCCCTGGTCCCAACGTTTTCTCCGCCTCAACCTTTACCAGCGCCCAGAGGTGGTCTTCCAACTCACGGAACCTTGGCAACGCGTGGGTTCCCTCCGGTCGGGGCCGGGGCAGATCAATGGTTACCACCTCTTTGACAACGGAGGGCCTGGCTGACATGACCCAAACCTCGTCGGAAAGGTACACGGCTTCCTGGATATCGTGGGTGATGAAAAGGACTCTATTGCGTGTCTTTTCCCAGATACGGAGCAGTTCCCGGCCGATGAACTGCCGGGTCTGCTGGTCCAAGGCGCCAAAAGGTTCATCCATGAGCAGGACGCGCGGCTCCATGGCCAATGCCCGTGCGATCGCAACACGTTGCTTCATTCCTCCGGAAAGCTGGGCGGGGCGGTGGTCCTCGAAACCGGTGAGCCCGACAAGTTCAATCATTCGGCGCGCTCTCTCATGGCGCTCAGCTTTCGGAACGCCTTTGACCTCGAGGCCGAAGGCAACATTGTCCAGTACCGTGCGCCAGTGCAGGGTGGAGTCCTCTTGAAACACCATGGCAGTGTCCCGCCGGGGGCCGGTCACGCTTTCACCGTTGATGCTGACCGAACCCTGCGTAGGCTTCAGCAGGCCGCCGACCATGTCAAGCAAAGTGCTTTTTCCGCAGCCGCTCGGGCCGATAACGGAAACGAATTTGCCTTCCGGTATGGCACCCGAAACGTTAGCGACTGCGTGGGTGACTCCCGTCGCGGTACCGAAAGTCATTCCGATATTGTCGAAAACGACGTCACTGTCGTGTCCTACTGAATCGATCGGGGATATCTGGCTCATGAAAGGAAGTTCCTCATAACGATGGCGTTCATGTCCGGTTCTTTGGTGATCTGGCCTTGTTCTTTACCGGCGGCGACGACGGCGGCCAGCTGGGCATCGGTGAAGTCCAGGCTGTAGAAGTTCTGCGAGTTCTTCAGCGCCTCAAGAGCCACCTTGGGCTCGTATTTGATTGCCTTCCCGTAGGCGTCGGCGGCCTTTTCGAGGTCGTTGGTAATCAGGTCCATCGCCTTCTTGAGCGCACGGCCCCAGCCCTTCAACGCCTCGGTATTTTCATCGATGAAGGATCCTGTCGCCACGAGGCAGGTGTCCGACCAGTCCGTTACGTAGTCGCGGGAACGCCAGATCACCTTCGCTCCGCTTTCAGAGGCGATTTTCTCGGAAAGCGGCGAAGCCGTCCACGCTACGTCAACAACTTTCTGGGAGACGGCGGTCCACGAATCGCTCGCTGAGCCGACGCTGATAAGTTCAACGTCCTTGCCCGGGATGATGCCAGCGGCCCGCAGCGTGCGGTCTGCGAAATACGAGGAGTTTGATCCTGGCGTGCTGACTGCCACTTTCTTGCCCCTGACATCCTCAATGGAAGTGACGGGAGAGTCGGGCAACGCAATGAAGTCAACAGAAGCCGCCGTATAAACATTGCCGAAGATTTTTACGTCCATGCCCTTCTCGGCCGCGATAAACACCGGAATAGTGGACGACGTACCGAAACCTATGCCCGATTCGATTCCTCGAACAGTGTCAAGCCCCCCTGGGAACTGAATATGCTCAAGGGTCAGCCCCTCTTCCTCGTAGTAGCCCTCCGCCTGGGCGATAAAGAAGGGGGCGGAATGAATAAGACTGGCCAGACCAGTAATAGCAACGTCGCCGGAATATCCCTTCTTACCTCCACCGCCGCTGTCCTGGCCGCACCCCGTGAGGCCTCCCAGAAATAACGTCCCGCCAGCTGCCGCTGTGATCTTGATAAATCCGCGGCGTCCCATTGGTTCAAAACTCATTCGGCTCTCCCTCATCTTCGTGTCAGATCCGTGGTTGTTCAAGTGAAACACATCACTTTACTGCTGTCCAGATAAAAGTTCTGTAGAGCAGAGGGCATCGCTGGGCCTTTGTTCTTTGATCGCCCCCTGATGTCGTTCTAATGGCTTCGATGCCCGCTCTGCCGTTGCGACAACGGGACGGTGGGTGTTCAAGCGCCGACAATCAAAGGCGGTGATGTGGCTGCAAAGGAATGGTCAGGGGCCAGCAAACGGTAGTGGTTCGAAAGCCCGCAGGGCTCACCCTCCAGGCCCGATAGTCCCTCGTCCAAGTATCGGACTGGACCGCGGTCGTCCTAGAAGACCGGCTCGCCGGCGATCGGGGAACGCTTCACACGCCTGGGTTGGCCCCTTCCCCAGCGAACGGGTCGGAAAACTTGGACATGACGGGGACCAAGGATCGGGGGAGCCGAGGATCCGGTAGTGTTTCGACCGTTCATTGAGATTGTCACTGACTTCCGCCGCCCGTTCGTCCGAACCAGGCCCCGTATGATGGAAGCATGCGTCCGTGCTGGGAGCTTCACGTGGAGCCGGAGCCGCGAGCTCCCCTCGATGGCGTCGCCCGCGACCTCCGCCTCGTTTCGGACGTCTCTGCGGGACGACGGGAGGCGGTGATGCGTCTCTGGCAGCCGGACCGGACCGTCGTGCTGGTCACGGAGGAAGCATCTCGCACAGCGCCGCGAGAGGACGTGCCCGTTGTTGCGCGCCCCACGCCCGGTGGGCAGTGGCTCGCTGCCGGCCCCGCGGTCATCCTTTGGTCGACCATCGCCACCAGGGAAACGCTCGGGATCAGCGGAACGGAGGACGCGCTCGAAGCCGCGTCCGAATGGGTGCTCGCCTCGTTGCGCCAGCTGGGAATGCAGGTGAGCCTGCAGGCAGGCGGAACGATTTGGACACCGATGGGCGTGGTCGGCGCTTGCGCGGTCCTCAAGCAGGACGGCGTCATCCTCGCGCAGGGCATCGTCGATTATGCAATGGATGCGGGTGATTGCGTGGGGACCGATCCGGTGTCGGCGGAGAACGTCCGTAGCCAATCGGGCTTGCCCTTGCCGCTCGTTATCGATCGTTTCGCGCGCATGGCGCGCACGCTCTTCCGGGCAAAGGTCATCTCGCCGGCATCCGGGTCGGCCTTACCTCGGTCCTGACGCAAAGACGGGGTGTGTCCCAGGAGGGTTTCTGGGACACACCCTGTTGAACGTCGGTGGTCAGCCCGTGTAGGCCTTCGTGATGAGGTCGACGTACTCCTGTGGTGAGCCCATCACGTCGTTGACGAGCTTCTGCACGTCGTCGCCGCTCGTATAGTGGACCGGCCGCTTGGTGTCGGCGGCAGCCTTGATGAAGGCCTTGTCGGTCATGACCTTCTCGAAGGCGTCGCGGATTGTCTGCAGCGTGCCCGGGTCCATTCCTGGGGGGGCCGCGAGGAGGCGGCCGCTGGAAATGAGCTTCGTGTGCAGCGTTGCGAGTTCCTTCTGGTCGCCCTTCACCACGTCGAGGAGGTTGTCGACATCCTTGATCTCCTTCTCGCCGGTGTTCTCGCCGATGACGAGGATCGGTTTAAGATCGCCGGCATTGATACCTGGCTGCTGGCTGCCGAACGAGCGCGAATGCAGCTCGACGTTGCCCTGGATAACGTTGAGGCTGGCCTCGTTGCTGGACTTGAAACCGGTCACGACCTGGTTGTCCATGCCAAGGAGCTGGTTCAGGACTACGGCGTCGATGTACTCGTTTGAGCCGGGGCCGGTGGCCGCGAAGCGTTTGCCGGAGATGTCGTCCACTGACGCGATGCTGGAGGACTTGCTGGTGGCGAGCACGTCGGGTTCGGAGCTGATTTGGCCGATGTAACTCATTGTCTTCGCGTCGTACCGGACGCCGTTGGTCTTAGCGATCGCAGCACCGAGGTGGCCGGGGCCGTTCAGCAGCACGAGGGTTTTCCCGTCCGGCTTGGCGTGCACGGACTCGTTCGTGGCGAGGATGCCGCCCGCGCCGGGCTTGTTCTCGACAATTACTGTGGCGCCGAGCTCGTCGGCAAGCTTCGGGGCCAGCATGCGGGCGTAGGCGTCGTAGCCCCCGCCCGGGTCGAACGGGACGACCAGCGTGATCGTCTGGTTTTTCAGTTTGGCCGCGGCGTCCTCCGGGGAGGTTGACGCGCCGGTGGCACCTGCCGACGAGCAGCCTGTTAGTGCGCCGCCGGCGAGGGCGAGGGCAGCGAGGCCGAGTGCGAGCTTACGCATTGGGACGGGTCCTTTCGATTTTGGTGCGCCCGGACCATAGGCGGCCGGGCGGTGACGCGGGAAGGAGAGTAGGGGAACGGGCGATCAGGCGAGGCCGAGCAGCCCGCCCGGCAGCGGCAGTTTGAGGGCGATCGCGAAGACCACGTAGATGACGCCGCCGAGCAGGGCCGCGTAGATGGCGGCGAACCACCACGACTTGGCGGTTTGGAAGCGCAGGTAACCTACGGTGAAGGCGACCATGGCGAGGTAGATACCGAAGACCGACAGTGCGACAAAGAAGCCGCCGAGCCAGCCGAGCGAGGTGACCCAGTCCCGCGTCGAGAGGTTCTTGAAGAACTCGTACTCCTGCTCGGCCACCGACTTGGCGGCCTCGGGCACGTTGGTCTTCGGGGCGGCCGGCTTGGGCGGGAAGAACAGCACCCGTAAGAGTAGGGAGGCGCTGGCAACCACACCCACGCCGCTGACGCCGAGAGGGAAGTAGGCGGCGAGGTCCCTCCAGCCCGTGGCCATCAGGAACGCCGCGACGAACACGACGAGCAGCACGGATGTGATGATCAGATCGGGCTTGTGCACGTGGCGCCCCCGCGAGCCGCCCTCGCCGTCGCCGTCGATGGAGTGGATCATTTCGGTGCTCATACGAGACCTCCGGTGGCCAGGAGCTCGCGCTTATCGGCGCGCTTTTTGCGAGCGGTGCGGACCGCGGTGAACAGAATCATGCCGGCGATGATGATCTCGATGACGATCACGCCGGGCCGGCTGAGCCAGTTGAACTGGAACAGCGCGTAGCTGACGGTGAAGTACCGCTCGAGGATTTCGCCGAGCACCAGGCCAAGCAGCAGCGGGATGCGGGGCCACTTGAAGCGGCTGCACATCACGCCGATGGCGAGGAAGACTAGCATGATCCAGACGTCGTCGAGCGAGCTGGTGTTCGAGAATGCGCCGATGGTGAGCATCGTGATGAGAAACGGTACGAGCAGCCTTCCGGTCACCGAGGTGAGCT
Source organism: Pseudarthrobacter naphthalenicus (assembly GCF_029076445.1). GTDB lineage: Bacteria > Actinomycetota > Actinomycetes > Actinomycetales > Micrococcaceae > Arthrobacter > Arthrobacter naphthalenicus. The sequence continues at coordinate 38,565 of NZ_JARESG010000023.1, forward strand.
TGGCAAGGGGGCGGATCAGAAGGTAGCCGAGGATGACAGCCGCGATCGTGCTCAGCACAATGATCCACACGAGCGAGAGCGTGACGTTGAGGTGCTCGCCCAGCATCTCGGGGCCAGGATTCAGGCCGAGGATCAGGAACGCGCCGAGTAGCACCGCCATGCTCGCGCCCGACGGCACGCCGAAGGCGATCGTCGGTACGAGGTGGCCCCCGTCCTTCGCTGTCGTGGTCGCACCTGCGGCGATCACGCCCTCGATCGAACCGTTGCCGAACTCCTCGGGATGCTTCGAGGTTTGCTTGGCGTGGCCGTAGGCGATGAACTGGGACACCGATCCTCCGAGACCGGGCATCATTCCCAGGACGGCACCGATGGCACTGGTGCGCAGCATCAACGACCAGTGGCGGAAGGAGTCCTTGACGCCGACGAGGATGCCGCCAAGGTGTGGCGGCACAGCAGTCTTGGTGTCACCGTCTTTGTCGAGCATGGACTGCAGCACTTCGGCACCGCCGAGGAGACCGACGACGACGGGGACAATGCCGATGCCCTCCCAGAGGTGCAGGCTTCCGAAGGTGTACCGCTCGATGCCGAGGTTCGGATCGAGCCCGACGAGCGAGAGGAGCACGCCGATCGTGGCCATGACCAGGCCCTTGTGGATGATACCGCCGGAGAGCGACGCGATGAACGTCAGGCCGAGCACGGCCGCGGCGAACAGTTCGGGCGCGCTGATGCTCAAGATGAGCGGCCGCATCACCGGGATCAGCGCCATGAGCAGGACCGCACCGAAGATCGACCCAATCGCCGAGCTGGACAGGGAGGCGCCAAGCGCGCGCCCGGCCTGCCCCTTCTTATTAAGCGGATAGCCGTCGAGCACCATGGCTGCTGCCGTTGGCTCACCCGGGATCCCGAACAGGATTGAGGTGAAGTCGCCGGCGATCGCGGAGACGACGTACATGCCCAGCAGAAGCGAGAAGGCCGGCACCGGATCCATGCCGAAGGTCACGGGGATGAGCAGGGCGAGCGTGACCGCACCGCCGATGCCCGGGAGGATGCCGACGAGGAAGCCGATCACAACGCCGATAAGCAGCATGATTAGCGACATCGGGCTGAGGGCCTCGCCGAGCGCGCTCCAGATTGCGTCAAGCATTGGCGCTCCTTTCTGGCGTCCTTGCCAGGTCGATCCCTGTAACGCCCGTACTCAAAGCAGGGCAAGGGGTTTTCGCGGTCCGGAAAACTTATCTTCAGGAGCTTATGGCCATTGGTCTTGCCATGTCAATGGACTAACCAATATGTTTGTGAGGCGATATCGCTCCGCGAGAAGCAGATGCCGCCCGGGACGAAGATGCCTGAATCAGGTTGCGGCAGCGGTGCATTCCAGGCAATGGTGCATGAAAGGTGAAAGTTATGGATCCACATCACGTGGGAGTAGTCGGACTCGGAGGGATGGGCAAGGCCCTCGCCGCGAGTCTCATCGCGGCCGACCATTCGGTGGCGGTATGGGACCGGCATACGGATCGCGTCGCGACAACGGCGATGATCGGGGCCACTCCGTCGGTGAGTCCCCGCCAACTCGCAGAACAGAGCCATGTAATTTTCCTTGCCCTGCCGAATCCCACGGCAGTGCGTGAGGTGCTCTATGACGAGGAGGCCGGAGTGCTTGCCGGGCTTCGTGCGGGTGCGCTGATCGTGGATATGACGACGGGAGACCCGGAACTCGCGCAGGACGTCGCGCAGCGTGTCGCGGCGCTTGGCAACGGTGCCCGCTACGTCGATGCGCCGGTGTCCGGCACGGCCCCGAACCTCACCGTCATGATTGGCGGCGAGGCGGGGGTACTCGGCGGCGCGGAGTCAATCGTGCAGGACGTCGCCGGGACGCTGCTCTACGCGGGCGCCCTGGGGGATGGCTTCGCCACCAAACTCGTGCACCAGCACGTGAAGTACGCGACCCATCTCGCTGTGGCCGAGGCCCTCGTCATCGCCCAGCAGGCTGGTCTTGACGTCGCGAAGGTGATCGATGCGCTCGAGCGGTCAAGCGGTGTCGTCGGCGGGTTCAAGGGCGTCGTTGAGTACTACAGCGGAAACAAGCGAGCGGTTGCAAAGCATGCGCCCGCAACGACGATCGCCAAGGACATGAAGCTGGCCACCGCTCTCGCCGACTCGCTCGGTGTTACAAGCGCAACGCTGTCGGCCGCCGCGGAATTCTTCGGAGCCGCCGCGGAAGGAGACTACGCGAAGCGTCCCTACCCCGAGAGCACGGAACTTCTGACACAGTTGCGTACGACCGTGCGGGAGAGCTGATGGCGTTCGACGCATCGGCACGAGAGCTACTCGCCGAGGCCTGCCGAATTATCGCCCACGCCGGGTTAGCGGAGGATGTCCTCGGCCACGTAAGCCTGCGGACCGAGGCCGGCATCGCGATCCGCTGTCGCGGGCCACAGGAGAGCGGGCTGCTGTTCACCCAGCCGGGGGACATCCACGAGGTCGTCCCCGAGCGCGCGCTTGAGGGGGGATTCCAGGCGCCGAATGAACTTCCGATCCATGCTGAGGTGCTGGCGGCGCGCCCTGACGCGCAGGCGGTGGTGCACGCGCACGCTCCTGCGGTCATCGCGGCCGACCTCGCCGGTCTCGCCCTGCTACCCGTGGTCGGCGCGTACAACATCCCGGCAATGCGCATGGCCGCTGAGGGGATCCCGACCTATCCGCGCAGCCTACTGATCAACACGGCCGAGCTTGGACGGGAAGTCGCATCCGCCCTCGGCACGGCACCGGCGCTGGTTCTGCGCGGACACGGGATCGTGACGGTGGGCGCGACGGTCGAGCAGGCCGTCGTACGCGCGCTGAATGTGGAGATCCTGGCGCGGATGCTTGTGAACGCGAGCTCGATGGGAACAGTGAGCTACGAGGTCCCGGAAGCTGATATGGCGGTGATGCCCGATCTCGGCTCAACGTTCAACGACGGCTTCGTCTGGAACTACCACCGAGCGCGGCTTGGACACGCCGGACTCGCTGTACGCTGAGCGCTACGTGAACACGGTCGATGCCCGCCCGGCACCCCTGCCGGGCGGGCATCGACATTCATTTGGGCGCAGCGCGTACTGCGCGGCCGCAGGGTGAAGCCGGCGAGCGATCTGCTTCTGCCCCTGCTGAGCCATACGGGTCGATGGGCCGGCGGCATTGATCGCGGCGATCGTTGCGCCACGCGGATCCTGGACGGTCATCGCCAAGGACGTGACGCCATCCGGACGAGCGTTGAGCGCAGCCCAGCTGGCGGATCTGAGCAAGCTGCACTTCGAGGGCGGCGATATCGACGTCCTGGGCAGCGAGCCCGCGCAAGCGTCCCCGCGAGGTGGTCGGGTGGGAGATCTGCAGGCATCGCGCCCCCATGACGCGGGTATGCGCAGGGAACACCTGACCTGCGCGATCCGCTATTCGCAGTTGCTCGCGGTCCCTCGACGCTGTACACGTCGCGGACGTTGTCGCCTTCGAGGACGGCGAGGTGGACGGACTCGTCCAGTCTTAGGGCCAGATCCGCGAGAATGGGACGTGCCAGCGAGCCAACATCCATATTCCACACGGCAGACGGGCCCAAGTCCAGAAGCACCGAGCCCGGGACGCACGTCCGGACCCCGGGCTCCTGCCGGATGAAGCCGTAGGACCGCAGCATCGCGAGGGAGCGATGGGCGGTGGATGCCGAGACGCCGAGCTCGTGCGCGGCGTCGGGTAAGCGGAGGAACTGCCGCTCTTTGAACATCAGGAGGAGACGGAGTTTCGGCAGCCGTATACTGCAGTCTTCTCTCAGCAAAAGGTTCCCGCCCTGCGGAAGGTGCCGGGGAGAGCACTTTCAGCAGGGCGGGAACGAGGGAGGGAGCCGTCGTCTGGGACGGCGCCCATCATCAGAGGAAGACGGAAAGGTTCTTCGCGAGTAGCACTGTCTGGTCCAGCAGCAGGTAGCGGTTAGCGACCTTCCACCCGTCATCCGTCTTGCGGAGGGTGTCCTTGCGGCGGCCGACGAAGAAGTCGGTCTCGTCGGCCACGCGGTTACGGTAAACGAGGAATCGGCTCGAGAGCTTGACCTCGGGCCAGGTAACTTCCTCGATGCGGACGTTCGTCACCAGGTGCGAGACCCGGGAGACGGGTTCCTCGGCCCAGTGCACGCCGGTGGCGAGCTGCATCACGCGCAGCTCGACAGTAGATTTCGGCTCATCGAACCAGCAGACCTCGGACCCGGCCTTCGTCTCGCCGCGGGTGTCCGCCTCGGCATATTCGACGTTCATACGCAGCGGAACGCTGTACTGGTAATCGTCTGCGAGCAGATCCAGCCACTCGTTATAGCGGCGCTCGTCCAGGAGGTCCGCTTCGATGAACAGAAACTCGGAGACCTCCTGCAGCAGCGCCCAGCGGTCCTGTCCCTTCGAGTAGTCCGGCGTCGACATCAGTGGTTCACCTTCCCTGCGGCGGCTTCCGCAACCGCGTCTTCCTCTTGACGGCGAATAATCGCGTCAATCCGGTCGTCCGACTTCGCGATCTCGAGGAGCTCGTCCCAGCTGAGGTTGTCGACGAACTCCGACCAGCGGCGGTAGAAGGCCCGGGCGTTCACCTCACCGGAGATCGCGTGGTTGGAATGCACCGCACGATCGAGCTCAGAGAGCTGCTCGGTGCCGAGACCCTGCTGATAGTTGTACGGGTACCGCTGGGCGACAACGCCCTTGGACGCCTGGGTAGCGTAGTCCCAGTTCTCCATGTCGTCCTGCTCGGTCATGCCCGCAGGGCCGCCATAGCGCATGTAGTACTGGCGCAGCCACTCACGCACGTGCTCGGGGGCCTTCTTATCGGTGAGGAACCAGCGCCACACCTCGGTCTCGGTGGGGCTGATCGGATGCGCCACGAGGATGCTCCGCGGGAAGCCGGCCGCGAATGACATGTTCGGGAACATCGTGGCCGGCCCGCGACCGCCGAGGAGGCGGCCCTCCGCGTCCAGGCGCTCCTTGCGGGTCGCCCAGGCCTGGTCAAAGTACTCGTTCATCTCCGGCTCAACGAACTGGGGATAGGCGATTTCATAGGCGAGGTTGTCACTGGCGCCATGACCGTTGCGGAACGAGGTCTTCATACGGCCGGTCGAGTGGCCGCCCTCGTCCTGACGTTCGCCGTGGCGGCGCTTGCCGCGGCCGCCCGGGCCGATGCCGATGGCCTCGACCGAGGCGTGCGTCGATGCGCCGTGGTAAGTGTCGCCGAGAAAGTTTTCAGAAACGAACTTCCAGTTCGACTTGATGCGCCACTTGAGTACACCGTGGAAGACCTCGGTGTCGCCGGGGGTGCCATCGAAGGCGTCGGCAAGGTTGTCCAGCCACCAGTGGAAGTCGCCGGCGTAGTCAAGGAAGTCCTCCGCGTTTTCGTCCCAGTTGGCGAAGACGAGGCCCTTGTAGTTGTAGACCTTAGGGCAGCGCACAAGGCCCCAGTTCTGCTTCTCGAGCTTCCCGCTGTAGGCGGCCTTCATGTGCGGGACGCCGAAGAGGTCCCCTGGGACGTTAACCAGGCTGCCGTCCATCGAGTAGGACCATGCGTGATAGGGGCAGGTGAACTGCATGGTGTTGCCCTCGTCATAACGGCACACACGCATGCCGCGGTGGCGGCAGGAGTTCAGCAGCACGTAGATCCCGCCGTCCACGTCGCGTGTGAGCAGGACCGGGTCGCTGCCCATCCACGACGAGAAGTAGTCGCCCGGATTGGGGATCTGCGAGGCATGGCCCACGAAAAGCCAGGCACGGGGGAACAGATTCTGCATTTCGAGATCGAAGATCTCCTGGTTGAAGAAGACCTCGCGGCTGATCTGTCCGGTTTCCAAGTCGACCAGATCTCGGGCGCGGCGCGGGTCCTCGGTCTGAGATGCGGTAGTGGGACACGTTTCTGACGTGGGACAGGTTTCTGAACTGGAGCAGATGTTTGTGGTCATCGTGAAAACTCACTTTCGTGTACGGAACGGGAAGAAAAGGACCGGCTTCAGACGGCGGCGACAAGGCGTGCGCCCGCTGCGAGTTTCTCGAGCTCGCCGAGCATTTCGGCGGTCGTCGGTTCGAGCGGCATCAGGCGGCGCACGGCGACCATGCCGCGGGGCCAGCCGAAGGTGACGACCGCGCCGCAACCGTCGTCATCGCCGTGCGTGTAGATCGCGATCCGACGCGGGATGGGGCCGTCCAGTGTCAGGAGTTCCACGTGGGCGTCCTGATCAGGGTGTCCGGCGACCTGAATCTTCTCGCCGAACTGGTCCGACCAGAAGTAGGGGGCCTCGCGGTATCCGATCGGATCCTGCGGGTGCAGGAGGTTGTGGGCGACGACGGTCGCCTGGTCGGCAGCGTTCGTCCAGTGGCCGACCCGGCGGAGCTTGGCGGAGTGGACGTCGTAGAAGTGAGCGACGTCCCCCAGGGCGTAGACCCCGGCCGCGCCGAAGGCTCGGCACCGGGCGTCCGTGATGACGCCGGTGTCGACCCGTATGCCCGAGTCCCGGAGCCAGGAGGTGTTGGGCTCTGATCCGATGCCGGCGACGAGGACGTCGGCGTGGATCCGCTCCCCGCCGTCCAGTGTGATCACGGCGCCGCTGCCTTCACGGGCGATCGAGGCGATGCGTGCATCCGTGCGCAGGTCCACGCCGCGATCGCGGTGGGTGGCCGCGATGTGCGCACCGACGACGGCACCGAGGCTGCCCTCGAGCAGTGTGCCGCCGCGGGTGATGATCGTGACCGGAAGGCTGAGCTCGCGGGCCACGGACGCTGCTTCGGCGGCGATGAACCCGCCGCCTACCGCGACGACGTGGGCCCCATGGCGGAGCTGATCGCGAAGGGCATCAGCGTCGGACGCCGTGGCGATAACGTGGCCGATCGGTTCACCGTCATCCGCGACCAGGCGCCGAGGCGAGAGACCGGTTGCGATCACCAGTGCGTCGTAGCCGATCACTTCTCCGTCGGAGAGCGTGATCTGGCGTTCCTGCACATTCAGCGCTGTGGCGTGCGCCGGGATGACCGTTGCGTCCACGGACGCCCAGCCACCGGTGATCAGGTCGAGCTGCGCGCGGGACCAGACGCCGGTCAGATACTCCTTGGACAGTGGCGGGCGGTCGTACGCCTCCCCGGCCTCGGGCTCGATGACGATGAGTTCGCCGGAGAAGCCCTGCGAGCGTAGTGCCTGTGCGGTGCGTGCACCAGCGACGGAACCGCCGACGATGACTATGCGCGTCGGAGGAGCGGCGGGGGTGGGCACGGTCACTTCCCGTCGACGAGGACGAGCGCGTTCACGGGGCAGCTGCGGATTCCCGCCTGGACGGCTGCGACCTCACCGTCCGCGACGGAATCCCGAGTGACCACGACGAGCCCTTCGTCGTCGAGGTCGAGGTGCTCCGGGTCGGCGGCTACGCAGTTGCCGTAGCTCTGGCATAAATGTCTCTTGGCTTCGATCCGCATTGATCACTCCTGGGACGTATCTTCACGCGGGAATGTTTACAACCGCGTAATGGTTAGACCATTTGTGATAACGAGCTTCCTTGATATCGCTTTGTTTGTCAAGGGCTGGGGCGTGTGGGGCCTTAGGCCCGGACTACACGGGCCGCCGTTCGTCCGAGATGGTCGCGCATGATGGTGATCGCGGCCTCGACGTCGCGGGCGGCGATGGCATCGGTGAAGCGTCGGTGTTCCTCGACGCCGCTGGTGTCGTGGTGACCCGCGTCCTGCAATGACCGGAGGATCGGCTGTTGGATCGACGTGAGCAGCATGAGGACCGCGGGGTTGTGCGCAGCGGCGGCGACACGGAGGTGGAAGCTCAGGGATGTGTGAACGTTGTAGTCGCCTCGCTCGCGCTCGGCGAGGGTGCGGTCGCAGATGGCGTAGAGCTCCGCAATGTCTGAATCCGTTGCACGCTCGCACACCAGCGCGACCACACTCAGTTCGAGAAGCGTCCGCGCCTCCGTGATCTCTGCCGCTGTCAGAGCGGAGAGTGCGAGAAGGTCGCCTATGCTGTCGCGCACGACGTCGATCGTTGGAACTGTGACGAACGCACCGCCGCTCACGCCGACCTTGACGGTGACCAGCCCGTTCGTCTCAAGGATTCGCAGCGCTTCACGGACCGTGACGCGGCTCACACCCAGCTGATCGCACAGGTCCCGTTCGGATGGCAGGCGATCACCAACGGCAATCACACCCTCCTGGATCATGGTCCGGATCCGGTCTGCGACCGTCTGAGAGGAACGCTGCGCCTCGATCGGGATGAACAGATCGGTGGAAACCGTTCTCACGGGGCGGTCAGTTCGCAAAGTCTTCGTCGTGGTCATGGGTGCCTTCCTGGGACGTCCTCGCCTGGCCTCTGCGTCTGATCAGAGTAGACAGGGTTGGCGTAGAAATGATGATACCGGCGATCCCCGCGGCGATAGCAGCGCTCGGAACGATGAGGATGAGCCCTGCGGTCGCCAGAGGGGACACGAACAGCGATATTGACCGGAACGTACCGATGGATGCGATGGCACGGCCACGATCCTCGTCGCTGATGGAATCCACAGCCAATGCCGGACCAACCGTCTGCAGAATCCCGGCACCGAGGCCCGAGATGGTGAGCCCCACAGCGACCACCCAGATCGGATTCGGGAACAACGACGCAAGCACAAGTCCGAGGCCTGCCCCCGCCGTGCCGATCGCGTTAGCGACGCGCGGACCCGCGGCATGGATGCGGCGCGAGAACGCACTGCCGCAAAGGGACGCGAGATTGGCGACCGTCATCAGCGCGCCGGCGACGGGAATGCTGTGGCCGGCCGCCGTCAGGATAACGGGCAGGTAGGAATTGAGGATGCCGCGCCACGCACCCGCGACCGCCGCCATGCTGGCAGCCATGCCGACACCTGGCTGACGCCAGATATGCCGAGGGCGCCCGGTGCCGTGGCGGCTCCGCTGTGGGAACGGGGCAAATCTGACGAGTGCGATCGCCGGCGCGAGCGCGATCGCCGCGAGTGCGCCCGCTGCCAAGAGGGACATCTGCAGGGACCAGGCACCAATGAAGCCCGCGAGTGCCGGTCCGATCAGCTGGCCTACGCCCTGAATGACGTTCAGGCGGGAGAGTGCGGTGACGGCGGACTCGGACGCGCGGACAACATGCGTCTGGCTTCCGGTCCAGAAATACGCGCGCGCGGCTCCTTGCAGCAGCTGGGCAATGATGAAGGCCCACAACTCGGTGCTGAAGCCGAGGAGGAAACAGGATGCCGACAGCAGTACCGTAGCTGCGGCAATGAAGTGCTTGGTGGGCAGCCGGCTCAACAGGGAGCCCAAACCGAGGCGCGCGACGGTCTGCGACACCGCAGAGACCGCGACAATGATCCCGATCAGCTCGATGGGGTGCCCCGCGTACACGGCCAGGATTGGCACGGCGACGGCCGCCATTGCCTGCGCGATCGAGAATCCGAGATTCGCGGACTGTATGAGATGGTGATCGCGACGAAGGCGCCGCGGATCGCTGGGCGATACAGAATCGTCGGTACGTGACATGCAGCCTCCTCCTTCCGACCACTATAATGGTAAGGCCATTTGTTGGTATTCCTCTTTATAGATGAAAGGTCCGTGGCGCCCTGGACCGATTGCAGTGCCAGAACGACTACGCCCGCCTTTCGCAGCGGCGCTGCGGCGGCGCCGAACTGGAGCGGCCGAAGAAGCACGGCGCGCCTGCAACGCGGGATCAAGGGTCCCGCGTTGCAGGCGCATGATGAAACGGAATTTGGTGTGATTCGCCCAGGACGGCGACCTTGTCCGTGGTCAGCGGGTTGTGGATCCGGTGACTGCTCTCGTTGAGCGTCAAGATGCAGGGAAGATCCATGACACTCCACCCATGACTGGCGGCATCACTGTAGATGAACTCGATCCGCGTTGCCGTTGGGTCGATATACGCCCCTCGAAGGATGGTGGACGCGACATCCTCGGGCTGTGGGCCGGGGACTGCGGTGAAGTGACAAAGTTCTGGCTCTCGGGCTGACCGAAATCAAGAACCGCGGTGTCGAGGACCTCTGCATCACGGTCTGCGATGGGCTCAAGGGCCTTCCCGAGGCCATCAACACCGTCTGGTCCCTCGCGGTGGGCCAGCCCGGCATCGTGCACCTGATCCGCACCACCTTCCGGCATGCGGCAGTACTGGGACGAATTGTCCGGGATCTCCGCCCGGTCACAGCACCCTTCGAGGCCGCGGCGAAAGAACGCTTCGTCGAATTCTCGCGCAAGCGGGGCAAGCATTACCCGGCGACCACCCGGCTGTAGGAGAACGCCTGGAGCGAGTTCGTGCCGTTCCTGGACTACGACATAAAAATCCGGCGGGTCATCTGCAGCCAACGCCATGAATTCATCAACGCCCACTACAGGCGGGGCGTTCGGGCCCGGGGACACATTTCCCACCGAGCAGGCGGCCCTGAAATGCCTGTACCTGACGACCCGACACTGGACCCGACCGGCAAGAAGCAGGCCACTAATGGGCCTCACGGTGGAAGCCGTACTGAATGCCTTCACCATCAGTTTCGACGGAAGAACCAAATAAGCGCCAACCATAGATCCAAGGTTGACGGACACACCCCAAGCTATAGCTGTTTGGCCGCGAACTCGAAGGCTGCGGTCAGGGTTCCGCTGGTATCCGTGAGCATCCCGTCGCGGGTGGACTGCTCCACAATGTTCGCCACCCCGTCCAGCGTGTAGGCGTTGGAGGCTTCGACCTCCAAAAGGCCCAAGACTGCCATAGCTACTGCGTTCAGTGTCAGATGACGGGAATGGCCGGTGGTGGTGGCGCGAGCGACAATGTCTTCTGCGGTGTCATCGGCGTTGACCGCCGTCATACGTAACGTGGGTGTCACGACGTCCACCGCGGACTGCTTCGAAAAACCGGATCGTGCGGTGCAGCAGCACCAAGGTGCTGCGACGTGATGCCCGGGTTGCGTCGCTGCGGACGTACGCTCGTAGAGGGCCATCTGCGCGTTGGTTTGGTGAGGAATAAGCCCAGCGCGGTAATGAGGTGATGATGATGAGGGCGGGCACGCTCAGCGAGGCGGGTCGGGGGCTCGCGAACCCGGTCGCCTGCTGAGGCTGTGTCTTCGAAGAGGGTGACGACGCGATGGGCAATGGCGCCGATGACAACGGCGGCCCCCACGTTCGTCTCACTGGCCGCGAAGCCAGCACAAGGCGAGAGCAATGGCCGGCCCGCACGGGGGTTTTGCGGGCCGGCGGCCGCGGGGTCTAGCTCGTGGTCGCTGTCGGGTTGTCCGCGTCTTTGAGTTCGACTTCGGCTGTGGCCTGAATAAGGGCGAGCAATTCCGGGTCCAGTCCTGGGGCGAACTCTTCCTTTCGTTCCGGGGACATGCCCATGGGGAACCCGTCGGGCATAACATCGGTAGTGAGCTCAGTGCCGTCATTTGAGGGGGAAGCGCCCCGGTAGAGTTTTCCGGCTTCGCTGAGATTATCTGCGCTGAAGGTGTACTGGACGCTCTGCAGTCCCAGGTCCAGCAGCTTCTTTACTTCGGGGAACTGCTCGGCGTTGGTCTTGGGAATGGGCAGGACCTTGCCCCAGTTCACGCCCAGGCTTTCCAGTGCTTTGGCAAACGCATTCTCGTGCGCTTGGTCCCTGACGATCAGGTAGGCAATGGTGGAGCGGGCCGTCTTGTTGTCCGTCATCTCGTAGATCCTGCATTTCTGCAGGCGTCCGGTGGATTCAAGCATCAGGTTGTAGAGGAGGTCCAGGACCAGGTTCCCGCTGTTGTACACGTAGGATCCGCTCCACGGGTTGCCCGCGGCGTCCACGGGCAGCGCGCCCTGCGCGCCTACCAGGTAGTGGTGGATATTGCTGGTGTCCAGCGCAATCTTCAGCGGCGTTGCGCCTTTGGCCCCGGGCTCGTCCACGGGATCGGTCTTTTTCCCCTGATAGCGTGGAGACCCGTCGAGGAGCTGGGCAATGGTGGTACCGATGAGTTCCACGTGGCTGATTTCTTCGGTCCCCACGCCCTGGAGGAGGTCCTTGTAGGGCTTGGAGGCCGGGTCCCCGCGGAAGTTCATGCTCTGGAACAGGTACTGCATCATGGTGCGCATTTCACCGAACTGGCCGCCCAGGCCTTCCTGCAAGGCGTTCGCGGCTGCCGGGTCCGGCTCATCGGCGGCGATTTCGTTGATCAAAAGCTGAGTATGCAGGTACATGTGATGTCCTCTTTCTCCGTGCTTTGCCGGGGCCGATTTCCGGACCTGGTTGGTACTTGAGTTACTTGCCGGCAGAAAAGTCGAGGCAGTCCGGGACCCGCACGCAAATCTGGATCCCGTAGCCGGTACCGCCATGCGTACCATAAGCATGCTTAGTATCGGTTTGGCAAGCATCCCCGGTTGTTCGGCCGAGACGGCATGCGGGGTAAACCACCGAGGCGGTATGCGTCTTTTGTCCCGGTTTCGCCTGAAGTGAAGCCGAATTGTCTACCGCTGAAAGGAGCTTGCGGCCATCAGGGCGCAGTTCCCCTGCTGCCAATAAGAAGAATCCCTCCGCAGTGCGCTGCAGGATACCTTCCGAGGGTGTAGGTCGAACGGTTATCCACTAATCCACGCTCCACAGGCCGGGATCATGGGATTCCCGGACTAAGAAGATGCGGAATTCTCGCGTCTAATGAGCGTTCGGGCCGGTAGCCGATAACAGCGATTTCGTCCACCAAAGCCTGAGAGGGATCCGCGCTGCCCCCAAATTGTTCGCTAACTGACCTGAAGGGCAAATGCGTTCGGGAGCACGGCCCGCTTCCAGTTCACCAAGTACCTCTGCGTGGCTGGAATGGCCAGACGTACCCCGCCGACGTTCCCGGGTCGGCGAGGTACGTCCAATGTCACCAGCAGATCCGGCTTAGCCTGGAGTGTTCCGGGGATCGTTACCAGGAGCAATCGTGTCCTTCGCCCTGATCTTGTTGTCCTTGCCATGGACATTCAACTCACCACCGCCAGAGCGGGAGAGGTAACCGCGAGCAGCATCAATTGCCCCAGCCTGAGTGTCGTGAACAGAGGAAGCACGAGAGGAACCTTCCCGCTCAGCCTTCCACCCGTCATCACCCGGCACCACATGGTAAGAATTTCGTTCAGCCATATTAATCACCCCCAGACGTAGCCGATGAAGGCACCGTATCAAACGCGACTGACAGGGCTGCCGGTAAACGCGGCTACAGTGCGACTGCAGTCTGGCTCTGCCTGAAGCTCAGTTTCTTCTGAATGTGAACTAAACGCCGATATCCGGCCTGTCCTAAAGCTACGTTTAGGACAGGGGAGACGACTCTGACATGGCCGAAGACGACAGAGGGCTTGTAAGAATAGACCGCGTGGACAAACCTCGGTAGGGCGCCCGGGAGGCTGGCGCGGAGACGATTCCGGCCGTGCGCGTGGGGCTGGTCGACAGCGAGCCTGAGATCTGGCGTTCGCTCGAGATTCGGAGCTCCATGACTCTTGATCAGGTACACCAGGTGCTTCAGGCAGCCTTTGGCTGGGAGGATGCGCACCCTGCAGAGGTTCACACCAAGTGGTCCGTTCGCGCTGCTGCGGCCCGTTGACTGCAAATTTCCGGATATCCTGCAGTGGCTTCCCGGGGCAGGAGTGCGAAGACCCGGTAGACAGGGATGAGGAGGATTGCTCCCTGGATCAGCTGCTGGCGCTGGGTTCAGGCGGAGCATTCTACGAGTACGACTTTGGTGACAGTTGGCTTCACGGGCTCGAACTGGTTTCCCGCCGGCCAGCGGATGAAGACAGTCCACCGGCGCGACTGTCGACGGCACCCGGCGGGGACCTCTGGAAGACTCCGGAGGGTTGCCGGGGTACGAGCAGATTATGGACGCCTTGGCTGACACGTCTCATCCGGACCACGCTGAATACTCGGTGTGGGTGGCAGAGGCAACCGGGTCAACGGAGCCCTTTGACCCTGCCTTTCTGGACCTCGAGGCCATTAACCGCTTGCTGGCCACCAGGCTCGGAGCGCTGCATCGGGAAAGGAGTGTGCACCTGAAGGCCGGGCGGACACCTTCCAAGGACGCCTGACACGAAACTCGCGCCGGTCTCAGCATCAGCGCGGTTTGTAGACGTCTGAACGGTGCTCGATGCGGTGCACGTAGAGAACATGAACTTCGACGTCGAGGGTGAAGAGGACCCGGTAGTCACCCCGCCGGGCCGTGCGCAGGCCCAGCAGTTCGTTGGTCAATGGTTTGCTGAGCCGGTAGGGATTGTCGGCCAGGACGCCGGTGGCGAACTCGACGATCGCGGCGGCAGCCTTCTCCGGCAACCGCCGGAATCCTTTTAGCGCCGGGCTGGTAACTTCAACTTTCCATGGCCCTGCAACGGCCGACGGGACTTCATTCACCTCGGCGGGAGCCCGAACTCACGACGCAGCTCGTCACCGCTGACAGTCTCGCCGGTCGCGATATCCCGCCGGGCCTGTTCCAGGTCCTCACGGATCCCGGGCTGCGACAGCCAATGGATCGTTTCCTGCAGCGACTCTAGGTCATCGGCAGACATTAACACGGCAGACGGATGCCCGTGCCGGGTGATCTGAATGATCTCGTGCGTCTTGTCAGCTTCCTCGACCAACGCCGAAAGCAACTCTGGCCGGTGACTAGCCGGACTTTTAGCGATAATGGAGATTTCGTCAAGCTATGGGCGCGCCGGGGGAGAGGTTACCTCCGTCGAACTAGTAGGGCCATGAGGCCTGTAAAAATGGGTGGCATGGACAAATTTGAAGCTGGGACGAGGGTGCCCAGGACTCGATCCTTGAGGTCCGCGTGGAGCTGGTCGACAGCGACCCTGAGATTTGGCGCCAGCTCGAGATCCGAAGCACCATGACCCTGGATCAAGTCCACCGGGTCCTGCAGACGGCCTTTGGCTGGGAGGACATGCACCTGCACAGGTACACAGCCCTGGAGCCTTTTGTGCGGCTGCGGGCTGTCCACGGCGAGATTCCCGATGACCTGCAGTGGCTCCCGAAACAGGAGTGCCTTGATCCGGACGACAGACCTGAGGAGGATCTCTCCCTCGAGCAGCTGTTCGCGCTGGGCTCCGCCGTGGCCTTTTACGAATACGACTTCGGCGACAGCTGGCTTCACCGGCTTGAACTGGTGTCCCGACGGCCGGCCGACGAAGGGGCGCCGCCGGCCCGGCTGCTCGACGGCGCGACGCGGCCCGCTCGAAGACTCGGGCGGGTTGCCGGGGTACGAGGACATCATGGACGCCTTGGCCGATCCGTCTCATCCTGACCAGGCGGGATACTCTGCTTGGGCGGCCGATATGACCGGCTCTACTGAACGTTTTGACCCGGCTTTTCTGGACCTTGCCGATGTCAATCGGACACTGGCTACGTTGTTCTGACGCCGGGGCTGCCGCCGAAAACTCCATGAATAGCAGGCAGGAAGGAGCCACTTTTACGGTTCTCCCCTACCTGATTTAAAGGGCCGATAATAAATATTATGTCAAGTCGTAAAAAGGTTGTTCGCATTTTCTGCGAATACGTCCACTCTTGATAACGGCGTGTTCAGGCGTAAAAACGACTCTGACCAGCCGGTTTGTTTACTCTGCCGTGGCAGGGATCTGTTCGGGCGGGCCC